>NZ_JAGGPS010000009.1 GCF_018613725.1 Hymenobacter sp. ISL-91
CGGGCCGTACGACGTCATAGCCGGTGGGGCCGCGGTTACTGTTTCGGGCCCGATACTATTTATACCTGTTTTCTATCATGTTATTAGGGGAAAGATTTTCCTGAGCAGCAGAGTACATGATTTTAGTCGGGACTTCTATAGTACACACCAAGCATCTAGTCTTCTTAGCTGTTGCTAGGACCAGCAACTTTTGCCGTTACACTCAGGTACAGTTTACGCCGTGCTTTTTGTGTTTATCTTCACGGAATTACTGATTCTGTTGCATGGTATTTACTTATCCGTGGTTTTTGTGGGGGCTGATGGCTGTTGCCATTCCTATTGCTATTCACCTTTTTGAGTTGCGTCGGCCTCAGCGGGTGTTGTTTTCCAACGTTGAATTTATCCGGGAAGTAAAGCTGGTAACGGCCCGACAACGCAAGTTGAAGCATTTGTTGGTATTGGCTGCCCGCATAGGGCTTGTTGTTTTTCTGGTATTACTATTTGCGCAGCCTTTTATTCCGGCTCCTGAGCAAGTTGCTACCGGTAATGTATTGCAGGTGGTACTTGACGACTCGCCCAGCATGCGCCAGTTGGGGCCTAATGACCAGCCGGTATTTGAGCAGGCTATTGATCAGGCAACAGATCTGCCCTTGGCTTTTCCGGCATCGACGCGATTTGTACTTGCGACAGGCAGTCCTGATTTGCTGAGCGCTGCGGCTTTCCGCAATGCTGTTGAAAAAGTGGAAATAAGTAGCCAAGCAGGTGAGTTGGCTAGGGCCTTGGCTCAGCGCCAGCAATTGAGCCAAAGACTTGGCACTGGGCCATTGTTTGTGTTTTCCGATTTCCAAAAGAACGACTTTTCGGCTCGAAGCCTACAATTGCTTGATTCAACTCAGCAGGTGTTTTTGGTGCCTGCAATGGCTAGGCCCTCGGCTAATGTGTTCGTAGACAGCGTGTGGCTGGATGATGGTTTTGTGCGAAACAATGTTGACCTGACTTTGCGCATCCGGCTGAAAAACGGGGGACAGGAACCAGCTGAAAAGTCTCCGGTCAAATTATTTGTTGGGTCAGGCCAGGCCGCTACCTTTCAGGCTACTGTGCCGGCAGGGAAGACGGTTACAACGCAGGTACGCCTGCGCCTGACCGGGCTAAATGTGCAAGAGTGCCGCATAGTGGTTGATGACTTTCCGGTGGATTTTGATAATACATATTATTTCACGTTGCAACCTGCGGCAAAAATCAGTGTGGTAGAAGTGGCTGCTACTGAGCAACTCGACCGGTTGTATGGTAATGAGCCTTTGTTTGATTACCAGTTTACCAGTGCCCAGACTGCCGACTACCGTAAACTCACAGAAGGAAACCTGTTGGTATTGCGCGAAGCGCCAGTGCTGAGTGCCGGCCTGCGCGAAAACCTGCGTCGGGCAGTGCAGCAGGGGGCTACGCTGGTCGTAGTTCCTCCGAAGGAGAGAAACCGCCAAGATGCATACGGGCAGTTATTCCGTGAACTGGGATTGGGGCCGGTGCAATGGCAATCGGTGCCGTCAACTGGGCCAGTGCTGCAGGATGTGGCCTTACCCGATAGCCGTAATCCTTTCTTTAAGGATGTATTTGCGGGTGTTAATCCGCGTGCGGATATGCCTAAAGCCGCTCCGGTGCTGCGTTGGGCGCGCACGGGTACGGAGGTACTGCGGATGCGTGATGGGGAAAGCTTCCTGGCTGGCTTCTCGAGCGGTGAAGGTATGGTGTACGTTTTTTCGTCGCCCTTTAGCGCTCCTTATTCCGACTTCGCGCAACACCCGTTATTTGTGCCGGTGCTTTATAAACTAGCCATGCAGAGCTACCGGCAACAGCAGCAACCTGCTTATCGGCTTAACCAAGCCGTTGTGAATGTACAACTACCAGCTGCCGGAGCCGGACCAGAGACGGTGTACCGCTTGGTGCAGGACAGCCTGGCATTTATCCCAGGGTATCGTCGTCAGGGAAATATACTACAACTGGAAATGCCGCCGGGACTGCAGCAGCCCGGATTCTATAAGCTAGAGCAATCAGGCAACCCGATTGCTACACTGGCTTTCAATGTTGACAAGCGCGAATCAGACTTGGCTAGCTATTCGGCGACGGAGCTGCGGGCGTTGATTGGCCCTAACCGTCCTAATGTGCAGGTATACGAAACCAGCGGAAGCCAGACGGCCGCTGCTCAGTATAAGGCCACGCGGGTAGGAACGCCGCTTTGGCAGTATTGCATCTGGGGGGCGCTGGTCTGTCTGCTGTTGGAGGCGCTGTTGCTGCGCTGGCAGCGGCGACCTGCACCTGTGCCGGCTATAACGGCATAAGCCGATAGGTTCCGGTTTTGCCCGGCAGGAAGCAGGGATATGGTAAAGATTGGTTGCGGCGGCGGCTGTATCTTGCAGCTTCATTTTACTTCTGCTTTGCAATCTACTACTGCTTCTGTCCCGAACCCGATACTGCGCACTGCCATGCTGTGCGGGGCCATTACTGGGGTGCTGTGCTTTGCCTGGGTACTGTTTCTGTATTTCAGCGACAACAACCCTTATGGTCCTAAACGGACACTGGCCGACTTTTTCCCACCTTTGGCTGCCATTGCCAGCCAGGTGATGTTGCGGCGCTATTACCAGCCCGATGGACCAGGGCTCTGGAAAAGTATTGGAGTGGGGCTGCTGACAGCATTAATAGGCGCAGTAGTGTCGGCAACGGCTTTTTACCTGTTTTCGCGGCTTACAGGGCCGGAGTTGATCGAACAGCATTTGGCTGAAGTATATAAACTGCTGGAAAGCACGAAGGCGCTATATCTGAAAGAGGCCAACGGCTTGCAGCAGTACGAAGCCACGCTACGTAACCTAGCCCGTACGCCGGCTGAATTCGCGCAGGATGAATTTTCAAAGAAGTTGTTTTTCGGGGTGCTTATCAGCATTCCGGGTGGAGTGTTCTTGCGGAAATAATATACCTTCCCGCATTCATTCACTCACTTTCCCATTTTGCTCATGGAAAACACCGCTACTCCTGCTGTAACCCCCGTTTCCGTTGGTATTCGCTACGGTCTGCTGACGGGTATCGTCACCGTTATCTACTCCCTGATCCTGAAGGCAGCCAACCTGGAGCAAATGCCCGTTATGGGCCTGTTGACGTTTGCTATCTTGATTGTAGGAATTGTGTTGGCACATAAATTCTACAAGAAGGCTTCCGGTGGTTTTATGAGCTACGGGCAGGGCCTGGGTATTGCCACCGTTGCCGGTGCCGTTATTGGTGTCCTGAGTGGCATTTTTAATTATATATATGTCAATTTTATCGATACAGAATATGCGCAGCGGGCAGTGGCTGCAGCCCGGGCCAAGATGGAGGCCGACGGTCAACTCAGTGAAGAGCAGATCGATCAGGCAATGGAATGGACGTCGAAAATGATGCCCACCGGCCCGTTAAGCATCTTCTGGACTATTCTGGCAACGGCTTTCTTCGCCTTCCTGCTGGCCCTTGTTATATCCGCCTTCACCAAAAATACCCGTCCTGAGTTTGAGTAAGCGCCTGCCGCAGCACTTTCCGGTGGAGCTGTCCATCGTCATTCCGCTGCTCAACGAAGCCGAGTCATTGCCTGAGCTAACGCGCTGGATTCACCGCGTGTTGGCTCAGTATGGGCTGACCTACGAGGTCATTCTCATTGATGACGGCTCGACCGACGACTCCTGGGAAGTTATTGAGGAGCTAGCGGCCACCAACACGCACCTACGGGGCATCCGTTTCAACCGTAACTATGGCAAGTCGGCGGCCCTGAATGTGGGCTTCAAAGAAACCACCGGCCGGGTGGTGTGCACCATGGACGCCGACTTGCAGGACTCGCCCGAAGAACTGCCCGAACTCTACCGCATGATTACCCAGGACGGGCTTGACCTGGTGAGCGGCTGGAAGAAAAAACGCTTCGACCCGCTCAGCAAAACCATTCCTACCAAGCTTTTCAACGGCGTCACGCGCTGGATTTCGGGCATCAGTCTGCACGATTTCAACTGTGGATTGAAAGCGTATGACAGCCGGGTGGTGAAAAGCATAGAGGTGTACGGCGAAATGCACCGCTACATTCCTGTTATTGCTAAATGGGCCGGTTTCCGGCGCATCGGCGAGAAGGTGGTGCAACACCAGGAGCGTAAATACGGCACCACTAAGTTTGGGCTGGAGCGGTTCGTGTATGGCTTCCTCGACCTGATGAGCATCACGTTTGTGAGTCGGTTCCGGCGGCGGCCGATGCACTTCTTCGGGGCAATGGGCTCGGTTTCCTTTTTATTCGGGATGCTGATTACGCTCTGGCTGGTGGTGGATAAGGTATGGCACTCCTGGCAGAACGTGGCCACCCGCGCCGTTACCGACCAGCCGCTGTTCTTTCTGGCCCTGGTCGCGGTTATTGTGGGTGTACAGCTGTTTCTGGCTGGTTTCCTGGCCGAAATGGTGCAGCTAAACGGCGACAACCGCAACGACTATTTGGTCAAGGAACGGCTGAACCTGAAGTAAATCAGACTGTCATCCTGAGCATTCCCAACAATATGCGCGTCGTAATCATCGGGCCGGCATACCCGTTGCGGGGAGGCCTGGCCAACTACAACGAACGGCTGGCCCGGGCCTTCCGGGAGGCCGGCGACGAGGTGCGGCTCGTGACATTCTCGCTACAGTATCCCGACTTTCTATTTCCGGGCCAGACCCAGTTTAGCACTGGTCCCGCGCCCGAGGGTTTGGCTATTGAGGTCAGTCTGAACTCGGTGAATCCACTTTCGTGGTGGAAAGTAGGGGAGAAGCTGCGCCGCGAGCAGCCCGATTTGGTGATTTTTAGGTTCTGGCTGCCGTTTATGGGGCCGGCGCTGGGCACTGTGGCCCGCCTCGTGCGCCGCAACCGCCATACCCGCGTAGTGGCCATCACCGACAACGTAATTCCCCACGAGGCCCGCCCCGGCGACGGGCCGCTGACGCGCTATTTCCTGAGTGCCTGCCAGGGCTTCGTGACCATGAGCCGGGCGGTACTGGCCGATTTGCGCCGCCTCGGCTTCCAACAGCCCGCTCTATATCGCCCGCATCCGCTCTACGACAACTTCGGCTCCATCAAACCCAAAACCGCCGCCCTGGCGGCCCTGCAACTCGATCCGGCCTTTAGCTACCTACTGTTCTTCGGTTTCATCCGCGCCTACAAAGGCCTCGATATCCTGCTCGAAGCCTTCGCCGATGAGCGGTTGGCCAAACTACCGGTTAAGCTGATAGTTGCCGGCGAATACTACGAGGACGCCGCACCATACGAGGCGCTCATCCGACAGCACAGGCTGGAAAACCGCCTTGTCCGCGCCACCGACTTCATCCCCAACGAGCAGGTGGCCGACTACTTCTGTGCCGCCGACATCGTGGTGCAGCCCTACAAAAATGCCACCCAAAGCGGCGTCTCGCAGATTGCCTACCACTTCGGTCGCCCGATGCTGGTAACGGACGTGGGCGGGCTGGCCGAACTGATTCCGGACGGGGAAGTGGGCTACGTAGTGCCGCCCGCGCCCCGCGCCATTGCCGACGCGCTGGTGGATTTCTACACCCAGCAGCGGGAGGCCGAGTTTATGGCCGGAGTGGCGGTGAAGCGTAAGGAGTTTTCGTGGGAGGTGATGGTGGCCGCCTTAAAGGAAGTGGCGGGCTGAGCGCCTGTCATTGCGAGGCCGGAAAATATAACACGTGAAGTCCTATCCATCAGGAGTCCCTCGCATTCCATTGTACCGGCCAACCGTCCATACCTAAATAGGTGTTTCAGCCCCGGAGGGGCGACATATCGGTAGCCAGAACGAGCTGAGGAAAAACTAGAGCCCCAGCGGGGCGACACTGGTCTTTGGACGATTGATGTCGCCCCGCTGGGGCTTTAGGCTGGAGGAACGGGTAGTTTCCTACCGATATGTCGCCCCTCCGGGACTGTCCCATTCGTAAGGGTGGAGAGTAGTTAGTCGCTCAGCGGATACCAGTCTGCGGCAAAAAGCCAGAAGACCATTGCCAGCAACCAGAACAACCAGAGGCGGCGGCGGAAATGAGATTTCTGCTTGGTTGCGGCGGCAGCAACCTTAGATACTACGAGCACCAGCAGTGGCAGGCTCATCACTAGAGCCACAGCGGCAGCACTTCTTCGTAGAACCGCTACGGGGTTTGGCTTTATAAACAGAATGGTCCCAGTATCCGGATCGCCGTCCCTAATAAAATCACCAGGTGAGTAGATGCCAATCAACAGGCTAACCAACACCGCTGTGATGAGAGTCAGAAAGAATACGGTTTTGTAGGGGCCTTTCACTGGCAAAAGCACCTAAATGTTAGCCACGCTCGCCTTTACCGCCTCAAACACCTTTTCCGCCGGCAAATCCTCCATGCAGCTCGTGCCCAGCTTACAGGTGCCGCGGTAGAAGCAGACGCAGGGGCGGTTGGGCTGCACGAGCTGGCCGCGGCCGTAGAGGTCGAATTCGTGGGGGTTGAAGATATTGTTCATCAGAATCGTGGGCTTTTGGAGGGCGATGCTGATGTGCATGCCCATAGTTACCTGCGTCACGATACCCTGCATCTGGTGCATGAGGTTGATGAACTGAGGCAGCGGAAACGTGCCGAGGTAGGCCGCGCCGGTGGCGGCGTGCAGCTCGCGGTTGCGGGCGTCTTCGGCCTCCCCGCCCAGCAGTACGGGCGCGTAGCCGGCTGCTTGCAACTGCGTGATGAGCGTGGTCCACTTTTCGGTGCTCCACAGGCGCGTCGTCCATCGGTCGCCGCAGCCGGTATTCAGGCCGATGCGGGGGCCGGCGTCGGTGGGAAGCCGGCTCCAGTCGTAGCCCTTGTCGTCATGGGTGTCGAACACGTATTCCTCGCCCCGGAAATCGAAGCCGCAGAGCTCGAAAATCTCCTGCACGTAGGGCTTGGTGTTGGCCAGGCTAAGCTGGTCGAACACGCCGGTGAGGTACTTGTGGCTGGCCAACTCGTTCACCGGCCAGGGCACGCCATCGGCGGGGCGCAGGGCGTAGCCGAACTTCTCGGGGGCCTTAATCGTGTTCAGCAGCGCGCAGGCTTCCTTTTCCTTGTCGAGGTTGATCACGATATCGAACTCGCGGGCCTGCAGCTGCAGGGCGCTGGCGAAATCGAACTTCAGAATTTCCTCAATAGCGTGCTGGGGCAGGATGGCGGGCGTGAGCGTGAGCCAGGTGATGAAGCAGCCCGGCCGCTCCTGCCGCAGCCGCCGCAGCAGCGGTGTGGTCCGAATGACGTCGCCGATGGCCCCAAGCTTGATAATCAGAATCCGGCTCGTAACGGGCGCGTACACCGGGCAGTCGGCGCAGGTGTAGCCGTTGGTTTTGTTGGGCCGGCAGGGCAAATCGCCCCGGAAATGGCGGCAGTCGGGATGCACGGGCAGGCCGTTGAGGTCGGGCATGGGAGAGAGAAACGAAGGAAGCGGGCTGGCGGTAGAGACTACAACGGCCACGAATGAGCTGGTAAAAGTAGCAGGATGGGGGCAACCGCAACGGCATTGACTGCTTGCAGCAAACGTGTGTCATTAGTATGTGTGGCATTGTATATTGACACACAAATTAATGACACATATTTCGCCGGCTGCTTTTCGCTTCAGACTATGCGCAAATTTTCCCGCCACCATCCACCTTCGCCTTACCTGAATACGTCGAAAGCGGTGCAGGCCGGTTTTGGCCTGACGCAGCAGCAGTTGGCGTACCTGCTGGGCGTGTCGCGCTCGACCCTAACAATGGACGGCCAAGACGGCACGGGTCCTGGCAGTATCCGCTATCTGCCAACGGCGGCCGAATTGCGGCTGGTGGCCCTTCAGCAGCAGCTGCCCGCCCCCTACGGCCCGGCCCCTACGCCCGCCGCCGCCACCGAAGCGCCCGCGCCGCTGCTGCCCGATGAGCGGGAAACTCTGGAACTGCGGCAGCAAAAGATAGCGCTGGAGAAATATCCATTGGAAAAGCAGCTGGCCCGCTGCCAGACGCGCCTGGCCCAGGCCCGGCTCCGGCAGCAGGCCCTTCCCCAGCTACAGGCCACGCTGGCCCCCGACGATGCCTTTGTTGCGCAGGTAATCGACCACCTCACGCAGCAAGCCGCCCAAACGCTGGCCTACGACAGCAGCACGGCGCAGCTGCTGGAGCTGCGCCTGCGCCTGCTGGACTATGAAACCGCCGAAATCGAGCGGCTTCTGGAAAATTAGGACCGTATGCCTGTACCACGAAATAGAATTTCGCGGTACAGACCTCTACATGCCCACGTAGTTCTGCGGCGTGATGGCACGCAGTTCCTGCTTCACGGCGTCGCTTACATCGAGGCCGTCGACAAACCCGCGGATGGTGTCCTGCGAAATGGCCTCGCCGGTGCGGGTGAGGGCTTTGAGGGCGTTGTAGGGGTCGGGGTAGGCTTCGCGGCGCAATATGGTTTGCAGCGCCTCGGCCACCACGGCCCAGTTGGCTTCCAGGTCGCGGTGCAGGGCGGCTTCGTCGAGGGCCAGCTTGCCGAGGCCACGCTGCAACGCCGTGAGGGCGATGAGCGTGTGGCCCAGCGGCACGCCCAGGTTACGCAGCACCGTCGAGTCGGTGAGGTCGCGCTGGAGCCGGCTGATGGGGAGCTTGGCCGCCAGGTGCTCCAGCACGGCGTTGGCCAGGCCCAGGTTGCCCTCGGCGTTTTCGAAATCGATGGGGTTCACCTTGTGCGGCATGGCCGAGGAGCCCACTTCGCCGGCCTTTACCGTCTGGCGGAAGTAGCCCATGGCAATGTACTGCCACACGTCGCGGGCCAGGTCGATAAGGATGGTGTTGAGCCGCTTGAGGCCGTCGCAGAGGGCCGCCAGGTGGTCGTAGTGCTCGATTTGGGTGGTGGGGTGGCTGCGCTTGAGCCCCAGCCGGCTTTCCACGAACTGCTGGGCAAACTGGTGCCAGTCGAGGGTGGGGTAGGCGACGTGGTGGGCGTTGAAGTTGCCCGTAGCGCCGCCGAACTTGGCCCCAAACGGCACCTGGCCCAGCAGCTCTACCTGGGCATCGAGCCGGGCCACAAACACCTCAATCTCCTTGCCCAGGCGGGTAGGGGAGGCCGGCTGACCGTGGGTGCGGGCCAGCATGGGCACAGCGGCCCACTCCTGGGCGCGGGTGGCCAGCTGGTTGCGCACGGCGGCGTAGCCGGGTAGCAGCGTGTGCAGCAGGGCGTGTTGCAGGCTTAGCGGAATAGCGGTGTTGTTGATGTCCTGCGAGGTAAGGCCGAAGTGGATGAATTCCACGAACTCGCCCAGCCCCAACGCCGAAAACCTGTCGCGCAGAAAGTACTCCACGGCCTTTACATCGTGGTTGGTTACGCGCTCATGGGCTTTCACGGCCTCGGCATCGGTGGCGGTAAAATCGGTGTAAATAGCCCGCAACGACCCAAACGAGGCCGCATCTACGCCCGCCAGCTGGGGCAGGGGCAGCTCGGCCAGGGCAATGAAGTACTCTACTTCCACCAGCACGCGGTAGCGAATCAGGGCCAGCTCCGAAAAATAGGCCGTTAGCGGGGCCGTCTGGCGGTGGTAGCGGCCATCCAGGGGCGAAACGGCGGTAAGCGGCGTGAGGGTGGCGGTGTCAGGCATCAGCAAGAAGGGAAGGAGTGAGTTCGCAGGCAAATATACTCTCATCCGTAATCCGGCGTCCGTAACGCCAACAACCTACTTAGCGGATGCTAGCCGGAAATAGTTTCCGGCCACGCTGTTCACCTTCCGGATGTCGAATTGTCCATAACAGGAGTTTTCGTTCATTTAGGCACTTAGGGCGCAGGGCTTTTTGTTTACCTTTGCCCTTAAGCTACTTGGCCGGTGGCGGGTTCGGCCCGTTGCTGGTTCGCCCGGCTCTGGCCTTCCGCTTTCTCCCCGATTCGTGCACATCACTCCCGTCATTAAGAAAAGAATTGGTATCGGCCTGGGCATCCTGGCGGTGCTGCTGCTGGCTGGTTTGGGCCTGTTTCTGGTTAAGCGCCAGCAGTTGCTCGAAGCGGCCCTGGTACGAGTGAAGGCCAAGGTAGAAGCCAAGTTTCCGGTAACGCTCACGCTGGGTCCGGCCCGATTCACAGACCTGAATACGGTAGAGCTGCGCGGTATCAGTGTAGTGCCCACGGCCCCGCTAACCGACACGCTGCTGCGCGCCCGCACCGTGCGTGCCTCGCTCAGCGTGCGTAGCCTGTTTGCCGGCCGGCCCGTGTTCAGCAACCTCGAAATTGATACCGTGCGCCTCACGGCCCGCCAGACCGCCAACGGAACCGACAACTACTCCTTTCTCTACAAGAAGAAAAAGGGAGAGCCTACCGTGGTCCGCGACACAACCAAGGGTACTAACTACGGCCTGTTAGCCAATCAGCTGCTCGAAGCCACCTTCGATAATGTGCCCGACGAGGCCGATTTCCGCGAATTTCTCATTACCTACGACGCGCCGCGCCACCGCGCCCGCCTCGTAATGCCGCGGCTGGCCATCCAGAGCGGTGAAATTTCGGGCGAGATGACGGCCCTGATTGACTCGGTGGAAAACCGGGTGGGCATTACCGGCTCCATCGACGCCGGCAGCTACGAGGTGGACGCCCAGGTGTTCGGGCTCGATAAGCGGCCGGTGGTGCTGCCTTTTGTGCAGCGCCGCTACGGCGCCCGGGTGCAGTTCGATACCGTTCGCATCAGCCTTTCCGACAAGACTTTCCGGCGCGATGAGCTGCTGCTGACCGGCACGGCTTCGGCCGTCAATTTCATTGTTAACCACCCCAAACTGTCCGATCAGGATGTGCGCTTCCCACGCGGGGGCATCGATTTCGTGACCCGGCTGGGGCAGGCGTCGTTTGCGCTCGAAAAGGGCACCCGGGTGCTGCTCAACCGCATGGAGTTCTTTCCGGAGCTGAGCGTACGCCGCCGGCCGGTGCCCGAGCGGGTTATCGGCAAGAGCATCAATGGCCTGACCAGCCGCAGCCAGGCGCTGGCTGGGATGGTGGTGAACCTGGATGTAGCGTCATCGGAAACCAAGGCCAACGACTTTTTCGAGGCCCTGCCCGAGGGCATGTTTGAAACCCTGGAAGGCACCCGTGCCGAGGGCACGCTGCAGTACAAGCTGCACGCCGCCCTCGACATGAACCAGGTAGATAGCCTGGAGTTCGATTCGAGCCTGCGGGCTACCAAATTCCGCATCACCCGCTTCGGGCGCGAAAACCTCAACAAGCTCAACGAGTCGTTCCGCTACACGGCCTACAACGACAAGGGCGACTCGGTGAAGGTGTTTACCGTGGGCCCCGAAAACCCTGAATTCACGCCTTATAACCAGGTTTCCGATTACCTGAAGTACGCCATCATGACGGCCGAAGACCCGCGTTTCATGACCCACCGCGGGTTTATGGAGAAGGCCTTTGTGAAGTCGGCCATCCAGAACCTGAAGGAGCGGCGCTTCGCCCGCGGCGGCAGTACCCTCTCGATGCAGCTGGTGAAAAACGTGTTCCTGACCCGCAAGAAAACCATTGTACGCAAGGTCGAGGAGGCGCTTATCGTCTGGATTATTGAGAATACCCGGCTGGCCAGCAAGCAGCGGATGCTGGAAGTGTACCTGAACATCATCGAGTGGGGCCCGAAAATTTACGGTGTGCACGAGGCAGCCGAGTTTTACTTCGACAAGTCGCCCGCCAACCTCAATCTGTCCGAAAGCCTGTATCTGGCCAGCATTATTCCGAGCCCGAAGCGCTTTAGGGCCGGCTTCAACCAGTACGGCGACCTGCGCAGTTCGTCGCGTTATTTCCGCCGCCTGATTGCCCAGCTGATGGCCCGTCGGGGGTACATTTCGGAGAGTGAGGCAGAAAGTGTGGGCGGCCTGAGTTTCAGCGGGCGTGGCCTGCAGGCCATGAACTTTAGCGCCCGTCCCGATACCACCCGCCTGTCTCTGGCTCCCGACTCGACCCGATTCGACGAACCCATCGACCTGCTCGACTTGCTCGGCACCGATGTGCCCGTCAGCCAGGAGGTTCCGGCAGGCACGGCCGTTCCACCGAAGCCGGAGTAGCAGGAGGGGTGATTTCCTGTAATCTGTGGTTCATTCCTGCCTCTATTGCGCCCTAGCTCAAGGCGCAGTGGCCGACGTAGGAGCGGGGCTTGTCCCCGCCCGCCGTTAGAACAATTCGTTGGATGACTTCTTAGCTGCCTGGCAAAGCAAGTAGTAACGGCAGACGGGAACAAGCCCCGCCCCTATATCGGTCACTGCCGAGCAACCTACCCAGCAATAGCAAAAGCCCCAGTGAGGCGACACCCATTGTTCAACGAATGGTGTCACCCCACTGGGGCTTTTGCTATTCTTGGGTAGGCTGATGCTACTGATATGGCGCGGATCTGTAGCAGGCTAACCCAAATGGTCCTTAGTCCAAGCTATCTGAATCGTTGATTGGCGGCGGCCGATGTGCCCTACTGGGGTTTGACCAGCGCACAGCTACTCGCCTGTTGTCTTGCTTTCCTGCGCAACAGGTTTCGGGAACAGCAACGACAGAACCACCGACATGACCAGAATGAACCCCACCGTGCCCAGCGACCAGCCCATCGAGACATGCACGTCGAATCCTTCTGCGAGCAGCTTGCCACCGATAAACACCAGGATAAGTGCCAGCCCGTAGTGCAGGTAATGAAACAGGCGCATCAGGCCTTCGAGGGCGAAATACAGCGCCCGCAGGCCCAGTAACGCAAACACGTTGCTGGTGTACACGATAAATGTGTCGCGCGAGACGGCCAGAATAGCCGGTATGGAGTCGGCGGCAAAAATCACGTCGGTGGTTTCCACCATCACCAGCACCACCAGCAGGGGCGTGGCGAACAGGACGCCGTCTTTGCGCACGAAAAAATTGCCGCCGTGCAGCTGGCTGGTGATGGGCAAATGGCGACTCAGGAACTTGACTATTGGATTATTGTCGGGGTCTATTTCGGGCTCGGAGCCACTGGTAGCCATTTTGATACCTGTATACACCAGGAAGGCCCCGAGCACATACATGAGGAAATGGAACTTGGCCAGCAGCGCCGCCCCCACCAGAATAAATACTGCACGCAGCACCAGGGCCCCGATAATTCCCCAGAACAGGATTTTATGCTGGTATTGCGCCGGCACCTTGAAATAGGTGAAAATCAGTAGAAATACGAACAGGTTGTCAACGCTCAGCGACTTCTCGATGAGGTAGCCCGTTAGAAACTCCAGCGCCGCGGCTTTACCCAACCACTGGTAAACCAGATAGTTGAAGCCCAGCGAAAGCGCAATCCAGAAAGCGCTCCAGCTCAAGGCTTCGCGCATACTCACAACGTGGTCTTTGCGGTTGAAAACGAGCAGGTCGAGCAACAGCAGGGCGAGCACAACTACGTTGAAGCCAACCCAGAACAGCGGGGAAATTTCCATTAGTGGCAAGATACGCGGCCGCCGCCAAAAGGCCGGGCCGGGGCATAACGGTTAGGCGGTTGTCTGGTGCGTTTACGAGTCGGTGGGGCCGGCCGTGGCAGCCGTCGTCAGGGGGCTGGGTTGGTGGGCAGGGCTGGTAGCCGCCGCCGTACGGTCGAAGCGGCGAAACAGGCTACTGAGTTTCATTTGTACTACGCCAAAAAAGGCTTCTTTGAAGATGCCTTTACTCATCTTGGACGTGCCCCGGGTGCGGTCGGTAAATACAATCGGTACTTCCTTGAGCCGGAATCCATACTTATGGGCCAGCCACTTCATCTCAATCTGGAAAGCATAACCCACAAACCGGATTCGCTCGCGCATAATTACCCGCAGCACCGGGGCCGTGTAGCACTTGAAGCCGGCCGTAGCATCCATGATGGGCATACGCGTTACTAAGCGCACATAGGCCGACGCGAAATACGACATCAATACCCGGCTCATGGGCCAGTTTACTACATTCACCCCCTCAATGTAGCGCGAGCCGATGGCCAGGTCGTAGCCCTGGGTGGCGCAGGCATCGTAGAGGCGCGTCAGGTCCTCGGGGTTGTGCGAGAAGTCGGCGTCCATTTCGAACACATACTCGTAGCCGCGAGCCAGGGCCCAGCGGAAACCGTGCAGGTACGCCGTGCCCAGCCCCATTTTGCCGCTACGCTCCTCTAAAAACAGCCGCTCCGGAAACTCCGCCATCAGCTCGCGCACAATGGCAGCCGTGCCGTCGGGCGAGCCATCGTCGATGATGAGCACGTCGAACGGCTGGGGCAGCGAGAATACCTTACGGATAATCAATTCCGCGTTTTCTCGCTCGTTGTAGGTTGGTATCAGAACGAGGCCGTCAGTCATTGCCGTAAAGGTAAAATTTTGCGCGAGGAGCGGGGCCGCCGAACGAAATACGGCTGCCGACAGCGCAAGTGATGAGGCAAAAGGCCGGCAAGCTGTCCGAAAGATGCGCCTGGCCCGCCGCGGGTTGCTTGTCGCAGGCCAGATAACCGCTCTGCGGCCTGTGGGTTCAGCGAATATAGGGTTTCGGCGCTTGTTGCCGTTGGGTTGATCTGAGGTCTAATGAAACCCGGTGCCACGCCCTCGAACCGTTATACCTGGCCCGGCAGCTGACCACCCCGAGCCTACCGGACCGCCGCCAGCGTGGCGGCCAGCTGCCGGGCATGGCGCACGCAGTCGGGCACGCCGGCGCCTGCCCGCCAGTTGGCTGTGGCATACAGGCCCTGGGCCTGCAAGGCATCGGCGGCGGCGTGAGCGGGCACAATACGGGCATCGAACTGCGGGATGGCACGGGGCCAGAAATAGCGGTGCTGCCAGACGGGCGCCGCCCCGGCTTTCAACCCATAAAAGCGGCTAAGCTCGGCATGTACGGCCGCCAACTGCTCGGCGGCGGGCTCCAGGGCCTGGGGCTCGTACTGGGTGCCGCCCACAAACGTGGTGAACAGTACCTGTCCGGCCGGGGCGCGGTTGGTAAAAAGCGAGCTGGTCCAGATGCTGCCGGCTGCGTAGGGCTGCTCGGCCTTGGGGTGCAGGGCCCCAAAACCATTGAGCGGATGGCCCACATCGGCGCGCTGGTAGGCGGTGTACACAGCGGCCATAGGCGGGTAGTACACGGCGGCCAGCGCGGCGGCCTGCTCCGGAAACTGCTCGGCCAGCAGCGGCGCGGCGGCGTAGGTGGGCAGGGCCAGCACCACCTGCTTGTACAGGCGCGGCGCGGGGCCGGCAGTGGTTTCCAGCTCCCAGCGGCCGTCGTCGTTGTGGCGGTGCAGGCGGGTGGCGGCCTGCCCGAAATGGGCCCGGCGCAGCTTGGCGGCCAGCGTGGCGGGCAGCGTTTGGAGGCCCCCGGCCAGCGACACCACGCGGCGGCGGCCGGCTTTGCTTTTTCCCTGCATCAGCCCGCGCAGCACCGAGCCGTGCTGCTGCTCCAGGGCGGCCAGTTGCGGGAAGGTTTTGTGGAGCAGCAGCTGCGAAGGATCACCGGCGTAGATGCCTGAAATGAAGGGGTTGAGCGCATACTCGACTACCTCGGGGCCAAAGCGCCGGGTGAAAAACGCGCTTAGCGTTTCCAGTTCGTTTACGGGCTCCGGCTTGCGAAACAGCTCCCGCACAATATAGTAGCGGCCCTTCAGGCTGAAAAACTTGCTGGTGAGCAGGCCGGGCGGGGTGCCGGGCAACGGTTGGTAGGCGCCGCCACGCAGCACGTAGCGGTTCTGGCTCACGGCGGCCGCATCCTCAATTTTATCGTTCAGCCCCAGCTCGCTCAGCAGGGCCGCCAGCTCGTCGGAGAGCTGCAGCGAGTTGGGTCCCACTTCGAGCAGGTAGCCGCCGTGCTGTTCCGAGCAGATGGTGCCGCCCGGCCGCGTACTGGCCTCAAACAGGTCGTAATCAATACCCGCCCGCTGCAGCCCCCAGGCCAGTGTAAGGCCCGAAATACCCCCGCCGATAATTGCAATAGCCATTTTCGATATGCTGATTATTTGGTGTGCCGCTGTGCTGATGCCCGGGCAAAGATACGGCCCTGCTTGGCGAGGTGAACAGTGAGCCCCCCGCCAGCGCGGCCGTAGGAGCGACTAGTTCGACCAGCACCAGATCCTGTGGTGCGCTGCCGTTCGAGAAAACACGCTTCTATCTTTGCCTGCGCATCAGCTCAACAACCTCATGAACAAAGCCGTTTTTCTGGACCGCGACGGAGTGCTTAACCGCGAAATCGGGACGTATGTATGGGAGCCGAGCCGTTTTGAGGTGCTGCCGGGGGTGCCCGAGAGTCTGGCCCGACTAAAGGCCGCCGGTTACCTCCTGATTGTGGTAACCAACCAGGCGGGTATTGCCCGTGACCTCTACACGGCGGCCGATGTGCAGGCCTGCCACGCCAAGCTGCAGCAGGCCGTGGGCGGACTTATCGACGCCCTGTACTTCGCCCCCGGCCACCCCAGCGTGTCGGAGAGCCTGCGCCGCAAGCCCGATTCGCTGATGCTGGAACAGGCGCTGGCGCGTTTCGGGCTCGATGCGGCTCGCTGCTGGCTGGTGGGCGACCGGCTTCGCGACATGGCTGCTGCCGAAAAAGCAGGCGTACGCGGCTTGCTGGTGGGCCCCGACGAGCCGGCCGGCTACACCCCCCGCACCGCCGACCTGCCCACCGCCACCGATTTTATACTGGCTGCTGACGCGGCAGTAGTAGTAGCCCAATAAAGCAACCGGCCGCCGACGTTCTGCGGTGGCAGAAGCCGGCGGCCGGGCGAGGCAGCTGCGGAGCGAACTGTTACGGCTGACCGGAGGCAGCGGCCGCGCTGGCCAGCCAGGGCGCCACTGGGGTAGCCTGGTGCGAAGCAGGCTTTACCGAAGTGAAGGCGGGGCACTGCGTACGGCAGGATATGGCTCCGAAGGACAGGAAGAGTCCGAAAATAAGAAGCTTTTTCATGGCAAAATGCTAACTGGATGGTAGAGGGTGGGTGCTAAGCGCAACGCTTGCAGCTCCCAAACGATTCAATTGCCACCAAATTGCCCTGTTAGCCAAAAGTATCTACCCGCCGTAATGCAAAAACGCCTTCCCGGATAGAGAAGACGTTTTAAAGGCGTGAGGCCGAAGCGGGGCCGCTACTGCCGGTCGGGGGCGGCAACCGGACCCTGGGCCGTGATGGTCGACGAAACCCGGTTGGCATCCTTGATGCCGCTGTAAGCCGGGCAGTTGGATTTTTTGTTGCAAGAGCCGAGGCCGAGGCCGGCAATGCAAGCGAGGAGTAGGAGTTTTTTCATGCGTGAAAACAAGAGTAAGAGCACCGCCCAAAGAAGATATCGGCCATAAAGATAACCGGCTGGAACCCGCCTTGCAACTACCCGGCCAACGCTGTGGCCGTAGGCCATGCGGAGGCCCAAAAAAAGCGGGAGCCCCGGCCTGGGACTCCCGCTTCTGAGCTGGGTAGGAGAGAGGACAAGCCCCATGTCGCTATACCTGATAGCCCAGAATCCGCAGCATCGACTCGCCGGTCTGTTCCTCGGCAAACACCCGGTCGGTGAGGTTGCCGTCGGCGTCGCGGTCGAGAATTACCATTTTGGGGGCCGGAATCAGGCAGTGCTTTACGCCGCCGTAGCCCGAGAGGCTTTCCTGGTAGGCGCCCGTGTGGAAGAAACCCACATACAGCGGCTCGGCGTCGGTGGCGGGCTTGCGCTCGGGCAGAAACACTTGGTAAATGTGCTTCTCGGAGTTGTAGTAGTCCTGCGAGTCGCAGGTGAGGCCGCCGAGCTGAATTTTCTTGTATTTCTTGTCCCAGCCGTTGAGGGCCAGCATGATAAAGCGCTGGTTCAGGGCCCAGGTATCAGGCAGGTTAGTGATGAACGAACCATCAATCATGTACCAGAGCTCCTTATCGTTCTGCAGCTTTTCGTCCAGAATCGAGTAGATGGTAGCGCCGGATTCGCCCACCGTGAAGATGCCGAACTCGGTGAAAACATCGGGCTCGGGCACGCCTTCTTCGGTGCAGATGCGCTTGATGGTCCGCAGCACCTCCTCAATCATGTACGGGTAGTCGTACTCCTTCTGAATGGAGGTTTGGATGGGCAGGCCGCCGCCGATATCAATGGTTGTGAGCGTGGGGCACACCTTGCGCATCTCGCAGTACTGGTGTACAAACCGGCTCAGCTCCGACCAGTAGTAGGACGTGTCCTTGATGCCGGTGTTGATGAAGTAGTGCAGCATCTTCAGCTCGAAGCGCGGGTCGTCCTTGATTTTGCTTTCGTAGAGCGGCAGCGCATCGGCGTAGCGGATGCCCAGGCGCGAAGTATAGAACTGAAAGCGTGGCTCCTCATCCGACGCCAGCCGCATACCCAGGCAGCACGATTCGCGCACGTTTTCGTGGTAGTAATCCACCTCGTTGGGCGAGTCGAGGATGGGCATGCAGTTGCCGAAGCCGTCGTTGATGAGGCGGGTGATTTCGCGCTTGTACTCCTCGGTTTTAAAGCCGTTGCAGATGATGTAGGTGTCCTTGGTTACCCGGCCCTTGGCGTACATGGCCCGGATGATATTGGTGTCAAACCACGACGAGGTTTCGATGTGGACGTTGTTTTTGAGGGCTTCCTCCACCACAAAGCTGAAGTGCGAAGCTTTGGTGCAATAGGCGTACGAGTACTTACCCCGGTAGCCCGTCTGCTCGATGCCGCGCCGAAACCACTCCTGGGCCCGCTGAATCTGGGAGCTGATTTTGGGCAGATAAGCCAGCCGCAGCGGCGTGCCGTGCTTTTTTACCAGGGCCATTAAGTCGATGCCCTCGAAGCGCAGCTCGTTATTCTCAACCTTAAACTCGTCGGTCGGGAAATCGAAGGTTTGGGAAATCAGGTCGTGGTAAGTGTCCATGTAAGGCATTGGAGGTTTTTAGAGCTTAGGGCCTGAAGCATACTGCTTAGGCAGGAAACAAACTGGAGCAGAACAATAAAGCGTGAAGCAACAGGGAGCGGCGGATGGAGAAAAACTTTTCTCGGCGCACAAAGCACAATCAACTAAGCCTTAAATTGCAGATGCAAAGATACCCCCTCGCGGGGGTTTTGGTTGTGCTCTGTTCGTTGGTTGCGCCGGAAGGACCGTGCGCGTCAAGCCTGAGAGGATTTCCCACCCACTCAATCGGCAAGCATTTGGTCAGTATTGAGTAATCGGTATTGCGTAGGGAAATGACGTTCTACTAGGCCACGCAGGTCAAGCCAACGTCATCTCACTACTCACTACCTACCAATCAATACGCCACTAACCACCCTAACCCTTTTTCTGCCAATGTAATATGCGACGTATCAAGCTGCTGGAAGTCCGCTCCGAACTTGGGGCCGGAACCCGGGGGGCCAGTATGGGCATCGATGCCCTGAAGGTGGCCTGCCTCAACAAGGGCTCCGATTACTTCCGCCGGTTCAACTCGGTGCAGGTACCCGACCTGAACCATGTGCTGTTCGAGAAAAACCATTTCCCCTTCGCCCGCCACATCGACTCTATTTACCAGGTGCAGAAGGGTATTGCCAGCACCGTGGAGCAAACGCTGCGCCTGGGCGAGTTCCCGCTGGTGCTGGCCGGCGACCACAGCAACGCCTCGGCCACCATTGCCGGCATCAAGGCGGCCTACCCCCACAAAACGCTTGGTGTCATTTGGGTGGATGCCCATGCCGACATCCACTCGCCCTACACCACGCCCTCGGGCAACATGCACGGCATGCCGCTGGCCCTGAGCCTGAACGACGATAACCGCGAATGCCAGCGCAACCAGCCCGCCGCCGAAACCGAATTTTTCTGGCAGCGCCTGCGCGATTTGGGCGAGCCCGGCCCCAAAGTAGCCCCCGAGCACCTCGTGTATGTGGTTGTGCGCGACACTGAGGCCGAGGAAAACGCTATTATCGAGCGCCTGGGCATTAAAAACTACCAGCTCGATGAAGTCCGCAGCAAAGGCATCCGGCAGGTAGCCCGCGAAATTTATGAGCGCCTGCGCTTCTGCGACATGGTGTACATCTCGTTCGATGTAGACTCGCTGGATTCGCGCTTCAGCAAGGGTACCGGTACGCCCGTTGAGGACGGTCTGAACGTGGAGGAAGCCATTGGCCTGTGCCGCGCTCTGCTCGAAAACGACCGGGTAGTGTGCTTCGAGATGGTGGAAATCAACCCCACCCTCGACCAGGAGAACACTATGGCCAATAACGCCTTCGACATCCTCGAAGCCGCCACCGACGCCATTCAGACCCGTCTGCGCCTGGCCGAAGTGATAAGCCGGTAGCGATAATCCATTGAAAACCAATAGCATGTTGCGCTCAGCGCAGCATGCTATTGGCTTATACCGGCATTGCGGTAGCATAGCTACTCCGCCGCCTGGCCATCGGCTAACTATTTCATCCCTCTCCCGTTATCTTGCGACAAAGTTTGCCTTATGCCCAATCAGTCGCCGACTCCTTTGAGACCCCTTTCTCAGTTGCCTAAAGCCCGTACCGGCATCGAGGGGCTCGATGAAATAACCGAGGGAGGCCTTCCGCTGGGTCGGCCTACGCTGGTGTGCGGCAGTGCGGGCTGCGGTAAAACCCTGCTCGGCATCGAGTTTCTGGTGCGCGGCATCCTCGATTACGACGAGCCGGGCGTGCTGATGGCCTTCGAGGAAACGGCGGCCGAGCTGGCCGCCAACGTGGCCTCGCTGGGCTTCGATCTGCCGCAGCTGGTGGCCGATAAAAAACTGCGCCTCGACCACGTACACATCGACCGGGCCGAAATTGACGAAACCGGCGAGTACGACCTCGAAGGGCTGTTTATCCGGCTGGGCTACGCCATCGATACCATCGGGGCCAAGCGCGTGGTGCTCGATACTATCGAGTCGTTGTTTTCGGGCTTCACTAACGAAGCTGTGCTACGCTCGGAAATCCGCCGGCTGTTCCGCTGGCTGAAAGACAAGGGCGTTACCACCGTTATTACAGCCGAGCGAGGCGAGGGCACGCTTACGCGCCAGGGCCTGGAGGAGTACGTGTCGGACTGCGTAATTCTGCTCGACAACCGCGTAATCGACCAGATTACCACCCGGCGGCTGCGCATTGTGAAGTACCGCGGCAGCACCCATGGTACCAACGAATACCCCTACATCATCACCGAGGAGGGGCTCTCGGTACTGCCCGTTACGTCGCTCAAGCTCGAACATAATGTGTCCGACGAGGTGGTATCGACCGGAGTGGCTGACCTGGACGCCATGTTCCGGCGCGGTGGCCTTTACCAGGGCAGCAGCAGCCTGGTTACAGGTACAGCGGGCACAGCCAAAACGACGCTGGCCGCCTCGTTTGCCCTCGAAGCCTGCCGCCGCGGCGAGCGGTGCCTGTTTTTCGTCTTTGAGGAGTCGCCGGCCCAGCTGCTGCGCAACATGGCCACGGTGGGCCTCGACTTGCAGCCGTTTATTGACAGCGGCCAGTTGCGCATCGAAGCCAGCCGCCCTACACTCAACGGCCTGGAGCGCCATTTGGTCACCATTCACCGGCTCATTGGGCAGTTTAAGCCCCAAACGGTCATCATCGACCCCATCAGCAACCTTGTTTCGGTGGGCAGCCATTCGGAGGTGAGCAGCATGCTCACGCGGCTCGTCGACTTTTTAAAGGTGCAGGGCATCAACGCGCTGTTTACGGCCCTTGTGAGCGGCAACCGGGGCCAGCAGGAAATGACGGATGAGGGAATTTCTTCGCTCGTAGATACCTGGATTCATGTGCGCGACCTGGAGGGGGTGGGCGAGCGGAACCGCGGCATCAGTATTCTGAAGGCCCGGGGCATGGCCCACTCCAACCAGGTGCGCGAGTTTGTGATAGGCGAGCAGGGCATCCGGCTGCTTGATGTGCTGGTGGGCCCAACCGGCATTATTACCGGAGCCAGCCGCCTTGCCCAGCACATTCAGGAGCAGGCCCGCCAGCTGGCCGCCGCCCAGGAAGCCGAGCGCCGCGACCGGGACCTGGAGCGCAAGCGCCGGGTGCTGGAAGCCACCATTGCCAACCTGCGCACCGAGTTCGAATCGGTGGAGGAGGAGCTGCGCCGGGTGAACTCGGAGGAGCAGCAGCGCCACGATACGCTGGCCGAGGAGCGCCGGCAGCTGGGCCACAGTATCTCGGCCCAACTGCCGGCTACGCCCAACGGTTCGGGCGCGTAGCCGTTAGCAGGTGAGGGAGGATCAGGTGGCAGCTTCCGACTGGCTTGAATTTCCAGTCCTCAAAACCCGTAAATGAAAACTATGAGCGAGGATATGTGGGAGCTGCGGTTGTACGTAGCCGGGCAGACGGTAAAGTCGATGACGGCGCTGGCTAACCTGAAAACCTATTGCGAAAAGCACCTGAAAGGGCGCTACCGCCTGGAAATCATCGACCTGCTGGAGCATCCGCAGTTGGCCGAAGGCGACCAGATTCTGGCCATTCCTACGTTGGTGCGCAAGGTGCCCGCGCCCATCCGCAAAATCATCGGCGACCTGTCCAACCACGAGCGGGTGCTGGTCGGACTCGATCTGCGGGCCCTCGACCCCTCCTAGGCGCGCCATGATGCAGCAATGGCCCCCCACCGATGCGCGTCCGCCCGACTACGTGCTGGAGCTCTATATTACCGGTGCCACGCCCAACTCAATGCGGGCCGTGCGCAACCTCAAAGACATCTGCGAGCAGTACCTGGCCGGGCGCTACGAGCTGACTATCATCGACATCTACCAACAGCCCGAACTGGCCCAGACGGCCCGCATTGTTGCCGCGCCTACGCTTATTAAAGTAAGCCCCGAGCCGCAACGCTGGCTGGTGGGCGACTTATCGGACCGGCCGCGGGCGTTACGCCTGCTGGGTCTGGACCCCGGTTTCGGCCCCGAGCTTGACCCCGAATCATAACCAGCTCAACTCAGCTAAGCTACCAGGCAATGCGTGCCGATTCCGACCCTACCTCTCCAACGCCCGCCCAGCTGGCCCGCGAAAACGAAGAGTTGCGCCAGCAGCTCTTCGAAGCCGAAGAGCTGCTGACGGCCATCCGCACCGGCAGCATCGATGCGCTGGCCGTACAGGGGCCCGAGGGGCCACGCATTTTCACGCTCGAAGGCGCCGACCAGAGCTACCGTACCCTGATTGAGCAGATGAACGAGGGCGCGCTGCTACTCTCGCCCGATGCCACGGTGCTCTATTGCAACGCCTGTCTGGCGGGCCTGCTCGAAGCGCCGCTCGAAACGATGATGGGCAACTCGTTCAGCCAGTTTGTGCCCGCTGATTTCCGGGAGTATTGGCATCAACTGGTAGCAAACGGCTGGGCCGGGAAAAGCAAGGGCGAAATGCCACTGCTTACCGCCGGCGGTCGGCTGCGGCCCGTGGCGTTGGCCCTGAACGTGCTGGGCTCGGCCGCCGAAGCACCAGTGCTGGCCGTTATTGCCACCGACGTATCGGCGCGGCGCGAAATCAGTGTAATTCGGGCGCGGGTAATGGCCCAGAACGCACTGCTGGAACTACAGCAGCAGGAGCTGCGGGTGCAGGCGCAGGCAGCGGCAGAAACCAGCCGCATTCTCGAAGGTATTCCGCACGTTACCTGGACGGCCGACCCCCAGGGCCTGCCCACTTACCTCAACCGCCACTGGTACGACTACACCGGCCAGCCGCCGGCAGTGCGTTTTGCGCCGGGCAGCACCCTTTCGTATCTGCATCCCGACGACCTGCCCAGTGTACTGCAAAGCTGGCGCGAAGCCATTGCCAACGGCCAGGGCATAGAAGTGGAGTGCCGCATTCTGAGCGCTCAGGGCCATTACCGCTGGATGCTGGGCCGCATCCGGCCCTCGCGCAACGAGGCCGGCGAGCTGGTGCAATGGATTGGCACCTACACCGATATGCACGACCAGAAGCTGGCCCTGGCCCGCGTGGAAGAAACCCGGCAGGAGCTGCGCGACAACAACGCCCAGCTCATCCGCATCAACGCCGACCTTGATAATTTCATTTACACCGCTTCCCACGACCTTCGCTCGCCCATTACCAACATTGAGGGGCTGCTGGAAACGCTGAATCAGGAACTGCCCGCCGAGCAGCGACCCGATGCCGTGGAGCCCGTGTTGCGCATGATGCAGGACTCGGTGGACCGCTTTAAGCGCACGATTGAGAACCTGACCGATATTTCGAAGCTGCAGAAAGACAGCTCCCTCCCCCGCACACCCGTGGCGCTGGCCCCGCTTATCGAAGATGTGCGCCTGGACCTGCAGCCCCTGATTCAGACGGCGGAAGGCGAGCTGGAGGTGGCTATTGAGGAGTGCGCAACCGTGGTGCTGGCCGAAAAAAACCTGCGCTCCATTGTGTACAACCTGCTCAGCAACGCCTTCAAGTATCACCACCCGGCCCGGCCCGCCCGCGTGCGCCTGCACTGCGGCCCAGCCGAGCCGGGCTTTATAGCCCTGCAGGTGCACGACAACGGCCTGGGCCTTGACCTGCGCGAAGACCGCCAATTGTTTACCATGTTCCAGCGCCTGCACGACCACGTGGAGGGCTCGGGCATCGGGCTATACATGGTGAAGAAAATAGCCGAAAATGCCGGCGGCCGCGTTGCCGTGGAAAGCCGGCTGGGCGAAGGGTCGGTTTTCACGGTGTTTCTGCCCGAGTAAGGCACGGCGTAGCCGGCTTTGGCAGGCCGGGAGGGGCGCTGCAAAAAATCGGTAGGCATCCGGCCGCACTTTCTACCTTTGCATACAAGGAGGCCCCGGCAGTTTCGGGGGTGGCGGCCGTTGCCGCGGCCGCAGTGCGCGCCTTCGTTTCCCGCCGCTCGTGCCGCTGCGGCCCCTACGATCCTATCCTGTGCAGCAACTCGAACAAAGCCTCAAAACCGCCCTCAGCGCGGCCATTCACCACGTATTCGGGGCCGATGTGCCCGCCGCGCAGCTGCCGCTGCAGGCCACCCGCAAAGATTTCGCGGGCCAGTTTACGCTCGTTACTTTCCCGCTCACCAAAACCCTGGGCAAGGGCCCCGAGCAAATCGGGCAGGCGCTGGGCGAGTACCTGCTGGCCCACGAGCCGCGGGTTTCGGGCTTCAACGTGGTGAAGGGCTTTCTCAACCTGGAAATTGCCGACAGCGAGTGGATGCGGGTGTTTGAGGCCCTGCGCCAGCGGCCGGCCGGCACGCCCGTAGCCACCGGCGGCCCGCAGCGCGTGGTAGTCGAGTACTCGTCGCCCAATACCAACAAGCCCCTTCACCTGGGCCATTTGCGCAACAACTTTCTGGGCTACTCGGTGGCCGAAATCCTCAAAGCCACCGGCGCCGAAGTCACCAAGGCCAACCTGGTGAACGACCGGGGCATCCACATCTGCAAATCGATGCTGGCTTACCAGTACTATGGCCAGGGCGAGACCCCGCAGAGTGCTGGCATCAAGGGCGACCACCTGGCGGGCAAGTATTACGTGCTGTTCGAGAAGCATTACCGCGAGCAGGTGCGCCAGCTCGAAAACGAGGGCGTGGCTCCCGAGGTAGCCAAAAAGAAGGCTCCGCTCATGCTCGAAGCCCAGGATATGCTCCGGGCCTGGGAAGCCCAGGATGAGGCCGTGGTCAGCCTCTGGAAGCAGATGAACGGCTGGGTGTACGAGGGCTTCGACGCCACCTACCAGAACATCGGCGTCGATTTCGACAAGTTCTATTATGAGTCGCAAACCTACCTGCTGGGCAAGGAGCGCGTAGAAGAAGGCCTGCAGAAAGGTGTGTTTTTCAAGAAGGACGACGGTTCGGTATGGGTAGACCTGAAAGAAGAAGGTCTCGATGAGAAACTACTGCTGCGCGCCGACGGTACCAGCGTCTACATCACCCAGGATTTGGGCACGGCCGAGCTCAAGTTCGAGCATTTCGGCTACGATTTGAGCGTGTACGTGATTGCCGACGAGCAGAACTACCACATGCAGGTGCTGCGGGCAGTGCTCCAGAAGTTGGGCAAGCCCTACGCCGACGCCATCCATCACCTCAGCTACGGCATGGTGGATTTGCCCTCGGGCAAGATGAAAAGCCGCGAAGGCACCGTAGTCGACGCCGACGAGCTGGTGCGCGAAGTGGTGGACGCCGCCCGCGCCGCCACCCTCGAAAAGGGCAAAACCGAGGGCCTGAGCGACGACGAGCTCGAACGCCTTTACCACATGCTGGGCCTGGGCGCGCTCAAGTACTACCTGCTGAAGGTGGACCCCAAGAAGCGCATGCTCTTCAACCCCGAGGAGTCGGTGAAGCTCGAAGGCGACACCGGCCCGTTCATCCAGTACAGCCACGCCCGTATTTCCAGCATCCTGCGCAAAGCCGCCGAGCGCGGCGTAGTGGCCGGTGGCGGCTCGTTGGAAGGGGTTACTGAGCTGCAGGGCACCGAGCGGGACCTGATTCAGGAGCTGGCACGCTACGAGGTCGTGGTGGCCGAAGCCGCCCGCGTGCAGTCGCCTGCTTTGGTAGCCCAGTTCGCCTACGATGTGGCCCGCGCCTACAACCGCTTCTTCGCCGAAGTGCCCATCGTGGCCGAAGCCGACGAAACCAAGCGGGCCTTCCGCGTGGCCCTCTCGGCTCAGACTGGCCGCGCCCTCAAAACCAGCATGGGCCTGCTCGGCATCGAAGTCCCCGAGCGGATGTAAAAAGAGCCCCAGCGGGGCGATATATCGGTAGCTATGAAGAAGCTGTAAAATCCAGAGCCCCAGCGAGGCGACACCAGCCGTCGAACGATGAGTGTCGCCCCGCTGGGGCTCAAAACTACGCTTGTGCGTTGGTCGTGAAACCCCAAATTTCTGATCCCTAGAGTTTTCAACTTAAAATTTGTCCCTAATGAAAAGCGTTGCCGTGTACTGTGGCTCGGCCACCGGAACCAACCCTGCCTACCAGCAGCAGGCCGTAGAAATGGGCCGCCTGCTGGCCGAGCGCGACCTGACGCTGGTGTACGGCGGTGGCCGCGTGGGCCTGATGGGGGTGGTGGCCGACAGCGTGCTGGCCCACGGCGGCCAGGTGGTGGGCGTGATTCCCGACTTCATGATGGGCAAGGAAATTGAGCACCGGGGCCTTACGGAGCTGCACATTGTGGCCAGCATGCACGAGCGGAAGCTGCTGATGGCCGAGCGGGCCGAGGCCTTCTTGGCCATGCCCGGCGGCTACGGCACGCTCGAAGAACTGTTTGAGGTACTTACCTGGGGCCAGCTGGGCCTGCACCCCAAACCCATCGGGGTTCTGAACGTGGAGGGTTTCTACGACCACCTGCTGCGCGCCCTCGACCACATGGCCGACGAGGGCCTGTTGCGCCGCGAAAACCGCCAGCAGCTCCTGAGCCACCCCAGCCCCGCCGCTCTGCTCGACGCCCTGGCCGCCTACGTGCCAATTCCGGTAGAGAAGTGGCTGCGGCCCGGCGAGGAATAAACTATAAGAACGTCATTCAGAGCGAAGCGAAGAATCTCGCGGTCCAAGGTAATCCTGTCGTAGGAAATTACTTTGGCCCGCGAGATTCTTCGCTTCGCTCTGAATGACAAACTACTTACTTAGTCATCAGCTCACGCATTCACCGCTTCCGGCACGCGGTAGACCACGGCGTTGCAGTTCATGCCGGCCCCAACGGAAGCAAAAACCAGCACCTCGCCGGGTGTAATGGAGTATCCTTCGAGCTGGCCTTTGGCCAGCAGATCGAGCAGGGTAGGGATGGTGGCTACCGAGGAGTTGCCGAGCCAGGAGATGGTCATGGGCATGATGTCGGCGGGAGCGGGGGCGTCGCCGGCCAGGGCGTAGAGCCGCTTGAGGATGGCCTCGTCCATTTTGCCGTTGGCCTGATGAATGATCAGGCGGCTCATATCGGCTACCTGCAGGCCCGCTTTTTCCAGGCAGTCTTTAATGGCCTGGGGCACGGTTTTGAGGGCGTACTCGTAGAGCTTGCGGCCTTCCATCTGCAGGAAAAGCTCGGTGCCGGTGTAGGCCGGGTTGCGCGAGGTGGCCATACGCAGCAGCAGTGCCGCCTGAACCGTGTCGGAGCGCGAGCTGTGGGCTAGGATGCCCTCTGGCAGACCCGTCGCCGTGTCGGTATCGGCGGTTTCACGAGCCTCGAGCAGCACTGCGCCGGCCCCGTCGGAGTAAATCATGCTGTCGCGGTCGTGCGGGTCGCACACGCGCGAGAGGGTTTCGGCCCCGATGACGAGCACGCGCTTGGCGTCGCCGGAGCGCAGGTAATAATCGGCCTGAATGACGCCCTGCAGCCAGCCGGGGCAGCCAAAGGGTAGGTCGTAGGCCACGCAGTGCGGGTTTTGGATGCCGAGCCTGTGCTTGACGCGGGCGGCCAGGCTGGGCACGAAATCGGAGCGCCGGTTGTCGGCCGTAATGTCGCCGAAGTTGTGGGCGACCAGAATATAATCGAGCTGCTCGGGGTCGGCGGTGGGGCAGGAGGCAAACAGGTCCTGGGCGGCCAGCAGGGCCAGGTCGGAGGCCACTTGGTGGTCTTCGGCGTAGCGCCGCTCGCGGATGTCGGTAATCTGGGCGAAGCGCTCCACGATTTCGGCGCCCGGCTTGTCGAGTCGTTGGCCGTTGCCGTCGAAAAAAGCGCTGTCGATGAAAGCATCGTTGCTGACGATGCGGGCCGGGATGCAGGACCCTGTTCCGGTAATGACTGAGTGCAAAGCCTTACGCATGAGCAGGTTGGACTGAAGAAACTGATGTGCTATTCAACGAAAGTAAGCCCTTTTTAACTAGGGCTGAGCTCCGATGTTCAAAATTCCGGCTTTTATAATGGCTGATGTTGGCGGTCATCCTCACTCGAACATTCGGGAAGTTGGGTGTGTTGTCAGCCGCAAACTTCGCACTTCCCGTATGAAAACGCTACTTCTGTCCGGCCTGCTGCTTGTTGCCACGCTGGGCACGGGGGGCTGCACATCGGCCCCCGGCACCTCGCCCGTATCTGCCACTTCCCCTGTTACCCCCACTTCTATGTCCGAAACCACCGCCGCTTCCGTCTACGATTTCACCCTCAACGATATCAACGGCCAACCCGTGCCGCTGAGCCGCTACCGGGGCAAGAAGCTGCTACTCGTGAACACGGCCTCCGAGTGCGGCTACACGCCGCAGTACCAGGAGCTGGAGCAGCTTAGCCGCCAGCACGCCGACCAGGTAACGGTGCTGGGCTTTCCGGCCAACAACTTCGGCGGCCAGGAACCCGGTTCCGACGCCCAGATTGCCTCCTTCTGCGAAAAGAACTTCGGCGTTACGTTCCCGCTGTTCAGCAAGGTTTCGGTGGCCGGCCCCGATGCCGCTCCGCTTTTCCAGTACCTAGGCAGCAAGGCCCAAAATGGCGTAACCGACGAGAAGCCGAACTGGAATTTCTGCAAATACCTGATTGATGAAACCGGCCACGTGGTGGCGTTCTTTCCTTCGAAGGTGAACCCCATGGGTGAGGAACTGCTGTCGGCCATTGGCAGGTAGAGCTATCAGCACGTTGTAGGGGCGGGGCTTGTCCCCGCCCGCCGTTGAACGATTATCGTTGAACAAGTACCGCTGAAGCGGCGCGAATGGCGGGCGGGGGCAAGCCCCGCCCCTACAGCGTGCTGATACCGGTTCTGGGCCCCACGCTATGCGCCGTAACGGTTCTGGTATATTCGCGGCTGTTCTACCAACTTCCCTGCTGCGCCCAATGCAAACCGTTATTTTCGATATGGACGGCGTGCTCGTCGATACCGAGCCCGTACACCGCTATGCCTATTTCCGGCACTTCGATGAGTTGGGACTGGCCGTGACGGATGCCGAATACGCCACGTTCACCGGCCGCTCGACCAAGAACGTGTACCAGCACCTCAAAAGCCAGTATGGCTTAGCGCAGGAGGTGCAGGAGCTGGTGCTGGCCAAGCGGGCGCACTTCAACCGAGCTTTCGACGAGAAGCCCGACTTCGACCTGCTGCCCGGCGTGCGCGCCCTAATGGAGGACCTGCACCGACACGGCCTAGAAATGCTGCTGGCCTCCTCGGCCTCGCACTCCACCATCGATAGGGTAATGCGGCGCTTTGCGCTGGCGCCCTATTTCAGCCACCGCCTCAGCGGCGAGGATTTCCCGCGCTCCAAACCCGACCCGGCCATTTTCGCGCACGCCGCCGCCGTGGCCCGCTCACCCACCACCGAGTGTGTGGTTATTGAGGACTCAACCAACGGCGTAGCGGCGGCCAAGGCAGCGGGCCTGTACTGCATCGGCTACAACAGCCCGCACTCGCCCAGCCAGGATTTGCGGCGGGCCGATTTGGTAGTGGCTGATTTCGGGGAGCTGAGCGCGGCCCGGATTGCGGCGCTGGCTGTGGATTAGGGCGTAGTTTTGTTAGGTGAGGAGCCACAAGCAACGATGCGCGAAGCTCCAGTTTCGCGCATCGTTGCTGACTATTAACGATTTCGTTCAACGATGCGCAAAGCTGGAGATTCGCGCTACAGCACCCCCTCATGACCTTTTCTGCTAAAGCCTGGGTTTCGGCATTTCGGCCGCGAACGTTGCCGCTGGCACTGGCTAGTATTATGGCCGGGGGCTTTCTGGCGGCCAGCCACGGGCAGTTCCGGCCCGCGGTGGTGGCACTGGCGGCCCTTACAACCGTGCTGCTCCAGATACTGAGCAACTTGGCCAACGACTACGGCGACTCGCAGAACGGAGCCGACAGCGTGCACCGCGAGGGGCCGCTGCGGGCCGTGCAGAGCGGCGCCATCACGCCGGCTCAGATGCGCCGGGGCATGGGGCTGTTCGGGGCCCTGTCGTTGGGGAGTGGGGTGCTACTGCTGTGGGTGGCGCTGGGCGTGGCCGGGGCCTGGGTATTCGGGGCGTTTCTGGTGCTGGGGCTGTCGGCCATCTGGGCGGCCGTCAACTACACGGCCGGCAGCAAGCCCTACGGCTACGCCGGGCTGGGCGACTTATCGGTGTTTGTGTTTTTTGGGCTGGTAGGCGTGTGCGGCACCTACTTTCTGCAGGCCTACAGCCAGGTGCCCACCGTGGCGCAGGCCCTCCCCTGGCCGGTGCTGTTGCCGGCGGCGGCGCTGGGCTGCTTCGCTACGGCCGTGCTCAACGTGAACAACATCCGCGACATCCGCTCCGATGCGCTGGCCGGCAAAATCACGATTCCGGTGCGGCTGGGGCCGGTGCGGGCCCGCCGCTACCACTGGCTGCTGCTGGCGCTGGGCTTTGCGGCGGCCGTGCTCTACGTGGCCTTCACCTACCACTCGCCCTGGCAGTGGCTGTTTTTATTGAGCGCCCCGCTGCTACTGCGCAACGCCCGCGCCGTGTGGCAGCGCCAGGACTCCCGGCAGCTCGACCCGCTGCTCAAGCAAATGGCCCTCACCACGCTCGTTTTCACCCTGCTGTTCGGGCTGGGACAGGTGCTATAAGAGCCCGCAGCCAAGGGTGTTGGTGGAGGTTGCAGAAATCGATACCTTGGCTCCATGCGCGGCCTCAACAAAGTAACGCTTATTGGTAACCTGGGCAAAGACCCCGAAGTGAACGTGCTGGAAGGCAACGTGGCCGTAGCGAAATTTTCGCTGGCCACCTCCAAAACCTGGCGCGACAAAGCCGGCCAGCGCCATACCACCACCGACTGGCACAGCGTGGTGCTGTGGCGCGGCTTGGCCGAGCTGGCCCAGGCCTACCTGCGCAAGGGCAGCCTCGTTTACCTCGAAGGCAAGCTCAAAACCCGCCATTACGACGATGCGGCCGGCCAGCGGCACTACGTGACGGAAATCATCGGCGAGCAACTGCTGATGCTGGATAAAAAAACGGGCGAAATGCCACCACAGGCATGAAAGCGGCCGTATCGTTGCGCCTGACGGCGGCCCGCACCGATTTCCAGGTGTTTTTTCCGTATTCCGACACTGCCGTGCGCACGGCGCTGTTGGGGGCAGGGGTGCGCTACGAAGCCGCCGCCCGCGGGTATCTGCTGCCCGCCACGCCCGCCGCCGTAGCGCCTGTGCAGGCGGCTTGCGCGGCGTTGGGCATAGCAGTGCAGGTGCCCATTGTGCCCGCGTTGGCTGCGCCCCTCCCGCCACCTACTCCGCACGAGGCCCTGCTGGCCCGCTACTGCCAGTTTATCGCCCTCAAGCGCTATAGCCCTCATACGCTAAAGAGCTACCGGGCTGCTTTTGAGAAGTTTGTAGCGCATCATGCGCCCCGGCTGCCCCTAGAGCTGAGCAAACCCGACGTACTCGACTACTTGGCCGGATGCGTAGGGGCGGGCATTTCCGAAACCTACCAGAACCAGTTGATTAACGCCATCAAATTTTACTATGAGCAGGTGGAGGGGCAGCCGCGGCAATACTACGCCATTCCGCGGCCCAAGCGCCCGCTCACCAACCCGAAGGTGCTGGCCGCCGAAGATGTAAAGGCCATCTTGCAGGGAACCGATAACCTCAAGCACCGCGCCATGCTCATGCTGGCTTACGGTTTGGGGCTACGCCTGGGCGAAGTGCTGGCCCTTACGCCCTCCGACATCGACAGCCAGCGCATGGCGCTATATGTGCGGGGTGGCAAGGGCAAAAAAGACCGCGACCTGCCGCTACCCGAAACCCTGCTGCAGCTGCTGCGCGAGCAGTTCCGTCAGTTCCGGCCCCTGACGTTTCTGTTTGAGGGCCAGCAGCCCGGCGAGCCATATAGTGCGCGCAGCCTGCAACAGGTAGTGAAACAGGCGGCCCTGCGCGCCGGTATTCGCCGGCCAGTGACGCTGCACATGTTCCGGCACTCCTATGCCACTCACTTATTGGAAGCCGGTACCGATATTCGCATCATTCAGGACTTGCTGGGCCACAGCAGCATCAAAACCACCGAAATTTACACGCATGTTGCCCAACGCACCCGCCCGGCTTCCCCACTCGACAGCCTCGGCCTTTAACTGGCAAGTAGCGGATAGCAGCCCAAATTCGGTATGCTATCCGCTACTCACTTGCGTACTAAGAAAAAATACCCGCTATTCGGGCAACCGCTGAGTAGCGGGTATCGTAATGTTAGTGGCAATGCCAAGCCAAAACAAGGAACAATGAAACCTGAATTGAAAAGGATAAGAAAAGTAGAATATGATATAGATCCAAATAGATACGAATTACGTAGTGGAAGCGAAACAAATGCTCCATTGTGTCCATATGGAAACATTTACAAATGGGTAGTATTTGACTTAAAAGCAAATGAATATGTTAGATTTGCGAAATCTGTGTTTAAATTACTTATAAATAAAAATGGTAAATGAATAATAAAAAATATGGTATAGAGGGATTTGATGCCCCAGAACTGGAAAAATTTAAATGGATTGATGCAAATGGAAAAGATACTGAACCTATACAATTATCTAATTTTAAAGGAAAGTTTATTGTTTTGTATTGTTTTCAAAGTTGGTGTCCTGGCTGTCATAAAATAGGCTTGCCTTCGTTACAACAAATGGTCACTGCATTAAAAAACAACCAAGCTATTAAATTCTTTGCTATTCAATCAGTGTTTGAAGGTAAAAATCAAAATACTTTTGAAAAGCTAAAAGAAACACAAAAGCAGTATAAGTTGGAAATTCCTTTTGGACAAGATGAAGGAGATGAAAGCACGCAAAATATTTCAACAGTAATGTATCATTATAGAACAGGAGGAACTCCTTGGTTTATTTTTATAAACCAAGAAGGAAAAGTAGTATTCAATGATTTTCATTTGAATACCGAAAAAGCAATTGAATTTTTACAAACAATTAAATAAATTTTATATGCAAAAATGGATAGATGTAATAAGATTAGCCAATAATGGCAATCTTAACCCAGACCAAAGAATAGAAAAATCGGAAGAGGAATGGAAATCACTTCTTACCGAAGAACAATTTTACGTAACTCGTAAAAAAGGAACAGAAAGAGCTCATAGCTCCGAAATGTGCAATTTGTTTGAACCCGGCAAATATGCCTGTGTTTGTTGTAACACTGTACTTTTTGACAGCGAAGAAAAATTTCAAAGTGGAACTGGGTGGCCTAGTTTTACACAGCCGATAAAAGAGAATACAATCAATTATATCAAAGATGTTACGTTTGGTATGTATCGAATAGAGACAACTTGTAGCACTTGTGATGCTCATTTAGGTCACGTGTTTCAAGATGGTCCTATGCCAAGTGGATTGAGATTTTGCATAAATGCTGTTGCTCTGAAAAAAGTAAAATCTGATGAGAAAAAAGTTACATTTGGTGGTGGTTGTTTTTGGTGCACAGAAGCTATGTTTCAGCAATTAAAAGGAGTTGTAAATGTAGAGAGTGGTTATAGTGGTGGTGAAATTATAAATCCTACATATAGAGAAGTCTGTTCTGGAACTACTGGTCACGCTGAAGTAATTGAAATTACTTATTTACCTTCTGAAATTAGCTTTGAAGATTTAGTGAAAATCCATTTAACTACTCACAATCCTACGACTATAAATAAACAAGGTGCTGATAGAGGAACACAATATCGTAGCATTATTTTTTACAGAACAGACGATGAAAAAATGCAAGCATTAAAGGTCATTGAAGATGTTCAATCTGCCTACGATGATATGATAGTAACAGAAGTGAAAATGTTTGAACATTTCCATAAGGCAGAAGCCAATCACCAAGACTATTACAATCGCAATAGCGAAACTGGTTATTGTATGGCAGTAATAAATCCAAAATTAGCAAAATTAAAATCGCTTTATCAGGATAAACTAAAGAAATAATGGACGAAGACATAAATTTTTAATGAAGCAATTTAAAAAATAAAGAATGAAAAATAGTCTTGATAAAAATGCAAAATGGCTCTTGCTTTTTGGTATTTTATTAACATTTTTATTTCCATTACTACTTCCATTGCTCAATAAAACAGGCATTGGTAATTTTGGCGTTGTTGGCGATGCGATTGGCGGTATAACAAATCCTATTTCTCAACTCATTGGCTCTATACTTCTATATTTAGCGTTAAAAGCTCAACTTTCAGCAAATGGCATAGTGCAAAATCAAATAGAAAAAGACAATATAAAGGAAGAACAACAACACAATACAGAACAAATACGGACTTTTTATTCTTTCTTTCAAGAAACAATAAAAAATTTCAGTTATGAGTTTTCTGATGCAAATGGAAAACAACTGTTGTATGGAAAAAGAGCCATAAAATGTTTCTTAAATGATTTGGAACAAATGAAAGTAGATATTCATAATACAGATGATGTACTTATGTATGATGGAGTAAGAGAATTATTAAGTATTTTGAAAAGTGCAGAAGAATTATTCAATCGCATTGATACTATTTCTTCAAAATCACAACATATTTTATTTTATAGAACTCTTTTGCAACACGAATTATTATTCAATATTTTTCCTTATCAAGACCTTGATGACGATATTAATATTAAAACTGGAAAATGCACTATTTGTGCAGATGCACATTCATATTATCCTCCTATTATATTTGATAAAATTAAACTTTTAGAATCTAAATTTATATAAAAATGGCAACAGTAATTAAAATTAAAAACATTGAAGAAGGCTTCCAAAGTATTATCACTAATGGTAAGCACACCATTATTGGTGACGAACCTATCACAAGTAAAGGAACAGATTTAGGTTTAGCACCCTCAGAACTTGTTTTAAGCGGTTTGGCAATGTGCAAAGTCGGAACTGTCCGTTTTATTGCTCGCAAAAACAACTGGGAGATAGAGAATGTAACAGCCGAACTAGTGCAAGAAGTAGCAAGAGGGGAAGGAGGGCTAAAAACCACTATTCAAATTAAAATGATTATTGAAGGTAATCTTTCCGAAGAGCAGAAAGAAGAATTGATAAAACAAGCCGACCGTTGTTATATCCACCGTTTGTTAAATAGCGAATGGGATATAATGCCTATAACGCTTTAAATCAAATGCACTGCCACTAACAAGGTATTGCCAAAAGCGGGGCTGAAGGAATTCTAATCAACTTTTCTGTAATATTTGAACTGCGGTATTTCTATTGAAGTTCTGTGCAAAAAAATCCCCGCCTTCGGCAATACCCAAACCGTTAGCATACAAATTAAAGCAAAGCGGCCGCTGCTTCTGATGAAGCAGCGGCCGCTTTTTGTATCTGCCCAAAGCATTCTTGTGCCTTACTGCTTGCCTGGCATCACTTTCTTCACCAGCCGAACCACCTGGTCGACCAGGAAACCTAGCGCAAGGCCGCCGATACCGCAGGCCAGCACTTTGGCCAGCCACGCCACTATTGGCACTGAGGCCAGCGCCAGTTCCAGCTCGTGGAGCAGGTGGGCGGTGTAGGGGATGCCGTGGGCAATAATTTCGGCTCCTACCCACAGCATAGCGGCGGTGCCCACGTAGCTGAGGATGCTCAGGAAGTTGGGCATGAACTGCACGATGCCGCGGCCAAATTTCTGAACGCCAGGGCTGCCTTCTTTCTGCGCCAGATGCAGGCCGATATCATCGGCTTTCACAATCAGGCCCACAAAGCCGTACACGGCCACGGTAATGAACACGGCCACGGCCAGCATCACGATAACCTGGTTCACCAGCGGCGAATCGACCACCTGGCTGTAGGCAATGGCCATAATTTCGGCCGACAGGATAATATCGGTGCGTACGGCCCCGGCTACGCGCTGCTGCTCCAGCTCCTCCGGCGTGATGGTCTGCACCTGCCCGGCTTCCGGGTCAACTTCGGGGTGCTTGCTGAACATCGAATGCACCTTTTCGTAGCCTTCGTAGCACAAATACGCGCCGCCCAGCATCAGAATAGGCGTGATGGCCCAGGGCGCAAAGTACCCCAGCACCAGGGCTGCCGGCGTGAGGATGAGCAGCTTGTTGAACAGTGATTTTTTGGCAATCTGGAAGATGATGGACAGCTCGCGCGAGGGGTTCAGGCCCACCACGTACTTGGGCGTCACGGCCGTATCATCAATCACGATGCCCGACACCTTGCCGGTCGTTTTGGCCACCTGCGCCGGCACATCGTCCAGGCTGGCGGCACTGACTTTCACCAAAGCCGCCACATCATCTAATAAAGCAAAAAGTCCGGAGGCCATAAAGTGGGTTGAGTGATTGGGGTGTAAAGGTCGTTTGCAAAGCCAAAAGAACGTCATGCTTCATCTGGCGTCCGCGCAGTCGAAGTAGCTCTACCGGTTCGTTGCAGTTGCTCGACGAAGCAGAACGTCATGCTTCGACTGCGCGGACGCCAGATGAAGCATGACGTTCTGCTTGATTTTAAGTGCTTTCTAAACAGCTTCGTTGGGGTGATAGGAAGGCGGGTCTTTGCGCCTCCTCGTTGAATGATGCCCTTTACGCTTCCTGCGCCTGAATGGCCGTCAGCAGCACGGTGTTATAGATGTCATCGACGGTACAGCCGCGGCTGAGGTCGTTTACGGGTTTGTTGAGGCCCTGCAGCATGGGGCCGATGGCCAGGGCCCCGGTTTCGCGCTGCACGGCTTTGTAGGTGTTGTTGCCGGTGTTCAGGTCGGGGAAGATGAGCACGCTGGCCTGACCGGCCACCGGCGAGCCGGGTAGCTTCTGCTGGCCCACGGCCAGGTCCACGGCCGCGTCGTACTGGATGGGGCCTTCCACGAGCAAATCGGGGCGCAGCTGCCGCACCAGGGCCGTGGCCGCGCGCACCTTGTCCACGTCGGTGCCCTCGCCCGAAGTGCCCGACGAGTAGGAGAGCATGGCGATGCGCGGTTCGATGCCGAAGCGCCGGCTGCTTTCGGCCGACGAAATGGCAATTTCAGCCAGCTGCTCGGCGGTGGGGTTGGGGTTCACGGCGCAGTCGCCGAACACGGCCACGCGGTCGGGCAAACACATAAAAAACACCGACGACACCACCGATACGCCCGGCTTGGTTTTGATGAACTGCAGCGCCGGCCGGATGGTGTGCTGGGTGGTGTGCGCCGCCCCCGACACCATGCCGTCGGCCAGGCCCTTGTACACCAGCATCGAGCCGAAATACGACACGTCGGTCATCAGGTCGCGGGCCATTTCCAGGTTCACGCCCTTGGCTTTCCGCAGCTCGTGCAGCGTCTGGGCAAATTCGGGGGCCAGCTCGGAGGTTTGGGGATTGAGGAGCTGCACCCGCGCCGGGTCGAGGGGCCGGCCCAGGCGCCGGGCGGCCGCCAGAATCTGGTCGGGCTCGCCCAGAATGATGAGCTCTACCACATCCTGCTCCAGCAGCCGGGCCGCCGCCAGCAGCACCCGGTCGTCGGTGCCCTCGGGCAGCACAATGCGCTTGCGCTGGGCCCGCGCGCCCTGCAGCAGCTGGTACTGGAACATATGGGGCGTGAGGCCGCGGGGCGCAAACGTGCTCAGCTCCTGCAGCAGCCGGGCAGTATCGAAGTGGCGCTCGAAGGTTTGGATGGCCAGCCGGATTTTGCTTTCCTGCCCCGGCCCGATGCGCGACTGAATGCGGCCCACCCGAGTAGTCGCCTCGAACGTACCCGGCTCGACCAGCAGAATGGGCACCACCTCGGGCAGGCCTTCAATCAGGCGCAGCACCGACTCCTCGGGTCGGTAGCCGCCCGAAAGCACCAGCCCGGCCACGCGGGGGTAGTTGGCCGAGCTGTTGGCCTGCAGGGCCGTGAGCAGAATGTCGGCCCGGTCGCCGGGCGTGATGATGAGCACGTTTTCCTGCAGGCGCCGCAGAAAGTTGGGCACCTGCATGGCCCCGTTGATGAAGTGGTCGACGGGATTGGCCAGCAGCTCGTGCCCGAACAGCAACTCGCCGCCCAGCTGCTCCTGAATCTCCCGCATCGTGGGGCTGCGCAACGCCTGGCTTTCCGGAATAACGGCCAGCAGCGTGTCGGGCGAAAGTTGGGCCGCCAGCCGGGCCTGCACCTCGGCCAGCTGGGCGGGCGGCACCCGGTTGAGCACCAAAGCCAGCACCCGCACATCCTCGTTCTCAGCGTCGCGCCTAATAGAAAGCGCTGCATCCACGAGCTGGTCGACTGATTTGCCCAGGCCCGATATCAGCAGCATCACCGGAATGCTGAGCGTGTGGGCCACTTTCCAGTTCAAATCGAGCTCCAAGGCCAGGCCGGTGCCCACAAAATCGGTGCCCTCCACCACCACAAAATCGTGCGCCTCCTCAATCTGCTTGTAGCGGTGGATGATAGTGTCGAGCAGCTGGCCGGTGCGGCCGCTTTCGAGCAGGCGTAGGGCCTGCTGGCCGGTGTAGGCGTAGGTATCGGCGTAGGGCTGGGGCAGCTGGAAGTGCCGGAGCACCGTGTCGATGTGCGCGTCGGGCTGGTCGGGGCTGCCATCGGCCGGCGTGATGATGGGTTTGAAGTAGCCCACCTTCTGGGCCTGGCCCAGCAGCAGGTTCACCAGCCCCAGCGTCAGCACCGATTTGCCGCTGTAGGGCTCGGCGGTGGCAATGTAAACGGCTTTACTCATGGGTCGGAGGGTTTTCGCGCGGAAATTCGTGGAGAAAGAGAACTAGGAAACCTCCGCTCCGGCAAAACTACGCACTACTCGTCTGCCGGCCCGATTTGCCGGCTGCCGTTCGTTCTTTACCTTGCCGCCGGTTGGGCCCCGGCCGCCAGCGCGGCGGCTAGCTGGGCAGCCCACTTAAGGTACTGGCATGAATAGTTCGGTGTGGCTTATTGGGCTAGGAGGGTTTATCGGGTCGGTGAGCCGCTACTGGGTGCAGCAGTATTTCCTGCGGCTGCTGCCGGGGGCCTTCCCGCTGGGCACGTTCGTGGTAAACGTGCTGGGCTGCCTGCTGGTTGGGCTGCTACTGGGAGTTTTCGAGCGGCATGCGGCCATGCCCGCGCCCTGGCGGCTGTTCCTCACCACCGGCTTCTGCGGCGGCTTCACCACGTTTTCCACCTTCGCCTACGAGAGCGTAGCACTGGGCCGCACCGGCGAGCTGTTGCTGCTGGCCTTGTACGCCGCCGGGAGCCTGCTGCTGGGCATGCTGGCGGCCTTTGTGGGCTTGTGGGTGGCGCGGTTCATCTAGCCTGCCAGACTTCTTTACCAAACCGCCAGCAGCAGCACAAACGCCCTGAAAAGCACACGCAGGTGGCGCAGGGCAGTGGTGAGCTGGTTTTCGACTGAGCGGCGGGAGATATCCAGCTGCTGGGCAATTTCGTCGTTGGAGAACTGCTGCACCCGGCTGAGCAGGAAAATCTGCTGGCAGCGGCGCGGCAGCTGGCCCAGGGCGGCGGCCAGGCGCTTTTCCAGGTCGAGGTCGAGCAGGCGGGTTTCGCCCAGGTTGTAGTCGGCGCGGGCGGGGCTGAGCGTTTCGGGCGCGTCGGTGTAGTGCAGGGGGCGGGCGGCGGTGGCGCGCTGGTGCCGGGCCACATGGTAGCGAGCCGCCGCCGCTAGGTAGGCCGGGAAGTAGTCGATTTGCAGGCGGTGGCGCTCAGTCCAGAGCCGCAGGAAGATATCGTGCACTATTTCCTCGCAGGCCTCGCGGGATGCCAGTCGGGCGTAGGCGGCCGCAAACATCCGCTGCCAGTACCGCTGGTAAAGCGCCTCGAAGGCCCCGGCGTCGTCGTGCTGTATTGCTTCCCACAAAGCGGCATCCGTAGCAGACATGGCCCCGCGTTTAAAGGTCCGACCCCAATCCTGGTTGACCAAATATAGAAAACTGCCGCTTAGAAGCCGCATTCCGCTACCTGAGTTGTTGCCGCCCGCCCCCGAATGGCATCCGCAACAAAACGCAGATAAGAGTATAACAATGGAAATTTTATGAGCTTATCGTTAGGGTGTTGATAAGTATAATCGATAAAAAGACGAATTATTTTTAAAAAGTAAGTGTGTGCGGGCGGCCTTCCGTCTCTTAGCTGGTAGAAGCCCGCCCCATGACCGACGAAGAATACCTGACGCTGTACGAACGCTACTATGCCGGCACCGCCACGCCCACTGAGCGGGCGCGGTTTGAGGCCAGTCTGGCCGAGGCCGAACTGCCCGAACTGCCCTGGCGTGAGGGGCCGCTCGGGGCTCCTGGTCCGGTGCGGGCGGCCATCTGGGCGCGGCTGGCCCGCAGTATGCAGCGCCGGCCCGCCCTCCGGCGGCGGCGGGCCTTGCTGGCCGCCAGCCTCGCGGTGGGCCTAATCGGGATGCTGGCTTTGTGGCTGCCAAACCAGTTGGCGCCGGGTGCCGGGCCCGCTCCGCTGGCCACCACCCGCCCCGCGCCCTCGCGGCTGGAACCCGGCCGCAACCAAGCTTTGCTGACGCTGGCCGACGGCCGTACTGTACGGCTGGCCGATGCCGGGCCGGGGCTGCTGGCCCAGCAGGGCGGCCGGCAGGTGCGCCAGACGGCCCCCGGCGAGCTGAGCTACCAGGGCGCGGCCGGCAACTCCGCAGCCGCCGACAGCCTGCTGCGCAACACCGTGCGCACGCCCCGCGGCGGCCAGTACCAGCTGCAGCTGCCCGACGGCAGCCGGGTGTGGCTGAACGCCGACTCCCGGCTGGAGTTTCCGGTGGCCTTCGGGCGCCGGCGGCGGGTGGTGCAGCTCACGGGCGAGGCGTATTTTGAGGTGGCCAAAGACGCCGCCCGGCCTTTCGAGGTGGAAGCGGGTGCGGCCCGCGTGACGGTGCTCGGCACCCACTTCAACATGCAGGCCTACCCCGACGAGCCCGCGCCCGTGACCACGCTGCTCGAAGGAGCCGTGCGTCTGCGCCAGGGCGCGGCCCAGGTGCTGCTGCGCCCCGGTCAGCAGGGGCGGCCCCGGCCCGATGGCACCATTGCCGTGCGCACGGTAGACGCCCGCAGCGCCGTGGCCTGGAAGGAAGGCCGCTTCGTGTTCGATGATGAGCCCCTGGAGGGCATTATGCGCCAGGTGGCCCGCTGGTACGACGTGCAGGTACGCTACGAGGGCCAGTTGAGCAATAAGAGCTTCCACGGCTCCATTTCCCGCTTCCGCGAGGCCGCCGACGTGCTGCACATGCTGGAGCTGACCGGGGCCGTGCATTTCACCACCGAAGGCCGCCGCATTACTGTCCGTGAGTAATGAGCTATTAGCTGTCAGCTGATAGCCGTTAGCTTCCTCCTTATCTGACAACCAGCAACTGACAACGAGGAATTAGCAACCAGCAACTGTCAACGAAAGCCATTCATCTTCCCCCGTCAACCCCTAAAACCTTACCCGTATGAAGCGACACGTTACTTCCTTGTTGACGGCGGTGGGCCGGCCGGGCCGCGCCCGGGCCACGGGCCTGCTGGTGCTGCTCAGTGGCTGGCAGGTGCAGGCCGCCTCGTTCGCCCAAACCATCACGCTGGCCGAGCGCAACCAACCCCTGACGGAGGTGCTGCGCAAGATTGAGCTGCAGAGCGGCTACGCGCTGCTCTACAACACCCAGATGATGCAGTCGGCCCGCCCCGTTACGCTGAGCGTGCGCGGGGCCTCCCTGACCGAGGCGCTCGACCAGTGCTTTGCCGGCCAGCCGCTCACCTACACGCTCGAACAGAACGCCATTGTGGTGAAGCCCCGGCCCGCCGCCGCGCCGGCCGCCCCGCGAGCGGCCGCCGTGGCCCGGCCGGTAACGGGCCGCGTAACCGACAGCCAGGGCCAGGGCCTGCCGGGCGTAACGGTGCGGGTGCTGGGCACCACGGCCGGCACCACCACCGGCCCCGACGGCGCCTTCCAGCTCGAAGTACCCGATGGCGCCACTACGCTCAGCTTCTCGTTCGTGGGTTTTGCCACCCAGGAAGTGCCGCTGGGTGCGCGCACCGACTTCAGCATCCGGCTGGCCGAGGCCTCGGCGCTGCTCGATGCCGTGACGGTAACCGGCTACACCAGCTACGCCCGCGACAACTCGGCCAGCGCCGCGACGGTGGTTACGAGTGCCAAAATTGAGCAGGTGCCGCTGCCGGGCATCGACCAGATTCTGCAGGGCCGCGTGCCGGGCCTCAACGTCATGTCGAACTCGGGGCAGCCGGGCAGCGCCACCACCAGCGTGACCATTCGGGGCCTGGGCACGCTTAATGGCAGCTCGTCGCCGCTCTACATTATGGACGGGATTCCGATTGAGTCGAACTACTTCCAGACGCTGAACGCCAACGACATTGCCTCCGTGACGGTGCTCAAGGACGCCTCGGCCAAGGCGCTCTACGGCTCGCGGGGCTCCAACGGCGTTATCGTCATCACCACCAAAAAGGGCCAGGCCGGCCGCCTGGCGGTTGATTACACGGTGCAGACGGGCTTTTCCAACCTTACCTCGCCGCGCTTCGTGATGATGGACACCGAGCAGCGGCTGCGGTTCGAGCAGGAGGTGGGCCAGGAAACCGGCCGCACCATCGGGCCGGGCTGGACGTACTCGCCCCTGAACCCGGCTTACGCCAAGCTCACGCCCGCCCAGCAGCAACGGTCCAACTTCATCCTCGACAGCCTGGGCGGCATCAACACCGACTGGCGCGACCAGTTTTTCCGGCGGGCTACTTTCACGGAGCACCAGGTGAGCTTGAGCGGCGGCGGCGAGAATGTGCGCTTCTACAACTCGTTCAACTACTTCTCGCAGGACGGCATTGCCCGCCGCACCGGCATGGACCGCTACACGGTGCGCAGCAACGTCGATTTCAAGGGTAAGAAGCTGAGCGGCAGCGTGAATCTGCTGCTGGGTTTGTCCAACTCCAGCTTCACGGAAGGGGAGGGCGCTACCGGCGTGGGCAGCAGCATGGCCTCGGTGTACTACGCCCTGCCCTACGAATACCCCTACGCCGCCGACGGCACCATGGTGCTGCCCAACACCAAGGGCTACTCCTACCTCGATGAGCGCGAGGGCACCATTGGCCTCGACCGGCTCAACAACTCGTCCAACAAAACCCAGCAGGCCAAAACCACCCTGGGCGGCTCGCTCAGCTACACCATCGTGCCCGGGCTTGTGGCCACCACCCGCGCCGGCCTCGACTTCCGCAACTCGCTCGACCAGATTTACATCAACCCCGACTCCTATTACGGCTCGCGCAGCAACTCCAACACGCTGGGCGGGCGCGGGCGCTTCGAGGAAAGCGCGCGCCAGACCTACAGCATCGTCTCGACCACCGGCCTGAACTTCAACCGGATGTTCAATGAGGTGCACGACGTGGAAGTGGGTGCCTACTTCGAGTCGCTGTTCGACAACTACCGGGGCTTTGGCTACGCCGGTTTCGGGCTCGATGGCCGCCTGCCCGAAACGCCGGCCGCCATTACCACCAGCACCACCTACCTGCCCCGGCTGAGCGGGTTGCGCACCCAGAGCGCGCTGCACTCGTTTATTGGCACCGGCCGCTACACCTACAACGGCCGCTATACGCTCACGGGCAGCTACCGCGTCGATGGCTCTTCTAAAGTGCCCAGCAAGAACCGCTGGCGCAGTTTCTACTCGGTGGGCGCCAACTGGAACATCAAGGACGAAGCCTTTTTGCGCGATGCCAGCCTGCTTTCAACCCTGCGCCTGCGCGGCAGCTACGGCCTCACGGCCAGCCCCTTCGGCGGCGACTTCCTCTACCGCGCCACCTACGACGTGGGTAGCTCCTACGGCGGGGCCACGGCCCTGCGCCCCACCAACCCCGGCAACCCCAACTTCGACTGGGAATATGTGGCCGAAACCAACGTGGGCCTCGATATCGGCCTGCTGCCGGGCAGCCGCATCCGGCTGGTGCTGGATGCCTACAATCGGATAACGCGCAACATGTTCGTCGATCAGCCGCTGTCGGCGACGGCGGGCTTCGCCACCTACTCGCTGAGCACCGGCCGCCTGCGCAACCGCGGCATCGAGGCCGATTTGCAGGGCGACGTGCTCAATAAGGGCGATGTGCGCTGGACGGTGGGCACCAACGTGGCCTACAACAAAAACGAGATTCTGGAGCTGGGCAACGGCCTGGATAACCTGCCCGACGGCGACACCCGCCTGCTGCGCATTGGCGAGCCGATTGGCTCGTACTACGCCCCGCGCTGGGCCGGCGTGAACCCCGAAAACGGCGACGCGCTCTATTATAACCTCGACGGCACGACCACCAACGTGTACAACGCCAACGCCCAGAGCACCGTGGGCGTGGGCGTGCGCTACCCCACCATCACGGGCGGCATTTCGACTGATGTGAGCTGGAAAGGCCTGTCGCTGAGCGCGCTGTTCGTGTATGTGTCGGATGTGAAGCGCTGGAACAACGAGGATTTCTACAACGAAAACCAGCGCTACATGACCAGTAACCAGAGCGTGCGTATGCTGAATGACCGCTGGAAAAAGCCCGGCGACAACGCCACGCTGCAGCGCATCGACGTGCCGCGCAACTTCACCTCCAAAGACATTCAGGACGCTTCGTTTGGGCGCCTGCGCAACGTGCAGCTGGCCTACGCGCTGCCCGCACCGCTGGTGCAGAAGCTGGGCGTGGTGCGCGGCGTGCGGCTGCAGCTGCAGGCCCAGAACCTGTTCACGTTCACCAGCTGGCGCGGGCTCGACCCCGAAAACAACAGCCAGTACGGGCGCTTCCAGTACCCCTCGGCCCGCACCTACACCGCCGGCCTGACGGTGAACCTGTAGCTGCCTGGCTTAGTCCTCCCATCCTCTAGTCTTTCCTGCTCATGAAATTCTATTCCTCCTCTAAATTGCTGCACGGGGCCCTGGTGCTGGCGCTGCTGGCCGCGGCCCCAGCCTGCAAAAAGCTCGACCTCGACCCCACCGACACCATCGACCCCGACAAGGCCTTCCGCAACGTGGCCGACCTGAACCTGGGGCTGCTGGGCGCCTACGCCGTGCTCGACAACTCGCTGCTGCTAAGCGCCGTGACGGTGGCCGACGAGGTGACGCTGCCCATCGAAAACACGGTGTCGAACAACGACGCCTTCCGCTGGCAGTACAACGCCACCAGCTCGTCGGTTACCGGGGCCTGGGCCAGCCTTTACCAGGCCATCGACAGGGCCAACCGGGTGCTGGCCGCCGTCGATAAAGTCGGTGGCACGGCCACCGACCAGACCTTGAAAAACCAGTACCAGGGCGAGCTGCTGGCTTTGCGCGCCTACGCCCACTTCGAGCTGCTGCGCGGCTACGCGGCCGATTACGAGCCCGGCGCATTGGGCGTGCCCTACATGAAGGAGTCGAAAATCAGCAGCCCGGCCCGCGCCACCTTCGAGCAGAACGTGGCCGACATCAAGGCCGACCTGGCCCAGGCTAAAACCCTGATTCCGGCCTCGTTCACCGACAACACCCGCATCCGGCTGGTGGCCGTGGCCGCCATGCAGGCGCGTCTGGCACTCTACGAGAAAAACTGGGCCGACGCCATTACGTATTCGTCGGAAGTCATAACGGCCCTGCCGCTGGCCACCCGGGCCCAGTTTCCGGGCATCTGGACTGATGCCAATTCCAGTGAAGTGGCCTGGAAGCTCAAGCGCGTAACCGGCGACTCGCGGCTGGGCGACTCGTTTTTCCGGCAGTCGGGCGGCATTGTGCTCTACGCGCCCGCCCTCAAGCTGCTCAACGCCTTCGACAAAACCAACGACGTGCGCTACGGGGTCTACATCAAGTTCGACCCCACCCGCACCGGCACCAAGTCGCAGTACCTCGTAAACAAGTACATTGGGGGCACTGCCTCGGCGCCGGGTTTGGTAGATGTGAAGCTGTTTCGCACCGGCGAGATGTACCTGATTCGGGCCGAAGCCCAGGCCGAAAGCGGCAACCTCACGGCCGCCGCCGCCGACCTCAACGCCCTGCGCGCCGCCCGCCTCAGCGGCTACACCGCCCAGTCGTTTGCCGATAAGGCCGCGCTGGTGGCCGCCATCTACACCGAGCGGTTCAAGGAGCTGGCCTTCGAGGGGCAGCGCTTCTTCGATCTGAAGCGCCGCAACCTGCCCGTCGAGCGCCTCGCGGCCGATGCCGCCAACGCCTCCGGGGCCGTGCTGCTACCGCCCACTCAGGCCCAGTACAACTTCCCGATTCCGTTCGTGGAGCTGCAGGTAAACCCCAACATGGTGCAGAACCCCGGATACTAGCCGGAGCCCAGACCGCCTCTCCGAAATGGAGAGGGGAGCCACAGTAGCAGTAGCGCGAACTTTGTAGTTCGCGCCCCACGCCGTTCAACGTCATTCTAACGGCACCGGCGCGAACTACAAAGTTCGCGCTACTTCGCAACGCCTGATAGCCGTTATTGAAGCCTCAACCAAATGAAAACATCTAAACTCCTCGGCTTGCTGCTACTGCCGGCGCTGCTGGCCGCGGGCTGCCGCAGCTCTATTCCGGCCCCGGTTACGCCTAAGCCGCCCGTGGGGCCAGGGGCGGGGCCGGTAATTCGGCCTGCCTCGCTGGGCCTCGTGGGCGACACGGCCGACGTGCGCCCGGCCGTGAGCGGCGGGGTGGTGCTGATGGGCGGTGGTACTGACGTGGACGCGGCGTTCCGCTGGATGATTGCGCGGAGCGGCGGCGGCGACGTGGTGGTGCTGCGGGCCACCGGCACCGATGCCTACAACCCCTATATTGCCGGGCTGGGGCCCGTCAACTCGGTCGAAACGCTGCTCATCAACTCCCGCGAGCTGGCCAACAACCCGGCCGTGGCCCGCACCATCCGCAACGCCGAAATGGTGTTCATTGCCGGCGGCGACCAATCCAACTACATGAACTACTGGCGTGGCACGCTGGTGCAGGACGCGCTCAACTACCTGGCCCAGACCCGGCAGGCGCCGCTGGGCGGCACCAGCGCCGGCTGCGCCATTCTGGGCAGCGCCTACTTCAGCGGCGAAAACGGCAGCCCCACCGCCGCCGAGGCCCTGGCCAACCCCTATGCGCCTACCATCACGCTCTACCACGACGATTTCCTGCGCGTACCGGTGCTGCAAGGCGTGCTCACCGACCAGCACTACCTCACCCGCGACCGGCCCGGCCGGCACGTGGCCTTCCTGGCCCGCGCCTGGCAGGACTGGGGCCTGCTGGCCCAGGGCATTGCCGTGGACGAGAAAACGGCCGTTTGCGTGGCCCCCGACGGCATAGCTCAAGTGTTCGGCCGGAGCAAAGCCTACTTTCTGCGGCCCACTGCGGGTCGCCCACCCGAGCGCGTGGCCGCCGGCCAGCCGCTGCAGTGGCTCCGGCAGCAGCAGGCGCTGGCTGTGTACGAGGTAACCGGCTCCGAAACGGGCCAGGGCCGCGTATCGGTCACCGACCTGAGCCCGGCCGCCGCCCAGGGCGGCACTTGGCAGTGGTGGTGGGTGGATAACGGCCAGCTTTTCCAGGCCCCTCAGTAGCGCCGGCCGGGCCTGCGTTGCGGCCTTCAGTATCATTCTTACTTCTTTTCTGACTCTATGCGCTTTCCTTTTCTTCCCGCTTTCCTGAGCTTGGGCCTGCTGGCCGCCGGCTGTAATTCGCCCACCAGCCCCACCGATACAGCCGCCGAAACGGCCGCAACTCAACCCGCCGACCAGACCAAATACGTGCTGATCGTGCACGGCGGGGCCGGTACCATCCTCAAGTCGACCATGACGCCCGAGAAGGAGGCCGCCTACCGCGCTGCCCTCACCAAGGCCCTGCAAACCGGCTACGACCAGCTGCAGGCCGGCAAAACCAGCCTCGACGCGGTGGAAGCGGCCATTCATATTCTCGAAGATTCGCCGCTATTTAACGCCGGCAAGGGCGCAGTCTTCACCCACGCCGGCCGCAACGAAATGGACGCGGCCATCATGGACGGCCAGACCCTGCAGGCCGGCGCGGTAGCGGGCGTCACCGTCATTCGCAACCCCATCAGCGCTGCCCGCGCCGTGATGGATAAGTCGGAGCACGTGATGATGGTGGGAGCGGGGGCCGAGCAGTTTGCCCGCCAGACCGGCCTGACGCTGGTTGACCCTAGGTATTTCTACACCGACGAGCGTTGGAAAGGCCTGCAGGATGCTATAAAAGAAGATTCGACCAAAAGCCGCCTCGACCACGACGACAAGAAAACCGCCCGGCTCGGCGGTGGCCAGCACGACTACAAGTTCGGCACGGTGGGCTGCGTGGCCCTCGACAAGGCGGGTAACCTGGCCGCCGGCACCAGCACCGGCGGCATGACCAACAAGAAATTCGGCCGGGTAGGCGACGCGCCGCTGATTGGGGCCGGCACCTATGCCAACAACGCCACGGCGGGCATTTCCTGCACCGGTTGGGGCGAGTTCTTCATCCGCAGCGTGGTGGCCCACGATATTTCGGCCCTCATGGAGTACAAGGGCCTGAGCGTGGATGAGGCCACGCGCACGGTGCTGGCCAAAGTGGAGAAGCTCGGCGGCGACGGCGGCCTGATTGCCCTTGACCGCCAGGGCCACGCCTCGCTGCCCTTCAACACCGAGGGCATGTACCGCGGCACCATCACCGCGGATGGCAAAATCGAGGTCAAGATTTACAAGGAATAACCCGGCCCGCCGTGGCAGTAAAGGTCCCGGCTGCTTAGCCGGGGCTAGTTATTCGTGTTCTCTGCTAGCTGTTTTCCTATGAAAAATCTACGTTTTCTGTTGCTGCTGCTGTTGCTGCCCGCGCTGCCGGTGTGGGCCCAGCAGGGCAAGCTGTTCATTATCGGCGGCGGCGCCCGCTCGCCCGAGTTGATTCAGGACATGGTGACTACCGCCGGGCTGGGCCCGCGCGACTACGTGGTGGTGCTGCCCATGGCCAGCGCTGAGCCCGAAGCCTCCTTCGCCAGCATTGCCGGGCAGATTCGCGTTGCCACGCCACGGCCGGTGGTGTGCCTCAATCTGGCCCTGCCGGCCGCCTCGGCCCGCCGCCGCCGGCAGCAGATTGACTCGTTGCGTCGCGCCCGCCTCATTTTCATCACCGGCGGCGACCAGGACCGGTTTATGCGCGTAGTAGCCGGCACCCCCATCGAAACGGCCATCCGGGCCGCCTACACGGGCGGGGCCACCGTGGCCGGCACCAGCGCCGGGGCCGCCGTGATGAGCCGCCACATGATAACCGGCCGCGAACTGCTGCCCGACACCACCTACCACGAAACCTTCCGTAAGCTGCAGCCCGGCAACATCGAGTTCAAGCCCGGCCTGGGCCTCATCGACTCGGTTATCGTCGATCAGCACTTTGTGCGCCGCAGCCGCTATAACCGGCTCATTTCGGCGCTGGCGGCCTACCCCGGCTTCACCTGCGTGGGCATTGATGAGGGCACGGCCTTAGTGGTGCAGGGCCGCCGCGCCCGCATATCGGGCGTGAGCCAGGTTATCCGGCTGGCCCGCCCGGAGCAGCTGCGCACCACTGACGGCCTATTGAGGCTCAAAGATGCTGAACTAAGTATCTACGCCGATGGCGACATATTTGAGTGGTGAGAAAATAGCAGAATTTGTGAAAGCAAAAGAGCCGTGCTTCTATATAGAAGCACGGCTCTTTTGCAGCTGTTACTGCTTCCTAGTACCCGGAGCCGGAATCGAACCGGCATATCTTTCGATATCGGTGTTTGAGACCGACGCGTCTACCAGTTCCGCCATCCGGGCGTCTAATCCGTTCCGACAGGTAGCTTAGGAGCGGGCTGCAAACTTAGAAAGAGATTCGCGAATGCGCAAGAGGTAACGCTTTTTGAGGTAATAGGTTTGCACCTGCTGCAAAGCCTGGGTCCGGGAATCACCGGGTAGCCCTTCGTAGCCAGCCAGCACCGGCTCGATGCCGGCATCGAGCGTATCGCTCAGGGTGTTAACCGCTGCTTCGACCTGGATTACAATGGCCGGGTCGGGCTCAAACTCCAGCTCCATCAGCTGCTCATTAAGCTCCATTACCTCCATTAAAAAATCGGGTGGGAGAGCCTGCTTGCCTTCTTCCAACAGGCCATGGCGGCTCAAAATGTAGGCCATGCGCTGGTCGGGGTGGCTGAGCGTGCGGTAGGCGTCGGTGTTGAGGGTGGCTAGGTGCAGGATTTCCTGCTGCCGCTCGGCGCTGGCCGTGCCGTGAAAATCGGGGTGGTACTCCCGGCTCAGGGCGTAGTATTTGCGCTTAAGCGCCGCTTCATCAGGACGAAACGTTTCGGGTAGTTCGTAGAACTCGAAGTAATTGGGCGTTTCGGGCATAGGATTAGGACAAATGGGGTGGCCCAGCGGGCATGCAGGGCTGTCAGGTTCAACCCAAAGCCGACCAGATAGGTTACGGGGGCCGGCCGAAAAGGAAAACCGGGTTAGGCTTTGGCCGGAGCGGGCAGTATGGCCGGTTGCACCGAAAAAGCCAGTGGCGGAGCCGCAAACAAAGCCTTGGTAGCCGGCCAGACCTGCCCGAATAAGGCCGAGCGGCGGTACGCATTCAGCGCCTCGGCCGATTCCCAGTGGCTGTGGGTGCAGTACACGCGTGGGTCGTCGGCATCCTGCCACAACTCCAGGTGGCGGCAGCCCGGCATCTGCCGGATCTGGTCCTCCGAGTCCTGAAAGATGCGCAGGAAAGCAGGTACATGCTCAGGGGCGAAGGTGAGGCGAACAATTCGGATCAGCATCGGCGTAGCAAGTGAAGGGGATAATCGGTGCAGCTGTCAGAGTGGCCGATTTTTATTAACATAATGTAAGCACGAAACGAATTTCCCTGCTTAGAATACTCCCAAGGCTTATTTTCTCAGCCCAGATAGCGAACATCTACTTGCGAATCGAAATGCAGCCCGAGTAGTTCGGATGCATTGCCTTGGTTGATTCCGATGCAAAGCCGGTCCTGGCTATTAAAGATGCACACGGCCTCGCCCGGGTCGGCGGCCTGGAAGTGGGGCGCAACGGAGCGCACGGTTTCGCGGGCAAAGTGGATGGTAAAAGGCCGGTCGCGGCCGATAACTTCCAGGGCCGAGCGGGAGATGTCGGTTATCAGGTTGCCGTAGTGGTCGACGTGCACCACATGGCCCGTGATGCGGTTATCCTGCAGGCGCAGCTGGCGGTTGAGCAGCTCGTAGGGCTCGGCCAGCGCGGGGCCGAGGTCGGCCAGCGGCCGGCCCTGGGCCAGGTGCACGGCGGCGGGCACCAGCAGGTCGCGGGTGGGGGAGGCGGTGGGCTGCTGGTCAGGGTTGAGGCGCACCAGCTGTTCGGGGGCGCCGTCGCAGAGTAGGGGTAGCAGGCCGTTGTCGGCGGCCACGAAGTAGTGGCCCTGAAAGCGGGCGGCCAGCCACGCGGCGTGGGGGGTACCCAAATCGTTTACGCCCACCAGATGCACGGTGCCAGCTGGGAAATCGGCGTACACGGCCCCCAGCACATGCACGGCGTGGGCAATATTAAACGGCTCGATGCCGTGGGTAAGGTCGAGCACCGGCAGCTCGGGGGCCAGCTGCAGAATTCGCGCCTTCACGGCGGCCACGTAATGGTCGCGGTAGCCGAAATCTGACAGAAACGTAATCAAACCCATGACCGGAAATTGGGAGTTATTCGTACTATTGCTTTGAGCCCCGTGGGGGTGGCAAAAGTAGGCCTTTTGCCCGGAACCGGATAGGGCAACGATAACCCAAGTTTTGCTGTTATAGGCAGCAGGAGCCCGCATCCGTCGGGTGCTCAGCCCCTTATTTTTCTCTTCCCGCTTTTAAAAACTTCTAGTTTGGTCGAAAAAGTCATCACGTTGGAAAATGTGTCCCTGGTAGAGTTCCTGGGACCCGACAACCAGAATATCCGCCAGCTTGCGGCGGCCTTCCCGGGCAGCAAAATTGTATCCCGGGGCAACGAAATCAAGATTCAGGGCCAACCGGCCGTCATCAGCCGCATCAACGAAATCCTGTCGGCACTTATCGAGCACTACCACGAGTACGGTACCATCAGCGACAAAACGGTAAACCAGTATCTGTCTTCGGCCAACGAGGAAGTGGAGGAGGCCCGTATGGCGGCCGCGCCCGATGTGGTTCTATTCGGGGCCAAGGGCGGCGTTATCAAGGCCCGCACGGCCAACCAGCAGCGCTTGGTAGATGCCGTGATGAAGAACGATTTGGTGTTTGCGCTCGGGCCGGCTGGTACGGGCAAAACCTATATTTCGGTGGCTTTGGCCGTGCGCGCGCTCAAGAACAAGGAGGTTAAGAAGATCATCATTTCGCGCCCGGTGGTGGAAGCCGGCGAAAGCCTGGGCTTTTTGCCCGGCGACATGAAGGAGAAAGTCGACCCCTACCTGCGGCCTATTTACGATGCGCTGGAGGACATGCTACCGCCCGAGAAGTTCAAGTTCTACATGGAGAACAAGACCATCGAAATTGCGCCGCTGGCCTACATGCGCGGCCGCACGCTCAACCACGCCTTTGTGCTGCTCGATGAAGCCCAGAACACCACGCCCTCGCAGCTAAAGATGTTTCTGACCCGTATGGGCCCGCACGCCAAGGTGATGGTGAACGGCGACCGAAGCCAGATTGACCTGCCCACCAAGCAGAAATCCGGCCTCAACCAGGCCCTCGATATTCTGCGCGACGTGCCCGGCATCGGCTTCGTGGAAATGACGGCCGAAGACGTGGTGCGCCACCGCCTGGTAAAGGAAATTGTGCTGGCCTACGACCAGTTCGATACCGAGCAGGAGCAGGAGCGCGCCGACCAGGCCAACCGCCCTGTGCGCCCCGCCCAGCGTTATTAACTGTAAAATCAAGGAGAAAAAGTCAAAAATAAAAGCTCCGTTGTCATCTTGGCAGCGGGGCTTTTACTTTTGGCTTCTCTCCTTGACTTTACTTTCAACGCCTATGCAAGTTCGCCGCATTACCACCGACGCCGACCTGGAAACGGCGCTGGCCATTCGCCACACCGTGTTTGTGCTGGGCCAGAACGTGCCCGCCGACCTGGAGCACGACGCCCACGACCGTACCGACGCCACCCACTACCTGGCCCTGAGCGCCGCCGGCCAGCCCTGTGGTGCTGCCCGCTGGCGCCCCACCGAAGCCGGCGTAAAGCTGGAGCGCTTCGCCGTGCTGGCCGAGTACCGCAACCAGCAGGCCGGCGCGGCCCTGCTCGCCGCCGTACTGCACGATGTGCAAGCAGCGCATCCGGCCGCCCTCGTGTACCTGAATGCCCAGCTGCCCGCCGTGCGCTTTTATGAGCGGCACGGCTTCCGGAAAATAGGGGAGAAGTTCACGGAGGCCGATATCGAGCACTACAAGATGGCCTTCGGGAAGGGCTGAAATCTGAGGGGCGCTGAAAAACAATGCGTTGCTGATGCTTGCAATCCGCTGTATTTTCTTCACCTTGATTGCCAGATACCTGCCTCAGCCAAGCCGTTTGGTTTAAAGCGGTTGGCCATCAGCTAAAAGCTAACAGCCCAACGGAGTATGCAAGTCAAATGGGCCCCGAATGCCTTCGTGCGCCTTGTGCTGCCGCTGATGGCGGGCATCCTGACGTATTTGTATTATGGCACAGTGTTGCCCGACCTCTGGCCGCTGCTGCTGGGGTTGGGGGCGCTGTTTGCCGGCGTGCAGTGGTGGGCAGCGCGGCGGCCCGGACCCGGCCCCACCGATGCGGCGGGGTTGCTAGCCGTATTGGCCCTGTACGTAGCGGGCCTCACGCTCACGCAGCAGGCCACCGAGAGCCGGGCGAGCAACCACCTGTACCGGTTTGGCGGTGAAGTTGAATTTTACCGGGCCGTGGTGGACGATTATACCGTGCGGCGGCCCGCCACCTACGCCACCACCGTGCGGGTTTCGGCGGTGCGGGTGGCGGGGCAGTGGCGGCCGGCGGTGGGCGGCATCCGGGTGTCCATTCCGCGCACCGACTCGCTACCGGCCCCGCAGTACGGCGACCTGTGGCTGGTGCGCGGGGCGCCCGCCCCGAGCAAGGCCCCGCTCAACCCGGGCGAGTTCGATTACCGCCGCTACCTGCAGTATCATCAGGTATACCACCAGCAGTTCATCCACCCCGACCAGTACCAGCGCATTGGCATAGCGCCCCCGAGTTTGTTGCGGGCCATAGCCATGCGGGCGGCGCGGGTGGTAGAGGGCGTGTTCAAGCACTATGTGCATGCCAAACGCGAATACGCGCTGGCTTCGGCGCTGGTGCTGGGCCTGAAGGACGACGTGGACCAACAGACCAAAGAGGCCTATGCCAACACCGGCACTACCCACATTATGGCCGTTTCGGGTTTGCAGGTGGGGCTGTTATTTGGGGCCGTGAGCTGGCTACTGGGTTTGCTGCCGGGCCGCCGGGGGCCGCTGATGCGGCTGGCTACGGCGCTGGCCGGGCTGTGCGTTATCTGGAGCTACGCCTTCCTGACGGGCCTTTCGGCCTCGGTGCTGCGGGCTACCGTGATGTTCTCGTTTTTAATCGTGGCCCGCGCTTTCAGCCGGCAGACGTCGATGTACAACCTGCTGGCCGTGGCTGCCTTTTTCCTGCTCTGCTACGACCCCTATCTGCTCTGCGACGTGGGCTTTCAACTCTCGTTTCTGGCTGTGCTCAGTATTGTGTATCTGCAGCCGCGTATTGCCGCCTGGCTGCACCCGAGGGCTTATTTCCTGGCCCGGCAGCGGCCCTGGCAGCCGCCGGCGGTGCAGCGGCTCTGGAAATGGACGGGAGTAGGGCTTGATTGGGTGTGGAAGGCCACGGCGCTGTCGTTGGCGGCTCAGGTGGCCACGTTTCCGCTGGGGTTGTTCTACTTCCACCAGTTCCCGCTCAGCTTCCTGCTTTCCAACCTCGTGGCCGTACCTATTTCCAGCCTGGCCGTGTACGTAGGCCTGGCGCTGCTGGTACTTAAAGGCCTGGGCTGGCTGCTGGGGCTGGTTTCGGCTACCGCTGCCCACGGCTTCGACTACCTGATTAAAGGCCTGGCGTGGGTGTTTGAACACATGATCTGGCTTTTCAACGAGTATATTTTTCTCATTGGCCGCTCGTTGCCTGGGGCGCTGGTATCGGGCATCCACATCACGGCCCCGCAGGCCTGGCTGGTGTTTGGGGTAATATTGGCTTTGCTGGCTTTCCTGGCCCTTAAACGGTTGCAGTGGCTGGTGCTGGCCTGCACGTTTATGAGCGTGTTTGCCGGCAGCCGCGTGTGGGCCGCCCGCCGGCTGGCTCCCAACGAGCAGCTGGTGGTGTACAGCATCCCGCGCCGCTCAGTGGTGGGTTTCTGGCAGGGCGCGGCCGCCGATATTGTGCCCCTCGATTCGTTGCCGCTCACCGAAACCGAACGCACTTACCGCATTGTGCCGGGTAGTATTCGGCGCAACGCCCGGCGCGTAAGCTATTGGCCCGGCTGGCAGGGAGGGCCGGTGCCGGCTGTGGTTGCCGAGCCGGGCTTGGTGCTGGCCGGCTGGCGGGGCCGGCAACTGGCGTTCATCAGTGGGCGGCTAAGCGGCAGTACTCAGCCGCTGCCGGGGCTGGTGGCCGTGGTGTTGCGCCGCAACGCCCGCGTGCAGCCCGCCGAGGTGGCCGCTTTATTTGGCACGGCTCCGCGCATCGTGTTCGATTCGAGTTGCAAAAGCTGGTACGTGGCCCGCCAGGATTCGCTGTTCCGGGTTGCCGGTTTCCGCACCCACGATGTAACGTTGGCCGGGGCGTTTGTGGTGGGCCGCCAGCCATAGGAAACCCAAAATACTGCCCGGTAATAGTCGGATTTCGCCCGTAGTTCGTATTATCGTAGCATCAATTTTGCTGGGTTTGGATTTTCCGACCTTCTTTTGGCACCGCCCGGCCCCTCGCTGCTTGCACCCACCGGCCCTGCTGCCTCGCCCCATCTTTGCCCCACCCATTCCGACTATGGAAGACATGCCCACCCAGGAACTAGAAGAACTGCGCTATATCCGCTACGATGTTCAGGAATCCATTGGCTACATCACCCTCAACCGCCCCGACAAGCGCAATGCCCTGAATGCCAACGTAGTTACCGAGCTTAAGCAGACGTTTGCCCATGCCGAGGAAGATGAGGCCTGCAAAGTAATTGTGCTGCGGGCCGAGGGCGACGTATTCTGCGCCGGGGCCGATTTAGGCTATATTCAGGAGCTGCAGAACTTCGGCTACAACGAAAACCTGGCCGATTCGACCCACCTCATGCAGCTGTTCCACCAGATTTACACGCTCAACAAAGTGGTTATCGGGCAGGTGCATGGCCACGCGCTAGCCGGCGGCTGCGGGCTGGCTACCATCTGCGACTTCGCCTTCACCGTGCCGGAAGCGAAATTCGGCTACACCGAAGTGAAAATCGGGTTTCTGCCGGCCATCGTCAGCATTTTTCTGCTGCGCAAAATCGGCGAAACCCGCACCAAGCAGCTGCTGCTCACCGGCGACGTAATTCCGGCCGCTAAGGCGCTGGAGTATGGGCTGGTGAACTTTGTGGTGCCCCGCGAAGAGCTGGCCGACAACGTGTACCGCTTCGCCCGCCGCCTGTGCGTCGAAAACTCGGCCCAAAGCATGGAAACCACCAAAGAGATGATGGCCCGCCTGCCCGAAATGCCCCTCGAAGACAGCCTGCGCTACGCCGCCCGCATGAACGCCGACGCCCGCAGCTCCGACGACTGCCGCCGTGGTATTGCTGCCTTCCTCAACAAGGAAAAGCTGACCTGGGATAACTAGGCTGCGCGGGGATACTAAAGGAATCCGTTTTGCTAAACGAAGTCGAAGCAGAACGGATTTTTTTATTCCCCCACAGTCTCCGCTAAACCTTCTCACTTTTTCGCTGGTTAGGGCTACTATGACAACGCTGGGTGCCGTAGCCGTTACGACGGCTACTTTTTTGGGGATGGAGTTCGTGGCCTGGTTCATGCACCGGTTTGTGCTGCATGGGCCACTGTGGTTTCTGCACCGCTCTCACCATGTGCGCCACCCGCACCGCTTCGAGCGCAACGACTTCTTTTTCCTGTTCTACGGCTCGCTTTCGATGCTGCTCATTGTGTCCGGCTCCGAAAGCCACGACTTTCGGTTCTGGATGGGCGTGGGCATTGCCAGCTACGGCACGCTGTATTTTTTCGTGCACGATGTGCTGATTCATGGCCGGCTGCGCTTCTGGCGTAAGTCGCGCAACACGTACCTGCGGGCTCTGAACATGGCCCACAAGATGCACCACAAAACCACTGGCCGCGACGGCAGCGAAGAGTTCGGCCTGCTGTGGATATCACCCAAGTACTTTCGGCTGGCCCTGCGCCGCCCGGCCCCCACGCGCGTGCTGAAATCATCCAAGGTTTAAGGTGCCGGCAGTTTAGTCCTGAAAAAGCTGCTGACAACACGCCGTTGCCAGGTTGTCCATTTCCTCCCCCTAAATAAAAGCTAATAGCTAGCCGCTAACAGCTATCAGCTAAGAAAATGGGTTACTTCTCCATCTCCGATTTAGAGCAGCTGTCGGGCGTTAAGGCGCACACCATTCGGATATGGGAGCAGCGCTATGGCATTCTGCAGCCTGCCCGCACGGCCACCAACATCCGGACGTATTGCGAAGATGACTTGCGCCGGCTGTTGAACGTGGCCACGCTCTGCGACCGGGGCTACCGTATTTCCAAGGTAGCCAGCTTAAGTGAGGAGGAGCTTTCGGCGGCAGTACTGGCTGGCAACGATGCAGCGCATAACTACTGCCAGCGCGTAAACGGGCTGTTGGCCGCCATGCTGGCCATGGACGAATGTCAGCTGGTAGACCTGCTCAATCAGACCATCCAACAACTGGGGCTCGAAGAAGCTATTCTGCGCGTTGCCTATCCGTTCCTGCAGCGCATCGGCATTATGTGGCAGGCCGGAACCGTGAATCCGGCGCAGGAGCATTTGATAACCAATTTGCTACGCCAGAAAATGCTGGCCGGCACCGACGCCCTGCCGCCGGTGTCGCCGGCATCGGCCCGGCGCTGGGTGCTGTTTCTGCCCGAGCGCGAAATGCACGAGCTGGCCCTGTTGTTTATGAACTACGTGCTGCGGGCCCGCCGCCACCATGTGCTGTATCTGGGCCAGAACCTGCCCGCCGCCGAACTGGTAGCCGTGTGCGCGAGCTACCAGCCCCACGCCCTGTTAACAGTAATGACTGCCGTACCCGAGCGCGACGAAGTAGGCCACTTTGTGCAGCAGTTGCGCTCCTACTGCCCCGGCACCGAGCTTTACCTGTATGGTCCGCTGGCTCAGCTGGATTTTCCGCTGCCGCCCGAAACCACCCGCCTTGCCCTGATTACCGACTTTATAGCCTTGGCGGATGCTAATGCGGGCGCAGCTGAAGCGTAGTGCAGCAAACCGGCATAGCGAGTTTCGCCGTACTTCAGCTTAGGAGTAATGGGTCGGTGGTACAGGATTGGGAAATCACAAGCTGAAACCGGACGAAAACGGGCCTTAGCACTCACGCCAATATTTTGTAGACGGCAAAAATGGCCCTGCTGACGCCTGACGCCAGATGCCAATTGGTTGTGCGAAATAAATTGACTTGTTCGCGTACTTTTTGGTGGCACGTGCGTATATTTGTTTAACATTCGGCCACCAAAAGCTAAACAGCATGACCTCTCTTGAATTCACTGACCAAGTACAGAAGATTTCTTATTCGCTGAAGCCGGTGGCAATGAACCTGACCCGCGACGCCGACGACGCCAAAGACCTTGTGCAGGAAACCCTGCTTAAGGCCATGCTCAACAAGGATAAGTTTAAGACGGGTACCAACTTGAAGGCGTGGTTGTACACCATTATGCGCAACACCTTCATCAACAACTACAACAAAATAACCAAGCGCAACAGCAACATCGATAGCACGGAGTACTTCCAGTACTTTAATACCGATGAAAACTACATTACCCACAACGGAGCAAGCTCCGATTTCGTAGTAACGGACATCAACGCGGCTATTGCCGGCCTCTCAGCCGACTACCGGACGCCGTTCATGATGTACTACATTGGTTACAAGTATCTGGAGATTGCCGAAAAGCTGCAGATTCCAATTGGAACCGTGAAAAACCGAATCCACATCGCCCGCAAAGAGCTTAAGCAGGCGCTGAAGACATACGCCCCCGGCGTGTAGGGAATAGGGAGAGAGTACAGACCCGCCCCGGGCGTATCACGGGCCGCGGACTACGCAACCAGGTTTGGCCAGCGTAGTTTGCGGCCCGTTGTCTTGTCAGTAAACCAAACTTCCGGGCTGGCTGGCGGTATCTTAGCACAACTAGGCTGGCCAAACCAGCAAAATCCCATATTTGCGTCTGTGAGCAAACACATCATAGTTATCGGGGCCGGCTTTGCGGGCCTGTCGGCGGCTACCTCGCTGGCCCAGCAGGGCTGCCGCGTTACGCTGCTAGAGAAAAACGAAGGCCCTGGTGGCCGGGCCCGGCAATTCCAAGCCGAAGGGTTCACCTTCGATATGGGCCCGAGCTGGTATTGGATGCCCGATATTTTCGAGCAGTACTTCGCCAAATTTGGCCGTAAGGTGAGCGACTACTACAACTTAGTGCGCCTCGACCCTTCGTACCAGGTGATTTTCAAGGGGCCCGAGGCGGTGGACATTCCGGCGGCTATGAGCGAGCTGCGGGCCTTGTTCGAGCGGTTCGAGCCCGGCAGCGGCGCCCGCCTCGATGAGTTTCTGCGGCAGGCAGCCTACAAGTATCAGGTGGGCATCGGCAAGTTTGTGCATATGCCCGGCCGCTCGTTGCTGGAGTTTGCCGACCCGCGCCTGCTGGTGGATGCCGTGCGCCTCGACCTGTTGCAGAGCATGCACAAGCATGTGCGTAAGTTTTTTAAAGACCCGCGCCTGCTGGAGCTGGTCGAGTTTCCGATTCTGTTTTTGGGCGCTACCTCCGAAAATACGCCGGCCCTGTACTCGCTCATGAACTACGCCGACCTGGCACTGGGCACCTGGTACCCGATGGGCGGCATGCACAAAATTGTGGAGGGCATGGTGGCCCTGGCCCGCGAGCAGGGCGTAGAAATAGAGTACAACGCGCCCGTGGAGCAGATTGTGGTAGAAAACGGCCGTGCCACCGGCGTGCAGACGGCCGCCGGCTTCCGGCCCGCCGATGCCGTGGTGGCCGGCGCCGACTACCACCACGCCGAGCAGCACCTGCTGGCCCCCGAGTGGCGCACCTATTCGGAGGCCTACTGGGACAAGCGCACAATGGCCCCGTCGTCGTTGCTGTTTTATGTGGGCCTGAACAAACGCCTGCCCAACCTGCGCCACCACAACTTGTTTTTCGATCAGGACTTCGGCCTGCACGCCGAAGAAATCTACGAGAACCCGAAGTGGCCCACCCGCCCGCTGTTCTACGTGTCGGCCCCCTCGCAAACCGACCCCTCGGTGGCCCCCGAAGGCTGCGAAAATATCTTTCTGCTGGTGCCGGTGGCCCCCAACCTGCCCGACCCCGAAGCTACGCGCGAGCATTACTACAACTTCATCATGGAGCGGCTGGAGCGGCACTGCGGCACCAGCATCCGCGACGCGGTAGTATATAAGCGCAGCTACGCCCACCAGAACTTCATCGACGACTACCACAGCTACAAGGGCAACGCCTACGGCCTGGCCAACACCCTGCGCCAGACGGCCATCCTCAAGCCCGGCCTCAAAAGCAAAAAGGTGAACAACCTTTACTTCACCGGCCAACTCACCGTACCCGGCCCCGGGGTGCCGCCCTCGCTCATTTCGGGCCAGGTGGTAGCAGGGGAGGTCTTGAAAGAATTATGAATTATGAATTATGAATTGATTCTGTAAAAGTCTGCCTCAACATCGAATTTGAGTTAAGGAGCTTGGATAAGTCGCTCTGTCAGCTGAGCGGAATTCAAAATTCAAAATTCAAAATTCAAAATTCCCAAACCTTGGACCACGTTGCCCTTTTCACTGAAACCAGCCGGGCGTGCAGCAAGCTGATTACCCAGCGCTACAGCACGTCTTTCACGCTGGGCATCCGCACGCTCGACCAGCGGTTTCACTTGCCGGTGTATTCGGTGTATGGCTTTGTGCGCTGGGCCGATGAAATTGTGGACACCTTTCATGAGCACGACAAGGCCGCGCTATTCGCCGACTTCGAGCGCCAGACCTACGAGGCCCTGGACAAACGCATCAGCCTGAACCCGGTATTGCACGCGTTCCAAGATGTGGTGCACCGGTACGGCATCGACCGGGAGTTTATTGCGGCCTTCCTCTATAGTATGGAGATGGACCTCGACGACCGAAGCTACGACCAGTCGTTGTACAGCAAATACATCTATGGCTCGGCCGAGGTAGTAGGGCTGATGTGCCTGCGCATCTTCTGCGAAGGCAACCAGGCGGAGTTCGAGCGGCTGCGCGAGCCGGCCCGGCGGCTGGGCTCGGCCTTCCAGAAAATCAATTTCCTGCGCGACATCCGCTCCGACTACGAAGAGCGAGGGCGGGTATATTTTCCAGGGGTGCAGTACGAGCAGTTTACCGACGCCGTGAAGCGCGACATTGAGGCCGATATCCGGGCCGATTTTGAGGCGGGATATGCGGGCATCGTGCAGTTGCCACGGGCCGCCCGGCTGGGCGTTTACCTGGCGTATGTGTACTACCTGAAGCTGTTCGATAAAATCCGGCAGCTACCGGCGGCCCACATTCAGCAGCAGCGGGTGCGGGTACCGACCAACACCAAGCTACTGCTGCTGATGGGCTCGTGGCTACGCTACCGGATGGCTAAACTATAGGCCTGCGGATGCCGGATTGCGCTGAATTTCGCTATTTGGCGTCATAATTGAAGCAAGGCGGCTGTAAACGCGGCACACCAGGCCGCCGCCCTGCCGCCGTTTCCTGCCCTCTGCCGTGCCTAAGTTTCTGATTTTAACCGTTCTCCTGATTTTTTCCACGCTCGTGTCAACCGAAGCCAACCCCTACGCCCTGCCCAGGCTCCGCCAGCAGTACCAGCAGGCAGCCGCCAGCAAAGAAGCCGGCGAGAAGTTTCATAAGCTGATGAGCGCCTATACCCGGCAGGATGCCGTGGTGCTGGCGTACAAGGCGGCCGCCGAGGCCATCCGGGCCCGCGACGCCTCCATGCTCAGCAAGCTGACTTACGTGCAACAGGCCAGCAAGCAGTTCGAACAGGCCGTACAACTCGATGCGTCCAACCCGGAAGTGCGGTTTCTGCGCCTGAGCGTGGAAAGCAACCTGCCTTCTTTCCTGGGCCTGAGCCAGCACGTCGACGAAGACCGGCAGTTTTTGCTTAAAACGCTGCTCAACCACCCCAACTCGGGTCTCGATGCGGAATCGTTTGGGCTGGTGCGCAATTTTCTGGTAGAGCGGGGCCACGTGTCGGACGCCGATGCCCAGAAGCTGGCCCGGTTATAGAATCAACTATCTAGTACAATACCCCTGGGTGGCAGATGGATGCTCCGCTCCACTGTGCCGCTCGGTCTGTTCGCGGACTATAGCTTGGTTATTCGCCTTTCGGGGCCCTTTCTCCTTATGTTGCCTATGAAATCTTTGCTGTTACTCCTGCTGGTCTTTCTGCTTGGTAGTCGTCTGGTTCAGGCGCAGTCCATTCTGCTGAAAGGCCGCGTTCTTGATGAGAAAAACCAGCCCGTACCGTATGCCGGGGTGGGGGTAGCAGGGGCCGAAGTAGGCACGGCCACCAACGAAGCCGGCGAATTTCTGCTGCGGGTTCCGCGGCTGCCCCAGCAGCTTACAGTGAACAGCCTGGGTTTCGAGCCCGCTACGCTCAACGTTAGCGCGGCAACCGTGGCCACGTCGCTCGAAATTCGTCTTAAAAGCAGCTCGGTTTCCTTGCCCGAAGTGCGGGTGCGTAACCCCGGGCAGGTAGCGGCCGAGCTGGTACAGCGTGCCAGCGCCAAGCTGGCCCGGCACCAGCGCAATGCTATGTATGGGCAGGCCTTCTACCGCCAGAAACAGCGCCACAACGGCCGCTACACCGAGTTTATGGATGCCTTCTACGATGTGCGCTTTACGGCGGAAGGCATTAGCGGCTGGCAGCTGACACAGGCCCGTTACGGGCAGGTGCAGGAGGAAACGGGTGTGGATATGATGAATTTTTCGGCGGCCCTGCGCCTGATTCCCGTGTTCGACCCCAAGCCTAGCCCGCGTAAGGTAGCCGTGCCGCTGGGCCCACGCGCCACCGAGCAGTTTGTATTTCAGCTGCGCGAGATATTGCGTAATGAGGCGGGCGAAGTGGCCGTTATCGACTTTCGGCCCCGGCCTGAGTTGGGCCAGTCGGCCCTGAGTGGTACGCTCCACCTCGATATGGAAACAGCCACGCTGCGCCGCATGGAAAGCCGGGTGCCCATTGCCGACCTTATGTCGTTGCAGTTTGGCGAAGGCACCAGCCTCGACTCGCAGAACATGCGCCTGACGGCCGATTTTGCCCCGTATCAGGATTCGCTCAGCCAACTGCGGGCCGTGCGCGCCGAGCAGCGCATTGTGCTGAGCTATAACGGAAAGCCCGATACGACCACGCTCAGCGGTAACCTGTTCTTTTACCGCTATAGCAAAGGCGCCAATACGAAAGGCTACAAGAGTACCGGCGTGAACTACAACGACCTGCGGCAGGCCCGGAAAGGCCCCTACGAACCTGAGTTCTGGCGCAACCGCGAAGTGCTGCGGGCTTCTCCGGCCGAAGAGCGGGTTATCCGCGACATGGAGGAGCAGAAGGCGTTCGGTACGTTTTAGCCGAACTGCCCGCATAGAGCAGGGGTGGGCCTTTTGCGAAATCCGGCTTATCTTCCGCAAGCCGTAACCTTCCGGGCCGCTTCCAGGTTACTGCTTCGCTATGCCGCACCACCTAAGCGTTCGAATCGACCCTAACTCCGGCTTTTGCTTTGGCGTTATCTATGCTATCCAAATGGCCGAAGACCTGCTCGATGAGCAGGGCTACCTGTATTGCCTGGGCGACATTGTGCACAACGATGAAGAAGTGGAGCGCCTGGAACGCCGGGGCCTGCGCATCATCGATTACGAGCAGCTGGCTGGTCTGCGCCGTGAGGCTGTGCTGATAAGAGCACACGGCGAGCCGCCCAGCACCTACCAGATGGCGATGGAAAACGAGCTGACGCTCGTGGATGCTTCGTGCCCGGTGGTGCTTAAGCTGCAAAACCGCATCAAGACCAGCTACGACAAGCAGGACCGCATCTTCATCTATGGCAAGCACGGGCACGCCGAGGTGCGCGGCCTGCTGGGCCAGACCAGCGGAAATGCGGTGGTGTTCGAAAGCTTGGAGGAGCTGCTGGGCCACGAGCTGCCGTCCAGCCTCACACTCTACAGCCAGACGACCAAGAGCACCGACTCGTTTTACCGCATCAAAAACGAGCTGACTGAGCGTGGCTACGAGGTAAATGCCAACGACACCATCTGCCGGCAGGTAAGCAACCGCGACAAGGATTTGCGCCGCTTTGCTGCTCAGTACGACCAAGTGGTGTTTGTGTCGGGTACCAAAAGCTCCAATGGCAAGGTGCTGTACCAGGTTTGCAAAGACACCAACCCCGCCACCCACTTCATATCCAAGCTCGACGACCTTGATTACGGCTGGTTTACGCCGGGCCAGAGTGTGGGCATCTGCGGGGCTACCAGCACCCCTATGTGGCAGATGGAGCAAATCCGCGATGCGCTGCTGGCGCTATGAGGCGGTGAACGAGTACGTAAGCCAATGAGTGAATTGACCCATCCTGTTGCTGAAAACACGCCTGCCGCCGTGCCGCCGGTCCGGCCAGGCCGGGTACGGCCGGCCCCACTAGAAGGGCGGGGCGTATTGGCGGCAGGTTTGGTGCTGGCTTGTTGGGGCGGGCTGATCACGTTTTTGCTGGCTTTCTATCAGCCCGACTGGCGCACGCCCTGGCCTTATTTGCTGGCGCTGCTACAAACCCATCTGTACACCGGTCTTTTTATTACGGCCCACGATGCCATGCACGGGGTAGTAAGCTCCAACAGGCGCCTCAACAATACCGTTGGTACGTTGGCCGCCGGACTGTTTGCGTTCAATTGGTTTCCGGGGATGCTGGCCAAGCACCACGCCCACCACCGCCACGTAGCCACCGAGCACGACCCCGACTTCCACAACGGCCGCCACCCGGGCTTTTTGCCCTGGTTTGTGCGCTTCGCCTGGAACTACGTAACCGTGTGGCAGGTGCTGCTGATGGCGGCCACCTACAATGTGCTCAAGCTGTTCTTCCCGCAGGCCAATGTTATTGCCTTCTGGATGCTACCGGCCGTATTGGGTACTTTTCAGCTGTTTTATTTCGGTACTTACCTGCCGCACCGGGGCGAGCATGAGGCCGACAATGCGCACAAATCGCGCAGCCAGTTTCGTCACCATGCCTGGGCCTTTATAAGCTGCTACTTTTTCGGCTACCACTACGAGCACCACGACCAACCGTACCTGCCTTGGTGGCGGCTTTGGAAGGCAAAAGGCTAGCCTGGCTTCTTAGCTCCGCCGGATGAGTGTGGTATTCACAATCTGCTCGGTTACCCGCTCGCGGTACGTCTGGCCCAGCGGGAGGGCGTGGCCGGCCACTTTCACCTCCATAGAACTCATCGAATCGATGCGGGCGGCGTTGACGAGGTAAGAGCGGTGGGTGCGCACGAACAGGCCAGCCGGCAGTTGGTGCTCCAGGTTTTTGAGGTTTACCAGCGTCAGATGCGAGCGTCCGTCGTCGGTATTTATTTTCGTGAAGTCTTTTAGCGCTTCAATGAAAAGCACCTCCCGGTAATGTAGACGTACAAACCGGGCGTCGGTGCGGATAAAGAAGGACCCCCAGTCAGGGGCCGCATCGGGTGGTAGCTCCGCCGCGTGGGTTTGCACCCGCAGCAGGCTCGCTACTTTGTTTACGGCCTTCAAAAACCGTTCGAGCGAAATAGGCTTGAGCAGAAAGTCGATAACATCCAGGTTGAAGCCTTCCATCGCATACTGCGGATGCGCTGTCATCAGTACCACCAACGGAGGGTGGTGCAACGACTTAACAAGGTCGATGCCGCTGAGGTGGGGCATAGTTACATCGGAGAACAGCACCTGCACCGGGTTTTCCAGCAAATATTGGTGAGCTTCCAACGGGTCGGTGAAGGCTGCTTTCACCTCCAACAAATTGGTCATGGTGGCGTAGGCCTGAAGCAATTCCAGCACCAGCCGGTCATCGTCGAGAAGCAGGCAGGATATCTTCATACAGAATAAGCAGGACAGTAGCTTGGCATCAATGCAAACCGCCTTCTGTGCGGAGTGGTAGTCGGTAATATAGTCGGATTAAATCAGATTATTTTTATAAACATGCTGAAATTCATTGATTCGTCTGCTATATAGGCTCGTTGGCATACTATTTAATCTGGTTGCTATACTATTTGAGACGCAGCTACAGAGGTAATTGCGCTCATGCAGAAGGGCCGGCGACAGGCAGCAACCCAGTTTGGGTATACTACTTGCCGCCGGCCCTTTAACACTGGTAGCCCTTAGCCATAAGCTGCCACATGGCAGCAATGGTAAGCGAACTACTGCTGGCTTAACCAGGTTGATTAGTGAACGTCGTTGGTTTTCTTGCAGCACTCCGGCAGACGCTCATAGGCTTTATCGTCGGCCAGCTGGCCGTTGGCATCATAGCCGGTTTTCTGCACCGCCGAAGTAAGCGCGGCTGCGCTGGTTTTATCCGGGCGGAAGGTAACGGTCAGCATCTGGGTGGGCACGTCGAGCGTGGCCTGCTGCACGCCTTTTTCGTAGGCCATAGCTTTTTCGAGGCGGGTCTTGCACATGTCGCACACGGCCGACGTTTTCAGCTGCACCGTTTCAGTGGCTGGGCCTTTCGCCTTGGTTTTAGTGGTCTGAGCAAAAGCGCCGCTCGAAATCATCAGCAGGCAGGAGAGCAGGAAGGATGGGAAGAATTTCATAAGACTACAACAGGTTGGAGAGTGAGAAAGTGCGTTTTTGATCGGAAAAAGGCTGATTTAGGGTAGCGTGAAGCGCATGCCCAGGTAGCTCATGCGGCCGTATACCGGGCCCCACACCATGGCCGCATCGAAAGTCGGGCCAAAAGGCGCGGCGGCCCCCTGAATAGGGTTGCGCTGGCGGTAGTTCGTCAGGTTCTCAACCCCAGCATACACCTCCCAACGCTTAAATGCGCGCGTAATCTGGGTGTTGAGCAGGGCGTAGCGGGGGCTGAAAACCGGACCCTGCTCGGCGGTACCGGGCTCGGGGGCCAGTGGGCGCTGGCCGTAGCCCTGCACCGTCAGGTCGGCGCGCCACTTGTCGAAGGCCGTAGCATAGGCCAGGTTGAGGAACAGGCGGTGGCGGGGTACCAGCACCCGCGGCAGCAGCTCGCCGCCGTACGTCGTCTGCACATCGAGGTACTTGTAGGCCGCTTTGGCCTCCAGGCCCTTCACGGGCTCCACCTGCACTTCGGCCAGAAAGCTGCGCGAGTAGCTGCGTCCGTCCGGGGCCAGGTTGCCGATCAGCAGCCGGTCGGGAGCCGTGTAGGAGTCGACCACCACCTGATTCTGGAACTCGGTATGGTAGTAATCGGCCACCAGCGTGCCCTGCCGGCCGAACGCATTGAAGTACTGGGTAGCCGAGCCGCCCACGCTCCAGGCCTTTTCGGGCTGCAGATCGGGGCTGATGACAAAGTCGCGGGAGCTGACGAACATGCCCGAGTTTTCGGCCAGCGGGTTGGCCACCCGCAGGCCCTTGCCGGCCGCAAAGCGGAGCACCGTATTCTTGGCCGGGTCGTACTTCACGTTCAGGCGGGGCGTCAGCAGCCAGCCGTACAGGTTGTGCCGGTCGAGGCGCAGGCCGCCAACCACCGTCAGGTTGCTGGCATTCTGGTAGGTGTACTCGCCAAACGCGCCCGGCACCTGCTCGCGGCGGTTGCGCGCCAGCAGAGCCGTGCTGGTGGTGCTGGGGTTGTAGGCTTCGCGGTAGTCGTCGTACTGGAAGCTCAGGCCGGTGCGGTAGGTGTGGGCCGTGGTACCGATGATGCTCTGAAACAGCAGCGTAGCCAGGCCCGTGCGCTGGTTGCCGTCGTAGTCGCGGCGGCCGTAGCGGGAGGTGAAGTCGTGGTCGGTGCCGCTCAGCAGCAGACCCAGGCTCTGGTAGGGGCGGCCGGCCCAGGCGTAGCTGGCTTTGGCATAGCCAGTAAAGCGGTTGGTTTCCTGCGTGATGCCGTAGTAGGGGCCGGGCTTGTTTTCGCGGAAGCCCAGCTGCCCGCCCTGACGGGTTTCGCGCAGCGCCCCCAGACCGGCCTCCAGCACTATGCCGTCGCCCGAGTTGTATTTCCACTTATTGAACGCGTTGAACTGGGTGGCCCGGGGCAAATCCAGAAATCCGTCGTCGTTGCGGTCGAGGCGGCCGCCCAAGTGGTCGGTGTGCAGCAGCAGGGCCGTGCTCAGCTTGGGCGTGAGCCGGTGGGCCAGGTTCAGGTTGAGGTCGAACTTGCCCATGTCGTTGACGTAGGCGTTGAAGTGCAGGCGGTCGGTTTTCTCGGGGTCTTTGAGGTGGATGTTCACCTGGCCGGCTATGCTTTCGTAGCCATTCACTACCGAGCCCATGCCTTTGATAATGTCGATGCCCTCAATCCAAGGGCCGGCCAGGTAGCCCAGGCGGTAAGGCGTGGCCAAGCCGCGCAGGGCCGGCAGGTTTTCCAGCGTCAGCAGCGTATATGCCCCATCAAGGCCCAGTAGCTGAATCTGCTTGGCCCCCGAGGCCGCGTCGGTGGTTGATACCTCAACCGAGGCGTTGGTCTCGAAACTCTCGGCTAGGTTGCAGCAGGCCGATTTGGTGAGGTCGCGGCTGGTGATAACCTGGGTGTTGGTGGGGGTGAGGCCCGAGTAGGCGAGGGCGCGGGCTTCCACCTTCACCTCGCCCAATTCGGCGGAGCGGCGCAGCGGCACGCGCAGGTAGCGTGTTCCCTCGGCCCGCACGGTGTCGGCCAAGTAGCCCAGAAAGTTGATGATGAGCCGGTTGTCGGTGCCGGCGGGGCGCACCAGCGAGAAAGCGCCCTGGGTGTCGGTGGTGGCGGCCCCGGCGGGGTTGCTCAGCCAGCGCACCACGGCGCCGGGTACGGGCGAGTTGCTGGTAGCGTCGAGCACTTGCCCGCGCACAGGGGCTACCGATGGGTCGGGCGTTTGGGCCTGGGCGGCTGTGGCAGCCAGCACGAGGCTGGCTACCGCCAGCGCCCGGCTGTGCCGGATAGAAGAATGCATAAGAAGCAGATGTTTAGATTTTTCCGAGGTAAGTGCCGGCCCAACTGGGCCCGGCGAAGCGGGCTGCCTAAACGGCAGCCTCCGGAAAAAACGCTAAACGACCAGCAGGCCCACCCACGTGAGCAGCGCCCGCCCGCCCAGCGGCGGGGGCGACGAATCGGCCGCGTACCAGCGCGAAGCGGGCTGGTAGAAGGTGGCGGCTTTAAAGGCCGGGAACGGGGCCGCGGGCCAAACCGCCAGCAACGCCGGCACCGATACTTTCGCCCAGCTTAGCTGAGCCGAAGCGGCATCGAGCTTATGAAAATCAGCACCAAACTCGCAGCACGACTTTAGCAGGTGGCCTGCTTCGGCCTCGTGGGCCTCAGCGGCTACCTGGGCCGGCGGGCAGCCGTGGCTGGCAGGCTGGAAAATAACGTTGGTGCTGCTTTGGCCGCTTTGCAGGCACAGATGCTGCTGCACTGCCAAGCCCACCGAGGAGGTGAGCACCAGCAGGGCCAGCCAGACACTAAAGAGCCGATGGAGCAGTGGACGTTTCATAAGCAGCTGCTGCAAAGGTACGCAATGCCGCGCGGGGGGCGCGTACGTGATTGTGAAGGGGGAGGTGCAGTATTAGGGGTTTTGAAAGCTACAGCGCCAGAAAAACCGGTTTCCCGCTCCAAGCCGTTGGCGTTGCCCGTTGGATGCGTACTTTTGACTTTCTCCGATTTTAACGCGGAACCCGAATTACCTGCCGTGAACGACTACGCCAACGATACCGCCTACCACCGCCCGGTAATGCTGCGCGAGTGCCTCGAAGCCCTCGATTTGCAGCCTGGGGGCCGCTATGTGGACGTTACCTTCGGCGGTGGCGGCCACTCGGCCCGCATCTTGGAGCGCCTGCAAAGCCCCGGCCACCTCTACAGCTTCGACCAAGACGCCGATGCCGAGGCCGAAGCCGCCCAATTGGCCCGCCCCGAGTTCACGTTCATCCGCGCCAACTTCCGCCACCTATTCCAGGAGCTTGACCAGCACGGCGTACTGCCCGTCGATGGCCTGCTAGCCGATCTGGGCGTCTCGTCGCATCAGTTTGATACGCCTGAGCGTGGCTTCAGCACCCGCTTCGACGGGCCGCTGGATATGCGCATGGACCCCGACGGCCCCGACGCCTCGGCCGCCGACCTCATCAACGAATATTCGGAAGCCGAGCTGCACCGCATTTTTGGCATGTACGGCGAGGTAACCAATGCCCGCACGCTGGCCGCCACTGTGGTTTCGGCGCGGCGCGGGCACTCTATTACCACTATTGCAGCCCTCAAGAAAGCCATTGCGCCCTGCACGCCGCGGGGCAAGGAGAACAAGTACTTGGCCCAGGTATTTCAGGCCCTGCGCATCGAGGCCAACGATGAAATGGCCGCTTTGCGCGAAATGCTCGAGCAAACTACTCAGGTGCTGCGCCCCGGCGGCCGGCTGGTGGTTATGAGCTACCACTCGCTCGAAGACCGGCTGGTGAAGAATTTCCTAGCCAAGGGCAAGTTCTTCGGCGAGGCCGATAAAGACCTGTTCGGCCGCACCGATTTACCCTTCGAAGTCGTTACCCGCAAGCCCATGGAGGCCACGGCCGAAGAAGTTGCCCTCAACAGCCGCGCAAGGAGTGCGAAGCTGCGCATCGCCATTAAGAAGTAAAAAAATGTCCTCCAACACTGTTCGGCCTGCTAGCAACCCGCCCCGCGCCAACGTGCCCCGCGCTGTGGAGCCGGCCCCGGTGCGCCCACCGGTAGCGGCCGAGCCAGCGCCGGAAGCGGCCCCCGAGCCGGCACCCCGGCCGGTGCGGGCGGCCCGGCCGGCGGCCCCAAAGCGAAGCACTTGGAGCGTGTTTACGCTGCTGGAGCGGGCCACGCCCATGGATGGTCTGTTTAGGGAGGGCCTGCCGGTGCGCCTGCTGCCACATCTGCTGTTCATCATGTTTCTGGTGCTGCTCTACATCGGCAACACGCACTACGCCACCCGCATGAACCGCAGCATTCAGAAGCTGAAAACGGAAACCGAAGACCTGCGGGCCGACTACACCACGCTTAAGTCTGACTATATGGAGGCCAGCAAGCAGAGCGAAGTGGCCCGGCGCGTGGCCGCTTATGGGCTGGCCGAAAGCTCCTCGCCGCCCTTCCGCATTGCCGTGCCCGCTGGTGGCCTCGATGAGGCCAAGCTGGACATGATGCCCGGGCTTACGGCCGACTCGGTAGCCGCCATGACCGCCCGCGCCCGCGTCGACTCGCTGCGCCGGGTGGTAGGCCCAGCCCTGGGCATCGACTCGGTCGTGGAAGTAGGCGCGCCGCCCGCACCCATCGGCACCGACCTCAACGGCGAGCCGGCTCCGGCCGCCGCTTCATCCAACCGAGCTGCAACCCGCCCGCGATGAAAGGAAACGTTAAAAAAAGCATTGTTACCCGCGTACGGCTGGCCTTTTTGGGGGTATGTCTGTTTTCGGCGGCTATTGTGTGGCGCATCACCCACATTCAGTTTACCGAAGGTGCCAAGTGGAGCGCGCTGGAGCAGGAACGGCGGGTGGTGTACCAGCCGGTGTTTGCTACCCGCGGCAATATTTACTCTGATAATGAGAGTATTATGGCTACCTCGTTGCCCTTCTACCGGGTGGCCTGGGACCCTAGTGTGGTAAACGATGCGCTGTTCAACCAGAAGGTAGACTCGCTGGCCGGGCTGCTGGCAGGCTTTTTCGGCGACCGAAGCAAGCAGGAATATTACCGCAAGCTCAAGAACGCCCACGACCCCAAAAAGGGCGTGCGCTATATCCGCCTCAACTCGCGGCAAATCAATTATCAGGAGAAAAAGGAGCTGGCTTCGTGGCCTATTTTCCGGGAGGGCAAAAACCGGGGCGGGGTGATATTCGAGAAGATTGACAAGCGTTTCCGGCCCTTTGGCGGGCTAGCCCAGCGCACCATTGGCTTCCTGAACGAAGACAAGAATGGGGCGGGCCTGGAGTTTACCTTCAATCGCCACCTGGCCGGCCGCGACGGTGAGGCCCTATTTGAGCGCCTGCCCGGTGGCAACAAGCCTATTTACGATGGTACCGAGGTGAAGCCCCAACCGGGCTACGACGTGAAGACGACGCTTGATATCAACCTCCAGGACATGGCTGAAAGTGCCCTCTACAAGTCGCTGGTGCAGAACAACGCGCAGTACGGCACCGTCATTCTGATGGAGGTAGCTACCGGCCACATCAAAGCCGTAGCCAACCTGGGCCGGGTAGCCGACGGCGTGTACCGCGAAAACTACAACTACGCTATTGCCGACCAGGGCCGCACCGAGCCGGGCTCTACTTTCAAGCTGGCCTCGATGATGGCCGCTTTCGAGGAAAACCCCGATTTGCAACTCACTGATACCATCAACACCGGACGCTCGGGGGCCATGCGCATCGGTGGGGCCGTGAAAACCGACTCGCACCCCTACGGCCGGATTTCCATCCAGCAGGTGTTCGAGAAGTCGTCGAACATCGGCGTGGCGCTACTGACTGAGCGCACGTTCAGCAAGAATCCCGACGAGTACACCAACCACCTGAAAAGCTTCGGCCTCGACAAGCCGCTGGGCTTCCAGATGGCCGGCGAGGCGCGGCCCTACATCAAGGACCCGCAGGACCGAAGCTGGAGCCGTACGTCGCTGAGCACGATGAGCATTGGCTACGAGTTGAAGTTGGCCCCACTCCAGACGCTGGCCTTTTACAACGCCGTGGCCAATGGCGGGGTGAAAGTGCAGCCCATGATTGTAAGCGAAATCAAGCAGGCTGATAAAGTGATTGAGCGATTTGAGACAGTGGTGCTCAACCCCAAAATCTGCTCCGAGGAAACCCTGCAGAAGGTGCGCACCATGATGGAAGGCGTGGTCGAGCACGGCACGGCCCGTGGCATCCGCACCAGCGACTACCTGATTGCGGGCAAAACCGGCACAGCTTGGAAGTTCAAAAACGGCGCGTACACCCGCACCTATTCCACCAGCTTCTGCGGCTACTTCCCGGCCGATAAGCCCAAGTACAGCTGTATTGTGGTAGTCGATTCGCCCAAGAACGGTCGTATTTACGGTGGCGACGTGGCCGCGCCGGTGTTCCGTGAGCTGGCCGACAAAGCCATGGCCCGCGACGCGGCTTCGGAACGGCCGCTGCTGGCCCGCGCCCCGGTGCGCCGCTCGCCGGTGCCGCTGGTGAAAGCCGGCCTGCAGGACGAGCTGACCATGATGTTCAGCCAGCTGGGAGTGCGCCACCAGGCCACGGCCCCCACCGAGGACTGGGTGCGCACTGCCCGCCCCGACTCGCAGACAGCCGATGTGCAGCTACTGCCGCTGCCGCTACGTCCCGGCCGCGTGCCCAACGTGGAGGGCCTGACGTTGCGCGATGCGCTGTTTCTGCTCGAAAACCGCGGCCTGCGGGTGCGTACCAGCGGCTCGGGCCGGGTAACCAGCCAGTCGGTAGCGGCCGGCACGCCCGCCAAGCGCGGCACCACCGTGCAACTGACGCTGGAGCCGATTGGTATGCAGCCCCGGCCACTGGCGGTGCAGGTAGGCGTGGCTGCCACGCCCTAGCAATTATCCGTATTGAACCGTTGACCGGTGTGGAGCCACGACCCTTCACGTCACGTCGTTGCTGCTGCCGCGTCAGGCGTTGCCATGCAACGGTGAGACGCAATGGGACGCGTTTCTACACTGGCCGAAATCCTGCTTAAAACCGCTCTTGAAAAATCTACAGCAACTCCTCGCCGCTACCACCGTGCTGGCCCAGCACGGCCCCACAGACCTTAATATAACCGCCCTTACCCTCGATTCGCGGCAGGCGGGGCCCGGGACCGTGTTTTTGGCGTTGCGCGGCACAGCTACCGATGGCCACCAGTTCATTGCCCGGGCCGTAGAGCAGGGTGCATCCGTAGTGGTGTGCGAGGAGCTGCCAACTGAACTGAACCCGGCCACGGGTTATGTACAGGTGGCCGATTCGGCGGAAGCAATGGCCCTGATGGCGGCCGAATTCTACGGGCATCCATCCCAGCAGCTGCAGCTGGTGGGCATTACGGGCACGAATGGCAAAACCACCTGCGCCACCATGCTGCACAAGCTATTTCGGGAGTTAGGCTACCACTGCGGGCTGCTGAGCACGGTGCAGAACCAGATTGACGAGCAGGTAATCCCCAGCACCCACACCACGCCCGACGCCATCCGCCTCAACGAGCTGCTGGCCCAAATGCGGCAAGCCGGCTGCACCCACGTATTCATCGAGGTCAGCTCGCACGCTGTGGTGCAGCACCGCGTAACTGGCCTGCACTTCGCGGGCGGCGTGTTCACCAACCTCAGCCACGACCACCTCGACTACCACGGCACCTTCGATGCCTATCTGAAGGCCAAGAAGGGCTTTTTTGACATGCTGCCGAAGTCGGGCTTTGCGCTCAGCAACGCCGACGACAAACGTGGGGCCGTGATGCTGCAGAACGTAGCCGGCCGCCGCGAAACCTACTCGCTACGCGGCCACGGCGAATTCCGGGCCCGGCTGCTCGAAAATGCCGTGCATGGCCTGCACCTCGAAATCGAGGGCCGTGAGGTGCAGTTTCGCTTGATTGGCGTGTTCAATGCCTACAACCTGCTGGCTATCTACGGAACGGCCGTGCTGCTGGGCGAAGACGCTACGGAGGTGCTCACGGTACTGTCGGGCCTGACCTCGGCGCCCGGCCGCTTCGAGCCGGTAGTGTCGGAAAAGGCGCGCATTACGGGTATCGTGGACTACGCCCACACGCCCGACGCGCTGGAAAACGTGCTCCAGACGTTGGCCGACATCCGCCAGCCCAGCCAGCAGATTATTACGGTAGTGGGCTGCGGTGGTAACCGCGACGGGGCCAAGCGCCCCGAAATGGCCCGCTTGGCCGCTGTCCTGTCCGAGCGCGCCGTGCTGACTTCGGACAATCCCCGCTTCGAGGACCCCAACGATATTTTAGCCCAGATGCAGACCGGCGTGCCCGCTGCCGCCCTGGGCAAAGTCCTGACCATTGCCGACCGGCGCGAGGCCATAAAAACCGCCGTAGCCCTGGCCCAGCCCGGCGACATTGTATTGGTAGCCGGCAAAGGCCACGAAACCTACCAGGAAATAAAGGGCATCAAAAACGACTTCGACGACAAGCAGGTGCTGACGGAGATGTTCGCGCTGCTGGGGAAGTAGCGTTTAGCAGTTGTGGACTGATAATAAAAGAACGGTGTCATGCTGAGCGAAGGCGCAGCCGCAGCCGAAGCATCTCTACCGCAGTGCTAATTCCTGTCAGTAGGATTACTACTGCAACGAAGCGGTAGAGATGCTTCGACTGCGGCTGCGCCTTCGCTCAGCATGACGGGCCTTTTTTCACTATTCACAACTCAAAAACTCACTACTAACCGCTAATCCCTCCCCGCTAAAATCTACCTTTGCGCTTCAACCCGCCCGCCGAACACCGCGCTCATGCTGTACTACCTGTTTAATTACCTCTATAAAGTACACCACATTCCGGGCACCGGCGTGATGCAGTATAGCTCGTTTCGGGCGGCGCTGGCCATCGTATCGTCGCTGATTATTGCGCAGTATTTCGGCGCGCCGCTGATTCGGCTCTTGCAGCGCCAGCAGATTGGCGAAACCATCCGCGACCTGGGCTTGCAGGGGCAGGCCGAGAAGAAGGGCACTCCCACCATGGGCGGCCTGATTATTCTGCTGGCCATTTTGGTGCCCGTGCTGCTGTTTGCCAAGCTCGACAATATCTACATCATCCTGATGCTGCTCAGCACCGTTTGGCTGGGCCTGATTGGTTTCGTCGACGACTATATCAAGGTAGTAAAGAAGAACAAAGACGGGCTGGCCGGCCGCTTCAAGATTCTGGGCCAGGTAGGTTTGGGCCTCACGGTGGGCTGGGTGCTGTTCTTCAGCAACGACGTAACAGTACGTCAGTATGTGCTGGCCGACGGTTCGTTTTCGGCCGTGAATGCCAGCAGCGTGTATCAGGACGTGAAGCTGATGATTACCACCGTGCCCTTCATCAAAAACAACGAGCTCAACTACGGCGACCTGTTTGCCACGGCCGGCGACTTTTTCAACGAGTACTACGCCTTCTTCTACATCCCCATCGTCATCATCATCATCACGGCCGTCAGCAACGGGGCCAACATCACCGACGGCCTCGATGGGCTGGCGGCGGGCACTTCGGCCATTATCGGTACCACGCTGGCCATTTTCGCCTTCGTGAGCGGCAACGCCCTGCTGGCCGACTACCTTGATGTGATGTTCATTCCGAACTCGGGCGAGCTGGTCATTTTCTGCGCCGCGTTTGTGGGGGCCTGCGTGGGCTTTCTGTGGTACAATAGCTATCCGGCCCAGGTGTTTATGGGCGACACCGGCTCGCTGGCCATTGGCGGTATTATTGCCGTACTGGCCCTCATCGTGCGCAAGGAGCTGCTGATTCCGGTGCTGTGCGGCGTGTTCCTGATTGAAAACCTGTCGGTGATTGTGCAGGTGAGCTACTTCAAATACACCCGGCGCAAGTACGGCGAAGGCCGGCGGCTGCTGCGCATGTCGCCGCTGCACCACCACTACCAGAAGCTGGGCTACCACGAGTCCAAAATCGTGTCGCGCTTCTGGATTGTAGGCATCATGCTGGCCGTGCTGACGCTGGTAACGCTAAAACTGCGCTAGAAAGAGTACTGGGTAGTTGGTATTGAGTAGTGAGACTTTGCCAATTCCAACTAACCGGTTTTCTCACTACTCAATACCAACTACTCAGTACGAAAGAATGCACTACGTAATCTTGGGAGCCGGCGAGAGTGGGGTAGGGGCGGCGCTGCTGGCCCAGGCCAAGGGCTACACCGTGTTTGTGTCCGATAAAAGCCCGATTCAGTCCCGTTACCATCAGAAGCTGCAAGCGGCCGGCATCCGGTTCGAGGAAAACCAGCACACGGAATCCGAAATTCTGAGGGCTGATGAAGTGGTGAAAAGTCCCGGCATTCCGGAGAAAGCGCCTATAATCCAAGAGCTACGGAAAAAAGGCACACCAATTATCTCCGAAATCGAGCTGGCTGGGCGCTATACCCGTGCCAAATGCATCGGCATCACGGGCACCAACGGCAAAACCACTACCACGCTGCTCACCTATCACCTGCTGAAAGAGTGCGGACTGCGCGTGGGGCTGGCCGGGAACGTGGGCTACTCGTTGGCCGAGCAGGTTATCAAGGACGAGCACGACTACTACGTGCTGGAGCTAAGCTCTTTCCAGCTCGACGACACCTACGACTTCCAGCCTTGGGTTTCGGTGCTGCTCAACATCACCCCCGACCACCTCGACCGCTACGACTACTCGCTCGAGAAGTACGCCCAGGCCAAGCTCCGCATCACGCAAAACCAGGATAGCAGCAACTTCTTCATCTACAACGCCGACGACGAAACCATCCAGCGCTACTTCCCCGGTGCGCTGCGGCCCATGCGCCAGCTGCCCTTCAGCCTGCACCAGCGCCCCGACTTCCAGTTGGCGGGCTACTACACCGGGGAAAGCGAAGTGCAGCTAAACCTGCAGCCCGGCCTCGCTGCGGAAGCAGAGGAAATCAGCACGGCTACTTCAGTCCTTATCGGCCAGCATAACCGCCAGAACGCGTTGGCTGCCATTCTGTGCGCCCGACTGGCGGGCCTAGAGGTTGCGCAGATCGAAGCGGCCCTGGCTTCGTTCCGCAACGCCGACCACCGCCTGCAGTTGGTGGGCGAGCACAACGGCGTGCCCTTCATCAACGACAGCAAGGCCACCAACGTGGAGGCCGCTTGGTACGCCCTCGACGGTATTAAGGCCTCGATTGTGTGGATTGCGGGCGGCACCGACAAGGGCAACGACTACAGTAGCCTGCTGCCGCTGGCCAAAAGCCGCGTAAAAGCCCTAATTTGCCTGGGCCTCGACAACGAAAAGCTCCGCGCCAGTTTCGGCAGCGTGGTACCGCACCTCGAAGAAACCCGGCAAATGGAAGCCGCCGTGCAGCGGGCCGCCGCCCTCGCCACCCCCGGCGACGTGGTGCTGCTCTCACCCGCCTGCGCGTCGTTCGATTTGTTTCAGAACTACGAAGACCGCGGCCGCCAGTTCGCCGCAGCCGTGGCTGATTTACGCTAACAGGCGCTCCTCTGCGGGAATCCCAAATGAACAATTGCAATGGTAAATAACTGGCTTCGCAAAAACCTCAAAGGCGACCCTATTCTGTGGGGTATCGTGCTGCTGTTTTCGCTGATTTCCATTGCCGTGGTATACTCGGCAACGGGTACGCTGGCGTACAAGAGCCGCGGCGGCAACACCGAGTACTTCCTTTTCAAACACACCAGCCTGATTTTCGTGGGCCTGCTGTTTATGTGGCTGGCTCACCGCATCGATTACCGCCATTACTCGCGCCTCTCGCTCTATGCGCTGCTGGCCTCGGTACCATTGCTCATCTTCACCTTTGTGATGGGTTCGACGCTTAATGAGGCCTCGCGTTGGCTTACCATCCCGGTTATCAACCAAACTTTCCAGCCCTCCGACCTGGCCAAACTTGCCCTGATTACGCACCTGGCCTCCATGCTCAGCCGTCGCCAGCAAAATGTGGGCGACTTTAAAACTACGCTGCTGCCGGTAATGCTCTGGGTAGGTGTCATTTGTGGGCTTATCATTCTGTCGAATGCCTCCACTGCCTTGCTGCTGTTCGCTACCTGCCTGCTACTGATGTTTATTGGCCGGGTGCCCCTCAAACAGATGGCTGTGATGGTTTTAATTGGCATTGTGATTGGCGGCGTAGGCCTAGTGGCCGGGCAGCGCTGGAAAACGGTGCAGTCGCGTATTGAGAGCTTCACCGACAAGAGCAAGCCGGTCCCGTTCCAGCTGGAGCACGCCTACATTGCCGAGGCTACCGGCGGCTTGTTTGGCAAGGGGCCCGGCAAAAGCACCGAGCGCAACATCATGCCTCACCCATATTCCGACTTTATCTACGCCATCATCATCGAAGAATACGGCCTGTTTGGGGGCGTAATAGTGCTGTTCCTTTATCTGGCTTTCCTCTATCGAGGGCTGAAAACGGTGATGAATAGTTACGGGGCCTTTGGGGGGCTGCTCTCGGCGGGGCTTACCTTTAGCCTGGTGCTGCAGGCTATGGTGAACATGGGCGTGGCCGTGGGTTTGGGCCCGATTACGGGCTTGCCGCTGCCGTTGCTCAGCATGGGTGGCACCTCGCTCATCTTCACCGGCATCAGCATTGGTATCATTCTGGCCGTAAGCCGTGGCGAGCGGGAAATCCGCCCCATGACCGACCAGCCTGCCGACACGGCCCGCATCCCGAAAGTGGCTTAGTTTTGAGCCGTTAGCTTAGTTGTTGGTTGACAGTTGTTAGTTGTCAGCCTGGGTTTGTAGAGCCGACACCAACCTAACAACTGACAACTATCAACTGACAACTATAAACATGAAACTCATCATCAGCGGCGGCGGCACCGGGGGGCACATTTTTCCGGCCGTGGCCATTGCCAACGAAGTACGGCGGCGTTTTCCCAACGCCGAAATCCTGTTTGTGGGGGCCAACGGCCGCATGGAAATGACCCGGGTGCCCGAAGCCGGCTACGACATCATCGGCCTCGACATTGCCGGCCTGCAGCGCAGCCTGACGCCCCAAAACCTGCTGTTCCCAATTAAGGTGATGCGCGCCGTGCGCAAGGCCGGGAAAATCATCGAGAAATTCCGGCCTGATGCGGTGGTAGGCGTGGGCGGTTATGCCTCGGCTCCGGTGTTGCTGGCAGCCACCTCGCGGGGCATTCCGGCCCTTATTCAGGAGCAGAACTCCTACGCCGGCCTCGTAAATAAGCTGCTGGCCAAGCGTGTGCAACGCATCTGCGTGGCCTACGAGGGCATGGACAAGTTCTTCCCCAACGACCGGCTGACGCTAACCGGTAACCCCGTGCGCACCGAAATTGCCAGCGGCCAGCGTGCCGAGGCCCTGGCCTTCTTCGGGCTCGATGCCAGCCGGCCAGTGCTGCTCGTGATTGGCGGTAGCCTGGGCGCACGCACGCTCAACCAGGCCACCGCCGCCGCCTTGCCCCGCCTGCAGGAAGCCGGCGTGCAGCTGCTCTGGCAAACCGGCAAGCTTTATTTTCCGGAAGCCCAAATGCAGGCGGCCCCGTTTGCCGCTGCCGGTTTACAGGCCCTGGAGTTCATCCGCTGCATGGATCTGGCCTACGCCGCCGCCGATGTGGTAGTGAGCCGGGCCGGGGCCCTGTCGGTGTCGGAGTTGTGCCTGACGGGCAAGCCCAGCATCCTGGTGCCTTCTCCCAACGTGGCCGAAGACCACCAGACCAAAAACGCGCTGGCCCTGAGCACCCAAAACGCTGCCCTGCTCGTCCGCGACACTGAGGCCGCTGCCACGCTCTACGACGAAGCCCTGGCGCTGCTCCAAAACTCGGAGCGCCAGCAGCAGCTAAGCGCCAGTATCCGGCAGCTGGCCCGCCCCCAAGCCACGGCCACGATTGTGGACGAACTGCTGAAACTGATTCCGAACGTGTAGGGGTGGGGCTTGTCCCCGCCCGCCGTTGAATGATGGTCGTTGAACAATTCCCATTGCAGCGGCGCGCACGGCGGGCGGGGACAAGCCCCACCCCTACGACCACCATCCAAGCTCTTCACCTCCTGATAAATGAATACCAACGTCTTCTTCCTGGGTATCGGCGGCATCGGCATGTCGGCACTGGCGCGCTGGTTCCGGGCCAACGGGCACGTGGTGAGCGGCTACGACAAAACCCGTACGCCCCTGACCGACGCGCTGACGGCTGAAGGCATCACGATTCACTACGACGACGCGGTAGAGAATATCCCGGCTGCCGTGCGCGAGAACCCCGCCGATACGCTGGTCGTGCTCACGCCCGCCATTCCAAAGGACCACCGCGAATGGGCCTGGCTGCGGGAGCAGGGCTACGACATCCGCAAGCGCAGCCAGGTGCTGGGCGTGCTCACCGAAGGCCGGCCCACTATTGCGGTGGCCGGTACCCACGGCAAAACTACCACCAGCAGCATGGTGGCTCACCTGTTGCACCACGCTGGCGTGCCCTGCGCGGCTTTCCTGGGCGGTATCAGCGTGAACCTGGGCTCGAACCTGCTGCTTCCTGCGGCCGAAGCCAGCAATGAGACAGCCGCCGGCCAAATCCCCGTTGTTGTGGAGGCCGACGAGTACGACCGGAGTTTTCTGACGCTGTTTCCGACGGTGGCCATCGTGACAAGCACCGATGCCGACCACCTCGATATTTACGGGGACGCCGAAACGCTGCTGGAGTCGTTCCGGCAGTTTGTTGGGCAGATTCAGCCCGGTGGTACGCTCATCATCAACCACACGGCCGATGCCAGCGTGGCCGCCGCTGCCCCGGCCGACGTGCGGGTGCTACGCTACAGCTTGAACCCCGAGCAGGGCCCAGAGCTGTACGCCGCCAATATCACCGCCGAGGGCCACCTGTTCCACTTCGACATGCACGGCCCTCCTAGTGACGCTTCGGCGCTGGCATCGGCGGAGCTAACAGCTAACAGCTCTCCGCTAACAGCTAAGAATATGGAGCTGGCTGTACCGGGCTTTCATAATGTGGAAAACATGCTGGCCGCTGCCTGCGTGGCCCGCCTTTATGGCCTCTCCGACGAGCAATTACGGGCCGCTGTAGCCGCTTATCGGGGCGTGAAGCGCCGTTTCGAGTTCGTTGTGACGGCCGGCAGCCCCGAGCAGCCCAAGGTGTACGTAGACGATTACGCCCACCATCCGCGCGAAATCGAGGCCTTTTTGCAGTCGTTGCGGGCTCTGTATCCGGGGCGGCGGCTGCGGGTGGTTTTCCAGCCCCACCTCTACAGCCGCACCCGCGATTTTGCCGCCGGATTCGCTGAGAGTCTGAGCCTTGCCGACGAAGTGGTACTGCTCGACATCTACCCGGCCCGCGAGCAGCCACTGCCGGGCGTCACGTCGGAGTTGATTTTATCCCAAATCACGGCGCCGGTAAAATCTCTCCAAACCAAGGACGAAATTTTGCAAAATGCCGAAACCAATCCGAATTTTGACGTATTAGCCACCGTAGGTGCCGGCGACATCGATCAATTAGTGCCTCAATTAAAGAATATTTTGAATATTCGCTGGCTGAATGATTGAGTTGCCCGACCGGCCGCCTGCCGGCAACCGGGAACAGATTCTGCAGCAATACTCATCATATCATTCATTTTTACGCTGACCTCAGTATCAACCCCCGAATGAACCGCGACGCCAAGAACCTGCTGATTGCCACTGTGTGCCTGCTGCTGCTGCTGGGGATGGGGGCGTTTGCGGCTGTGCGGCAGGCCAACCGCAAGGTGGGGGGCGTTATTGTGTCGGTGAGCAACGAGTTCAACAACTTTTTCATCGGCCAGCGCGAGGTAACCGGCCTGCTGACCCGCCAGGGCCGCGACCGGTTGGAGGGCTCTGCACCCTCCGACATCGACCTGAAGGCCCTCGAAGCGCGCCTCAAGGCCCACAGCTTCGTGAAGGAGGCCCAGGTATACCGCGACTTGGCTGGTAATCTGCACGCCGATGTGCGTCAGAGCCGCCCCATTGCCCGCCTCGTACATGCCGACTCGCGCCAAGACAGCTACCTCGATGCCGACGGGCGTAAGCTGCCGCTTTCTTCGCTGTTCACGGCCCGGGTTGTGCCCATCTCACGAACTGGCGGCGTGCCACTGGCTGCCTCCTTCTTTCAGGACAGCAGCGGCATACGCTACCTCGAATTCCTGCGTTACATCGATGAAAAACCGTTCTGGCGCGCTCAGGTCGCCGAGATATTCGTGGCACCTAATGGAAAGATTTCGTTCACCCAACAGGTAGGTGACCAACGGGTCGAATTTGGCTTTCCTGATAATATTTCGGAAAAATTCGCGAAACTGATGGTATTTTACCGTCAAATTCCGCCGGTGCTTGGCTGGGACACGTACCACCGCGTCAACGTCGAATTCAAGGATCAAATCATCTGCGAATAAAATTATCCGGCTAAAACGCTACCTTAAAGCGGATTAAACGCCCTTCTACTGCCTGCACCTGCCAACCTCTCGCTCATCCTCCCCATGCAACACGATAAAATTGTAGTCGGCCTCGATATCGGTACCACCAAAATATGTGCTTTGGTTGGCCGCAAAAATGAATTCGGTAAGCTCGAAATTCTAGGCCTTGGCAAGGCCGTGTCCGAAGGCGTGGTGCGGGGAATTGTGTCGAATATCGACAAAACGGTAGACGCCATCAAGAAAGCCATCAAGCAGGCTGAGGAGCAGTCGGGCATCAACATTGGCGTGGTGAATGTGGGCATTGCGGGCCAGCACATCAAGAGCCTGCAGCACAACGGCAGCATCACCCGCGCCTCGGCCGAAACCGAAATAACCCAAGCCGATGTGGAGCGCCTCACCAGCGACATGTACCGCCTCGTAACGCCGCCCGGCTCCCAGATCATCCACGTAATGCCCCAGGACTACAAGGTGGACTACGAGGAAGGCATTCTGGACCCCGTAGGCATGTCGGGCGTGCGCTTGGAGGGCAACTTCCATATTATCACGGCGCAGAGCACCGCCATCAACAACGTGTACAAGTGTGTTACGAAGGCCGGTCTGGAAATTGATAACCTGATTCTGGAGCCGCTGGCATCGAGCATGTCGGTGCTAAGCGACGAGGAGAAGGAAGCCGGCGTGGCGCTGGTCGATATTGGCGGTGGCACGACCGATCTGGCCATTTTCAAGGACGGCATCATCCGCCACGCGGCGGTGCTGCCTTTCGGCGGCAATATTATCACCACCGACATCAAGCAGGGCTGCCAGGTAATGCAGAACCAGGCCGAGCAGCTCAAGGTGAAGTTCGGCAAGGCTATTGCCGAGGAGGCCTCGGAGTATGAAATCGTGAGCATTCCGGGTCTGCGCGACCGGGCTCCCAAAGAAATCAGCCTGAAAAACCTAGCCTACATCATCGAGGCCCGGATGGAGGAAATCGTGGAGCTGGTGTACGCCGAAATCCAGCGCCTGGGCTTCCAGGACAAGCTGGCAGCCGGCATTGTAATGACCGGCGGCGGCTCGCAGCTCCAGAATCTGGTGCAGCTGGCCGAGTACGTTACCGGTCTCGACACGCGTATCGGCTACCCCAACGAGCATTTAGGCAAAAGCAAGATTGAAGCGGTAAAGTCGCCCATGTATGCCACCACGGTTGGCCTGGTGCTGGCTGGATACCGCTCGCTCGACGACCGCCTGGCCCAGCGTGGCTATGAGGAGCCCGAGCAGGAGCAAAACTACTACGTGCCTACGCCCGAGGCGCGCCCCGTAGCAACGGCACATACACCAGCTACTCCGGCCGCACCAGCCGCCGAAAAGGCGGCTAAAAAGCCGGGTGCTGGTGATTTTTTCCAACGAATCATTAATCGTACAAAAGACCTGTTGATTAATGATTTCGATGACAAACAATATTAATGTCAATTGAAAATTAAGAGTTAGAAATCAGGAATTGCGGCTCTGTTCAGACTGCCAATTCTTGATTTTTAATTTTTGACTTTTAATTCCTAATTGACCCTACGCATGAATTATACCTTCGACATTCAGCCACAATCGACCTCCATCATCAAAGTGATTGGTGTGGGCGGCGGTGGCTCCAATGCGGTCAAACACATGTATGCCCAGGGCATAAAAGACGTGGAGTTTGTGATCTGCAATACCGATAAGCAAGCCCTGGCATCGTCGCCCGTACCCAACCGCATGCAAATCGGCATCGACCTGACCGAGGGGTTGGGGGCAGGGGCAAACCCCGAGCGGGGCAAGCAGGCCGCTATCGAGAGCCGCGAGCAGATTCGGGAGCTACTGAGCCAAGGCACCCGCATGGTGTTCATTACGGCGGGTATGGGTGGCGGAACCGGCACCGGTGCGGCGCCCGTAATTGCCAAAGTGGCCAAGGAGCTGGGCATTCTCACCGTAGGCATCGTAACGGCGCCGTTTCTGTTTGAAGGCCGCAAAAAGCGTCAGCAGGCCGAGCAGGGTATCAAGGAGCTGAGCGAAGACTGCGACACCGTGCTGGTAATTCTCAACGACAAGATCCGCGAGATGTACGGCAACCTGCCCTTGAGCGCAGCCTTTGCCAAAGCCGATACCGTGCTGACGACGGCCGCCAAGTCGATTGCCGAGATTATTACGGTGACTTCGGACGTGAACGTGGACTTTGAAGACGTGAAAACAGTGATGAAGGACTCGGGTGCAGCCGTAATGGGCAGCAGCGTAACGGAGGGCGAAAACCGCGCCGCCAGGGCCGCCGAGGAGGCCCTGGCTTCGCCACTGCTCAATAACACCGACATCCACGGCGCCCAGCGCATCCTACTGAGCATCATGTCGGGCGACCAGGCTGAGCTGGAGATGGACGAGCTGACCGAAATCACAGAGTATATCCAGGAAAAGGCTGGGCAGAACGCTGAGGTGATTTTCGGCCACGGCATCGATCCTTCGCTGGGCCAGAGCATCCGCGTAACGGTAATTGCCACCGGCTTCGCCCGCGACGCCCACAACATTACGGCCGTAGTACCCCGCGACGATGCGCGCGCCATGCCCTCGTCCTCTGCTGCCGAAACCACTGAAGCCGCTGCCGAAACCCCGGTACCGGCCGCTGCTCCGGTGGTGCCCACTTTCGGGAGTCCAGCGCCCGTCGAGCCGCCGGTAGTGGTGCGTGACCTTGATACTTCGCCCCCGCAACACAGCGCTGCGCCGGTATCGGCCCCTTCTATGCCCGCTCCCGAGCCACAGCTGCAGTATCAGTATCCGCCGCAGCCGCCTGTGGGTACCATGCAGAAAAGCGTAACCCGGCCCTCCCTGGAGGCCCGGGCCGAAGAACGCCGCCAGCGCCTGCAGGCCCTGAGTAACGGTCTGACCAACGACGCGCTGAAAGATCAGCTGGAAACCCCGGCCTACCTGCGTCGTCAGGTGAAGCTGGAAAACGTGGTGCCTTCTTCGGAGCAGAACGTGAGCCGCTTCAACCTCTCCGACGATAACGAGCTGCTGGGCGACAACCGCTTCCTGCACGATAACGTGGATTAATCAGAATTTCTATCAGCCATAACGCAACAGGCCGCCCCGAAAACTCGGGGCGGCCTGTTGCGTTATGGCTGGTCTTTATCGTAGCGAATCAGAGTGCATGAAATAGGTTGAGTCGCCTGGAAATTTACCCGGGTGCATCATTTCGCGTTCGGGGGCAAGCTGGGTGCTTTTGCCCCGTCGGGGTGTAAGCGTACAGGAACTCAGCAGAGCTATAGCTACACCAGCAAGCAATAGGGTATGTTTCATTGGCAGAAAAACTGTTGAACGAAGCAGCCCTTACGCAGGCAACAGATGTTCGGTTATTTACTGCTCAGCCAACGAAACCGTTTCTGCCGTATTGTTTCCCGCCTTTGCCCGCTTACATCTTACGGCAGAAATGCCTAAAATCTGAGTAGGTGCGTTATCTGTTCGCGCAGTAATACCTGATAAAAGGGTTCCGTCAGTTCACCGTCATCGGTCAGATGTTTGTCGATGAAAGGGAGGCGTACGCGCTGGGGAAGAACGGCCGTGCCCAGGTACATAAGTATATCGGTGAGGTGGTTAAGAGCCAGCAAGCCGCCCTGCCCGCCGCTACTTAGCCCCACCAACGCTGCCTTTTTGTTGCTTAGCGCCGAGGGGTAAGGCAGACCATCGATAAAAGCCTTTAATACACCTGGAAACGAGCAATTATACTCAGGAACGATAAATACTAACTTGTCGGCGGCACTGGCCTGCTCAGCCAAACGGTTGAAACCATCGTGGCTGCCGACGTTGGCATAAAGGGCCGAAAACGTGAAATCGGCGGGCAGCTCCAGCAAGTCTAGGATAGAGGCCTCAACTCCTTGATCGGTCAGCAGGCGGGCGTACAGATCGGCTAAGCGGCGGGCGCGGGAATCGGGGCGGTTGGTGCCAACAACAATTGTGAGCATTCGGGTAGATAGAAAGAAGGCGAAAGGCAAATCTACCTGCCGAGGGCAGGTAGAAAAAAAGGCGAAACGGGAGCCCGCTTCGCCTTTTCAGGGAGTCCTGACAAAATAACCGTCGAACCTTATGCCAGGTTATTGGAAGTGGCTTTAGCTGACAGGAATTCCTGGTTAAGCGTGGCAATATTCTCCAGCGAAATACCCACCGGGCATTCGGCGGCGCAGGAGCCGATGTTGGTGCAGGCACCAAAACCTTCCTTATCCATCTGGGCCACCATGTTTTCAACGCGGGTTTTGCGCTCGATGTGTCCTTGGGGGAGCAGAGCCAGCTGGCTTACCTTAGCCGACACAAACAGCATGGCCGAAGCGTTTTTGCAGGCCGCCACGCAGGCACCGCACCCGATGCAGGTAGCTGCCTCGAAAGCACGGTCGGCAATATTCTTCGGAATCGGAATCTCGTTGGCATCGGGGGTACCGCCGGTATTGATGCTCACGTAGCCACCGGCCTGAATGATACGGTCGAAGGCTGAGCGGTCAACGCTCAGGTCTTTATTGATGGGGAATGCGGCAGCGCGCCAAGGCTCGATAGTGATAGTGTCGCCATCGGAGAACTTGCGCATGTGCAGCTGGCAGGTAGTGGTGCCCTGCTCGGGACCGTGTGCCCGGCCATTGATGAACAGGTTGCACGAGCCACAGATGCCCTCACGGCAATCGTGGTCGAAAGCCACCGGCTCCTGGCCCTGGCGGAGCAGGTCTTCGTTGAGCACGTCGAGCATTTCGAGAAACGACATGTCGGGCGAGATGTCCTTTACCTTGTAATCGACGATGCCACCCTCGCTGACACGATTTTTCTGCCGCCACACCTTCAGGGTGAGGTTCATTGGTTTGGCGTTGGGGTTACTTCCGGCCATTGGTTTGTTGGCTATTAGCAGTTAGCTGATAGCTGTTAGCTTATTGGGCTGAAAGGACTGTTGGCACGGAGCTAACAGCTAACAGCCAAAGGCTAACAGCTGAAAAATTTACTTGTAGCTGCGCTGGGTGAGCTTCACGTTTTCGAATGTCAACTCCTCCTTGTTCAGCTTTTCGGGCTGGTTGTCGCCCATATACTCCCAGGCGGCAACATACGCGTAATCATCGTCATTACGCAATGCTTCACCTTCAGGGGTCTGGTATTCCTCGCGGAAGTGACCACCGCAGCTTTCGTTGCGGTCCAAGGCATCATCCACCATCAACTCACCCAACTCCAGGAAGTCGGCCACACGGCCGGCCTTTTCCAGGGCCTGGTTCATTTCATTTTCGGTACCAGCCAGCTTCAGGTCGCTCCAGAATTCCTGGCGCAGCTTGGCAATTTCCTGCTTGGCATACCGCAGGCCTTCGGCGTTGCGCGACATGCCGCAGTACTCCCACATCAGGTGGCCGAGCTTCTTGTGGAAGTCGTCGGGCGTGCGGGTACCGTTGATGCTCATCAGCTGCTGCATCCGCGACTGTACGGCGGCTGTAGCCTCGGCAAAAGCGGGGTCCTCGGTTGTTACCGGCTTAGGCGGCGTCGAAGCCAAGTAGTCGCCAATCGTGTACGGAATCACGAAGTAGCCGTCGGCCAGGCCCTGCATGAGGGCCGAGGCGCCGAGGCGGTTGGCCCCGTGGTCGGAGAAGTTACACTCGCCGGTGGCGTAAAGGCCCTTCACCGTAGTCTGCAGGTTGTAATCAACCCAGAGGCCACCCATGGTGTAGTGAACCGCCGGGTAGATGCGCATGGGCCGCTCGTAAGGGTTTTCGCCAGTGATTTTGGCGTACATGTCGAACAGGTTACCGTACTTCTGGCTCACTGCTTCGGCCGAAGTACGCTTGATAACGTCGGCAAAATCGAGGTATACGGCTAAGCCGGTGCTACCCACGCCACGACCTTCGTCGCACATCATTTTAGCGTTGCGCGAGGCCACGTCGCGGGGCACCAGGTTACCGAAAGCCGGGTACTTGCGCTCCAGGAAGTAGTCACGGTCGGCCTCCGAAATATCATTGACACTAATTTCGCCCTTGCGCAGGCGCTCAGCCGTTTCCTTGGTTGCCGGCACCCACACCCGGCCGTCGTTACGCAACGACTCCGACATGAGCGTCAGCTTCGACTGGTAGTCGCCCGATACGGGGATGCAGGTAGGGTGAATCTGAGTGAAGCAGGGGTTGGCGAAGTATGCACCCTTTTTGTGGGCCCGCCATGCGGCGGTGGCGTTGCAATACATGGCGTTGGTGCTCAGGAAGAACACGTTGCCATAGCCGCCGGTGGCCAGTACCACGGCGTGGGCCGCGTGTTGCTCAATCTCGCCGGTGAGCAGGTTGCGGGTGATAATACCACGAGCTTGTCCGTCTACCGTCACTAGGTCCAGCATTTCGGAGCGGGTGTACAGCTTCACTTTGCCATAGGCCACCTGCCGCGACAAAGCCGAGTAGGCACCTAGCAGCAACTGCTGGCCAGTCTGGCCGCGGGCGTAGAACGTGCGGCTTACCTGCGCCCCACCGAACGAGCGGTTAGCCAAAAGACCTCCGTACTCGCGGGCGAAGGGTACCCCCTGCGCCACGCACTGGTCGATGATGTTGACCGATACCTGGGCCAGGCGGTACACGTTGGCCTCGCGGGAACGGTAGTCGCCACCTTTCACGGTGTCGTAGAACAGCCGGTACACCGAGTCACCGTCGTTCTGGTAGTTTTTGGCGGCATTGATGCCGCCCTGAGCGGCAATCGAGTGCGCCCGCCGAGGCGAATCGTGGAAGGTAAACGCCTTTACGTTGTAGCCGAGTTCGGCCAGCGAGGCAGCGGCCGACGCACCGGCCAGACCAGTACCTACCACAATGATGTCGTACTTCCGTTTGTTGGACGGGTTAACGAGCTTGACGTTGAACTTATGCTTTTCCCACTTCTCGGCTATCGGGCCTTCGGGAAGTTTGGAATCAAGTACCATAAAGGGTAGAGTTAGAGAGTGGGAAATTAGCGCAGGACGTCCGGCTCCTCGGTTAATGACTGCTCAACCTTCTGGTTTGTAGCCTGACGGGGCTGGTACTGATCATCGAAGAACATAACCACCGGTACGAGAGCGAACAGAACCGAAATTACTACCGAGAAAACGTAGCCTGTGTAGTACACGGCGGGCGTATACTTGGGGTGTTTGAGGCCGAGGGTCTGGAAGCCGCTGCGGAAGCCGTGCCAGAGGTGATAACCAAGAGCAATCTGGGCAACGGCGTACAGGGCCACGTACCACGGAATTTTGAAGGAAGCGGCGGCAACTGAGTACAGGTCGCCTACCGGATGGTCGAGGTTGGGCACCTTTACCATTGCCAAGCCGCCAAAGGCGTCGAAGCGGGAGCGTACCCAGAAGTTCATCAGGTGGATGATGAGGAAAATGAGCAACAGCGTACCCAGCAGGGCCATATTGCGCGAAGACCACTGCGAGTTCTGCTCAGAATGGTTGACCACGTAGCCTTGGGCACCGCGGGCTTTCTTGTTTTTCCAGGCCAGGGCCAAACCCTGGTAGATATGAATGGCAAAGCCCAGCATGAGCACAATTTCCATAAACCGGATGATGGGGTTGGTGCCCATGAATTCGGCCCAGAAATTGAAGCTGGCCCCACCATCGTGGCGCAGCAGCTGCAGGTTGATTAGCAGGTGAACCACCAGAAACGAGCACAGGAACAGGCCCGTGGTAGCCATAACAATCTTACGGCCGATGCTGCTGGTGAGGGTGTTTGAAATCCAACTCATAGAGAGCTACTAAGTAGGGTGGGGAAGTCGATTATAACGGTCAAAGTTAGGTGCCCGGCTAGTAGGAAACAATCTGAATAAGGGTGTGCGCCCAGCCGGAATCAAACCAATGATAACTCCGTTAGTATCTTGCTTCGGTCTAACAACCTCCGTCGCCCGACTTTTGTTAGGTTTCCGCCGGGTTTTTCCGGACCTTACTACCTGCGGTTTCTCTACCCGCTTAGTTACCCGATTCTATGCGTATCGCTCTACCTATCCGTCCGTTGCAGCGTTGGCTGGCAGTGCTGTTTCTGCTCTTGGCCTTCCTGACAGCTGCCCCAGCGGCTCAGGCCACTCACCTGGCCGCCGGCGACATTCAGGCGCGCACAGACCCCAATAACCCCCGGCGCATATTTTTCACCCTCTCGCTATATGTGAGTGTGGGGCCCGATAAGGCGGAGGAGCGTTCGGTTATCATCTTTTTCGGCGACGGTACTGCGCAGGAAGATATTCCGATTGTGTCGCAGACCCGCGTGGCACCGGAGTACAACCTAAACGTGTACAAGTTCGAGCATACCTATAACTCTACCGGTGCTTATACGGTAGGCTACGCCAGCGTAAACCGGCCAGTTGGGGTCCTCAATATGGCTAATTCGGTTAATGAAAGCTTTTATATCTCGACTACCGTTCTTATCAACGCATTCATCCAAAATACGTCGCCTCAGTTGTTGGCCCCGGCTATTGATAAGGGTAGCGTAGGCCAGGTATTTCTGCACAACCCCGCCGCTTTTGATGCCGAGGGCGACTCGCTGGCGTACGAGCTGAAGCCCAGCCAGCGTGCTGGCGACCCGCGTGTTGCGCTTGCTACCGGCAACCGGCTCAACCCCGTACCGACCACCAACTTTACTTTCCCCAACAACCTGCCCGGCGTTGATGCCCGCCAGGTGGCCTATAGCGGGCCGCCCGTTGGGGTGCCCGGCGACAGGGCCATCTTTACTATCGACGCCTTTACTGGTCAGGTAGTGTGGAATGCGCCGGCCCAGGTGGGCACGTATAACGTGGCCTTTGTAGTGAAGGAGTACCGGCGCACGCCCGGCCGGCCCACGCAGCCCACGCTGCTGAGCGAAACCATTCGCGACATGCAGATTATCGTGCGGGCGCCTAATAACCTGCGCCCCCAGATTAATGTACCGCCCGATGTATGCGTGGTAGCCAATACCCCGGTGCCCGGCGGCATTATAACCGCCACCGACCCCGACGGCAACCCAGTGCTGCTGGAAGCCTTTACCGGCCTGTTGCCCATGCCGGCCTCTTTCCAACAGAGCACCAAAGGGCCGCCCGTGGCCCGGGCCCTGTTCCAATGGACACCAAATTGCTCCTTCATCCGCCGCCAGCCCTATCAGGTGCTGTTTAAGGCCACCGACGAGCCCGGCGCGAATAAAACTCCTTTGATCGACCAGCGCGTCTGGAACATCACAGTAGTGGGGCCAGCCCCGCAGAACCTGCAGGCCACGCCGCAGGGCAACAATATGCGCCTCGACTGGGACAGCTACAGCTGCCAGAACCCAGGGGCGCAGATTCTGATTTTCCGCCGCGAAAACTGCTTTGCCTTCACGCCCACTACCTGCGAAACCGGGCTGCCCGCCGGCTCGGGCTACGTGCAAATTGGTAGTGTGGGCGTGGGTTCCCGGACCTTCCTCGACGACAATGGTGGCGCCGGCCTGACCCGGGGCAAAACCTATTCGTACCGCATTTATGTGCGGTTTGCCCAGCCCGGTGGGGGCGAAAGCCTGGCTTCCAACGAGGCCTGCGTGAAGGTGGAGGGCCGCTCGCCCCGCCTCACCAATGTAACCGTAGACCGCACCGATGTAGCGACGGGCCAGATTACCGTGCGCTGGAACCAGCCGGCTCCGCTGTCCAAGTTTGCCGAGCCCCGCGGCTACCGCCTCTACCGCGCTACCGGCCTCAACCCCGCCGCGGCCGATTTCCGCAAGGTGTACACCACCACCAACCTGCTCGATACCGCCTTTGTCAACACCGGACTCAACACGGAAGCCAACGCCTACACGTACCGGCTCGATTTCTTCAGCAACTCGGCCTTAGCGGCCGACTCGGTGGAGCGCACCCAGCCGGCGTCGAGCGTGCGGCTGACGGCTACGCCCAACCCGCTGGCCAGTACCATAGGGGTTAGCTGGGTGTACAATGTGCCCTGGGACAACAGCAAGCGGCCCAGCACCGTGTATCGGCGCGAGCCGGGCGGTACGTTCCGGCCCGTGGGCAAAGCTACCAGCACCGCTACCGGGGGCTCTTTCGTGGATGATGGCCGGGTGCTGCCGCTGGTGAAAAACCGCACGTACTGCTACTACGTGAAGACCAACGGCACTTACGACATTGCCCTGCCCGACTCGCTCATCAACTTCAGCCAGGAGCAGTGCGTGCCGTTGCGGGCCGTGCCCTGCACACCCGTCCTCACGCTCAAGCCCACCAACTGCGACAGTCTGGCCAGCCGCCTGTTCGATTTGCCGACCACGCCTACTACGGGCATGCGCTTTACCAACTCGCTGAGTTGGACGCTAAGCAACCTGCCCACCGCAGATTGCAGCCGCGACATCGTGCAGTACATCATCTACTTCGCGCCTACAGCGGGCGACGAGCTAACCGAACTGGCCCGTGTGCCCGGCACCCAGACGACGTATGAGCACACCGATTTGGCTTCGGCCCAGGGCTGCTACGCCATTCAGGCCGTCGACGCAAACGGGGCCGTGAGTGCACTGAGCAACAAGGAATGCAAGGACAACTGCCTGCTGTTCCTGTTGCCTAACATCTTCACACCCAACGGCGACTCGAAAAACGACACGTTCCGGCCCAAGGTGTTCAGCCCAATCGAGCGCACCTCGGTCAAGATCTACAACCGCTGGGGCACCAAAGTGTACGAGGGCAACCAAGACCCCCTTATCAACTGGAACGGGGGCGGCACGGGCGAAGGCAACTCCAACGGCAAGGTGTCGGATGGCATGTACTTCTACCAGGCCGAAGTAACGTTCAAAGATGCCAACCGCACTACCCGCACTTTCAAAGGCTGGGTGCAGATCAACCGCTAGCCGGCTTCTGAGCTGTCGGCGCTTAGCTGCTGGCTGTTCGCTTTTTCCAGTTGATGGCCGTTCGAATTGATAGCCGGGCTTCCTTAGTAGGGAGCCTGGCTTTTTTGTGCCGACGCGGTGCGGCCCGCAACGAGTAGCGCGGTCGATTTTTGCGGGCCGGCATTTTTATGCAGCTTGCGGCCGTAATTTTTCCGCCCGCCCCGGCGACGCTTCCAGCCGGAAACCGTTGCGGGGCTTATTCTGACCACATGAAAGCAGTTATCTTCCCCGGCCAGGGCAGCCAGTTCAGTGGCATGGGCCGCGAGCTGTACGAGCAGCAGGCCGAAGCCAAGCGCCTGATGGACCAGGCCAACGAAATCCTGGGTTTTTCGCTTACCGACGCCATGTTTGCGGGTTCTGATGAGGAACTGCGCCGCACTGATGTGACGCAGCCGGCCATTTTCCTGCACTCGGTGGCGCTGGCTGCCGTACTGCCCGATTTCCGGCCCGATATGGTGGCCGGCCACTCGCTGGGCGAGTTTTCGGCGCTGGTAGCCGCCAAAGTGCTGCGCTTTGAAGATGCCCTGCAGCTGGTAGCCCAGCGGGCCCGCGCCATGCAGGCCGCCTGCCAGGAGCAGCCCGGCACCATGGCCGCCATTCTGGCCCTCGACGACGACACGACGGCCCGCATCTGCCAGGAAATAACGGCAGGCGGCAACATTGTGGTAGCTGCCAACTACAACTGCCCCGGCCAGCTGGTGGTGTCGGGCTCACAGCGCGGCATCGAACTGGCCTGCGAGCAGCTGAAGGCCGCCGGGGCCAAGCGCGCCCTGCCGCTGCCCGTGGGCGGGGCCTTCCACTCGCCGCTGATGCAGTCGGCCGAGGCGGCGCTGGCCGAAGCCATTGCCAAAACGAGCTTCGCAGCCGGTATCTGCCCCGTGTACCAGAACGTGGACGCCGCCCCACACACCGACCCCGACGAAATCCGCGAAAACCTCGTGCGCCAGCTCACGGCCCCCGTCCGCTGGACCCAGAGCGTGCAGCGCATGGTGCAGGACGGTGCCACCGAGTTCGTAGAGTGCGGCCCCGGCAAAGTGCTCCAAGGCTTGGTGAAGAAAATTGCGCCCGAGGTTTCGGCGCAGTCGGCAACCGTGGCGTAGCGGGTTCCCGCAGAGGGGCGCAGAGGTAAACCGCGGAGGTCCGCAGAGTTGTTCTTGAACGACTCTGCGGACCTCCGCGGTTTACCTCTGCGCCCCTCTGCGGGAAATTAAAGCCGCGTCACAGCCAGCGTATCGGAACACTCGGCCAGCAGCTCGGCTACCGTGCAACCGAGGCTCGGATGCACTATAGTAGCTGCAATTTCGGCCAGGGGCAACAGGGCAAAGCGGCGCTCCGGCAGGCGCGGGTGGGGCAGCTGTAGCGCAGGCGTATCGAGCACTAGGTCGTCGTAGAGTAATATATCTACATCAAGCGTGCGGGAGCCCCACCGCACTAGCCGCTGCCGGCCCGCGCGCTGCTCGGCGGCCAGGCAGGCGGCCAGCAGCTGGGCAGGGGAGAGGCTGGTTTGCACTTCCAGGGCCTGGTTCAGGAAGGCCGGCTGTTCGGTCAGGCCCCAGGCGGCTGTTTCGTAGAGGCCCGAGGCCGCCGTTACCGAGCCGGCCATGCGGCCCAGCTCGGCCACGGCGGCCTGCAGCGTGGCGGCGCGGTTGCCAAGGTTGGAGCCCAGCAGCAGGTAAGCAGTCGGCATAAGCTCAGGTAGAAGGCGGGGAAACATAAAAGTGCCGGTACACCAGCCACGCCACCAGCCAGAGGCCTGCCAGAAGCAGGAACAGGATGGAAACTGCACCTTCCGAGGTGCGTGCCACCGTTGCCGAAAGCAACAGCCCGCCTATAAACATAGCCGTGGCCGCAAAGCCCGGCCGCTCAAAAAAGTCGAGCCCGCGGTAGAAGCCCAGGTACAGCAGGGCGATGGTGAAGATTTGCGGGAGGTTGTATATCTGTCCGTCGCCCACGCCGTCCAGGAAGTTGCCGGGCAGCGCCAGTGTCAGGAGCAGCAGCAGAAACAGGGGAATGCGGGAGATGGAAAAGAGTTTGGACTGAACCAGAAGGTCAGTTTTGCTGGTGTTGCCTACGGCCATTTCGCCGGGACTCTGCCAGCTAAAGCGGGCCCGAAAAACCTGATAGATAATACACGCAAGCAACACAGCCGCCACGATACCCACCCCGACTTCGGCCGAAACAGGGCCCTGCCAGAAGGTATAAAGCGTTGCTGCCACGCCCCCGACAGCCGCGCCAAAGTAAAAGTTAACGGCCAACATGAGCAGGCCGGTCAGAAGCTTTCTCATGCCGCTTAAGCCTGCAGTTTGCGCTCGAAAAACTCGGCTGTGGCCTCGGCGGCCTGCCGGGCTTGTTCGGGCAGTTCGGGCGAGGGCCAAGGGTGGGTGCCGCCGAAGTTATGGGTGGTGCCGGGCAGCACCAGTAGCTCGGTGGTGGGTTGCCACGCGTGTAGCTGCTGGGCGCGGGCCAGCGGCACGGTTTCGTCCTGGTCGCCGTGCAGGATAAGTACGGGGCGGTTGTGTAGGCGCTGGCGCAGATTCTGCTCGATGTCGAGGCGCGAGCGGTGCTGGTAGTAGTTCTCCACGAGCTGGTAGCCAAGCGGCAGCTGCTGCTTGGTGCGCGAGTTCTCCACGTACACCACCCCCCGCTGCTGCCAGTCGGCCATCTGCTGCTCCGTCCAGCCCGGATTTACGTTGCTGATGGCCGCCCAACTGGCCACGGCCCGTACGCGCGCGTCCTCCGCCGCTTTCAGCAATAGCAGCCCGCCGCCGCGGCTGTGGCCAATGAGGGCGAGGCGCGAAAGGTCCATTTCGGCGGCCGGAATACTGGTAGCGCCCGGCTGGTGCAGGGCATCGAGTAGGGCTCCCAGGTCATCGAGCTCGATGCTGAAGTTGTTGCGGCCGAACGCCTCCAGGTCCTCCAGGTCGCCGGTGCCGCCCACCACCACGCCGTTGTGCGAGAGGTTGAGCTTCACAAACACAAAGCCCCGGCGGGCAAACCAGTCGGCCAGTACGTTGAAATGGCCCCAGTCTTTGAACCCTTTGAAGCCGTGCACAAATACTACCACCGGCTTGGCCTGGCCGTCGGGCACGAAGTGGGCATCGGCCGCAAACGGGCGGTTGTGGCCGGGGCCGGATAGCAAAAAATCGACGGAAACAGGCTGATCGGGCATAAAACGAAGGTACTAACACAGGAATAAACTGTTATGCCTGCGCACGAAGAACCGGAGCAGAACGCCGGGGTTTAGATGCGCTATTTCAAATCAGGTTTCCCCTTGGCCTGCATAACGGGTGGCCCCTGCGCCTTTTCCCGTATCATTGCATTGCCCAATTACGCCGCATGACCATTTCGCTGGACCAGATACAGGCTCCGATTGCCTTGGAGATGGTGGAATTCGAAAAGAAATTCCGCCAGTCGATGCAGACCAAACAGCTGCTGCTCGACAAAATCATGGGCTACATAGTCAAGCGCAAGGGCAAGCAGATTCGGCCGATGTTCGTGTTTTTCACGGCCAAAATATGCGGGGGCGACCCGCTGCCCGAGGCCACCTTCCGGGGCGCGGCCCTCATTGAGCTGCTGCACACGGCCACGCTCGTGCACGACGACGTGGTGGACGAAAGCAACTACCGCCGCGGCTTCTTCTCTATCAACGCACTCTGGAAGAATAAGATAGCCGTGCTGGTAGGCGACTACCTGCTGAGCAAAGGCCTGTTGCTAAGCTTGGAAAACGACGACTATGCTCTGCTCAAGATTGTGAGCAATGCGGTGAAGGAGTTGAGTGAAGGCGAGCTGCTGCAGATTGAAAAGGCCCGTCGCCTCGACATCACCGAAGACGTGTACTTCGACATCATCCGCCAGAAAACGGCCTCGCTCATTGCCTCCTGCTGCGCCGTGGGCGCCTCTTCGGCCGGGGCCGACCTCGAAACGGTGGAGCGGGCCCGGCTGTTTGGCGAGAAAGTGGGCATGGCCTTCCAGATAAAGGACGACCTGTTCGATTACGGTACGGCCGAAATCGGCAAGCCGCTGGGCATCGATATCAAGGAGAAAAAGATGACCCTGCCGCTGATTTACGCCCTGCAGCAGGCCGACTGGCTCACCAAGCGCCGCGTCATTTTCAACGTGAAAAACAACGACGGCCGCCGCGACCGGGTGCAGCAGGTGATTGAATTCGTGAAGCAGTCGGGGGGGCTTGCTTATGCCATTGGCGTGATGGAGCGCTACCGCGACGAGGCGCTGGCCGTGCTGCGTACCTTCCCCGAGTCGGCCTCGCGTACCTCGCTCGAACAGCTCATCAACTACACCATCGAGCGCGAAAAGTAGCCGCCTCGCGTTTCGAAGCCAGCCAGTTGCACAACGAAACAGCCACTCCTGCAGGCAGGAGTGGCTGTTTCGTTGTGCAACTGGCTGGCTTAAGCACTAGTGCTGCACCTGGTAATACACCTGGTCGGCCTTCACTTCCGATACTTCGAAGCGGACGCCTTTGGGGTTGCTGGTAACGGTGATTTCGTGGGTCATCTCGCAGCTGGGACACTTCAGCTGCTCGGTTTCGTACTGGCCATCATCGGGCATGGTGGCGAAGTGCTCGGCGGCGGGCACCCCGATGGAAGCCGTGAAAACATCCTGATGGCACTTGTTGCACTCGAACTTGAGGCCCACGGTATGGCCCTGGAGCTCATCGACGGGGGCGGGGGTACTTTTTTGCTGAATCCACATAGGTAAGGACAGGTTAGGTGATAGAGGGGTTGGAAAAGAGTTGGTCGGGCCCATGGGCCCTGGCTGGTGTACGCACAAATGCCTACGCGGGGTTGGGCCGGCACCGAGCCAGCCCAACCCCGCGTAGGCATTTGTGCCTATCCGGCAAGCGGTAAATAACTTCCTACAAATGGAATGTCAGCACCGGCTGGGCCGCATCGGTTGCTACCTTCTCGGCAATGCTAGCCTGGAAAAAGCGGCTGAATGCCGAGCGGGCGTGGGTGGGCACTACTATAAGGCCGGCTCCCAGCTTCCGGGCCGCATCTTCGATGCCGCCGTTAATGCTGCCAGCTTCCATGAGCACGGCTTCGGCGTGGGGCAGTTGATGGCGGGCAATAAAGTCGTTTATCTGCTGGCGGGCCTCGCCGGCCGGCTCATCGGTTACGCGCAGCAGGTGCAGGCGGGCATCCGGAAATAGCTGGCGCACCTGCTGCAGGCCGGGCAGGGCCTGGTCGGCTTCGGCCGAAAAGTCGGAGGCAAACACAATGTCGCGCACGGCATCGAGGTTGGTGGCATGCTTAACGGCCAGCACCGGGCACGGAGCCAGCCGCACCATCTGCTCGGTATTCGACGAGGCAAAGAAGCGCTCCAGCGCTTCGTGCTGCTGGGTGCCCAGCAGCACCAGGTCGATGTGGCGCTGCTCGATTACCTTCAGAATAGCCTCATCTACCTCCACCTGATCCAGTACCTCGTGCACGGGAACACCGGGGGCCATCTGGGCGGCTTCGGCCAGCAGCTGCTGCATCCGCTGGCGGGTCACTTCCATCAGCCTGACGACGAAAATCCGGTCGATGCCGTAGGCGTTGGGCAGCTCGGCCCCGTTGGTAGGTCCGCCGAAAGCACTAAAATTGGCCGACCCCTGGGCGTCGGGGATGGGCAGCACGTGCAGCAGCGTTACGTTGCCGCCCACGCGCTGGGCCAGCTGCAAAGCGGCCCGCAGGGCGTGGTGCGCCTCGGCCGAAAAATCGGTGGGAACCAGAATGTTTTTCATGAACCGGAAGGAAAAAAGGTAGAACAAAAAACGTCGTCCGGGCAATACCAAACCGAAGCAGGGCACCACCCGGGCGACGACGCTATGCTATACGTAGCCCAACGGTAAAGGAGCCGCTACTCGGCCAGCAGCTGGTCAATTGTTTTGTTGAATTCGGCGTTCTGCTGCGCGTAGTACTGGCCGGTGCCGGGGCCCGAAAAACCGGTATGAATCTTCCGGACTTCGCCCTTTTTGTCAATGAAAATAGTGGTCGGGAAAGCCAGCACTTTCTGGATCTGGGGCAGCGACTTGCCGGCCATGTCCTTGTCGGCTTCACCGGCTACGGCCAGGTCGTAGCCCACATTCAGGCGTTCCTTCATCTTCAGCAGCTTGCGGGCGGCCACTGCCTGGTCGGGGGTACGCTCGTAGCCCAGCCCGATAATTTCGACGCCGCGCTGCTTATTTTTCTCGTACCAGGGAGCCAGGAAATTGGTTTCGTCCATGCAATTGGGGCACCACGAGCCCAACAGCTGCACTACCAGCACCTTGCCGCGGTACTTGGGGTCGGAGGGCGAGATGCTGCCGCCTTCATAAATGCTGGGAAACCTGAAATCCAGCTTTTTCTGGCCGGGCTTCATGCCGGTCAGGGCGTTGGCGTCGGGCAGCTGAGCGTTGGGGTCCTTCACTGCCGTCCAGGTTTCGTGGCCCGTCAGGCCCGAGTAGAAGTCGCCCTCAATGCGCGTGGCGCTATCGGGGGTGGTGCTGCCGGGCTGCTTACCCGTGAACAGGAAGCCGTGGCTGCCGTCGAACGTGCTTAGCATGAGCGTATTGCCATCGGCCTGCCCCGAAAGGTAGCGGTAGTCGCCGGTGCTGGTCAGGAAGGTACCCGTAACGCCCGTCGGGGTCTGCTCGAACACGCCCACGGCCGGGTACGTTTTGCCGGTATCGTCCTTGAAACTGACTTTCCAGGTGCCGTCGAAGGACGTTACTTTCTGATCGGCCATTACCGGAAACAGCGGCTGCGCGCCCAGCTCGGCCGTAAATGGTACGCGGTAAGGCTTGCTGGCATCATACTTCACCCAGGTCCCCGCCAGCTTGCCTTCGCCGGCCGGCCGTACTACCAGCGCGGCATCAAACACGCCGAGCCGAATGGTGGTCGAGTCGCCGGCCGTGGTTATTTCATCAAGCTTGAGGCGCTCCTCGCCGTTGCGCAGCGTTACGGTGGGCTGGCCGCCGGCAGTGGCTACATCGAACAGAAACGGGATTTGCTGGCCCTGGGCCGAGAGTACGCCCCGCCAAGTGCCGGCCGTGAGCGGCGAAGCAGCCGCATTGGTCGCGGTGGTTTCGGCATTTTTTGGATCAGACTGGCAGGCCGTGGCGGCCAGCGCGAGGGTGGCCCCGGCTATGGCCTTGCGCAAAGAGAAGGCAACGGGCATGGTTGAAAAAGAGTAAAAGTGAAACAGAGGCTAAACTACGGCACTGCCCGCATAGTTTGGGCGGGGCCGTGCCGGCGGATGCCCGCTACCATCGTCCGGGTTCTTTTGAGAGCTTCTAAATAGGCCCTTAGCTGAACCCGGTGGCACTTGTTTGACTTGCCGGACCCCGGCGCTTAACTATATTTGCATGTCTGCCCCGGCAGGCTCGTTCTCTCCACTTTTTCAACCTGATTATGGCATTCGATTTAGAGATGATTAAGGCCGTGTACGCTGGTATGGGCACCCGCATCGAGGCGGCCCGGTCGGCGGTTGGCCGTCCGCTCACCCTGACGGAAAAAATTCTGTACGCCCACCTGTACGGCGGTACCGTTTCGCAGGCGTATGAGCGGGGCGTTTCCTACGTCGATTTCGCGCCCGACCGTGTCGCCATGCAGGATGCCACCGCCCAGATGGCCCTGCTCCAGTTCATGCAGGCCGGTAAGCCCACGGCTGCCGTGCCCAGCACCGTCCACTGCGACCACCTCATCCAGGCCAAAGTAGGTGCCGACGCCGATTTGGCCACCGCCAACTCCGAAAACAAGGAGGTATACGACTTCCTGGCCTCGGTTTCGAACAAGTACGGCCTCGGCTTCTGGAAGCCCGGCGCTGGTATCATTCACCAGGTGGTGCTCGAAAACTACGCCTTCCCCGGCGGCATGATGATCGGCACCGACTCGCACACCCCCAACGCGGGTGGCTTGGGCATGATTGCCATTGGCGTAGGCGGCGCCGATGCCGTGGACGTAATGGCCGGCATGGCCTGGGAGCTGAAGTTCCCCAAGGTAATCGGCGTGAAGCTGACCGGTAAGCTCTCGGGCTGGACGTCGGCCAAAGACGTAATTCTGAAAGTAGCGGGCATCCTGACCGTGAAGGGCGGCACCGGTGCTATTGTGGAGTACTTCGGCGAAGGTGCCGAGAACCTCTCGGCTACCGGCAAAGGCACCATCTGCAACATGGGCGCCGAAATCGGTGCTACCACGTCGGTGTTCAGCTTCGATGAGAAGATGGCCCTGTACCTACAGGGCACCGGCCGCGCCGAAGTGGCCGAGCTGGCCGCCGGCGTGCGCCAGCATCTGCGCGCCGACGACGAGGTGTACGCCAACCCCGAAAACTTCTACGACCAGCTCATCGAAATCGACCTGAACACGCTGGAGCCCTACGTGAACGGCCCGTTCACTCCGGACGCCGCCTGGCCGATTTCGGAGTTTGCCGCTGCCGTGAAGGAGCATGGCTGGCCCGCGAAGCTGGAAGTGGGCCTGATTGGCTCGTGCACCAACTCCAGCTACGAAGACATTACCCGCGCCGCCAGCATTGCCAAGCAGGCCGCCGATAAGGGCCTGACCGTGGAGGCCGAGTACACCGTAACGCCCGGCTCGGAGCTGGTGCGCTACACTGTGGAGCGCGACGGCCTGCTCGACACGTTTGCCCAGATGGGCGGCGTGGTGCTGGCCAACGCCTGCGGTCCGTGCATCGGCCAGTGGGCCCGTCACACCGACGACCCCAAGCGCCGCAACTCGATTATCACGAGCTTCAACCGCAACTTCGCCAAGCGCAACGACGGCAACCCCAACACCCATGCCTTCGTGGCCTCGCCCGAAATCGTGACGGCCTTCGCCATTGCCGGCGACCTGACCTTCAACCCACTCACCGACTCGCTGACCACGAAAACCGGCGAGCAGGTGAAGTTTGATGAGCCGGTAGGCATCGAGATGCCGCCCCGGGGCTTTGCCGTGGAAGATGCCGGCTACCAGCAGCCTGCCGCCGACGGTTCGGGCATAAGCGTTATGGTGTCGCCTGATTCTGACCGCCTGCAGCTGCTGGAACCCTTCAAGCCCTGGAACGGCTCCGACCTGCTGGGTCTGCGCCTGCTCATCAAGGCCAAAGGCAAGTGCACCACCGACCACATTTCGATGGCCGGCCCGTGGCTGAAATACCGCGGCCACCTCGATAACATCTCCAACAACATGCTCATCGGGGCGACCAACGCCTTCAACGAGCAAACCAACTCTGTGAAAGACGCCCTCACGCAGGGCACGCCGTACTCGGCCGTGCCCACGGTGGCCCGCAACTACAAGGCCCAGGGCATTGGCTCGGTGGTGGTTGGCGATGAGAACTACGGCGAAGGCAGCTCGCGCGAACATGCCGCTATGGAGCCCCGCCACCTCGGCGTGCGCGCCGTGCTGGTGAAGTCCTTTGCCCGGATCCACGAAACCAACCTCAAGAAGCAAGGCATGCTGGGCCTCACCTTCGCAAACAAGGCCGATTACGACCTGATTGAGGAGGATGACACCATCGACATCCTCGGCCTGACCGAGTTTGCCCCCGGTAAGCCCCTGCAGGTGCGCCTGCACCACGCCGACGGCGACACGGACCTCATCACGGTGAACCACACCTACAATGAGGGCCAGATTGCCTGGTTTAAGGCCGGCTCGGCCCTGAATCTGATTCGGCAGATGGAAAGCGGCGACGCGCAGCTTTCGGAGCGTATCTAACTAGCTGATTGCAGCTAAGCGAAAACGGCCGCTTTCCCGGGCAGGGGAAGCGGCCGTTTTTACTTGGCAAACTCAAGTTGCAAAGCGGCGGTGTGGGCACGCTGTAGGGGCGGGGCTTGCCCCCGCCCGCCATTGAACAAACTTGTTGCAACGGAGCAAACGACGTAGGGGCGGGGTCTGGCCCCGCCCCTACGTCGTTCTTCCCAACTGGGGTTTGCTGTACGGTTTCCGGCTGCCACCGAGCTTTTTGCCACCGGCTGCGTATAGGCAGACTCCCTTTCTTTATCCTATGAAAAAAACGAACCCACTTTACCCCATTACGGCTGCGGTTGCTTACACTGGGGCCGGCATTATCGGGCTGGTGGCCTTGTATGTAGCTGCCTCGGTAGTGCTGTCGGCCGTTCCGGTGGCCGGCAAGGAGGCCACGCCCGCTCCCGGCGAAGCCGTAGCGGTATACCTGCTCTCCAACGGCGTACATACCGACCTAGTGCTGCCCGTGCGCAATGCCCATAAGGATTGGACTCGGTTCATTTCCTACGCCGATACGCCCGCCAACGATACCAGCCAGGAATTCGTCGGTTTTGGCTGGGGCGACCGGGGTTTCTACCTCGACACGCCTACCTGGGCCGAACTCAAGCTCAGCACTGGCTTGGAAGCCATGTTCTGGATGGGCACCACCGCTATGCACACCACCTTCCACCACCGCCCCGCCGAAGGCCCCAAATGCGTGCGCCTGCAGCTTACACCCGCTGAGTACGCCCGGCTTGTGCGCTTCATCGAAACCAAGTTCGATGTAGATGCCCAGGGCCGGCCGCAGCAGATTAGAGGCCACAGCTACGGCCAGAACGACGCATTCTATACCGCTAAGGGCACGTACAACCTCTTCGATACCTGCAACAGCTGGACTAACCGCGGCCTGAAAGTGGCCGGCCAACGCGCTGCCCTCTGGACACCCTTTGATTTTGGGATATTCTGGCACTATTAGCGCTTTGGGCGTTGCGGTCAACTGCTGCCTTAGCGGTTGCCATTATGCAAAAAAGGGGGCCGCACTCAATCAAGTGCGGCCCCCTTTTACGTTTTTCAGCTAACAGCTCAGTTAAGCCAGACCTGGGCTACAAACTCGAAACGGTGCCGGGCGAAGGTACCATAAGGGCGCTCGGCATAGAAGCCCAGCACCTGCACCTGCCATTCGCCGTTGTAAGCATTGCGCCGTAACTGCACCGGATACACCTGCCCGCACGCAGGCCAGTCGCCAATGTAATCGGTCGGACGATTTCGGGCGTTCACGCACCGTGCGTATTGCTGCACCGGAAGAGGGACGGGAAGCTTCGTTTTTGCCATATACAAATATACGTATATTATTCGGCAAAACTAAATAGTTTAGCTAGGAAAATCGTGTGACTTCAGCTGATTTATACAATATGCTGTTAATCAATCTATGTTAGTTGACATAAAACCTGCAAGCGGAGAAAATGTTTCAAATATTCAGTCAATGAAATGTTTATGAAATTTGCTAAAATTATTGGGCAGAATATATGAATCAGTACGGCTGTAGCTGCACAGCCTCTAAGGGCGCTTCAGTACCCGGTAAGTGCCTGTGCCAGCCGCCGTTTCTATGCGCACCAGATACACTCCGGCCGGGTAGACTGATAGGTCGAGAGTGGCGGTGGATTGCTGAAAGCTGTATGCTGCCAGTTGCTGCCCCAGCACCGACAGTACCTCTACCGTAGCCGGGCTACCAGGGGGCAGTTCCAGGCGCACAGTGCCTGAGGTGGGGTTGGGGTAAAGCCAAACTCCAGCCAGCATACGGGGCTTCGAAGTGGTAGGCACCTGCTGGTAGCCGGCGGCGGCGGCATCGGCGGCAGCCTGCAGCTCGGCCAGCGAAGGAGCTGCCAGCACTGCAAAAGCTACGGTCAGCGAGTCGGCGGGAGCCAGGTAGGGTAGGGCCGCGCCCACCACCTGGGCAGCATCGGCGCCGGTGGTTGGACCAGCGGTGGCGTAGGTAGTGCCGCTGCTCAGAGTCAGCCACTTCTCCTCCCGGCTGAACCCATCGTTCAGGCGCACCGGGCCCACCGGCGTAGCCGTGCTGTTGTCGAGACTGAAGATGCTGGGCTGGCCACCGGAAAGGTGCTGAACACCGGCGTAAATAGTCTGGCCGGGCGCGTCGTACACGTACCCCAGCCGGCGGGCGGCGTCCCAGCCGGTTGCATTGCGGGTGGGGTCGTCGGGCAGGTCCCAATCCATAAACAAACCCAGATGCAGAGGCCGGAGCGTGTCGGCCGTCAGGTTGGTAAGTTGGTATTCAAGCAGTACGTAGTTCTGGTGCGGGGCTGTTGCCCGGGCGGTGGCCCGCTGGCGCAGGGCCACCCCCACAGCCTGCGGGTTGGCGGCCGGCGGCTGCGTCTCGCGTAGCCGTCCCTCGGCCCGCTGGTCTGCGGAGCCGCTGATGGCGGGTAGGCGGTGCACCTGCCCAACCGATTCAAAGTCGACGTCGCGGCCGCCCTTATCGTTGCGCACGTTGCTGGCCAGGCGCGTGGCCGAGGTGGCCAGCAGCAGCCCGCCTTCGGCCAGCAGCGGCGGCCCCTGGCGGTAGCTGATGCCCTCGCCGAGGCTGGGGTTGGCGGCATCGTAACCCACGTTGCCCCGGCCGGTAAGCGTGAGGCGCAGGTTGTTGGCATCCAGCACCACATAATCGGGGTTGAGCAGCAGGGTTTCGTACTGGTATTCGGTGTAGCCGCTGGCTGCGTGGTGCAGGTGGTAGCGCAGCACGGCTTTGGTGTTGAGCGGTACGCCCGTGGCCGCGACAGCCAGCCGGAAAGGCGCGGCAGCGTTGCCGGCAGTGGCCAGCGTAGCCAGAGGGCCGGTGCTGAACTCGCCCTGGCGCACGCTAACGTAAGGCGAAAGCGAGGTGAGCGTTACGGTGAGGCCCGGTAACTCGCGCAACAGGTTCTGAACGCTGACTGTAAGGCGCAGCGTATCGGCGGGCTGGTAGTAGCTGCGGTCGGGGGCGGCCGTGCGGGCCATTACCCGGGCCGAGTAAGGCTGCTCCGAAACGGCCCGCAGCACGTTCAGGCGGCCCGAGCCCAGCCGGCCGGCGTAGGCCACATTGCCCGGTAGGTCATCAATAAAATCGGTGGTGCGCCGCAGCTGGGCCGCTACCTGGGCCGCATTGTAGCCCGGAAACCGGCTGCGGACCAGCGCCGCCGCCCCTGCCACCTGGGGCGCAGCAAACGACGAGCCGCCCGTTTTAACATAGTCGGTATCCGTAAAGCCCAGCGTTGTGATAATGCCTTCGCCGGGAGCCGATAAATCAATCCGGTGGCTGAAAGTGCCGATCAGGCTTCGCTCGTCGGTGCGGGTGGTCAGGGCCACCGATACGACGTGCTGGTAGCTGGCCGGGTAGAAGTCGAGGTCCTGGGGCGTGTTGCCGGCGGCGGCCACCACAACCACATCATGGTTGAGGGCTGCGTAGCTGATAACTTCCTGCTCGAAGCGCGAGGGTGCGCCCGCGCCCCCCCACGACAGATTAACCACCTGGCAGCCATGGTCGGCGGCATACACAATGGCCTCGTAGCCACCAAATGAGCCTGCTGGGGTAGAGGGATAGATTTTCAGGGGCATGAACCGCGACTTGTAGCCCACGCTGGCAATACCGAGGCCGTTGTTGGTAGCCCCAGCGGCTACGCCGGTTACCATCACGCCGTGGGCTATGTCGGTAGGGTTGCGGGCACGCTCGGGGTCGTTGTCGTGGTCGGCGAAATCCCAGCCTGAGTAGTTATCAATGTACCCGTCGCCATCGTTATCAATACCATCAACGGGGTCGCGGCGGTTGAGCTGGTTCTTGCCCGCCAGGTCTTCGTGGGTGAATCGGGTGCCGCCATCCGCAATGCCGATAACAATGCTCGTGTCGCCCTGCGTGAGGTTCCAGGCCTGATAGGCGCGGATGTTTTTAAGGTGATACTGCCCCCCGGGACCCACCGAGTCGGCCTGCGGGTCGTTGGGTTGCTGCAGGGGCTGGTAGTCGTAGAGCGGTTCGGCGTACTCCACCAAGCCGGTTTTGAGCAGCCGTTGCTGCATGTGCGTTGGCGAGGTATTGGCGGGTAGTGTCAGCTCATACAGCAACCCCAGATCCACGGCTCCGGCCTGGGCACGGGCAGCAGTGGGTGCCGTGGCCTGCGGAAACTTGGGCCGCGCCGTTGCGCCGAGGGCCTGGAAGGTCGTAGTAAGGGCGGCTGGCAGCGCGGCCGGACCCGGCCGGCGCGGCTGGGTGGCATCAGCCGGCGTGGCTTTCAGCCGGAAAACCAGCACGCCGGGCCGCACCGTGCGGGTAGCGGGGGGCAGGGCAGCCGATTGCGCCACAGCGGCGGCGGTACTGCCCAACAGCAGCGCGGCGCAGAAAAACCAGCGTAGAGTTACAAGCATAGTACCAGAGCAATAGGGTAGAAGCGCGCGGCAGTCGGGTAGTCAGGCTAACGAAACTGCTGCCCCTCCGGATTGGTTCGGGCGGGTTCGGGGCCGATTCCGTAAATTTAGCCACTCCAAAGCCGCCGGACCCTACTTTTAGCCCAAGCCCCGGCCTGTGCCGGCCAGCAGCGGGGCACGGCGGCCCAGCAAAGCCGGGGGAGCTGGCACAAAGCCATTTGCCGCGGCCCGCGGTTTGGGTTATGGCCACCAGCACGGCGCACCATTTTACTTTCCCACCCTTATTTTTTTACATGACCACCACCGACACCACCCAGAAGCATCAGGCAACTCTCAATGCGGCCGTGGAAGCCCTGCACGGCCGCACGTTCTTTGCTGCCTTTCCCGAAAACCCTTCGCCCGAAATCTACGGTGCCGACGCCGACAAAGAAGGCCGTACCAGCTTCAAAGCCCACCGCGACCAACGCTTTACCGAGCTGCAGCAGGGCGAGCCCGCCGGCTGGGCCGGCCAGGAAGAGTCGCCCTACGAGCAGGCTTCGTTGGGCATCGAGTACCCGTACTACCAGCCCGAAACCCTGGTACAGAATGCTCAGGAGGTGTTTGGGCAGTGGCGCAAGCTGAAGCCGGCCGACCGCGCCGCGCTGCTGACCGAAACGCTGGAAGGCATGAAGGAGCGGTTCTTCGAAATTGCCTACGCCACCATGCACACCACCGGCCAGGCCTACATGATGTCGTTTCAGGCCAGCGGCCCGCACGCCGCCGACCGCGCCCTGGAGGCCATTGCCGCCGGCTACGAGGAGCAGACCCGCTTCCCCGAAGAAACCCGCTGGGAGAAGCCTATGGGCAAGTACAACATCACGCTGCACAAGACCTGGCGCGCCGTGCCTAAGGGCGTGGCCCTGGTTATTGGCTGCTCCACGTTCCCGACCTGGAACACGGTGCCCGGCATGTATGCCTCGCTGGTAACCGGCAACCCGGTCATCATCAAGCCCCACCCCAAGGCCGTGCTGCCCATTGCCATTGTAGTAGCCGAAGTGCAGAAGGTACTGGTGGCCCACGGCCTCGACCCGCGCATCTGCCAGCTGGCCGTGGATGCCAACGACCACCTGATTGCCAAGGATCTGGCCGAAAACCCTGCCGTGAAGCTCATCGACTACACCGGCGGCTCGGCCTTCGGCGAGTACATCGAAGGGCTGAAGGGCAAAACGGTGTTCACCGAGAAAACCGGCGTCAACTCCATCATCCTCGACTCCTGCGACGACCTCGATAAGGTAGCCCAGAACCTGGCTTTCTCGGTAAGCCTGTACTCGGGCCAGATGTGCACCGCGCCCCAGAACTTCTTTATCCCCGAAGGTGGCGTGAAAGTGGCCGGCGAGCAGGTACCTTACGAAGATGTGGTGCAGAAGCTGGCCGCCGCCGTAACCAGCCTGGCCCAGAACCCCAAGGCCGGCCCGCACGTGCTGGGCGCCATCCAGAGCACGGCCACCCAGGAGCGGGTGCGCGATTTGGCCCTGGAAGGCAGCCGCTCGGTGCTGGCCCACGGCACCATCGAAAACCCCGTGTTCCAGAACGCCCGCACCTGCTCGACCAGCATTCACGAAGTCGAAGCCAGCCGCATCGAGCAGTTCAGCCAGGAGCTGTTCGGCCCGATCATGCTCGTTATCAAAACCCGCGACACGCAGGAAAGCATCCGGCTGGCGGCCGACCTGGCCCGGGAGCACGGCGCCATTTCGTGCGGAGCCTACACCACCGATGCGGCCGTGAAGGAGCAGATTATGGACGAGATGAGCCTGGCCGGCACGCCCGTCAGCTTCAACCTGACCGGCGGTATTTATGTGAACCAGAATGCGGGCTTCTCCGACTTCCACGTAACGGGCGGCAACCCCGCCGGCAACGCCTCGTTCACCAACCCCGAGTTCGTTATCAAGCGCTTCACCTGGGTAGGTTTTCGCGAACCAGTTGCTTAGTTATGGGCTGTTAGCTGAAAAACCAACAAGGCCCCGCGCTTAATCGAGTGCGGGGCCTTGTTCGTTTTTCAGCTAACAGCTAACAGCTAACAGCTACTGCCGGGGCTTTTTGTATTTGTACTTTTTCGGCGCGTCCACCATTCGGAATTTCTGGGGGTCGTTGGCTTGCAAATCGATGCCCAGGCCGATAGGACTGCGGTTTTTGTAGGAGCGCGACTTGTCGTTGGAGCGTTTGACAGAGGTCGTGTTGAAGCGGGTAGGGCGCTCCATCAGCTTATCCTCGCTGGAACAGGAGGCGGAGCCTACCAGCAGTAAACCTAGGGCAGAGTTGAGTAACAGAATTTTCATGGTGGGTGGGGCAGCTTGACAATTGATAACCGCGGCACCGGTAGCAATTTACTGCAGGTGCTCAGTTACTTATTTGTTCTTTGTACCCCAACCCGTCCCAAAAGGATACAGTTGCCATCGAATAATACCAAAAGTTCTTTTATAAGGCTTACAGACTGAGTAATTCGCGGAAGCGCGCCGACTGCTGACGCGACACTTCCACCTCGGGGCCGCCGCGCAGCCTGATTTTGAGCGTGTTGCTAAACCAGGGTTCAATACTTTCCACCCATTTCAGGTTGATGATCTGCTGGCGGTTGGCCCGGAAAAACGTGCGCGCATCCAGCCGCTGCTCCAGGTGCTGCAAGGTGCGCGGAATCAGGGGGCGGTGGGTGTCGAAGTAGATTTGGGTGTAGCCGGCACTGATTTCGAACAGCCGTACCTCGCTCAGGCGCACAAACCAGCACTGCTCGCCGTCGCGCACAAACACCTGGTCGTTTTCGGTTAAGGGGGTGGTCGCCGTTGCCTCGGCCGGGGCGGCCCCGGGGGCTGGGTTGAGGGGAGTGGTTACCTGGCCCTGTGCTTTGGCCAGGGCAGTGGCCAGCCGCTCGGTTTGCACGGGCTTCAGCAGGTAGTCGAGCGCGTTTACTTCGAACGCCCGCAGTGCGTACTCGTCGTAGGCCGTCGTGAAAATAACCTGGGGCGCAGCTTCCAGCGAAGCCAGCAGCTCAAAACCGGTTTCGCCGGGCATATGAATGTCGAGCAGCAGCAAATCGGGCTGCAGCGCGGCCAGCAGTTCGCGCGCCTCGGCGGCGTGGCGCGCCTCGCCTACCACTGTTATATCGGGGAAAGCGCCCAGCAGATGCCGTAGCTCGGTGCGGGCCAGCCGCGAATCATCGACGATAAGAGTTGTCATATTCTTCGATTAACGGATAGCATTTAAGCGCCAATTTGCACCGGCAGCTGCAGATGAGCTACTACAGTGTTGGGGCAGTGCGGGTCGTTGCTGAGGTGCAGGTGGGCGGCGGGGCCGAAAAGCAGGGCCAGCCGCTCGCGGGCGTTGCGCAGCCCCACGCCCTCGTGGCCGGAAGTGGGGGCAAAACGGCCGGTATTGCGCACGCGCAGGTGCAGCGTGTTGGAGTCGTTGAGCTGGGCCGTGAGTTGGATGGTGCCGCCTTCGGGCCGGGGCGCGAGGCCGTGCTTGATGGCGTTTTCAACCAGCAGCTGCACCGTCATGGGCGGAATGAGAACGGGCAGGGCGACCGGGTCTACGTCGAGCGAGTAGCTCAGGCGCTCTTCGAGCTGCACCGCTTCAAGCTGCAGGTAGTGCTCCACAATTTCCAGCTCGCGGGCCAGCGGTACCTGCTCGGTGCTGTTGAGTTGGATGGAGTAGCGTAGTAAGTCGGAGAGATGGGTAATCATGGCGCGGGCGCGGGCTGGGTCCTCCATCACCAGGGCCCGGATGTTGTTGAGCCCGTTGAACATGAAATGCGGATTGATTTGGGCCTTGAGCGTGCGCATTTCGGCCTCGCGCACGGCGGCCGTCAGCTTCCATTTATCTACTTCGGCCTGCCGCGAACGGCTGAGGTAGTACCAGCCAAAGTAGAAACCTTCCCAGAGCCAGAGCAATATATTGACGTTGAGCGCGTAGCCGATAAACTGCCCCCAGCCCTGAGGCTGCCCGGTTGGTGCCGGGCGCACCACCCACATAATCAGGGCCCAGATGATGACCTGGCTTAGCACCGACAGCAGCAGGTTGGCCACCAGCAGCCGCCCCAGCAGCGGCAGTGGCGCCAGCTGTGTCCAGCCCCGGGCCCGGATGTGGTAGCGCAATACGTGGGTCAGGCCCAGCAACGTAAGCACGATGACCAGGGTAATGGCCACCATATCCCTGGAAAACCCGATGAAAGAGGAATAAGCCACCAAACTGAAGGCGGCGTAAAGCGTCCAGCCCACGGCCTGGCAGTACCAGTAGGCGCGGCTGGGGGCGGGCACGGCGGCGTAAGCGGGCATGGCGTAATGGATGAAAGAAAGGGCTGACAGCCCATCAGGATCAGGCAGGAACTAGCTCGGAATCAAGACGAAACAGGCAGTATTGCGCGGTGTTGGAGGCGGCGCCAGCGCCACTGCAGTACCCCAATGGTAATGGCGTACAGCGCCACAATCAGCAGTGGCAGAACCACAAAGCGCTGGTTCGGAACCAGATACCAGGCTGCCAGCAGCAGGCCGGTGCGGGCCACGGCATGAAAGATACCTACCCAGTGCTGAATAATCCAGGACAGCGGCAGCCACATCAACCCCGTTAAAATGCCTACCGTAAGCGGCAGGGAAGTGTAATCGGTCTGGAAAAACGGAATGGCCACGGCGTATACCAGCAGGGCCATGGCCACGGTGTAAAAGAACAGGGCATCGAAGGGGTTTTTGGGCTGACCACGCCGGAAAAAATCTTCACCCGTGAATCGGGCCAGCAGCATGGCCAGATACACAATGCTGCCCGTGGCCCCAAAAAGCACCCAGACGGCGGGTGTGGGCGGCAGCAGCCATCCGGCAGCGGCAACAACCAGCCAGGCAATGGCACCCGCCAGCGGCGTGGCCAGCATCCGGCGGCTGGTAAATTCGCGCCGGTGCTCTTCGAGAGAAATGGTGGGGGAGGTCATCGGGCAGCTACTTTTTAACGGCTGCCAGAAACGCATCGGTCTGCTGGAAAAACCAGGCCGTATCGTCCCACATCAAAAAGTGGCGGCCCGCTTCCGACATCTCCACGCGGTGCTGGGGCAGGGCGGCGTACTGGCGCTCGAAAATGGCCTTGGTGCTTTCCTTGGTCGAGCCGTACTGCTTGTAGGCGGCCCAGGCCCCGAGCACCAGCACCGGCTGCTTTATGCGGCCCAGCTCGGCGCGCAAATCGGTGGTATACAGGTCGTACATGGCCTGGCCCACGGTGGCGGGGTCGGAGGCCACGCTCCAGCGGGTGGCCTGGCTGATGCGGGCGGTGTCCGTCATCATGGTAGCCGACATCTGGCGGGCCATGGCAACAGGCATTTGGCCGGTCATCTGCTGGCGCATGCTGGCCGCCATCGGCCGGGCCATGGCCACAGTCATATCGGGGTTCTGCATGGCGGCCAGAAACGGCAGTGAATCCACGATTACCAGCGGCCCCAGGGCCTCGGGGCGGGTGGTGCTTAGCCACAGGGCCATAAAGCCGCCCAAGCTGTGCCCCACCACCGCCGGCTTGTTCAGCTTTTGGGTTTGGATGTAGGTCAGCAGCTGGTCGCGCACGTTGCGCAGCAGCGAATCGGTGCGGGCCGGAGCTGCCGCGCCGCCGAAGCCAGCCAGACTGACGATGTGGCACCGGTACTGCTTCTGGTAGCGGGCCACTGTTTCGTCCCACACCGCGCCGGGGCAGGTCAGGCCCGGAATCAGCAGCATGGGCGCGCCCTTGCCCACCACCCGCACTGTAAAGTTGGGGTGCGCGGCCGGGTCATCGGCTATGGTGGCGCTAGTAAGAATGGGAGCCGAACCTGGGGCGGCGGCGGCAGGCAGGGCAGTGGCGGCCAGCAGCAGGACGGCAGCAGCAAAGGGGCGCAGGGTGGTAGGGAATTTCATAAGGCGAAGGGGTAGAGAGTTGGAGTAGATGCTGTAAACCTACTGCGCCCCAAGCGCCTATGAAACCACTTTTCCGCGAACGGTCAATCGGACCGCCGAACGGCTAGACGGGCCAGCCGAATGGCACCGGCGCTTTTACAGCAGCTCGCGCAAATCCTGCCGCAGGTTCTCCACGCCGCGCCGAATTTCCTCCCACACGCCCTTTTCGGAATCAGCCGGAGCCGCCGCTGCATCGGTGGGCGAGGCGGCTGTAGCCTGGCCGAGCTTCTCGAGCAGGCGGGCGCGCTTGGCCTCCAGAGCCTCGGCGTGCTGCTGGTAGGTGGCCGTGGAGCCGGCCACGGTGGCGTGGGCGCGCCGGTGCAGAGTCTGGATTTTGGTGTCGAGCTCATCGAGGGCCCGCTGCAGGTCGGCGGCACTCAGGTGGGCCGGAACGCGGATATGGTCGGGGTCGGGAACGGTAGCCATGGTCAGAGAATAAGGGGTGAAATCGGGACACGACCAGAAGGGCCGGCCTCTACTAAAGAAACGATGGTTCTTCGCCGAAGTTACTTTCAGGCATCACCCCACAACAGCGGTACCCCCAGCTCGCGGGCCAGCGGAGCAGCGGCCGAGGCGTAAAGCAGCCCCAGCAGCTCGGTTGCCGCGGGCGCGTACTCGATGCGGTAGTCCTCGTGCAGCTTGCCAATGGATTTGAGCACCTCGTGGGTGCGGCGCACCAGGTGCTGGAGCAGCGGCTGAGTGGGGCCATGCAGGCGGGCCGTGGCCCCGGGCTGTTCGCGCAGCACGTTGGTCAGCAGCCGCAGCGTTAGCTCGATTTCGCCGTGGGTGTCGCCCGTTATTTTGGCGTGGTAGGCCAGCCGCTGCTGCAGCTGCCGCACAATATGCAGCAGGTCGTTGGGCGTTTGGTGGAAGCCGCGCACCGGGTCATCTACCTGCTGCTGCAGCGCCTCGCGGCGGCTCTCCAGCGCATCGTCGCCCTCCAACAGCCGAAACGCCAGCTGCTCCAGAAGCACAGCATCTTTGGCTACCAGCTTCGCGAGCAGCTGGTCTTTTTCTTTGGCAGGCAGGGCCAGCAGGGCTTTGCGCAGGTCGGGGGAGAGCATATTTATTTGAGCTGTTAGCTTAAAGCTATTAGCCTATTGTTCTTGATAAGACACCGGCCAACTCAACCAGCCCACCAGCCCCGCCCGAGCCGGTAAACAGATACGGCACCTAGTAGCAGCAGGAGCAGCGTGGAATTGCGCCAGCCGGGGGTGAGGAGTGGGGCAAGTTGGTCGTACCAGGGAGAAGGGGGAGCACCCACATAGCCACACATTAGAATAGGGGGAACTTGACTCAATTCGCCATTTACCAGTGTAGGCTTGGGCTTAGACGTAACTGTGTATATCGTAGTTGGCTCGTGGAGAACGTCTACCCAATATACATTAGCATTGATACCATCGAACCTGGGGTGGTCCAGTAAGAACGGACAGTGAGCTAAGATAGGTTGATTTTTAGGTCGTGTTCGAATTGGTGGGGCGAGCGGTAGCCCAGGGCGGAGTGGCGGCGGTCGAGGTTAAAGTAGGTGTCGAGGTAGTGGGCCACTTCGAGACGGGCTTCTTCGAGCGAGGCAAAGGCGGTACCGGGGGGCAGCAGTTCGGTTTTGAGCGTGCTCCAGCCGGCTTCAGCTTGGGCGTTGTCGTAGGGATTGCCCGGCCGGCTGAAGCTGGCAAGGGCTCCGGCTTGGGCGATGCGGGCGCGACAGGCCGCGCTGGTGTACTGGCTGCCGCGGTCGGCGTGGATGATGAGCCCCGGCGCGGGCTGGCGTAGCGTCAGGGCTTGTTCCAGCGCGTGGAGTACCAGTTCGGTCGGCATGTGGGCGCCCAGGTGCCAGCCGACGACCCGCCGGGAGCAGGCATCACGCCACGTGGCCAGGTAGCACCAGCGCCCGCCCACCAAGGGCAGATACGTAATGTCGCCGACCCAGACCTGGTCCGGGGCGGTGGGGGCCGGCTGGCCCAGCAGCCGGTTCTCGGCCACCACGGCCGCCGGGTCAGCCACCGTCGTGCGCGGCCGGTGCGGGCGGGTGCTCAAGGCCCGCAGCCCGTGCCGGCGCAGCCAAGTGCGCAACGCGTAGCGGCCCACGGCATGGCCTTCGGCGTGTAACTCGGCCCGCAGCCGCCGGGTACCGTAGCGTCGGGCGTGGCGCGTAAAGGCCGCTTGCGCCGCCACTTGCCAGGGCGCTGGCGCGGCGGCCGGCCGGTGCCGCCACTGATAATACCCGGCCGGGCTCACGGCCAGCACCTGGCAGAGCAGTTGCACGGGTCACGGCTCGGTGCAGACGGCGATAAAGGCGTAGCGGCTCATGACTGAGGCGGTTGGGAAAAGATGGTCACGACTTTTTTTAAAATATCGCGCTCCATTTCTACGCGTTTTAGCGCCGCACGCAGCTGCTTGATTTCGTCGCGCTCGGCGCTACTAGGCACGGCGGCTTCCAAGGCTTGGCGTTGCCAGCGCCCCAGCAGCGCCGGCGAAATGCCCTGCGCACGCGCCACGTCGCTTTGCCGGGCACCGGCCGCTACTTGGCGCACGCACTCAACCTTGAAGGTCGGCGTGTATTTCTTACGGGTGGCAGGCAAGCCGCCAGGATTCGATTTTTCAGTCATGGGCAGCGAAAGTTAAGACTTCGCGCTGTCCGTTTTAGCTAGACCACCTCAGCTTGTAATCTTCTCGAAGCGGAATTTCCTGAAAAAGTTGACCTAGCCAATTGGGATGAGGTCCGGGAAAATTTACCTCCAGCACAGTCGACCTGTGCATCTCCCGCAACTGCGGCACGGCCACGCAGCCCAGCCACAGCAACCACGCCAGTGCCAGCAGGCCTGGGGGCAGCAGCAGGGGGCGGCGTTGGCGACGGGGTAGGGGCAGCAGGAGCATAGGGCTGGGAGGCAGGAATAGAGGTAAGATACTTATCCGGGTACAAACTCAAACTTGAAGCAACCAAAACGCCCGCCCTTTCCGAGCCGGAAAAGGCGGGCGTTTGAAAGGCGAACCAGTCGCTCTTGCTTTTATTGCTTCACCAGACGCTTGCTGAACTGGCGGCCACCTTCGCCGCGCACGAGCACGATGTAGGTGCCGCTAGGCGCTGTGCGCAGGTCGAGCGTGGGCTGGCTGCCGCCGCGCGCCGTGGTGGCCAGTACCACCCGGCCTACAGCGTCGAGTACCTGCACCTGGTAGCTGCCCTCGGGCAACTGGCGCAGGTCGAGCTCGGTGGTAGCCGTAGTAGGGTTGGGGGCCAGTGCAATGCTGGCGGTGCGGCTGAAGCGGACCGTTTTCACTGCCGAGTAGCTGCTGGTACCATCCAAGTCAACCTGCCGCAAACGGTAGTATACCAGGCCGGTGGCTTTGGCGGCCACGCCCGCATCGGTGCGGGTGTAGCTGGTGGCGCTACTGCTCGTGCCCTGGCCGGCTACCCGCGCAACCGTAGTAAAGCTGCGGCCATCGAAGCTGCGCTCGACCTCGAAGTGGTCGTTGTTGAGTTCGGTAGCGGTGCGCCAGGTCAGGCGGGCGTCGGTGTCGCGCACGGCCTGGGCCTCGAAGGCTACCAGCGTCACGGGCAGCGGCCGGTTATCTACCGGAATCGAGAAGGTAGCCGTGTTGCTGCTGCCGGCCCCGCTCTGGTCGGTGGCGGTGTAGGTGAAAGTAACCGTGCCTACGAAGCCGGCGCTGGGGTCGAAGGTGAGCTTATCGGCATTTGCAAGCAGAATAACCTGGCCGGGAATAACAGCCGTGCCATCAAAGAAAAGCGTACCCGAGTTGCTGCCGGGCAGCGTCCGGATGGTAAACGAAGCCACCGGGGAGGTGCCGCTGGCCGCCGTGGCGCTCATGGGCAAGATGCTGGTGGCCGGCGCCTCGTTGCTGAGGCCGCGGTTCGATACGTTATTGGCCGTCAGGCCCACCGCGCAGGTGCCAAAGTACAGGTCATCGAGGCCGAAGTCGTTGCCGCCGGTGTCCTTGTTCACGTCGCGCACCTCAAACACGGCTGTCGTGCTGCTGCCCGAAAACCATAGGTCGGCAATCTGCTGATAGGCCGTCGTAGTACCCAGCGTCGTGACGTTGGAGGTGGACTTGCCGTTGATAACGAAGCCGAGCTGGGCCGGGCTTTGGGGATTTACGCTGTTGGCCCACGCCGAGAAGCTGTAGTAGGTATTGGGCTGCACGTTGATAGTCTGCTGATAAACTACCGACAGGTTCTGCGAGCCGTTCACAATCATGAAGTTGTCGCCGGCCCCCGTGCGGCCCGTGCCCGCGAAACTGCCGTGGTAGTTCGCAGCATTCGCTCCCACGGCATACAGCGCCTCCGGGTTCAGCTCGGTTGTGATGCCGGAGTTGTCGGCCACGTAACCGTAGGCTGATGTGAAGCCGACGTTGCCCTGCGTGAAGCTCGGATTTACCAGCAGGTTGGTGCCCGTACCGATGCCGCACACCTGGCTGCTGTTGTACACGTTCAGGCGCACAGTCGAGTTGTTCGAGAACTCGGGCGTCTTGCCCGGCGTCCGCACCCGGTACGTAAACTCATCGGGGCCGATATAGCCGGCAGTGGGCGTGTAGGTGTAGCTGCCGTTGGCGTTGAGCGTGAGGGTGCCGTGCGCTACGTCGCTAACCACCTGCACCGTAAAGCCAGTGTTGGCCAGGTTATCGGGGTTGTCATCGTTGAGAATGACGTTACCCGTTTTCGTGCCGTTGGCTGGTACTTCGTTGCTGTCGTCGCTGGTAACGAACAGCTTGACCGCCTGCACCTGTACGTTAAGCGTGAACGTATCGGGGGCGCTGTTGCCACCCTGGGTGGTGCTCGTGCCTACGGTGCTTTTCAGCGAACTGCTGCCCGTAGCAGCGGGAGACGTAAAGCTGAAGGTGTAGGTATTGGTCGCACCGCTGGCCAGCGCCGCTACCGTTCCGAAGTTGATGGTTCGGGTACCGGCGTCATAGGAAGCGCCGGCCGGCAGGGCCGACTGCTGGGTGGCCGTCAGGCTCGCCCCGGCAGGCAGAAGCACCGTTTGCGTTACCTGGCTGGCCGGTTGCGGGCCATTGTTGGTGAACTCAGCCGTAAAGGTGCCCGAGGGCTGGTTTGCGCCCAGCGTGGCCGGCCCGCTAAGCTTGGTCGTCACGTCGGCCACTGGCACCGCCACCGGAATGGTGTAGGTGGCGGGCAGGTTGGAGCGCAGCCCGGCGTTGTTGACGGCATAAAACGTAAACGTGGCGTTACCCGCAAAGCCCGGCTCGGGGTCGAAGCTCAGGTTGGCCGCCTCGGCCGCCGTCAGGCTCTGGCCCACCGCGACGGGCGAAGCCCCGATGCCGGTGTACAGAATGCCGCTGGCCCCGGTGGGCAGGCTGGCAATAAGGTAAGTTGTAATCGTCCCCCCGGCGTTGGGGTCGGTGCCGGCCAGGGCCGCAATTTTTGTGGCCCCACTGGTGCTGGGCATAGCCGGCAGATTGGTCACGTTGGTAGCCGAAGGCGGCAGCGGGCTCTGACCGGCGCACAAGGCGCTGCTTGGAATAACCTGGCGCGCAATGCCTGCGCCGGCCGTACTGCTGTATTCCAGCGTCAGTACGTTGCCCCCATCCCGCTCGCCAAAATACACGAGAATGTTGTGCAGGCCGGCCGAAAGCGTAACTGTTGCCGTTACGGTTACAGAGCCGTGGGCTCCCCCATTGTTGATAAGTACGTTGGGAAATGTCGGGTCCAGTGCTGCCCCGTCAATCCACATGTAGGATGCATCGTCGGAGGTCAAATAGAACGTATAATCACCTGCCACCGGAATAAATACGCTGCCGCGGTGGCGGGTTGAGAAGTTATTAGGGTCGGCGTTGGTGTTTGTAGCCGGTGGTACAATGTTGCCCCACGAGTAAGTCGGAAAATTCAGTTGCGCATCAATGCGGCTGAGACTGGGTGTATTAGTTGAGAAAAAGGACAGATTGCCATTGTTGGCAGTAGTGCCATCGAAATAGCCCGCATAGTAGTTAGCTGCAAGGCCGCTCGAAGCCGGGCCACCACCGTAAGCTGGGCCACAGTTCTGGGGAGGAGCAATGGCAGTCAGCGAGATGTCATCGAGCCCGAAATCGTTGCCCATGTTGCTTGTTACTAGGTCGCGTAAACCCAGGGTGAGTTGGGTGCTGTTACCTGGGTTTACCGTTACCGTATTCAGTTGCCAGTTGCCCCCATCATTGGGATTAGTGAAGCCTGTCCCTATATCAACCCCATTGGCAACCACCTGAATTCGCGCCTTATTGGCTGAAGATGCATTCAGCAGCCAGAAAGAGAACTGGTAGTTCAGGTTAGGTGTCAGGCCGGTTACGGTCTGCTCCCATATTCTGATGGCCGCACCACCCGCCCCATTAGCTCCATTAGCTACCAGATACAAGCCAGTGGTACCGGTCGTATGGTCGGGAAAGTCTCCAAAGTTGTCATTGAGAGTATTGGCCCGAGCCACTATTGTATACCTGCCGGTACCCGAATTGCCGTTCGGATTAGAAACGTAAGTGTAACCTGAGGTAAAGCCAGTGTTACCCGACTGAAAATCAGGATTTGTAATCAGGTTTTGGGCACCAGCCGGGATGCCCGGAAGTACTACCAGCAGCAATAGCAGCCAGTAAAGCGGGGATAAGCGTGTAGTCATGTAGAAAGGTGTAAGCAGGTAAGCAGAAAGATCAGATGGTGCGGTTGATGAAGAAAAAGTCAGTGTATGTAGAGTGCAAAAAATTATTATCTTATTGTTAATCAGTAATTAAGGACTTCAAGCAATGCCGCAAATAAAATATAAAATGACCGATATAGCGAGAAGACACCGCTGTTAATTTATTGTGACGCCCCGACAAGGAGGGTTGCAGGCCTGTAAGCTTGCGTAGCTAAACCACAGCTTGTTATCAGTCAGTCTATTAGCCTGCGGTGAGTTTTTAGCCTTCGATAAGGCCAACTTTCGGCTGGCGGCAGCCGTTGTTGCGTCTGTTGCTGGTCCCGCTACACACCTTATGTCCTACCGTCTCGCCGCGCCACTGTGGCTGCTACCAATTGCTGCTTTCGCCCAAACCACGGCCCCGCCCGATACCGCCCGCACCGTAGCCTTGCCCGAAGCCACTGTAGCCGGCTACGGCCAGCAGCTGCCGCTGCGCCGCACAGCCGCCGCCGTGGCCACCCTCGACCGCGCCGATTTCGAACGTTTCCCTAATAATGCCCTGACGCAGGCTGTGAACACGCTGCCGGGGGTGCGGCTGGAGGAGCGGGCCACCGCCAGCTACCGCCTGAGCGTGCGCGGCAGCACGCTCCGCTCGCCTTTCGGCGTGCGCAATACCAAAGTCTACTACCAGGGGCTGCCCTTCACGGAGGCCAGCGGCAGCACCCCCCTCAACCTGCTCGACCCCGGTTTGCTGGGCGGACTGGAGGTGATTAAAGGCCCGGCCGCCAGCGTATATGGGGCCGGCACCGGCGGGGCCATCCTCCTGACCGGGCGTCGGCCCGCCGCGCCTGGTACGCACGTTTCGGCGGGTTTTACAGCGGGCAGCTACGGGCTGCGGCGCACCACAGCAGCCGTCGAAGCGGCTACGGCTACCGGCTATGTGCGCGCCGCCTACGCCCGCCAGACCCTCGACGGCTACCGCCAGCAAAGTGCTCTGCGCCGCGACGTGCTCACACTCGACGGCGAGTGGCAGCCCACCGAGCGCCAGACCCTGAGCCTGCACGCGCTCTACACCGACATCGACTACCAGCTGCCCGGCGGCCTCACGCGGGCGCAGTTCGAGGCCGACCCGCGCCAGGCCCGGCCCAGCACGGCCACTGCACCCGGCACCGTGGCCCAACGCGCCTCTTACGCCTCCCAAACTGGTTTGCTAGGAGCCAACCACGCGGTTCGCTTTACGGAGCGGCTGCAGCTACGCTCGACCCTGTACCTGAACGGCAGCCGCATCAACACGCCTTTTCTTATTGATTTCGAGCGAAATACGCTGCTGGGCGGGGGCGGGCGTACGGTGCTCAGCTACCGCACCGCCCTGGCCGGCCGTACCTTGCGCCTGCAGGCCGGCACCGAAGTCCAGACGGGTTTTAAGAGCGCCCGCAACTACCAGAACCGCGCCGGCCAGCCCGGCCCGCTACGCTACGACGACGAAATCCGCACGCTTACCGGTTTTGTATTTGCCCAGGCCGATTACGAGTTGCCCGCCGAGCTGCTGCTGACGGTAGGGGCCAGCTACAACCGCCTGCGCTACCGCATCAGCCGCCTTTCCGATGCCGCTACCAACCCCACCGGCTACGCGCTGAGCCGCGACTTCCGGCCCCAGGTGTCGCCCCGGGTGGCGCTGCTGCGCGAATTCGGGCCGGGCCTGTCGGTGTACGGCAGCGTGAGTACGGGCTTCTCGCCACCCACTGAGGAGGAAATCCGGCCCTCCGACGGCTCCATTAACCGGGCCCTGCAGGCCGAGCGCGCCACCAGTTTCGAGCTGGGCGCGCGGGGCCAGCTCTGGCAACAGCGCCTGCGCTACGATGTGGCCTTCTACGACCAGCGCCAGCGCCAGAGCATCACTACCCGCACCACCGACCTGGGCACCCAGCTGTTCCTCAATGCCGGTACCACCCGCCAGCGCGGCGCCGAAGCGGCATTAAGCGGTTTGATTTGGCAGGAAGTTCAAACCGTAAGCGCCGACTTCCGGGATGGCTCGTACAAGCAGGTTCATTTCGAAAACAGCGTGCGGGCCTTCGTGAGCTACGCCTACAACCACTACCGTTTCGGTAGCTACCTACGCGCCGACCAGGATTTCAGCGGCAACCGCCTCACCGGCACTGCACCCCACACACTCACGGCCGGTCTCGATGTGCGTCAACGCTGCGGCTTCTACCTGAGTCCCACCGTCAACCACCAGGCCCGGCTGCCCCTCAACGACGCCAACACTGCCTACGCGGCCGGCTACTGGACCTTTGGCTCGCGGGGCGGCTGGCGCGGCACGCTGGGGCCGCTTACGCTGGATGTGTTTGGCGGCGGCGAAAACCTGAGCAACCGCCGCTACTCGCTGGGCAACGACCTCAACGGGTTTGGCGGCCGCTACTTCCAGCCCGCTGCTGCCCGCAACTGGTACGCCGGCATCCGGGCCAGCTTTTGATAGCGTGTCTTCGGCTGACAGTTCAGAAAGAGAAAATCAGGAAGTAGGCAGTAACAGTATGGGCAGGCGGCTGTGAAGCACTACCTGCGCCGTTACGCTCTGGTTGAACAACTGGCCCCAGAAGCTACGCCGCCGTGCTGGCAGCACCAGCCAATCGGCCTGGGTGTCGGTGGCAGCTCGCAAAATGCCGGCCGGTACATTGGATTCGAGCACCGTGTGCGTTTCGATGGGCAGTTCGAGACCCGCCACCAACTGGCTCCCAGCCAGGATATCGTGCGCGGCTACCGACCTGGTTTCCGCTTCGGATGCCACGTGGCATAGCGTGAGGTGGGGCTGCAGTTCGCGCAGTAGCTCCTGTACCCCGATTGGGGGAGTGGCAAACCCAAACGGCTCCCCATCGAGGGCCACCAACAGCTGCCGGGGCAGAACCGGGTCGTTGGCCGGCAGCGGAATTACCAGCAGTGGCGTATTGGTAGAGCGTAGCAGATGTAGGGCCGTGGTACTCACCAGTTGATCGGGCGTTTGCTGCGTGTCGGGTTTGCCCAGCACCACCAGGGCCGGTGCATGCCTATGCACAGCCGCCGCCAAAGCTTTTGGCAGGCTCTCATCCACCGATTCGGTGATGACGGGCACCGACAGGCCCGCCGTACGCACGGCAAAAGCAGCGGCAATATGCTTCTCGCTTAGATGACGGATGCTGCCAGTGAAAGCTTCCGGATCGAGCAGACTCTCGCGGCGCACATACAGTAGCACCAATGGCGCTTTCAGGAGGGCTGCCAGGGCGGCAGCGTGCCGCAGCGCCAAGTCGGCATCGGGGCTGAAATCAGTCAAAACAAGCAGGGGAGCAGTCATAGAAGCAAGCTGAAAGCAATGAAAAAAATCGGCCACTGCACCTTAGCGAGGCATAGGAGCCACAGCCGCTTGGGGTTGTTGCCCCATAGCTACCACAATTTCGCTACACTTTCACTTTTTTGCCGGTGCGGGCAGCCTCGTAGATGGCATGGACGAGGCGAATGTCGCGCAGTCCCTCTTCGCCGGGCGTTTTGGGCGTTTTGTTTTCGAGCACGCACTCAGCCATATGGTCGAGCTCGGCGGCAAACTGGTTCCCTTCCTTGAGCTGAGGCTTGCGCTGACCGTCTTTGTCGCCGATAAGCATGTTGTGCTCGTAGTAATCGGTGGCGGGGTCGAGCTCCAGCTAGGCCTTGGTGCCATAAACCCGGAAGCGCTTAACCTGCTCGGTGCTATAGGAGCTGGTGCAGGTGGCCAGCGTGCCGCCGGGGAAGCGCAGCGTGAAGTGAATCCGGTCTTCCACTTCCTTGAAGCGCAGGTCCGAGCGGTCGGTCATTTCCATGGCCGTTACCTCGGTGGGCTCCTCGCCGGTGAGGTAGCGGGCAGCATTGAGCGAGTAAATCCCGATGTCCATGAGCGAGCCGCCACCGGCCAGTTTCTGCACCACACGCCAGGTATCGGCCACGTCGCCCGCAGGGTCCACGATGCGGCCGTGGTCGGCCGTAATCTGCATTACTTTGCCCAGCTCGCCGCGGCGGATGCGGGCAATGGCGTCGAGGTTGAAGGGCTCATACTGTGCGCGGTAAGCCACCATGAGCTTCTTGCCGGCTTTTTGGCAGGCGTCAATCATGCGCTGGCACTCGGCCACGGTGGGGGCCATGGGCTTCTCGCTGAGTACGTGCTTGCCGGCCTGAGCGGCCCGCACCGTAAATTCGGCGTGCATAGATGGGGGCAGCACCACGTACACCACGTCCACCTCGGGGTTGTCGCGGATGGTGTCGAAGTTCTCGTAGGTGTAAACGCTCCTCGGGTTCACGCCGTACTCGCGGGCCAGGCGGGCCGCTTTATCGGGCGAGCCACTCACCAGGGCCACAATACGGGCGTGCTTGGTTTCCTTGAAAGCGGGCATCATCAGGTCGACGGCAAATTTGCCCAGACCTACGACGGCAAAACCAATTTTCTTCTTATCGGCATGTTGCATAGCGGTTGATTCGGAGGCTATATGTGGAAACGCAACGGCTGAGCCAGCTACGGCCGCCAGGGCCGTACCGAGTCCGGCCCGGCGTAAGAACTGTCGTCGCGAAGCCGGCAAAGCGGAATGGTTCATAGATGTACGAAAGCGAAGGAAGGGAGCTGGTCTAACGGTCAGGAAAAGCGAGGTGTTACGTTCGCGTACCTGCCTTGTAGTATGCACGCAACATGAACAGAAGGGCGGGAGCATCAAAAAGCCCCCTTACCGTAGGGGTAAGGGGGCTTTTTGGTGCTCGGGATGCCATTGCTGTGTCGAAAGACTCAGGCTAGGGAATAGCCAGTTAGCTTAGCGGTTGTTGTCGTTTATCGGGTTGTTGAAGCCGGTGATACGAAGCTCATCGGTCGTCGATTCGGTATCCGGATCGGGGCCGGTGGTAGCGCCGCTGGGCGTGCCCGACATGGCATCTTCGAGTTGGCTGCTTGTGTCGAGCGTGCCTTCCTCGTCGCGCTTGTAGCCGTATAGCTCCTCGCGGTGCTTGCGCTGTTCCTCCGTCAGGCTGCTGTTGCTGGCGTCGAGGGCGGCGGCCGGGTCCTGGTTTAGCTGCTCATCAGCAGGCGGGTTCTTTTTGTCGTTGCTCATCAGAAAGGTCGGTCAGAAGTGAAGAAAGAGGCACGGCGTACCTAATCGTTGTTAGGCATTTCGTTCTCTTTGCCCGAGCCGGGAATACCACGGCCATTGTCGGCGCGTAAGGCGCTGAACTCATCGGGGTTATCATTGGAGCCCACATTGGGGTTGTTCTTTTCGGCGGCATCAGAGGCCGGCGCCTGGGTGCGGTTGGCGGGCTCGGCGGTAGGCCAGTTGCGGGTGCCGCCACCGTAGCGCGGGTCGTCTTTGGCCCACCCTTCACGCTGCTCATCATACTCAGCATCTTCGGCCCGGTGTACGGCAGCCGGGTCGAGGTTCTGCGGGGCGCTGCCGCGCTGCTCGGCAAATGCTACTGAAGGGGCCGACTCGCCGCCTTTGGTTATGCTTTGCTCCTCGTTAACCGGCTGGCTGGGGCTGTCGGGGTGGCCAAATTCGCCATAGTTAGGGGTATCAGGCTTGGCTTTGGCCGGGTCGCGCGAAGGATCGGTAGGGTTGGTTGGGGTGGTCGACATAAAAAAGGGAAAGAGTAGGGGAGAATAAATGGAAAACGGAAGCGCAGATGGCCGCCGTTGCTATTCATACGTAAACTTTCAGGAAATGGCGGTGCCTTGTTGTGCTTGCGCCGGGGCCGCCTCCTATTCTTTCCTCTTTCTGATTTCTCTATGTCTCTCTCAATTCAGCACCAACCCGAAAACCAGGAATTCACTGTATCTCAGGATGGGCACTCGGCCGAGCTGTCCTACAGTCTGCCCACCGAAGGCGTTATCGATTTCACCCACACGTTTGTGGAGGAAGGGCTACGCGGCCAGGGCATCGGCGACGAGCTGGCCAAAGCCGGCCTGGCCTATGCCCGCGAAAAAAAGCTGAAAGTGCGCACTACCTGTTCCTTCATGGCCGGCTATGTTGCCCAGCATCCCGACTACCAGGACCTAGCCGAGGCAGGTTAGAACCAAGCTGCATCGGCTATTTCGGCCAGCAAAAAGCCCCTGACATCGGCAACGACATCAGGGGCTTTTTGCTGGCCGAAACAGCCGATGCTTTTACCGGCGCACTTCCACGCGGCTGGTGTAGGTTACGCCGTTGGCAGTCACGCGCAACAGATACAGGCCTTCGGCCAGCGGCTGTACATCGAGCGTGGCTACCTCGGCAGCCGACAGCGGCTGGCGGTGGCTGAGTACCTGCTGGCCCAGCATATTGTAGAGGCTGATAGCAGCGGCCTGCCGGCCTTTCAGCTGTGGCAGGCGTAGCTGCAGGCGGCCGGTGGCCGGGTTCGGAAACACCTCCAGGCCCTCACCCAAACGAGCGGCACCCATGTTGGCCGTAATGGTTACGCAGTTGCTGGTGTGGCGCCCAATGTTCTCGTACACATCGGTGCCCACCGACGTCCATTCCGCCCTGGCATCAGCCCAGCGCTGCTGGCCCCGGTTTACGGTAGCCTTGCGCACCAGCGTGGCATCGGTGGTAGAGCCACCGCCAGGCAACAGCCAGCCGCCGGCCGGCTGCTGGCCGATAACGCCGATGATGTCGAGCGTATCGGTGCCATCCATGAGCAACAGCGCATCATCGCCATTGAAGAAGCCAATGTTCGATTCCAGGTCGGTCTGGGCTTTTACAAGGGGCGAGGCGACGCCGGAATTGGCAATAACGTACACGTCGCCGGGCGCAATGCTTCCGGTTAGTTCGGCGGTAGAGGTAGGGGTGGTTTTGCCGTTGGCGAACAGGCTGACCGTAATGCCATCCAGGTCAACGGTCGCATTCGACGGGTTATAGATTTCTATGGCCTTGGTATTGCCAACCTTCGCCTCAATATATTCTGAGAAGAACAGCGTGGTGCAGGGCGCTGCCGGCAGGGCTGCATCGTCGTTCAGGATAGTCAGCTCGTGCGTGCGGATGGTGCCCAGTACCGCACCGCCCGTAGTAGGCGCACCCAGGGCCAGCAGTACAGTTTCGTTGGACTCGGGCAACAGGTCGCCTGCTACGGTGAGGGTTATGGTCTGGGTCTGGTTTGCCTGGCCGGCCGCGAAAGTGAGGCTGGTCGTGTTCAGGGTATAGTCGGCGGGTGTGGCGGCGGTGGTGCCGGCCGCCTGTACCGTTACCGGAATGGTAACGGCGGCCGTGGGGGCCGTGCCGGTCAGCGCTACGTTCACGGTGTAAGTGGTGGTGTTGTCGTTGCCTTCCGTCAGGCTGCCTCTGGCGGCAACAAACTGAATGGTTGGGGCCACACCGTCATCATTGAGAATGGTTAGCTCGTGCTGGGCCGGGCCGCCCACGGCCGCGCCGGTAGCGGGGTTGGTCAGGGCCAGCACCACCGTCTCATCGGCTTCAGGCGTCAGGTCGCCAGTAACAGTTACGGTTACCGGCTGGGTGGTCTGGCCGGCTGTAAAGGTCAGTGTCTGGGGCGAAGTGAAGACAAAATCCTGGCCGCTGGTGGCCGTGGAAGTGGTGGCTGCCAGGCTCAGCTGCACCGTGAGCGGGGCAGTAGGAGCGGGGCTGATGGTAACGTTGGTGGTGTAGGTGCTGGTGCCGCTGTTGCCCTCGGCAATGCTGCCGGTAGCGGTTGCAAACGCAAAGGTTGGCAGCACCTGGAAGCCCCAGGCGCGGGCCACGAGGTCGGGGTAGGCAATGTAGGGGTTGAAGTTGCCCTGGCTTTTGGCGGTACGGCGGTTCCGCTCCCGCTCGCGGGCATCTACCGGGTCGGCCATATGCCACTGGTACAGCGTGTTCAGGTCGGCGGCGGCCGTAATTACGTCCTTGCCCGGGTCGAACTGCTGGCCCTGGTGCATGGTGTAGAAGTAGAAGATAGCCCGCGCCAGGTTGCCCTTATGGTCTTCGCGCGGCTCAAACTGCGAGTTGGTATCCTCGCTGAACTCGTCGATGTTGGCGGTCGGCACGGTTGTCTGGCTGCTGGCACCGCGCATCCACTTGGTGGTCTGGTTGTCCGGAATTTCCGCAAACGGATCAGAGCCGCGGTCGGAGTTCCACTGGATGAACGTCGGGAATAGGTGGTGAATGTCGGAACGCATGCGTACGCGCTCATTAAACCACGACTGCGGAACAGTATGCTCGCAGTTTATTTGTTGCACCACGCCGGTGCTGGTGGCGGTTGAGTCGAGCCGTACACTCTCGGTGTAGCCCGAGTACACGCATACTACGCGGCCATCCTGGTTGTCGATGTAGTTGTACATCTTGCCGCGGGCCGTGCTGTAGTCGAGCTCCACGCGCTTGCCGTCGTACCAGTTCTGGCGCAGCCAGTCCTTCAGGCTTTGGCCCTGCAGGCTGGTCGGCGGGGCTGCCGGCAGCGTCTGGGCCGAGGCTGTTCCGAAGCCTACGCATAGCGAGGCCGTTAACATCCAGGCGAAAAAGTGTTTCATCAAGCAATAGAAAGGGTGAAAGCTAAGTGGTAAAGATCGGCAAAGATTTCTAGCCTGCAAACGGACGGTAGCGCTGGCACTTTCTAAATGGTCTACACCTTTTTTCGGAGCCCAAAAAAAGCGCCCAACCCTGTATAGGGCTGGGCGCTTTAGCAAATTTCAGGGGTCTATGAGGCCTTATTTAGCAGGCATCAGAACCGTATCGATAACGTGCGTAACGCCGTTTTTCGATACCGCGTCGGCTACCGTTACAGTGGCTTTGCCGCCTTTGGCATCGTGCAGCATCACCATGTTACCGGTGCGGTGTACCATCAGGGTTTCGCCCTGCACGGTGGTCAAGGTCTGGCCATCCTTCAGGTCGGCGGCCAATAGGCGGCCGGGTACTACGTGGTAGGTAAGGATGGTGGTGAGGGTAGCCTTGTTTTCGGGCATTACCAGCGTGTTCACGGTGCCAGCCGGCAGCTTATCGAAAGCGGCGTTGGTGGGTGCAAATACAGTGAATGGGCCGTCGCTCTTCAGCGTATTCACCAGGTCGGCGGCTTTCACTGCCGCTACCAACGTGGTGTGGTCGGAAGAGTTGACGGCGTTGTCTACGATGTCCTTATCGGCCGTCATCATGGCTCCACCCACCATCACTCCGGCCGATTTGCTCATGTTCATGTCGGCCATATCGGCTCCTTCGCGGGGCTTGGTGGTGGCTTTCATCTTGCCGCCACGAGGCGTTTTGCCCTTTACTTTGGTTTTACCGTCGTCGGCTACTTTGGTTTTGGTCATCATGCCGTCTTCGGTCGTGACCTTGGTTTTTTCGTCGTCCGATTTCTTGGTCATCTTACCCTGGGCCAAGGCCGAGCCGGCGCTGAGGGTAAAAGAGAGGGCCAGCGCGGAAAGCATGTACTTGTTCATGGGGTAGTAGTTTAGTAAACAACGAAGCTAGGCGTACCGTTGAGGCAAACGCCCGCCTTGTACGCCGCAGGTGGGGTAAAGGATGCGCCGGGTACCAAACCAACACAAAAAAAGCCCTCTGCAGCTAAGCAAAGGGCTTTGGTGTGGTCGCGCTAGGAATCGAACCTAGATCTAGAGCTTCGGAGGCTCCCATACTATCCGTTGTACTACGCAACCTGCGTTGGGAGCCGCAAAACTAGAGAGAAAAAGCGCCTTTGCCAAACCTGTTTCCGCTTTTTCTGCGAAATCCTGTACCCCTGCTAGGTAACCTTCCGGCCGGCTAGGCAGTTAATTAGCCAAACCTCTTTCTCACCAGCTATTCCTTTTTATGGCAAGCACCGAAAAAAAGACTCTCTATACCGCCGACGCTACGGCTGTGGGCGGCCGTAGCGGCCATGTCCGTTCCGCTACCGGCATCATCGACCTCGAAATGTCGGTTCCTGAAGGCTTAGGCGGCAAAAAAAATGCGACTAACCCCGAAGAACTGTTCGCTGCCGGCTACTCCTCCTGCTTCCAGCAGGCACTGCTCGTTATTGCCCAGCGCGCCGGCGACAAACTCGACCCCAGCACCGAAGTGAAATGCTCCGTCTCGCTTTTCCAGGAAGGCGAAGCCTATGGTCTTTCGGCCGTGCTCGACGTAGACCTGAAAGCATTTGATGAGCAGAAAAGCATTGATATGGTGCGGCAGGCCCATACTATCTGTCCCTACTCGGTGGGCACCCGCGGCAATATGGAAGTGGAGTTGCGTGTAAAAGGCAAAGCCATTTCTCTGAAGGCCGAAGACAACGCCGGTGTGGCAAAGGATAATTAGGAATTTTTAATTCTGAATTTTGAATTGAAAAAGGCCGTTGAACGACTCTCAATAGGGGCGTTCAACGGCCTTTTTCAATTCAAAATTCAGAATTAAAAATTCCTAATTACTTAGCCAGTACTTCCTTTACACGCTCGGCGGCGTCTTTCAGCAGTACGGCCGAGTACACCTTCAGGCCGCTTTCGTCGATGATGCGGGCGCCCTCTTCGGCGTTGGTGCCCTGCAGGCGCACGATGATAGGCACCCGGATGTCGCCGATGTTCTTGTAGGCTTCCACCACACCGTTGGCAACCCGGTCGCAACGCACAATGCCACCGAAAATGTTGATCAGGATGGCCTGTACATTCGGGTCTTTCAGGATGATGCGGAAACCGGCTTCTACGGTTTCGGCCGAGGCCCCTCCGCCTACATCGAGGAAGTTGGCCGGCTCACCGCCGCTCAGCTTGATAATGTCCATGGTGGCCATAGCCAAACCGGCACCGTTCACCATGCAGCCCACGTTGCCGTCGAGTTTTACATAGTTCAGGTTCGAAGCCGAGGCTTCTACTTCCAAGGGGTCTTCCTCGTTGGTGTCGCGCAGGCCCACAAAGTCCTTATGGCGGTAGAGGGCGTTTTCGTCGAGGGTTACCTTGGCGTCAACGGCCAGAATCTTGTTGTCCGACGTCTTCAACACGGGGTTGATTTCGAACATAGCCGAGTCGGTTTCGTCGTAGGCCTTGTAGAGGGCCGTCACGAACTTGGTCATCTCCTTGAACGCCTCGCCCGACAGGCCGAGGTTGAAGGCAATTTTGCGGGCCTGGAAGCCCTGCAGACCTACGCGCGGGTCAACATGCTCGCGGTGGATTTTCTCGGGATGCGCCTCGGCTACTTCCTCGATGTCTACGCCGCCTTCAGTGGTATAGATGATAACGTTCTGGCCGGTGGCGCGGTCGAGCAGTACGCTCATGTAGAACTCCTGGGTTTCCGACTCGCCGGGGTAGTACACGTCCTGGGCGACCAGCACCTTGTGCACCTTACGACCTTCGGCGCCGGTTTGCTTGGTTACCAGCTGCATGCCGATGATCTGGCCGGCAATTTCTTTTACCTGCTCCAGGTTTTTGGCGAGTTTCACCCCACCACCTTTGCCGCGGCCGCCGGCATGGATCTGGGCCTTGATAACGTACCAGCTGGTGCCGGTGTCGGCAGTGAGCTTTTCGGCAGCAGCAACGGCCTCTTCAGCCGTGTCGGCCACGATGCCTTCCTGCACGCGCACGCCGTAGCGCTTCAAAATGTCTTTGCCCTGATACTCGTGAATGTTCATAGAGGTCAGTTATGGGGGTGGTTTCTAACCGCGAAAGTAGGCAGAATTGAGTTGGGAGTTGGTGGGGCAGGACGAATAGTTGGGTAATAAACTGCTGGCGTGAGCAGGTTACAGGGTTAAGAAGTGATGAGGTGACGAGGTAAAAAGAACGTCATTCAGAGCGCAGCGAAGAATCTCGCTCGCAACGTAGTTGAACGACACACATAGAACATCAACATGCAAGATTCTTCGCTGCGCTCTGAATGACGTTCTTTTTACCTCGTCACTTCGTCGCCTGATTTCCTCACACGCCCTTCAAAAACCACTGGCTCATCACTCGCTCGGCAGACTTGTGCTGGGGCGTAAAGTCGGCGTGGCGGCGGGCAGGGCCGTCGGGCTGCAGGCCGGGGTACCACTTCCAGATAAAAATGCCCTTAAACCAGGTCTTGGTCCAGAATGTCTCGAACAGGGCAGCATAGCAGGCCGCCTGGGTGGCCTCGTCGGTGGGTGCGAGTACGTCCAGCTTCTGGGGCCATTCCCAGGGCTTTGCAGCCGCGTCGGCGGTGGTTTTGTAGCCGGCTTCCGTAAACACAACGGGCTTGTTGTACTGCTTTTGCACGGCGGCAATGCGGCGCAGCGGCTCCTTCCAGCCGGCCAGCAGGCGGGCTTTCTTGGGGCTGGGTTCGGTGCTGAGCGGGAAGTAGGCCTGCACACCGATAAAGTCCAGCGCATCCCAGAACTTCACCTGCTCGAACTCGCCGCTCCAGTTGGCGGCGTACGTGAGCGGGCCACGGTACACCTGCCGGATTTGCCCGATAAGTGCCCGCCACTCAGCCTCGTGGCCCACGGTACGCTCCAGCTCGGTGCCAATGCACAGCGCGTCCAAGTGGCCCGCTTCGGCCAGCCGGGCATAGTGCAGGATAAAGGCCGAGTAGCTGCTGAACCAGGCCTGCCAATCGGCTTCGGAGGTCATGTTGATGTCGCCGGGCCAGCTGCCGCTGGGGCCGCGCAGCCACAGGTGGGGCTTGAGCAGCGTACGGATGCCACGCTGCCGTGCCCGTTGGGCCGTGAGCAAGATGCCCGCGTCGCTTTCGCCCCAGTAGCGGCGGCTGCCCGCGCCGGTGCGCAGCTGCACGGTCGGTTCGGCCGCGCCTGCCATCCAGCCAAAAGGCATCTGGGCAATCCAGGTCACGCCCGCCTTGCTTAGGGGTTCCAGGTCGAGGGTAGAAACCGAGTCGGTGCCCACCCAGCTTACGCCCCGCATCCGGCCATCGGGCGGCGGCGGGCCAGGGGGCCGGGTGGTTGCCGATGCGCGGAGCTCAAGCTGGGCCGGCACGGCGCGGGGCCAACTCCACCAGCCAGCCGCCAGCACCAGCAGCCCGGCGGCTACCAATAGCAGCGCGCTCAGCCAGCGCCGAAAAGAAAAAGAGGGGAGGGGCATAAGCAGCATAGCAACCGGGAAGATACGCCGGCCCCGCCCCCGATGCCACCGCTACGCCCGACATTGCGTAGATTTGTTTCGTACTCCTATCTGGCCCCGTTCTCCCGATTCATTTTGCTGCAAGCCATCAACGTCCGCAAGAGCTACAATACGCTCGAAGTGCTCAAGGGCATCGACCTGACGATCGAGAAATCGGAAATCGTGTCCATTGTGGGCTCATCGGGAGCCGGCAAAAGCACGCTGCTGCACATTTTGGGCACGCTCGACAACCCCGATTCGGGCGAAGTGCTGTTTGATGGCGAGTCGGTCAGCTCGCTGGGTCGCTCCGATCTGGCCCGGTTTCGCAACCGCCACATCGGCTTCATCTTCCAGTTTCATAACCTGCTGCCCGAGTTCACGGCCCTCGAAAACGTGTGCCTGCCGGCCTACCTGGCGGGCCGCTCCGAAAAAGAAACCCGGGTGCGGGCCCGCGAATTGCTCGGCATGCTGAACCTGGAGCGCCGCGCCGACCACAAGCCCTCCGAGATGAGCGGCGGCGAGCAGCAGCGCACGGCCGTGGCCCGCGCCCTCATCAACTCGCCCGAAATCATCTTCGCCGATGAGCCCTCGGGCAACCTCGACTCGCAGAACGCCCAAGAGCTGCACCAGATTTTCTTCCTGCTGCGCAAAGAACTGGGCCAGACCTTCGTTATCGTCACGCACAACGACCAGCTGGCCGAAATGGCCGACCGCACCATCACGATGAAGGACGGATACATCTGGGAAGGAGACAACTAAGCGGCCCATAGCCAGCCCAAGAATAGTATGAAGACGCCGGCCAGCCGCTGGCGTTTTTTTGTGCCCTGGCGCCAGTATTCGGGTAGGTTATGCAAGTGCTGTCGGCCGCCTATCGTAGTTTACAGTGCGGTGACTAAGCTAAAAAGGGTAGTGACTAATGATATTGGAAAAATTGTTTATAAGTGTCTGTTAATCAGTAATAAAAATTGTATAAAATTTAACGAATTTTTGCACTAATTGCGTGGGGTGTCGGTTATATACCCGAACCCAAGTATGTCACTACAGGAACCTAACGGAAAAGCACCATGAGCCAAGCAGTTAAAGCCCCCAAAGAGTCTGTTCGCAAGCCCAAAGTTGAAAGCTACGACCTGTCGCACTCCGACGAGACGCTGCACCTGGCGACCGATCTGGCTAAGTTTATCAAGGAAAATAAGCTCACGACCAACGTGCAGGGCAAAGAGTTCGTGAACGTGGAAGGCTGGCAGTACGCCGGCTCGCGCCTGGGTATTGTGCCCGTGGTCGAGCACGTCATCAACGTCAGCAATGAGCAGGAAATAAAGTACCAGGCCAAGGTTATTCTCTTCGACCTGAAGAGTGGCCAAACGGTGGGCGCAGGCTTCGCCGTGTGTTCCAGCAAGGAGCAGGGCAAGAAGTTCTACCAGGAGTTTGCCATCATGAGCATGGCCCAAACGCGCGCCATTGGTAAGGCCTACCGTAATATTCTGGCCTGGATTATCCGCGCTGCCGGCTACGAGCCTACCCCGGCCGAGGAGATGGACTACGCCGGCAACACGCCTACCGTGGCCGAGACGCCCGCTCCGGCTCCGCAGGCTGCCCCGGCTGCGCCCGTGGCCATGAAGGCGGTACCCGCTGAGTCGGTTGCTGCTGCTGCGCCATCGGCTCCTGCTTATGCCTCGGCCTCGCAGAAGGAGGAAATTATCCGTCTGCTCAACCATCCGGTAGTTACCCGCGCCGAGAAGACCAAGATGTTGCTCAACATCAACCGTCTCGACGAGGAGCGCGCTACCCAGGCTATTGCCAAGCTCAAGAAAGCCATTGACGACCGTGAAAACGGTCAGACGGCCGCCGCCGCTTAATCCTCAGGCTGCAACCCAAAGCCCGGTTCCTGCAAAGGAGCCGGGCTTTTTTGTGTGGCGGCTAGGCCATTACAATTCCTCGTACAGCCACGCCATCTGGCTACGGCTCACGGCGGCCGGCAGCAGGCGCATTAGGGTATTACGCAAGCCAGCCAGAAGCGGGTTTTCCAGCTGCCCCACACGGCCCAGCTGCCACGAGGTGCGCACGATGCGGGCGGTGCGGGCTTGGCGCTGCTGCTCGAAGGCCCGGAAGGCGATGGGCAGGTTGTTGGGGGAGGCGCTCAGGCAGCGAGCCAGCACGGCGGCGTCCTCGATGGCCATGCCCGCACCCTGGCCCAGGTTGGGCGTGGTAGCGTGGGCCGCGTCGCCGAGCAGCAGCACCCGGCCACGGGCGAAGTGCGCCAGCGGTGGCAGGTCGAGAATGTCGTTCCAGAGCAGTTCGTTATCGTGGGTGAGGGCCAGCAGCGCGGGCACCGGCGCATGGAAACCGGCGAATTCGCGCTGCAGGTCGGCCACCCGGTAATCTTGGAACCTGGGGTTGCGCGGCTCGGCGCTGTTGAGGCAGGCAAACCAGTACACCCGGCCGCCGCCCACCGGCACGTAGCCAAACCGCCGCCCCGCCCGGCCCCAGGTCTCGCCCGATTCGCCGACTGGCAGCTTCAGCACGCTTGCCTCAACCACGCCGCGCCAGCAGGTGTAGCCGGCGTAGCGCGGGTGCGCCGCCGGCCACAGCTGCCGGCGCACTCGCGAGTTCAGCCCGTCGGCCCCCAGCAGAGCATCGGCGTGGGCCACGGTGCCGGTAGATAAATGCGCCGTTACGCCTGCTTGGGTCTGCTCGAACCGTTCGAAGGGGTTACCCAGCTGCACGGTGTCCGGCGGAAGGCCCGTTAGCAGCGCCCGTTGCAGGTCGGCCCGATGGATGCCTACGTTTTCGAAGCCCAGCTTTTGCGTGAATTCGGTGGTGTCGGCGGCTTGCAGCACGCGGCCCTGCTGGTCGAGCAGACGCAGCTGACGCACCGGTGCGCCAACTGCGGCCACGGCATCGTGCAGGCCCAGCTCGTGGAGGGCGCGCATAGCATTAGCGCCCAGCACTACGCCCGCGCCCACTGCCCGCAGCTCGGGGGCGGCCTCGTGCACCCGTACGGTGTGGCCCAGGTTCAGCAGGGCGTGTGCCGTAGCTAAGCCCCCGATACCGGCCCCGATAATGATGAAATGAGCCATACGCTACCATAAAACAGTGAAACGCTACGCCGCTCTGCGCTACTTTCCTATGTAGCGGCGAAGCGTGTAACCCGCGCAAAAAAAGGCCCGGAACAAGCTGCTCCGGGCCTTTCAAAAATACCAATTAGCAGCGCAATCAATTCAGAAAGCGCGAATCTACGCTTACTTTTTGCCTTCTACTTCTTCGTAATCCACGTCGGTTACGTTGTCGGAGTTGGCACCCTGCTGGCCGTTGCCACCGGGCTGGCCGTCGGCACCCCCGAAGGGGTTACCACCGTCGCCGCCGCCGGGCTGGCCGCCTTCGGGGCCGCCCTGGGCGTACATCTCCTGCGAGGCAGCCTGCCAGGCCGTGTTGATGGCGGCCATGGCCGTATCAATGGCGCCGAGGTCTTTGCTCTCGTGGGCCTTCTTGAGGTCGGCGAGGGCATCTTCGACGGCCGTTTTGTTGCCGGCGCTCAGCTTGTCGCCGTACTCGGTCATCTGCTTTTCCGTCTGGAAAATCATGGAGTCGGCCTGGTTGACCTTCTCGATTTTCTCGCGCTCGGCCTTGTCGGCTTCGGCGTTCGACTGCGCTTCCTGGCGCATCCGCTCGATGTCGGCGTCGGAAAGGCCCGACGAGGCTTCGATACGGATTTTCTGCTCCTTGCCCGTGCCTTTGTCCTTGGCCGTTACGTGCAAAATGCCGTTTGCATCAATGTCGAAGGTTACTTCGATCTGCGGAACGCCGCGCGGCGAAGGCGGAATAGAATCGAGGTGAAACTTGCCAATGGTGCGGTTCTGCGAAGCCAGCGGCCGCTCGCCCTGCAATACGTGGATTTCCACGCTTGGCTGGTTGTCGGAAGCCGTCGAGAACGTCTCCGATTTCTTGGTCGGGATGGTGGTGTTGCTCTCGATGAGCTTGGTCATTACGCCGCCCATGGTCTCGATGCCGAGGCTGAGTGGGGTTACGTCGAGCAGCAATACATCCTTCACTTCGCCGGTGAGTACGCCGCCCTGAATGGCCGCGCCAATGGCTACCACTTCGTCGGGGTTTACACCTTTGCTGGGCTTTTTGCCGAAGAACTTCTCCACTTCCTCCTGGATGCGGGGCATGCGGGTCGAACCACCTACCAGTATCACATCATCGATGTCGGAAGTGCTCAGGCCAGCATCCTGCAGGGCCTTTTTCACAGGCTCCATGCTGCGCTTGAACAGGCTGTCGGCCAACTGCTCGAACTTAGAGCGGCTCAGCTTTACTACCAAGTGCTTGGGGCCCGAAGCCGTAGCCGTGATGTAGGGCAGGTTGATTTCGGTTTCCGAAGACGAAGACAGCTCCACTTTGGCCTTCTCGGCAGCTTCCTTGAGGCGCTGCAGGGCCATAGCATCTTTGCGCAGGTCGAGACCCTCGTTTTCCGAGGCGAACTGGTCGGCCAGGAAGTTGATGATTACCTGGTCGAAGTCGTCGCCGCCGAGGTGGGTGTCGCCGTTGGTGCTGAGCACCTCAAACACGCCATTGTCAAGCTCCAGAATCGAGATATCAAACGTACCACCGCCGAGGTCGTACACGGCTACTTTGTGGTTCGAGTGGTCTTTGTCGAGGCCGTAAGCCAAAGCAGCGGCGGTGGGCTCGTTGATGATGCGCTTCACATCGAGACCGGCAATGGCACCGGCTTCCTTAGTGGCCTGGCGCTGGGCGTCGTTGAAGTAGGCAGGAACCGTAATAACGGCTTCGGTTACGGTGGTGCCCAGGTACTCCTCAGCGGTCTGCTTCATCTTCTGAAGCACCATAGCCGAGATTTCCTGGGGCGTGTAGTTCCGGTCGCCAATTTTCACGGTGGCCGTGTTGTTGGTGCCGCTGGTTACATCGTAAGGCACGTTCTTGGCCTCTTCGGAAACCTCCGAAAAGTTGCGGCCCATGAAGCGCTTGATGCTCTGGATAGTGTTGTTGGGGTTGGTAATGGCCTGGCGCTTGGCGGGGTCGCCCACCTTACGCTCGCCCTTACCGTTGTCGAGAAACGCGACAATCGAAGGGGTAGTACGGCGGCCTTCGCTGTTCGGAATTACCACCGGCTCGTTGCCTTCCATTACGGCTACGCACGAGTTGGTGGTGCCGAGGTCAATACCGATTATTTTGCCCATGATGTTAGTTGTATGTAGAAAGTAGGTTGTCAGTTGAAAAAGGGCCGAAACCCTCGTACAGCCCTATTTACAAGAGACGTACCAGCCCACGAAATGCGTGTTTCGAATGACAGATTGTCATTTTCTAGGGCTGCATGGCTGCTTTTCGTGTCGGACTGACTTTCTACGGGAATACGCAGGGCAGAACTTCTGCCAGCCGGGCAGGTGAGCTAGGCCTGATGAGTTGCTGAACGGGCAGTAGCGCGAAGCTCCAGCTTCGCGTAGTGTTGAACAGAAACACTCTCGAGTCAGCAACGACCCGTGAAGCTGGAGCTTGGCGCTATTGCCCGCTCAGAAACCCCGCCACCGTGCGCTGCCACAGCGCTTCGTGCCGCCACCAATACGGCTCGTGGCCGGAGCCAACAAAATCCTGGCGTTGCTTAGGACCGGCAAGGTTGGTGAAAATGGCGTCGGTTTCGGGGGGGGTAACGCGCGGGTCAGCAGTGCCCCACATGAGTAGGGTAGGAGTTGCTACGCGGGCGGCATAGGCGGTGGCGTTGAGGCCGAATGCGTTGAAACCGTTAGCCGCGCCGCCCCAGAACACCAGCAGATTGGCCATCGGAAACGCGGGGATGCGCATGGAGCGGAAACGGCTCTGGGCAGTGGCCAGCATCGAGCCGTAAGGGCATTCGAGCAGGTTGGCCGTGGGCCTCACGTCCAACTCCGCCTCCGCCCGCAGCGTGGCTACCGCGCCCATCGAGTTGGCATAGATAAACACCGGTCCTGGCCGCCGCTGCAGCCAGCGTACCACAGCCGCCACATCGGCCGCCTCGCGGTAGCCCACTGTGCAGCGGTAGCCCGCCGAGTTGCCGTTGCCCGCAAAATCGGTGAGCAGCACGTTGTAGCCGAGTCGGCGAAAGTAGCCGGCTTCGTGCAGCAACTGGCTTTTGGAGCTGGTATAGCCATGAAACAGCGCCACCGTGCCCCGCGCCCGTGGCACCGCGCCGTACCAGCTTTCCAGCCGCCCATTGGGGCCGGGTAGCCGCACGGTGGCGTACGGGAACGTGGGCACGGTGTGGTTGCGCGGTTTGGGCGTGCGTACGCCGGTGGCTAGCACCCACAGCTTGCCGGCCAGCGTCAGCTGCTCGGGGCTACCGGCTTTTTGGCCGTCTGCGGCAACAAAGTGGGTGAAGCGCCAGGCGTGAAAAAAGGCCACCGCGTTCAGCAGCGCAAAGCCCAGCGCTACGGCCAACAGCCCCCGTCGCACCAGCCGCCGCCACGGCATTAGCCGCGCCGCTTGGGCCCGCCGCCCGCTGTACCGGGCTTGCTGCCGGGTTTGCCGCCGGTTGGTTTCGTGCCGAAGGTTTTGCCGTTGCCCCCTCCGCCGCCAGGTCTGGCGCCGGCCGGCCGGCTACCAGCCGATTTCCCCCCGGCGGGTTTACTGCCCGCTGATTTTCCTGGCGCATCGGCCCTGTTGCCGGCGGGTTTCGGGCGGACTGACTTGGGCCCGCCGACGGGCCGGTTTGGTTTGCTGCCGGCTGCCTTAGTGCCGGGAGCCATGAAGCCGCCGCGGTTTCCGCCGGTTTTTTTGCCGCCGGGCGGAATGCCGCCAGGCCAGTATTCCGAGCTTTTAGGCGTTTTAAAGGTGCCGGCCGCGGCTGTCTGGGCCGCCATGTCTTCGGTGAGCAGGCGCACTTCGGTATTGGTCAGCTCGCGCCACTGGCCGGGCTGCAGCTCGCCCAGGTCCATATCGGCAATGGCGGCGCGCACGAGGCGGAGGGTGGGGTAGCCCACGGCGGCCGTCATTTTGCGCACCTGCCGGTTCATGCCCTGCGAAATGCGGATTTGCAGCCAGCTGGTCGGAATGTTGGCCCGGAAACGGACCGGCTTGCTCCGTTCCCACAGCTCGGGCGCCTGGGGCAGCAGCTCCACTTCGGCGGCCGAGGTATAGCCGGTTTTCAGGTCCACGCCGCGGCGCAGGTTTTCGAGGGCTTCGGGCGTGGGTTCGCCTTCTACCTGCACCCAATAGGTTTTGGGCACCTTGAAGCGCGGCTCCGACAGCCGGTGCTGCAGCTGCTTGTCGTCGGTGAGCAATACCAGCCCCTCCGAGTCGTAATCGAGCCGCCCGACGGGGTAGATGCCGGGTATCTCCACAAAATCCTTGAGCGTCTGCCGGCCGGTTTCGTCGGTGAACTGGGTCAGGACTTCGTAGGGCTTGTTGAGCAGGATGTAGCGCATGGGGGAGGTGAAGTAGGAGCTTTTCTGTCATCCTTCGCAAGCGCAGGATGAGGTTGTGCAAAGGTACGGCTACTGGGCCAGTCGCCGCTTCCGTACGCTTTCGGCAATCAGCAGGCGCACCTCGCCGTTGGGGCGCACCACGTACTCGCCACTGTCGCGAATCAGGATGCCATCGGGCGTCTGGTCGCGGTAGTCGTGGTACACCAGAATGCCAATGCGGGCTGTGTCGGTGGGCGTGGGAGCGGGCGGCGCAGGCAGGCCGTTAATCCGGGCCATCTGGGCCAGGTACAGCAGCGAGTCGCGGCGGGTGTAGGGTTGCAGCCGGAACTTGCCCGGCGCGTAGTTGCGGGCCGTCGAAACCCGGTTGCGCAGGAAATCCTGCACGGCCAGCTCGGCCTTTTTATCGGTTGATTTCGCGCAGCCAGTGAGCAGCAGAACGGTAGCGAACAGGGGCAGGTATTTCATAGAATGATTTTGTAGGGGCGGGGCTTGTACCCGCCCGCCGTTAAAGCGTTGTTGTGGCATGATGTAGGAGCGGGGCCGTTGAAATAATTCAGGTGGGGGCGTTCAACGGCGGGCGGGGACAAGCCCCGCCCCTACATTGTGCAACTGCCTCACACGCCGCCGGAGTATTTACGGGTGGCCCATTCGGCCGTAACCAGGGCCAGCAGCAGGAAAAACAGCCATTTCAGGTTGATGAGGTCTTTCAGGTCTTCCTGCTCGTAGATGACGGGCTTGTAACCGGCCTTCTCGATGTCCTGGGCTAGCTGGTCGATTTGAGCGGGGAAATAGAGGCGCTGGCCACTGCGGCGGGCCAGCTGGGCCAGCAGGTTGTGGTCGGCGCGGCTTTGCAGGGCTTCGAGCTGCTGCTCCTGCACCAGCACTTCGCCGGCATCCTGCTGGGCCTGGCCGCCGAGGGTGGCGCGGGCCTGGTAGCGGTAGAGGCCCGCCGGCAACTCGCCCAGATGCACGGGCGCACCGTCCGGGGTGGGGGCAAAGCTGAAGGTGCGGACCTGCTGCTGCTCGTCGGTGAGCGTAAGCGTGACGGGCTCACCGTAGGTTCGCTCGAAGATAGCGTTGTAGGTTTCTACCCCGAAGGTTACGTCATCGGAGGTGTTGAACGCATCCTGGGTCGGGTACACGTCGAGGCGCTTGCGGTTGGCGTTCTGGGTGAGCAGCTGCAGGGTTCGTAGCACCAGCCGGTCGTAGGCTTCGGGCTTGTCGTCGTGCTCCACGGCTTCCTGCAGGCGCCATTGCCAGCTTCCTTCGGTGAGCAGCGTGGCCTGCCGCCGGGCAGGCGTACCGCCAAAAACCAGCAGCGGTTTCTGAGTAGCCACGCGGCCCACCCGCTGCCACAGTGCGGCCTCGGCCCCGCCGCTGAGCCGGGCCTCGCCGAAGGGCACCGGTGCGGGCGGGTAGTCGGCAAACCGCTTCAGCGCGTCCTCCTCGAAAGAAAACCGGTTGAAAGCCGGGTTGGGTACGGGCGTTACGTCGTCGGTTTGGGCGCCGCGGGGCTGCACCGTCAGGCCGGTGCCCAGGCGGTTGTAGGCCCCAAAATCAGACTGCGCCCCCAGCACGTACAGGGCCGGGGCGCGCCGGGCGGCCACCTGGGCCAGTACCTCGGCGCCCACGCCCGAGCGGGCCGGCAGCTGGTGCAGAATGGCCACGTCGAAATCCTGGTTTTTGAGCGGACTGATACCGGGCAGGTAGGTAATCAGGTCGAAGTTGTCGTTTTGCTGGATGGCGGCGCGCAGGGCCTTGAGGTCGGGGTGGGGGGCGGCGCCGGCCAGCAGCACCCGCAATTTGCCCTTCACCACATCGAGGTAAGCAAATTTGGTGTTGTTGAGCAGCGTGAACTCGCCCGGCAGCGGCACGGCCCGCACCTCGTAGCGCCGCTTTCCGGTGCCGGTGGCCGTGAGCGTAAATATGGTTTTAACTCGTCGCTGTCCGGCCGGCAGAGCCACGCGCCTGGTTTGCAGCACCCGGCCTTTTTCCAGCAGCTGCACGGTGGCCGTAGTGCCGGCCGGGTAGCCGTCGTAGGCCAGCTCGGCTTCAATCGGAAACTGGTTTCCGCTGAAAGCCAATCGGTTGTAGGTCAGAGCGGGCAGGCTTACATCTTTTTTCGGGATGGTGTCGCCTACGCCTAGGGTATAGAGCGGGAAGCGGTAATCGGCGAATTCGGGGGCCTGGCCCTGGTTTACGAGGCCATCGGAAAGCAGCACTACGCCCGCCAAATTACGGCCCTGAAATGTTTCGCCGATACCGGCCAGCAGCCCGTCGAGGTTGGTGGCCGGGGCCCCAAACTGCACCGAGTCGGGCCGGGTGGCGCCAGTGGCCGCGAGCGTGCGCGTTTCTACCGTAAAGCCCTTCTGGCGCAGTGTTTCGGCCAGCCGCGTAAGGCCCGTGGTGGCCTGCTGCAGCACGGCCGGCGGCGTAAACAGCGCCACCGACTTCGAGTCGTCGAGGGCCAGCACCAGGGTCGGCTTCTCGGTGGTAGTGGTGGTGGATTTGAGGAAGGGGGAGAGCAGCAGAAAGCACAGGAAGCTCACCACCACGAAGCGTACGGCCGCCAGCGCGTAGTTGACGGGCCGGCTCCAGGGTGCTTTGGCCGAGTAAAGCAGGGCCGCGTAGCCCACGCCCACCAGCAGGCACAATCCAATCAACCAGGGAGAAGCAGATAACAGCAAGAGCCGACGTAATCAGTGGAAAGCCAATAACCCCCGGTGCGGGCGCAGAGTTGCGCGAAGGTACGATTGAGTGGTTAGTGAGTGGCAGTTGGTAATGAAAGGTCATTCAGAGCGCAGCGAAGAATCTCGCCTGTAGTTGATGCAACAGTATTCCAGCGTTAGCACGCGAGATTCTTCGCTGCGCTCTGAATGACCTTTCTCCACTAACCACTAACCAACGCCGCGCACTGCCGGGCAATTTCCAGTTCCTCGTTGGTGGGGATAACCAGCACCGGTACGCGGGCGCCGGGGGCCGAGAGGTCGCGCAGGCCGGGGGAGCGGCGCTGGTTCTGCTCCTCATCGAGCTGAATGCCCAGGAAATCCAGGTTCTGGCAGGCCAGGCCCCGCACGCGGGCGTCGTTTTCGCCCACTCCGCCCGTAAATACCACCGCTTCGGCCCCGTTGAGGGCGGCCAGGAAGGAGCCGAGGTACTTTTTGATGCGGTAAGCATACAGGTCGTAGGCCAGCCGGGCGCGGTCGTCGCCGGCTTCGAGCTGCCGGGTAACGTCGCGCATATCGGTGTGGCCGGTGAGGCCGAGCATGCCGCTTTCTTTGTTGAGCAGGGTCTTCACGGCGTCGAGCGAGTAGCCCAGTTGCTCAACCAGATAAAAAATAACGGCCTGGTCGGTGTCGCCGGCGCGGGTGCCCATCACCAGCCCGTTCATCGGCCCGAAACCCATGCTGGTATCCACCGAGCGGCCGGCTACGGTGGCCGTCATGCTACAGCCGTTGCCCAGGTGCACCGTAATAATGCGGGCTTCGGGCTTGTTCAAGTAGCGGCGGGCCTCGTCGCACACAAACTTGTGGCTGGTGCCGTGGAAGCCGTAGGCCCGCAGGCCGTGCTCGGTGTACAGGCGCTCGGGCAGGGCGAAGCGGTAGGCCTGGGGCGGCAGCGTGCTGTGGAAAGCCGTGTCGAACACCGCCACCTGGCGGGCCTGCGGGAACAGCTGTTCGGCCACCTCCATGCCCAGCAAATTGGCCGGGTTGTGCAGCGGAGCCAGTGCAAATAGCTCCCGGATTTTGGCCTTCACGGCCGTCGTCACCAGCGTAGGGGCCATGAACTGCTCGCCCCCATGCACCGCCCGGTGCCCCACCACGGCCACCTCCTCGGGACTTTGGATGACGCCCAGTTCCGGGTCCGTCAGCAACGCTAGCGCCAGTTGCAGGCCGGCGCGGTGGTCGGCAATGGGCTCGGTGCGGGTTAGGGTACGTTCCTGGCCGTCGGGGCCGATGGCGGTATGGGTAAGCTGGCCCTCGGTCTGACCGATGCGCTCGATGAGGCCCCGGCACCGCGGCTGCTCCTGGGGCCAGGCAAAAAGCTGGTACTTAAGTGAGCTGCTGCCGGAGTTGATAACGAAGATGTACATTATTTGAGCTGTTAGCCTTCAGCTGATAGCTGTTAGCTTTCTGGGTGGTGAGTGAGGTATAAGCCTTGCGTGGCGCACGTGACGTGAGGCGCACGCAAGGCGCAAAGTAAGCCAATAGCGCCCGTCTGCAACCCGGCTGCTGCTGCAACTACTGCCCGGCCACCGCGTACCCCGTAGCCTGCCCCGGCCCCGCACCGGCCGCCGCCCGCACATGAAACGCCTGCTGCTCCTGCTCCCCCTGCTACTTTCCGCCACCATGACCTCTGCCCAGCTCCGACTCCCCACCGAACCCGTCCTCACGGCCGAGGCAGCCCTGGCCATGGTGCAGGCCGCCCGCGCCGAAGCCCAGAAGGCCGGCCACGCCGTTTCCATCACCGTAGTCGACCGCTCGGGCCAGACGCTGGCCGTGCTGCGTGACCACCAGGCCGGCGTACACACGCTCCGGGCCAGCTACAAAAAGGCCTACACCGCCGCCTCCCAAAAGCGGGAAACGGCCGTCATTGCCCGCGGCATCAAAGACGGCAGCATCCCCGAAGACATCCGCTACCTCGACGAAAACGTGCTGATGATGGATGGCGGCGTGCCCATCGTCGTGAGCGGCATCGTCGTGGGCGGCATCGGCGTCGGCGGGGCCCACGGCAACGAGGACGCCCGGATTGCCAAGGCGGGGTTAAGGGTGCTGGGGGAGTAGGGATGGTTGTGAGGATGCTGAACTTCGATAACTTGAAAGGTCCGTTGAAACATAAATCTATTTTTTTACGCTAAAGTGCAGCTTTGTAGATGAATTGTCCTGAAAGAATAGAATTGATTTTAACATACAAACATGATTCAGGGGGTGCAGAAATATTTACAGAAAAAGTAGATGCTGTAAAAATAGGAGATTATTATAAGTTAGTGCATATTCCAGCTTTCGCTCCCAATATTGCTTATGGGGACATTGTAAAAGTTGAGCTTGAAGATGGAGAGTTTCACTTCGATGAGCTGATTGAAGAGTCAGGTTACAGTGTAACCCGGGTTGTCGTTTGGAAGCCAGAATGCAAAAGCAGGGTGACAGCCACGTTAGATGAATTTGGGTGTGGTGTGAATACACATATAAGAGACAACTACGTGGTTGTAAGTATCCCGCCGGAAGTGCTTTACTCACCCATACGAGCTTTCTTACTCGCAGAAGAATTGTTAGGCAATATAGATTTTGGAGATTGTTTGAGCGGAATACATGCAACTCAGATATAAGTCAGCTCTTTTACTAGTTGTGATTTTTATGAGCTTTTTAGTGGTGAAAAAAATATTTTAGTTGATATTTTGAAAGATTGTAAAATCCTGATAAATTAATCACCCCTAAACCAAAGCCGCCGCCACTTCTCACGAAGCAGCGGCGGCTTTTCTAATGGCCTCACTTAAACCCTACTCCCCGCTGGTACCAGCTGGTCCTTCAGCGGCGGCCGGGGTGTCGCCTTCGGGACGGGGGCCGCGGTTGTTGCGGTTGCGGCCGCCGCGCTTGCGGCGGCGCTTTTCGGCTTCACCAGCTCCGCCTTCAGCTCCTTCGATGTGGGCGCCGGGGGCGTCGGCGGGTAGGGGCAGGCGCGGGGCCTGGCGCTGGCGGGTGGGGGCGGCGTTCTGGGGTTCGCCTTCGCCGGTAGGCGTCACCTCGCCTTCGGGGCGGGGCAGGCGCGGGGCGCGGCGGGGGCGGTCGTCGCGCTCCGGGCGGTCGTCGCGGGGCGGGCGCTGGTAGGGCTGGGCGGGTGCCTGGCCGGCATCGAGGGCCGCTAACGCCGCCTGGGCGCGGGCGATACGGGCCTGCTGGTCGGCGTCGGGCTTGTCGCCGCGCCGGTCGGGGCGGTTGCCGCCCGAACGGCCGCCACCGTCGCGGCCGCCGCCACCTGACTGAGCGCCGCCGCCGGAGCGACTACCGCCGCTGCGGGCGCCGCGCTCGGGACGGCCGCCGATTTTGCCGCGCAGGCCGCTGAAACGTTTGGGGTCGAACTCGGGCGCTTCGCCCAGGCCCAGGCCCTCGGTGATGCTTTGCTTCTCGACTTCGCGCTCAATGAGCTGCTCAATTTTGAGCACCCGGTCCTGGTCCTGGTCGGCAATGAAGGTAATGGCCGTGCCTTTGGTGGCGGCGCGGGCCGTGCGCCCGATGCGGTGTACGTAGTCCTCGGCGGCGCGCGGAATATCGTAGTTCACCACGTGGCTCAACGAGTCGATGTCGATGCCGCGGCTGAGCACGTCGGTGGCCACCAGAATCGGGAACTGCTTGTTCTTGAACTCGCGCATAATCTGCTCGCGCTCTTCCTGGGTGCGGTCGGAGCTGATGCCCTGGGCCACGTAGCCCAGCTTGTTGATGGCCCGCACGATGCCACTGACGGCCGCTTTCTGGCTCGTGAACAGCACCATGCTATGCACCTCCTGGGTTTTGAGCAGGTGTTCGAGCAGGTAGATTTTCTGGCGGTCGAAGGCCATATAGAACTGCTGGTCGATGCCGGCGGCGGGCTTGCTTACGGCCAGCCGGATTTCCTCGGGCTCCTGCAGCAGCTGCTTCGAGAAGTCGCGGATTTTAGTGGGCATGGTGGCCGAGAACAGCAGCGTCTGGCGCACCTTGGGCAGCTGCCGCACGATGTTGAGGATGTCATCGGAAAAGCCCATGTCCATCATCTTGTCGGCCTCGTCGAGCACCAGGTATTTCAGGTCCTCAAACTTCACATAGCCCATTTGCATGTGGGCAATCAGGCGGCCGGGCGTGGCCACAATAATGTCGGCCCCCGAGGTGAGGGCGCGCTTCTGCTGCTCCCAGCCCTCGCTTTTGCCGCCGCCGTAAATGGCAATCGAGCTGGCTTCCACGAAGTAGCCGAAGCCCGTTACCTGCTCGTCAATCTGGGTGGCCAGCTCGCGGGTAGGCACCAGCACCAGCGTGGATGTGGTGCCGTGTTTGGCGTGCGAAATCTTGTCGAGCAGCGGCAGCAGGTAGGCGGCGGTTTTGCCGGTGCCTGTCTGGGCGCAGGCAATCAGGTCTTTGCCGTCGAGGATTTTGGGGATGGCCTGCTCCTGGATGGGGGTGGCCTGCTGGTAGTTCATGGCGTCGATGCCGGCCAGCAAATCGTCGTGGAGGTTGAATTCGGAAAACGTCAAGGTTCAGCTTGAAATAGAGGATGAATAAAGGCTGACCTGTCGTTTCCCGGCCAGCAAACCGCTTGTGTACTCTGCCAACAAAGATACGGCAGGAAAGATGGACTGAAATATTCCCCCTTCCAGCTTCCGGCCCGCTAAAAGCTGCGGCCGCTGCCGTAGTAGCCCGGCGCTTCGGCCCTACAGGGAGTCGTGCGTCAGAACCTCCAGCTGCCAGCGGAGCTGCTCGGGGCCTACCGGGAAGGGTTGGCCATGGCGGATGGTCTGGTACACGGCCTCGAACAAGCCAAGGTAGTTGCCAGTCGGGGCCGCTAGCCGTTCGGTACTGAACTGGCCCGGCTCGGTGGCCAGCGTGAGTATGCCTTCGGCCCCGGCGGGCTCGTGGCCATAGCTGGCGGCAATAAGGGGGAGGCCGGCTACCAACTGGCTTTCCTGCACGTCGGCACGGTTTTTTTGGAACGAGCCGGCGGTGCCGTGCAACACGTAAGCCGGGCCTGGCGCGGCCGTCAGCAGTGAGCCGGCCACGAATACGTGCAGGCCCCTGGGGTACTCCAGGTGGGCGTGGAAGTAGTCATCGACCTGCGAGCCGGGACGGTGGCTGGCGCGGCTGAGGCGGTGGCGCAGGGGCCGGCCGAACAGGCACAGGGCCTGATCGAGTACGTGGGGACCGAGGTCGAAGCTGAGGCCGCTGCCGGGGGCGGTGGAGTCTTCTTTGAACTGCTTGGGGTTGAGGGCCAGCTTGTACCTGTCGAAGCGGAAATGCACCTCTGTGAGCCGGCCCAGCCGGCCGCTTTCCACTACTTGGCGCACCAGCTGAAAGTCGGAATCCCAGCGGCGGTTCTGGTAGGCCAGCAGGTGTCGTTGCTGCTGCCGGGCCAGCGTCAGCAGTTCGTCCAGTTCGGCCACGGTGGTGGCCACCGGCTTTTCGATGAGCACGTGCTTACCTGCCAACAAGGCCTGCCGGGCCAGCGCGAAGTGCGTGTCGTTGGGCGTGTTCACCACCACCAACTCCAGCGCCTCATCGGCCAGCAGTTCGGCCACCGTATCGTAGCTGATAATATCCGGGTACGTTTCGGCGGCGGTTTTGCGGCTGCGCTCCACCACGGCTTGCAGCGTAAAGTGGGGGCTGGCCTGCAGAAAGGGCGCGTGGAATACGCGGCCCGACATACCGTAGGCCAGCAAGCCGGTTGAAATGGGCATATTCTAGTTGTTCGTTGTCAGTTGTCAGTAAAGAACGTCATTCAGCGCAAAGCGAAGAATCTCGCCTGCTGACGTATTAACGGTTCGTTCAACAATTCCGAGTGAGATTCTTCGCTTCGCCCTGAATGACGTTCTTTACTGACAACTGACAACTGACAACTGACAACTGACAACCAGCAACAAACAACCAGCCCATGCTCGACCGTTTTTCCACTCAGGCTAAACTCTATGCCCGTTTCCGGATCAGCTACCCGCCGGAGCTGTATGCATGGCTGCTGCCGCAGGTGCCGGGCCGCGCCCATGCCTGGGACTGCGCCACCGGCAACGGGCAGGTGGCGGCCGTGCTGGCCGGGCACTTCGGGCAGATAGCGGCCACCGACATCAGCGCCGCCCAGCTGGCCGAGGCCCCGGCGCTGCCCAACGTGGCGTATCAGATCAGTCCGGCCGAAAACACGCCCTTTGCAGCCACGAGCTTCGATTTGGTAACCGTGGCCCAGGCACTGCACTGGCTGGAGCCCGCCGCTTTCCACCAGGAGGCGCGGCGGGTGCTACGGCCCGGTGGCGTGCTGGCCGAATGGGGCTACAAATTCTGCCATTCCGACAGCCCGGCGCTCAACGAGGCCCTCAATAGGTTTCACAACGAAACCGCGGGCCCCTACTGGGACACCAACCGCCAGCACATCAAGGAGGAATACGCCCGCATTCCGTTTCCGTTTGCCGACGTGCAGCACGCACGTTTCGAGGTGCGGCGGCAGTGGCGGGTGGCCGATATGCTGGGCTACCTGCGCTCCTGGTCGGCCACGGCCAACTACGCCCGCCAGCACCACGGCGCCGATTTAGTAGCTTCGGTAGCCGACGAACTGACGGCCCTGTGGGGGCCGGACGAGCAGACCATTACGTTTCCGGTATTCGGGCGGCTGGGCCACAAAGACTAAACCGCACCGGAGCGCGTTACGCCCTCGTTTCCGGTAGTGTTTGCCCTATGCTGTTTTCTGTTTATCCGCGTGTGCTGGCCCTATTTTACCGCAGCGTTCTGCCGCTCACGGGGCTGCTGTCGGCTATTATTGCGGGGGCCGATGGGGTTAGCGCCGGCCTGCTGGGCACGCCGTGGCCACCGCCGCTGAGCGCGGGGCTGGTGCTGCTGAAGCTGAGTACGTTTCCGCTGGCGGCCTACCTGCTTGGGCGGATGCGGCCCTATCAATACGGCTTCTACCGCAACCTGCATTTGGCCCCGTGGCAGCTCTGGGCCTTCGTGGCGGTGCTGGATACCGGGCTGTTTGGCGGCCTGATAGTGCTGCTCCACTTACTGTTCGCCTGATGCCAACGCCTGATTTTGCGCCTTCTGCCGGCCCGCCCCATGTGCTCGAAGCCGACGGCATCCAGCTTCGGTTTGGTAACCGCGTGCTGCTGTCGGATGTGTATTTGCGGGTGGATACGGGCCAGATCGTGGGCCTGCTGGGGCGCAACGGCTGCGGCAAGTCCACGCTGCTGCAAACCGTGTTCGGGGCCCGGTCGGTGGCCGATGCCTCGGTGCGCCTGAACGGGCGGCGGGTGGTGCCGGCCTACCGCCGGCCGGGCCTGCTCAACTACCTGCCCCAGGCGCCGCTGTTGCCGCCCGGGCTCACGGTGGCCGCCGCCGCCCGGCTGCTCGGGGTAGATGCCACCGCCGCCCTGCACGACTTCCCGGAGCTCCTGACGCAGCTAAACCAGCCGGCCGGAAGCCTGTCGGGCGGCACCGCGCGGCTCGTGGAGGTGCTGCTGTTACTGCACGCCGACACTCACTTCACGCTCCTCGACGAACCCTTTACCGGCGTAATGCCCGTGCACACCGAAGCTCTGGCCGACACAATGCGCCGCGTAAAGTCGCGTAAGGGGCTGCTGCTCACCGACCACCGCTACGAGGAAGTGCTGGCCCTCTGCGACGCCGTATACCTGCTGCACGACGGCCGCCTGGAACTGCTGGGCGACACGGAAACCGGCTTGCGCGACCGGGGATATTTGCGGTAGGAAGTGAACGAGAGGTGGAAAGTGAAGAGGCCTGATAAAAATGAACGTCATTCTGAGCAAAGCGAAGAATCTCGCGTGCTGGCATTAGGATGCTAAAAGGGCAGTTACTTTGGCACGCGAGATTCTTCGCGCTGCTCAGAATGACAGTGCTTTCTCATTCAGAATCCCGTACCGTTTCTCACTTCTCACTTCTCACTTCTCACTTCTGATGACAGAACTTCCCCTCTATGGATTGCGCGTGCTGGAACTGGCTTCCGTGCTGGCCGGGCCGCAGGTGGGCCAGTTTCTGGCCGAGCTGGGGGCCGAGGTACTGAAAATCGAAGCCCCGGCCGGCGACGTAACCCGCTCCTGGCGCACGGCCGCCGAAAGACCCGACGCGCCGGTTTCGGCCTATTTCAGCGCCGCCAACTGGGGTAAAACCAGCCGCGTGCTCGACCTGACTACCGCTGCCGGCCAGGCCGAACTGCACGCCCTGGCCGCCACCGCCGACATCGTGCTGGCCTCCTACAAGCCCGGCGACGCCGATAAGCTCGGCGCCGATTACGCCACGCTTTCGGTCCTGAATCCGCGGCTGCTGTACGGCGCCATCACCGGCTACGGCCCCGCCCACTCCCGGGCCGGCTACGACGCCGTGCTTCAGGCCGAAACGGGCTTTATGCACTTGAATGCTGCCGGCCCCGGCCAGCCACCCCAGAAAATGCCGGTGGCCCTTATCGACCTGCTCACGGCCCATCAGCTCAAGGAAGCCCTGCTGCTGGCGCTGTACCGGCGCGAGCGAACCGGCCGCGGCGCCCTGCTCGAAGTGTCGCTGCACGACAGCGCCCTGGCCTCGCTGGCCAACCAGGCCGCCACCTGGCTGGTAACTGGCCACGAGCCGCAGCCGCTGGGCTCGGGCCACCCCAGCATCGTGCCCTATGGCACCGTGTACCGGGCCGCCGACGGCACGCAGTTGCTGCTGGCCGTGGGCTCCGACGGGCAGTTCCGCCAGCTTTGCGCCGTGCTGGCCCGGCCGGCCTGGGCCGCCGACAGCCGCTTCAGCCGAAACCCCAACCGCGTGGCCCACCGTCACGATTTGGAGCAGCTGCTGGCCCAACGCATAGCCGAGGTAAGCGGCACGGAGCTGCTCACGGAGCTGGAAAAGCGCGCCGTGCCAGCCGGGGCCGTGCGTACGGTGGGGGAGGCGCTTAACCAATCTGCGGCCCGCTCTATGCTGCTGCCGCCCACAGCCGGTTTCCCGCACCCAGGCCTGCGTACAGTGGCTTTTCGGAGCAGCGCCTGGCCCGTAACGGATGCGCTGCCAAGGCCACCCATTTTAGGCAGCAGGTAAATCATAGGCCACCGTTTTGTGAACGGAATGGCCGGTTGGCTGTACCAAGAAGCGTGGATTTCCCGTAAGTAGAGCATCTCTACCTGATTTTCATCCGCGCTTTCAGTCGCGCCTCCACTTTTCTCTGTTGCATGGACGACGAAATTTCCCGCCCCGCCAAGCTCACCCGTTCCCCGGGCCCCCCACCCACCAGCGCCCGCAAGCCCATCCGTACAACGGCCGATGCCAGCTTGGCCGGCGCACCCAACACCAACGGCAATGAGCCCCAGGCCCCCGGCGACCCGGCTGCCGCCCCCGCCGACCGTCTCAACCAGATTTTTGAGGGGCTGCGGCAAAAATCCTCGGCCAAGCAGGCCATCTACCGTCAGACGCAATCAACCTTTGAGCTGCTGCGGCATGCCTCGCAGCTGCTGGTAGAGGAGCTCAGCAGCAAGGTGGCGGCCGTCGATGCGTCGGTGATGATCGAGTACCGGCCGGTTAATGAGATGGAGTTTCATATCCGCTTCAGCGGCGATTTGCTGGTGTTTGTGCTGCACTCCAACATCGTTACTTTTCCCGACGACTACGGCCCCATGCCCACTAAATACGTGGAGGAGGACTTCCGGCGACGGTTTTTTGGCCATATCATGGCCTACAACTTTATGGCCGACAGCATCAAGTACCAGCGCCTCAACGACCCCGGTTACCTGGTAGGCCGCCTGCTCATCAACATCGACCAGCATTATTACCTCGAAGGGGTGCAGCAGCTCGAACTACCCGACAACGACATGTCGGACAATAGGGTGACCGAAGACGCACTGCGCCTGTTCGTGGAAAGCGCCATGATTGCGGCCGTCAACAACGACCTCATTGCTCCGCCCATGACCGATATCCAGAAAATCACCGTCAAGCAGAAGCTGGAAAACCAGCAGGTGAGCCGGGGCAGCAAAGTCGGCTTCAGCTTCAGCAACCAGCAAAAACCCCATAACATCGACGGGCTGCAGTACTGATTCCGCTGGCAGGCGACCAGGGCAACAGGCCGCTTGTTGGCTACCGCGCCGAATAGCCCACTTTCTCGCGCACTTTGTTTAGCACGACCGAGCCGTAAGCCTGGGCTTTACGCGCCCCTTCAGCCAGTTTTTTATCTACTTCGGGCAGGTTCTGGCTGTAGAAGGTAAACTGCTCGCGCTCCTGAGCGAAGCGGGTGCGGATGGCCTCAAATAGCGCCTGTTTGGCATGGCCGTAGCCGTAACCGCCGTTGAGGTAGTTCTGGCGCATTTCGGCTACTTGGTCGGCGCTGGCTACCAACGAGAACAGCTTGAAGGTGGTGTCGGTGTCGGGGTTTTTGGGTGCTTCGAGCGGGGTGCTGTCCGAAACAATGGTTTTGATGGTTTTGAGCAGCGTTTTGTCATCCACGAAAATGTCAATGGTGTTGCCATAGCTCTTGCTCATCTTCTGGCCATCTACGCCGGGCACCAGCATCACCTGCTCATCTACGCGCGGGCGGGGCAGCACCAGGGTTTCGCCGTAGCGGTTGTTGAAGGCCTGGGCCATGTCGCGGGCAATTTCGAGGTGCTGCACCTGGTCTTTGCCCACCGGCACGATGTCGGCATCGTAGAGCAGGATGTCGGCGGCCATGAGCACGGGGTAGGTGAATAGGCCCGCATTCACGTCGCTCAGCCGGTCGCTTTTGTCCTTGAAGCTGTGCGCGTTGGCCAGCATCGGGTAAGGCGTGAAGCAGCTTAGGTACCAGGTCAGCTCCGTTACCTGCGGCACATCCGACTGCCGGTAGAACAGGTTTTTATCGGTATCAAAACCGCAGGCCAGCCAGGCGGCGGCCACGGCGTAGGTGTTCTGGCGCAACAATGCCGCGTCGCGCACCGTAGTCAGCGAGTGCAGGTCGGCAATGAAGTACAGCGAGTCGTTGGCCGGGTTTTTCGACAGCTCAACGGCAGGCAGAATGGCGCCGAGCAGGTTGCCTAGGTGCGGGCGGCCGGTGCTCTGGATGCCGGTAAGGATGCGGGACATAGGGTTTTAAGCTAGTAGCCAGCAGCTGTTAGCTGTTAGCTTGATGTTGTACGTAAGTATGGTTGCAGAATATGGTGCCTGCACCGTCCATTATTCGAGTTGCCCAGCAGTTGGTTCGGGCGTCAATGGGCGGTGGCGGCCGGGTAGGTCTACCTTTAGTCCAAATCTATTGGCTTTGCGAGAGGGCCATCGAAGGGTTGCCCAGTGTTGATAGCCTTAACAAAGAAAGCGAGGTTGTCGATGGATACTTTCTTATCAGCCAATAGTTGTTGCAAGTCCGGGCGGGTGGTAACATAGGGAGCCAGCGCTTCGCGAAACTTTTTACCCGCGCCCAAGTGCTTGCCTATGCCCGAAGAAGCATCGTAAGGAATGGTCAGCGGCCGCTCCTCTACTCCGGTTCGGGCAAGCAATAGAGTAGGAATGTAGCCCCCGTCATAGCGCATCAGGCAAAAGGTACCGCTGTCGAGGAGCTGCACGAAAACGGGTCTTTTTATTTCCAGGTAGCCAAACGTGTTTTTGATGCTAAAATCCTGGAGAGCAATGAACCGCTGTTTGGCCGTGCGTACGTAGTACACCTCTTCGGGCTTCCATTTACTGACCTCACCCCGCTCGTCTTTGGCAACCAACTGACTTGCGAAAACCTTAAGCCTGGCCGGGTACTGCTTGATTCGGTTGTCCGTGAGAATGTAATATCCTAGGTCACCAGGGCCAATAACAACCGTATTATCATCTATTTGTGCCCGCGCTTCTGTTATCAATCCACTGATTAGAAGAATGGAAGCCAGTAAAAAAATACGCATCATACTAAAGGAATTTACACACTCACATCGGCCTCCGCCTGCTCCTGAAGTACCTCAGCTTCCTGCTTTCCCAAATACCTATCAATAAGGTAGCGGGCGAGATAAAGCAGAGGAGTGAGCAGGATGGCCGCCGCGAATTTATACCAGTAATTGGTGTTGGCCACTTCCAGCACTTGGTTTAGGCTCCAGTTGCCGAACACATAGAAGGCCACGAACAGCACGACCACCGAATCGACGAGCTGCGAAATGAGCGTAGAGCCGGTGGCCCGCAGCCAGATGTAGCGCCCACCGGCCACGCGCCGGAACCACTGGAACACGCTGGCATCGAGCACCTGCCCGATAATAAAGGCCACCAGCGAGCCGATGATAATGCCCAGGCCCTGCCGGAAAATGCTGTGGTAGGCGAAGTCGATGTTGAACGGCCGGCCCTGCGCGTCGGTGCTGTTTACATCGAGCCAGAACTGGGCCGGCGGCAGTTCGGTAGTAGCCAGAATAACGAGGAAGGCGTACAGAATCAGCCCCACGGTGAGGAAGCTCACGCGCAGCACGCCTTCGCGCCCGAAGTACTCGTTGATGATGTCGGTGGTGATGAACACGACGGGCCAGATGATGACGCCCGCCGTGAGGTTGCCGGGCAGCCCTATCAGCTTATCCACCGAAAAAATCTTCACCCCGATAATCTCAGCCAGCAGCGCATTCACGATAAAAATACCGCTGAGCACTAGGTAAAGCTGCTGTTTTTTGTGGGCGAAAGTTTTGGCGGGCATAAGGAGAGTATGGGAGAGAGGAAGACCAGGAAACGGAGAAAACACCTGTCATGCTGAGCGGAGCGAAGGACCTTCCTACGTTTACACGTATCGTTGTTACGTGGTAAAGTCCTTCGCTCCGCTCAGCATGACAGGTGTTTTCCGCCTCGTCATCTTCACTCCGCCACCGAAAACATGCTGCCCTCTGTGGCCAGGCTGGTCCAGGGAAACTGGGTGCGGGCCTCGGCCAGCAGTGGCTCCAGGTCGCGGTAGCGGCTGCTGAAATGGCCGATAAGCAGCCGCTGGACGTCGGCGCGGCGGGCCAGCAGCCCGGCCTGGCGGGCGGTGCTGTGGTGGGTAACGGCCGCCCGCTCGCGCATATCGTCCAGAAAGGTGGCCTCGTGGTAAAGCAAATCCACACCCTGTACCAGCCCGGCCAGGGTTTCGGTGTAGAGCGTGTCGGAGCAGAACGCGTAGCTGCGGGCGCGCTTAGGCTCGGTGGTAACGGCCGCATTAAGGGCCAACACTTGGCCCGCTTCGTCGCGCACGTCTTCGCCCAGCGTGAGGGCCGTGAGCTGGGCGGGGGTGAGGCCGGTGGGCAGTTGGTCGGCCAGTAGCCGGCGGCGCTTGGGTTTCTCGCGGAACAGGTAGCCGCAGCACGGGATGCGGTGGCGCATGGGCAGCGTGTGCACCGTCAGGTTTTTATCCTCGAAAATAAGCTGGTGCGCGGTGGTGTCGACGGCCGTGAATTCGAGCGGAAAGTTGAGGTGAGTGTGCGAGTGCCGGAACTGGGTGGTGAGAATTTCGTCGAGGCCGGCTGGGCCGAACAGATGCAGCGGCTCGGTGCGGCCGGTCAGGTTCATGGTACCCAACAGCCCAAACAACCCAAAAAAATGGTCGCCGTGCAGGTGGCTGATGAAAATGTTGTGCAGCCGCTGGGGCCGCAGCTTGTACTCGAGCAGCCGCCGCTGAGTGCCCTCGCCGCAGTCGATGAGGTAAGGCGTACCGTTTACGCTCAGTACCTGGGCCGTATGATGACGGTCTAGAAACGGGGTGGCCGAGGCGCTGCCAAGGATTTTCAGCTCAAACTCCATAGGGTGAATGAGGCTACAAGCTATAAGCTGCAAGCTGCAAGCGTTGGTTCTGAGAACGAGTCAGCAGAACGAAGGCTTGCAGCTTGCAGCTTATAGCTTGTAGCCGAAAAATTACTCCTTGCTGGTGAGGTCGCGCTCAATGGCATGCAGGAAGATGCGGTCGATACCTTCTTCTACGGTGGGCAGAATGTGCAGTACCGATTCGAGCTTGCTGATGGTGATGAGCTTCATTACATGGTCCTGCAGGCCGGTCATTACCAATAGGCCGCCGGTCGAGTTGCAGAGGCGGTTGGCAATCAGGATAGAGCTCAGGCCCGACGAATCGGTGTACTTTACGTTGCTCAGGTCCAGAATCAGGTTGTTGATGCCCTCGGCATTAAGCTTGACAAACTCCGACTTCAAATCGGGCGCGACAGTGGTGTCGAGCTTTTTCTCGTCAATCGTGATGATAGTGTAGGTTTCTTTTTTATCGATGGAGTACTTCATACCGCAGGTCGGTTCGGTTATTGGGGAGTAATTGCGAAGGTAGCAAAAAAAGCCGTTGGGTGTAAATCCGGAGTGAGTGCCGAAAAAGCTGGCTTTCGGATTTACTACCGGGTTTTTCCTGGTAGCCCGAAGGTCAACGTGCTCCACGTACTCTGCCAGTCGGCCCCGGTAGCGGCCAACGCGCTTTCCATGCGCACGGTGCTGACCAGGTACTGGCCTGGGCCGGACAAATGTAACAACACCCGACCGTTTTGGTTGCTGCGAAGTTTCTGCAGTAGTGCCCGGGGCTGGGCGCCGCGCCGCCACAGCAGCACCAACTGGCCCGGCACCGGCTGGCCGGCCCGTAGCACGCGCACGGTTAATGCGCCCTCGGGCCCCAAGGTATAGGGGTTTTGCTCGGGCACCAGCTCCAGCGGCAGGCCCACAGGCCGGGCCCAGGCGCGGGCCGTATCAGTGGGGGAGGGTGGGCCGGCCTGCACCAGGGTTTTGGCGCAGCGGCGGTAGGCCTCGCGGCCGGGCGCAGCGGTCTGGCCGCGCTGCTCGCGCAGGGCCAGCACATTATCGAGGCCTTCTTCCCGCAGGTAGGCCGTAAACTTATCGGCTTCCAGGGTGATGGTGGCGTTGTTGGTGGACAGGGCCACGAGGTGGGTGCCGGGCTCCGTGAACGTCACGGTGCTTTGGATGGAATCATCGGGGGCCGCGGCGGCCGGCCGTAAATCGGCGGGCGGCATAGCAGGCGCATAGTGGCGCAGCAGTTCGAGACGACCGTAGCGGCCGGCCCAGGCTTCGCCCGTAAAATTTTCGCCCGTCAGCCGCCGCAGGTGCACGCTGGTGCCCGGGGCCACCACAAACCGAGTCGGCTCCAGCCAAAACTCGTGGGCCAGCGTGGCGGTTGTGGCCGCCAGCAGCAGTAGCAGCGAGGCAGGAAGTAGGCACTTCATAGGGCTTAGCAGGAGAATAAGGGGCCGAAAAATTTCCGCGCCAGCGCGCTACACTGCGACTATGGCCGTCGTAATTTACTCACTACTTACCACTTACCACTCACCACTAAAAGCCGCCGCGCTCCAAGGCCAGCTGGTAGGCGTGGTCGTAGTACACGCGCAGGTTTTTCCAGTCGAACATTTCGGCCGAGCTTTCTACGTTGTTGCGCTGCATGATTCGCTCGCGGCGGTTGAGCTGCACGAACTCCCAGAGCATATCGGTTAGTTCTTCGGCAGCTTCGTCGAAGCTTTTTTCCTGGCGGTGCACCACAAAAATACCCTGCTCGTTGTGGGTGGGCACGTTCTGCAGCACGTAGTCGCCGAAACCCGAGAGGTCGGAGGTGATGGCCGGCACGCCACGGGCCACGCATTCCAGGGGCGTGTAGCCCCAAGGCTCGTAGTAGCTCGGGAATACGCCCAGGTGGCAGCCGCGCACGAATTGCCCGTACTCCATGCCAAACAGGGGCGAGGTAGGCGACACGAAATCGGGATGATACACGATTTTCACCCGGTCGTGCTGGTTGTTGACGAGGTTGGCGCGGCGCAGGAAGTTGAGAATGTCGTCGTTCTGGTCGTCGACGAGGTTGTGGGTGATGACGGGGGGCAGGGCGCTGGTTTTCCAGCTTTGCAGCGTGCGGCGGTAGCGCAGACGCCAGTAGTCGTCTACCATCGTGCTCAGGTCGGGCAGGCGGTTGTCGTCGGAGGCAGCAGCGGCGGCATAAAACAGCCGCTCGCCCACCTGCCGCTCAATAGCCTCGCAGGTTTCGCGCACTTCCTCCAGCACGGCTCGGTTTTGCAGCACTTGCGGGTTGATGCTGGTGAAGGGCCGCTTGGTGATAAAGAACATCACCACCTGGCCTTCCAAGCCGCTTTGCTGCAACCGGTAGTTGAGGCGGGCCAGGGCCTCCAGCGTCAGGTCGAAGCCCTTGTTGTGGTACTCGTAGCGTCCGCTCGTGAACAGGTACAGCGTCTTGTCGAGGTCGAAGGAATAGCTCTGGAAGAAGTGGGCCATCACGAACTCGTGAATTTTGGCCTTGTACTGCTGGTGCAGGTTCTGGAACTCGTGCAGGGCCACAAACCGCTCGATGTTGAGGCCGTTGGGCAGCACGGCATCCGGAATCCGGTCGAGCAGGTAAATACACTCGCGCACCGTCAGCTCGCTTACTGTGGTAAACACGTGCGCTCCGTGGGCGGCGGCGCGCTCCATCGTCACGGCCGCCTCAATGTTGAAGCGCCGGGCCTCCGCCAGCCAGTCCACCTGCATCAGGTGGTCGTAGAAGTTGGGGTCGTTCATGGCCAGGTAGCGGCCCAGTAGCGTGGCGTGGGTGGTAAACACCAGGTGCACCGGCACCTGCTCGCGGCGTAGCGCCGGAATGGCCACGCCCGTCATCCACTCGTGGAAGTGGGCAATCAGCCGTTGGGGCGGCACGGTTTCGGCGGCCAGCAGCTGCAGAAACACCTTGGCCATTTCGCCAAAAGCCGCTACCTGATGCAGCAAGTCATCGGCGGCAGGCATGGGTAGGCCGTGGTGCTCCCAGAGGTCGGCTTTAATGGCATCGAGCCGCGGGTATGCCTGAAAAGGGTCGATGAGCACTACGCGGGGGCGGCCCGTTACGAGCCAGGTGCCCAGCTGCACGCTGTAGCCCAGCGCCCGCATGGCCGCCACGGCCCGGCTAAACGGGTCGTCGGAAAACGCCAGCCTCTCGTCGTCGGGTTCGAACTCGCCCTGGGCCTGCTGCGGAAAGTAGGGCCCCAGCAGGCAGTACTGCCCGCCCCACACCTGCCGCGTGGCCGGCACTTTGCTGCGGATAACGGTGTAAATACCGCCCACCTGGTTGCATACTTCCCAGGCCACCTCCACCAGCAAGGTGTCGGCAACATTGGCAGTAACAGAGGCAGCGGCGGGAACAGACGACGAAGTGGGCATAGACGGCAAAGGGTGGGTTTGGAGCTACAAGCTACAAGTCGGGAGTTAAAAACTCCTGCCCGAACGGCGTAAAAGCGCACTATTTTGCGCCTCGTCGTTGCCAACATTGACTATTTCGCCTGCTTTTTCAACAGTAAGGCGCCGGATAGTGGGCCTTTACGCAGTTTGGGCTAACTCGCATAGCGCAACGCTACGCCGGTTCCTGCGACAGTATCAGAACCGAGTAGGGGGCCAGGCCGAAGGTGCCGTGGAAAGGCTGGTCGTCGTAGATGCCGGCTTCTGCCTCACAATCCACGCTTTCGAAGTTGCCGAACTCGTGGTCGTAGCCTTCCCAATCGGAATTGAAGCGTACATGCCAGCGGCCCGCGCGGGGCAGGCCAATGCGGTAGTCGGTGTGGCTCTGGTCGGCGAAGTTGCACAGCACTACCGTAGTGTCGCCCGGCCCACCCTGGTCGCGGCGGATGAAGGCCAGCACTTTCTGTTCGTCGTTGAGGTGGTGCACTTCGGCGTGCTGCCCCAGCAGGCCGCGGGTGCGCCCCGCCAAGTTGCGGCGCAACGCAATTAGGTCGCGGTAAAGGTGTACCAGGCCGGCATGTTCTTCGGCGCGGGCCCAGTCGAGGGGCTGGTCATCAGAAAACGAGCCGTCGGCCAGCATCGTCTGGCCCTGAAAAATCATTGGAATACCGGGCACCGTGAGCACCAGCGCCGCGCCCAGGGTCGAGCGTTTTTTCGGGAACCAGGAGGCTGCCTCGCCAGGCATAATTTCTTCGGGCACCCGGGCTTTGCCGTTGGCTACTTCGTCGTGGCTTTCGGTGTACACCACCCGTTGGAACGAGTCGCCATTGTAGCGGTGCTCCACTGCCTCGGCCACTGCCGTCATGCTGCGGTCGGCGTCGTCAGGCGTGGTCAGAGCGTCGCGGATGGGGTACACGAAGCGGGCGTCCCACTGGCTCGAAAAGCCCTGGCCATCCTGTTCGGGGGTGCGGGTAATGTATTCATCGCCCAGCAAATCCTCGGCAATCATGATTTTCCAGGGCATCTTCGCCCGCACCTCCTCGTTTATCCAGCGCATCAGGCTCCAGCCGTCGGGCAGGTCGTGGGCCGGGTCGGTGGTGCCGTTTACGTTGCGGATGTGGGCAATAGCGTCGCAGCGCAGCCCGTCGAGTCGGTAGTCTTCGAGCCACATGAGCACATTGTCGCGGATGTAGCGGCGCACGGCTTCGCGGCCGTAATCGGGGCGGTTGTGGCCCCAGGGGGTTTCGGCGCGCCAGTCGTTGTAGAAGTAGATGCCGCCGCCGTCGTTTTCCTGCCAGCCATCAAACTGCCACAAATCCAGGTCGCCGGGTCCGAAATGGTTGTACACCACGTCTAGAATTACGGCAATACCGCGGCGGTGGGCTTGCTTGATGAACTCCTGAAAACCGGCCGGCCCGCCGTAGTCGCCATCAATAGCAAACGGGTGGGCGGGGTTGTAGCCCCAGCTTAGCTTGCCCGGAAAGGCCGCGGCAGGCATAATTTCCACGGCATTAATGCCCAGCTCGCGCAGGTGGTCGAGTTTTTCCACGGCATCGTAAAAGGTGCCGGGCCGCGCGGGGTCGGGGGTGTAAAAGGTGCCGATGTGCAACTCATAAATTACCAGCTCGTTCCAGGCCGGCATCTGAAAAGCGTCATCCTCCCAGTCGAAATGAGGGTCGACTACCACTGAGTTGCCGGCCGAGTGGGTTACCTGGCGGGCGTAGGGGTCGTTTTTGGTTAGCTCGCCGTGGGGCGTAAGCAGGTGGAACTTGTATTCGGTGCCGGGGCCAAGGTCGGCGAAATCGGCCGCCCAGTGGCCATCGGCTTCAGTAATGAGCGGGTGGGTGGTGGCGTTCCAGTCGTTGAAGGGGCCTACCAGCGCAACGGCCGTGGCTGCCGGGGCCCACACCCGGAACGTGGTGCCGCCAGCGTGGGGCCGGGCGCCCATGCGGCCTGCTACAGCCGATGCGGCCGGAGTAGGTGGGGCCGGAGTGGAAAGAGAGTTGGTAGGAGCAGTTACTGGCATAAAAACAGTGAAAAAGCCGCCACCGGAAAGCGGGGCAGCTGGGCCTTCTTTACTGCTGCGGTTGTGGAAAGTTGCTGGCCGGCCCGGCCAGGCATGTAGCTTTGCCGGAAACCCGCGTGCCCCGGCACGGGTTATACGGGCCCTTTACATCTTCAATTTCAATTCCCGACGCTGTGCCCCGACCCAAACCCGTGGTGTTTGGCCTCTACGGCTGGACGCCCGAATACGGCTACTCCTACATTCACCCCGCCAACCGCCGCTCCTTCGAGTGGCTGGAGCCGCTGGGCAAAGTGTTCGAGAAAATCGACGAAACCGACGACTGGATTATCCTGCGCTACGACGAGCAGCAGTTCTATGTCAGCGCCGAGCTGTTCAAGGAGCTTTACCAGAAACCGGCCTTCAGCTTCGGCGACCAGGTGAAAACCAGTGCCCCGCCCGCCCACCAGGGCCTCATTTCTGATGTGTATTTCGATGAGCGCGCCGATACGTTCCAGTTTCAGCTGGTGGAAAAGAAGCGCAAAGTGCAACGCGTGTTTGAGGCGGAAGAGTTGGTGGGGGAGTAGGTAGTCAAAGTGCGGAGGGCGGTGTAGGGGCGGGGCTTGTCCCCGCCCGCCATGCGCGCAATTGCAACGGCAATCGTTCAACGGCGGGCGGGGACAAGTCCCGCCCTACATCGTGCCGACATCCTTACGCCGTACTGTACTTTGTTTCGAACTGAATCCTAAATACCCACCGCAATACCGATTACCACGGCTACCGCGCCTAAGGCCAGCAGCAGCAGGTAGAGCGGGAAGGCAAACTTCCACCACTCATCGAACCGCACCCCGCAGGCGGCCACAATGGCCACCAGCGCGCCGTTGGTGGGCGTTATCAGCTCGCAGAGGCCGGCCCCATACTGGTAGGCCAGCACGGTAACCTGGCGCGAGAGGCCGATGAGGTCGGAGAGGGGCACGAGCAGCGGCATCGTCAGCACGGCCTGGCCGCTGACGGAGGGTACCGGCAGGTGCAGGGCGGTGTGGACGCCCATCATGCCCAGGGCGGCCACCCAGGCGGGTAGCCCGGCCAGCGGCGCCGAGAGGCCGTTGACGATGGTGTCGACTATCTGGCCCTGCTCCAGCACCACGAAAATGGCGCGGGCAAAACCAATCAGCAGTGCCGAAAAGGCAATGTCGCGGAAGCCGGCAATGAAGCCCTCGGCGGTGCCGGTGAGGCCCAGGCCACCGACCAATCCGGCCACCACGCCCATCGTGAAGAACAGGGCCGCCATCTGCTCGAAGTCCCAGCCCAGCTTGAGCACGCCGTAGGCGAAGAACGCGAAGCCGCCCAGCAGCAGGAACAGCACCAGCCCGTGGTTGCGGCCCGCCACCAGCGTGCCGTTGGGGTCGGCCTGCTCGCTGGTTTCGGGCGTTATGCGGTGGCGCTGGGCGTAGCGCACGGTGCCGCCAATCCAGATAACCAAGGCCAGCAGCAGAAACACCAGCCGGAAGCCGCCGCCCGACAGCAGCGGCAGCTGCGCCAGCTTCTGGGCAATACCCACCTGAAACGGGTTGAGCGGACTGAACGCCGCGCCCACCGCCGCCGAGCCGATGCTCACGGCCGCGGCCGTAATCACCGGGTAGCCGATGCGGCGCATGAGAATCAGGAGCACTGGCACCAGCGGCACGATTTCCTCCTGCATATTCTCCAGCGCGCCCATCGTGGCAAACAGCACCGAGATGATGGGAATGACCACCGCCTCGCGCCCCCGAAACTTCTCCAGCAGCCAATCCACGCCCCGGCGCAATGCCCCCGTCAGGTCGACCACGGTGAAGGCCCCGCCGGCCAGGAACACCAGGAAAATCACGGCGGCCGCATCTATCAGGCCTTTCGGAACTGCCACCAGGGCCTGCAGGGGGCTGACGGGTGTGGCCGGCACGCGGTGGTAGGAGCCGGGCACCACTACGTCGCGGCCGGTGGCGGCATCGGGCAGGCGCTCGAACACGCCGGCCGGCAACACATAGCTCAGCGCGCAGGCCAGCAGAATAAAACCCACCAACAATACCAGCGGGTGCGGAAAGCGAATCGTTTTCATGCCGCGAAGGTAAGTAGCGGTGAGGAGGTGAATGAAGGGAGGACGTAAGAAAAACGCCTGTCATCCTGAGCGGAGCGAAGGACCTTCTTCCAGCGGCGCTTTCTATGCAACGATAAGTGCTACCATAAGAAGGTTCTTCGCTCCGCTCAGGATGACAGGCGTTTCACCCCCAACCTCCCGTATCTTTGCCCCGCCATGAAATACGCCGAGTTTAAAGCGCTGAACATGTTTCGCCAGCAGGAGTACCTGGCCGGGCACGGTCGGCTATTGGCCGAGCGGCGCGAAGACAGCTTCCGGCTGCAGCTGTTTGCGGTGGCCGATTTCTACGCCGAGCAATGGTGCGAGTACGACAACGAGCACCTGCTTTTCATTCACCCGTTCCGCCACCCGGCCGGCCTGCGCGACTACCTGCCCGCCATCCGGCTGCCGCTTGATTTGTAGTAAAACCAACTTGCGCAGGGCGGTGTAGGGGCGGGGCTCGTCCCCGCCCGCCGTATGTGCCATTTCCACGATTCCGCTCAACGCTAATCGTTTAACGGCGGGCGGGGACAAGCCCCGCCCCTACACCGCCCTGCGCAAGTTGAGTTAGATAGTATCTGGAGTGCGCTATATTAGGCTATGAAAAGCCCCCGCCTGCTGCCGGTGCTACTGGCCCTGCTCCGGTTTGCTACTGGTTATGGGCTGGCCAGCCGCGCCTACCAACTGCACCGCGACGAGTACCTCTACCTCGACTATGGCCGGCACCTGGCCTGGGGCTACCTCGAAGTGCCGCCCCTCACGGCCCTGCAAAGCTGGGGTACGCTGGCGCTGGGCGGCGGCTGGTTCTGGGTGAAATTCTGGCCTTTGCTTTGGGGCAGCCTCACTATTTACCTGGTGGGGCGGGCCGTGCAGCGGCTGGGCGGTGGGCCCTGGGCGGTGGCGCTGGCCGGCCTGAGCTACCTGCTGGGGGCCTACGCCCGCCTCAACTTCCTGTTCCAGCCCAACTCGTTCGAAGTGCTGGCCTTCACGGCCGTTGGCTACTGCCTGCTGGGCTACGCGCAGCAGCCGGCCCCGCGCTGGCTCTACGGCATCGGGGCCATGCTGGGGCTGGCGCTGCTGAACAAGTATTCGGCCCTGTTCTACATAGTCGCGCTGGTGGTTGCCTTGCTGCTCACGCCATTGCGGCGGGTGCTGGCTACCCGGCATTTCTGGCTGGCGGCGGGGCTGGCGCTGCTGCTGTGGCTGCCCAACCTGGCCTGGCAAATCGGGCACGGGCTGCCGGTGCTGCACCACATGGCGCTGCTGCGTGAAACCCAGCTGGTGCACGTGTCGGCGGCCGGGTTCTGGCAAAGCCAGCTGCTGATGAACGTGCTGAGCTTGTGGGTGTGGGTGCCCGGGCTGCTGGCGCTGCTGTTCAGTCAGTGGCTACGGCCTTACCGCGTACTGGGTCTGATTTACGTGGCCGGCCTGCTGCAACTCACGCTGCTGCACGGCAAAGATTACTATGCCCTGGGCTACTACCCGCTGCTGCTGGCCGCCGGGGCCGCTTGGTGGCAGCAGTGGCTAAGCGGCCGGCCACGGCTGGGCCGCGTGCTGCGACCTGCGCTGCTGGTGCTGCCCCTGGTTCTCAGCATCCGGCTGCTGCCGCTGCTATTCACCATCGAGCCGCCTGCCGCTATGCTGACCCAGCAGGCGCGCTACGAGCAGCTGGGGGCCCTGCGCTGGGAAGACGGCCAGAACCACCCATTGCCCCAGGATTACGCCGATATGCAGGGCTGGCGCGAGCTGGCCGATGACGTGTGGCTGGCCTACCAGCGCCTGCCCCCGGACGCGCAAGGGCATACCTTCATCAAGTGCGACAACTACGGCCAGGCCGGGGCCATCAATTACTACAACCGCCACCGCGCGCTGCCTCCGGCCAACAGCTTCAATGGCTCCTACCTGTTCTGGTTTCCCCCGCGCCCGCCTCGCCTGCGCTACCTGCTGCTGATAGAAGATGACGAGCCGGCCGGACTAGCCGGCCACTGCGAGTCGGTTCGGGAGCTACGCCTCCGGCCCACTCCGCTGGCCCGCGAGCAAAAGCGCCACCTCTACCTCGTTACGGCCCCCGATACAGCGCTGGTCGGCCGCATCTATGCCGAGCGCCGGGCCTCCCTGGCCGAGTGGGGGCAATTTTGAGAAGGATTCCTGCGTCTTTGCCTCTGTTCTGGCGTCAATGCCAACGAAACCGGGATACGTGCCCCGTACCACAGAACTGGTTGGCTTTCCGCGTACTTTAACCGAACTTCACCACTTCCCACTCCAACGTATTCACCATGAAGAAACTGCTGTTTGGGCTCCTGCTGCTCGGCTCCCACGCGGGGCTGGCCCAGGATGCCGCCACTTACCAGACGCCCCCCAAGGCCCTGGCCGATCTGGTAACCGTGGCGCCCACTCCGGGCGTGAGCGTGGATTCCAAGGGCCTGTACATGGTGATACTGGAGCGGGCCGCCAACCCCACCATTGCCGAGCTCTCGCAGCCCGAGTTGCGGCTGGCGGGCGTGCGGCTCAACCCCGCCACCAACGGCCCCAGCCGGGCCCAGTACCTCACCGGCCTCAAGCTGAAAAAGCTGCCCAATGGCACCGAGACGGCCGTAACCGGTCTGCCAGCCGAGGCCCAGCTCAGCTACCTGCAATGGTCGCCCGATGAAACCAAAATCGCCTTCACCAACACCACCGACAGCGGCATCGAGCTGTACGTGGCCGACGTGGCTACGGGCGCGGCCCGGCGTGTGGGCAGCGTGGCCCTGAACGCCGTGCTGGGCACGCCTTACAACTGGCTGCCCGACGGCCAGGGCTTTATTGTGCGCGCTATTCCGACCGGCCGTGGGGCGGCGCCGGCCCCCGGCCGGGTACCCAGCGGGCCCACCGTGCAGCAGAACCTGGGCCGCTCGGGCCAGGCCCCTACCTATCAGGATCTGCTCAAAAACCCGTCCGATGAAAAGCAGTTCAACTACTACGCCACGGCCCAGGTAATACGGCTGGGGCTCGATGGCCAGACCAAAGCCATTGGCCAGCCCGGCATCATCACCGGGGCCCAGGCCTCGCCCGACGGGCGCTTCGTGCTGACGGAAACCGTGCACGCGCCGTTTTCCTACCTCGTGCCGGTGTACCGCTTCCCGCTGCGCACCGAGGTGTTCGGCATGGATGGTACGCTGGTGAAAATGCTGGCCGACACGCCCGCCCAGGAAAACGTACCCTACAGCCCTGACGGTGCCCCCACCGGCCCCCGCGACTACGCCTGGCGCACCGACGTGCCGGCCACCGTGTACTACACCGAAGCCCAGGACAAAGGCGACCCCAAGCAGAAAGCCGACATCCGCGACAAGGTGTTTGCCCTCGATGCGCCGTTTGCGGGCTCGCCCAAGGAAATTTACGCCGCTCAGTACCGTTTTCGGGGTTTCGAGTGGGGCGATGAAAACGTGGCCCTGGCCTCGGAGCGGTGGTGGCAGTCGCGCAAGAGCCTGACCAAAGTGGTGAACCCGCGCACCGGCCAGACCCGCACGCTGTTCGACCGCTCGTACGAGGACCGCTACTCCGACCCCGGCCAGCCCGACACCCGCCGCAACCAGTACGGCCGCGACGTGCTCAACCTGCTGCCTAACGGCGAGCTGCTGATGATTAACGGCACGGGTGCCTCCAGCACCGGCGACCGGCCCTTCGTAAGCGTACTCAACCTGAGCACCGGCCAGAGCAAAGAGCTGTGGCGCTCCCAGGCCCCGCGCTTCGAGCGGCCCGTGGCCGTGCTCGATGCTAAAAAGCGTGTGGTGCTCACCACCCAGGAGCAGCCCAACGAAAACCCGAACTACTACATCCGCAGCCTGACCAAGCGCAGCGCCCCCCAGCGCGTTACCAACTTCCCGCACCCTTATCCGCAGCTCAAAGGCATCCAGAAAGAGCAAATCCGCTACAAGCGCGCCGATGGCGTGGAGCTGACGGCCATGCTGTACCTGCCGGCCGGCTACAAGAAATCCGACGGTCCGCTGCCTACTTTTTTGTGGGCTTATCCGGCCGAATTCAAGAGTGCCGCCGCTGCCGGCCAGGTGAATGGCTCGCCCTACCAGTTCAACCGCATCAGCTACTGGGGCGCGGCCGCTTTTGCCACCATGGGCTACGCCGTGCTCGACAACGCCAGCATCCCGATTGTGGGTGAGGGCAGCAAGGAGCCGAACGATACCTACGTGCAGCAGCTCGTGTCGAGTGCCCAGGCCGCCATTGAGGAGGGCGTGCGCCGCGGCGTGGTCGATGCCAACCGCGTAGGCGTGGGCGGCCACTCCTATGGGGCCTTTATGACGGCCAACCTGCTCTCGTACAGCAAGCTGTTTCGGGCTGGCATTGCCCGGAGCGGGGCCTACAACCGCACGCTCACACCCTTCGGTTTCCAGAACGAGCAGCGAACCTACTGGCAGGCCCCGGAAGTGTACAGCACCATGTCGCCCTTCCAGAATGCCGATAAGATGAAGACCCCGCTGCTGCTCGTGCACGGTGAGGCCGACAACAACACCGGAACCTTCCCCATGCAGTCGGAGCGCTACTACACGGCCCTCAAAAGCTTCGGGGCCAGCACCCGGCTGGTGCTGCTGCCCTACGAAAGCCACGGCTACACGGCCAAAGAGTCGCTGCTGCACATGCTGTGGGAGATGAACAGCTGGCTGGATAAGTTCGTGAAGAACGCCCCCGCCGCCGGCACCGAGAAGTCGGTCGGCCAGGTTGGAGCCGAATCGAAATAGCGCCGCGCAACCCGCAACCCATATCAAAACGGCCTCGCCCACAGTGTGGGTGAGGTCGTTTGGCGTGAGAGTGGTTTGGGACTTCCCGCCTCAGTGGCGGCGTATGGCAAGCGTCTTCTGGTACTGAGGCAAGACAACTGGCTGCGGGATAAATAGTTGTTATGCTGCGGATGGGTATGGGTATGGTAGTGCTGAAGCTGTTTAGAAGCGGCGTTCGTAGCTGATGGCCGGTAGGATGGGGAATAGGCTCAACTGATACAACTGTTTTTGTCCCTTGCTGTAATAGCTTTCGTTTGCGCCCGCGCTGTAATAGATGTAGTACGGATTGTGGCGGCTGTATGCGTTGTAGGCCCCTATCCGCCACACCCGCTCCCCGTACCGGACCGCTTTCGTAAAGGTTGCGCCCAGATCCAGGCGATGATACGCCCGCATTCGGTAGCTGTTTTTGCTTCCATATACTTCCGCCTCGGGGTAGAGGTAGCGGTCTGAGGCGTCTCCGGAAAGGCGGCCGTAGCTCTGGTCGATGATATTGTAGTTTCCCTGTGCCAGCGTGAGGGCATTACCCGTGCCGTACGTCCAGGTCGTAGACAGTGTGATGTGGGGGCGTAACGCGTAGATGAGCACCACCGACCCATCGTGGCGACGGTCGTACTTGTAAGGGTACCACTGCCCTTGATTGAGCTGTTGGAACTGCCGCTCATTACGGGCAAGCGTGTAGCCCACCCAGCCCGTGAGACGGCCGGTTTTGCGCTGCACCAGCACCTCCAAGCCCCGCACCCGGCCCTGGCCGCCGGTTACTACCTTGTCTTCCCAGTTCTGGGAGCTGTTGTAGAAAGTGGCTCCTTCCCGGAACTCAATAAGCTGGCGCAACGACTTTTGAAAGGCTTCAATACTGATTTCCAGCCCCCAGGCGGGCAGTGTGCGGGCCACGCCTACCGCCAGCTGCTGCGCCCGTTGTGGGGCCACGCGCCGGGTAGCGGGCACCCAGAGGTCGGTGGGGAGCCCGGCCCCGTTGTTGGAAAGCAGGTGCAGGTACTGCTGCATGCTGGCGTAGGAAGCCTTGAGGGCCGTGTGCTCGCCAATAAGGTAGGTAGCCAGCAACCGGGGCTGCACGCCGCCAAACGATTGGCCCTGCACCCAATACCAGACGGCCCGCAGGCCCAGGTTGGCGGATAGCCGTGCCGTCAGCCGAATTTCATCCTCACCGTAAAAAGCTACCTCCCGCGCTCCTACGCGCCGCGCCCCAAAAGTGGTATCTGTTGCGGCTGCGCTGCTACGGCTGGTAAAGAAGTTGCTGCCCGGTGTGAAGGCGTGCTGGATGGCGGTGGCTCCGAACCGCACGTGATGAGCCGGCTGTGGGTAATACGCAAAATCGGCTTTAACCAGCAGATTCTGAACGCCGGAAGTGAAGCTGGCCCGGCTGTTCTCGCTCAGCGGGCCGGCCGCCGAGCGGTCTTCCAACCGGAAGGTTTGCCCGTTTTCGTAGTGAAAGCGCGTGGCCGCCAGCGTGGCGTTACCAAACAACCGCGGCGTGAGTTGGCGGTTCCAGCGTAGCGAGGCCAGGGCGTTGCCGTAGCGTAAGTTACTGCCATTCTGATAGCGCAACTCTCCCTGCGGGCCGGCAATGGTCTGGGGTTTCTGCGTTACAAACAGTCGGTCGCCACCCAGGTAGACGGCCGCGAAGAGCTGGTCGCGGGGCGTAAGCTGGTGGCTGACTTTGGCGCTGGCATCATAAAAGGAGTAGCCCACAACGCTGGTGCCGCCGGAGGAACGGGCGCTGGCCAGCCGGGAAAACAAGTCCAGGTTGCCGCGCCGGGCCGAAACGAGGAAGGTGGTTTTGTCATTCTTCAATGGGCCTTCCAGCGAAATATGCGTGGCCAGTACACCCACGCCCGCAGTGCCGCTAAGCTTCTGCTTGTTGCCTTCCTTCAGGCGCACGTCGAGCACCGCGGAAAGCCGGCCGCCGTAGCGCGCCGGGAAGCCGCCTTTCAGTAGGCGCACGTCGCTGATGGCATTGGCATCGAAAACGGAGAGGAAACCGCCGACGTGGCTGACGTAGTAAATGGGCACATCGTCGAGCAGCGTCAGGTTCTGATCGGGGGAGCCGCCGCGCACATACAGCGCCCCGCTGCCCTCACGGCCGGCCTGCACGCCGGGCATCAGCTGGAAGGCCCGCAGCACATCGGATTCGCCCAGCAGCGCCGGCAGCTGCCGCAGTTGCGCCATCGGAATCTGGAGGGTGCTCATTTCCACCCGTCGCTCCAGCGGCGCATCCGCCGCCCCGCTCACCCGCACCTCGCCTAGCTCATTGCTCGTGGCCAAGGCAAAGCTGCATGCCACCGTCTGCCGGCCGGCTAAAACGGTGGTCGTGCGTTGGTAGCCCAGGTAGCTGGCCGTCAGGCGCACCGAATCCCGGGCCGGTAAGGTGAGCGAGTAAAAACCCGCGGCGTTAGTGGTCGTGCCGACTTGGCCCCCGGCGATGTACACAGCGGCTCCCAGTAGCTTTTCGCCCGTACTGGCATCTTGCACCGTTCCGCTGAATGTAACGCGGGTTTCAAGGCGTTGGCCTTTGGCCGTTACGGCACCCGCCAGTAGCAGCAAGCAAATCAAGAAGCCGGACGACATGGAATAGATAATGCGGTTGATTAGCTGCATATCAGCGGGCGGGTAGTTGCTTGATTTCCTGGGCATGGCTCACAACCACTCCGTAACCTTGCGTTACATTGGAGTACATCCGGGTCGGGTCGCCGAGAAACAGTAGTTGGTTGAGCCCGCCGCCCAGCCCCTTGGTACCTTGGTTGTAGAAGTGTCGGGTCCAGCTTTTGCGGTACTGATAATAGGCCCGGCTGACAGACCGAAGCACCACGTACACCTCGCCCGATACCCGTGGGGGCACCGGCTGCCCATTGATGATGCCTCCTCCAATTCGACCGAATGGTGAGAAAGAGGCGCGCAGCTCGAACGGCTGCCCATTAAACAGCTTATCGGAAAAGACCAATGAGGCCGGTTCGAATTCCGCATCGCCCTCGGCGGCCAGCGCAGCATTTCCCCGCGTATCCAACAAGAAATTCTGGCTCTGGAGCGGCGGCTGGCCTGGCCTCCGGCTCTGTGATTGGAAGGCTGTGATTTCGTAGAAATTGGCAACCTGGCCGGGGTCATCAAAAAGCAAAACGATGGTGCCCAGCAGCTCGTTGTTACGATCGGTGCCGGTAGGGTAGGAGTGCCACGCCTCCCGGATAGGCACGGCGGCCGGCATCGTGTCTGTGGCGCTGGCGGTTGGGTAGCCATCAACCTCGGCCCGCAGCGTGTAGGGCCGCCCGCTGACGGGTTTGCTGGCACTGGCATACAGCCCCCGGCCCTGGTTGCGCAGCAACTCCGCCCCACCGCCGGGGGCGAGCAGGTAGACGTTGGCCGTAGACAGGAGTCGCGAAGACGAATCGACTATGCTGGCAACCCGACTTACCTGTACCCGAAACACACTGTCGGGCGTGAGAATGGAATTCACTACCAGCACTTTCGGCGGGGTAGGCAAATCAACGCTGATTGGGTCGATGCAGCTGGCTAAAACAAGGGATACACCAGCTAAAGCCGATAGGTGAAACGGTCTGAACACGGTCAGCATAATAGCGGGTAAGAATTGCCCAGCCAAACGACGGATTAACTGTAATCGTATATGTACCCGCCGCCGGTTTCAGCCCCAAAGGGCCGGCATATCGGGAGCAACCCAACAGTCACCCACAAGCAAAGCCCCATCGGAGCGACACCAACAGTTCAACAACTGGTGTCGCCCCAATGGGGCCCTAACTTTTATTCTCTTGGTGTTACTGATACGCCGTCCCGACGGGGTTGGCAACTGCTACCGCTGCCCCCCGAACTGCCGGCCGAAGAAGTCGCCGGGGTTCCAGCGGGGGCGCTCGGGGTTCTGGGCCACCAGGTAGCCGACCAGGAAGTTGAGCTGTACGTAGGTGCGGCCGGCTTCAAAATCAAACGTACCGCTCATATCGTCCTGGGGTTTGTGGTAGGTGAGGGCGCGCCATTGCTTTACCTGCTCGCTGAGGTTGTTGCGGCCGTCGGGCGTGCGGTTGCCGTACTTGAGGTGCAGCGCCGGGATGCCCTGGGCCACGAAACTGTACTGGTCGGAGCGGATAAAGCGGTTCTGCTCGGGCTCGGGGTCGTCTTCAATAGTCAGCTTGAGGTAGGCCGCTGCCTGCGCTACCGGCCCGGCCAGCGTGGAGTGCTGGGCCCCCAGCGGCACCACCGACAGCAGCGGCGCAATCAGCGTCGGCATATCGGTGTTCACGTTGGCTACGAGGCTGGCAGCGGGCACGGTGGGGCGGGCCGCGAAGTAGGCCGAGCCCAGCAGGCCCAGCTCTTCGCCGGTTTGCAGTACCAGCAGAATGCTACGGGCCGGCTTCTGCTTGAGGCGCGAATAGATGCCGGCAATTTCAAGCACCGAGGCCACCCCCGTCGCGTTGTCGTGGGCGCCGTTGTAGATGGAGTCGCCGCGCACCGGCGCGCCCACGCCCAGGTGGTCGAGGTGAGCCGAATGCACCACGTATTCGTCGCGCAGCTTAGCATCAGAGCCCGTGATTTTGCCCACCACGTTGTAGGAGTCGAAATCCTGGTAAGCCGACTCCCAGCGGGCCGAAAGCGTGCCGGGCAGCGCCAACGGCGCGGGCTGACTGGCGCGCAGCCGCGGCATAATCTGGGCCGTATCAGAGGCAGCAGCGCGCAGCAGGGTTTGTAGTCCGGCGGCCGAGAGCGTGCCGGTAAAGGCCACCCCGGCGGGCCCGCTCACGAAGCCGCGGGCGGCGGCCACTTTGCCATCGGCCCCCAGCACGCTGGTGCTCGAAGCCAGCCGGGCCGGGTTGCCCGAAGCGGGCCGCAGTGTGGCAAACAGCACGCCCACCGCGCCGTGGGCCGCCGCCGTGCGTACGAGCTGGGTCTGGTCCTGGCTGGCGGCGGCCACGGTGCTCGGGAAAGCGGGTGGGGCGCCGCGCAGTACTACTACCACTTTGCCGCGGGCATCGAGCCCCTGGTAGTCATCGTAGTTTTCGGCGGGGGCCGAGATGCCGTAGCCCGCAAACACCAAGCCGGTGGCGGGCAGTTGCGCCACGGGCTGCTCGGGGTGGGGCAGCAGGCTGATGGCATCGAGCGGCAGCCCGGGCGCGTTGCCGGCGGGCTGGTAGCTGGCGCTGGCCCCCGGCTGCACCGTGGCCCGGCGCAGGCGCACCCGCTGCGTGAAGGCGCCATTTTCGCCGGCCGGTTCCACGCCCCGCGCTTTCAGTTGGGCTACCACATACTCGACAGCCAGCTGGTAGCCGGGCGTGCCGGGCTTGCGGCCCAGCAGCCGGTCGTCGGCCAGGTAGGCTGCGTGGGCCCGCATGGCGTCGGGCCGCACCTGGGCCAGGGCACGGCGCACCGGCTTGGGCAGGCTTAGCGCGGCAGGAGAGGAAGGTTGGGCGGCGGCCCCCAGAACGGGCAACAGCAGGGTAGGCAGCAGGAGCAGGGCGGGGAATTTCATCAGGCGAACATACGCCGAAAAGTTCTTGCTGACTCCGCAAAGGCCAGTTCAGACCTACGCCCGCACCATGTGGATATGCGGAATATCGTCCTCCAGATACCCTGCGCCCACTTGCCGGAAACCGAAGCTCTCGTAGAACTCCTGCAAATACAACTGGGCCCCAATCTGGATGGGTTGCGGGCCGAATAACTGCCCGACGCCTGCAATGGACTCGTGCAGCAGCTCGCGGCCCAGCCCGGTGCGGCGGTAGCGGGGGCTGCTCACCACCCGCCCGATGCTGGCCTCGGGGAAGGCCACGCCGGGCCCGAATAGCCGGGCGTAGGCCGCCAACTCGTCGTTGGGCGCGTGGCCCAGCAGGTGCCAGGCCGTTTGGTCGAGCCCGTCGATGTCCTGAAACGGGCAGGTTTGCTCGACCACGAACACTTCGGAGCGCAGCTGCAGCAGCGCGTACAGCTCAGTGGTGGTCAGGTCGGCGAAGGGTTTGAGAGTCCAGGTAAGGGGCATGGGGCAAAGGTAGTAGCCGGGGGCGGTTGTCAGTGCAGAACGAGATTCTTCGACCCTGGCTCCATGCGCCACATGCTCTGAATGACGTTCCACACTGACAAACGGCAACTATCCACCGAACCCGACGCTTCATCCGCTTCATCCGACGCTTCGGTAACGGCGAGTTTCAGCGGCCCCGGCGGCGGCGCACTTTTGGGCATCCCTTCACTGCCCCGCCATGAAACGCCTCCTGCTGCTTCCGTTGCTACTACTGACCTTCTCCAGCTTCGCCCAAACCACCCTGCGCGGTACCGTGCGCGACGCCGGCGGCCAGGCATTGCCGGGCGTAAACGTATTCGTGCGCGGCACTTTCGATGGGGCCAGCACCGACTTGCTGGGCCGGTTTCGGTTTGAAACCACGGCCCCGGCGGGCGCCTACGTGGTGCAGGCCAGTCTGCTGGGCTTCATTACCAGCGAAAAAACGCTGACCCTGCCTGCCCCAGCTGCGCCGCTGAGTTTCGTGCTGAAAGGCGAGCCGCACGCGCTGGGTTCGGTGGTAATTACGGCCGGGGCCTTCGAGGCCAGCGACGAGCACCGCAGCGCCGCCCTCAACACCCGCGACATTCAGACCACGGCCGGAGCACTGGCCGATGTGGCGGCGGCTTTCAACACGCTGCCGGGCACCACGCGGGTAGGAGAGGACGGCCTGCTGTTCGTGCGGGGCGGAGCGGCTTCGGAAACCAAGGTGTACCTCGATGGCCTGCTGGTGCAGAATCCGTTTAATGCTACCGTGGCCGCGGTGCCGGCCCGGGGGCGGTTTTCGCCCAGCCTGTTTAAGGGTACGGTGTTCAGCACGGGCGGCTACTCGGCGCTGTACGGGCAGGCGCTGTCGGGGGTGTTGCTGCTAAATTCGACCGACCTCGCGCCCGAAACCCAGACCGGGCTGTCGGCTACCTCCGTGTTTCTGGGGGCCTCGCGCACCAAGCGTTGGGAGCGGACTTCGCTGGCCCTGAGCGCCGACTACACCAACCTGACGCCCTACGCCAAACTGCTTCCCCAGAACGTGCGCTGGGACCAGGCCCCGCGCGGGCTGGCCTCGTCGGCGAGCCTGCAGCACCGCACCGGCCAGGCCGGCATGCTGAAAGTGTATGGCACGCTCACGGGCCAGCAGCTGCAGATTGGGCAGCCCAGCCCCGAGCCGGCCGGCACGCAAACCGTGGGGCTGCGCGGAGCCAACGCCTACCTCAACGCCACGTTTCGGGGGCCGTTGCGCCGGGGCTGGAGCCTGCAGAGCGGCCTGGCCCTGAGCCGCGACGACCAGCGCCTGCGCCCCGACTCGGTGCGGCTGCGCACGCTGGAGCAGGCGCTGCTGGGCCGGCTGGTACTCATCAACGACTCGGTGCATGCCCGCTTCAACCTGAAAATAGGGGCCGAAGGGCTGGTGCAGCAGGTGAGCCAGACGGTGCAGCCCAACGCCGCCAGCCCGCTTACCTACCGGCCGGAATTTGGCGAGCAGCGCCTGGCGGGCTTCGTGGAAAGCGACTTTCAGCTGAGCGACCGGCTGGCGGGCCGGGTAGGGGGCCGCACCGAGTATTCGGGGCTGCTGGGCGCCTGGAACGCCGCGCCCCGGCTGGCCCTGGCCTACCAGACCACCGCCAGCAGCTCGCTCTCGGCCGCTTATGGCCACTTCTACCAAACGCCCGACAACGGCCTGCTGCTGGTGGCCGCGCCCCGGCTACGCTTCGAGCGGGCCCGGCACGCGGTGCTTACCTACCAGTACACCCACAACGGCCGGCTGCTGCAACTCGAAGGCTACCACAAAACCTACGGCCGGCTCGTGCGCTTCGACGACCGGCAACCTCGCAACCCCCAGGCCTACGACAACGGCGGCGCCGGCTACGCCCGCGGCCTCGACTTGCTCTGGCGCGACCGGAAGAGCCTGAAAAACCTGGAGTACTACGTCAGCTACGGCTTCCTGGACACCAAGCGGCAGTTTCGGCAGGACCCGGTGCTGGCCGTGCCCACCTTCGCGGCCCGCCACAACGTGTCGGTGGTGACGAAGTACTGGCTGCCCGCGCTGCATACGCTGGTTGGGGCCACCTACAGCTACGGCAGCCCCCGCCGCTACCACGACCTCAACCAGCCCGAAGCCGGCTACAACCAGGGCCGCCTGCCCGCCTTCCAGGAGCTGAGCCTGAACGCCAGCTACCTCACCAAGCTGTTCGGGCAGTTTACCATCGTGCATCTGGCCCTCAACAACGTGCTGGGCCAGCCCAACGTGTTTGGCTACCGCTACGCCCAGCGCCCCGATGCCGCCACCGGCCAGCACAACCGCGTGGCCATTACGCCCACCGCCCCGCGCATGGTGTTTCTGGGCGTGTTTGTCAGCATCAACAAGCAAAACCCCGCCAGCGTGAACGAGCGGCCGGAATGAGTTGCTAGTTGTCAGTTGCTAGTTGTCAGGAAACCGGGTCATGCTGAGCGGAGCCGAAGCAGCTCTACCGCAGCGGTAATCCTGTCGAATACAACGAAGCAATAGAGACGCTTCGACTCCGCTCAGCATGACCCGGTTTCCTGACAACTAGCAACTGACAACTAGCAACTGACAACTGAATCCCACGCTTCATCCGGCTTATCCGACGCTTCGGTAACGGAAAGTTTTGGCGGCGGCGGCTGGGCGCCACCTTTGAAACAGCAAAACCAGCCAGTGCTTACCTCTCAACCTCTTACGCCCTTATTACCCATGAAAAAGCCTCTGCTCACCCTCGCCCTCGTTGCCGCTTCCCTGGCCTCTTTCGCTCAGAAACCCGTCCCTGCTGCTCCTGCGCTGGCCGCCGCGCCGGCCGATGCCTACACCACCCTGATGACGGCCGCCGTTGCGGAGCTGATGAGCACCGGCGACCCGGCCGCCCTTAAAGCCAGCGCCGCCAAAATGGAGCGCGCCGCCGCCGTAAAACCCCAGGACTGGCTACCGCGCTACTACCAGGCCTACGCCCTGCTCATCCACACGTTCCAGAGCAAGGAAGACGGCGACGCGAAAGACCAAACCCTCGACCAGGCCGAGGCGGCCCTGGCCCAGGCCCGCAAGCTGGCCGGAGCCGACGAATCGGAGCTACTGGTGCTACAGGCGTACATCCATCAGGCGCGGCTGAGCATTTCGCCCATGCTGCGCTCCATGAAGTATTCGGGCCTGGTGAACGAAGCCGTTGAAAAGGCCATCCAACTCAATCCTGCCAATCCCCGGGCGTATCTGGTGCAGGGCAACAACCTGTACTACACGCCCGCCATGTTCGGGGGCGGGGCCGAGGTGGCCAAACCTGTTTTCCTGAAGGCTAAAGCGCACTACGCGACGTTTAAACCGGCCTCCCGGCTGGCACCCAACTGGGGCGAGCGGCAGGTGAACGGCCGGCTGAAAGCCTACGAAACGGCCGCCGTGAAATAGGCCGGCGGGCAGGAGTAGGGGCTTTCGGGCTGCTGCCGCCACCGCTGCCGCCGCGCTGGTTTCCCCCGCTTTCGATACCTTCCACCCCATATACCGTCAAGGTTCTACCTGTGAAAGCCGACTCTATTTCCGCCTACACTGCTTCGGCTACCTCACCACCAACTACGGCGGCCGAACGCAACGACCTTTCGCGGTATTACCCGCACCGTAATTTGTGGAAGGGCCTGGGGCTGATGACGCTTATTGCGTTTGGGCTGGCGCTGCTGTTCAACGCAGGCAGGCACCCGATCTGGAGCGAGAAGTTTCTGGTGACCTTTGCCTACAACTTCTTTTACACCACCGGACTGTGGCTGGCTAACGGCTACCCCTCGGAATGGCTCAACCGCCGCGTCGACTGGACCCGGCAGCCCATCAAGCGGTTTCTGCTCACGATTGGCCTTTCGATAGTGCTGTCGTTGCTGGTTATTATAGTCGTCGATGGCAGTTTCCGGGTCTTCTACCACCACCGCCCGCTTAGCTCGCTTACCTGGCAAACGTTTGTCGTTCCGCTGCTGATTACGGTGGTCGTGTCGTTGTTTATGCACAGTCGGGCGTTTCTGATGGGCTGGCGCGAAACGGCTATCCGGGCCGAGCGGCTGCAAACCGAAAACGCCCGCGCCCAGGCCGATTCGCTGCGCCGCCAGCTCGACCCGCACTTTCTGTTCAACTCCCTCAACGCCCTCACCTCGCTCGTGGAGGACGAGCACGACCCGGCCCGCGCCTCCCGCTTCATCCGCCAGCTCAGCCAGGTGTATCGCTACGTGCTCGACCACCAAAACCAGGAGTTGGTGCCGCTAACCGAGGAGCTGGCCTTTGCCGAAAGCTACCTGTTTTTGCAGCGCACGCGCTTGGGCGAAGGCGTGCAGGTAGCAATGCACCTGCCCCCGGCCGCCGAGCTGCAGGCGCTGCTGGTGCCCCCGCTGGCGCTGCAGCTGCTCCTCGAAAATGCCCTCAAGCACAACGCCACGTCCCGCCACAACCCACTACGCCTCGTTATCGAGTTCGATGCGGAAGCCCGCCAGCTCGTAGTGCGCAACTCGCGCCTGCCCCGCCTGGTGGCCGAGGCCGAATCGACGGGACTGGGCCTGTCCAACCTGCAGGCCCGCTATGCCTTCCTCACGCCCAAACCTGTGCTCATCACCCAATCGGAAACCGAGTTTGTCGTAACGCTGCCGGTGCTGGAGCTGCGGTGAGTTGGAAACGGCTGTAGTGCGAAGCTACGGCCGTGCAGATTGCACTATCACCGTTCGATTTTTCAACTTTCAACCCGTACTTCTCACTTGACTCCTCTCCGCGCCCTTATTATTGAAGACGAGCCGCTGGCCGCCACGCGCCTGGCCGGACTGCTGCAAAAACAGCCGATGCCGGTAGTAGTGGTGGGCATGGCCGAATCGGTGGCCGAAGCTGAGGCGCTGCTCCGCAACCCCGGCACCCCGCCCGACGTGCTGCTGCTCGATATCCATTTGGCCGACGGGCTGAGCTTCGAGCTGTTCGAGCGGTTGGAAATCCGCTGCCCGGTCATCTTCACCACGGCCTACGACAAGTACGCGCTGCGGGCTTTCAAAGTGAACAGCATCGACTACCTGCTCAAGCCCATTGCCCCGGAAGAGTTGACGGCCGCCCTGCAAAAGCTGGTGCAGCGCCGCGAGGCAGCCCCGGCCCCGGCGTTTGATGCGGCCCTGCTGGCCCAGGTACTGGCGCAGGCCCGGCAGCCGGTCCGCGAGTACAAGTCGCGCTTCGTGGTGCGGGTGGGTGAGCACCTGAAAGCCGTGCCGGTCGAGGACATTGCTTACTTCGCCAGCCTCGAAAAAGCCACGCTGCTGCACACCCACGAAGGCCGCCGCCTGGTAGTCGATTACACCCTGGAGCAGCTGGAGGCCCTGCTCGACCCGCGCGAGTTCTTTCGCCTTAACCGCGCCTACTTGGCCCGCGCCACCGCCATCCGCGACATCATCCACTACACCAACTCACGCCTGCAAACTATTCTGCAGCCCGCCCCACCCGACAACGACACGGTGCTGGTAAGCCGCGAGAAAGTCAGCACCTTCAAGGAGTGGCTGGATAGGTAACTCACCGGGTAGTTGATGTTCAACTACCCGGTGAGTTGCACCAGTTGGGTAACGGGTTGAGTTAAGCCGAACTGAAGCCGGTTAGTAGAGCATCAGGCGCTTCGTTACATTGCCCCTGGCCGTTTGCACAACCAGCAGGTACAACCCGTTGGCACCAGCCGCGAAGTGCAATATCTGGCTTGTAGCAGGATTGCGGCTCAGATCAATTTCCTGCACCAGGCCACCCAGCGCGTTGTAAACTCGCACGCGCTCCACAGCAAAGTCAGCCCGAAGCCAGTCCAGCGTAACCATGCCGCGAGCCGGATTGGGGTACACCGCAATAGACTCCTGCGCCGAGAGCGGCAGCAGCCTGAAAGCCGTAGCCGACTCCGCGGCCCCACCCGTGCCGCGCATAGTGATGGGCCCGGCTACGGCCCCGGCCGGCACCCGCACCGTTGCCTGAGTGGCTGAAGAGGTCAGCACCGTTGCCCGAATACCGTCTACGTACACGGTATCGGCCAAGCCGTCCACCAGAAAATCGGTGCCCGTAAGCGTCAGTACCTCGCCTACGCTGGCTTGTGCAGGCGAGAAAGAGGTGATGCCCGGGGCGGGCAGGAAAGTAAATGCCTGTTCCGATACCGCAGTGCCGCCCGGCGTCTGCACCCGCAACGGTCCAGTCTGGCTGCCGGTCGGGATTTTGATTTGCAGGCTTTCTGCGGTGGCTTGCACCACAGTAGCTGTAGCGCCCGCACCCACCAAAACCGTGTTGCGCTCGGCTGGGGCGAAGCGGCTGCCGGTTATGCTAACCAAAGTGCCCGCCTTCCCGCGGGCCGGACTAAAGCCCGCCAGCGTGGGTGGATACCATACGGTGAAGGCCCGTGTGCTTTCTACGGCTCCGCCCCGCGTGCCTATTCTAACAAACCCGGAAGTGGCGTTGGCGGGCACCCTTACGGTTAGCTGCGTTGGGGTAGCTTGTTCTACCAAAGCCGGCGTGTTATTAAACCACACGGTATCCTGCCCAGCCAGCGCCCCGAACTCGGTGCCGGTCAATGTTATGCGGCTGCCGGGTATGCCTTCGTCGGGTGCTACGGCCGTTAGCGTTGGGGGCTGATAAATGGTGAAAACCTGCGTTGTGCGGCCGGCGCCGTCGGCCGTTGCCACCTGCACCGTGCCGCTGGTAGCGGCCGGGGGCACCCGCACGGTGAGCGTGGTGGCCGTGGCGCTGAGCACCGGCGTGGCCACTCCATTGAACCGGACGATGTTGCCGGCCGTGCCCGCATCAAACCGCAGCCCCCGCAACGTAACCAGCGTTCCGGCGCGGCCCTCGGCCGGGGTTAGCTGGCTAATGAACGGAGAGGCCAGCACCGCCGGAAACGATACGGCCACGGCGGGCTCTACCTCCAGGGGCATATCGTAAATGCGGTTCGTGGTGCGGTTGGTGCGAATGGCGGGGTTGTAATCGAAAAAGATATCGGCCTCGTTCTCAATGAGGGCGCGAGCCGGCAAGTCGGCCCTGGGCCGGATGCTGAAGCTGACGAAACCATTGCTGCCCGCCTCGTCGCGGGAGCTGGGCGGCAGGTTGATGTTGTTGAAAGCGAAGGTGAGCACCGGCCGGCCCCGGCCGCTGACCGTTAGCTGGTAGGGGCCAGATGCGGCCGTTACGCGCAGGGTTTGCAGGTCGAGGTCGGCGGCCAGCGTGTCCACCACCACTACCCGGTAGGCATCGTCGTTGCCGGTGTTCTGAAACCGAACGGTGAAGCGCAGCGGCACACCGGTGGGGGTATAGTGCTGGGCCGTACTACCGGTCGGCAATACCAGCTTATCGTTGGGGTCGAAGGAGTCCAGAATGGGCTGGCAATCCTGGGCCGTTTCGGGACCCGGCACGTTGGGGGGGGAGGCCAGCATATCGGGGTTGGGCTGGCCATTGAGGCTTAGGCTGCGCACTTCCACGGTGCTGCTGGCCGTGCGTTGGGTGGGGTGGTTGGCGGGCTGATCGGCTTCCAGGCGTACTACCGGCCGGGTGGCCGGCACGCGCAACACCAAACTATCACCGGCCGCCAGCAGGTAGCGGTGCGTAAGGGCCAGCTGGCTGTTTTGGTAGAGGCGCAGGCCCAGGCTGTCGGCGGTGGTCGTGGCCGATGTGTTGCGCAGCACAAACCGCACCTGATTATCTGCTTCCAAGCGGCCCTGTACTGTTACGGCCGCGCCGTTCCAGCCGGGCACGGGGTAGGTGTTGAGTGGCGTAATCCAGGCCTTGGTGCACACCGTCAGGCCCCGCAGGTCGGGGTTGTCGCACACCACCGAATCCTGGATAACGATGCGGCCACCACTGTTAGCGGCCAGCGTGCCCACCTCGAACACGTACTGGCCCGCGGCATCGCGGGTGTGCGGAAAATCGGCGGAGAGAAAAACAACTTCTGGGGGCAATACCACGGTTACCCGCGCATCGGGGGCGGGCGCGAAGCCGATGTTGGCGTACTCGACGGTGGTGATGTTGCGGAAGCAGCGCCGCCGCCGGTTCGAGCCCACATGCATGGTTAGGTAAGGAGCCGTACCAACCAAGTTGCCAAAATCGGGACCGGTTCCGGTCAGGCCGTAGGTGGGCAGCGCAACCGTGTCGGCCGAGGTGCAGAGGGGCACAATGATCCGGCCGGTTTCGTTGGTCGGTAGCAGCTGGCTCACAGTGTATTTTCCGGTGTCTACTACAATGGCGTAGCGGCCATTCGCATCGGTGAGGCCGTAGTAGTTGCCGGGCTGAGCCGCCACAACAATGTTGGCTAGCGTCGGCTCCGTTTCTCCGAGCGTGCAGCTGTTGTCCCGGTCTTGGTAAACGGTACCCGTAATCAGATTTTGGGGTGCTATCTGATCATTGGTGTAAAAGCGAATCAGGTCGCCTTCAGAGGTAACCAGCCGGCCGCCTCGCGGGTCGATAGCCACCATGCCTTTACGCACGTTGGCCAACGTGGTAATGGAACTGCCATCGGCCGCGAAGAATTGCACCCCTGCTTTAAGCGAAGTGTTCACATAGATATTGCCTACGCGGTCGACGGCCATGTGTACGTCGCTAACCGAAACGCTCTGGTTCATAGAAGTACGCGGCCCGAACTCGCGCACCAGCTTGCCATCGGGGGTGAAGCGCTGCACCCGCGAGCCCCCGTTGTCGGTGGCGTACACGTGGCCCTGCGCGTCGAGGGCAACTGCCTGCGGCAGCCACAGCTGACCCTCGCCGGTACCCCAGGTGCCAATCGGCGGCAAAACCTGGCCCTGAGGACCAAGGCGCCGCACGCAGCCCGCGTAATAATCGGTGATATACAGATTGCCCGCCCCATCGGCGGCCATAGCAGCCCTGTGATAGTCGGACCCAAGCTCAAATCCGAGCGAAGTAAACTCAGCGAGCAGCCGGCCATTCAGATCCCGTTTCTGCACTTGGACACCCGTTGAAGAGGAACCACGACTGAACAGGTATAGGTTGCCCAGCGGGTCGATAGTCAGCACCTCGACGTAAGGCATTTTTGCACCGCTATTGGGCAAAGGCCCCAGCAGCTCACCGTTGGGCGCGTACCGGAGGATGTTGCCCACCCGCGGGTTGTAGCAGTAATAGTAGCCGGACGCATCGAGCACACCCGCAGTGAGCGTAGTGAGGTTGCCCCAGGTATCAAGCAACTGCCCGGTGGCGTTGTACTTGCGTAGCTTGCTGTTGCCCCCATGGTCGCGGTCGGTGGCGTACAGGTTGCCGGCCGCGTCGCAGGCCAGTAGCGTCCGGGTGCCGTAGAAACTGCCCACCGTGCCCATTGCCGCTCCGGCAGCCGAAAACTTCCGGATATTCCAGCCTTGGGAGCTGCTGGCGTACAGGTTGCCGGCCGCGTCGACGGCCAGTGCGGTGGGCTCGTCGTACGAAACGGTTGCCGCATCCAGCAGAAAAGATTGCAGCAACTGACCCTGCGGGGTGAGTTTGGTAACCACAAAGTCCATCCCGTACACGTACACCATGCCCTGGGAATCCAAGGTTATATCGAGGGGCTTTTTTAGCAGGCTGGTAGTGGCGCTGCCGTAAGTGAACAGCAGCTGTCCGTTTTGGTCGAACTTTTGGATACGGTTGTTGTAGGTGTCGGCCACGTACAGGTTGCCCGCCGGATCTACGGCTAGGCCGTTCAGCCGCGTATATGCCGCCGGAGCCGCGCCCACCAAATTAAACTGGCGCACCAGTTGTCCGGCCGGGTCGAACTGGTCTACGCTGCTCTTTTGGTAGTCGAGCACGTATAGGTTGCCCGCTGCATCCACGCCCAACCCCGAAGCTTCGCCAACGTGCCCGGGGCCCACTTTAATCTGTCGCACCACCTCTCCGCCAGGAGTGAGCTTGGTGATGCCGATATCATCCAGCAGATACATGAACCCGGCTCTGTCAACGGCCAAATCTGCCGGGAATTCCACCGGGGTGCCGGCCGTTCTAGTTAGCTGGAAAGTTGGCGCCTGTCCGAAACTGCCTGGAATAGTCGCCCATAAAAATAGGCTGATCAGTAGAATTCTTAGCATATATAGCAATAGAAGTTAAACCAAATAGTGCAATGTTGTTATTGAGTCACGCAACGCGAAGAAATCTTTTCTGACACTCCATTAGTGCCAATCAAGTAAACAAAGCTAAGCCCCTGTCTTGGTATTTTTATACTGCCTCCAATCTTTTAAAGCGCTAGATCCGGTTCCGCTTTAGCGGCTGCCAATATGTGGCAGCTTAGCCATCTGGCCATTGCATCACTAGGTCCGCCTTTAGCCAGCTCACAGCCCTCTCTTGCTGGGGCCAGCTATAAATTGACCGGCAGCTTGCTGTTGAAATAGAGTATCAACGCTGCAAAACAGGCAGCTGGGCGAGGAACTGGTGATTGAGGTGGAAAAACCAGCCGGGGGTGGAGCAGCAACCGGCCGGGGCAAGCCGAAGCCCAGCTGCCAACCAGCGCGCCACCCACGCCGTACCTTTACGCTGTGAGAGCCCGTTCCTATTTTGCTGTGTTCCTGCTGCTGGCCGGGGCGCTGGCTGCCCGCCCCACCCGGGCCGATAGCCCCCCCGATTCGTCCTTCGTGCGCGAACGGCATCGGCGACCAGTGTTCCAGATCGACCAGCGGTTTTCCATCATCAACGGGAAAGTGGCCGGTATCAACGGGTTACGCGGCGGCATCGAGTGGCGCGGGCGCTGGCGGGCGGGCCTGGGTTTCTACCGCCTCTCGGGAGGGCTGCGCACGCGCCAGGCGCTGCCCGAGGGCCTACCGCCGGGCACCCGCGACGAAATCCGCTTCCGCTACGTGGCCGGCTACGGCGAATATGTGTTCATTGGCAACCGGCGCTGGGAGCTGAGCGCGCCGCTGCAAATTGGGGCCGGATTCTACTACACCCGTTTCTTTCTGCCCAATGGCAATACCGAACGCAGCGCGCGGCGGGTAATTTATTTGGTCGAGCCTTCGGTGGCGGCCCACTACCGTATTTTTCGCTGGGTAGGAATCGGGGCCGGCACTGGCTACCGGCAGGTTTTTGCCTCCGGACAGCAGCCCAAAGACCAGATCAGCGGTTACATTTTCTTTGCCCGCGCCAAGCTGTTTCTGGGCGATTTGTACAAGGTAGTACGCGGCCACGAACGGCTCCTCGACCGGGATTGGGTAGTGAGGGAAAACTTCAGAACGGAGAAGTGATATAAAGATCTATCATGCGGGGTGCCCTGGCTGTATGCGCCTCTTGATCAGTATGATGCGCCTTTTGTCTCACGCCTGGTTTTCACTTTTTTCCAAGCGTTGCATTGCGGTCGAGTTTGCCGGAGGGAGTGGTCTGGAATTCGGGAACGAAGACCAGCTGCCGGGGCGCCTCGTAACGGCTCAGGCGCTGGCCGAGCAACTGCTGTAGCTGCTGTTGGCCGGCTTCGGGCAGCGGCTCGCCCTCTATAAAGGCCGTTACCTGCAGGCCCAGGCGCGCATCGGGCAGCCCGGCCACGAAGGCGCGGCGGTTCAGGCCCAGCTCCATCAGCGCCAGTTCCAGCGCCCGCTCCACCTTCTCGGCCGGCACCTTCACGCCGCCGCTGTTGATAACGAAGTCGGCCCGGCCCAGCCACTCGAAGCTGCGGGCGTCGGGGGCCAGGCGGATGAGGTCGTTGGTGGTGATGAGCTCATCGTTGGTGACGTCGGCGCGCACCGTGAGGCAGCCGCGCGCATCCTGGCCCACCGCAATGCCGGGCAGCACCTGGTAGGCGGGGCCGGCCTGCGGACCATTGAGGCGGCGCAGGGCAATGTGGGAGGCCGTTTCCGTCATGCCGTAAGTCAGGTACACCGGCACCGTCAGCTCCCCGATTTCGTGCGCCAGACCGGCATCCACCGGCGCGCCGCCCACCAGAATGGCGCGCATTTGGTTGAGGCGCGGGGCTCCGCCAGCCGCCAGCACCGCCCGCAGCTGCAGCGGCACGAAGGAGGCAAAATCGAACGTGACCTCGGGCGCTACCAGCGCCAGCGGGTTGGCCTGGGGCTCCACAATGGTTAGGTGCATGCGCCGCTCCAGGCCGCGCACCAGCATCATCAGCCCGCCCACGTACTCGCAGTTCAGGCACACCAGCAGCCGCTCGCCGGGGCCCAGGTCGAAGTAGTCGCCGGTGCGGCGGGCCGAGGCTTCGAGCTGCCGGCGCCGGAAGTGCACCGGCTGCGGTGGCCCTGTCGAGCCCGAGGTGGTAAGGGTGAATTCCTGCGCCCCGTTCAGCCACTCGCGCACGAACCCGAGCACCCGCGCCTCGTAGCCGTTCAATTCGGCCGGGGCCAGGGCGGGATATTGCTGGATATCGGCGTAGCGAAACGCACGACCGTTGAGCAGCAGCGAATCGGGAAGTCGGTTGGCAGCGGCGGTGGCGGGCGGAGTTGGAGAAGCAGGAGCGTTCATAGAGTAAAAAGCCGGATATGGCCGGTAACAAACAGTGTAAAATAGGCTATCGAAGGCCGGAAACGGTGCTGTTCAGAGGGCAGTGAACGGTACAACAAAGGTGGCATTTCGGGGCCAGGGCGGTGGCCTAGAGCCCCGGCATTGTTGAGTAAGACAACATCAGGCAGGAAAAGTAACCCGCTTTTTGTATATTAAACTTCCACCAAACCTTACTGCCATGTCTGTTTCCACGGTCAATAGTCCGTATGTGGTGGCTAAAACGTTTGTGTTCCGGCGCTACGTTACGGCCCGCCATCACCTCGCCAGCCTGCGTCTGACGGCCGGAACCATCCGCGCGGCCCGCCAGCGCCGTCGGCAGGAACGCCATGAGGCGTGGGTGCGTACCTTTTACAGCTGGTGCGAAGCCTTCCGCGGGCTGGGTTTCATGTTTTAAAACCAGCGCTTACTACTCCAGCCGCCGGATCATTGCCTTCATCTGTTTGATTTCGCGCTCCTGTGCTCTGATGATGTCGTCGGCCAGCTGCCGCGCCTCCGGGTCGCTGATGGCGGCGCGCTTGCTGACCATGATGGCAATGGAATGATGTGGAATCATGGCCTTCATCCAGCGCGTATCGTTCACGAACGTCTGCGACCGGACCATGAGCAGCGCAGCAACAAACACCGAAATGCTGCCTGTAATAATGAGCGCGTTGCGGCGCTTGTCGGGGTACATTTTTGGCATGAACAGCAGCATGATGAGCGCCATGGCCGCAATCATCAAAACAGTCATGTACAAGCGCGTCAGGCTGAAGTATACGTGGTCGAACGCATAGGTATTGAGGTACATGACCACGTACATCACAACGAACGACACGGCGAGCATCAGGAAAAAGCGGGGATAGTGGTTTTGCTCCATAAGTCAAAAAGTCAGGTGCAACTACACTGGCCTGTACGTCTTATATCGGCCTATGGCGACGCCAGCCCCGTATTCCGTTCTTTTTTAGTCCGTATTCTGCACGTTTCCGGTTTCCGGAAACCAACAGCGCCACCGGATGAGGGTGGCGCTGGAAGAAATGTTTATAGGAAGATACTCCGGGCTGCTACCGGCCCTTGGCTGCGTCCGGCATGAGCCGAAAATAGGTGGCCACGAACCGCCCGTTCACTACCTCGCCCTGCACCTGAGCCTGCCTTATTTTCTGGCAGAAACCATCCTCGGCGTGCGCGTCGCCGTGCCCGTCGATGTGGGTGCCATCCACGAAGTACGCCTGGCCGTTGAGGCGCACGGCTAGGTCGCAGCTTTGGCCCGGCAGGCCCAGCCGGCACTGTCCGCAGGAGGCATCCAGCACCTGCACCGGCTGTAGCGGGTCGGGGCTGGCCGCGGCAACGGCCGGCTTGGTTACGGCTTGGGCCAGTGCCGGAACCGTTGGGGCCACGCCAAGCAGTAGCGGCAACAGCAGAAACAGGCGGTTTTTCATCGGGGCTGAGCGAAATGTTCAAGATAAGCAACCAGAGAGGCGCCACGCCGGGCAAAGCCGGGCATGACGCCGCCTAATAGGTTACGGAAACTTGGGGTACTTGTCGAAGTCGGGCTGGCGCTTCTCCACGAAGGCATTGCGGCCTTCTTTGGCTTCCTCGCTCAGGTAGTAGAGCAGCGTAGCGTTGCCGGCCAGCTCCTGAATACCGGCCTGTCCGTCCAGCTCGGCGTTGAAGCTCGATTTGAGCATGCGCAGCGAAAGTGGGCTTTTCTGCAGAATCTTCTGGCACCAGGCCACGGTAGTTTCTTCCAGCTTGTCGAGCGGCACCACTTTGTTCACCAGGCCCATATCGAGAGCTTCCTGAGCGTCGTATTGGTCGCAGAGGAACCAGATTTCGCGGGCCTTTTTCTGGCCCACCACGCGCGCCAAGTACGAAGCGCCAAATCCGCCGTCGAACGAGCCAACCTTGGGGCCGGTCTGGCCGAAACGGGCGTTTTCGGCGGCAATGGTCAGGTCGCAGACGACATGCAGCACGTGGCCGCCGCCAATGGCCCAGCCGGCCACCATGGCAATTACGGGCTTGGGCAACGAGCGAATCAGCTTCTGCAGATCGAGCACGTTGAGGCGGGGCACGGCGTCCTCGCCCACGTAGCCGCCGTGGCCGCGCACGCTCTGGTCGCCGCCCGAGCAGAAGGCCTTACCGCCCTCCCCGCTAAACACCACCACGCCAATGTCGGTCCGGTCGCGGCAGATGTGCATGGCCTCAATCATTTCCTGCACCGTGAGCGGGGTGAAGGCGTTGTGTACCTCGGGCCGGTTGATGCTGATTTTGGCGATGCCCCCGTGCTGGGTGAACAGGATTTCCTTGAACTCCTTGATGGGGGTCCAGTCAATTTTTTCTGACATATAAGAGAGGTTTTGCCTTCGCTGATGAGCGCGGAAGCGGTTCTACAATGAGGTGCGGACGAAGGTACGGTACTGCTCAAAAAACGCGGCGTTGGTTTTCGAGTCGGTGAAAACTTCGAGCAGGGCCGCGCCGCCTTCCGCTGCAAAGAAAACCGGCAAGGCGGCATCTAGTTCAGCAAAAGTTGAAACCGGGAAGTAGCGCAGCCCGAAATCGTGCGCCGTATTGGCGGCCGTCAGCGTCTGGCGCGTTTCGAAGAACTCCTCCAGCTCGGGCTGCTGGCGTGGCCCATCAATGATGCGGAAAATGCCGCCCGCGTGGTTGTTGAGCAGGATAACGCGCAGGTTGGGCGTGGGGTAGTTGTGCCAGAACGCGTTGCGGTCGTAGAAAAACGCCACGTCGCCGGTGAGCAGCACCACCGACCGGCCCGGCTGGGCCAAGGCCGCGCCCACGGCCGTGCTCGTGCAGCCATCGATACCGCTGGTGCCGCGGTTGGCAAATACCTCGGCTCCGCGCCCAGCCGGCAACCCTAAAATGTTGGCGTAGCGCACGGCCATGCTATTGGCCAGGTGCAGTGCCGCGCCATCGGGCAGCTGCTGCAGCGCCCGGAAGATGCTGGTGAACTCGTTGAACGGCTGGTCGGGGCGCTGTATAAAACCCGTCAGCAAGCCGGTAGCCCAGTTTTCGGCGGCCAGCCAGGGCCGCAGGTAAGTGGTTTTAGCGCTGTCTGTTTCAGTCGGCGCGGGCCAGCTCAGGCGGGGCCGCGGCGCCACGCGGGTGGCATCGGCGGGCAGCACGTTGCGGCTTGGCCCGGTTGGCCCGGCAGGAAAGGCCGCATCATCCTGCAGTCTGTCAGCATCTTCACGCTTAGCGCTAAGCTCGGCAAAGAAGTCGGCCGGCTCCATGCGGATAACCTGGGTGAGCGACTGGAACGTGTCGGCCACCGGGCCGGCCGCCTGGATGTGCCAGTGTTGGGCCGGGCGGTGCTGGCGCAGAAACAGCTTGAGGGCCTTGGAAATAAGCGACTGGCCGAAGGTGATGAGCAGCTCGGGCCGCAGCGCCTCCTTCAGGCCCGGCTCGGGCACCGCCAGAAACACATCCTGCCGGCTCACAAAACGCGGGTGCTGGTTGTGGCCGGTAGCGGCGGGCTGGTGCAGGTTGGCAATCAGGTCGCCCACTACCGGCACCTGCCAAGCGGTGGCAAACTGGCGTAGCGCCAGCCGCAACGGCGCCTCGGCCGGGTGCTGGCCGCTCACCACCAGCACGCGGCCGGTATCGCGCAGGGTTTCGCGCAACTCCTGGAGCGCGGCGGCGGGCAGCTGGGGGCGGCCGGGCAGCTCGCGCGTCACCTTCACCGGCCCAAACGCCAACTCCTCGCCGGGCTTGGGGTAGAAGGGCTCCCGCAGCGGAATATTCACCTGCACCGGCCCGGCCGGAAACTGCTCGGCCAGGTTGATGGCCTCGCTCACGAGGCGCGCCGCGTGCCACTCGGCGTCGGGGTGGCTGGTGTCAGCGGGGAAAGTGAACGAGCCCTTGGCGTGGCGGCCGTACAGGTCGGTCTGGCGGATGGTCTGGCCGTCGAGCTGGTCAATCCACTCCGGGGGGCGGTCGGCGGTGAATACCACCAGCGGAATCTGCTGGAAAAATGCCTCCGCCACGGCCGGCGCGTAGTTGAGGCCCGCCGTGCCCGAGGTGCAGACCAACGCCACCGCCCGCCGCTGGGCCTGGGCCAGCCCAAGGCCGATAAAGGCGGCGGCCCGCTCATCGGGCACCGTGCGCACCGTAATGGCCGGGTGGCGCGCAAAGGCAATGGTCAGCGGCGCGCACCGGCTGCCCGGCGAAAGCACCACATCGGTAATGCCCAGCTGCGCGCAGATTTCGGGGATATTATGAACGGCTTGCAGGGTGGACATAGAGAACGGACTTGATTAGGTAAGGATAGAAAAGAACCGTCATGCTAAGGCTACGAAGCATCTCGCGTGCAGTAGTAATTCTTTCGCTTGGAAGCTTGGCAACATCAGCAAGCGAGATGCTTCGTGACCTTAGCATGACAGTTCAATAAGTGCTGGTTAACCCAGAACCGCCCCAATGGTCCGGAGTTTTAGCTCGGTTTCCTGCCACTCTTTGGCGGGGTCGGAGTCGGGGGTGAGGCCGGTGCCGGCATAGAGCACGGCCTGGTTGGGGCGAAGCTGCAGGCAGCGCAGGTTTACGTAGAGGCGGGCCGCGCCGGGTTCGGGCAGGTTTACGGGGCCCAGGAAACCGGCGTAGTAGGCCCGGTCGTAGCCCTCGTGCTGCTTGATAAAGTCGAGGGCGGCCTGCCGGGGCATACCGCTCACGGCCGAAGTGGGGTGCAGCAGCCGCAGCATGTCGGTGCCCAGCGTGGCGAAGGGCACGTTGCGCAAATCCACCGCAAAATCGGTGCGCAGGTGCAGCACGTCGCCTGCGGCCACGGTGCGCGGTCCGGTTTCGTGGTACTCGCGCAGCCGCACTTGCTTGAAACAGTTCACGATGTAGCGCGCCACCAGCGCCTGCTCCTCAATTTCCTTCTGCCGCCAGATGGCCTCGCTCGGGGCGTGGCCGGGCAGCAGCGGCTGGGTGCCGGCCAGCGCCATGGTGCGGAAAACCTGGTCTTCGCCCACTTCGGCCAGCACCTCGGGCGTGGCCCCCAGCCAGGTGCCCGCGCCTGGCGCACTCACCAACGACACAAAGGCCGTAGGGTAGCGCGTCTGCAGCTCCTCAAAGGCGGCCAGCGCATCGAAGCCCGCCGGCAACGCCCGGTGCACTGCCCGGCTCGATACCACTTTCTGCACCGTGCCAGCCTGCATGGCCTCTATTCCGGCCCGTACCAGTGCCTCGTACTCGGGCCGGGTGGCGGGCCGCGGCGCGTGCCGGGGCCGCACGTGCCAGGCCAGCGAATCAGGGTCGAGTAGTGCGGCAAACTGCTGACGCAGCTGGGGTAGCCGGCTGACGGCCATCGCGCTCAAGCGCACTTCATCGGGCCGGGCCAGGTCGAAATACACATCGGCCGGCAGAAACAGCGGCGGGTTGTGGTCGGAATCCTGGAAGGGGAAAAACGCGAAACCGGCCGGGGCACTGGCCTCCAGCGCCGGCGGCAAGCCCACGTAGGCCGCTTCTACCCGCAGGCTCAGGCACAGGCGGGCGGCAGTTTCGCCGGGCAGCCGCCACAGCGCCACTGGCCGGCCGCTGCTTAAAGCCAGCGCCACCAGCCGCCGCAGCCGCTGAGCCGGCGGCAAATCAGGGTTCCAGGCAACAGGTTGCAGCATATTAGTAGTGAGTACGGGGTATTGAGTAGTGAGATTTTTGTAAGGAGGTAAGCGCTGATGAGAACTAAGAAGCCACGTTCAATCTCACTACTCAATACCCCATACTCACCTACTAGATATCAATAACTGCCATCGTAATGCGGCTGATGCAAACCAGGGCACCGGTTTCTTCGTGGGTGATGCGGATTTCCCAGACCTGCGTGCGGCGGCCTACATGCAGGGCCGTAGCCCGGCCGATAACGTGGCCGTCGCGCACGCCTTTGATGTGGTTGGCGTTGATTTCGAGGCCCACGCAGGCCTGTTTGGTGGGGTCGGGTAGGCGGGTGTGGGCGCCAATGCTGCCCAGCGTTTCGGCCAGCGCCACCGAAGCGCCGCCGTGCAGCAGGCCCATGGGCTGGTGGGTGCGGCCATCAACGGGCATGCGGCCTTCGAGGTAGTCGGCCGTGAGGGCTGTGAGCTCGATGCCCAGTGCATTGGCTAGGGTAGGGCGGGTGCTAGCCCAGTGCTTGAGTTGGTCGAGAGTCATGAGCAGAGGAAAGAAATGCGGAGAGGCTGGTTGAACGAACCTGGACGGCTGCCGGCCGGCAACAAAAACGCCCAAAAACTTGCAGCTTGCGGCCGGAAGCTTGTAGCTTTAGAAGTGCTTCAAGCGTAAACCGCAAAACTAGGGGGAAAGTGAGCGTCAAAAAAATATACCTGATCCGCCACGGACAAACCGACTTCAACGTGCGCGGCATCGTGCAGGGCAGCGGCGTCGATTCGTCGCTCAACGAGGCCGGACGGCGGCAGGCGGCGCGCTTTTTCGCCGCCTACAGCCATGTGCCCTTCGACAAGGTATATACCTCGCTGCTGCGCCGCACCCACGAGTCGGTGGCCGGTTTCCTGGATTTGGGCCTGCCCCACGAGGCCCACGGCGGCCTGAACGAAATCGGCTGGGGCACCCGCGAGGGCACCCGCATCACACCCGAGGAAGACGAGGAATACCACGGCGTGCTTCAGAGCTGGCGGGCGGGCAACACGGCCACCGCCCTCGAAGGCGGCGAGAGTCCCGACGAAGTAGCCGCCCGGCAGCGCCCGTTTATTGAGCTGCTCACCAGCCGGCCCCGCGAGCAGACGGTGCTGGTATGCATGCACGGCCGGGCCATGCGCGTGCTGCTGTGCCAACTGCTGCACTATCCGCTCAGCCAGATGGAAAACTTCGACCACCACAACCTGGGCCTCTACGAGCTGGAGTATACCGGCTCGCTGTTCACGGTACGCAACTTTCTGGACGTACGCCACTTGCACGACAGTCCATGAAAACGGCCTGGGCAGCTATAGTTGGGCTACTGTTGAGTGCCGCAACTGCTTCTGCTACGGCCACCACAGCCCGACTGCTGTGTACCCGAACCGGTAGTGAACCGGATACTACCCGCCGAATTATCTGTTATTTTCCAGCGAACTGCTACCGGCTAGTAGAGTCCAATCTCGCGCCACCGACTCTTCGACACCCGGCGTTGGCCGGCCGGGTTTTCGTAGGCTTAGTGGTCGATTCGTTGCTCCGGAAGCGTGATTTTACCATTGCCTGCGCCCGACTGACTTGGCGAGAAACGGGTGAAAAGTACGCGTCCGATTGCCAGCAACTGACTGCGGCCCAACAGCAGGAGCTGCTGGCGCTGGTGGTTCCCTTGCTGAAGTCCTTGCATTTTGTGCCCGCCCGCGCCGACCGTCGGGGCTGCGGGCAGGAACGTTGGACGATGCCGGTAACTTTCCGCTGACCGTGGGGTACGCCTTTACAGGATACGCACTTGTCAGCTGGGCAGTAAAACCACGGCTGGCGAAAATTCGCCCTTTTCCTGGTCAACCATGGCAAACCGGTTTCGTTTGCTCCCCCGAAAATTCGGGCTAATTTTGACCCTATTCAATCCAACGACGACGACGACGCAGATGGCCGAACTCATAAAAATGCCCAAGATGAGCGACACGATGACCGAAGGGGTTATTGCGGCGTGGCTCAAAAAAGTAGGCGATAAAGTAAAATCCGGCGACGTGCTGGCCGAGGTGGAAACCGACAAGGCCACCATGGAGCTTGAAAACTACGAGGATGGCACGCTGCTCTACGTCGGCCCCAAGGAAGGTGAGGCGGTAGTAGTAAATGGCCTGCTGGCCGTAGTAGGTAAAGAAGGCGAGGACATTACGGCCCTGCTGAAAGACGCCCAGGCCGAAACCACCAAACTCGCCGCCGGCGAAACCGAAGACGCTCCGGCCGTTGAGGCCCCAGCTTCGGCCGCTGCCTCTGAGGCTCCTAAGGCTGCTGCGCCGGCTCCGGCTGCTCCTGATCCTGCCAAGGCGGAGGCTCCCAAAGCTGCTACGGCCCCGGCCGGCAATGGCAAGAAGGCTACCGTTATCCGGATGCCCAAAATGAGCGACACCATGACCGAGGGCACTATTGCCGGCTGGCTGAAAAAGGTGGGCGATAAGGTGAAATCGGGCGATATTCTGGCCGAGGTGGAAACCGACAAGGCCACTATGGAGCTCGACAACTACGAAGACGGTACGCTGCTCTATATCGGCCCCAAGGAAGGCGAGGCCGTGCCCGTTGACGGCGTATTAGCCATCATCGGCGAGGAAGGAGCCGACGTGCAGGCCCTGCTCGGCGGCCAGTCGGGCGGCACGCCCGACGCGGGCGCTGCTCCGGCAGCCGATACCGCTGCTGAGGCCGCTGCCCCTGCTTCCGCCTCTACCTCGGCTCCGGCCCCAGCGGCCGCCGAAGCTGCGCCAGCCGCTACCGGAGGCCGCATCTTCGCCTCGCCGCTGGCTAAAAGCATTGCCAAGGACAAAGGCATCGACCTGCATACCATTAAAGGCTCAGGCGAAAACGGCCGCATTGTATCCCGCGACCTGGAAGACGTAGCCGCTTCGGCTGCACCCGCCCAGTCCGCCACGCCGGCTGCTGCCCCGGCTGCTCAGCCCGCTGCTGCTCCGGCTCCAGTGGCTGCCCAGCCGGCTCCGGCCGCTTCGCCTGCTGCTCCAGCCGCCCAGCCCGCCGATGGCACCTACACCGATACACCGGTGTCGCAGATGCGCAAGGTCATTGCCCGCCGTCTCTCCGAAAGCCTGTTTACGGCCCCGCATTTCTATCTGACGATGGAAATTCTGATGGACCGGGCCATGGAAGTGCGCACCCAGCTCAACGGCCTCTCGCCCGTTAAGCTCAGCTTCAACGATTTGGTTATCAAGGCTGCCGCGGTAGCTCTCAAGCAGCATCCGGCCGTGAATTCCTCGTGGCTGGGCGACAAAATCCGCCAGAACCATGTGGTGAACATTGGGGTAGCCGTGGCCGTGGATGAAGGCCTGCTGGTGCCGGTGGTGCGCAACGCCGACGGCAAAGGCATGTCGCAGATTGCCACCGAGGTGAAGGAACTGGCCGGCAAGGCCAAGAGCAAGAAGCTGCAGCCCGCCGAGTGGGAGGGCAGCACCTTCACCATCTCCAACCTGGGCATGTTCGGCATCGACGAGTTTACCGCCATTATCAACCCGCCCGATGCCTGCATCCTGGCCGTGGGCGGCATCAAGCAGACCGCCGTGGTGAAAGATGGTGAACTGGCCGTGGGCAACGTGATGAAAGTAACGCTCAGCTGCGACCACCGCGTAGTAGACGGCGCTACCGGCGCGGCCTTCCTGCAGACGCTCAAGAGCCTGCTCGAAGACCCGCTGCGGATGCTCATTTAATCTTTAGTTGTTAGATACTGGTTGTCAGTTGTCAGTCCGATTCCGGAATGGCAACTGACTTCCGTTTTTACTGACAACTGACAACTGACAACTGACAACTATCAACCGACAACTACCGATATGAAAATCCGCTCTACAACCGTTCTGGGCATCCGCCACAACGGCGAAGTGGCCCTCGGGGCCGACGGCCAGGCCACCATGGACAAGCACGTAGCCAAAAGCAACGTGCGTAAAGTGCGTAAGCTGCACGACGGCAAAGTGGTTACCGGCTTTGCCGGCTCCACGGCCGATGCCTTTATGCTGCTCGACAAGTTCGAGGAGAAGCTTTCGGGCTATAACGGCCAGCTACGCCGGGCCGCCATCGAGCTGGCCAAGGAGTGGCGCAAAGACCAGTACCTGCGCAAACTCGAAGCCATGATGGTGGTTTGCGACAAGGACGAGCTGCTCATCATCGCCGGCACCGGCGACGTGCTGGAACCCGACAATGACGTGGCCGCCATCGGCTCGGGCTCGATGTACGCGCAGGCCGCCGCCTTGGCCCTCAAGAAGCACGCCCCCCACCTCACGGCCCGCCAGATGGTGGAGGAAGCTCTGCACATTGCCGCCGACATCTGCATCTACACCAACCACAACCTCATGATTGAGCAGCCGGCGTAGCTTTGGCTGTTAGCTGACAGCTATTAGCTGTTAGCTTCCGTAGAGAAGCAGCAGATATATCCATTCAAAAAGCTATCAGCTAACAGCTGACAGCTAAAAGCTTAAAAAATATGCAAATCACCAACTTCCTCAAGCATCACTACCGCCACTTCAACGCCGCCGCCCTGATTGACGCGGCCGAGGGCTACAACAAGCACCTGGCCGACGGCGGCAAAATGATGATTACGCTGGCCGGCGCCATGAGCACGGCCGAAATGGGCATTCAACTGGCCGAACTGATCCGGCAGGATAAAGTGCAGATTATCAGCTGCACCGGAGCCAACCTCGAAGAAGACATCTTCAACCTGGTGGCCCACGATTTCTACGAGCGGGTGCCCAACTACCGCGACCTGACGCCCGCCGACGAGCAGGCCCTGCTGGAGCGCCACATGAACCGCGTAACCGACACCTGCATCCCCGAAGAGGAGGCCATGCGCCGCCTCGAGCACTCGGTGCTCAAGTTCTGGGAGAAGGCCGACAAGGCCGGCGAGCAGTATTTCCCCCACGAGTTCTTCTACCAGATTCTCAAGTCGGGCGAGCTGGAGCAGTACTACCAGATTGACCCCAAGGACTCCTGGATGCTGGCCGCGGCCGAGAAAAACCTGCCCATCATCTGCCCCGGCTGGGAAGACTCCACGCTGGGCAACATCTTCGCCGGCCACGTTATTTCGGGCGACATCCAGAACGTGCACACCGTGCGCACGGGCATCGAGTACATGATTTACCTGGCCGGCTGGTACACTGAGCAGGCCACCGACGAAAGCCCAGTCGGCTTCTTCCAGATTGGCGGCGGCATTGCCGGCGACTTCCCCATCTGCGTAGTGCCCATGCTGCACCAGGACCTGGGCCGCACCTCGGTGCCGCTGTGGGGCTACTTCTGCCAGATTTCGGACTCGACCACCAGCTACGGCAGCTACTCGGGCGCCGTGCCCAACGAGAAAATCACCTGGGGCAAGCTGGGCCAGGACACGCCCAAGTTCATCATCGAGAGTGACGCTACTATTGTAGCGCCGCTGGTATTTGCGATGGTGCTAGGGCAGTAACGCGAACTTTGTAGTTCGCGCCCCCGCGCCATTGGGGTCGTTCTGACACGCGAACTACAAAGTTCGCGTTACTCACCGGTCACCGCAATCAAGTCAAAAAAGGCCCGCCGCTGAACTTCAGCGGCGGGCCTTTTTTGGTAGTTTTAAGTAGCAGATAGCTAGAATAAAGTGCTTTGATTCTGGGCAACGGCAAATGAAAATCATGGTGTCGCTGACGCCTCCACAATTTCGGCCAGCAACTCGGCTTCGCGTTGCAGGCCGGCAAGGCGGGCTTCGAGCAGCAGCCGGGCCGTGGCCCCGCAATGCTCGCGCAGCTGGCGGCGGGCTTCCAGCTCGAAAATAGTGAGCCAGGCCGCTTCATCCTCCGCATCATCAACTAGGCCAGGGTAGGCCCGCAGGGCCGGCGTCGCCGCTAGCCGGGCCACGTACGGAGCCGCCCGCTGCTGCAATTTTACCAGTTGCAGCTCCAGGCCCTGAATCTTCGCCTGGCACTGGCGCAGCCGGTAGCCCAGCTCCGCCAAGTCAGGGGGCGGCTCGGGCAGGGCGGGCGGGGTCGGAAAGCTACCGCCTGTGCCATCGTACACCAAGCCCTGGACGGCCAGCGTCAGGCGCAACTCTTGTACCCCGGTTGTGGCAGTGGGCGCCTGGTAGCCCCGTTCAGCCAGCGCCAGACTCGACCGGGGCACGCCCAGCCAGTCGGCCATCCTATCCTGCGAAAGCCCGAAGCGGGTACGAAGCGCGTGCGTGTCCATAAGTGAGAAGATACGTTGATATTGCGTTCAAACAATTTCGGGGCAAACAATTTCAAATTGTTTGCCCCGAAATTGTTTGAACGCCTAAACCGAAGGCAGTAGGGGGAAACCAGCTCCCCAATGATGCAAGCGTAAGCTGTTCGGTGAGACTAGTACGCCGACGAAGCTGCCGGATTCAGCCAGCTGTACTAAACAGGCCCGTCGCTGACGTGCAGTAGCGGGCCTGTTTGTGTGCTAATCAAAGTTTGATTTACGCAGGAATATGAATCGTGAAGCCGAAATCATAGGTGCGTCGCGAGTCTCCCATCTTCGTCAAAAGAGCATCTGCTTCAACGGCAATGCTTTTCCACAATGGATTTGAAACAATTTCATCCCAGGTCCAAAGCACATCGGGAATAGCATCAACTTCGTGTTTGAACGCCAGCAAATCCCCTCTCAATGTTTCGCTAACCTTGCCAGTAGCAAAAACGCTATCAAAAGCCGGATAACGGAATGCGTAGTCAAAATCAGATGCCCGCTCAAATTCGGGGTCAAATACTGGCCCCGCCAAGCTATAAAGGTAAGCGGGCGACGCGGCGAAAAGCACCAGTGAGTTGTATAGGCAGGAGTAGTAGTAGGCTGCTTCACGCTGCTCTTCTTTCGTGAGTTGCATAGCCGAAACTGTTACAGGATTACCGAAGCTACGCCATTTCCGCCACTTCAACCTCCTTCGGCATCTCCACGGCTTCAAAGGCCTGACCCAAATCCAGCATTAAATCCTGGGGGTCTTCTACGCCGATGCTCAGGCGAATCATTTGGGGGGTGATGCCCATTTCGTGCTGGTCTTCGAGGGTGATGTCGGAGTGGGTCATGGTGCCGGGGTGCTCGGCCAGGCTTTCGGTGCCGCCCAGGCTTACGGCCAGCTTGATAAGCTTGAGGGCGTTCAGGAACCGGAAAGCTTCGGCCTCGCCGCCCTTGATGTCGAACGAAATCATGGAGCCCGGCGAGAGGCACTGGCGGCGGTAGATGTCCTGCTGGGCGGGGTTGCCTTCGAGGTGGGTGAGGTAGTGCGTGCGCTCGACCAGCGGGTGCTCGCGCAGCCAGTCGGCAATAACCTGGGCCGATTGGGCGGCGCGCTCCATGCGCAGCTTCAGCGTTTCGAGGCTGCGCATCAGCATCCAGCCGGTGTTGGGGTCGCACATGGTGCCCATGAACGTGCGCATGGCCTTGATTTCCTTCATCAAAGCGTGGCTGCTGAGCGCAGCGCCGGCAATGAGGTCGGAGTGGCCGCCCAGAAACTTGGTGGCCGAGTAAAGCACCACGTCGGCGCCGTGCTTGAGCGGGTGCTGGAATACGGGCCCCAGGAAGGTGTTGTCGACCACGAAGCGCACGGGCTTGTCGGGCGTGCTGTACTGGCGGGCCAGGGCGGCGCAGGCGTCCAGGTCGATGAGGTGGTTGGTGGGGTTGGCGGGCGTTTCGACATACACCATGGCCAGGCAGCCGGGGGCAATGGCGGCGGCCTGGGCCTGCATTTCTTCGGGGCTGGCGCTGGGCCGGAAGCCCACGGCCTCGATGCCGAACTTGCGCAGCACGTTTTTCAGGAAGAAGTCGGAGCCGCCGTACACGGGCTCGGAGTGCAGCACTACGTCGCCGGGCTGCAATAGCGCCAGCAGCGTGGTACTGATGGCGGCCATGCCCGAGGCGAAGGTGGCGGCTTCCTCGGCCTCGTCCCAGAGCGTGAGGCGGTTTTCGAGGATTTCGAGGCTGGGGTTGTTGAGGCGCGAATAGATGAGGCCCATTTCCTCCTCGGGGCCCTGCTGGCGCAAGCCGTAGGCCAGCTCGAAGAAGGCCTTGCCCTCCTCGGCGTTCTTGAACACGAACGTGGACGTCTGGAAAATGGGCGGTTTGATGGCCCCTTCGCTCCAAGCCGGCGTGTAGCCGTAGCTCATCATCAGGCTCTCGGGGTTCAGGCGCTGCCCGTTGATGTGGGCGTGGTCGGCGGGGTTGGTCATGGGGTGGGATTTGGTGGATGGGTGGGAAATGGGGGTAGCCCAAAGGTACCGATTCTGCCAACCTTCCCTAAATCTGTCGTCCTTTCCGGGCCCAACCGCGTACCTTGGCCTACCACCGACCTTTCCCCGCCGCGCCATGTCCCTCGATACCTACACCTTCCTGCAGCACACCACCGACGCCGAAAAGACGACCGTGTACACCCGCGGCGAAGACGAGGACGGCGACGAAATCCTGATTCCGCACCCGGCCCTGCTCATTGCCCAAACCGCGCACCAGAAGCTCTACATCACCCTCGAAGCCCGCCGCCGCTACCTCACCCACACCCAAATCCCCGGCGAAGACGAACCCGAAATCGACTTCCTGCGCGACTACGAAGAAGTGGAAGCCCTGCTCGAAGATGCCGGCCTCGACGGCATTCACGACGGCGAGCAAGGCATCCTCTACCACAACCTGCTGTTCCTGCTGATGAACCCGTGAGGGGTGGTGAGGAGGTGATGGGGTGAGGAGGTGATGGGGTGTCATTGCGAGCGGAGCGAAGCAATCCGACCGTACAAAACGACAAGCCCCGACAAGCAATAAGCCCCTGACTAACTGCAAGGCAACGGGGGCTTAGTATTACCTCAGGGTTTTGCGCGCTACCCAAACGCATTGCTTCGCTCCGCTCGCAATGACACCCCATCACCTCCTCACCTCCTCATCTCCTCACCCAGACTCACCGCCCTTTATAATCTGCCCGCAGGCCTTCGTAAATCCAGTTGGCGAGGGCCTGGCGGTTGTCAGGGAGCAGGAAGCGGGGCTGGTCGCGGGCGTTGTGGATGTTGCCCAGCTCCATGAAAACGGCCGGCGCGTGGCTGGTGCGCACTTCGTAGAGCGAGCTGCGGGGCAGCACGTTGCCCGAGTAGGGGCGGTTGGGCTGGGCGCGGGCGTAGCGGCTGGTGAACACCCGGTGGATGTTGGTAGCCGTGCGCAGGCCCGCTTTGCTGCTGGCGTGGTGATAGAAAAACACGTCGATTTTCTGACCCTGGCTGCGGCTATCCACGTGCAGCGACAGCAGCCGCTGGTAGGCGCCTTTGTGGCGGGCGTACAGCTGGTTGGCCTGCACCATGCGCTGGCGCAGGCGGGCCAGCTGGTTGAGCGGAATGCGCTGGCGCGGATAAGTCAGCTCGTCGCGGTCAATTTTGAGAAACTGCTCGTCGCGGATGCCGTCGTTGGGGTCCTGCACCAGCATGTACACGGTGGCGCCGTGCTCCATCAGCACCCGGGCCAGGCGCAGCGTTACGTCGTAGGCGTATTCGTCTTCAGCCAGCAGATGCTTGCCGTACTTGCCCACCGCGCCGGGGTCGGGGCCGCCGTGCCCGGGCGAGAGGTAGAACACGGCCCCGCGCATGGTGCGGTCGAGCACCCGCACGCGGCTGTATTTGGGGCCGAAGATGGGCGCGTGCAGCACCGAAGCCGAGCTGCCGGCCTGGGACGCCGGCGCAGCCGCAGGAGTCGCCGATTTACCGCGGGCCGGCAGGCGGTAGCTGCGACCCGCCACCAAGCCATTGCCGGCCGTCAGGCGGCCCCGGTTCAGGCTTAAAAACTGTAGGAAGTGCCGCGACTCGGACAGACCATTACGGCGGAGCAGGGCGTGGGCTCCCTCGCCGGGCCGGGCCACGGCCGTGGGGCCGCGCTGGCTGAAAACGGGGACGGCGAAAAGACAGAACAGGCAGAAAAAAGCAACGAAACGCAAAAGCACTAATCTAACAGACGAAACCAAACGCTGCGCGGCCGCAAAAACCGGGCAGCAAACGGGCAGCGGGTAAAACGGGCAAAACCGTGCTGCCGCTAGAAGCGGAACAAAGGCCGCTCGGGGTTCCAGATGCCCCACGGAATCATAAGCAGCACGATAACCAGCGCCACCGAAAACCAGATGAAAGCTTTCTTGTGCTTGAGCACCGGATCGGCGGCTTTCTTCGACACGATGCGGCCCACCTGCGCAATAATCACGGCCAGGATCATGCCCACCAAGTGTTCCATGGCGAAGAAACGGCTTGTGGCGTCCTTCATCACGGCGCCGCCGGCCGTTTCGAAGGCCTTGGCACCCACCGGGCTCACGAAGTACAGAATTAGGCCCAGCAGCAGCTGCAGGTGCATCGAGCCCACAAACGACGCGCCCATGCCGTTGTCGGCACCCGTGAAGGGGCTACGGTTCTGCCAGCCCGAGAAAGCCCGAAAAATGGCAATCAGACCAAAAACGAGTACAAGCCAGCGGCTCCAGGAATGAATGAGTAGCAGGGTAGGGTACATAGAACAGGGAATTGGTGAATGGCAAAGGTCGGGGCTGGCGGGCAGTTTTGCACGCCGGCAGCTAAGCGCCGGCCCGGCGGGTAAAAACTGGGCGTTTGGCAATTAGTTGCAGCCCGGCAGTGGCTGGTTTTCGGTGCCCAGCAACACCGGGGCTGTTGGCTGCTCATGCCCTCCGAAGCCGAATATTTTTTCGGGGGTAAATTTTTCGCCTTCCTGGCGCAGGATGGCCAGGTTGGTGATATGAAGCTTTAAATCGAAGGTCTGCTGGTTGAGGTACTGCATCACCGGGCCCAGCAGCTCGGGCGTGGTGTCGTGCAGGGCCAGCGAAATATGCGGCAGCCAGCAGTCGTGGCCGCTAAACCTGTCGGTGCGCAGGCACAGCGGTGCGGTGGCCTGCCGCACGCGGTGGTGGAGCTGGTTGAGGGCATCGGAGCGCAGTACCGGAATATAAATGACGGGATTGGGCCCCGGAAAAATGCCCAGTCCGGTAGTGTGGGCCTCGAACGGGCGGGTGTTGCGGGCCACCTCGTGCAGCACCTGCCGCAAAGCCGCGCCCTTGCGCACGCCCGCCAGCTGGTAGGTAATATGCGGGTCGGGCGTGGCCTGTACATCATCAAGGCCAAACTCGGTTTCCAGGCTACGGATGATGGAATTGATGCGGTCGGCGTTCTGCGGATTGAGCAGCGAGGTTATAGCGAGCATCGGCGAAGGGGCTGAAAACACGGTCAAAATAGGAGCAGACGGCTAATAGGTAAAATATGAAGCTACTTAAAAAATGAGGGAACGTCATCTTCAATGGGTGTTCGCTTGTCGAAGCATAGCCTTCCCTGCGCCTTTCAAATAGGGTGAATAAGTACAAAGCAAACCACTTACTACGCCGCATGGAGCGGGGAGGCCGTGGAGGCCACTTCGGTTCTGGCAGCGGGTGGCAGCGGGCGGTAGCAGCGAAGATACTCGTCGCGAAATTACAGCCGGGTTTCAAGCCGCGCCGGCCTTATATTGATGCCCTAAACCCACTCGCTTCTATGAACCGTCGAATCTTTCTGCGCCAGGGCTCCCTCACCGGCCTGAGCCTGTCCGTTCTTTCGCTGGCCGCCTGCTCCGCGCCCACCGACAAAGCCCCCGCCACCTCCGGGGCCGATGAAGTTGCCTCCGGTGCCGCATCCGTCGCTCCCGAAGCCGCCGACTTTGCGCTGCTCGAACTTACGCTGGCCGAGCTGCAGGACAAGATGACCCGGGGCGAAATGACCTCGCGCGCCATTACCGAGCTGTATCTGGGCCGCATCCAGGCCCTCAACCGCCAGGGCCCGAAGCTGAACGCGGTGCTGCTCACCAACCCCGAGGCCCTCGACCTGGCCGCCGCCCTCGACCAGGAGCGGAAGCAGGGCAAAATCCGGGGGCCGCTGCACGGCATCCCCATTCTGCTCAAAGACAACATCGACACCGCCGACCAGCAGCCCACCACTGCCGGCTCGCTGGCTCTGGCCGGCCACAAGGCGAAGCAGGACGCCTTTATCGTGCAGAAGCTGCGGGCGGCCGGGGCCGTAGTGCTGGGCAAAACCAACCTCAGCGAGTGGGCCAATTTCCGCTCGACGCGCTCCACCAGCGGCTGGAGCAGCGTGGGGGGCCAGACCAAGAATCCCTACATCCTCGACCGCACGCCCAGCGGCTCGTCGGCCGGTTCGGGCGCGGCCGCGGCGGCCAACTTCTGCGCCGCCGCCATCGGCACCGAAACCGACGGCTCGATTGTGTCGCCGGCTTCGTGCAGCGGGCTGGTGGGCGTGAAACCCACGGTGGGCCTCTGGAGCCGCGCCGGCATCATCCCCATCTCGGCCACCCAGGACACGGCCGGCCCCATGACCCGCACCGTGCACGACGCGGCCCTGCTGCTGGGCCCGCTCGCCGGCCCCGACCCACGCGACCCGGCCACCCAGGCCGGCACCGGCAAAGCCGCCCCCGACTATACCACCTTCCTCAAGCCCGATGCCCTGAAAGGCCAGCGCCTGGGCGTGGAGAAAGGCCACCTGAAGGGCTCCTCTGAAGCCGTGCCGCTGCTGCTGGCGGCCCTGGAAGTGCTAAAGGCCCAGGGCGCCACCATCGTGGAGGTGGAAGTGGAGAAGCTCACCGACCCGCTCGGACAGGCTGAGTACGACGTGCTGCTTTACGAGTTCAAAGACGGCGTGAACCAGTACCTGGCCACGGCCGGCGCACCGGTGAAAACGCTGGCCGACGTCATCAAATTCAACACTGAAAATAAGGACAAGGCCATGCCTTTCTTCCAGCAGGAAATCCTGGAAGCCTCCCAAAAGCTCGGCGACCTGAAAACCCCCGCCTACCAAACGGCCCTGAAAAAGTCGCAGGGTGGGGCCCGTGCCGCCCTCGACGGCGTGCTGCAGAAGAACCGACTGGCTGCCATCGTGGCCATCACCAACGCCCCCGCCCGTTGCATCGACCTGATAAACGGCGACTCGGGCGGTGGACCAGGCTTCTCGTCGCCAGCCGCTATGGCGGGCTACCCGCACGTTACGGTGCCTATGGGCCAGGCCCACGGCCTGCCGGTAGGTCTGTCGTTTGTGGGCGCGCCCTGGCAGGAAGGGCCCCTGCTGGGTCTGGCCTACGCCTACGAGCAAGCCTCGAAGAAGCGCGCGGCTCCCGAATTCAAGGGGCCGTTCGTGGGGTAGGGGCCGCTAGCACGGTGTAGAGACGCATCCTTGCGTCTCAGCGTTGCTGACGTTGCTTATGCTATTCGGCGTAGTTGTATCGTTCAACGCTGAGACGCAAGGATGCGTCTCTACACCGTGCTGGTTCGTTTAAGAACAGCGCATTCGTTGCTGGCGGCTGCCTCGGCGCGCCCGACTGGATTATCGAAATCGTGAGCCCCGGCAACGTGGCCCGCGACACCCGCGACACCCGCGACACCCGCGACACCCGCGACACCCGCGACACCCGCGACAAGCTCGAACTCTACCAGGAAACCGGCGTGCGCGAATACTGGATTGTGCTACCCGAACAGCAGAACGTGCTGGTGTACCTACTCGACGACGCTACGGCCCGCTACGAGCTGCGCGGCGAATTCCATACGCCCGGCCCTATTCCGGTGGCCACACTGCCGGAGTTGCAGTTGGAGTGGGCAGAGGTGTTTGAGGGGGTGTAGTTATGACAGCTAACCTCATGTTCCTCCACTGTTATCGCCATGAATATCTGGTTTCTGCGTTGGTTTTTTCTAGTTGTTTTGTGCTTTCACCCTCTCATAGTCAGCGCTTACAATGAGAGTGAAGGCATTGCTGTACTTGAATCAATAAGGTTATTTCTCTTCAAAACCGCTGTTGTAATCTTGATTATAATGGGGTTGGTATTCTGGAAAGGCAATCTTAGAGCATCCAGAAGTTCGCCCAAGCAACGGCGAAGCGCCATTATCGGCGCAGTGCTTATATGTATTTTTATTTTTGGATTAATAGGCCTGATAACGCTTGTTCTATAAGACACAGGTTACAGATAGTAGCATTGGCGCTATGCAAACCCGTACCTTTGCGGCTTCATAGCTTCCCCGCATAGCCCGCATAGATAGTAGATGATTTCCATTTCCGACCTCGATTTCCATTTCGGCTCGCGTACGCTCTACGACAAGGCCAGCCTGCACATCAAGCCCAAGGATAAAATCGGGCTGATTGGTCTCAATGGCAAGGGCAAATCCACGCTGCTGCGCATTCTGGTGGGCGAGTACAAGCCCGACGGTGGCTCCATCTCGATGAGCAAGGACGTGAGCCTGGGCTTTCTGAACCAGGATTTGCTGAGCTACGACTCGCACGAATCCATCCTGCTGGTGGCCATGCAGGCCTTCGGTGAGGCGCTGGATATCCAAAAGAAGATTGATGAAATCCTGCTGGAGTTCGAAACCAACTACTCCGACGAGCTGGTAGAGAAGCTGGCCGATGCGCAGGAGCGGTTCGAGTCGCTGGGCGGCTACACCATGCAGGCTCGCACCGAGGAGATTCTGGAGGGCCTGGGCTTCACCACTGAGGAGCTGCAACGGCCCTTGAAGCTGTTTTCGGGCGGCTGGCGGATGCGGGTGATGCTGGCCAAAATCCTGCTCCAGCAACCCTCGCTGCTGCTGCTCGACGAACCCACCAACCACCTCGACCTGCCCAGTATTAAGTGGATTGAGAACTACCTGGCCGGCTACGAGGGCGCGGTGATTATTGTCAGCCACGACCGCGAATTCCTCGACCGCACCACCAACACCACCGTGGAGGTAGCCGGCGGCAAGCTGGTGCCCTACGCCGGCAACTACAGCTACTACCTCGAAGAAAAGGAGGAGCGCAACGCCATTCAGAAGGGCGCTTTCGAGAACCAGCAGGCCCAGATAAAGCAGGCCGAGCGGTTTATTGAGCGTTTCAAGGCCAAGGCCAGCAAGGCCAAGCAGGCCCAGAGCCGCGTGAAAGCCCTCGACAAGCTGGAGCGCGTGGAGGACGTGGCCTCGGCCGATGCCAAGGTGAACATGAAGTTCAACTTTACGGTGAACCCCGGCCGCCACATTCTGCGCATGGAGCACGTGAGCAAGAAATACGGCGAGAAAATCATTTTCCGCGACACCACCGTGCACATCGAGCGGGGCGACAAAATCGCGCTTATCGGGGCCAACGGCAAGGGCAAGTCCACGCTTATGCGGCTGGTGGCGGGCCAGGAGGCGCCCACCAATGGCAACCACCAGCTGGGCCACAACGTCATCATGTCGTTCTACGCCCAGCACCAGCTCGAAAGCCTGCGCATCGAGAACGAGATTCTGCAGGAGATGATTGAGGCCGGCTCGAAGCGCAACGAAATGGAGCTGCGCTCGGTGCTGGGCTCGTTCCTGTTCTCGGGCGAGGAGGTGTACAAAAAAATCAAGGTGCTGAGCGGCGGCGAGAAAAGCCGGGTGGCGCTGGCCAAAACCCTGATTTCGGAGGCCAACTTCCTGCTGCTCGACGAACCGACCAACCACCTCGACATGCAGTCGGTCAACATCCTGATTCAGGCGCTGGAGCAGTACGAGGGCACCTACATTGTCATCAGCCACGACCGGTTCTTCGTGGAGAACGTGGCCAACAAAATCTGGTTTATCGAGGACTACCAGCTCAAGGAGTACCCCGGCACCTACGCCGAGTACGAGCAGTGGCAGGAAGACCGGGAGCGAGACGCCAAGAAGGCCGGCCTGCCGTCGCCTTCGGCCAATAAGCCCCTACCCAAAGAGGAGCCTAAAGCCGACCTTTCGCCCGCTAAAACTCCGTCGCCCGACCAGAAGAAAGCCCTGAAAGAACTGGCTGAAGTAGAAAAGAAAATCGACGAGCGCGAAAAGGAATTGGCCGAGTACGAAAAGCAGCTAGCCGACCCCAAAATCTACGACAACGCCGCCCAGCTAAAGGACGCCACCCTCAAATTCGAGCAGGTGAAAAAGGAGCTAGCCCAGCTGAACGACCGGTGGGAAATGCTGGCCGAAGTGTAGCCGCGACAACGCTCAGAAACTACCGGCCCCGCCCGACGCTACGTGCTTCGGGCGGGGCTTTTGCGTAGAGCATTAAATTATTTCCGCCCTTTGGGCGCCTGTTTCCACGGCAAACCATCAGTAGGTTGTCCGCCTGCTGTAAGTAGGAGCTTGATTGAGGGCGCGCTTCCGAAGGCCTGTACAGGTCTGGCCATCAGCTACTCTCGGCCTTCACCAATACGATGCAGGCAGGGGCAGGAGCAGCTTTTTTAGATCTTCTCCACCCCCTTCCTAATCCCAGGCGCGTATTAGGTGCTAGTATGCCTGTACCAACTTCTCTTACGGCCACAACTGGCTTCGCCCGGCGCTACTCCTACGCGGCAGTGCTAGGGGCCGTAGTCGTGGGCCTGCTCGCCCCAGAGGCCGCCCCTTGGCTGCTGGCCCCGGTGCTGTTGGGCGGTATGGTGGTGCTGGGTGTGGCCCACGGTGCCTGCGACCAGTTTGTGGTGCCGGCCACCCACCCAGTGCTGGCGCGCAGCCGGGGCCGGTATTGGGCGGGCTTTCTGGCGGGCTATCTGGGGCTGGCGGCTGCCGTGGGCCTCTTGTGGTGGTGGCAGCCGGTGGCGGCGGTGGTCCTGTTTTTCGGGCTTACGGCCTAGCACTGGGGCTCGGGCGATGCCCCAACCAAGGCCCGCCACCGCAGCCAGTGGCTGGCCCATAGCCTGCTGCGGGGCACGCTGCTGTTTGCCGTGCCCCTCTGGCACTGGCCCACCGAAACCCTGGATATTGTGCGGGGGCTGCTGGCGCTGGCCGGGGCGGCCAATCTGCCTGCCGCGCCCGGCCTCTTGAGCGTGGGCTTGCTGCCAGCGGTGTTGGTGGGGCTGCTGCTGCTGTGGCTGAGCTATTACTGGCAGCAGCAGGGGCAGCTAGCCCGCACCGATGCCTTGGAAACTGGCTTGCTGATTGTATTGCTGGTGGTGCTACCGCCGGTGCTGTCGGCGGGCGTGTACTTCGTTTTCTGGCACAGCCTGCACCATGTGCTGCGCATGAACCAGCTGATGGACCGTAACCTAACTACCCCGCGACGCAGCCTGTGGGCCGAACTGCGCTTCTTCTTGCGCCGCTCAGCGCCGTTGCTACTCATCAGCCTGACGGGGCTGGTAGTGGTGTTTGGCCTGGCCTGGACCCGGACCGCCAGCGGCCCGGTGCTGGTGAGCCTGGCGCTGCTTGCTGCTTCCGTGGTCACGCTCCCGCACGCCCTGCTCGTTACGCTGGGCATGGATGCGGCGCAGTGGAAGCCCCGACACTAGGTCCGGGTTGGCTGCCTTAGGAACTGTTCTCAATTAAG
>NZ_JAGGPS010000010.1:0-63304 GCF_018613725.1 Hymenobacter sp. ISL-91
CCATAGCCTGCTCCAACGACTCGAAGACGTCTTAACCAACGTCGGCAAACAATACACGATTACTTTTGCATGACTACTTAGGGCTTAGATGAGAACGTCATTCAGAGCGCAGCGAAGAATCTCGCGTGCTGACGTTGCACAACAAACCAACGACTGTCCGCGAGATTCTTCGCTGCGCTCTGAATGACGTTCTCATCTAAGCCTTAAAACCTAAGCTCTAACATGAAAATTCTGATTTTGCGGTTTTCCTCCATCGGCGACATCGTGCTGACGACGCCCGTTATCCGGGCCGTGAAGCAGCAGGTGGCGGGGGCCGTGGTGCACTTTGCCACCAAGCCGGCCTTTCGCAGCATCCTGGAAAACAACCCCTACGTGAGCCGGGTGCATTGCCTGACGGGCAGCCTAGCCGAGCTGGTAGCCGAGCTGCGGGCCGAGCAGTTCGATTTCATCATCGACCTGCACCACAACCTGCGCACCGCCATCCTCAAGGCCCGGCTGGGTGTGAAAGCCAGCAGCTTCGACAAGCTCAACGCCCGTAAGTGGCTGCTGGTGAACTGGAAGATTGACACCCTGCCCCGGGTGCACATTGTGGAACGCTACCTGGCTGCGGCCGCGCCGCTGGGCGTACAGAACGACAACCAGGGGCTCGATTACTTCATTCCGAAGCAGGACGAAGTGGCCGTGGCCGAGGTGCTGCCGCCTGCCTTCCAGAATGGCTACGTGGCCTTTGCCATTGGGGCCCAGCACGCCACCAAGCGCCTGCCCACGGAGCGTATCATCGAGCTGTGCGGGCTGTTGCGCCAGCCGGTGGTGCTGCTCGGCGGCCCCACCGACGAAAGCACCGGCCACATCATCGAGCTGGCCTTTGATGCCGGGGCTGCCGCCTCGCCAGCTTCAGAACTCAGGATTCCGGAGAGTCCTTACTACTTCCCTGAAAACGCAGTTCCGCAAGTTCCCCAAACCATCATCTACAACGCTTGCGGGAAGTTCAACCTCAACCAATCGGCCTCGCTGGTGCGGCAGGCACGGCTGGTCGTCAGCCACGACACCGGGCTGATGCACGTAGCGGCGGCATTTCAAAAGCAGATTTTCAGCGTGTGGGGCAACACCGTGCCCGAGTTCGGCATGTACCCTTACCGCACCGAGTTCCGGCTGTTGCAGGTAGAAGGCCTCGCCTGCCGGCCCTGCTCGAAAATTGGGTTCGAAAAGTGCCCACAGGGCCATTTCAAGTGCATGCGCGACATCGTGTTCAACCTCAACCTACCCCCGGCCCGCGACGGCCGCTAAGCTGGCCTGTGCCCCAGTGCTACCCTCAAAGCAATAAATGCCTGTCGCTCTTACAAGCGCAAAGCCCCCGACCTCCGCACGGAAATCAGGGGCTTTGTGCTTGTAAAGGGTATGTTATCCTATGAGCTACCCGCCAATAGTGTCGAAGCCGCAGTACGCGTGCAGCACTTCGGGCAGGCGGATGCCTTCGGGGGTCTGGTTGTTTTCGAGCAGGGCGGCCACGATGCGGGGCAGGGCCAGGGCCGAACCGTTGAGCGTGTGCAGCAGCTGGGTTTTGCCACCGGCCTCGGGGCGGTAGCGCAGCTTGAGGCGGTTGGCCTGGTAGGTTTCAAAGTTGGAAGCCGAGCTGACTTCCAGCCAGCGCTGCTGGGCACCGCTCCATACTTCTAGGTCGAAAGTAAGGGCCGAAGTGAAGCCCATGTCGCCGCCGCACAGGCGCAGCACCCGGTAGGGCAGCTCCAGCTTCTGCAGCAGCATTTCAATATGGGCGACCATGCCCTCTAAAGCGGCGTAGCTGTTTTCGGGCTGCGTGATGTGCACAATTTCCACCTTATCGAACTGGTGCAGGCGGTTGAGGCCCCGCACATGCGCGCCCCACGAGCCGGCCTCGCGGCGGAAGCAGGGCGTGTAGCCGGCATTGCGGATGGGCAGCCGCTCGGTGGCCACAATATCGTCGCGATAGAGGTTGGTAATAGGTACCTCGGCCGTCGGAATCAGGTACAGGTCGTCGGCGGTGGCGTGGTACATCTGGCCCTCTTTGTCGGGCAGCTGGCCTGTAGCGTAGCCACTGGCCTCATTTACCAGTATCGGGGGCTGCACCTCGATGTAGCCGGCGGCGCGGGCTTCGTCGAGGAAAAAGTTGATGAGGGCCCGCTGCAAACGGGCGCCCTTGTCTTTATACACCGGAAACCCGGCACCGGCAATCTTGTTGCCCAGCGCAAAGTCGATGATGTCGTACTGTTCAATCAGGTCCCAGTGAGGCTTGGCGTCGGCGGACAGCGCGGGCTTTGTTCCCCATTCGCGCACCACTTCGTTGTCGTCGGCCGAGCGGCCGGTGGGCACGCTTTCGTGGGGCAGGTTGGGGAGCTTGTAGAGCAGCTGCTGGAGCTGCTTTTCGGTGTCGGCCAGCTCGTCGGAATGAGTTTTGGTTTGCTGCTTGAGCTCGGCCGTACGGACTTTAAGCGCCTCCGCCTCGGCTTTCTGACCGCTTTTCATCAGGCCCCCAATCTGGCGGGCCAGCTCGTTGGCTTCGGCCTGGGCCTGGTCGTGGCCGGTTTGCAGCTCGCGCCGGCGCTGGTCGAGGTCGAGCACGGCCTGCACATCGGCTTCGGCAGTGGGGTAGTGGCGTTTGGCCAGCGCGGCCAGCACGGCCACGGTGTTTTCTTTCAGGACGGCAACTTGCAGCATATCGGTAGAGCAGAAAAAACGATTTCGGGAGCCCAAAAATAGCCCTTTGATTCCGGCCGCCAAGCGCCGGTCATTTCCGGGGCGGTAAAGCGGCGGGCCGCATCCTTTCGGCGCTGCCCGTCGTATAGGCCGCAAGCAGTTGTTCTAAAATAACCAACGGGTTTTTAGGGCATCAGCAGCCCGTTTCGCGGCCACCAAGCCACTCGTACCAGCCTGAGTGGCCGGATTGAAGGCCCGATTTGGCAGTTCCCGCATATTCCGTTAACATTGCACATACAAGTCGGCTTTAGCCGGCGGGCCCGTTAGCTGATTTATTCTTTACGCCCCGCCCGTCTTCGCCCCGCGCCAGCCGGTTTCACTTACCCTATTTCCTGCTTTTCCCTGCATCAGGCACCGTTCCGCGGTTGCTGCTGATGTCCGGAACGCCCCTTGCCTCGCTTGTGCGGTGCGCGCGCGGCCCCGAATCCCCTTTTTTGCCCCCCCACATCCGTATATGTACACCATCGACGAGCTAAAGGACCGTTTGTTGTCCGAGTTGAAGGAAATTGCCGAAACCATTGAGGTCGGTAACTTCAAGAAGCTGAGCAAGCAAGACCTGATTTACAAGATTTTAGACCACCAGGCCAAGGGTCCCGCGCCGCGGCCTGCCGCCCGGCCCGCCGCGGAGCCCGTTGCCACTACCGAAACGGTAGCCGCCGAAGCAGCGCCCAAAAAGCCAGCGGCCCGTGCCACGCCGGCCGCCCCTAAAAAGGCCGCGCGCCCGGCTACCAGCCGCACCAAGGCAGCAGCCGAGCAGGCCGCCCAGCAGGCCCCTGCGCCCTCAGCACCCGCCGAAGTGGCTGCCGCCGCCCCCGAAACAGTTGCCAGCCCTGCGGCCCCGGAAGCCCCGGCTCCTTTGCCTGCTCCTGCTGATGTAGCCCCGGCTGCCGATGTAACCCCAATAGCTACGCCCGCCGAGCCGGTAGCTGCTGCCGGCACCGACGGAATTGAGGAGCCCGGCAGCGCCGACCGCCCCATAAAGCTTTACCAGCGCCCCGAGCGGCGTGTGCGCACCGACCGCGCCGGCCGCCCCATCACCGCCTCCGATGCTGCCCTGGCCGATGCCGCCCTGGCCGATGTCGCGCTTTCGGATGACTTGGCCGGCGCTACAGTAGCCACCGCCGTGGCTCGCGAAACAGCCGTTGCCCCGCGCACCGACCAGCCCCGCAACTTCCGCGACGACCGCGCCGACAGCTACAGTGGCCGCGAAGGCCGTGAGGGTCGTGACGGACGCGAGAACCGTGAGGGCCGCGAAAACCGCAACGACCAGGGCCGCGAGGGCCGCAACCAGCGCGACGGCAACCGCCCTGATGGCCGGGAGCAGCGTGAGCAGCGCCGCGAAGAGCGATTTGCCGCCCGCGAGCTTGCCCGCCAGCAGCGCCAGGCCGAGCGCCAGAGCGGCGGTGGTGCCGAAGCCGGCCGCTCCGACCAAGGCCGGCAAGACCAGCCCCGCCAGGACCAGCAGCGCGGTAATGAGCAGCGTGGCAACAAGCTGCCGGAAATGGACCTCGTGATTCCGGGCGACGGCACGCTGGAAATGATGCCCGACGGCGGCTACGGCTTCCTGCGCAGCCCGTTCTACAACTACCTCACCTCGCCCGACGACATTTATGTGTCGCCGCAGCAAGTGAAGCAGTTCGCTTTGAAGGCCGGCGACTCGGTAAAAGCCACCATCCGTCCGCCCCGCGAAGGTGAGAAGTACTTTGCGCTTGTGGGCGTTGAAAGCGTAAACGGCCGCTCGGTAGAAGAAGCCCGCGACCGAATCCCGTTCAACAACCTCACCCCACTCTTCGCCGATGAGCGCCTGAAGCTGTCCACCAAATCGGCCCAGTACAGCACGCGCATCCTCGACCTGTTTGCCCCCATCGGCAAAGGCCAGCGGGGCCTGATTGTGGCCCAGCCCAAAACCGGCAAAACGGTGCTGCTCCAGGAAATTGCCAACTCGATTTCCGAGAACCACCCCGAGGTGTACCTGATGATTCTGCTGATTGACGAGCGGCCGGAAGAGGTAACCGATATGGCCCGCACCGTGAAGGCCGAAGTGCTCAGCTCGACCTTCGACGAAACAGCCGACCGTCACGTGAAAATTGCCACCATCGCGCTGGAAAAGGCCAAGCGCCTCGTCGAGTGTGGCCACGATGTGGTGATTCTGCTCGACTCGATTACCCGCCTGGCCCGCGCCTATAACACGGTGCAGCCGGCTTCGGGTAAAATTCTGTCGGGCGGTGTGGATGCAAACGCCTTGCACAAACCCAAGCGCTTCTTTGGCGCAGCCCGCAACGTGGAAGACGGCGGCTCGCTTACCATTATTGCCACGGCCCTCATTGAAACCGGCTCCAAAATGGACGAGGTAATTTTCGAGGAATTCAAGGGTACCGGCAACATGGAACTGCAGCTCGACCGGAAACTGGCCAACAAGCGCATCTTCCCGGCCATCGACGTGCCGGCTTCCGGTACCCGCCGCGAAGACCTGCTCATGAGCAAGGACGAGCTCAACCGCATCTGGGTGCTACGCAAGTTTATGTCCGACATGACGGCCTCCGAGGCCATGGAGTTCCTCAAAGACCGCATGAAAGGCACCAAGGACAACGAAGAATTCCTGCTGGCCATGAACGGCTAAGTTCCCCTTGCTTTCCAACGTCAACGGCCCGTTTCGCACTTTGCGAAACGGGCCGTTGACGTTGGAAAGCAAAGGATAGTTACTGCCGCACGAAGCGCTGCACGTTGCGGTGGCCATTGGCAATCAGCTCCAGGAAATAGAGGCCAGCGGGCACCTGACGGATATCCAGTTCGCTGCCGCCTGCTGCACTGCCAGCCAGTACCGTTCGGCCGGTGGCGGTGTACACGCGGTACTGCACCACACGCGCCGTGTTGGGCAGCATGATAGACGTATTGCTGGGGTTGGGGTAGAACGTGGCCTCGGGCTTGGTGCTGTTGGTAACGGTAACGACAGAAGAGAACACCGAGGTACCGTCCAGATCTACCTGCCGCAGCCGGTAATACGTCAGGGAAGTCAATGGCCGCGTATCCGAGAAGCTGTACGTGGCCCCGTTGCTGGTAGTGCCCGAGCCCTGCACCTTGCCAATAGCCGTAAACGACTGCCCATTGGCGCTGCGCTGTACCTCGAAATAGGCATTATTCAACTCCATAGCCGTAGCCCACTTGATGAGCGCGCCCGCAGGTTTGGCCGTGGCAGAGAATTGGATGAGCGTAACGGGCAAAACTCCGTCTACGGTAACACGCGTAATGGCATCATCGACGCAGCTGCCCGTCGCAGTAGTTCCTCGTACCGTGTACTGCGTGGTAGTGGTGGGAGAAACAGAGATGGAGGGGTCATTGGTCGTCGCAATTAACACGTCGCCGTTGCCATTATTCTCGAACCATTGGTAGCTACCAGTGCCACCGCTGACGCTAAGTGTTGAGGAATTACCAGTATTAATACTGGCAGGCGAAGCCGAAGCGGTAAGTTCGTTCGCAATGATGCGAATTACCTGGGTTACGGTTGCGGAGCCACAGTTGGCCGTGTTGGTGGATACCGTGTAGGAGGTGGACGTGGTAGGGGTTACAGACAGGGTGCCGGTTGTGTTCGATCCCACAACAGTTCCGCTAGCATTGCGGAAAGTGTAAACAGCCGGGTTGCCATTAGCATCTGCAATGCCTCCGGTTGCCGATAAAGTGATGGGAGTACCCGGGCAGATAGCGCCGGATATCGGAGAGCCAGTTTCACTATTTTCAGCGGTCAGGTTCAGCGTGGAGGTTAAGGAAAGCGGAATATCAGTCGCCTTTGTATTATTACAGGCCGGAATAGCGTTTACCAACGTGTAGTTTGTAGTTCCGGAAGAACTAACTGGTAACGTGAAGGTAACTGAACCGCCGGAAGTAGTCGTAACTCTTTTAAATTCAACGGCAGTCGGAAAGTCTCTATTAGGTATGGTAACAGGACCCGAATAGATTCGCATTTCACTGCCGCCACTGTTACCTAGATCGGTGAGAGTGAAAGTGGCCGTCCCACTACCATCAGGGCAGTACGTGACATTGGCGGGGTTAGACCCATTGTTGTAAGTTGTAGCACCTGTAGCACCCGGATAAAGTACGGAAAACTGACCGGAGCAGCCATTCCCTTGGGCCAATGCGGCGGCGTGGGTGCCAAGTAGCAAAAATACCAACGAAGCAATTACTTTGTAGAGCTTGTCCATACCTTTCAGGGAGGCGGGTAAGAACAGAGAAAGGAGGAAACGTTGTTTCATGGGGCAATAGGTCAAGAGTCAGTGTAAAGAATTGACACGCGCATAGAACGCAGTCAAAGTTAACTTAAATATAAGTATAATTTTTATTGCGACAGTCACATATGTATTCTATTACCTGCTCAGTATAAGCTAGTTTGCGGTACCTGCACTAAAATCGGTAACCCGCTCATCGTGAGGAGGCCGTCTAATGTCGCGTCACCAAAAGGCAGATTTGCGAGTTCATTTATCGCTTAGCTCAGAGGCCAATTCATTAAGAACGGCGCTTACCTACGTCAAGCGTCGGCACAAATTCCTATGCAAAGGTTTTTCGATAGTCTAGTGGCCGAATAACCACTGTTGAAAGGGATGTATCCCGAGCATACATATGTCAACAGCGGCATTGCTGGCTGCGGTAATCCTGAGGTCCCTGGAAATACAAAGGGCCTGCTTCGCAGCGGACCCTTCGTATTTCCAGGAGAAATAATGAGCAGTATCTACTGCCGCACGAAACGTTGGACATGGCGCTGGCCGGCAGCAACAATTTCTATTAGGTAGAGGCCGGCCGGAATCTGCTGTACATCAAACGAAGTGCCGCCTGCCATGCGGCCTGTAAGTACAGTTCGGCCGGTAGCAGTGTAAATTCGGTAATCGACGGGCTGGCCTGTGCCAGCGGGGAGTGTAATTGTGGTGGTGCCGGGGTTGGGGTAAATGAGGGCTTCAGGCCGCTGCGAGCCGGTAACCACTGCCACTGCAGAAAATGCTTCACTACCGTCGCGGTCTACCTGGCGCAGGCGGTAGTAGTTCGAGCCGGCCAGCGGGGTCGTGTCGATGAAGCTGTACTTAGCTCCCGAGCTGGTAGTGCCGGAGCCAGCTATTTTGGTAATTGGCGCAAAATTCTGGCCATTAGCGCTGCGCTGCACCTCAAAGTAGTCGTTGTTGAGCTCGGTGGCCGTCGCCCAGTCGAGCTTCACGCCGGAAGGGTGGGCCTGGGCAGTAAAGCTAACGAGCGTAACGGGCAGGGGCCTGCAGCCGCCTGTCGGTGGATCCTGTACAGGGCCGGTTCCAATACAGGGCTTCGGTACTCCTTCCATGCACCAGATCAGGTTACCACTGAATACATTGCGGGTGCCTCCGTTAACCCCCGTGAATTCCCCGACGATATGTACATCTGCAGGATCCGACGAAGACAAGGCGGTACCGTTGATAGAGCCATTGCCGGTTTGAACATCAATGTTGCCGCCTACAATGAGATGAGCATTTTGAGCAAGGTCAATGCCACCCTGATTGCCTAGCATCAAACAGCCAATATTTGCGGTCGAGTTGGCTCCAATACGCATCTTGGCAATGAATTGTCCCACTTGGGTATGATTAACATGGAGCTGCGATACGTCCAGCTGTGGTTGGTTCGTGTTGAGAGTACCAACACCTATTATATCCAAAGTGCCGCGGTCGATGGTGAGGGTACGGGGTTGTCCGGGTGTATCCTTCAGCGACCCATCTGAGGAAATAGTCATTACCCCGGATTCCTTGCCATTGGGTGTGCCTGACACAGTGAAGTTTCCGTTGAGTATAACCGGACTAACGATATTGATGACATCGATAGAGGTGGGAATGGAATTCTCAGGGCAACCTTCACCCCGCACCCAAGTGGAAGCTTCGTAAAATGGCCCGCCTCCAGGCTTTGAAGTGTAAGTACATTGGCCCAGCGCGGTTTCGATACCTGCCAGTAGCACAGCTACCAGCAGCAGCAGAGAAGTAAAGAGCGTTTTCATAATGCAGCATCCGCTTAACGCGGTTAAGTGAGAGAAGAAAGGGCACAACCGATGGAGTCTTGGTTTATATAATTTAACGAAATTTTTTCATATGTATATTTTTTATAAAAAAAATCATACATTAAAATAATAGTACACAGCCGCTTTTCCCGGTAGCTCATTGCTTTATCCCCACTGATTTGGCTAACCTGATTCCGCACCAGTACTTTGCCCTTATGCAGCCAACCCCCGCCTCCGACCTTCCCGAACTCCTTTACATCTACGATGCCTACTGTGGCTGGTGCTATGGCATGAGCCCGGTGATGCAACGCGTACAGACCGATTTTGCGGGCCGCCTTACCATCTCGGTGCTTAGCGGCGGCATGCTGACCGGTGCGCAGGCCGAGCCCATTGGGGCGAACTGGAGCTACATAGAAGGGGCCATGCCCCAGGTAGAGCAGGCCACCGGCGCGCAGTTTGGCGAGGCCTACAAGCAGCTGGGCAAGGCCGGTACCTACCTCCAGGATTCGGAGGCACCGGCCCGTGCGTTGTATAGTGTGCGCCAGCTCGATGCCCACAGCCGGGTGCTGGATTTTGCCCACGCCGTGCAGCAGGCTCTGTTTGAGCACGGCGAAGACCTGAATGCCGTAGGCACTTACGAGCCGTTGGTACAGGCGCTGGAACTGGATTTCGGGGAGTTTGCGCGTCAGTTTGCGCTGCCTGAAACCGGCGCGGCCGTACGCCGCGAGTTCGAGGCGGTGGGCCGCATCGGCGTACAGGGCTTCCCGACCATCATTCTGCGGGCCGGTTCGCAGGGTTACGTGCTCAGCCGCGGCTTTCAGCCCTACGAAGTATTCGCCCGCAACCTCACCGACGCTTTGGCCCAAGCGGCTGGGTAACAGGTGGGAGGCCTATTACGAGCGAATTATGGCAGGTGTACAACTTGCTTGCTGAGTGGCGACCATACTAGGTGCTGGCGGTCTTCTTTGCCCACCAGATAGTCGAAGCGCACGGCATTGGGCCGCTGGCGCAGGTCATTCCAGGTGGCGCGGTTGGGGCTGGTGGGGGCAGGGCTGGGGTAGGGGGCGTTGGCGGCCAGGGCAGGGCGTCGGAAATTGCTTTCGGCAAAGAACTCCCGTACGCGGCGGCGTAGGTAGGCCTCGCGCTCGGCCTGCGTTACGGTAGGCGTTTTCATCTCGTACACCAGGGCTGCTTCCAGCTCCGGCGAGGTGAGGATTTCGCGGAAAATGACTTCGCCCGTAGCCGTAGTGATAGTGAAAGTGGCCTCGCCACTGAGCACGGCCGGGCCACGGAGCACCAGCGAAAACACGTCGGGCGCGGCCTGATTGGAGAATACGTGGCGGCTCCGGTTGGTCAGCAGCGTATCGGACTGGGCCGTAACAGTGGCGGCACGGGCCGTATCGAGCGGTTCGGGCGGGGAAGTAACGGAGGCGTCGGCTGTATCAGGGGTGGCGGGCTGCTCGGTGGGCGAGCTGGTAGGGCCGGAGCAGGCTGCAGCCAGCGGAAACAGAGCAGGTAGTAACAGCAGGCGTAGGCGCATAGCAGCGGAAAGTGAGGTACTCGGGGAGTTTCTACGCAAAGACAAACCCGGTGGTTGAAGCAGCTTGAGAGCCCGTTTGGCAACCTGAAAATCGGCGTGGGGCCACCCGCTGCAGCCGGCGCGCTACCCCGCTGAAAAGGGGGAAAGCCGTTATTCTGGCTGCTAAAAAAACAGCATCAGCGCAAAGGCCAGGCTCATGCACAGCGAGGAAACCTGGTTCATGCGCATGGTGCGGTCGAAGTCGGCGGCGGCTTCGTTTTGCCACACGGCCCCGGCCCAGCGCCCGAACAGCCACACCACCGGGCCGGTAGCCACCAGAAACAGCAGCAAGTGGCTGGGCTCGTGGCGGCGCAGGTAGGTGTAGGCCAGCAGCCCGGCCCCGAGCGCCAAAGCCAGCCCGGCAAATACAAACGTGCCCCGGATTCCCAGCCGCAGACTCAGAGTCCGGTCGCCGCGGCGGGCGTCTTCGGCGTGTTGGTACACCTGGGTAAGCGGATAGGAGCCGGCCAGAAACAGGCTGCTTACCAGCGCCAGCAGCAGGTTGTCGGGCGCAAGTAGCTGGTTCCAATCGGCTCCCACGCCCACCTGGGTCATCAGGAATGTATAGGCTCCCTGGAAAACCACTACTACGGCCGTACTCAGCAGCGGATATTTCTTGAGGCGGATACCTTCGTAGCTGTAGGCCTTCGATACAAGCAGATACACGGCCACCAGCCCCGCAAAAGCCGGGCTCAGAAGCCAGCCCCCCAGCACGGCCAGCGCATCGAACAGCCACACCAGATGCAGCAGCTCGGGCGACACTTTAGGCGGCGTGCGCAGGCCGCCGATGCTGCCCTCGTCGCGGTCGTAGTAGCTGTTGTAGCCGTTGGAAGCGGGGTAGGCCAGCAGGTGCAGCACCACGAACACGCCCACCGCCCGCCAGAGGCTGAAGGGCTCCTGCAAAGCGCTCAGCCCAAACCAGAACACCGGCATTAGGTATACCGAAAACGGTATCCGGAGCAGCGGCAAGGCGTTTTTGTACTTGGTAAGTGGCAAGGAGTATCGGTTGATGGGCGTGAGTGGAGCTGGAAAGGTAAGCCAGCGCAATTTGAAGAAAGAACAAGATTCTTCGCTTCGCTCTGAATGACATTCTTCTAATCCTGCTGCCCCTCCGTTCGCGGTACGCCAATCAAATATGTTACCTGCGGGCCCCACCAGTGGCGTACTTTGCCGGCCTGCCAGGCAAAAGCGCCTTCCGGGTCGGCGCGGTGGGCCAGGGCCAGCAGCTGCTCGGGCGGGTACATGCGCAGGATGCTCACGCAGCCGTCCCAGATAGTGAAGAGCGGAATGAGGGGCACTACGTAGGTGAAAAACAGCCGGCTGAAGCGGAACGGGCGGATAAAGGGGGTAATGAGCAGCTGGGCCACCGGCAGCACCGATACGGCCAGCAGCAGCTCCAGCCAATGCTTGCCCGCGCCCTCAAACACGCCAATACCGGTGCGCTGCCGCACGGCATCGGCTAGTAATGCCTCGGCGGCGGCGGGCGGGAAATGGTGGAATGCGGAGAAGATGACGCGGAAGCCCGCCAGGTTGCCAGGCACAGCCAGCGCGTTTACCGGAGCCGGCTCAAACTCCAGGCCGGGCGTGGCGGCTTGCAGGGGGAGCCAGGCTGCCGGCTGAGGATAGAGGTCGGTGAGGCAGATGCGGGCCTCGGGCACGCCACCGGCCCGCAGGCTCCGCAACACACCCGCTGTGCCGCCGCCCGCCCCGGCCCCCAGCTCCAGCACCCGCGTTTGGCCGGTGTGGCGTAGCGCCGCTCGCAGCAGCGGCACAATGGGCTGGTAGGTGCCCAGCGCCGAAATCATAAACCGCAGGTAGTCCATCATCCCAGCCCGAATCACTTTCGGAAACCAGGGCAAGTCCTCGAACTCGAACAGATGCAGGCGCAGCTTCATGACCCGGGCTTACGGGCAGAGCAGACGTTGCGTTGACTGGCTCCGGCTAAGCGGGCCGCTAGGCCGAGCGCCGCGAAGGGGCTGCTACGTGCCGGGCCGGGCCGTAGAGCCACAGCACGCCCAGCACCGCCGCCACACCATATGGCAGCGAAAACGGCAGCAGCTCGCCCAGCGAATTCATCGGAATAAGGTCGAGGAGCAACAGGTTGATGAGCAGGAAAAACAGGATAATACCCGTCAGGGCCATTGTGCGACGTGGCCAGTCAGCCCGCAAGCGACCCATGAGCAGAAAGAAAGGCACCACCAGCGGCACAATGGCCAACGAGGCAAGTGCCGCCGTCAGGCCCACCATCAGGGCAATCGGGTAGTCGTCGAGCCGCGTGTAGGCAAAATCCAGCAGCAGCCAGAGTGTCCCGCCGAGGTTGCTCAGCAGCCACAGAATAAGAGTGCGGGTGATAGTAGCGTAGTTGGCCGAAGTATAAGCGTGCGTCATAGAGGTGGGGGTTAGAAACGAATACATTTACGGCCGAATACCGGCTGGCGACAGGAGCTCTGTCGCTAAAACGTACGGCCCCAAAGTCTGCGTTGGTTTGCTTTAAAGCAGGTTTTTAATGGGAAATGGCTGCTCCAAAATGGGGCGTCCGCAGTAGGCCTTACCCGCAGCCGCAGGGTGCTTTCAGCCACGTCCTCCGTCTGCCTGCGTTCGGTCGTTCACTCATTTTGGGACGAATCCGGACCTCGATCTGGCCAGATTACCCATGGCAAGCGGGGCGTACCGAAAAAAAACCAAGGCAAAGCGAGGAGGAATTGAAGAAATTATGCTTGCTTTGTACCGCAAAGTTCTTTTTGACCATATGGCCCAGCCTACTCCCGACCCGCTCGCCCAACTCACCGAGATTCGCGCCATCATGGAGCGGTCGTCGCGCTTTATCTCCTTGAGCGGACTGGCCGGGGTAGGGGCAGGACTGGTGGCGCTGGCCGGGGCCGGGCTGGGGCACTGGTACCTGAAGGGCCTGTACCCGCAGGCCGGCTACCTGGGGCTGCTGGCAAGCTCGGCCGATGAGCGGCGGGCGTTGCTGCCGTTTCTGCTGGGGCTGGCCGGGGGCATTGTGGTGGTGGCGCTGCTGGTGGCCATGTTCTTTACGCTGCGCCGGGCCCGCCGCAACGGGCAGCCGCTCTGGAGCGCGCTGGGCCGGCGGCTGGCCCTGAGTCTGGCCATTCCGCTGGTATCGGGTGGGCTGTTCTGCATCGCTCTGTACATAGATGGGGCCGTAACGCAGGTGGTGCCGGGCATGTTGCTGTTCTATGGCCTGGCCCTGCTCAACGCCAGCAAGTACACCCTCGATGAAATCCGCTGGCTGGGCCTCACTGAAATCGGCCTTGGGCTGGTTGCCATGTTGATTCCCGGCCTCGGTCTGCTGTTCTTTGCGCTCGGTTTCGGCCTGGGCCACATTGGCTACGGCCTGCTGATGTACAACCGCTACGAAAGATAGAAAACGATTAGGCGGAGCGCAGTCTAAGTACCTTAATACTGCTTCGTTGCAGCCGTCAGAGCTACCACTGCGGTAGAGCTGCTTCGACTTCGCTCTGCATGGCAATGTTCTTAAAACCAACTCATCACTTCATCAACTAACCTACTTGAAGCACCTGATTCACACGCTCAATAAGGCTTTCGACAACCGCGTACGGTTGGGCGTGATGGCGGTGCTCATGGCCAACGAAGTGGTCAGCTTTACCGAACTCAAAGAGGCCCTCGACCTGACCGATGGTAACCTCGCCAGCCACGTGGCGGCCCTCGAAAAAGCGGGTTACGTGAGCGTAAGCAAGCAGTTCGTTGGCAAAAAGCCCAACACCACTTACTCGGCTTCCAAAGAAGGCAAAACGGCTTTCCAGGAGCATCTGGCAGCACTGGAAAAGCTGCTGCGCGGTTAGTCAGGCTCTTTTTTTTGTCTATAAACTTTGAAATACAAAGTTCTTTTAAAATAAATAAGATGACAACATTCGCTGTTCCTGTTGCCGCACCGGCGGCCCCTGCTGCGGCTGTGGCGCGCCGCAGCCCGCTGCCCCTCACGGCCCTCCAGAAACTACTGTTGCCCCTGGGCGCAGTGCTGTTCGACGTGCTGTTCTATCGGCAGGGCGTGGGCCTGAATCTGGCCCTGTACACGCTGTTTGTGGTGGTGGCTACGCTCGTGAACCTGCCGAAACATGCAGCGGCGTGGCGCTCGGGCTACTTCCGGCTGCTGCTGGCCGGTACGCTGCTGAGCGCGGGTGCCGTGCTTTGGTATGGTTCGGCGGCAGCCTGGCTGGCCTGTGTGGCTTCGCTGGTCATGCTGCTGGGCTTCGTTAATCAGCCCCATTTGCGGCTGTTGGCCTTTGCGTTGCTTACGGCATTGGGCAGCGTCGCGCGGGTGCTGCCAGGGCTGCTGCCGTATCTGCGGCTGCCCAGCGCCGGAGTAGGCCGCTGGAGCCGCACACGTTTCTATGGCCGGCTGCTGCTGGCGCCACTGGCGGTGCTGGTGGTTTTTCACTTCCTGTTCGTGCTGGCTAACCCGCGCTACGAGGCGCTGGCCGGGCAGGTGCTGGGCGGGCTGGCCGACTGGCTGCTGGCGCTGCTGCCCGCTATTTCCATCCCGCACCTGCTGTTTTTTCTGGTCGGGTTAGCGCTTACGGCCGGGGCGCTGGTGGTCGGGCCGCTGCACTTTTTTCAGGACCAGGAGTCGCGCATGGGCGAATTTGTGCGGCGGCAGCGCGACCGGGTGGCCTCGCTGGGCGTGCGCCGGCCCGATTTCCGGACCCTCAACCGCAAGGCCCTCGATTTGCGCAAGGAGTACCTGGCGGCGCTGGCCGTATTCGGCCTCGTGAACGTGCTGCTGCTGGTGGTAAATAGCATCGATATCCGTTGGATCTGGTTCGGCTTCGTGCCCGGCCCCGGCTTCGACCTCACGCAGTTTGTGCATGAGGGCACTTACGTACTCATTTTCAGTATTCTGGTGGCCATGGGCATTGTGTTGTGGTTCTTTCGGCGCAACCTCAACTTCTACCAGCCTGGTTTGGCGGCCCTGCGCTGGGGCTCTACCGTGTGGGTGGTGCAGAACGCGGTGCTGGTGGTGTCGGTGGGCCTGCGCAACTACTACTATATCCAGCATACGGGCCTGGCTTACAAGCGCATTGGGGTGTATGGGTTTCTGCTGCTCACTTTCTTCGGGCTGATTACGGTGCTGCTCAAAATCTGGCAACGCCGCTCGGCCTTTGCCCTGGTGCGCCTCAACTCGCTGGCCGCCTACGGGCTGCTGCTGCTGCTGGCGCTGGGTAACTGGGAAATCTGGATTGCCCGCTACAACCTCAACGCCCGCTTCGGTACCCTCGACCTGGGCTTTCTGCTCGAAATGCCCGCTCGCGTGTTGCCCGAGCTGGCCGCCCGCCAGCAGGCGCTCGACGGCATGAGCCGTATCATCGTCAGTCCGCCTGGCTCCTACACCGAATCAACAGCCCCGCCCGCCGAGGCCCGCGCCCTCATCCAGCGCCGCTTCGCTGCCTGGCAGCTGAATTACAAGCGCCAACGCACCTGGCAAAGCTGGACTGCGGCCGAGTCGGAAGCTTATCACTCAGCTGTAAGCCATTAGCTGCTAGTTGTTGGCTCCCGTTCTGCCTGCTCCGCTACTGCTTGCTCTTATTCATCTTCAAAAAAGCTAACAGCTCAATAAAATGGTGTTCTTCCTCACCTTTCTCGGCTTGGTTTGGTGCGTGGCCAGCATCGTCATGCTGGCTGCCCTGCTTACCTGGCGCGAACGGGCCGCCACGCCACCCGCCCGTAGTTGGCGCCTGCTGGCTGTAGTGCTGCCCGCAGCGGCTCTGTTGCTGGGCTCTGTGCTCTGGACGCTGCTACATGTGATGCTGCTCTGGGGGCAGGGCGCGGCGACCGTGGCGGCGCGCTGAATTCGCCTATGAAGCCTGCTAATCCCGCGTCCCCCGGCCGCTGCCTGGCCGTGTTGCTGGCTGCGTTACTGCTGATAGGTGTTTGGGGCCGCCTGCCAGTGGCCATTTTCGGCGGCGGCACTATCATTCTCTTGCTAATCGGCCTGAATGCGCTGGTATTCCAAGGCGCAACCCGGCCGCTGTGGCGTGGCACCCGGCCTTGCGTCAGTCAGGATGTGTACCGCGGACTGGTGCTGGTGCCCTGCCTCTTGTTTCATCTACTCAGTCCGCCGTTTGGTCTGATTTGGATGATAGCCCAGGTGATGGACTGATTTTTTGATTGACTTGATTATCATCTGCTGAGCTAAACCCACAATACTCGGCTTCGATAACTACTCGAATACCAGTGGTTAACGACTCTTACACCGCGCAACTATGGCGCTTTGCCTGGGCGACGCTGCTGCCGGCCGTTCCGCGCCTGGCGTGGTGGACGCTGGGGCTGCTGGGGTTCAGCTGGCTGAACCTGCTGTTGCTGGCGGAGCTGTGGCCGCATCATCCGCAGGCGGAAACGTGGTTTGCGGCCGGGTTGATGCTTTGTCTGGCGCTGCTGCCGTGGTTGGGCGTTTGTACCGCTCGGAGGCTCATCTCTCAGGTTCGGTGCTGGTGGTGGCGCAGCTTTTGGCGTCTCGTTGCCATTGGAGCCTGCCTTGCGGGAATTGTTGCGCTGTTTGCTTTGCTGATTGCCCTTATGACCTATCCCTGAGCTGGCTACCCGGCAGCAAGTCGCGGTTGACGTACCAGGCCGAAGCCAGCGCCGCCAGCAGCCAGGGAAGCCCGAAAAGAAAGAATGCGCGGATGATAACCAGTACTATGACGGACTGACTCGTTACGTATTGCCAGTAGCTCAGGCGGTGCGCGGGCCCCTCCAGCCACATATACAGTGAAAAGAGTATGGCTGCAACGGCAGCGTAGCTCAGGAAAATGAATAATGTACCGGTAAGAAGCATGACAGCGCGGCCCCAGGGATGAATCAGTTGGCTTGTTTTAGTGAACAGCCGCCGCATGACTGGCTCCCGGAGGAAAGCAAATAATAGTGCCGGTATTATCCCCACGACTAGCAGCATGGCACTCACCTGAAGAAACAAGATGAAACCACTCCCTATCGATGGTTCCGAGCCGCTACCGACAATAAATGCTGCAACCAGCAGCGGCACCAGTGCGGCCCCGCCGCCCACTGTGAGCCAAGTGTGCCGCTGCACGCGAGCTGCGGCGTCGTAGGCCGTCGGAATGATTGGAGTTGGCAACATAGTTAAGGCAGATTAGCGGACTGGAGTCCGGCCTACAGCACCTTGCAATTCGGGAAGGCGAATCTGCCGACCAAAGTACATAGCGTTGCTTTTCCATCGGCCCGGCCGCAACTGGTATATTTGCAGTCCCGCGGCCGGCTTGTCCGGCGCTGCCTGCTACTCCGCGTCCTGCATGTCCGCTTCCAAGCCTACTCCACCCATCGACTCCGCAGCCTCCCCGCAACCCGGCCGGCGCTGGCCCAACCGCGTTTCCCGGCTGCTGTGGGCTGGTTTTGTGGTAGGATTGGGCGTGTTTCTGCTCTACCCGATTCTGGTGAGCATGAACTTCATGTTCCTGTTCGGCAAGTCGCCGAGCCTGGAGGAGCTGGAGAGCCCGCGCGTCGAGCGGCCTTCGCAGGTGTTCACCGCCGACGGTGTGCTGCTGGGCCGCTACTTCCGCGAAAACCGTAGCCCCGTGCCGCTCAGCAAAATGTCGCCCTGGCTGATTAAGGCCCTTGTGGCCACGGAGGATGCGCGTTACCAGGACCATTCCGGCATCGACCCTATTGCCATAGCCCGGGCCGTGGCGGGTGTGGCGACGGGCGGTAACGGGGGCGGGGGCTCCACCATCACGCAGCAGCTGGCCAAAAACCTGTACAAAACCCGCCGCAAAGAAAACACCGGCGCGCTGGGCCGGGTGCCGCTGGTAGGCACCATTATCAGCAAAACCAAGGAGTGGCTAACGGCCGTGGAGCTGGAGCGCCGCTACACCAAAAACGAAATTCTGGCCCTGTACTTCAACACCGTCGAGTACGGTTCGCAGGCCTATGGAGTGAAAGTGGCCGCCAAAACCTTCTATAGCACTTCGCCCGATTCACTCACCGTCGAGCAGGCGGCCATGCTGGTGGGCATGCTCAACAACCCCACCGCCTTCAATCCCCGGTTTCATCCCGAGGCCGCCAAACGCCGCCGCGACCTGGTGCTCACGCGCATGGGCCAGGCCGGGGTGCTGTCGGCCGACGAGGTAACGGCCCAACAGGCCACGCCCATTGTGCTGCAGTACCAGATCGAAAAGCACGTCGATGGGCCTGAAACCTACTACCGAAGCGCCATCAGCCAGCGGGCCAACGAGTGGTGTAAGGCGAATGGCTACGACCTCTATCGCGACGGCCTGAAGGTGTACACCACCATCGACTCGCGCATGCAGACCCACGCCGAGGACGCCGTAGACAAGAAGATGAAGAGCCTGCAGCAGTCCTTCGACCGATTCTGGCGCAACCGCGGCACCGACCCCTGGGTGGACGAGGAAGGCAACGTGATTCCCAACTTCATCGAAACCCAGATGAAGCGCACCCAGCAGTACAAGCGCCTGGCCCTAAAGTATAAGGGCCAGCCTGCCCGCCTCGATTCGGCCCTGAACGCCAAGCGGCCCATGAAAGTGTTTACCTGGAAAGGCGACCGGGACACCACGCTGCTACTCTCGCCGCTCGATTCGCTGGCTTACTACAAGCACTTTCTGCACGCCGGCCTGATGACCATGGACCCCTTCACGGGCCAGATCAAGGCCTGGGTGGGCGGCATCGACTACCGCTTTTTCCAATATGACCACGTAAAGCAGGGCAAGCGCCAGGCCGGCTCCACCTTCAAGCCCTTTGTATACCTGACGGCCCTCGACAACGGCTACGCCCCCTGCGACCGAATCCGGGATGAGCGCGTGACCATCAACTACGTGGAAAATGGCGAGCCCATGGAGTGGAAGCCCGACAACGTAACCCGCGAGTACACCGGCATTAACATGACGTTGCGCTACGCCATGGCCCGCTCGGTGAACTCCGTCACGGCCCAGCTCACCGAGAAAGTCGGCTGGGACAACGTGGCCAAATACGCCCACAAAGTCGGCATCAAGAGCAAGCTGTTGGGCGTGCCCAGCATCGGGTTGGGTTCGGGCGGTGATGTGAGCGTGTACGAGATGGTGAATGCCTACAGCACCTTCGTCAACCAGGGTTTCCGGCCCGAGCCCATGCTCATCACCCGCATCGAAGACCAGAACGGCAACGTGCTGGTACAGTTCGACCCCCGCCAGAAGCGCGTAATTCCGGCCGAAACAGCCTGGCTGATGACCTACATGCTGCGCGGCGGCATGGAGGAACCGGGCGGCACCTCGCAGGCCCTCTGGGACTACGAGCTGTGGAAGAAAAACAACCAGATTGGCGGCAAAACCGGCACCACCAGCAACTACTCCGACGGCTGGTACATGGGCATCACCCGCGACCTGGTAACCGGCGTGTGGGTGGGCGGCGAAGACCGCAGCATCCACTTCGTGGGCTCGCAGCAGGGCGAAGGCGGCCGCACGGCGCTGCCCATCTTCGGCACCTACATGGAGAAGCTCTATAAAGACCCCGAGCTGGACATCAAAATGGGTCCGTTCCCGCAGCCCACGGTTAAAATCAGCAAGAAGTACCAGTGCATCACGGCCGAGCCCCGCCGCCGCCCCGAGCCCGTCGACAGCCTCATCGTCGATGATCTGCTGGAAAAGATCAACCAAGGGGCCATTGCTATTCCCGACAGCATCAAGTTGTAGGAGGCAACAATGCCGAGAAGCGAATGGTCGCGTCTGTACGCCATTCCCATGCTCTCCAGGCACATTTCCACACTATTCAGATAGGAAAGCGCGGCAGTGGGTTGAGTGCTTTAGGCGTACATGTCGGTCGGGTCGGCGGCGGCCAGCTCGACCAGGAACTGCGCCAGCTCGGCTGTGACGGCCTGCAGAAAAGCAGCACCTTTCGCGGCGGTGGCGGCGGATGGGTCGCCCACACCAGTATCGGCCGTTACCTGGCTCCACTCGCGCTGTGCCCAGGCCCATTCGCGCAGGGCCCGCAGCCGGAACTGCTTAGCCGCGCCCGAACCTGCCTCGGTCAGAGGCCGCACCAGTTGGGGCGCAATGTGCAGCATCACGCTCGTTTCCAGCTCGTCGGCGTGGTCGCCGGGAGCCTCGAAAAACTGCGTGCGGTCGGCGGCTTTAAACCAGTTGGCCGTGCACAGGAACACGCGCGGAAACTCGGCCTGCAGTTCGCGCAGAATCTGGCGAAAATCGTTGCCGCCGTGGCCGTTTAGTACCAATAGTTTTGGCACCCCCTGCCGGTCGAGCACCCGCACCACGTCGCGCAGAATGGCCAACTGGGTGCTGGGGCTCATGTTGATGTCGAGGGCAATATCGAGCTGACCGGTGTTTACGCCAAAAGGAATGGTGGGCAGTACCGTCAGGCGGGCTCCCTGCGCCCAGGCCAACCGGGCCGCCTCAGTAGCCACATAGTCGCACTGGTAGTTGTCGGTGCCGTAGGGCAGGTGGTAATTATGCGCTTCAGTGGCGCCCCAGGGCAGCACGGCCACTTCAAACGCGGTATCCTTGATGAACTGCCAGTTGGTTTCCGCTAGGATGTAGGGGCGGGGGGTAGCCATGCTGTATACTGTAGTGAGTTGCCGGTGCGTCTTTTAGAAGATAGCCAGCCGCACGGCCTACTGCTCGTCCCCGTAGAACGACTCCAGCGCCGGCTTCAGGGTCGAGTACTCGAACTTGAAGCCCCGGCTCAGCACCTTCTCAGCGCTAACCCGCTGCGAGGCCAGCACGATTTCGCTCATCTCGCCCATCATCAGCTTCAGGCCAAACTCGGGCACTTTGGGCAGCACCAGCGGGCGGTGCAGCACCTCGGCCAGGGTTTCGGTGAACTCCTTGTTGGTAACCGGGTGGGGCGCTACCGCATTGTACACGCCGCGCCACTGCTCGTCCTCAATGGCCCGGATGAAGAGCCGGCACAAGTCGTCGAGGTGAATCCAGGACATATACTGCTTGCCCGAGCCCAGCGGGGCGCCGGCCATCAGCTTCACGGTGCGGGCCAGCGGCACCAGCGCGCCTCCCTCGGGGCTCAGCACAATGCCGATGCGCAGAATAGCCGTGCGGATGCCATCCTGCTCCACGTACTCGGCGGCCTCTTCCCACTGCCGGCACACGGTGGCCAGAAAGTCGTCGGCCGGGGGCGGGGTTTCCGCCGTCAGCAGCCGGTCGCCCTGGTCGCCATAGATGCCGATGGCCGAAGCCGACACGAAGCCGCGCACGTGGTGGCCGGGCTTGCGCAGCTCCCGGGCCAGCAGCTGCGTGCCCGCCACCCGGCTCGACAGGATCTGCTGCTTGCGCTCAGCCGTCCACTTACCGTCCGACACGCTGCTGCCCGCCAGGTTCACGATAAAATCGGCGTAGGGCACGGCCGCCGGGTCGATGGTGCCGGCCAGCGGGTCCCAGCGGAAGCTGAAGTAGCGGTTGTCGCCGGGCGTGCGGCTGAGCAGCGCCACCTCGTAGCCGCCGTCAATCAGCATTTCAGCCAGCCGCGTGCCAATCATTCCGGTGCCTCCCGTAATCAGAACCTTACGCGACATATGTATGGAGCTGTTAGCTGACAGCTATTAGCTGTTAGCTTATGTTTTTAAGTGAAAATCGTAATCAGCGCCGCAAGCTACTACGGAGTTCCGTACCATAAGCTAACAGCTAACAGCTAACAGCTAACAGCTAACAGCTCACTTGCCAATCAGGCGCAGGAACTCCTGGCGCAGAGCCGCATCCTGGCTGAACACCCCGCCATACTCGGCCGTAAGGGTGCTGCTGCTGGTATCGTTCACGCCCCGGCTCATCACGCACAGGTGGTCGGCCTCGATGAGTACGGCTACGTTATCGGTGCCCAGGCTGCGTTTGAGCTCCTCCGCAATCTGGCGCGTCAGGCGCTCCTGCACCTGGGGGCGGCGGGCAAAATACTGCACCACCCGGTTCAGCTTGCTCAAACCCACCACATACTCGCCAGGCAGATAGGCCACATGTGCCTTCCCAATAATGGGTACAAAATGGTGCTCACAGCAGGAGAACAGCGTAATGTCGCGCTCCACCAGCATCTGCTGGTATTGGTAGCGGTTCTCAAACAGGCGCACTTCAGGGTGATAAGCCGGATTGAGGCCCCTAAACCACTCCTGCACGTACATTTTAGCTACCCGGCGGGGAGTACCAGCCAGACTATCATCGCTCATATCGAGGCCCAGCAGCTGCATAATCTCACGGAAATGACTGGAGATGGCTTCAATCTTGGCTTCTTCGTCCAGCTCAAACGCATCGGGCCGGAGGGGGGTGCGCAGGTCGGGGGGAAGTTGGGTGTCGGCGGCAGCAATGGCGGCAGAATCGCCGGCTACAGCTACTGCCGACAGCGGCAGGTTATCCATGGTATTCTACAAAGTTGCGTTCGGTCTCGTACAGCGTAACCGACAAAGCCAGGCTCTCGGCCAGGTGGGGCCGTAGTCGGTTCCAGCTTACGACGGCAATATTTTCGGCCGTAGGATTGAGAGTCTGGAAATCGGCCACATCGAGGTTCAGATTTCGATGGTCAAAGGTATCGAGAATCTCCCGCTTGATGAGGTCGCTTAGTTTCTTCATGTCGTACACGTAGCCCGTTTCCGGGTCGATTTCCCCCGTCAGGCGCACGATAAGCTGGTAGTTGTGGCCGTGATAATTAGGGTTGTTGCACTTGCCAAACACCTCCTGGTTACGCTCATCGGACCAAGCAGGGTTATACAAGCGGTGGGCAGCATTGAAGTGCTCCTGGCGGCAGATGGTTATAGTCATAGTGTGCACGCAACCCCAACCAAGGAGCTTTTGTTCAGGGATAGAGAGTCAGAAACAAGTTTATAATAGAAATAAGTTGATATATAAATCTTCCCCTAAAAGTCTAATTTCCTGAAAAAAAACAATCGGTAGTGTAGCAACATGCAGACAGGCTGGTTAAATTTGGTCAGTCGGAAAGTCATTTCCCAATCTTACTCCTGTTGCGCAAGCTTTTCTTTTTCAATCAATTGTTCTCCTTATGAAACGAAGCATACTTTTTCCGCTGCTGCTGGTGCTGGTATCGTCGGTAACCGGCTTCGCACAGACTGCCCAGGTTGACGAAACCGAAATGGCCATCAAAGGCATTCCGCGCAAAGGCCAGCGGGTTTCCATGCAGCTCGACAGCAAAAGAGTAGAGGAATCCTGGAAGAAACAGCTGGATGAGCAGTTTGGCAACAAGGTGAAGTCCGATAAAGGCATTTATACGATGGATCAAGTTGTGATTGACGCCATCTCCAAAACGCCTTTGCGCGTCATCAGCAAAGTCGACGCCGTGCCTACGGGCACCACCATTTGGTGGTCGATTGACCTGGGCAACGCGTACCTGAGCAAGGATGCTACGCCCGTGCAGTGGAAAGCAGCTGAAGGCTACCTCAAGGATTTTTCGGTAAAGCTCTACCGCGAAGACATGGCCGTGCAGGTTATGTCGGCTGAAAAGTCGTTGGAGCAGGCCCAGAACCAGCACATTGCGGTTATTGCCAAGGCCGACGCCTACAAGAAGGAAATCGAGCGCAACAAGCAGAAGAAAATGGAGATTCAGCAGCAGCTGGCTCAGAACGCTTCCGAATTGTTGCAGCTCAACAACCAGATTGATACCAACCTGAAAGAGCAGGAAGGTGCCCGCGCCGACATTGTAAACATGCGCGTTGCACTGGAGGCCGTAAAAGAGCGCCTCAACAAGATTCAGTAAACCCTGAGGTACCGTTGCTTTCCCAGTAGCGGCTATTGGTACGGACTATCACAAAAGCGCCCCGCCGGTACAACCGGCGGGGCGCTTTTGTGATAGTCCGTACCAGCAACCAAAGTTGGCTACCGCAGCCATTGGCGAATCAGCTGGCTGGCAGCCTTCTCATCTTTCCAGCCCACGATGCGCGTGTTGGGGGCACGGTTACGAAACCACAGGTCGAGGAAAGGTCTGACCGAAGGGTGGGTGCGCTGAAGGCTGGTCCAATCGGTGGCCTGGGGCAGGATGCGTTGGCTGGGCCGGGCCGGTACCGCTACCACCACCGGCCGTAGCACCCCATCTATGTCGAGCGTGAGCAGGGCCACGGGCAGCACCTCTAGCACGGTGCCGGTGGGCTGGCTTTCGGCCAGCAGCAGAGCCGGCAGGGGGTGGTCCTGTGGCGCATTGGGTGAGCTGGTGCCAGGTATAAATCCCAGGTTGCCGGGCGCTGGCAGAAACTCTACCACGGCGGCCAGCCCCGCTACTCTTCGCGGCTCAAATGTATCAGTCGTGGGGTTGTAGCGCTGCTCGTGGTTGGTGCCAGCCGGCGTTTCCACTACCAGCTGCAACAGCTTGCGGTCGGCCGAGAAAGTAGGTATATCGGAGTAGCGCGGGCCGCAGCCGACCAGCAGCAGGCAGAAAAGGTAAAGGTGTTGGCGCATGGTATAGCCTGAAAACAGTTTCCGTTCAGCCGGTAAGGCCGAATAGGACGAACATCGTGTGTTGTATAAGCACCGAAAGTACTTATAACCTTTCGCGAAAGGGCCGCGTTTGCCAACAATACACTATTCAACCGGTCGCTTTGGTGGCCCCAAACACTCTTCGCATGTCCTTTCACAAAATCCCCAAAGACGATACCCAGCACCAGGTTCACCTCGACGGCGCCATTACACTACTCGGCAACGACCTGCAGGAAGAAGCCAGCCGCGCCGGCCTCGATAACCACTTCCAGCGCTGGATTGAAGACCTCAAGGATACCAACAACCCCGAGCTGCACCAGTTGGTAGTCGACCTGCAGGACCTGAAGGCCCACTTCGGTGGCGGTGCCGTCAACCAAGATACCGTTACCCGCCTGATGGGCCGCCTAGGCACCAACACGCTGGCCGCCGCCAGCTTTGCCGAGAACCCCAACACGGCCGAGCGCATCACTAAACTAGGTGAGGCACTGAGCGCCGCCGCCAAGCAACTCCGAGGTGGCAACGACAATACGCCTGCCCAGGATCTGAAGCAGGACTCGCAGAACAACTAGATCCTGCTCAATCATAAAAAGAATGGGTAGTAAAGTTGCGCCTCAGACACAGTTTATCTGCCCATTCTTTTTATGATTGTGATAGGCTGCTATGCAAAAGAGCCGGTTCTCCGCAAGGAGAGCCGGCTCTTTTTATACTGGAAGCAACGCTGCTTACGCGGCGGCTACTGCCTTGGGGGCGTTCAGGCGACGCTCCTTGATACGAGCTGCTTTGCCCGACAGGCCACGCAGGTAGTACAGACGGGCGCGACGCACCTTACCGCGACGGATAACCTCTACCTTCTCGATGTTTGGCGAGAGGAGGGGGAAAATCCGCTCGGTACCAATCTGGTTCGAGATTTTACGCACGGTGAAAGTTTCGCCGTTGGTGCTGGTGTTCTTACGCTGGATTACAACGCCCTGGAACTGCTGCACGCGCTCCTTGTTACCCTCACGAATTTTCACGTGGACGTTGATGGTGTCGCCGGCGGCAAAACGGGGGAAGCTGGCGCGGCGCTCCTGTGACTCTTGCTCAATAAAATCGAGTAGTACGCTCATGGTTGAAAAGACGATAAAGGACGGTCGCGCCGCCCCGGGGGTTTCTGGTAAAGAGGCGCAAATATAGCGCTCTGTTTTTAGATTGTGAAATGCTGAGGTGGTGAAACGCTGACAGTTGCCTGTACAGCTCTACTCCTCACTACTCCAGTAAGTCTGGCCGGCGCTGTTGGGTGCGGGCCAGGGCTTGTGCGTGGCGCCAGACGTCAATTTTCGGGGTGTTGCCCGAAAGCAGAATTTCTGGCACCGGTTGGCCCCGCCATTCAGCGGGCCGGGTATAGATGGGCGGCGAGAGCAGGTTGTCCTGAAACGAGTCGCTCAGGGCTGATTCTTCGTTGCCCAGCACGCCGGGCAGCAACCGAACCACGGCGTCTACCAGCACTGCCGCGCCTAGCTCACCTCCGCTCAGCACGTAGTCGCCTACACTGATTTCGTGGGTGACATAGGTTGCCCGAATCCGCTCATCGACGCCCTTGTAATGCCCGCAGAGCAACAATAAGTTGCCACTGAGCGACAGACGGTTGACCAGCGGCTGGCGCAGGGTTTCGCCGTCGGGCGTGAGGTAGATGATGGCATCGTAGGTGCGTTGGGCCAATAGCTCGTCGAAACAGGCTGCAATGGGCTCCACACGTAACACCATGCCGGCACCTCCTCCGAATACGTAATCGTCAATCTGGCCGTGCTTGTTGATGGCATAGCGGCGCAGATCGTGCAAGTGGATTTCTGCCAGTCCTTTTTCCTGGGCGCGTTTCACGATGGAATGCGCAAAGGGGCTGACCAGCAAATCCGGCTGGCACGTGACGATGTCGATCCGCATAAGCTGAACGGTTACGCGGCCGGCTCGTCGTCGTCTGATTCCTGCTCGTCGTTAGGCGAAGAAGGCGTCAGGTAAACGTCGAGCAGGCCGTCGGGCAGCCGCACCACTAGGCGGCGGGCCGCCTGGTCGGCGCGCAGCACCAGCTCATCCACTACCGGAATCAGGACTTCCTGGCCCTGGTAACGCATGCCCAGTACATCCTGCCGGGGCAGCTCATAGAAGGCTTCCACCACACCCAGCTCGCCCAGCACCTCATCGACAACCGTGTAGCCAACCACATCGTGGAAGTAGAACTGGTTATCAGCTAAAGTAGGCAGCTCGGCCAGCGGGCGCCAGAGTTTGGCGTTGCGCAGGGGCTCGGCGTCCTCAATCCGGTCGATGCCTTTCAGCTTGAACAAAACCTTGTTATCGGTCTGGGGCTGAAATTTCTCGACCTCGTAGGCTACCAGCTTGCTGGGGGCGGCGGGCATTTCCAGCCACACCATTTGAAGCTTGCGGTAGTCGTTGAGGTCGTCCACATCGAAAAAGGCCACCACAAACCCTTTCAGGCCATGGGGTTTCCCGAGGGAGCCCAGCTGGTAGCAGTCGTCGATTTTCATGGAGGGGTGGTGCTTGGCGCGATAGAAGCTGAGCAGCCGGAAAGAAGCAGCGCCTTGGCGGCATTGGTGCTTTCCGGTTGCTCAGCTTGCTAACTATTCGGCGGCGGCTTCGGTGGTTTCTTCGGTCGAAGCAGCGGCTTCGGTCGTTTCGCCTTCGGCTTCCGACGTGGCTTCCTCGTTTACGGGAGCCGGGGCGTTGGCAGCCTCGATGGCGGCCAGCTTGGCGCGCTGAGCTTCCGAGCGGGCATCCTTCACCTTGGTTTCGGCGGCCAGACGCTGCTGACGAGCCTCATCCTTGGCGGTGCCGAGGCTGGTGCGCTTGCCTTCGATCTTGGCATCCTTGTCGTCTTTCCAGGCAGTGTAACGCTCATCGGCAGTTTCCTGCGAAATAGCGCCTTTGATTACACCCAGCTGCAGGTGCTTGCGATAGAGCACCCCGCGGTACGAGAGCATAGCCCGTACGGTGTCGGTGGGCTGGGCACCTTTCATAATCCAGTCGAACGCCTTGTCGCCATCGAAGTTGATGGTAGCGGGGTTGGTCTGGGGGTTGTAGGTACCGATTTTCTCGATGAAGCGACCATCACGCGGAGCGCGCGAGTCAGCAATAACGATGTCGAACATTGCGGCCTTCTTGCGGCCGCGGCGGGCGAGGCGGATTTTAACTGCCATAAACCGGTGGGGTTAAGCGACGCATCCCGTGCGTCTGGTTGAAAATGAGGTGCAAAGGTACTCACATATTGCCCGGATTAAAAGCATTGCCCGGATTCAAATCGGCCCTTCACCTCTTCGACTGATCCGATAAGCGTGAAAAAGGGCTTCCCCGAGTGGAGAAGCCCTTTTCCATGAAGAAACAGCTGACGCTACTTCGCAAAAGCCTACGCGGCCATCTGTACGTCTTCCTGCCACTTACGCTTGATTTTCACCACTTTCACCTTATCCAATGCCCAGATAAAAGCATAAGTAGGATCAAGCTCCCACTTCTTCACGCCGAAATTGACGCGCATGGGCAGCTTGTGGTGGTTGTTCTGGAACAACTCGCCGAACGCGAGAAAGTCGAAAGGCAGCGTGTTTTTGGAGTGGTCGTGGTTGTCAAAGTTCTGGTAGCCGTACTTGTGGCCGCCCCAGTTCACGATGGCGCCATGAATCGGGCCCATCAGAAAGTGTAGCGGCAACAGCAGGAACTGCCACCAAGCCGTAGCGAAGTTCACGTAGAACAGTACGTAGAGCGTGCCCCAGGCTACGCGCGAGTACCATTTGTCGCCCAAGTTCTCGATGAGGTCCCACTCGGGGTAGTCACCCTCGAAGCGCTCGGCGGCGGCATAGTCGCGGTTGAGCACGGCGTTGTAGATGTTCTTAGTCTTCCACATCATCGTAAAGGCGTTCGACGAGTACAGCGGCGAGTGCGGGTCCAGCTCCGTATCGGAGTAGGCGTGGTGCATGCGGTGCAGCAGGGCATAAGCCCGCGGCGACAGGAACGAGGAGCCCTGACAGATGTAGGTGAACAGGAAGAAGAACTTCTCCCAAAACTTGTTCATCGTAAACATTTTGTGCGCCGCATAGCGGTGCAGGTAAAACGTCTGCGTGAACAGCGACAGGTAGTAGTGCGCGACGAAGAAAACGAGTATTGCCATGAAGGGGGCAGAAAAAGTGAGGAGGTCTTGGGGAAGGGCTACCGGAGCGTACAGCCAGCAAAGCGCGGAAATACTATATAAGTTCAGCAACCATACCGCAAAACTACGGCTACCCCCACTGCCAGTGCAATTTCCCTGCCCAAAAGGCCATAATGTTGTTGGGGAGCCAGTAGGGGTGAGAACCGAATACGTCGGAAAACCAGAACGTCATTCAGAGCGAAGCGAAGAATCTCGCGTGCAATGGTAACTCCTGATGATAGGATTACTTTGGCACGCGAGATTCTTCGCTTCGCTCTGAATGACGTTCTTTCAGCTAACAGCTCAAAATTAATAATACGCCTCAGCCGCTTCCCAATGGGCCATGTCCGGCAGCGGGGCTACGATGCGCATATCTGCCTGGGTAACGGGGTGCTTGAACTGCAGCTCGCGGGCGTGCAGGGCAATGCTTACATCGGGCAGCGGGGCCAGGAAGCCGTACTTCACGTCGCCGACGATGGGGGTGCCCAGGCCGGTGCTCAGCTGCACCCGAATCTGGTGGGGACGGCCCGTGATAGGGTTCACCTGCACCAGAAAACGGCTGCCAGCCTCGCCCAGCACCTGGTAGTCAAGGTCTGACTTCTGGCCCTGGCCGTGGCGCTCGGTGTAGGCCTTGGTTACGTTGCGGATGGGGTCTTTGACCAGCCAGTGCGTAAGGTGGCCCGAGATGGGGGAGGGGCACTTCCCAGTGAGGGCCCAGTAAGTTTTGCTGATTTTGTTGTCGCGGAACAACTCATTCATGCGGCTCAGGGCCTTGCTGGTTTTGGCCAGCACTACCACGCCACTTACCGGCCGGTCGAGGCGGTGTACCACGCCCACAAAGGCGGCGCCGGACTTTTTGTATTTGAAGCGCAGGTATTCCTCGGCCTTATTAGACAACGGTTCGTCGCCGGTGGCGTCGCCCTGCACGAGCAGGCCGGCAGGCTTGTTGATGATGAGCAGATGATTGTCTTCGAACAGAATTTCCTTCTGCTCCGACCACAGGTTGGGACGGTTCACTCGGTGGTTAATTATGAATTATGAATTATGAATTTTGAATTGGAGGCGCCCAACTCACTCATGCGAGTGCACACCAACAATCGGCCAATTCATACTTCATAATTCAACATGCATAATTCAACTAATACGCTTCGTCCGGGGTGGGGAAGTCGCGGGCTTTTACGTCCTGGATATAGCGCTGCACGGCGTCGTGCATGGCGTCGCCGAGGTCGGCGTAGCGGCGCAGGAAGCGAGGCTTGAACTCTTTGGTGATGCCCAGCATATCGTGCACTACCAGCACCTGCCCGTCCACGTCGGGGCCGGCCCCGATGCCGATGACGGGAATGGTGAGTTGCTCGGCCACGCGCTTGGCCAGGCCCGACGGGATTTTCTCCAGCACGAGGGCAAAGCAGCCGATTTCCTGCAGCAGCAGGGCATCATCAATGAGCTTCTGTGCTTCCACTTCTTCCTTGGCCCGCACCGAGTACGTGCCAAATTTATAAATACTTTGCGGAGTAAGCCCCAGATGGCCCATCACCGGAATACCAGCCGTAAGGATACGGGTGATGCTGTCCTTGATTTCGGCGCCACCTTCCAGCTTGATGCCGTGGCCGCCCGACTCTTTCATGATGCGGATGGCCGAACGCAGCGCCTCCGACGAGTTGCCCTGGTAGGAGCCAAACGGCATGTCCACCACCACAAAGGCGCGTTTTACGGCGCGCACCACGCTCTGGGCGTGGTAAATCATCTGGTCGAGGGTGATGGGTAGCGTGGTTTCGTGGCCGGCCATTACGTTGGAAGCCGAGTCGCCGACGAGCAGCACATCAATGCCCGCACCGTCCAGAATCTGCGCCATCGAGAAGTCGTAGGCCGTGAGCATGGAGATTTTCTCGCCGCGCTCCTTCATGGCCAGCAGCTGGTGCGTGGTCACGAGTTTCACTTCCTTGTGTTGGGACATGTTTTTTTAGCTGTTAGCTAGTAGCTGATGGCTGTTAGCTGAGGTTCTGAATAATGCTTCCGTTTCCCTTTAAAGCCGCGCAACCTGCAGGTGTTCACGACCAAGTAGCAGGGGCATTGCGGGGCTGCAACGTAATCGGCCGGCTCCAAGCTTGCCGGGACTTGTTGGAGCGGGAAAGCAAAGCTGCGGTTTTTTCAGAAGATACGAACAAAGCTACCAGCTAATAGCTGTCAGCTACCAGCTAAAAAAACTACAGGTTGTTGAGGAAAGTGCGGTTGCGGCTCAGCTTGAGGCTTTGCAGTAGGGCCGATTTGGCGGCAATCGTTACAAAGTAGCCGCGGGCCGGGCCGAAGGGCGTCCAGGTGCCATTTATCTGCCAGCAGTGCAGGTCCTTGGTCAGGTCGAGGCGGGTGAAGGCGGGCGTTTTGTTGACGAAGTCGTAGTTGGAGCTGAAACCGAAGCGCAGGCTTTCGGTGAGCTTGACTGAGCCGTTGAGGTTGAGCGAGGCAGCCGTGTAAGGCCCTTTGCGCACCCGGCCGGGCCGCGCCGGCAGCGGACCCTGGTTCTGGTAAGTAAGAGCAAAGGCCGTGTTCAGCTCCCAGGGAATCTCGAAATTCACGTAGTCCTCGTAAGGGTTGAGCGGTGTAACCGCTCCCAGCTGCGGGTCGTTTACGGGGGCCACATCACGCTTTACCGCCGATTTGCGGGTTCCCTGGCTGGGGTTGAACTGGTAGGCCAGGTTCATGCTGGCGCCGGTCAGGCGCGCCAGCCGCACCTTCGACTGCTGCCACAGGTACTTGTCGCGCAGCCGGCCCAGCGAGTCCTGCTGGTAGGGGCTGAGCTGGCCGTTGATAAACACCGTGAGCTTGCGGGCTACCTCGGTATTGAAGGCAAAGGAGATGGGGTCGAGGTTGAAGCCGCCAACCCGCTCGAAATCGTAGCCGCCCGAGAACGTGAGGTCGCGGATAAGGGCCACCTTATTGAAAGGGGTGGTGCCGGTGGTATCGTTGGAGTTGCGCACTTTCAGTTCCACCGAGTTCTGCAGCTGAAACGACAGCCGGTTGTTGGAGCTGTTGAGCGGGACGCCGTAGATGAAGTTGTTGAACTGCGGAAACGGTACTCCGTTGGCGTAAAGTGGGTTGGCAGAGTACAGCTGGCCGGTGGTAGGGTCGCGCAGGTCCTGCAAATTCAAGTTCTGGAAAGCCTGTGCGCCCGGCAGGTTCTTGGGCGCATAGCTGTAGCCGATGCTGGGCGTAACCTTGTGGCGCAACGCCTGCAACTTGCGGTTGCCCTTGCGGATAATGGTGCCGTAGAACGATGTGTTGAGGTTAAGGTTAGCTGAGCCCGTGGGCAGGCGGTTGAAGCTGACCGTGGTGTCTATTTCTACGGCCCGAGCCAGTTGGTTGTACTTGTAATCGAGCCGTTTGAAGTACCAGACCTCGTTGTAGGTGATACCGGGACTGATATTGAATTTGCTGACAGTGTAGCTGCCCAGCGTGATGTTGAAGTCGTGCTTCATGCCCGTCTGGGAGTTGCGCAGCAGCTGGTTCAGGTTGCCCAGCTTGATGGGCGTAATGTAGGGGTCGCGCGAGCCGCCCAGCAGCGGAATGGTGCCACTGTTGAGCAGCCGGGCCGGCACGTTGTTGGTGAGGCTGTTGCGGAAGGTGAGGTTGTAGGAAAACGCCAGCTGCTCGTACGCCTTGCGGGGCCGGATTTTTAGAATATCGTACACATACTGCCGGGCCAGGCCCACCGACAGGTCGGGCAGGTTGGCCGTCATCGTGCCCAGGCGGGTGTCCTGGGTCTGGCTGAGCTGCAGCGCGTAGTTGATGGGGGCGTTGCGCAGCTGTTTGGAGTAGCTGATGTTCGACTGAAACGAGGCGCTCAGGTAATTGCGCGTATTGAACGTGGCGCTGCGCTGGTACGCACCATTAGCCGATTGCAGGTTTACGCTGGCCGAAAACCGCCCGCCGCCCGGCCGCGGTACCGGCGTGTGCCGCCAGCTGAGGGCAAAGGAGTTCGATGAACTGGGAGGCGTGTACGTGGGGTTAGTGTTGGCGTCGGTGCTGTTGAAGATTTTCTCGATGGGCTGCGAGTTGAAGCTGAACGTGAACAGACCGTCGTACTTGTAGCGCGTGATGTACTGCATCTCGGCTGTACCCCGCCAGCCCCCAAACCGGTCGCTGTTGCCGGCGTAGATGTCGCCCGTCAGGCGCACGCCAATGTGCTCGTTGGCGGCCCAATAGTAGCCGCCGTTGCGCAGGAAAAAGCCCCTGTCGGCGGCCTGCCCGAACGTGGGGATGATGAGGCCTGAGGCTCGCTTGTTGGTTTTGGGCGTGGGAAAGTAGCCGAACAGAAAGCCCAGCGGCGTCGGAATATCCCCGATAACCAGGTTGAACGGCCCAGTGATGACCTGCTCCCCGGGGATGAGCTTCATTTTAGAAGCATTGATGTAGAAGTGCGGGTGTTCGAGGTTGCAGGTGGTGTAGCTGCCGTGCAGGCCGTCGATGTCGCCATTGGGCTGGCGCTTGATCTTTTCGGCATGAATAAAGCCCTCGCCCTGCTTGGTTACCACATCGGTAATGCGGCCACGCTTGCTCTTGATGTTGTAGTCGATGCGGCCGGCCTGATAGGTTTCGGCGCCCTGCGTGAACAGCGGCCGGTCCTGTACCTTGCCCGTCGAGTCGGCTGCGCCTTCGGCCGTTACCAGGTCGAGCGCATAGTCAATCGTAATCAGGGCCGCTTTCAGGTTCACGTCGCCGTAGGTCACGTCGGCCTTGTCGTACAGAATAGCGCGCTTGTTCTGCACCTCGAACCGGATGGAGTCCTGGGCCTTGTAGACCACGGTGGTTTCCACGGCACCCTTGCGGCCCGGGCTCGCGCCCAGCAGCACCGAATCGGGGGTGCCGCCCACCTGCAGGCCGGCGGTAGTCGTATCGGTGCGCACGCGGCCGTCGGGCTTGGGCGGGTTCACAATGGTGGGCAGCGGGCGCACGTCGCCCGGCGCGTTGGTGCTCGGCGAAACCTGCGTGCCCGGCGGCGGCGTTGGGTTGGGCACCTGCTGAGCGGGCAGCGGCTTTTGCCGGGTAGGCGTTTGTTGCGCTTGGGCCGGGCGCACAAGCAACCCCACGCTCAGCAGCAGCGTAAGCACCGCCACTGGCGCTGGCCGAAGCCCGAATAAGCGTGTTAAGAGATGAAACACAGGCGCGAATAGGGCCACGTAGTTATTTATCGTTTATTTTGTGGCGGTTTGCAAAGGTAGCCGGTAGCTGCCTCAACTAACGAACTCCGTGCGGAATATTGTCGCTCTGGGTGTGGCGACCCTTCTTCTTTTCGCCGAATTTACTTCTCCCTTCACGCCGGCTCCGCAGTTGGTGGCCCCAACCCCCGTGCGCTACAAACTCCGGACGGTGGTGCTCGATGCCGGCCACGGGGGCAAAGACCGGGGCTGCGCCGGCGTATCGGCCCGCGAGGCCGACGTGGCCCTGAAGCTGGTGCTGGCCCTGGGCAAGGAAATTGAGGGGAAGATGCCCGAGGTGAAGGTGGTGTATACCCGCAAAACCGACGTGTTTGTGGAGCTGGCCGACCGCGCCAACATTGCTAATAATCACAATGCCGACCTGTTTATCTCCATCCACTGCAACGCCGCCTCTCCTACGGCCCACGGCACCGAGGTCTGGACGATGGGCCCGCACAAAACCGACGCCAACCTAGCCGTAGCCAAGCGCGAAAACTCGGTTATTCTGCAGGAAGACAACTACAAAGAGCAATACAACGGCTTCGACCCCACCTCGCCCCAGAGCCATATCCTGTTCAGCCTGTTTCAGAGTGCTTATATGGTGAACAGCCTGCGCTTTGCCCAGAAGGTCGACCGGCATTTTCGTACCACGCTCAAGCGTCCCTCGCGGGGCGTGAAGCAGGCGGGCTTTCTGGTGCTCTGGAAGTCGGCCATGCCGGCCGTGCTGATTGAGTCGGGGTTTCTCACCAACCGGCAGGAAGAACTGTATCTGAACGATAAAACCAATCAGGCGTATATGGCTTCGAGCATCTACCAGGCTTTCCGCGAATACAAGCAGGAACTGGAAACCGGCTCGGGCGACTAGTCGGCCGTGCAACTACGGGCCCGGCTACTGGCTCTCTCCTCTCATACATAACTGCGACCTCCCGTGTCCAAAGAAATAAAAGTGGCCCTGCTGGGCATAGTGGCCGTAGGGCTGCTTATTTTCGGCTTCAACTTCTTGAAGGGCAGTAATATTCTGTCGTCGGACCGCACCTACTTTGCCAAGTATGACAACGTAGATGGCCTTGCAATAGGTAATCCGGTGGTGCTCAACGGTATCAAGGTGGGCCAGGTGAAACAGATGGAGCTGCTGCCCGAAGAAGGCAACCGCGTAAAGGTGTCGGTGGAGCTTCAGAAGGGCGTAACGGTGGGCGACTCGACAGTGGCCAGCCTGAGCGGCTCATTGCTGGGCTCGAAAACCATTACCCTATTTCTGGGCCGTAATTCCAAGGTGTTCGAGGGGGGCGAGGAGTTGAAATCGTACACCGTGGCCAGCCTCACCGATGCTTTCCAGGCCAAGGCGCTGCCGGTGCTCGGTACCGTCGATTCGACGCTGACCAAAGTGAATGCCTTCCTCAGCAAGGATGCCCGCCTGAGCCTGCAGGCCACGCTGCTCAACAGCCAAGCCGCTACCGAAGCTGTCAAGAACCTGCTGTTGCTCAATCAGCGCAACATCAACCAGATTACCAGTAACATGGCTCAGCTCACGACCGAGCTTAACAAGACCAGCAAGAAGTTCGACCGAGTGGCTTCCAACTTCGCCCAGCTCAGCGACTCGCTGAAAGATGCGCCTATCGGCCCGGCCATGCGCAAGCTCAACAACACCATGACCGAGGCGCAAAGCGCCGTTACGGCGCTTAACCGCTCGCTCACCGACCAGCAGGGCTCACTTGGCAAGCTGCTCTCCGACAGCACACTCTACCGCAACCTCAACGCCACCGCCGCCAGCTCCAACGCCCTGATTTCTGACCTGCAGGCCAACCCCAAGAAGTACGTACACTTCTCGGTATTCGGGGGCGGCAAAAAATCGAAGAAAGAAGTGGAAACCACGGTTACCAAGCCCAATGGCACGGTTGTCGAAACCGAGCTGGAAACCAAAACGGTGAAATAGCCCGGCCGGCTTCCGCCAATCTGCTTACCTTTGAAATCCGCCCACTCAGGCGGATTTCTTTGGTTTTAGCTGCTATCGGAAACGGCAGGAACTGAAAAAAACGGTGTCATGCTGAGCGAAGGCGCGAGCCGTAGTTGAAGCATCTCTACCGCTTCGTTGCAGTAGTTGCGTAGTCGACAGAGTTAGCATTGCAGTAGAGATGCCTCTGCTACAGCTCGCGCCTTCGCTCAGCATGACACCGTCTTTTTTTTAGTTCAAAAACCCCGCCTACTCACTCATCCCACCCATTCCCACCCCCTTCAATGAACCTCGAATTCAACAAAAACGAAGACAGCCTCAAGCAGCTCATTTTCCAACTTTCGCAACGCAGCAAGCGCGTGGCCTTGGGCGGCGGCGAGAAAAGCATGGCCAAGCACAAAGCCAAAGGCAAGCTCACGGCCCGCGAGCGGATTGCCTACCTGCTGGATAAGGATGCCGACACCGTGGAAATCGGGGCGTTTGCCGGCGAGGGGATGTACCAGGACGAAGGCGGCTGCCCCAGCGGCGGCGTGGTAGTGATGATTGGCTGGGTGCAGGGCCGCCAGTGCGTGGTGGTGGCCAACGACGCCACCGTGAAGGCGGGCGCCTGGTTCCCGATTACGGCCAAGAAAAACCTGCGGGCCCAGGAAATCAGCATCGAAAACAAGCTGCCCATCATCTACCTCGTCGATTCGGCGGGCGTGTACCTGCCCATGCAGGACGAGATTTTTCCCGACAAGGAGCACTTCGGCCGCATCTTCCGCAACAACGCCGTGATGAGCTCCATGGGCATCGTGCAGATGGCCGCCATTATGGGCCCCTGCGTGGCCGGCGGCGCCTATCTGCCTATTATGTCCGACGAGGCCATGATTGTGGACGGCACCGGCTCAGTATTCCTGGCGGGTTCCTACCTGGTGAAATCGGCCATTGGCGAGAGTATCGACAACGAGACGCTGGGCGGCGCTTCTACCCACTCCGAAATTTCGGGCGTGACCGACTACAAGTTTGCCACCGACGAGGAGTGCCTCGACCATCTGCGCAACATCTTCGACAAGCTCGGCGGACAGGCTACGGCGGGTTTCTCGCGCAAGGAGGCCGCGCTGCCCAAGGAAAACCCCGAGGAAATCCTGGGTTTGTTGCCCGCCGACCGCGCCAAGCCCTACGACATGATGGACATCATCAACCGGCTGGTCGATAACTCGGAGTTTGAGCCCTACAAGGACCTCTACGGCCAGACGCTGCTGTGCGGGCTGGCCCGCATTGATGGCTGGGCGGTGGGCATCGTGGCCAACCAGCGCAAAATCGTGAAGACCAAGAAGGGCGCCATGCAAATGGGCGGCGTCATCTACTCCGACTCGGCCGACAAGGCCGCGCGCTTCATCATGAACTGCAACCAGAAGAAGATTCCGCTGCTGTTCCTGCACGACGTATCGGGCTTCATGGTGGGCTCGCAGAGTGAGCACGGCGGCATCATCAAAGACGGGGCAAAGATGGTGAATGCCATGGCCAACTCGGTGGTACCCAAGTTCTCGGTAATCGTGGGCAACAGCTACGGCGCCGGCAACTACGCCATGTGCGGCAAAGCATATGACCCCCGCCTGATAGTAGCCTGGCCGACGGCCCAGCTGGCCGTAATGAGCGGCGCGGCGGCGGCCAACACGCTGCTCCAGATTCAGGTGGCCTCGCTCAAGTCCAAGGGCCAGGAAATCACGCCCGAAGCCGAAAAGGAGCTGCTCGACACCATCAAGGCCCGCTACGACGAGCAACTCTCGCCCTACTACGCCGCCGCCCGCCTCTGGGTCGACGCCATCATCGACCCCCGCGAAACCCGCAAGGTTATTTCCCAAGGCATCAGCATGGCCAACCACGCCCCGATTGAGAAGGCGTATAATGTGGGGGTTATTCAGGTGTGAGCTTAGGCATGAAGTGGTATGCAAATTCTGGTTTTTATATTAATAACAAGCAGCCTTACCTTTTCTACGCTCAGCGTTGTTGGCCAGCAACGCAAGCTCACTCTTGAAGAATACAGCAGCTCTGGAGTTAACAAATTGACTTTCTACAGTGCTGAATGTGCTAAAGCATCTTCCTTGGCTGAGATAGATATTGTAAAGCAGATGCCTTTCTTAGTATTGAAGAGTGGTCTTGCCCCTCAAGCTTTCGCGTCTGATACGACCTTCGAAAATACTTACGGGGTGTTTTATAAAGAAACAGGCTGTGTTGGTCCGGTACAGGAATGTGTGGTTTTATATAATCAACGAATTTTCGAGTATTTGATGGACACATATGGTAATCGTTGGATGAGAACTGTTCGCAAGGATGTAGTTGGCTTCAGAGAGTGGAAGAAGAAGCGCAAATGATGTAATTACCAACGGCCCGCCAGCTCCCCCCGGAACGGCGGGCTGCGGGCGTTTTTGGAGTAGCGGCTTATCTTCAGGTCTATGAAAATCCTATACATCCTGGCGGGCTGCAATGGGGCGGGCAAAACAACGGCTGCCTACGCGTTGCTGCCGAATCTGCTGGACTGCCGAGAGTTCGTGAATGCCGATGAAATTGCGCGGGGCCTCTCGCCGTTTCAGCCCGAAGCGGTGAGCGTGCAGGCGGGCCGGCTGATGCTTACGCGGCTGCGGGAACTGCTGGCGGCCGGCGAAACTTTCGCGCTGGAAACCACGCTGGCCACACGGCATTACCTGGCTTTCATTCGGGAGGCACAGGCGCGGGGCTACACGGTGCATCTGCTGTTTTTCTGGCTTAGTTCCGTGGAAGCGGCCGTTGAGCGGGTCCGGGTGCGGGTCCTGGAGGGTGGCCACAACATTCCCGAAGATGTTATTCGCCGCCGTTATGAATTGGGGCTGCAGTATTTCTTTGGCCGCTATCAGAACGCTGTGGACAGCTGGACGTTTATTGATAATACCAAGGGGAATCCAAAGAGGATAGCGGAATGCAATGCCGGACAACTTGTTACCTTAGACCCGGTAACGTGGCAACTCTTAACGACCCAATACGCATGACTACAGCAGAGCAACCCACCACTATGAGCCAGCGCATTCAAGAGGGCTTGGACATAGCCTATGAAAACATGTTGGCCTTCAAACGCTACAAGAAAACGCCGGTAATTATTGTGCGGGATGGGCAAGTGGTGGCAGTATCACCGGATGAGTTGCCACCGGTAGCGCAAAAGGCTGCCTGATTTCCCCATTGTTCCCCGTTATACTCCGGCCCGCCAGCTCCACCCGGAGCGGCGGGCCGCTGGCGTTTTCAGGTCGCTGCCCCAGCGTGGGGCCGTTGCGACCTGAATAAAGTGTCAAAAACCGGAAACGGCCGTAATTTGCCTGTCCACTTCGATTATTTCGCTATGGCCAAGAAGAAAACCCCGGCGGCTCAGCCGGCCCTCGTCCACATTCCCAACGCGGGCAAAGGGACCGACGCGCTTTCCAAGGAGCAAAAGGCTTTTAACAGGCTCACCAAGCAGATTACCAAGCTCGAAACCGAGGTGGGCGAGTTCCGGGCTGCTGCCGATACGCTGCGGCAGCGGGTGCAGAACGAGTACCGGCCCCTGCAAACCCAGCACCACGACCAGCGCGCCGCTATGGTGCGGGCCCTGGGCCTAGCCTACGAACAGCAGAAGCTCACCAAAACCGAGCGCAAAAAAATAGTGGACCTGGTAGTGGATAAGTGCGCCGACCTGCTCGATAGGGGCTACGACGACCTGGCCCCCATTTTCGACCTGCTCGACCCGCCGCCCACGCCCGAGGAAGCGGCGGCCCTGGAGGCAGAAGAGGCCGACCTGGAAGCCCAGACGGCCGAGATGATGAAGGACATGTACCGACGGCAGTTCGGCATCGAGTTCGAGGAAGGCGTGGATGTGAGTACGCCCGCCAAGTTTCAGGCCTATGTGGCCCAGCAGATGGCCGTCCAGCAGGAGGCCTACGAGCAGCAGGAAGCCGAAGCGGAGGAGCGCCGGAGCAAGCGCAAAAAGAGCCTCAAGCAGCAGGCCGCCGCCGATAAGAAGAAAGCCGAGGAGCAGAACATCACCCAAGCCGTGCGCACGCTGTACATGGATCTGGTAAAGCACCTGCACCCAGACCGGGAGCCCGACGAGGCCGAGAAAATCCGTAAAACCGAGCTGCTGGCCCGCGTGACCACCGCCTACAAGGCCAACGAGTTGCTCACGCTGCTGCGCCTGCAGCTGGAGCTTAACCGCATCGACCAGGCCCACCTCGAAAACCTGGCCGAAGACCAACTGCGCTACTTCAATAAGCTGCTGCGCGAACAGGTCCGGGAGCTGGACCAGCAGCTGCTGAATGAGCAGATGGGGCTGCAGAGCTTAACCGGCAAGCCCTATTACTACACCAGCAGCCCCGCCAGTATGGAGCTGGATTTTCTGCAGATGAAGGCCAGCTTGGAACAGCGAATCCGGCAGCTGGAGGCCGAGGTAACCGCTTTCGGCCACGACCCAAAGGCCCTCAAGGCGTTTCTCAAGGACTACAAAATTCCCAAGGCTGGCCCGGCCCCCCGGTTCATTCGGCTGTGAGAAGCAGCGCCGACAAGTAGCCGGGCGGGGTGATTTGAAAGCTGCGTGGAAGTAGTGTGGCCCTGGTAAACCGCCCGGTCGCTTCCGCTTGCCCACTCGTGCTAGTGAATAGAGTGTCATGCTTTGCTGCACTCTGCATGACGTTCTTTCGACCAACTATCCACGTACTCTACAACCCTGGTTTGCTTCCGGTAAGTGCTGCCAACCGAACAAAACGGCCCGGCCAACGTGTTATCTACCGGCAACCTTTCCACCTAAAACGGCGTCGGTTGTGTTTATCGGCTTATTTTGTCTGCTCCTGCTTTAGCTGCCGCTCGCTTCCGTCCATGACCAACCGCGAAATCAAGGCCCTTATTTCTCTGCTCGACGATCCGGAAAGTGCCCCCCATGTGGAGGGCAAAATCCAGACGCTGGGCGAAACCATTATTCCGTTTCTGGAGGAGAGTTGGGAGGAAAGCCTCGACCCGCGCCAGCAACAGCGCCTCGAAGATTTAATCCATCATCTGCAGTTCGAGGGCTTGCAGCAGCGCTTTCGGGTGTGGCGCGAAACCGGGGCCGAAAACCTGCTGGAGGGCATGTGGCTGCTCAACTCCTACCAATACCCCGACGCCGACTTCCAGAGCCTCAACCGGGCCATTGAGCAGCTGCGCTTCGAGGTCTGGACGTTGCTGCAGCCCGAAATGCACCCCGCCGACCAGGTGCAGACCCTCAACCATGTGCTGTTTCGGGCCCATAAGTTTGCGGCCAACACCCAGAACTTCCACTCGCCGGCCAACTCCATGCTGCACCGGGTGCTGGAAACCAAGCGCGGCAACCCGCTCACGCTTTGCGTTATCTACCTGTTGGTGGCCCAGCGCCTCAAGCTGCCGGTTTTCGGCGTGAACCTGCCCAACCTGTTCGTGCTCACCTACCAGCTCGAAGCGCCCCTGGAGCCGTTCTATATCAACTGCTACAACCGCGGCCTGGTGCTCTCGCGCACCGATATCGAGCATTACGTGCAGCAGCTCAACCTCACGCCCAACGACATCTTCTTCCAGCCCTGCACCCACCTCGACATTGTGCGTCGGGCCCTGCGCAACCTGCAGCTCAGCTTCGAGAAGCTGCAGGAACCCGCTAAGGCCGTGGAAGTCGGCCAGCTGCTGGGAATCCTTTCTTAAGCTGTTAGCCTTTAGCTGATAGCTGTTAGCTTCCGTTCAAGAAACCTATTCTTTCACCCAAAAGTAAGACCCCGCACTCAACCGAATACGGGGCCTTGCTCGTTTTTTCAGCTAACAGCTAACAGCTAACAGCTAACAGCTAACAGCTAACAGCTAACAAATCTAGAACCGCTTAATCAGGCAGCCGGCGGCGCGCTTGTCGGTTACGCCGGCGGCGCGGCCGGCCAGCAGGTTGTCGAGCACCTGGGCCAGGTACTTTTCCTTCACATAGTTCTCCACCTGCGGATTATCATCGACGGCCCCTTTGTAGCGCACCGCAAACCCACCACTGACGGGCTGCAGCACAACTACCTCGGGGGTTTTGGTGGCCCCGAGTAGCGTGCTCACGGTCTGGCCTTCGTCGGTGAGCAGGGGAAGCGACGGGCTGCCGCTGGCTTTTACTTTTACCTTCTCGTTGGCATCAATGGCCGCCTCCACATTAATAGGCGTGTCGATGAACAGGAACTGCACGCCTTTGCTGCCGTAGTCGGCGCTGAGGGCGGCCAGTCGATTCTGGTAAAGCGTGGAGAAAGGGCAGGTCTGGTTGATGAACACCACGACCACGGCCTTACTGCCGGCGTAGCTTTTCAGGCTGACTTCGGTGTTGTTCTGCTTCAGGCTGAAGTCGGCGACCGAGCGGCTGCCCTGGGCGCGGGCCGAAGTAACGGCCAAAACCCCGAACAAAAGCGCGGCGGCGGCAAGCAGGGAAATACGGCGGAAAGACATAAGGGCGTTGGTGAGGTGGTGAGCGGGTTCACTTACGCAGCGTCTACGCAATACGTGAGCACGTAATCGGGGGTGGGCTGAAAGTACTGAATCTGGTGTTTGCGGCGGGAGTTTTCGAGCAGCAGGTGTCCCGTCAATACACCTGCCTCCCGCCGCTCAAACGGATTGAGCAATAACTGCTCTTTAAACACCAGCCCCCGGCGACTATGCAGCTTGTAAAGCGTTTCCTTGGCACTCCAGTACAGGCAGTGCTTGGTGGCATCGTTGCCGGCGTCGGCCTGCTCGGTTTCCGCTAGAAACCGCCGGGCCAGCCGTTGGGCTTTTGGGCGGATCAGTTCAATATCTGTGCCAACGGCCCCGGCGCCCCGCGCAACCAGCGCCGCCACCCACTCGCCCGAGTGCGAGAGCGACACGCCAAAAGTCGGCAAACCGGCAAAGTAGGGCCGGCCATTCGGGTCGTTTTCGAGCGGCGTGGGCGCGTCAGTCAGTTCGCGCAGCAGCTGGCTGGCCAGCACCCGGGCGGCCAGCCACTGCCGGGCCCGCAGCTCGTCGCGGCCGTCGGGGAAGCGGGCCAGATAATGCGCCGAAGCCGGCAGCTGCTGCCAAAGCGTATCGGCTGGCTCCGTTAGGTGCCACAGCCCCAGCAGGGCCGTAGCAGAAACAGGGGCGAGGGAGTGCAGCGGCATGGGCAGTGGTTTGGGTGGCAGGTAAGCTGTTGAACAAAGATACTGTCATCCTGAGCGGAGCGAAGGACCTATAGAGAAGCTAACATCAGGTATTACCTTCTCTATAGGTCCTTCGCTCCGCTCAGGATGACAGTATCTTTGCGCACCCATTCGCCCATTTATCACATCACCACATCCCGCCCATGCGCCCCACCGTTCGGAAACTCGCCGCCCTGACCGGCCACCGCGACTGCGTGTATGCCCTCACCGGCACGGTGGGGGAGGACGTGGTGTATTCTTCCGGGGCCGATGGGCTGGTGGTGGCCTGGAACGCGGCCGCGCCCGAGCAGGATGGCGAGCTGGTGGCCAAGGTAGAAAACTCGGTGTACGCGCTGTGCCGGCTGCCGGAGCGTGATTTGCTGGTGCTGGGCCACAATTTCCAGGGCGTGCAGGTGATTGATCTGGCCGACAAAAAGCTGGTTTTCGCCACCGCGCTGCCGCCCGTGGCCATCTTCGATATCTGCTATTCCGAAGCCCGGCAGCGGCTGTACGTGGCCCTGGCCGATGGCACGCTGGCGGTGCTGCGCACCACCGATTTTCGGCTCGAAACCCTGCACCGCGTTTCCGACAAAAGCCTGCGCTGCCTGGCCCTGCACGAAGGCCGCAACGAGCTGGCCGTGGGCGGCTCCGACTGGCAGCTGCGCATCCTCGACGCCGATTCGCTGGCCGAAAAGCACGTCATCAGTGACGCCACCAACTCGGTATTTACCTGCGCTTACTCGCCCGACGGCACCCAGCTGCTGGCCGCCGGCCGCGACGCCCACCTGCGCACCTACGCCGTGGCCGCCGGCTACGCGCCGTTGCGCACCGTGGTGGCCCACATGTTCACCATCAACCACCTCATTTTTTCGCCCGATGCCCGGCTGCTGGCCACCTGCAGCATGGACAAAAGCATCAAGCTCTGGGACGCCGCCACCGGGCAGCTGCTGCGCGTAGTCGACAAGGCCCGGAGCGCCGGCCACGGCACCTCCGTGAACAAGTTATTTTGGCCGGGCACCCAGAATAGGCTAGTTTCGTGTAGCGACGACCGTAGTCTGGCCGTCTGGCAAGTGGGGTTCTCTTGAGCTGCTAGCTGAGAGCTATTAGCTATTAGCTTTCGTGCCAGAACCCATTTAGCCTGATAAAGCGCGTCTTCCGAAAAAGCTATTAGCCCAGCGCCAATAGCTATCAGCTAAAAGCTAACAGCTCAAAAGATGAAAATCACCGCCCTCGATATCCGGCAGAAAACGTTTGAAAAGGCCTTCCGGGGGCTGGATAAGGACGAAGTGCAGGCCTTTTTACAAACCGTTTCGCAGCAGTGGGAGCGGATGGGCGACGAAAACCGGGAGCTGCGCCTCAAGCTGGAGCACGCCACCCAGGACGTGAGCAAGATGCGGGAGGTGGAAACCAGCCTCTACCGCACCCTCAAAACGGCCGAAGACACCGGCAACAGCATCACCGAGCAGGCCCAGCGCGACGCCGACCTGCGCATCCGCGAGGCCCAGCTGCAGGCCGAGGAGCTGCTGGCCGGCGCCCGCCAGAAGGCCCGCAGCGTGGTGGAAGACGCCTACCAGCAGGCCGAGCGCACCGTGGCCGATATGAAAAAGGAAGCCAACGCCCTGGGCCAGGAGTGCCAGCGCCTCGAAAACCTGCTCGACGGCCTCACGCGCGACCTGCACCACCTGGCCTCCGATGCGCTGGACAAAGTGGAAAAAGCCCGCGCCCGGCCCAAATCCGGCGCGGCGGCCATCCTTTCGCGGGCGGCGAGCGTAAAGGTGAACCGGCCCCCCGCGGCCGACGAACCTTCCACACCTGATACTTCCGCCATGCACGTTTCCACTGCCGCTACCGCTTCGGCCGCCGCTATTGCTTCCCCCGCTTCGGCCCGTTTCGAATCGGGCGCTACCAATGGCCCGGCCGAAAGCCGCGCCACCCAGCCCGCCACTACCGGCTACAACCCCAAGCCCGGCCAGCAGCCCGACCCGGGCCAGGAGCCCGACCGTGGGGCCCCGGCCCAGCAGCCCGGCCCCGAGATTGAGCGCCCCGGCGCGCCGGCCGAAAACCCCGGCATCTCGCCCGCCCCGCAAATCAATCCGCCCGGCCCCATGCGCGTGCCCGACCCCGCCCCGCCCCGCGTAGAGCCCCCAGCCCCCGATATTCGGCCCGTTGGTCCCGGCCACCCCGAAATCACCCAGCCCGCGCCCTCCATCCATCCCGGCCAGCCAGGCATGGCGGCGGCCCCAGCTACGCTGGGCGAACGGTCGTTCTTCGACGACATTTAATCACAGATATTGCAGATAGAATCGTTTTCGCAGCTTGCTGAGACACAGTTCTCTGCCCACTAACTGAAGCCTGCCTCTTGGGGTGGGCTTCGTTGTTTTTAAATGACTGGCTAGGCCACTTGCCAGCATGTCAGACGCACTATTTCACCATTTTACTACCTCATCACATGGGCCAGATTGCACTTGAAGGCATGGAGTTCTTCGCCTTTCACGGATATTATGACGAGGAGCAGAAAATCGGCAACAAGTACGGTATCGACCTGTACATCGATACCGACCTGCACGCGGCGGGAGCCTCTGACCAGCTGCGCGAAACGGTGAACTACGAAGTGCTGTACCGGGTAGTGACCGAGGAAATGCAGGCCCCCGCCCGGCTGCTCGAACACCTGGGCCACCGCGTGCTCGACAGGGTGCTGGCCGAGTTTCCCTACGTGAACGGCGTGCGCGTGAGTGTTTCGAAGTTCAACCCGCCACTGGGCGGCATCTGCCACCGGGCCCGCGTTACGCTGGAGCGCCGCCGCACCGAGTAGGATCTAGAAGTAGCATGCAGTGGAGTAGGGGCGGGGCTCGCTTCTGCCCGCCGTTGAACGAGGTTGTTGAACAACAAAGCACTGCCCTAAGGCATGGTTTGCGTCAATGATTTAGTGCAGCGACGGGCAGAAGCGGGCCCCGCCCCTACGTCGTTCAAAAAAAAGTGCGGCCCGCTGTAACGAATGGCCGCCGGGCCGGTACCCCTTACAACTCTCCCGCTAAAACCGCCTTACGCCGTGGCCCCCGTCAGCGACGAAACCTTAATGGAACAAGTGCGCGGCGACGACCTCGACCAGCTCACGCCGCTGTTCGAACGCTACCACGGGCCGCTGTTCAACTTTCTGTTCCGGCTTTGCGGATGCCGTGAAACCAGCCAGGATTTGGTGCAGAACGTGTTTTTGCGGGTGCTGAAATACCGGGCCAGCTACCAGCCGGGCCAGCCCTTCCGGGCCTGGGTGTACCAGCTGGCCCGCCACATACACCACGACCACTGGCAGAAAAACCGTCGTCCACCGGACGATGTGGACGGCTTCGAGGGCACCACCACCCACCGCCGTGCCGCCCTGGCCGGCATGGCGGCCTCCCAGGAGCACGCCGCTTTGCAGGACGCACTGGGGCTGCTGCCCGTAGCGCAACGCGAAATTCTGGTGCTGCACCGCTTTCAGGGGTTTAGCTACGCCGAAATCGGAGAGTTGCTGGCCTGCTCCGAAGGTGCCGCCCGGGTAAAGGCACACCGTGCCCTAGAGGCGTTGCGGCAGGTGTATTTCCAATAAAACTTCTTACCAAGATGATGCCCGAAGAAATTGATCCGCACTTGCCGCTGCCCCCCGATTGCGCCGCTTTGCTGCCGCTGCTGGATGAGTACGCCACCCAGGAGTTGCCGCCCGCCGCAGCGGCGCGGGTAGCGGCCCACCTGCCAGGCTGCCCGGCCTGCCAGGCCCGGTTGGCCCAGTACCAGACGCTGCTCCCGCTGCTGGCTGACATTGCGCCCGAACTGCCCCCACTGGCCCTGCGCGACAATTTTCTGGCACTGCTGGCCGCCGAAAAGCAAGCCTTGCCGCCGGTAGCAACTCCCTCCGGCCAGCCGGCCGCCGTTGTCCGGCCACTGTGGCCAGCCGCTGCATTAAGCTCGGCTACCACCGGTTGGTTGCGCCTGGCCGCCAGCGTGGCGCTGCTGGTAGTTGGGGGTGCGCTGGGCTGGCTGCTGGCCCGGCCCGCTGTGCCTGCCGACGCCCTGTTGGTGGCTGGCCAAGCCGATGCTGCCTGGCAGCTGGCGAGCCAGCTAACTACTGTGGGTAGCCAGCCGCCCATGGCCAGCAGCCGGATTGAATTGGTGCGCGAGGCTGCGGGCGGCTCCTTGCAACCCGGCGACCCTACGGTGCTCGTGCTCATCAACACGCTCAACTCCGACCCTAACCCCAACGTGCGCTTAGCCGCCGCCGAAGCCCTCTACCGGCTGCGCGCCGACTCGTTGGTAGGCCCCGCCCTGGCCCAGTCGCTGGCGGTGCAAACCGACCCCAACGTGCAGATTACGCTCATCGATTTGCTGGTGAGTTTACAGCGCAAGCAAGCAGTACCCCAGCTCCAGCGCCTGGCTCAGCGCCCCGACGCGCTGCCCGTGGTACGCCAGCAGGCCACCCAGGGTATTGGGGTGCTTCTGTAGAGCCTTCCCCACTTTTTATTCACCGGCTTTCAATCCCCTGTTCTCAACCCTTAGTCTCATGAAAAAGATCCTGCAAATAGCCCTGTTAGCCGCCCTGTTGGGGGTTGGTAGTGCACACGCTCAGGAGTACAAAACCCGGCTCACCGGCTCCAATCCTAAAGTGATTATAGAAATGCGCGACGGTGAAGTAACCGTGGAGGGGCACGACGGCAACGAGGTACGCATCAGCGGCAGCGGCGGCTACGAAGCGCCCGATAAGCGGGCCGAGGGCCTGCGTTCGGTGTATAGCTCGGCCGTCGATAACACCAAGATGGGTTTGGCCGTGACCAATGAGGGTGGTACGCTCCGTATCGTGAAAGCCTCGCGCCGCGACGCCAACTACACCATCAGAGTACCCCGCGGGGCCGATGTAGTGTACCGCTCCATGACCTGGGGCGACGACGACGCCACGCTGCAAAACCTGAGCGGCCGGCTGGAAGTGACCATGAAAAGCGCCGATGTAAAGCTGCTGAACGTAACCGGCCCGGTGGTGGCCAGCAGCACCAGCGGCGACATTACGGTGCGCTACACCACGCTTACGCCCGCGCCCAGCGCCATCAGCAATATCAGTGGCGCTATCGATGTGGCCTTGCCCGCCGCTACCAAGGCTACGCTCACCATGCGTACCATTTCGGGCGAAGTGTATACCGATTTTGACCTTACCCAGCCCAAAACCGCCAACACCGATGGCCTCACCCGGGTGGGGGGGCAAACCACCGGCGGCCACCTCAACGGCGGGGGCACGTCTGTTTCTCTCAAAAATATCAGCGGCAACGTGTACGTGCGCAAGGCGAAGTAAAACAGCATAGTACGAACCAGAACGATTCCATCTATAAAGTACACCTCCGATGATACGCATCTTACCGATTTTTTGCGCCGTAGCGAGCCTTCTGCTGGCCGTTACCCCCAGCGCCCGTGCCCAGAAAACCACAGACAAAGTGGCCGCCGTTGCCGCCGGTCAGACAGTAGTGCTGGACCTCAAATACGCGACGACCATTCGGCTGCGGCCAGCCCCCGATAACCAGCTACGGCTGCGGGCCACGGTCAGCATCAACCAGAACCGGTTGAATGATGCGTTTCAGCTTGACCTGCGCGAAACCCCCGATGCCGTTACCGTTACGGCGGACCTCGATAAGCAAGTACTGGCTAAGGCGCAGCCCGACGACTGTCCGACCGATGCGTCCGGAACCACCTATTACGGCTCCTGGACCGACGGGCGTAACGCGCAGGGCAACCGGGCCGGCGTGTGTGCCGCCATTGCCTACGAGATTACGCTGCCCGCCACGGCCACTGTGCGCCTCAACACCATCAGCGGCAACGTAGATGTAGCGGGCCTGACGGGGCCACTGGAACTGAAAAGCATCAGTGGGTTCGTGGATGTGAGCTGGCCCGCCGGCCGCGGGGCCGAAGTGGCTTTCAAGTCGATTTCGGGGGAGGTATTCACCGATCAGGACGTGGCGTTCAGCAACCGCAAAGACAACCCCATCGTGGGCTACGAGGTGCGGGGGAAGCTGGCTGACGGTGGTCCCCGCATCCGGCTTGAGTCCATTAGCGGCGACGTATTTTTTCGGCGGAGCAAGTAATTGATAATTAGCTATTTTTGATATACTGGGCAGTTTCTGCGCTGTTTCTTACCGCTCAGGCAACTCCGATCCGGTTTGCGGCCTCTTCTCGGCATCGTTTAGCTACTCTGGCTTATGCATCACTTCTACTTTCGGGTATTGATTGGCTTGCTGAGCGGCCTGCTTATTGGCCTGATGCCGGTGGCCGTTACCCGGGCCCAGCAGGCCCCATCGGCCCCGGCAGCCGCAACTGCCCGCCTCACGGGCACAGTACTCGACTCGCTTAAAAACCAACCAGTGCCCTACGCCACAGTGGTGCTGCTGCCGGCCGATGCCACCGTGGATAAGCCCATAACCGGGGCCGCCACCGACGAGCAGGGGCGCTTTGTACTCGATAAGCTGACGCCTGGCAGCTACCGGCTGCGGGCCCTTTTTGTGGGCTACGCCACCCGCACGCGGGTTGTAACTGTAGTGGCCGGCACCACCGATGCGGGGAATTTCCGGCTGCCAACGGCCGGCACCACCCTCGGCGAAGTGCTGATAACGGGTACCAAGCCCGTAGTAGAAGTGCGCCCCGACCGCCTCGTGTACAACGCCGACCAGGACTTGAGCAACGCCGGCGGCACGGCGGCCGACGTGCTGCGCAAAGCCCCGCTACTGGCCGTCGATGGCGACGGCAACGTGCAGATGCGCGGCTCGGGCAACTTCCGGGTGCTCATCAACAACAAGCCCTCGCCCACGCTGGCCAAAAACCTGGCCGAGGCTCTCAAAAGCATCCCCGCCGAGCAAATCCAGAGTGTGGAGCTGATTACGACGCCACCGGCCAAGTACGACGGCGAGGGCACAGCGGGCATCATCAACATTGTGCTTAAAAAAGGCGCCGAGCAGAAGCCCAATGGCCGGCTGAGCGCCAGCACCGGCAACCGCAACAGCAGCCTCAACTCCTCGCTCAACTTCCGCACCGGTAAGCTGGGCTTTACCTCCTCGCTGGGGGCCGGGCTGTGGTACAACCCCGGCGAAAGCCGGCGGGATCGGACAAGCTTCGATGAAAGCGGTACGGCCACCAGCCTGCTGCAGCAAAATAGTGATGTGCAGAACAACGGAGGCTGGTACTACGGCTCGGTGGGCCTCGATTTCGACCCCGCCGACCACCACAGCTTCTCACTGGCCGGCTCGCTCAACGGCTGGGGCGGCAGCTCCGACCAAACCCTGCGCAGCCGCAGCACCCCGCTAATGGCTGGCCGGAGCGAACAGCTTTTCGTGCGCGACAACCGCAACCGCTTTTCGGGCCTGAACACCGAGCTGACCGGCACCTACACGCGCACCTTCGAGCAGAAGGGCCGCGAGTGGAGCGTGCTGGGCCAGTACGCGGGCAACCCCAGCACCAGCGGCTACGATTTCGAGCAGTACGACGGCCGACTTATGCCCCTCAGCCCCGACCAAGCCAGCTACCGCGAGCGTAGCCGGGGCCGCCAGCCCGGCTACGAAAGTACCCTGCAAACCGATTTCGTGCAGCCTATGGGCAAAGACGATAAGCAGAAGCTGGAAACCGGCCTGAAAGCCATCTGGCGTAGCACCGGCTCGCGGGTGAGCGTAGACGGTTTGCAGCCCGGTACCGGCGAGCTAATTCGGCTGCCGGCCCGCGGCACCGATTTCGACTACCAGCAGGACGTGCAGGCCGCCTACGCCACCTACTCGTTCGGGCTGGGCAAAAAGCTGAGCCTGAGCCTGGGCGGCCGCCTGGAGCGCACGGCCGACGCGGCCCGGTTCAGCACCACCGACCCGGGCTTCCGGCGCGACTACTACACGCCCTTGCCCAACGGCAACGCCCAATACACGCTTAACGAGGCCAGCAGCCTGCGCTTGGCCTACAGCCGCCGCATTACCCGGCCGTTCATTTTCTACCTCAACCCGTTCCGCGACGTGTCGGACCCCAACGTGGTGCGTTTTGGTAATCCCGACCTGGACGCCGAGCTGACCGACTCTTACGAGCTGGGCTATAACACCACTATCAAAACGGCCACGCTGAGCGTGTCGGGGTCGGTGCGGCGCACGGGCAACGCCATCGAGCAGGTCAGCCGCCTCATCAGCCTCGAAGACAACCTCACCGAGCTAACCTACCGCAACGTGGCCGCCAACACCTTTTACGAGCTGAACGTGTACGGCTCGGTGAAACCGGCCAAGGGCTGGGATATAAGCGGCGGCCCCAACGTGCGCTATATCACCCGACGTAGCACCGCCCTCAACCTGCGCCGCGAGGGTTTCACGGCCGGCCTCAACCTGAACACGAGCTACAAGCTGCCCAAAGAGTTTATGATTCAGGCGTTTCTGTACGGCTCGCTGCCCGACCCCCAGATCCAGGGCACCGGCTCATCCAATCTGTTCTATTCGATAGGGGGCAAGAAGACGTTCTGGAAAGAACGAGCCGACCTGACACTGAATGTGGCCAACCCCTTCAACCAATACTGGGCTTACCGCAACAGTCTACGCACGGCCTTTTTTGAGGAAGCCAACGAGTACCGGGCCTACAACCGGGCCGTGCGCCTGAGCTTCGGCTACCGCTTCGGCGACGCGAAGTCGGGTGGGGGCAGCCGCCGCAAAACCATCAGCAACGACGACGTGAAAGGCGGCAGTGGCCAGCAGGGCGGCGGGCAGCAGTAGGTTTTTTGAGCTGTAAGCGACAAGCCTCAAGCGACAAGCTTTCGTTTTGTTATTCCTGCCGTGCAAAGGCTGGCTAACAGAACGAAGGCTTGCAGCTTGAGGCTTGTCGCTTGTAGTTCAAAAGAAATACGATTTATTTCGTACTATATATTTGGATATACGATATGTTTCGTATATGTTTGAAGTACGAATAATGTCGTACCTTCTATTGGCTGATTTACAATGACTAAAAAGATGATACCCAAGCCCACCGAATCGGAGCTGGAGATTTTGCAGGTGCTCTGGCAGCACGGTCCCAGCACGGTGCGCTTCGTGAACGACGAGCTGAGCCAGCGCCGCGAAATCGGCTACACCACTACCCTTAAGCTGCTGCAGCTGATGCTTGACAAGGTGCTGGTGCTACGCGACGACGACACCCGGACCCATGTGTACCGGGCGGCAGTGCGCGAGGAGGAAACCCAGGGGCTACTGCTCGATAAGTTCGTGGACGCTGCCTTCGGCGGCTCGGCCATGAAGCTGGTGATGCAGGCGCTGGGCAACCGCCGCACCTCGCGCGAGGAGCTGGCCCAGATTCGCCGCCTGCTCAACGACATCGAAATTCAGAACGATACCAACTCACCTGCTAACGACCCTGCGCAATGAACTGGCTCGAACAACTGCTACCCCCAGCCCTGGTACGGGCCCTGGGCTGGACCCTCCTTCATTCGCTCTGGCAGGGAGCGGTAGTGGCGCTGGCGCTGGCCGGGCTGTTGCTTTTGCTGCGCCGCCACTCGGCCCAGGTGCGCTACCGCACCGCCGCCGCCGCGCTGGTTACGCTACTGTTGCTCTGCGGCCTCACGTTTGGGCGCTACTACTATCAGGCGCCTCCGGCCGGCCAGCAGACTGCTGCCGCAGTATTGCAGCCGGCAGCTACACAAAGCGCAGCGGGTACTGTAATAGCCGCTGCCCCGGCCGCCCAGTTGGCTGGCAGCCCGGCCGCGCCCGGCTGGCTTGACTCGTGGCAGACGTATTTCAATGCCAACCTGCCGCTGCTGGTTACTGTTTGGCTGATGGGCTTGCTGGTGATGCTACTGCGCCTGCTGGGTAGCCTGGCCTACGTGCAGCGCCTGCGGCGCTACCGGGTGCAGCCGCTGGCCCCGGAGTGGCAGCAGCGGCTGGCTGCCCTGGCCGACCGCGCCGGCCTGAAGCAGCGCGTAGAGCTGCTCGAATCGGCACTGGTGAAGGTGCCGGTGGTGGTGGGACATCTGCGGCCGGTGGTGCTGCTGCCGCTGGGTACCGTTACGGGCCTGGGCGCTACGTACCTCGAAGCCGTACTGGCCCACGAGCTGGCCCACGTACAGCGCCGCGACTACCTGCTGAACCTGCTGCAGGCCGTGGCCGAAACCGTGCTCTTTTACCATCCGGGCGTGTGGTTTATGGCCGCCTGCCTGCGCACCGAGCGCGAAAACTGCTGCGACGACGTGGCCACTGCCCTGGTGGGCGGCAACCCCCTCACGGTAGCCCGTGCCCTGGCTGCCCTGGCCGAGCTAACGGCCGCCCCCGCTCCCGCTGGGGCAAGCCTGGCACTGTCGGCCCTCGGGCCCGATGGCTCGGTACTGGGCCGCATCCGGCGGTTGGTGCAGGGACGGCAGCGGCCCACGTTTGCCGAAGGCTTTATGGCGGCTTGCGTGGTACTAGTAGGTGTAGTGGTGCTGAGCACCGCGGTGGCGCTGGCCCGTCCGGCTGCTACTTCGCTGGCGAACACGCTGGCCAAGCCGGCTGCTGCCCTTCGCCGCGCCACCCTGCCGGCACCCATGCTGCCAGCGGCCCCGGCGGCCGCAACTGGCGCGAGCACCAGCGCCGCCACCAGCGACCAGGAGCCATTACGTATCCTCAGCGTGTCGGCCGATGGGCAGGCCCGAGCCCGCCTGGGCAGCACCGAAATCAGCTTCGATACTATTCGTAACCCGCGGCTGATGCGCTGGTCGAGGGCCGGCCGTCGGAACGCTGATGCCGGCACGGTCATCATCAAGCGCGATAAGAAGGGCCGCCTTACGGAGCTCCTGATTGACGGACAGCCGGTTGCTATTGCCCCGGCCCGCAAGAAAGGCGACCAGGTAGACATAGTACGACTCGACAGCCGTACAAACCGACTTGCCCCACTGCCCCAGACTGGCAGCCAGCAGCGGCTGGAGGAACTGGCCTTGCGCATGAACCGGGCGACGCTGAGCGGCGCGGCCCCCAGCGCCGCCGATGCGCAGGAGCTTTCGGCGCTGGCACTGGCCGAGGCGCAGGGTGCAATAGGCGAGATGGATATTGATGACATCACCCGCAACGCTTTTGCCCAGGCGGAGAAAGAGCTGCAGGCCGCCGTAAAGTCGGCCCGCACCGACGAGGAGCGGGCGATGCTGCAGGAGCAGGTAGAAGCCATGCGCGAGCGGCAGCAGGCGCGGGCAGACCTTGTGATTGAGCAGCGGCGCGACATCCGGCAGAACATTCGTGATGCCGACCAGGCTCGGCGTGATGCCGACCAGGCCCGCCGCGACGCCGACCAAATCCGTCGCGACGTGGAGCAGCACCGCCGCGACGCCGACCAAACCCGCCGCGACGCGGAGCAGGCCCGCCGGGATAAAGGCACCGCCGCCCTGCTGCAGGAGCTTCGCCGCGACAACCTTATCCAGAACACCAACAACCTGCAGTTCAGTCTTTCGGCCAGCGGGATGATGTTGAACGGGAAAAAGCAACCGGCCGCTGTGCAGCAGAAGTACCTGCGGCTGATCGAGCAGCAGCAGGGCCAGCCGCTGCGGGGCGCGTACAACCTCAACTACCAGACTTCGGGCTCGACGACCGACCGCATGGGGCCAATACCAGCTCCGCCGGCCCCACCCGCACCCCGCGCTGCGCCCCGCCCCCGGGCCATGCCTGCGCCACCGGCTCCGCCCGCACTCCGCCCGGCAACTAGGCTACCCGCGCCACCCGCGCCACCCCAGCTCGATACCGACGAAATAAGAGCTGCGTTGCGAAGCGACGGGCTAATTGGAGCCACGGATAAGGGCTTTCAGCTTCAGCTCAACGATAAAACTATGACAGTGAACGGCCAGCAACAACCCGCCAACGTGGCCGACAAATACCGCCGCCTGCTGGGGGTGCAGCCCGGCGCCGACGGCAAAAACAGCCGCAACATTCAGATTTCAGTGAGTGAGTAAGGACGAATGTCCAAACCGGCCGCCGCTGCAACGGTGGCCGGCTTTTATCCGCAACTTTTCGGGCAAACAGGCAACGGTTGAGGTGCGGCCCGCATCTATGGCGGCAAGCCGCCGGCCCGGGTAGGGCGGCTGGTGTCGTTTTGAGCCGGTTGCCAGCTTATTAGGTGCCTGGTTCGTTGCTTATTTCTGCTACTTGGTTTGATTTCTTTACTCTCTCGTCGATTCGTCGTGAAGCCTTTTTGTGCTCTGCTGAGCCTGTGTATTCTGCTGCTGGTGGCTCCGGCCCATGCCCAGAAATTGGCCGCTGGCGGCCCTAAAACTACCACGGCCGACAGCGCCGCTATACCCGCCTTTAAGCGCCAGTTTCAGGCCACGCGCATTACGGAACCCGTTAAAATTGATGGTGAGCTGGATGAGGCCGTCTGGCGCGCCGCGCCGGTCGCAACCAACTTCATCGAAACCCGGCCCACGCCCGGCCGCCTCGAAAAGCACGCCACCGAAGTACGCCTGCTCTACGACGATGCCGCCCTCTATATTGGGGCCGTGATGCACGATGTGAGCCCCGATTCCATCTTCCGCGAGCTTAGCCAGCGCGACGACCTGGGCAACACCGATTACTTCGCCATCTTTCTCGACACCTACCACGACAAGCTCAACGGCTACGGCTTTTTTATTACGCCCGGCGGTGTGGAGCTCGATGCCCGCTACTCGCCCGCGGGCGGCGAAGATTTCAACTGGAATGCCGTGTGGATGAGCCAGACCAAGCTGCAGGGCAACGACTGGGTGGCCGAAATCCGGATTCCCTACTCGGCCATCCGTTTCAGCGACGCGCCCGAGCAGGTGTGGGGCATCAATTTCGCGCGCCAGCGCCAGAGTACGCGCCAGCAGTTTTTCTGGAACCAGGTAAAGCCCCAGGTAGATGGCTTTGTAAACCAATGGGGCGAGCTGCGGGGCGTGCGCGACATTAAGCCGCCGCTGCGCCTTTCGCTCACGCCCTACGTGTCGAGTTACTACGAGCATTACCCCTTCAACGAGCAGGGCAAGCGCAACTCCAGCACCAGCTTCAACGGCGGGGCCGATGTGAAATGGGGCATCAACGAAAGCTTCACGCTCGATGCCACGCTGGTACCCGATTTCGGGCAGGTGCAGAGCGACAACCAGGTGCTCAACCTGTCACCTTTCGAGGTACAGTACAACGAGAACCGGCAGTTTTTCACCGAGGGTACCGAGTTGTTCAATAAGGGCGGGCTGTTTTACTCGCGCCGGGTGGGCGGTCAGCCGCTGGGTTTTTATGAGGTAGATGGCCTGTTACGCAAACGTACCACCGGCCCCGAAGGAGAAATCAAGCAGGGCGAATACGTCGTGAGCAACCCCGGCGTCACGCGGCTGCTGAACGCTACCAAAATATCGGGCCGCACTAAAAGCGGGCTGGGCGTGGGCCTGTTCAATGCCCTGAGCAACGACGTGTACGCCACGGTGCAGGATAGTGCCACCGGCGCACGGCGCGAGGTGCTCACGCAGCCGTTTTCCAACTACAACATTTTCGTGCTCGACCAGAGCCTGAAAAACAACTCCTACATTTCGCTCATCAACACCAACGTAACGCGCAAGGGCAGCACCTACGACGCCAACGTAACCGGTGGCCTGTTTCGCTTCGCCGATAAGGCCAATAAATACGCCATCGACGGACAGCTGAACTACTCGCGCCGCCGCGGCCAGGTATTCGGCTCGACGGAGCAAATCGGCAACCGCGACGGGTATAAGTACCAGCTGGGAGTGGGCAAAATCAGCGGCAACTTCAACTGGAACCTGAGCCACGGCATCGAGTCGGACACCTACGACCCCAATGATCTAGGCATCCTGTTTTCCAACAATTCCATCAGCCAGGAGCTGTTTCTGGGCTACAACAAATACGAGCCCTTCTGGAAGGTAAACAACCTGCGCACCAACCTCGGCTTCTATCAGAACCTGCTCTACAAGCCCACGCGCTACCAGTCGGCCGGTTTCTACTCGAATATGAACACCACATTTACCCGGAATTTTCTGTCGGTGAACCTGGGGGTGAGTGGTGATTTGGCTGAGCACGACTACTTCGAGCCCCGCCGCCGGCCTCTGGGGCAGTTTTACGTGCGCGTACCGGCCACGCTGCTGCTCAGCGGCGGTATCAGCTCCGACTACCGCAAAAAGCTGGCTCTCGACCTGAACCTGGCCAGCCGCTGGCACGCCAACGACGACGCCCGCACCGGCCGCGTCGGCTACGATGTGGGCATCAGCCCGCGCTACCGGGCCACCAACCAACTCTCGTTTCGCTACAATTTCAACTGGTCGTTGCGCCAGAACGAAATTGGCTACGCCGGCAACCTGGAAAGCAGCCAGATGGCAGACCGACCCTTTATCCGCAACGGCGTGGCCGATGTGATTTTGGGCCGCCGCAACCGCACCACTACCACTAACACGGTGTCGGCCAACTACACGTTCACCAACCGCATGTCGTTCACTATTCGCACTCGCCACTACCTAAGCGTGGCGAGCTACCGCGACTTTTCGCGCCTGAACCCCGGCGGCGAGGAGGAAGCCGTGGACTACCGCCGCAACCGCGACAACAGCTTCAATGCCTTCAACGTGGATGCCGTGTTCTCGTGGTGGTTCGCGCCCGGCTCGCAGATAACGGTGGTCTGGAAAAACGCCAACGCCAGCGAGCTGGCCGGCGACAAAACGCTGCCCCAGTACTTCACCAATTTCAACAACACCCTCAACACGCCCCACAACAACTCGTTGTCGGTGAAGGTGCTCTACTTCCTCGATTACCTCACGCTGCGCCCGAAGCGCGGATAGGAGTGAGGCTGTACTGCAAAGCCCGTTTTGCGGTGCAGCCCGTTCTCTACAGTCCCAATAGCTCGCCGGCGGCCCCAAAGGCCGATTTGCGGCCCTCGCGCACGGCCTGCTCTACGGCGGCCAGCTGCGCCTGCACGGCGGGGCGCTGGTAGAACTGCGTTTCCAGATTCTGGCGAATGGTTTCGTGCAGCCAGTGCAGGTTTTGCTCCTGGCGGCGCTGCCCGAAGTAGCCGCTATGCTGCGTTTGCTGCACGTAGCGCGTGACAATTTCCCAAACCGTGGGTACGCCCTGGCCCGTGAGGGCCGAGCTGACGGTTACTTCGGGCACCCAGCCGCTGGGCGCCAGCGGGTAGAGGTGCAGCGCGTTCTGGTACTCGCGGCGGGCCCGGCGGGCGGCCAGCTCGTTGCCCTGGTCGGCTTTGGTGATGCTGATGGCATCGGCCATTTCCATGATGCCCTTCTTGATGCCCTGCAGCTCGTCGCCGGCCCCGGCCAGCATCAGCAGCAGGAAGAAATCGACCATGCCGTGCACGGCGGTTTCGCTCTGGCCCACGCCCACGGTTTCCACAAAAATAACGTCGTGGCCGGCCGCCTCGCACAGCAGCAGCGCCTCGCGGGTGCTGCGCGTAACGCCGCCCAGGCTGCGGCCGGCCGGCGAGGGCCGGATGAACGCCTGCGGATGAAAGGCCAGCTCGTTCATGCGGGTTTTGTCGCCCAGAATGCTGCCGCCGCTGCGCTGGCTGGTGGGGTCGACGGCCAGCACCGCCAGCCGGTGGCCCTGCTCGCGCACCAAGTGCAGACCCAACGCCTCGATAAACGTGCTTTTGCCCACGCCCGGCACGCCTGTAATGCCCACCCGCACCGAGCGGCCGGCGTGGGGCAGCACGGCATCGAGCACCTGCTGGGCCAACTCCTGGTCGGAGGGCAGCGTGCTTTCCACCAGGGTAATAGCCTGGCTGAGCCGCACGCGGTTGCCGGCCAGAATCCCCTCGATATAGTCGGAAGCAGAAAAGCGTTTGGGCACGAGGAAAGCAGGGTAGAACGTTATCTTTGGGGCTAATCGTGCAAGCTACTTCCCCCGCTTCAATTTACGCCCATGAACCGTTTTTTACTCCTGACTACTGCCGGCCTGCTGGCCCTGCCCGGAGCCGGGTGGGCCCAAAACGAGCTGAGCAACTTTACGGCTACCGGCCGGGGCGGGGTGGCCACCACGTTTGCCACCGACTACCAGTCTATCGGTATCAACCCGGCCAACCTGGGCCGCCGTAACGGGGCGCTGGTGGCATTTACCATCGGCGAGGTGGGCGCCGGTGTCAGCTCGCAGGCCCTCACGCGGCAGCAACTGCGCAAGTTTGTGTTCGATACCAACGAAGCCCTCACGCCCGCCCAGAAGCAGGAATTTGCCCGCACCTTCACTTCCGATGATGTGGTTAACTTCAGCACCGACGCCACCACGCTGGGACTGTCGGTGCAGCTGCCGGTGGTGGGGGGCATAGCCGTCAGCCACCGGCTGCGCACTTCCGGGCACGTAGGCCTAAACCAGAACGCGGCCGAAATAGCGTTTCTGGGCCGTGATGCGCCCATTTACCAATCTACGGCGGCCGGCAACGTGCCGCTGGTGTCGGAGGCACTGGCCGGCACCAACTTGCAGCTGGCAGCCCTGAGCGAGTTCAACCTGGCTTGGGGCACGCGCATCCTCGATCTGCCACTGTTCCAGCTTTCGGCCGGCGCCGGCTACCGCTACATTCAGGGCGTGGGCATTATCGATATCCGGGTGGAGCCGGGCAATTTGCGCGCCTATACCTCCCTCTCACCGCTGTTCAACGTCGATTATGGCAACGTAACCACCAACCCGAGCTTCAACCTGAAAACCGGCGCGGGCCTCCAGCCCGTGGGCGAGGGCCATGGCTTCGATGTGGGGCTGGCCGCCGAAGTGGGCAAGGCCGTGCGCCTGGGCTTGGCCCTCACTGACCTGGGCCACATGACCTGGACCGGCAACCTGCTCACGGCCAACGACCAGAAGCTCAAGAAGCTCAAATCGGAGGGCATCGGCTCCTACAACTTCATCAAAGAAGCCGCCGAAATATTTGGTACTGGCACCGATAGCCTGTTCGAGTACAAGGCCGACCAAGAGCGCCGCGCCAACCTGCCCACCAAGCTGCGGGCCGGGGCCGGCGTGCGCCTGAGCGAATATTTCGAAGCCGGCCTCGACGTAACGCTGCCCCTCAACGACGTAGCTGGCAACTTCACCAAGCCCTTCGTGGGCGCAGGCCTTGATTTCAAGCCCACCCGCTGGCTGCGCCTAAGTAGCGGCCTGAGTGGTGGCGCAGGCTATGGCCTGAGTGTGCCGCTGGGCCTCACAATTTCCACTTCCTTCTACGAGGCCGGCGTGAGTACCCGCGACGTGGTGGGGTTGGTAGCTTCGGAAAACCCTTACCTATCGGCCGCCGCCGGTTTCCTGCGGTTTCGGTTGGGCGGGAAGAGCGACTGAGTTGCTGACTGAACGCTGTAGGGGCGGGGCTTGTCCCCGCCCGCCGTTCGCACCGTTTCCACGAGTTTGTACCGTTCGTTCAACGATAATCGTTTAACGGCGGGCGGGGACAAGCCCCGCCCCTACAGCGTGCTGTAACTGCATGTAAGCTGGAGGACGGTTCACTCAGTCAGCAGATTACTTGGGTTCGGTGATGAAGTTGGGCAGGCCCAGCTTACCCCGACGGCCACCCAGTTTGAGGCCATCATCCACGTAGCTGGCCTCAGCAGCGTTGGGGTTCTTGATGATGCCCAGAAACGGGTTGTCTTCGCGTGAAACATAGATGTTGCCATCGGGGGCGCGCTGCAAAGAGCCTACTTTGCGGTTGGCCGACTTGCCGATAACCGTGGCCTTACCGCTTTTCAGGTCAATCTGGTAAACCTGGGCCTGACCGCCGCCTTCGCCGTTGCTGGAGCCGTAGAGCTTGCTGCCATCGGGCGAAAACTCGACGCCATAAGCCTCGGGGTAGGGGCCGTAGGAGCGTGGGTTGCGCACCTGGCCGGTCGTGCGGTCGAAGTCGAATACCTCGTACTTATTGGCCTCGCGCCACAGGGCTAGGGCCAGTTGGCGACCATCGGGCGAGAATTTGAGGGCCCCAATGGCGTTGCGGCCGGGGCCGGCGTGCATGCTGCCCACGTTGCTCATGACGGGCTTGCTCTGCACACCTTCGGCCGTTACAAGGTAGCTCACGAAGGCGTTGGAGTTCCAGCGGTGGGCCACTACCCACACGTCGCGGCCGTTCTGATGGCGTACGGCGGCCAGCTTCTCGGCCACCGGGGATACGAGCAGGGCGTTAAGGCGCACTAGGTCGCCGAGGCCATTGTCGCGGGTCATGTCGAGGGTGGAGTAACGCAGGCCGTTGGGGCCACCCTGGGCGCTGGTCGTGAAGATGTAGAAGATGTTGCCACTGCCGGGGTCGGGCACAATCAGGGCGCTTTGGGTGCTGGAAGCAGAGCCCATCAGCTTGCGGCCGTTGGGCATTACCTGGTGCTGGCGGTTGAACACCAGTTCGCCGTTGGTATAAAACAGCAGCTGGCCCTGCTTATTGGTCGCCACGGCCGAACCCTCGTAGGTGGCCATTTTGCTGATGAGCAGCGGCGTGGGCGTGCCGCCGCCGGTGGGGAACTGCAGGCCCGCCTGCTGCCCAAACAGCCAGATGGACTGCTGCTGCTGGGCCAGCGCCGCTCCTGGCAGCAGCGCGGCTAGAAGTGGCAGAACAAGGGCGAAACGGAGGAAAGCAAAGATTTTCATATCAGCTACAAACGTAATATCGTGCCAGATTGAGGTATAGGGATTCAGCAGGCAGTTAGTATCCGCTGGCTTGGCTGTTCCCGCTACCGTGCGCCCAGCTCCCACTCGTCGGCCAGCAGGCGCGGCAGCAGCGGCTGCAGAATGCGGTAGCTCGCGCCCCAGAGCGGGTAGCGCCCCTCGGGCCCAACGCGGTAGAAGGGCACCTGCCGCGGCCCCGGCCACCCGGGCAGCTCCCACACTTCCTCGGTGTGGGTGGCTGGCGCGGCCAGGTGGCACAGCGGAATTTCCAGCACCTCATCCACCTCCGACACCTGCCGCCTCCAGGCCGCCGGCCGCGCTATACGCCCCAGAAACGGGCTGATGCGGAAGCCTGAGGGTACGGGCACTTCGGGCAGGGCCGCCAGCAGCTCGACGCTGGTGGTGGGCAGGCCGATTTCTTCGAACGCCTCGCGCCGGGCCGTGGCCCATAAGTCGGCGGCATCCTGCGGCTCGGGCTTGCCGCCGGGGAAAGCCAGCTGCCCGCCATGCACTCCGAAGGCCGTCCGCAGCACCATCACCACCTGCAATTCGCCGGCCGCATCGCGAAAAATGGGCACCAGCACCGCCGCGGCCCGCAGGTTGGGCGGCAGCGGGAAATCGTGGATGGAAAGCAGCTCGGTCATGCGGCAAGATACGGCTGCCGGTAGCACCCGGGTTCAGCGGGCTACATACGCCCCATCTGGCGCTACCGTAACGGTGGGTAGCTGGCGGTGGGTTTCGAAGTACGCATACCCCGGGGCCAGCTCCTGCCAGAACGCCAGGTGCGGGCTGGCCTGCCGGCGGGCCAGCTGATCGGCCGATAGCTCAAACGGGAAAATGTGCACCGGAATGCTGAGCTGCCCGGCAGCCCGCGCCTCCACGGCCAGTACGTACAACTCCTGTATGCCCGCGTCGGTGATGGGCAGGCAGCCAATGGTTTCGTTGGAGCCGTGCACGAAAATATTGTCGCCGGGGTCGAGGCCAAGGGGTGTGCGCAGTTGGTCGGAGGCGTTGGGATAATCGAGGCCCAGCGAAAGCAGGTATTGGCTGTTGGGGTGGAAACGGTTGACGGTGTAGAACCCCTCCGGAATCTGCCGGTCGCCGGCGCGACGCTTGGGCCCTGGTCTGCCCGAGCGGCCGGCCAGCAAAAACGTGCGGAGCAGTACAAACCGGTCCGTGCCCTGGTTGCGCCCCCAGGCCTCTACCCGCTGCTCTGTTTTGAACGCGCGCACAAACAGCTCCAGCCGTTCTGGTGCCACCCGATGGTGGTGCAACAACTGCTGCACTGCCTTGTGGTGCTGGGCATAGGCATCGCGCACCCGCGGATAGCGCAGTTGCCCGGTGCGAAAATCAGGGTCGGAGTTGGGCTGGCGAGTGGCCGGGCGGGCCGCCAGGGCCACCACCAGTACCAGCGCCGCTACCGACAGAAAAAGAAGGTTCCGCATCGGGAAGCAGGTGAAAATGTCGTCAAAAATAGAAAGCAACTTGCAAACGCGTGGCCCGGCCAGACTGCTATATAGCCTAGGTTATGGCGGTCGGTGTAGGGGCGGGG
>NZ_JAGGPS010000010.1:63345-101447 GCF_018613725.1 Hymenobacter sp. ISL-91
CGCCCCTACACCGACCTCCGCAACCTGGACTGCCCCGAATTGCGGAGGGCACCCTCAGTTATTGCTGTTTCTACGTACACTGTCCGCATGAAGCCTCCTTACCAGCCCGACCCGCTCGGCCCCGATTTCGGCCAACTGGTGCTGGCCCAGCCGCCCGACTACGAAGGCCCTGTACAAGCCGTGTTGGTGCATTACCTGCCCGAACCTACCGCGCCCACTGCCGGGGCCGTGCTCTACGTACATGGTTTCAACGACTACTTTTTTCAGCGCGAAATGGCGGCGCAGTATGCCGCCCACGGCTACCATTTTTTCGCCCTCGACCTGCGCAAGTACGGCCGGGCCCTGCTGCCCCACCAACGCCCCAACAATGTGCGCGACCTGCGCGAGTATGATGCCGACCTTTATGCGGCGCTGGCCGAAATCAGGGCGGCCGGCCACACGCGCCTTGTGCTCAGTGGCCACTCTACCGGTGGCCTGATTACGGCCCTGTACGCGGCCCGGCACCCGGCGGGCATTGCGGCGCTGGTCCTAAATAGTCCGTTTCTGGCCCTCAACCAGCCGTGGCTACGGCGTAGAGTAGCCGCGCCGCTGGCCGCAATGCTGGGCCGGGTGCTGCCCAGCCTGCCCCTGCCCGCCGGCCTGCCCGATACGTATGGCCAGAGCCTGCACCAGGCGTATCGGGGCGAGTGGGACTACAACCTGGCCTGGAAACCCAACCAGGTTTTTCCGGTGAATGCGGGCTGGCTGGGCGCCGTGCTGCGGGGGCAGCGGCAGCTGCGCCGCGGGCTGGCGCTGCCGTTGCCCGTGCTGGTGCTGCACGCCGGGCGCAGTGCCGGCGGCCGGCAGTGGCGCGAGGAGTTTCGCCGCGCCGACATCGTGCTCAACGTGGCCGATATCCGCCGCCTCGCGCCCCGGCTGGGGCCGCATGTAACACTACATGCCGTTCCCAACGCCGTGCACGACGTTTGGCTGTCGGTTCCCGATGTGCGCACTGCCGCCTATGCGGCACTGTTCCGCTGGCTGGCGGAGCAGGTGAGAGAAAGAGCCACTTCGCCCCGGTAAACAACCAATGCTGCGAAGCCTGGGCTGGCCGGGCCAAAATAACAGGGCACCTCGCCGGCTGCTCTGGCGTTAAAGGCGTATGCTGATCCGACTGTCCGTACTTCTGCTGATGGCTGCACCGCTGCTGCCGGCCGCCACTACCCAGGCCCAAACCACCTCCGCCGCCTCGCTGGCCCGTACCGTAAAAGCAGCCCATTGGCGGCAGCGGGTGCTGCTCATCTGCGCGCCCACTGCTACCGATGCCCAGCTGCTCAAGCAGCGCGCCTTGCTGCAGCCTGCCCGGGCCGGCCTCGCCGAGCGCGACCTGCTGGTGCGGGAGCTGCCCTGGGCCAGCCTGCCGGCCGCCGACCAACGCTACCTGCGCCAGCTGGGCGGCTCGCCGGATTCGTTTCGGGTGCTGCTTATTGGCAAAGATGGCGGCGTAAAGCGGCGCGACACGGAGCCGGTTGCCCCCGCCGCCCTGTTTGCTACCATTGATGGCATGCCGATGCGTCGCCAGGAAATGAAGCGGGCGGAGTAAAGCGGTTGTCCGCTGATAATTGCTGCCGTTACCTGATAATTGCTGCCGTTACCTTTGCCCTCATGAACCAGTCTGCCCTGTTTGATTTCCTGACCGACCTTGCCCTGCACAACGACCGGGAGTGGTTTCAGGCGCACAAAGCCACTTACGACCAGCTGCGTAAAGAATTCGAAGTGCTGGTCGGGCAGATTCTCAATGCGCTGGCCGCCGAGGAGCCGGCGCTGGCGACGCTGGAAGCCAAAAAATGCATCTTCCGCATTTACCGCGACGTGCGGTTTTCCAAGCGCAAGGAGCCCTACAAAACCCACTTCAGTGCCTATTTCGCGGTCGGTGGCAAGCAGAGCGTCGGCCCCGGCTACTATTTCCAGCTCGGCCCCGGGGGCCAGACGATGATGGCCGGCGGCATCTACCAGCCCGAGAAGGAGCAGCTGGCCCGCATCCGCCAAGAAATCGACTACAACGGCCCGGCGCTGCACCGCATCCTCGAAGCGCCCGCCTTCTGCCAGCTCTACGCCGGCCTCGAGGGCGAGCAGCTTAAGCGCCCGCCTGCCGGCTACGCTGCCGACCACCCCGATATCGGGTACCTCAAACACAAAAGCTTCGTGGTGTCGCACTTGGTGCCCGATGCCACGGCTCGCCAGCTCAACCTGGCCGAGTACGTGCCCTCCGCCTTCCGCACCATGCGCCCGTTCTCCGATTTTCTGCGCGAGGCGGTGGAGGGATAGGAGGGGAGGAGTGAAGAGGTGATAAGGCAAAGAACAGTCATGCTGAGCGAAGCGGAGCGCAGTCGAAGCATCTCTACCGCAATGGTAATCCTGACGGCGGGTTGGCGTGACAATTAAGTGGTAGTGATGCTTCGACTGCGGCTGTGTCTTCGCTCAGCATGACCGTTCTTTGTCTGCTCTCCATCACCAATAACCCTTGCTGCCCTCATTCCAACATTCCCAAATGCCCTACGATTACGACGTACTGATAGTGGGAGCGGGGCCGGCGGGCACGGCCTGCGCCCTGGGGCTGGCCGGCAGCGGGCTGCGGGTGGGGCTGCTCGACAAGGCCCAATTCCCGCGCGACAAGGTGTGCGGCGACGCCATTCCCAGCCCCGCCCTCAAGGCCCTCACGCGCCTCAACCTGGCCTGGGCCGCCGAGCTGCGCGAGCTCACGGCCGGCCACCGCACCGATATGCGCACCAGCCGCCTCGTGTCGCCGGCCGGCACCGGCGTGAGCGTGCACTGGAAGGCCCCCGCCTTCAACTCGCCGCGGCTGCATTTCGACGATGCCCTACTGACGCTCGTGCGCCGCCACACCGCCACCGACATCCGCGAAAACAGCCCCGTAAAAACCGTAACGGCCGATGCCAACGGGGCGGTGGTGCAGCTCGCTGACGGCACCCGTCTCACGGCCCGCCTGCTCATCGGCTGCGACGGGGCGCACTCGGCCGTGGCCCGCGCCCTGGCCCCCGCCCCCCTCGACCGCGCCCGGCACTGCGCCGCCGTGCGGGCTTATTTTGAGGATGTGCAGGACGTGCCCGCCACCACCAGCGACTTTCTATTTCTGAGCCGCTACCGGGCCGGCTACTGCTGGGTGTTTCCGGTGGGTGCGGGCCGCTTCAACGTGGGCTTCGGTATGCTTTCCTCAGATGTGGCCCGCCAAAAGCTCGACCTGAAACTGGTGCTGCAGGAGCTGCTCGAAACCCACCCGCACTTGGTGCCGCGTTTTGCCAGTGCCCGGCAGCTAACGCCCATTAAGGGCTTTGGGCTGCCGTTGGGCGGCTCTGGCCGGCCCCTCACCGGCGCCCGCGCCCTGCTCTGCGGCGACGCGGCTTCCCTCATCGACCCGCTGCAGGGCCACGGCATCGATACGGCCGTTATCAGTGGGCTGCTGGCCGCCGAGCATGCCGCCCGCTGCTGCGCCGCCAACACCTTCGGCCCCGGGGCCCTCGCGCCCTACGCCGCCGCCGTGCAGCGCCGCCTGGGCCGCGAACTGGCCCGCCGCTACCGCCTTATGCGCCTGCTGGCCCGGGCGCCCTGGCTGGTGGAAGGCGCGTTCCGGGCTGCTCAATGGCCCCCGCTGCGCCGGGTGCTGGTGCGGGCCATGGCGTAGTTGGGTGATGCGGTAATAGGTGAGGGGGTGATGAGGGGGCAAAAGAACAGTCATGCTGAGCGCAGCCGAAGCATCTCTACCGCAACACTTACCTCCCGTTGCAACACTACCCCGCTTACAGGGTTTAGCCGTAGGAGAACAGCAGATGAGCCTCAACGAATGAGTTGTTAGACCAGGACATGGAGGTCGATGTAGGGGCGGGGCTTGTCCCCGCCCGCCGTTCGCACCGTTTCAACGGTAATCGTTTAACGACGGGCGGGGGCAAGCCCCGCCCCTACATCGACCTCCGCAACCTGACCTTTCTCATCACTCCACTACACCCTCACTTTACCTCATGAATTCCACATCCGCCCGCCCCGAAGACCAGCTGATTGCCGCCGTCCGCCAAAACGATGCGGCCGCTATTACGCGCCTGCTGGCCGAAGGCGCCGACGCCAACGCCCCCGATGCCCGCGGCTTCACGCCCCTCGTGCTGGCCGCCTACGACGCCCACCTGGAGGCCACCCGCGCCCTGCTCGCCGGCGGGGCCAACCCCAACCAGCCCGTTGGCGGCGGCAACACCGTGCTGATGGGTGTCGCGTTCAAAGGCCACACCGGCATGGCCCAGCTGCTCCTCGACCACGGGGCCGAACTCAACGCCCGCAACGGCGAGGGCAGCACGGCCCTCATGTTTGCCGTGCTGTTCGGCCGCCACGAGTTCCTCGACCTGCTCCTGGCCGCCGGTGCCGACGCGACCCTGCGCGACAACAAAGGCCAATCGGCCCGCGACCTGGCCCGCCAAAAAGGCAACGACCACGCCCTGGCGGTGCTGCCCGAGTAGCTCCAGCCAGCTCCTCCCGAAACGCCCAACGCCCCGCCCTCCGGTTTGCCGGAAGGCGGGGCGTTGGCTTACCAGCACTGCCAGACTGCCTGGTTCAGGCAATAGCGGCCGCATCGAGGAGGGCCAGCCCAGCTACCGAGCCGGGCAGTTGCGTGCGGTGCAGCAGCTGCGCCAGCTCCGGGGGCAGTTCGGCCACCGTGAGCGGCACCGCCGGCCGGGCCACCAGCTGGTACTGCGTATCGGCGGGGGCGTGCAGGTTGGTTTTGGCGAACGAGAACAGCCCCCGCCGGGCGTAGCGGGCCGCGCCCGAGGCTTCGGCGGCGTTGGTGCCCTCCGCCAGCTGCGCCGCCCCGGTTTCGGGCCGCAGCAGGAAATGCTGGTGCAGCGCCAGCAACGCCTCCTGCGAAGCCGCCACCGACTCCGGCAGCCGCCCGCCCCCCGAAGCTACGTGCAGGACGTGGCCGTTGGCATCGGTGGCGAACCAGTCAATATCCGCGTCTATTTGGTCGTGGTCGGGGATGGGCATGAATAGAAATAGTAAGTATTTCTTAAAATACTTATTCTATGCTTACGTTATTAAATGAACCTCTTACCTGTAATTGAAAACTACTTGTTTTATACAAGTCTATCGAGCCTTCTTTGTTGTATTGAAAATCTGCGCTGAGTAGTTTGTACTTATTGTTGTATTTTATATTAGTTAATTCACCAGAGTTCCAAATAAAATTAGCTTGAACGCGACGGTTATCTATCAAATAATCTGGCGAGTATTCATGATTAGCTTGTATAACACATGTTATGCAGCTGCCGGATATAAAGCTGTAGCTATTTGCCCAAGAATTTGCGTAAGAGGAATTGGGAATTATAATGCGCACTGTATCATGAGAAGCTAGTAGACTTATCATCAATGCCGGAGTATTAGTGAATGTATGAATATTGTCAACCTTTATTTTTACATCCTGCTCTGTATACGTAGTGTCGCGACGTAATGGGAGTAACGGAAAATTAAGAGACCGGGTAAAACTAGCAGTTGCTGGTTCTGCCGACGGTACGACTTCTGGTTTTTTATCACAGCTAACTAAAGCAATGCCTAAAATGCCAATGGCGGATATGTATGTGCGAGATTGAGTAAACATAAGCTACTGTGAAATTTTGAAACTATGACTCAGAAATTCACTCCCCCAGCTTCTCCAGAATCTCCTGGGCCGCCACGGCAATGACGGTGCCGGGGCCGTAAACGCCGGCCACGCCGGCATCGAAGAGAAACTGGTAGTCCTGGGCCGGGATGACGCCGCCGGCAATTACGAGAATATCCTCGCGGTCGAGTTGCTTAAGCTCCGCGAGCAGCTGCGGAATCAGGGTTTTGTGGCCGGCGGCGAGGCTGCTCACGCCTACTACGTGCACGTCGTTCTCTGCCGCCTGGCGGGCCACCTCGTCGGGCGTCTGGAACAGGGGCGCAATGTCCACGTCGAAGCCCACGTCGGCGAAGCTCGTGGCAATGATTTTGGAGCCCCGGTCGTGGCCGTCCTGGCCCATTTTGGCCACCAGCATGCGGGGGCGGCGGCCTTCGCGCTCGGCAAAGGCATCGGCCGCCGCGCGGGCTTTGGCAAATTGCTCGTCGTAGCTCATCTCCTGCGAATAGACCCCCGAAATAGCCCGGATAGTGGCTTGGTGGCGGCCGTATACTTTCTCCAGCGCATCCGAAATCTCGCCCAGCGTGGCGCGCAGGCGGGCCGCATCCACGGCCAGGGCCAGCAGGTTGGAGTCGGCTGTTGTCGGGCTGGCGGTGGCCTCACCCCCCCGGCCCCTCTCTACGGGGGGAGAGGGGGGAGCCTGCTCCGCCTGTTCTGTCGACTGGCTCCCCCTCTCCCCCTGGAGAGGGGGCTGGGGGGTGAGGCCCCGTTGGGCCGCTTCGGTGAGGGCCGCCAGCGCCGCCTGCACCTGGGCTTCGTCGCGGGCGGCTTTGGTGGCGCGTAGGCGGGCAATCTGCGACTCGCGCACGGCGTCGTTGTCGATGTCGAGCACCTCAATTTGCTGCTCCTCGGAAGGGCGGTAGCGGTTCACGCCCACCACAATTTCCTTGTTCGAGTCGATGCGAGCCTGCTTGCGGGCGGCGGCCTCCTCGATGCGCATTTTGGGTAGGCCGGTTTCAATGGCCTTGGCCATGCCGCCCAGCTCCTCCACCTCGTTCATCAGGGCCCAGGCTTTGTCGGCCAGCTCGTGGGTGAGGGTTTCCACGTAGTAAGAGCCGCCCCAGGGGTCCACCACGCGGGTTACGTCGGTTTCGTGCTGCAGATACAGCTGGGTGTTGCGGGCAATGCGGGCCGAGAAGTCGGTGGGCAGGGCAATGGCCTCGTCGAGGGCGTTGGTGTGCAGGCTCTGGGTGCCGCCGAGTACAGCCGCCAGCGCCTCCACGGCCGTGCGGGCCACGTTATTGAACGGGTCCTGCTCGGTGAGCGAGTAGCCCGAGGTCTGGCAGTGGGTGCGTAGGGCCAGGCTTTTCGGGTTCTGGGGGTTGAACTGCTGGATGAGCTTGGCCCACAGCAAACGGCCGGCCCGGAGCTTGGCAATTTCCATGAAGTGGTTCATGCCAATGGCCCAGAAAAACGACAGCCGGGGCGCGAAATCATCAATCTTCAGGCCCGCCGCCAATCCGGCCCGCACGTACTCCAGGCCGTCGGCCAGCGTGTAGGCCAGCTCGATATCGGCCGTGGCGCCGGCCTCCTGCATGTGGTAGCCCGAGATGCTGATGGAGTTGAATTTGGGCATGCGCTCGGCCGTGTAGGCGAAGATATCGGCAATAATGCGCATGCTCGGCAGCGGTGGGTAGATATACGTGTTGCGCACCATGAACTCCTTCAGAATGTCGTTCTGAATGGTACCCGCCAGCTTCTCCGGCCCCACGCCCTGCTCTTCGGCCGCCACAATGTAAAAGGCCATAATCGGCAGCACGGCCCCGTTCATGGTCATGCTCACTGACATCTGGTCGAGCGGAATCTGGTCGAACAGCAGCTTCATGTCCTCCACCGAGTCGATGGCAACGCCGGCCTTGCCCACGTCGCCTTGTACCCGTGCATGGTCGGAGTCGTAGCCCCGGTGGGTGGCTAGGTCGAAGGCCACGCTCAGGCCCTTCTGCCCGCCGGCCAGGTTGCGGCGGTAAAAGGCGTTGCTTTCCTCAGCCGTAGAAAAACCTGCGTACTGGCGCACGGTCCAGGGTTTCTGCACATACATCGAGCTGTAGGGCCCGCGCAGATACGGCGCCACGCCCGCCCCGAAACCCAGGTGGTCGAGGTGCTGCACGTCGGCGGCGGTGTAGTAGGGCTTGAGCGTGATGCCCTCGGGTGTAACATTAGGCTCGGCAGCAGCGGCGGGAGCTGGCGTGGGCAGTTGGGCGGCGTCGTAGGGTATCTGGGAGAAGTCGGGCATGGAAGGGCACGTTGGGGCGCATGGCACGCGCCCGCTTATCAAAAGGATATTATAAAAAGCGGTTATTCAGCTTCGGAAGATGCGGTAGCCGTGGGCGCCGCATCTCGCCCCTGCAAGCGCGACAAAACGTCTTCGGTGCTGTAGCCTTCCACCGTGAACTCCTTCAGGCCGAATACCTGCACGGCTTCCTGCATGGTGGCCAAGTCGGCGGTGAGCAGCGCGGGCGGAATGAAGCCGGCTTCATCAAGCGGAACGCCGTTGATGGTGCGGGCCAGCCGGCCGAACTGCAGGGGCGTGGCGTACATGAGCGTGGCCTGCTCGGCCGAGGAAAACAGGACCGACAGGGTGCCCTCGGGGTGGGCGTAGCGCAGCTCGGGCCGCTCGGTAACGGGCAGGGTCTGCAGGAATGATTCGAGGATAGTTTCGTTCGTGTGGGTGCCCAGCAGCACCAGGGCCGCCCGCTTCTTTTTCAGCTCGCGCCGCTCGAAGTGCAAGGCCGTAGCCAGCCGCAACACCTCAGTGGGGTAGGTGGCGCGGGTAGTATCGAACGTGGAGCTGCGCAACAGGCGCTTGGGATTGAAATCGAACTGCTCCTTCGCATTCTGGTAGCGGTTGGTGCCCACCACCACCTGCTGGCCGCCGGCAATGCGCCGAAACTGGGCTTGGGCCGATTCGTGCAGCAGCGCCAGCACCCGGCCGGTGGCGGCGGGCAGTCCGCCGGCCGCTTCGAGCTGCTGAAACAGGGCCCAGGCCTGGCGGGCCAGCGTGTCGGTGAGGGTTTCGAGGTAGTAGGAGCCGGCGGCCGCATCCTGCACCTGGCCCAGGTGGGCCTCCTCGCGCAGCAGCACCGGCAGGTTGCGGGCCAGGCGCTCGGCAAAGTCGTTGGGTTCGTGGAACAGGCTGTCGAACGTGCCCACGCTCACGGCATCGGCCCCGCCCAGCACCGCACTCATGGCCTCGGTGGCGTGGCGCAGCAGGTTGGTGTGCGGGTCGAGGGTGGTCTGGCTCCAGGTAGCAGTGCTGGCGAAAATCGTAAGGCGTTCCGCCGCATCGGCCGGCAGCCCGTAGGCGTGCAACAGTGTGGCCCACAGCCGGCGCATTGCCCGCAGCTTGGCAATTTCGAAGAAGTAGTTGGGCGCCACGGCCACATGCAGGTGAAGCGCGGCCGCCACATCGGCTACCGTCAGCTCCTCGTTGGGCAGCTGGCTGAGGTAGTGGGCGGCCGTGCTCAGGGCGAAGGCAATCTGCTGGGTGGCCGTGGCCCCGCGGTTGCCGTAGTAGGCCACATCCAGCCCCAGGGCCCGGAACTCGGGCCAGGCGCGACTGGCAATCAGCACCGCTCGTAGCTCATCCTGCTGCGAAATTAGGTCGGGCGCGTGGTGAGTGATGGGGTCGAGCACCAGAAAGCCGCGCAAGGGCTCCCCGGCAGCGGCAGCCAGCCGCGTGAGCAGCCCGGCCGCGCCGCGCCGCAATGAGTAGCCCACGTAGGTATCGGCCAGTGGCAGCTGCTGGGCCAGGTAATCGACATCGAACTCATCGGCCTGGGCCAGCACAAAATGCGCTCCTTCGGCTCCGAGCTTCAGCGCTGCGACGGCTCTATCAATGGCCTCGTGGCCCCGGCTGGCGGCTGGCACCACGTAGGTAGGCACGTTGCGCCATGCACCGGCGGCCCGTACCAGCGGCGTAGGCGCCCCGCCCAGCTCCGCCAGGGCCTCTTGGTGGTAGAACGGCTCCACGGCAAAACCGTCGGGCGTCTGCCAGCGCAGCGTAGCCGGGTCTTGGCCCTTCAGGTCGCGAGTGAGGCGCTCCTGCCACTTGGCGGTGGTCAGGGGCTGAAATTCGGGAAAGGAAACCGGCGCGGGTTGCGGCGAATCGGCCATATGGCAGCGGGGTGGGGTGGGAAATGGCGCACCCGGAGATGCGGCTTAAAGATACTGTTTGATGGCCGGAAATCGGGTTTGGTAGCCGGAAATGTCCGCAACACCTCATCTGCTCGCCAGCTTGTTTCAGCGGGTGCCTTTGGTTGGCCGGGTCTGGTGGTGGCAGGCGCGCAGGCCTAGCCTGACCCAACAATTCCGGTCGTATTGCTATACCTTTGAGGGCCGCTTTTCCCGCTGCCCCCGATTCTCCATGCGTACTTTTCGTTCCTCTGTTACGGCTCTGAGCCTGCTGACGGCTGTAGCGCTGGCTCCGGCCTGCCAACGGGCCGTGTATCAGCCCCAGGCCCGGCTGGCACCCGTTACGGCCCAGCCGGTAAGCCAGGCTGTTCCCTTCGATGCCCAGGCCGTGGCAACCATCGCACCCTACCGCGAAAAGGTGGTGTCGCAGATGACGACCGTGCTGGGCAACGCCCCGGTGGCCCTGACCAAGCAGTCGGGCGAGTCGCTGCTGTCCAACTTCGTGGCCGACCTGCAGCGCCTGGAGGCCGAAAAAGCGCTGGGCCGACCTATTCCGTTGGGTGTGATGACCAACGGCGGCCTGCGGGCCCCTATTCCGGCCGGCCCCGTAACGGTGGGCACAGTGTTCGAGCTGATGCCGTTTGAAAACCAGCTGGTGGTGCTCGACGCGCCCGGCGCCGTGGTGCAGCAGCTGTTCGATTTCGCCGCCCGCACCAAAATGGCTGTTTCAGGCGCTACGTTCACTATTACGCCCGAAGGCAAGCCTGACGCCATTCTCATCGGCGGTCAGCCCTTCGACGCCACCCGCAACTACGCTATTGCCATTTCCGACTACTTGGCAGGTGGCGGCGACGCCATGGCCTTTTTCAAGCCGCTGAAGCCCGAAGCCACCGGCGTACTGCTGCGCGACGCCATTATGAGCTACATCAAGGCGCAAACGGCTCAGGGTAAGCCCGTTCAGGCTGCCATTGAGGGCCGCATCAGGCGTTAGGCGCAGGTGCTGTAGCTGCGGCAGTGGTAACTGCCTGTTTCCGAAGCCGAACGCCGTTGTTTCCAGGAAACCTGCCTGCTGATTTTCAATACCATATTCCCTGCTGTGCGCTGTAAGCTGATGCCAGCCTCTGCGTTACTTGCTCCATCCGCAACATCTGTGACTATGATTAACCGGCGCGAATTTCTGAAATACACCGGCCTGGGCGTCGCCTCGCTGGGCGTGATGGGGACGGCGGCCGTGCCGGCCGTAGCCGCCGCCGACGATAAAACGGTACGCCTGACCATTCTGCATACCAACGACATGCACTCGCGCATCGAGCCGTTTCCGGACAATGCGGCGCAGTGGGCCGGTATGGGCGGCATGGCCCGGCGCGCGGCCCTCGTGGCGCAGGTGCGCCAGCAGGAGCCCAACGTGCTGCTGCTCGACTCGGGCGACATCTGGCAGGGAACGCCCTACTTCAATTTCTTCCAGGGCGAGCTGGAGTTTAAGCTCATGAGCCAGATGGCTTACGACGCCGGCACCCTCGGCAACCACGACTTCGACAATGGCCTCGAAGGCCTACACAAGCAGCTGCCCAACGCCACGTTCCCGTTCCTGAGCGCCAACTACGACTTCACCGATACGCTGCTGGCCGGCCGCTTTCAGCCCTATAAGGTGTTCGAAAAGCAGGGGGTACGCATTGGCGTGTTTGGCGTGGGTATCGACCTGGCCGGCCTCGTGGAAGACCGGAACTTCGGGGCCACCAAGTACCTCGACCCTGTGGCTGTAGCCCGCGATATGGTGGCGCGTCTGCGCGGGGCCGAGCGTTGTGATATGGTTATCTGTCTCTCGCACCTGGGTTACAAGTACGCCAGCGCCAAAATCGACGACATCAAGCTGGCCACCCAGGTAGCCGGCATCGACCTGATACTGGGCGGCCACACGCACACGTTTCTGGCGCAGCCCGAGCCCGTAGCCGGCCCCAACGGCCACACCACGCTCGTCAACCAGGTCGGCTGGGCCGGCATCAACCTGGGCCGCATCGACTACACGTTTGCCCGCAAATCGCGCCGTCCTACAGTCGCTTCTACCGTTGTGCTCCCGGTTTCGGTCGCCTAGTTTGAGAGCGGGAGTCGAGACGTGTTAAAATGGGATGAAATACAAGCCGGTACGGGGTTTTTTGTCTCCTGAGTTTTCCACATTTTTGTCTCCCTCCAAAAAAATGCGGCGTAGCGGCACCCGCATAATATGTCCTGTACTCACCCGCACCCACGTTGCTTTTGCCCTGTTTAGTTGATGTCGAAGGATTGCCATACGGTCTGGGCTAATTGTCTTCGCACCATCAAATCTACGATTGGTGAGCAGAGCTACCGCACATGGTTTCAGCCCATTGTGCCGGTGCAACTGCACAATAATGTGCTCCTGATTCAGGTGCCGAGCACGTATTTCTACGAGTTTCTGGAAGAGCACTACGTTGAGGAGCTCAAGCGGGCCATCCACCAGGAGCTGGGCGTTGAAGGACGGCTGGAGTACAGCATCGTGGTCGACCAAGGCAATGCCCAGCAAAAGCCGCGTACCCTGAATTTGCCCACTGCCCGCCGGGCGGCCGGGCCAACTGCTTCGAACACCGCCGCTGCCGCCTCGCTGGCGTATGGTGCCCAAGCATCGTCGGCCCGCAACGAGGCCGCCGCCGCCGTGCGGCCCGCGCCGGCTCCCAACATCCTGCGCAACCCCTTCGAGGCCAGCAAAAGCATCGACCGCGACTACCTCAAGTCGCAGCTCAACGCCACTTACACCTTCGAAAACTACATTGAGGGCGACTGTAACCGTCTCTCACGCTCGGCCGGACTGGCCGTGGCCAACAAGCCCGGCACCACCAGCTTCAATCCGCTGATGATTTACGGCGGCGTGGGCCTGGGCAAAACCCATTTGGTGCAGGCCATTGGCAACCACATCAAGGCCACCAATACCGACAAATTCGTGCTGTACGTGTCGGCTGAGAAGTTCACCAACCAGTTCATCGAAAGCCTGCGCTCCAACCAGGTGCAGGACTTCGCCAACTTCTACCTGCTGGTCGATATCCTGATTCTCGACGACGTGCAGTTTCTGTCGGGTAAGGATAAAACGCAGGAAATGTTCTTCCACATCTTCAACCACCTGCACCAGGCCGGCAAGCAGATCGTGATGACTTCCGACCGCCCCCCGCGCGATTTGGTGGGCCTCGAAGACCGGCTGCTCTCGCGCTTCAAGTGGGGCCTGACGGCCGATTTGCAGAGTCCCGATTTCGAGACGCGCATGGCCATCATCCAGAACAAGATGCAGCAGGACGGCATCGACATTCCGCCCCAGGTAGTGGAGTACCTGGCCCATTCGGTGAACACCAACGTGCGCGAGCTGGAAGGCGTCCTGATTTCGCTGGTGGCCCAAAGCAGCCTCAACCGCCGCGAAATCGACCTCGAAATGGCCAAGCAGGCCCTGCGCCATATCATTGAGGAAGTGGAAGCCGAAGTCAACCTCGATTTCATTCAGAAAACCTGCGCCGAATACTTCAGTGTGCCGCTGGAGCTGCTGAAGGCCAAAACCCGCAAAAAGGAAGTGGTAACGGCGCGGCAGGTGGCCATGTACTTTGCCAAGGAGCACACCAGCCACTCGCTCAAGAGCATCGGCCATCACTTCGGCGGCCGCGACCACAGCACCGTTATCCACTCGGTACAAACCGTCTCCGACCTGATTGACTCCGACAAGTCGTTCCGCTCTACTATTGTGGAGCTGCGCAAGAAATTCGCCGGCAGATGATTTTTGAGCTGTTAGCTCCCGTCCAAAGAAACGCCTGCAAGCACGCAAAAAATAAAGCCCCGTACTCAACCGAGTGCGGGGCCTTATTCGTTTTTCAGCTAACAGCTAACAGCTAACAGCTAACAGCTAACCTTTCAGCGGAATGTTGTGCTTCGTGGCGAAGGCCTGCACTTGGTCGCGCATAAGGCGGCGACGCTTCAGGCCTCGTACCTGGCGCAGGCTTAGGGCGTGCGAGTTGCCGTCGGTTAAGCGCAGGCGCAATTGCTGCCCACCCATATCGAGTGCCTGGATGGTTTCGGCCGCGAAAGCCTGCTTAGCTCTGAATAGTCCTTCCTTATGCACAATGTAGCCCGGCGTGAACTCCAGGTAACTCTGCGTACCGAAAATTGGGGCATTGTGTACCAGCACGTAGCCCAGATATACGAGGCTGAATACCAGAAACACATAATGCAGGAAATACATGTCGCTGGCGCCCGCGTCAGTTATAATCAGCGAAACCGTATAAGCCACCCACATCAGGCCCAGAAAAAGCTGGCCCCAGAAGGGAATACGTTGCGTATTGGCTGGCCGAAGACGGACACGGGTAGAGTTGGGGTTCATAGGGGGCGGAAGAGAGCCGAAGGAAGCAGTAAAAGTAAGGAGTTGTTTTTAGTTGTCTGGCGCCGGAGACTGTTTACTTCAGCTTTGCTGAGGCTAGCTCCATTTCGGGCACGGCTTTCAGCAGTTGCGACATCGGGCAGTTTTCCTTGGCCTTCTCGGCATACTGCTGAAACTCCTCCGGCGAAAGGCCTTCCACCTCACCTTCGGTGCTGAGTGCAATCTTAACCACTTTCGGTATCTCGCCCGACGTATCGAGCGTTACCTTCGACTCGGTTGTAATCCGCTTCACCTGCTTGCCGTCCTTGGTCAGGATGCTGGTCAGAAACATAGTGAAGCAGCCAGCGTGGGCAGCCCCAATCAGTTCTTCGGGGTTCGTGCCCTTCTCGCCTTCGAAGCGGGCGCCGGTAGAATAGGGGGCTTGCACGGTACCACTCTGGGTCGAAATCTCGCCGCTACCTTTAATATCGCCGTTCCAGACGGCAGTTCCTCGTTGGTTGGTCATCGTTGTGGGGTTGAAAGCTGAAGTATGAAACCAGTAGCTCCCCATACGCGGGCCGGGGGCGAAAGGATAAGCGGCTCCGGCTACTCCTATTATATATAGGTGTGGGAGGTACCTTTGGCTGAGCGCCGCACAGTACACCGTAGTTTCCTCGTTTAACTCTCTCCGATGGGTCTGAAAGCCACTCTGAGCCGGCCGCTGGCCGCCTACATCGTTCGCCAATACGCCCGCTGGCAGCACGACCCTATTGGTACGCAGCAGCGGGTGCTACGCGGCCTACTGGCCCAGGGTGCCCGCACCGCCTTCGGCCAGGCGCACGACCTGGCTGGCGCCCGTACCCCCTCCGACCTGGCCGCCCGCGTGCCCGTGCGCGACTACGAGGGGCTGCTGCCGTGGTTCGAACGCATGAAGACCGGCGAAGCCAACGTGCTCTGGCCCGGCCGGCCGCTGTATCTGGCCAAAACCAGCGGCACCACCAGCGGCGCCAAGTACATCCCGCTCACCGCCGAAAGTATTCCCAACCACCTCAACGGGGCCCGCGACGCGCTGCTGCATTATGTGCAGCGCACCGGAAAAAGCCGTTTTCTCGATGGCAAACTGATGTTTCTGTCGGGCTCGCCGGAGCTGGAAATGCTCAACGGAATCCACGTTGGCCGGCTGTCGGGCATCGTCAACCACCATGTGCCGGCTTACCTGCGCCGCAACCAGCTGCCTAGCTACAACACCAACTGCATGGAGGACTGGGAGCAGAAGCTGGAGCGTATTGTGGACGAAACGCTGCCCGCCCCCATGACGCTCATTTCGGGTATTCCGCCCTGGGTGCAGATGTACTTCGACCGCGTGGTGGCCCGTACCGGTCGGCCGGTGGGGGAGGTGTTTCCCGACTTCGACCTGTTCGTGTACGGCGGTGTCAACTTCGAGCCTTACCGCCGCAAGCTCTTCGATACCATCGGCCGGTCCGTCGATAGTGTAGAGCTGTTTCCGGCCTCCGAAGGCTTCCTGGCGTTCCAGGATGAGCCGGGCAACCCCGGCCTGCTACTGTTGCTCGACGCCGGTATCTTCTACGAGTTCATTCCGGCCGAGCGGTTTTTCGAGCCCAACCCGCCCCGCCTCACACTGGCCGACATCGAGCTCGACCAGCAGTACGCCGTGGTGCTCACCAGCAATGCCGGCCTGTGGGGCTACAGCCTCGGCGACACCGTACGCTTCGTGAGCCGCTATCCGTTTCGGGTGGTTGTTACGGGGCGCATCAAGCACTTCCTGTCGGCCTTTGGCGAACATGTCATCGGCGAGGAAGTGGAGCAGAGTCTGCGCGCGGCATTGGCCGCGCACCCCGAGGCCGAGGTCATCGAATTCACAGTAGCCCCTTTGGTCAGCGACGACCCAGCCACACCTTCGCGCCACGAGTGGTTGATTGAATTTGCCCATCCACCCCACAACCAAGTAGCCTTTGCGGCCGCGCTCGACACCGGCCTGCAACAGCGCAACACCTATTACAACGACTTGCGGACGGGAAGCATTCTGGCCCCTTTACTGCTAACGGCATTATCGCCCGGATCTTTTCAGCGCTACATGAAAAGTGTAGGCAAGCTAGGGGGCCAGAACAAAGTACCCCGCCTAAGTAACGACCGGACTCTGGCGCGGGGACTAACAGCGCGTACCCGGATGAATAGTGACTGATTGAACTTTATCGGTGCACAAATAGAATTTTTAATAGAATTTTAATTTTAAGCTAACTAACGACGGGGCTTATTTTACACTAACTGCAATGAATGTTATAGTAGTTGCTTACTTTTAGCAGGACGATAAGTGCTATTTGCTCATAATAATTGCACTTATTTTGCCATCCTGATTTAAATCCACCAAACCTTTCTTCACTCACATGCGGAAAATTCTATTAACTGCGGCTCTGCTCGCGCCCGTCCTGTTGCAGCAGGCGGCCGCCCAGAACCGGCAAATCTCCGGTCGGGTTACCGACCGTGCTACTGGCCAGGGTATGCCTGGGGTTACGGTACTGGTTAAAGGCACTACCATTGGGGTGTCTACCAACGCTGATGGCTCCTATACTCTTAGCGCTCCTGCTTCTGCAACCACGCTCACCTTCACTTCTATCGGCTTCGTCGCGCTCGAGCGGCCTATCGGAACGGCTTCAACTATTGATGTTGGTCTCGTTACCGATTCTAAAGTGCTGGGTGAAGTAGTAGTAACGGCTCAAAACATAGAGCGAACACGCAACTCGTTGCCTTACTCGGCAACCCAGGTTGATGGAGAAGCCATTACGAAAGCACGTAACCCCAACTTCATCAACGGTCTGTCGGGTAAAGTAGCCGGGGTAGTTGTTCGTCAGAGCAACTCGCTGGGCGGCTCAACTAATGTTCAAATCCGGGGCACCAAGTCGTTGTTTGGTAACAACCAGCCGCTATTTGTTGTAGATGGTGTGCCTATCAGCAATGCCAACACCAATTCCGCAGACCAGCAGACGGGCCGTGGAGGATACGACTACGGTAACGCCGCGGCCGACATCAACCCCGATGATATTGCCTCGACAACTGTGCTGAAGGGTGCCGCCGCAACTGCGCTTTATGGCGAGCGGGCTGCCAACGGCGTTATTCTGATTACAACCAAGAAAGGCCAGAAAGGTCTCGGCGTCACCATCAACCTCGGGGCCACGGGTGGCCGCATTGATAAATCTACTTTCATCAAGTACCAGAAAGAGTACGGCGCTGGTTACGGCAAGTACTACAGCGACGATTCCGGATACTTTCTGTTGCGTGACATAGACGGCGACGGCGTGCGTGACCGGGTCACACCGCTCTCAGAGGATGCCTCATACGGTGCCCGGTTCGATCCGAACTTGAACATATACCAGTGGGGCTCCTTCGACCCAACCTCGCCCACCTTCAAGCAGGCTACCCCCTGGGTTGCCGCCGCAAACGGCCCGGAGGATTTCTTTGAAACGGCTCTTACGCTCAATAACAGCGTTGCCATCAACGGAGGCAATGAAAGCGGTTACTTCAAACTCGGTTACAACAGCATCCGCGATAAGGGGGTGCTGGATAACAGTGAAGTAAACAAGAACATCGTCAACTTTGCTGGCTCGCTGAATCTGACGCCTAAACTCACCACCAGTGCGTCGGTCAACTACTCACGCGTTGATGGCAAAGGCCGTTACGGAACGGGTTACGGGGATGGCAACATCCTAACGAACTTCCGGCAGTGGTGGCAGGTAAATGCCGATATAAAGGAGTTGGAAGATGCCTATAACCGCACCGGCCAAAACAAAACCTGGAATTACGCCAGCCCTAATGATCTGAGCCCCATCTATTGGAACAATCCATACTGGGTTCGGAACAAAAACTTTGAAACTGACAGCCGTAACCGCTTCTTCGGTAATGTTGCCGCCACTTACAAAGTAACCGATTGGTTCAACGTCCTAGGCCGGGTAACCGCTGACTCGTACGACGAGATTCAGGAGGAGCGCAACGCTATCGGAAGTGTAGGCCTGTCCAACTACTCCCGTTTCGACCGTACCTCGCGGGAGTACAACTACGATCTGATCGGCAACTTCTCGAAGGATCTGGAGAGTGGTATCAGCCTCAAAGGCCTGATCGGGGCTAACTTGCGGCGGCAGTTCTTCAGCTCCGTTTCTGCTGTCACCAACGGTGGCCTAGTTGTGCCAGAGCTGTACACGCTCTCCAACTCGGTAAGCAACCCCTTGCCATCAATCGAGAACGAAACCAAAATTGGGGTTGATGGTATTTTCGCCAGCGCTACCATCGGTTACCGTGATATGCTGTTCCTCGACCTGACAGCCCGCCGCGATAAGTCGACCACTTTGCCTAGCAGCAACAACACTTTCCTGTATCCATCGGTTGCCACGGGCTTCGTCTTTTCTGAGTTGCTGAAGGATGTTTCCTGGCTGTCGTATGGTAAAGTGCGGGCTAACTACGCCGAAGTAGGCACTGGTGCTGCTGCCCTGTCGGTGAACGATGTATACTCCAAAGTCTCTATCTACAACGGTAATTCGTTGTACTCGGTACCAGGCACTAAAAACAATCCAAACCTGAAGCCCGAGCGTACCAAAAGCGCCGAAGCTGGCCTAGAAATGAACTTCTTGCAGAGTCGGTTCGGCTTCGACTTTACAGTTTACCAGCAAAACACTCAGGACCAAATCATCCCGGTAACGCTTTCGACGGCCACTGGCTACAGCTCCCGTTTTGTGAATTCGGGTGAGGTGCGCAACCGCGGTATCGAACTGTCGGCCTTCGCAAATCCGGTGAAAACGGCTGACTTCTCCTGGATGCTCAATATCAACTGGACGCGTAACCGTAATGAAGTGCTGTCGCTGATTGAAGGCACCACCAACTTGGTACTAGCTAATTACCAGGGTGGCGTAAGCTCCAATGCTACCGTAGGAGAAGCTTTCGGCTCGCTCCGGGGTGCCGATTACGTTTATCAGAATGGGCAGAAAGTAGTAGGCGCGAATGGTTACTACCTGCAGACCGAAACGGCCAACCAGGTTATCGGCAACCCCAACCCCGACTGGACCGGAGGTATTGCCAACACGGTTAGCTATAAGGGTATATCACTCTACTTCCTAGTCGATATCAGACATGGTGGCGACATATTTTCCTTAGACCGGTACTATGGGCTGGCCACGGGTCTGACCCCGGAAACAGCCGGCCTCAACGATTTGGGCAACCCTTCGCGGAACCCGATTGCTGAAGGTGGCGGAGTAATTCTGCCCGGTGTACTGGCCGATGGTAGCCCAAACACCAAGCGTGTAAGCAACACCAACTACGGCCTCTACGGCTACCTGCGTAACCCTTCGGCTGGCTTTGTTTATGATGCCAGCTATGTGAAGCTGCGCGAAGTATCGCTGACCTACTCGCTGCCCACTTCCATTACGTCGAAGTTTGGCGGCGTAAAAGGAGTAGACTTTTCGATTGTAGGACGTAACCTGTGGATCATCAACAAGAACCTGCCAGATGCTGACCCTGAAGATGCCTTGAGCTCGGGTAACCTGGGTCAGGGCTACTCTTCAGGATCTTTCCCCGGTGTACGTACGTTGGGTGGCAACATCCGCTTAAGCTTCTAATTTTTCTGATTATGAAAAAGATACTGTTTTTCATCCTGCCAGCAATGGTACTGGTAAGTTCCTGCGTTGATTCGCTGGACGATTATAATATTGACCCTAAACGCCCTCAATCAGGTGCGGTACCAGGTGTTACGCTGGTTTCAAGTGCAGAGCGTAGCTTGGCCCGGACACTGGTCAGTTCGAATGTCAACCTGAACGTTTTCCGGCTTTACACGCAGTATTGGGCGGAAACCACTTACTTCGACGAGAGCATTTACCAGATCAAGGAGCGTCGGATCAACGAAGGTTTCTGGACGGCCATTTACCGGGATGTACTGCGGGATTTGCAGGAAGCCCGAGTGATTATCTCGGCTAACAACGACCCGCTCTTCGACCCTGCTATAAAGGCCAACCAGTTGGCCAGTATTGAGGTGCTAGAGGTGTACTCGTGGGCAACCCTAGTAGATTTGTTCGGTGATGTGCCATATACCGACGCGCTCGACGTAAACAAAGCTCAGCCCAAATACGATAAGGCCAATGACATATACAACGACCTGATTGTACGGTTGGATAAGGCCATTCTGGCTCTCAATGCTAGCGCTTCTGGGTTGGGTAATGCCGACTTGTACTATAACGGCGACGTAGGAAAAACCATCAAATTCGCCAACTCCTTGAAGTTGCGTCTAGCTATGACTATTGCGGACGTTGATCCGGCCAAGTCGCAGAAGATGGTTAGTGAAGTACAGGGAAAACTCATTTCCTCCAGTTCGGACAACGCTGCGCTGACTTTTCTAGGCGACAATCCTAATACAAACCCTTTATTTGAGGACTTGGTACAGAGCGGTCGTAATGACTTTGTAGGCACCAGCTTCTTCATAGACAAGCTGAACATGCTGAATGACCCCCGGGTTGGTGAGTATTTCAAGCCGGCTGCAAGCGGTGATTACGAAGGTGGCGAGTACGGAACCAGCAACAGCTACGACGATTTTTCGGCCCCGGGTACCAAAATCGAAGATCCTACTCTGCCAAGCGTGCTAATATCTTATTCGCAGGTAGAGTTTATGTTGGCCGAAGCTGCAGCCCGTGGTTACTCGTCCGTTTCCGGCACGGCAAAATCGCACTACGATGCAGCTGTAAGAGCCTCCATCATCTACTGGGGCGGAACTAGCGCCGACGCTACTGCCTACCTAGCTCAGCCTGAAGTAGACTACAACAACGCCGCTAGCGGTGCTACATATAAGGAGAAGATTGGTATCCAGAAATGGATTTCTCTCTACAATCAGCCAGTAGATTCCTTCCGCGAATACCGTCGCCTTGACTATCCGCAACTGACCAAGCCTGCCCAAGCATTGTCTAATATTCCGCGTCGCTTCCCGTATCCTGCGGTTGAGCAGAACCTGAACGGAGCCAACTATAATGCTGCTGCAGCAGCAATTGGTGGAGACAATGTTGACACGAAAATCTTCTGGGACAAGTTTTAGTTTAAAGATTATTGTTTGAAAAAAGCGAGGCTGCCAGTAAATGGCAGCCTCGCTTTTTTCAAACAATAATCTTTAAACTAAAACTTCTAACTCTGCATCAGGTAGCCCTTGATGTACTCTTCCAGGTCCCCGTCTAGCACGTTCTGCACGTCGGTGCGCTCGATACCGGTGCGCAGATCCTTGATGAGCTTGTAGGGGTGGAGCACATAGTTCCGAATCTGTGAGCCGAAGTCGATGCGCTTTTTGCCGGCTTCCACCACGTCGCGGGCAGCGTTGCGCTTGTCCATCTCAATCTGATAGAGGCGCGACTTAAGCATGCGTAGAGCGTGCTCCTTGTTCATGAGCTGGCTCCGCTCAATCTGCACGGCAATGATGATACCAGAGGGAGCGTGGGTGAGACGCACGGCGGTTTCCACCTTGTTCACGTTCTGGCCCCCGGCTCCGCCAGCCCGAAATGTATCCCAACTGATGTCGGCCGGATTGATTTCGATGTTGATGGTATCGTCAATCACGGGATAGGCGAATACCGAGGCGAACGAGGTGTGGCGGCGGCCGCTGCTGTCGAAAGGCGACATGCGCACCAGCCGGTGCACCCCGATTTCGCTTTTCAGGTAACCATAGGCAAACTGGCCGTCGATTTCGAGTGAGGCCGACTTGATGCCGGCTCCTTCGCCGGGCTGGTAGCTGAGCTGGCGCACCGTAAAGCCCTGCTTTTCGCCCCACATGATGTACATGCGCATGAGCATCTCGGCCCAGTCCTGGCTTTCGGTGCCGCCGGCGCCCGGGTTGATGTCAATGACGGCAGAAAGCTGGTCTTCCTCATCGGAGAGCATACGCTTGAACTCCAGGCGTTCCACCGACTGCTCGGCGGCGGCAAACTCGCGCTGCATTTCAGCCTCGGGCACGTCGCCTTCGCGGTGAAACTCATAGAGCACCTCCACATCATCGACCTGCTTCTCAACGGCCTCGTAATCGTCGGTCCAGACCTTGATGCCCTTCAGCTCGCGCATAGTGGTTTCGGCCTGTTTAGAGTCGTCCCAGAAACCGGCGGCCGTTGTCTGGGCCTCAATCTCTGCTACCTGTTCTTTGCGGGCATCGTAGTCAAAGATACCTCCTCAGGGCCTCGGCGCGGCCCTTCAATTCCTTCACCTGGTCGTGGGTCATAGGAAAAAAAGCAAGGCTTTTTTAGCGGTTAGCTGAAAGCCTGCATAAGTGAAAAAATGATTTAAGTCTCTTTTTAAGCCAATACAGCACGTTGTAGGGGCGGGGACAACCGCAGGAAAGCGCAGCTAAGCCCCCCCCTACAACGTGCTGGTATGAATAGTGGAGCTATACGCGTACCATCCAGTTGTGGGTGTCGGGCACCTCACCGCTCCGAATGGCAGCCAGCGCTGCAGTGGCGCGGCGCGAGAAAGCATCGGCCGGGGGCGTGGGTAGCTCGTAATCGTGGCCCTGGTAACCGATAACGGCAATGGAGGCAATAGTAGCGGCCGTACCTACGCCGAAGGCCTCCTGCAGGGTGCCGTTGCGCTGGGCGTCGAGTATCTCAATGGCTGATACCTTGCGCTCTTCCACCGGCATACCCCAGTCGCGGGCCAGCTGCAATACGCTGCGGCGGGTGATACCGTCGAGAATGGAGCTGCTCAAAGCGGGGGTAATCAGGCGGCCGTCGATGATGAACAGGGCGTTCATGGTACCTGATTCCTCCACGTACTTGTGCTCGGAGGCATCGGTCCAGATGAGTTGGTTGTAGCCTTCCTGCTGACCCAGCTTGGTAGGGTACATGGCCGCGCCGTAGTTGCCGGCGTTTTTGGCCGCGCCCGCGCCACCTTCGGCCGAGCGCACGTACTGTTCCTCGAAGCGCACCCGTAGTGGCTTGGCGTAGTACAGGCCAACGGGGCAGGTGATAATCATGAAGCGGTACGACTCGGAGGGCCGCACACCCAGCATGGCATCGGTAGCGAACATGAAGGGCCGAATATAGAGGGCACTGCCGGCATCGGTGGGCACCCAGCCGCTGTCGAGGCGGATGAGCTGTAACAGGCCCTGCATGAATACTTCCTCGGGCAACTCGGGCATGCACATGCGGCGGGCCGAGGCATTGAAGCGGTGGAAGTTATCGAGCGGACGAAACAGGGCCACTTCGCCGTTGTGATTCTTGTAGGCCTTCATCCCTTCAAAAATCGACTGGCCGTAATGAATGGCCGAGTTGGCCGGACTCACGCTTATGTCGCCGTAAGGCACAATATGCGGCTCCTGCCACTGCCCGTCGTGGTAGTCAACTACCAGCATATGGTCGGCGAAGGTTTTGCCAAAATCGAGCTGAGCGAAGTTGATGCCTGGCAGGCGCGGCGCAGTGGTGCGCTGGGTAGCAATAGTCAGAGTGTCGAGCATAGGGGTGGGATGGGAGGTGGAGTGGGAGTCTGTCAAACGAAGAACGGCTGGGTGGTGGCCCGGTTTTCAAGGACAAGAAAGAGCCGTTGGTGCGACGCTATATTCAGTCTAAAGACAGATTATGCTGATTGTTAGCTATTTGTTATGCAGAAGGAAGGCGTGAATAACGAGCTATGGCAGCCGAAACACTTAAAGATGCAGCTTTTCTGGTTAAACGTCCAAACGCTCGTTAGGCAGCGCTGGGCCACTACTTCACATGCGCGGCTCCCACTTCACTTCCTCAGCATTCAGTTCGTGGGCCATCTGGCGGCTGAGTACGAACAGGTAATCGGACAGGCGGTTGAGGTACATAATCACCAACTCGGCCACAAATTCATCTTCATTCAGGTGAATTACCAGCCGCTCGGCCCGGCGGCACACGCAGCGGGCCAGGTGGGCAAACGACACCGACTGATGGCCGCCGGGCAACACAAATACCCGTAACTCGGGCAGTGTTTCGTTCATGCGGTCCATTTCCTGCTCCAGCAGTTCCACATCGGCAGCGTGCAGGTCCGGAATCTTCATCTTCGACTTTTCGGGGTCGGAAGCCAGCGAGGCGCCTACCGTAAATAGCCGGTCCTGAATTTCCTTGAGCAGCGTGCGGCGGGCCTCGTTCACGGGCTGGTCGCGCACCAAACCGATGTAAGAATTCAACTCATCCACGGTGCCGTAGCACTCAATGCGCAGGCTGGATTTGGGTACGCGCGTGCCGCCAATCAGTGAAGTAAGTCCCTTGTCGCCGGTTTTGGTATATATTTTCACGAAGAGAAATCAAGTGGAAGAATGATAGTATAAAGGGGTAATGAGGTTGGGCAGGAAAAGGTTTGTCATCCTGCGCTGTATGAAGGGCCCTATCACGATGGCATGGCCGCGGTAACGACCTGTGTTGCCATAAGAAGGTCCTTCGCGCTGCGCAGGATGACAAACCTTTTTACTTGCCAGCCAGAAGCTACCCCTTCGCCAGCTGGCCGCTCACCACGTTTTCGTTTACCTCATCAGTTTCCACGAGGCCGTCGCGCAGGCGCACAATGCGGTGGGCATGCATGGCAATATCCTCTTCGTGGGTTACCATGATGATGGTGTTGCCGCGGGAGTAGAGCGCCTCGAACAGTTCCATGATTTCGTGGCTGGTGCGGGTGTCGAGGGCGCCGGTGGGTTCGTCGGCCAGGATGATGCTGGGATTGTTGACCAGCGCGCGGGCAATGGCCACCCGCTGGCGCTGGCCGCCGCTCAACTCGTTGGGCTTGTGCATGGCCCGTTCGGCAAGGCCTACGCTGCGTAGCGCCTCGCGGGCCATTTCGTGCCGCTCGCTTTTGCCGTAGCCGGCGTAAATAAGGGGCAGGGCCACGTTATCGAGCGAGGTGGCGCGGGGCAACAGGTTGAAGCTCTGAAACACGAAGCCGATTTCGCGGTTGCGCACGTCGGCCAGCTGGTTGTCGCTCATGTTGCTCACATCGTGCCCGTTGAGCACGTAGCTACCGCCCGAAGGCGTATCGAGGCAGCCGATGATGTTCATGAGCGTGGATTTGCCCGAGCCCGATGGACCCATAAAGGCTACGTACTCGCCCCGCTGAATGGTAATAGACACCGATTGCAGCGCGTGAATCTCCTCGGCTCCCATGCGGTACACCTTGGAAATATCATCGGTCTGGATAATAGGATGCTGCATAAAAAGAGGGGCTGAAGGTTAGTTCCAGGAGGCCTTACGGGCCGCCAGGGCCGCGTCGTACTCCTTGCGAAAGGTACCATAATCCGCTGCCGAAAGCAATGTGCCCAGCCGGTAGAGCGGCCCTTGGGCGTACTCCATCAGGCCGACCGGCACGGCTGCCAGCACATAGGCTTTCAGGAGCGCCACCGACTCGGGGTTGTACTCTACTCCGCGCAGCAGTACGTCGTAGGCCGCTGGAAACTCTTGGCGGCGGGCATGAAAGGCAGCGGCAGCCACCAGCCCGTTTTCGGCAAACGGAGCCTGCTGCACCAGTTGGGCATAGAGGCGGCCGGCTTCGGCCGGCTGCTTACCAGCCTCGGCCAGCGCCGCCCGGAAATACAGCCGTTGATAGGTGTCGAACCCACTAAACGTACCCTGTTGTACCAACTCGCGCAGTTGGGGCCACTGCTGCCCACGGACGTACAGCTCGCCTCGCAGCACGTTCCAGGGCGAAGCGCCTGCGGCCCCGACAGCAGGTGCAGCCTGCGCCAGCGTTGTGCGAATGGCTTCCAGTTGGCCGGCCTCCAGTGCGCGGGGCAGCTGGGCCAGTAAAGCCGTGGCCTGCAACGGGCCCGTCGGTACGGAAGCCGCCGCCGGTAGTAGGGCCGATGCCGGCAATTCGTCGCCGCGTAGTACCAGATACTGGGTTTTTATCGAATCGGATGCCAAGCTATAGGTTTCGCGGAGCTCCGGCTGCAGCGCCGCTAGTAGTAGCCGGAGCTCCGCGCTTTGCGGCGCACGGCCCGCTACCTGCCGGGCCGAATCGGGCTGACCGCTCAGGGCCAGGGCGTAGGCCAGGGGTAGTGCCGGCAGGGTAGGGCTATTTTCGCGGGCTTCCTGAAAACGGCTGGCGGCTGGAGCCGGCAGGCCCTGGTCGAGCAGCCACAGGCCCTGCAGCTGCTGATAGTAGGCTGCGCCGGTTCCTGAGCCGCTGGCCAGCGGCAGCAGGGCCTGCTGGGCAGCCACCGGCTGCCCGCCATAATGGTGGGTAAAGGCTCGCAGCAGCGTCAGCTGGTCCAGAAATGGGGCGTTGGCGGGGTTGGCGGCCAGGGCGGGCAACAACGGCAGCAGAGTCGTGTCGTGGCGGGTGGCGCGGCCCAGGGCATCGTGGTAAAGCCGGGCAAAGCGGGCATCGTTGAGCGCCTGAGTGGTATCGGGCAAGGGCGTGGGGGCCGCGGCAGACTTGCCGGTAAGCCGGGCCAACAGCAGCGTATTGGCCTGCAGGGCCGCATTGTCGGGGGTGGTGGAGCGGGCTCCCTCTACCAGTGCAGTGGCACCGGCCCAGTTTTGCTGCCGGATGCGGTAGGCCAGTTCGTTGGCCGCCAGCATGGCGTCGTCGGAACCGGTAGCGGCGGCGGCGCGGGCGCGGTAGTGCATTACCGAATCGGCCAGGGCCGAGCGCGAGTACAGCTGGGCCAGGTCGGCGTTGAGGGCGGCATTGGTGGGGTGAGCCCGCAGGCCTTCCTGCAGGATGGCTAACCGGTCGAAGAAGTCCTGCTGCTCGTTGTGGAGGGCCGCCAGCCGCAACGAGATGCGGGGCGAAGGCCGCCGCGCCAGCGCCCGGCGCAGAATGTTGATTTCGTTTTGGCGCTGCAGCCGAAAGCGGTAGAGCGCGGCGCGGCCCAGGCTGGCTTTGTGGTTGTGCTGGTCGAGCACGTCGCTTTCGGCGTAGTAACGCTCGGCCAGCAACGCCCGCGACATATCCTCAGGTGTCAGCTCGCTCTCCAGCCGGGCCAAGTCGCCCAGGTTGTTGTAGGCGCCGGCCTGGACCTGATCGAGGACGAAGAAGTTGTTGCGCATGGTCACGCCCACCACGGCCACTATGCCCAGTGCGTACATGGCATAAAATGGAAACCGCTGGGGCTGAAACACCACGCGGTAAACCGCCTTCTTCTGGCGCAGCAGCGGCCCGAAATTCAGGAGCACATAAAGCAAAAACGCACCGCCCACGCCCAGCAGGGCCAGGGCTGTAAAGTCGCGGCCGGCCTGCAGCAGCGGGTCGTTGGCCGTGGCCAAGGCGTAACCGAGCGTGCCGGTGGCCAACAGCACCAGCACCAGCAGCAGTATGGCCGCAGCGCCCGGTGGCACCCCGGCCGGCAGCGTGGCGGCGCGGCGGCTTTGGCCCAGCCAGGCCACGGCCACGGCTGGCAGCAGCAGCAGGTAGGGGTCGAGTTGAATGCCGGGTAGTACCAGCAGCTGGTTCTGGTTGAGGTAGTAAAGCAGCAGAACGGTTAGGTACAGGCCACCCGCCAGCAGGAACGCCCACAGCCCGTAGCGGCCGGCCGGCGTTGCGGCCTGCGTGTTCACCCACAGCAGGCCGTGCACGTTTTCGAAGGCAACCCAAAGCACCAGCAGCGCAAAGGCCACTGCTCCGGCCTGGGTGAAATAGGCGCTCAAGTGGAGCGCGGTGTAATCGGCGGGGTTGGGGTTTTGCAGAAATACCAGTAGCCCCAGGCCCGCCACCAGCGCGGCAAACGTGCCCAAACGCGTGGTAAAAGGCGTTTCGGGCCGGAAGGCGTGGAAGTAGTAGGCCGGCCCTACCAGCAGCACCAGGCTCAGGACCAGCACATACTGCCTGCCGGTTTCAAACACATCCAGCAGGTCGGCGTTCAGCGACATGAGCAGGAAGATAACCAAGGCCATGGACGCCACAAAGTACAGCCGGCTCAGGGGGCTCACGGCCGCCAGAAAGTAAGCCAGCGCCACGCCCAGCAACGCCACCAGCCCCAACGCCGCCCCGGGCCGCAGAAACGGACCGGCCACATCGTAGGTCTGGGTAACGAGGTAGCCATTGGCCTGCACCGGCAGCCGGGCCAGCCCCACGGCCACCTCGGCCACCGTGGTGGGCACCGGCGTCAGCTGGGTTACGGGCTGCAGGGGCAGCACAGCATTTTCGGCCGTGAAGTAGTGCCAGCCGGCCAGCCCTACGGCCAGCGCGGCGCACAGAGCCAGCAGCAGCAGCGGCCAGGGCCAGCGGCGGGTAATAGGGGCAGAAGAGGCGGGCGAAATCAAGCGGGACGGAGTAGTGGGGTGAGGTTTGTTAAAACGTCATGCAGAGCGAAGCGAAGCATCTCGCGTGCTGACGTTGCGGTTACGTTGGCAACGTCGGCACGCGAGATGCTTCGCTTCGCTCTGCATGACGTTCTTTTAGCTAACCGCTAACAACGCTACTCCAGCACCTTTGGTACCCGGAAGTAGTCGGAGTCTTTGCGGGGGGCGTTGCTGAGGCCGGCGGCGTGGCCGACGGTGTTGTGGGCTTCGTCGGGGCGCAGCACGTTTATTTCCTGGCTCAGGTGTACCAGCGGCTCTACGTCGGTCGTATCGAGCTGGCGGAGCTGGTCTACCCAGTCCAGAATTTTGTTCAGGTCGCCGAGCACCTGCTGCTCGTTGGCGGAGTCGAATTCGAGGCGGGCCAGGTGGGCCAGGCCGCGCAGAGTAGCCAGATCGGTGCTCATGGGAGCGGGGATTTCAAAAGTGAGAAAAGCAGTTGGTAGCCGCAAGATACGGCCCTTCGGCCGGTTGCGCCCGGCTCAGCCAACCGGCTCGGGGCGGGCAGCAGCCGGTACTGTTGCAGTGGGCTGGGCGGGTGCTGCTGCCGGGCGCCAGCTACCGGGGCCCGGAATGCCGCCGGCCTCGGGCCGCAGGGCGCTGGTAATCACCTCAAATACGCGCTGCTGCAGGGCAGGGGCATCGGCAGCGGTAAGGCCGGCCGTGCTGATGGGCGCATGCACCACAATGGCCAGCCGGGCCCAGCGCACCCGCAGCCCCCCTACATCGGGCAGAAAGTGGTGGTTGAGCGGCATGGTAATGGGCACAATGGGTACGCCCGTGGCAATGGCCAGCTGGAAGGCCCCCTCTTTGAAAGGCTCCAGCTGCCGGCCGGGCTGACTTGAAATCTGGCCTTCGGGGAAGATGATAACCGAGCGGCCGGCCGCCAGCTCCTGGCGGGCCCGCACCATGGCCCGGCCCCGGCTCACGGCACTGTTGCGGTCGACGGTAATGTAAGCGCGCCCGAAAATGGGCCCCCAAAGCGGAATTTTAGCCAGCGAGCTTTTGCCCAGCACGTTCGGGCCGCCTGGCAGGGTACGGAACAGCAGCGGAATATCAATGAGGGAGCTGTGGTTGGCCAGGTACAGGCAGGGCTGGCCCGGCGGCACTGTTTCGGCGGCCCGCACGGTTTCCACCGGCACGCCCCACATAAAAATAAAGAACCGCGACCAGGCTTTGTTGAGGGCCCGCAGGTAGGGCCAGCCCGCCGGCCAATGGCTCAGGCCCCACTGCACCGGATACGTAACCAAAAACGGAAGCGCAAACCAGAAGGTAGCCCAGCTGGTGTACAGGCGCTGACCGACGTAACGAAGCAGGTGCATCATAGCCACGAAAGTAAGGCAGATAGCCGGGTAAAGAATACCCGTCATTCTTCGCTGCGCTCTGAATGACGCTTTCCACTAACCACTAACCAGCTCTACACGCCCAGCAGGCGGCCGGCTTTCAGCAGGCCGGCCACGCTTACGGCATCGGTAATGCGGCCGTCCATTACCAGTTGCACGGCATCGGCCAGCGGCAGCTTCCAGAGGCGCAGGTCCTCGGTTTCTTCAGGCTCGGTGTCGCCCTGCTCCAGCTCCTGGGCCAGAAATACGAACCCTTCCTCATCAGTTACCGAGTTAGAGGTGTGCAGGCGCATGATGTTGGTCCAGCGGTGGGCAAGCAAGCCGGTTTCCTCGCGCAGCTCGCGCCGGGCCGATTCGAGAATGTCGAGCTCCACTGGCCCGCCGCCCATCGGAATTTCCCAGCTGTATTCGCTTAAAGGGTAGCGGTACTGGCCCACCAGCCAGGTATTGCCCGCGGCATCAACCGGCACAATGCCCAGCGCTTTGTTCTTCATCGTTACAACGCCATAGATGCCAGCCGTGCCGCCGGGCGTAATCACCTGGTCCTCGCGCACCTTTATCCAAGGGTTCTGGTACTTTATTTCGGAGGCCTGCGTCTGCCAGGGGTTATGGGTCTCGTCGAAATCAGCGGCAGGGTTGGCCATGGAGGAAAAGTATAGGGAAAGAAAGGATGCAAAGATACAACGGCAGAAAAAGGGCGGCACTGGCGCGGGGCCTCACCGGTTAAAAAGGCCTGTTGAGCGGGTGAAACTTTCCGTTGGGCCAAAAAATCCATTCGGAGCCTGCCGCTCGTATACTTTTGACCTACTAATTATTCAGCGCTGGTAAGGTTTATGGAAAGGAAGGCTCTTACCGCGTAGTATTGGCATCATGGCAGCAATTAGTAGGGTGGATGAATGAACCGCTGCCAGCCAGTATGACCGAAAAGGCCGCTACCCAGGGTAGCGGCTTTTTTATTGCCCTTTTTTTGAGGCAGGTGCAGGCTGGCCGGGGCTTCGGTGCGCAGCCAAGGCCAACCTCCCGCCAAAGTGGTGCGTAGGCTACTACTGCCGGCCGTTCACATTCCGCCCGGCACCATGCGCACAATGGCCAACCAACCCAACAAGCAGCCCGATAACAAGCAAGCCGATAAGTCGTTGCAGGAAGGCGACCCGCTGTTCAACCTCAAGCATGCCGAAGCCGAGTCGGCGCTGGCGGAGAAGAACGACGGCCTCGGCCCCACCACCAACGTATACATGACCGAAGACGAGGAGTCCAACATCGACAACGGCCCGCGCGACAGCCAGGGTACCCGCCGTGGCGAGCAGAACCCCGGCCGCGAAGGCTCCAACGCCGGTACGCACTAACCACAACCGGCACCCGGAATATTCGGTTAGCAGTTAGCCTAACCGGCAAAGGCCTCCCTCGAAGGAAACACCCATCTTTGTGGCGTTTCCTTCGAGGGAGGCCTTTAGTTAGCGGCCTATCCGCTCTGCTGGTTTTACGTCCTGCCCCACACATGCTATTGGTTTCCTATACCGGCGAGCCGCTCGAAGCCGGCCTTGATGAAGCCGGGCGCGGCTGCCTGGCCGGACCCGTTTTTGCGGCTGCCGTGCTGCTACCGCCCGATTTCCGGTCGCACTACCTCAACGACTCCAAGCAGCTGACGGCCCGGCGGCGCGAGCTGGTTCGCACCGAAATCTGCCGCGAAGCCGTAGCCTGGGCCGTGGCCGAAGCCTCGGTGGCCGAAATATCCACGCTCAACATTGCGCAGGCCAGCTACCTGGCCATGCACCGGGCCACCAACCAGCTGCAACCCACGCCCACCCACTTGCTCGTCGATGGCAACCGGTTTCGGCCGCACCCTGCGCTGCCCCACACCTGTATAGTGGGCGGCGACGGCCTCTACCGCCATATTGCGGCGGCCTCGGTGCTGGCCAAAACCTTCCGCGACGACCGGATGCGGGAGCTGGCGGCGGCCTACCCGGCCTATGGCTGGGAGCAGAATGCCGGTTATCCGACTGCCGCGCACCGCGCCGCCATTCGAGCCCACGGCCCCACCGAACACCACCGCATGGGGTTCCGGCTTCTGTAAAGAATCGGCCCGAATAGGCAGGAAGCACCCAGAAACGACAAAGCGGCTACCAGACGTATCTGATGGCCGCTTTGTCGTTTTTAAGTGACTTTGGGTGTTAGCTCTTCAGCTTCAGAAGATCCAGAAACAGGCTGAAACCATCGACTGTGGTACCACCTTCGCCAAACGTATCGAAGCTCAGGGGCTTGATAATGTAGCCGCTTACGGCCAGCTGCTGGGCTTTAAGCCGGTCGGTTTCCAGGTCGGAGGTGGTGGTGATGAACACGTTCAGGTTTTGGAACTCGGGGTCGGCGCGCAATATTTCCAGCAACTCCAGCCCATTCATGCGAGGCATATTCAGATCGAGCATGACGACGTGCGGGAGCGGAATACGGGTCTGGCCACCTTCGCCGCGCAGCAAATCCAGGGCCTCGCGGCCATTGCGGGCTACATGCAGCGGCACGTTCACGTTGTTCTTGCGCAGCTCGCGCTGTACGTTCATAACGTCAAGCTGGTCGTCTTCGACAAGTAGAATGGCAGGTTGCTGGGAGGAGAAAGGCATGGGCAGGCAGCGCAGATAAAGGCAATGGGTTACTTGGCTATACGGGCAATTGGCTCCGAAGGGGGCATTGGTCGGGTAAGTACCCGCTTGGGCCAGGTGAAAATGAAGCTGGCGCCGGCTCCTTCGGCCGACTCGACGCGGATAGTACCGCCGCGCCGCTCCACAATTTTCTTGACGATGGCCAGGCCTACGCCGGTGCTTTCCAGCGTGTCGCGCTCGGTCAGGGTCTGGAAGATGATGAAAATCCGCTCGTGGTATTCGGGGGCAATGCCCGGCCCGTTGTCGGTTACCGAGAAAGTGTAAAAGTCGGGCATTTCAACGCAGCCGATAGCTACCCGGCCATGCGCGGGGTCGTGGTGGTACTTGGCGGCGTTGCTGATGAGGTTGGTGAATACCTGTTCGAGCTGGATCTGGTTGGTGTGCAGCGTGGGCAGGTAAAAGGGCAGCTCCACCTCGAACCCGGCCGGCAGCTCCAGCGAATCGATGATTTCGCGCAGCAGCTGGCGTACAAACACGGCCTCATCGGCCTGAGGCGTGCGGCCCACCCGGGCCAGATCAAGAATGCCGGTAATCAGGTGTTCCATGCGCCGCACCCGCGTGCGCATCAGCACCAGAAACTCGCGAATATGATCCGGCAGATCCTGGCCCAGGTCTTCCTCAATCCAGCGCGAAGCCGTTTCGATGCCCCGCAGCGGCGCTTTCAAATCGTGCGATACCACGTAGGCAAACTGGTCGAGCTCCTGATTGCGGCGCTCCAGCTGCCGGATAGTGGTATTGATAGTATCGGTCATGGTATTGAGCGACGTGGCCAGCTTGGTCAGCTCGTCCTGCTCAGTGTCGGGAATATGGGTGGCGTAGTCGCCGCCGGCTATGCGCTGGGCCTGGCCTACCATACCGCCGATGCGCCGCGAAAGCTGCCGCACCAGATACGCCGCATACAGCAGCCCCAGCGCAATAGTTACCAGTGTAACCCCCACCGACAGAATGCGGGTTTCGCGGATGCTCTTCTGCAGGCGCAGGCGCTGCTGGCGGCGCGACAGAGCCTCCGACTGGTCAAACTCGGCAAACAGCTCCCGAATCTGGTCCATGAGTACTTTGCCCGTCAGGTCGGAGGCCAGATTGGCGTGCTCCAGGCCCTTTATGCCAATATGGTCGGGGTTGCGGCGCAGCGCTTCGCGCTTCTCGCTGATGAGCAGGTGCGAATAGGAATCCCACTGCTCGAACAGCCGCTGCGCCTGCTGCAGCCGCCGAAACTGCTGCCCGGCTACCGGCATCTCGTCGCGCAGGCTGCTAAAGCGGCCTAGCAGTTTTCGTTCGCTCTCGTAATAGGGCGTCAGCAGCACTTCATTATTTAGCAGCAGGTAGCCCCGAAAGCCTGCTTCCATATCGATGATGTTGCGCAGCAGCGAAGTTGCCTCATTGGTGATGCGCTGCGAGTTGGCCACCCGCTGCGAATTGCGCAGCACGGCCCGCGAGAGTTGGTAGTTGAGAAATACTACGGCCGCGAAAAGCGCCGAAATTGCCAGAAACCCTGCAAAGAGCTTGGTCGAGAGCTTAAGTTTCATGGGGTGGGGCAGAGAACGAGTTCGGGTAGCCGGCAGCCTATGCCGCCCGCACCCGGGTTTCTATGGTGTGCAGCAACGCCACAATATCATCGGCGAGTTTGTTGATCAGGCTCAGTCCGGCCGTGGCCACATCGGGCTGGCCGGCTAGGCGCAGGTCCATCAGGCGGCTTGCTTCTGCATGAATGAGCCGGTGCAGACGGTCGAGCTCGTGGGTTTCGGGCAGATGGCCGTACGCAGGCAAAGCGCGCTGGGTTATCCAGTGGCCCATGGCACATTGCTCCGGGTCGCGGATGGGGCCCTGGGCCGTGTCGCTGCCATACAGAAAGGAGCGCAGCTTCGACTTAAAGAGCAAGTGCCGGATGCGGGCCGCATCGAATTCTTGTTTCAGGTCGTCGTTCATGTAGGAAAAGAGGCCGCAAAGCAGTTGAATACCGGCGCGGCAGACCAGCAACTGGGGCGGCGCAAAGCCAAAGGTAACCAACCGGCATCGGACCAGCCGGCCATAATTGGCTACTTTCGCACCACCGCCGGACGGTCCCATTATGCCCCCTTCCGGCCGGCACGTTTCACCTCCCCACCTTACTTTCATGTCCGACACGCTCAAAACTGTTCCGCTCAACGACGTTCATCAGCAGCTCGGGGCCAAAATGGTACCCTTCGCCGGTTACAATATGCCCGTGCGCTACTCCTCCGACCTCGACGAGCACCACACCGTGCGCCGGGCCGTGGGCATGTTCGACGTCTCGCACATGGGCGAGTTCCGGGTGCGCGGCCCCCAGGCGCTGGCCCTGATTCAGCGCGTTTGCAGCAACGACGCTAGCAAGCTTGTGCCCGGCAAGGCCCAGTACAGCTGCCTGCCCAACCAAACCGGCGGCGTAATCGACGATTTGCTGGTGTACATGCTGGCCGACGAGGACTACCTGCTTGTCGTCAACGCTTCCAACATTGAAAAGGACTGGAACTGGATTCAGCAGTTCAACACCGAGGGCGCCGACATGCAGAACGTATCGGACGAGATGAGCCTGTTTGCGGTGCAGGGCCCCAAGGCCATTGCCGCCCTGCAGGGCCTCACCGACACCGACCTGAGTGCCATTCCGTACTACTCGTTCGTGCAGGGCACCTTCGCCGGCGCGCCCGACGTCATTATTTCGGCCACCGGCTACACTGGTGCAGGCGGCTTCGAGCTGTACGTGCCCAACGAACACGCCAAGCAGGTCTGGGATGCGGTGATGGAAGCCGGCCAACCCCACGGCCTCAAGCCCATCGGTCTGGGTGCCCGCGATACGCTGCGCCTGGAAATGGGCTACTGCCTCTACGGCAACGATATCACCGACGAAACCTCGCCCCTGGAAGCCGGCCTGGGCTGGATTACCAAGTTCACCAAGGACTTCACCAACTCCGAAAACCTGAAGGCCGAAAAGGCCGCCGGCGTAGAGCGCAAGCTGGTCGGCTTCCTGATGGATGGCCCCGGCATCCCGCGCAGCCACTACCCGCTGGTAAACGAGGCTGGCGAAACCATTGGCGAGGTAACCAGCGGCACCCAGTCGCCGAGCCTGAGCAAGGGCGTGGGCCTGGGTTACGTGCAAACTGCCCTGGCCGCCCCCGGCACCCCAATTTTCGTGCAGGTGCGCGGCAAAAACCTGCCCGCGACGGTGGTGAAGCTGCCGTTCGTGCCCGGCACGGAGGAGGCATAGGGGTTAATTATGAATTTTGGATTATGAATTTTGAATTGGCACAGATAGCGCAGCATATCCACGGTCCGCCCACACTAATTCAAAATTCATAATCCAAAATTCATAATTCATAAAGCCATGCCCACGCTCGACATCTGTTTCTCCCCCGAACTACTGCCGCTCTACAACCTGAAAGGCAAAGTAGCGGTGGTGGTGGATGTGCTGCGGGCCACCTCCAGCATCGTCACGGCGCTGGTGGCGGGCGTTACGCAGGTGGTGCCCTTCAGCGAGCTGGACGAGTGCCGGGCTATGGCCACCCAGGGCTACCTGACAGCCGCCGAGCGCGACGGCCGCCAGGCCGAGGGCGTGGATTTGGGTAATTCGCCTTTCGGCTACCTCGATGGGAAGGTAGCCGTGGCGGGCCGGGCGGTGGCCCTCACCACCACTAACGGCACCCGCGCTCTGCATTTGTCAGCTGCCGCCGATGAAATCGTGGTGGGTGCCTTCCTAAATCTGGGGGCCGTAGCCAATCACCTGCGCCACTTGAACAAGGACGTCGTGGTCGTCTGCGCCGGCTGGAAGGGCCTTTTCTGCCTCGAAGACACGCTGTTCGGCGGGGCCCTGGCCGCCCGCCTGCAAGCCGATTTCGACACAACCAACTCCGACGCCACCCTGGCCGCCCTCGACCTGTGGGCCGCCGCCGAGCCCGACTTGGGCGGCTACCTGCTCCGCTCGGCCCACGTACGCCGCCTCAACCACCTCGAAGCCCACCAGGACATGGCCTTCTGCATACGCCAGGACGAGTACGACCTGGTACCGGTATTCAGAAATGGCCAGATCACGGATGAGCACGGATTTTAGCGGATTTTACGGATTTTGTAGACGATTGAAAAAAGGCCACCTCTGTTGAGGTGGCCTTTGTGTTTTTGAGGATGCACGGCTAATCGAACGTGCTAGTCGCGCCGACCACACCGTCTACAAAATCCGTGAAATCCGCTAAAATCCGTGCTCATCCGTGATCCGCTAAATTCCGCGCTAATTCGTGATCAATTAGTGAGTATTGAACTGCGCTTCCTCGGTGCTGCCGACCAGGGCGCCGGTGCTGGAGAGGCCGGCGGTTACCACGTTCTGCACGGCGTCGAAGTAGCCGGTGCCCACGAAGCTCTGGTGCTTCACGGCTTTGAATCCCTTCTTCTGGAGGGCAAACTCACGCTCCTGCAACTCCGAGTAGCCCGCCATGCCCCGCTCGCGGTAGGCCGTGGCCAGCTCGAACATGCTGGTGTTGAGCGCGTGGAAGCCAGCCAAGGTGATGAACTGGAACTTGTAGCCCATGGCGGCCAGCTCCTCGCGGTAGGTTTCCATCTCGGCCACGCTGAGCTTGGCGGCCCAGTTGAACGAGGGCGAACAGTTGTAGGCCAGCAGCTTGCCCGGAAATTGGGCATGGATGGCCTGGGCGAACTGGCGGGCCTGCTCCAGGTCGGGGTGCGAGGTTTCCATCCAGATCAGGTCGGCGTAGGGGGCGTAGGCCAGGCCACGGGCAATGCCGGCCTCCAGGCCGCAGCGCACCCGGAAAAAGCCCTCGGAGGTGCGCTCGGCCTCTTCGAGCACGAAGGGCTGGTCGCGTGGGTCGATGTCGGAGGTGAGCAGGTCGGCGGCGTCGGCATCGGTGCGGGCCACTACCAGGGTGGGCACGCCCAGCACGTCGGCGGCCAGGCGGGCAGCTACCAGCTTGTTGATGGCCTCCTGGGTGGGCACGAGCACCTTGCCGCCGAGGTGGCCGCACTTCTTGGCCGAGGAAAGCTGATCTTCGAAATGTACGCCGGCGGCCCCGGCCTCAATCATCATCTTCATCAGCTCAAACGCGTTCAGGTTGCCCCCGAAGCCGGCCTCGGCATCGGCCACAATGGGCACCAGCCAGTGCACGTCGCCCTCGCCCGACACGCTCTGAATCTGGTCGGCGCGTAGCAGGGCGTTGTTGATGCGGCGCACCACGGCCGGCACTGAGTCGGCGGGGTAGAGGCTCTGGTCGGGGTACATCTGGCCCGAATTGTTGGCGTCGGCCGCCACCTGCCAGCCCGAGAGGTAGATGGCGTTGAGGCCGGCTTGCACCTCCTGCACGGCCTGGTTGCCGGTAAGCGCGCCCAGCCCGGCCACGTACTGCTCGGAGTGCAGCAGCTGCCACAGACGCTCGGCCCCGTTGCGGGCCAGCGAGTATTCGATATCCACCGAGCCACGCAGCTTCAGCACATCCTCAGCGGTGTAGGGCCGGATGATTCCCTGCCAGCGCGAATTCGTGGCCCAATCCTGTTCAATGGCGGTTATGCGTTGCTGCTTATTCATGGCGGTAGGGGTTGAAAAGGTGAAAAATGAAGGCAAAGCGAGGCCGGCTGGGGCAAAAGCAGTTTTTTGCCCCGGGGAGGGAAACCCCGGAAAAGTTGAAGGAAAAGTTGAACGGTGTAGGGGCGGGG
>NZ_JAGGPS010000010.1:101492-179112 GCF_018613725.1 Hymenobacter sp. ISL-91
CCCCGCCCCTACACCGTTCTAACCTGCCGGCCTGCTACGTCAGCTGCTCGTAGGCCGGCAGGGTCAGGAACTCGATGAACTGCTCGCTCATCACCAGCCGGTCGAAGAGGCGGGCGGCTTCGAGGTACTTGCCCTGGTTGTACGCTGCGTCGCCGATTTCCTGGCGGATGGCTTCCAGTTGGGCGGGCAGCAACTCGCGGTACATCTCCGTGGTGAGGGCACGGCCGTCGGAGAGTTGGGTGCCGGGCGTGTGCAGCCACTGCCACACCTGGGCCCGCGAGATTTCGGCGGTGGCGGCGTCCTCCATCAGATGGTGAATCGGCACGCAGCCGTTGCCGCGCAGCCACGATTCGAGGTAGCGCACGGCTACATCGAGGTTGAGGCGCAGGCCGGCCTCGGTGATGTCGCCCTCGGGGGCGGCTATCAGGTCCTGGGCCGTTACCTGCACGTCGTCGCGCTTATTGTCGATCTGGTTGGGCTGGGGCATCAGCTCGTCGAACACGGCCAGCGCCACCGGCACCAGGCCGGGATGGGCCACCCAGGTGCCGTCGTGGCCGGCGCGGGCCTCGCGCACCTTGTCCAGGCGGACTTTTTCGAGGGCCCACTCGTTGGCCTCAGGGTCGTTTTTGATGGGAATCTGGGCCGCCATGCCGCCCATGGCGTGCACGCCGCGGCGGTGGCAGGTTTGCACCACCAGCTGCGAGTAGGCGCTCATAAACGGCACCGTCATCGTCACGGCGGCGCGGTCGGGCAGGCGGTGCTCGGCGCCTAGCCCCAGCCGCTTGATGTAGCTGAAGATGTAGTCCCAGCGGCCGCAGTTGAGGCCCGCCGAGTGCTCGCGCAGCTCCCACAGAATCTCGTTCAACTCAAAAGCCGCCGGCAGCGTCTCAATCAGCACCGTGGCTTTAATGGTGCACTTGGGCATTTTCAGCGACCATTGGGCGAAGCCGAATACGTCGTTCCAGAGGCGGGCTTCGAGGTGGCTCTCCAGTTTGGGCAGGTAGAAGTAGGGCGCCGTGCCGCGGGCGCACAGCTCGTGGGCGTTGTGGAAGAAGTAGAGGCCGAAGTCGAACAGCGAGGCACTCACCGGTTCACCGTCTACGAGCACGTGCTTTTCGAGCAGGTGCCAGCCGCGGGGGCGCACCATCAGCACGGCGGTTTGCTCGTTGAGCTTATACTCTTTCTGGGGCGTGCTGATGGAAATGGTGCGGCGCACGGCATCACGCAGGTTGCGCTGGCCCTCCACCACGTTGGCCCAGGTGGGCGCCGTCGAGTCTTCGAGGTCGGCCATGAAGACTTTGGCGCCCGAGTTGAGCGCATTGATAATCATTTTGCGCTCGGTAGGGCCGGTTATTTCCACCCGCCGGTCGAGCAGGTCGTCGGGCAGCGGGGCCACGGTCCAGGGCTTTTCGCGCAGCAGCTTGGTTTCGGGCAGAAAGTCGAACGCCTCGCCGGCTTCCAGCCGCTGCTGCCGCTCGGTGCGCCGTTGCAGCAGGCCGCGGCGGGTGGGCTCGAAGCGGCGGTGCAGCTCGGCCACGAAAGCCAGGGCCGAGGGCGTGAGGATTTCGGCATAGGCGGGCGAGTATTCGCCCGTTACCTGCACCCGCTCGGGCGTGCGGTACGTGGGGGTGACGGTCTGGGGCTCGGCGAAAGGCGACATACGCATTGGAGTTACAGGAAACGATAGGAACGCTACCAGGGGCAGTGCATCAAATGTAGTAAAGCGAATTTTATCAATCAAGCGAATATTCGCTAATTTTTATTGGGCTCTCTAAAACCGTAGCTTTGCCGGCTTGGGGTAAAAGGAAAAGCCAAGGCAAAAAGCGGCTTGAGCCCAGGCAACTGGCCGGTTAGGAGTTGGTCTATAAGACCGGCGCCGGTGCTTTCGTCGGGCAGTTCCGGGCATTCGCCTCCCAACTCACCATTTCACCAGTGCATCTATGCTGAGCCACGGCCAGGTTGTCCGCTTGATTTTTGGGCTAAAGCTGCGCGAATTGCGGCAGGAGCGGGGCCTCACGCCCGCCGAAATGGCCCGCGCCTGCGACGTGTCGGTGTCCTACCTCAACGAAATCGAGAAGGGCAAGAAGTACCCCAAGGCCGATAAAATTCTGAGCCTCAGTAAGGTGCTGGGCGTGAGCTACGACCAGCTGGTGTCGCTGACGTTGAGCCGGCGGCTCGAACCCATTTCCGAGCTGCTGCAGTCGGATTTGCTCAAGGAGTTTCCGCTGGAGATGTTCGGGCTCGACCCGCTGCGCATCGTGGAGCTGATTGCCAACGCGCCGGCCAAGATGAACGCCTTCATCAGCACGCTGTTTGAGATTGCGCGCAACTACGAAATGCGTCAGGAAAACTTCTTTCTGGCCGCGCTGCGCTCTTTTCAGGAGATGCACGACAACTACTTCGAGGAGCTGGAGCAGGACGCCCGCACCTTCGTGGTAGAGCACGGCCTGGCCGCCGCCGCACCCCTCGACCGCACCCAGCTGGAGCGGGTGCTCACCACCCAGTACGGCTACACCCTCGACCGGGGCGGGCTGGCCGAGTATGCCCATCTGGGGCGGCTGCGGTCGGTATTTCAGCCCAAGTCGCGGCGGCTGCTGCTGCGCCAGGGCCTGAGCGGGGCCCAGGAGGGCTTCGTGCTGGGCCGCGAGCTGGCCTTCAACTACCTGGGCCTCAAAGACCGGCCTTACGTGAATGCGTCGTTTCCGGTGCGCTCGTTCGAGGAGGTACTCAATAACTTCAAGGCCTCGTACTTCGCCGGCGCGCTGCTCATGGATGAGGAAACGCTGGTGCGCGACCTGACGGCCCTGTTCGCGGCTAAAACCTGGGAGCCGGCCGCGCTGCTGGCGCTGCTCACGCGCTACGACGTGTCGCCGGAGATGTTCATGCAGCGCATCACCAACCTGCTGCCCCGCCATTTTGGGCTGCAGAGTCTGTTTTTCCTGCGCTTCGACCAGGCCAACGCCTCGGCCGACTACCGCCTGACCAAGGAGCTGCACCTCTCGCGCCTGCACAACCCCCACGGCAACGAGCTGCACGAGCATTACTGCCGCCGCTGGATTTCGGTGCGGCTGCTGGCCGAGCTGCGCCAGCAGCCGCTGGCCACCGGCGCGCCAGCCTACACGCTCGGGGCCCAACGCTCGCGCTACCCCAACGGCGACGAGTACCTGTGCCTGACGCTGGCGCGGGCCGGCACGGCCACCGAGCCCGCCGTGAGCGTAACCGTAGGCCTGCTCTGCGACGACACGCTCAGCCAGAAAATCCGCTTCGCCGCCGACCCCGCCATCATTCAAAAGGAGGTGAACGAAACCTGCGAGCGATGCACCATTCCCGATTGCGAAGTGCGCGCCGCCGCCCCGCTCGAAGTGGAGCGCCGCCAGCGCCAGCAGGAGCTGGAAGCCGCCATTGCCGCGCTGGTGAACGAGGCGTAAACGGCCAGCCTCGTTCAGCTGGTAAGCAATGGTGATGGGTGGCTGCTTGGGAAGCTCAGGTGTAGAGCAGGATTGCGCTATTATCAGTCGGGGGATGAAGCTGTTAAGCTGGAAAAAGCCGGTTTGGAGGGCCTAAAAGAAGCAAACGAGTTCAACGAGGGAGATGCGCCATTGGTCGCGGATGGAGGGGGTTCTGTCGAAAATCTGTAGGAGCCGGCGGCGCGGTAGGGTAATATTGTATTGGCAAAATGATAAATACGGATTTTTATCTGCCGGTTCCTGCCCCTGTACGCTCCAATCACCCCACATTTCTTTCTTATGCCCCTAACCACGCACCCCTTCCACCCGGCCACCGGCGAACTGTTGGCTACCCACCGCGACGCCTACCTGCGCGGCGACTTATCGGGTAAGAACACCGAGCTGGTCGATGCTTACCTGCAGGCCAACCCCGCGTATGGTGATGCCGCTTTCCAGCGCTACTACACCCTGAAGCAGCAAGGCCATCAGGTGCGGCCGGTAGGCTGGCTGCAGCACCAGTTCGAGCTGATCCGGACCGAGCCGGCCCGGTTCCGCAAGCGCGCCGGCAGCATTGCCATGGTGGGCCTGCTGATTGGCGGCGCCGTGTTTGCCGGTACCAATCTGCCTACCGAAAACCTGCCGACCGACAACCTGCCCACCGAGTCCCCGGTAGCCCTCGAGGCGGCCGGGGCGCCGGCCGAAGCCGAAGTGGCCGCCGCGGCCTTTACCACCATCCGGGGCCGCATTCTGGATGAGAACGGCCGGCCGCTGGTTGGCGCCACCGTGCTCGACAAGCTGAATAAGCGTGGCGTGAGCACCGATGCCAACGGCAACTACACGCTCCTGATTCCGGCCAATCGCGCTTCGCAGCTGCAGTACGGCTACGGCGGCTACAGCGAGGAGGAAGTGGCCGTGCGCGGCCGCGCTTCCACCCACAACGTAACGCTGCTGCCGCGCGCCAAAGAGCAGGCCAAGCGCCGCTGGTGGCTTTTCTAAGGCTGCCCGCCTAAGTTGTTGGGCCCGCCACGGGCGGGCCCGGCGGCTCTTCTCACTTGCTTGCTTTTCATGAATTTTCCGTTTTTCAACCGGCTGCAGGTCAAGAAAATCACCGTTGCCACCACCGATGAAGCCGGCCAGCGGGCGCGCACCATTCTGGAAAGCCTGCTGCGCGAACTGCCCGAGCTGCTGCTCAGCTGCGTGGTAGAGGTGCAATCGGGAAAACTGATTGCCTCTTACACTGCGCACAGCAACTACAACCCCAACCACGTCAGCCTGCGCTACGCCCGGGTTTTCCGGGCGGCGCAGGCGGCGCTGGCCACCCGGGCCTGGCCCGGCGGCCCCCTAACCGATATTTCGGTACTGCTCGACGAACAGCTGCACCTGCTGTGCCCGCTCGACAACGGCCAGCGCTACTGCCTGCTGGTAGTGAACACCGCCGATACGAACCTGGCCCTGGCCAAGGATATTCTGCGGCGGAGCACGGAGTAGGCTCCACTTTTTTAACTCAACTTTTTTCTCTTTTATTACCATCTCAATGTCAACTCCCAAAGACACCGTTAAGGGCATCATGGAAGAACTGCCCACACTGCTAGCTGTGGCCGTTGTAGAAACCGAAACGGGTATGCCCCTGGCCTCACACGCCAATATTGCTGATTTCGACATCGAAACGGCCGCCGCCTACAACACCGAAGTGGTAAAGGCCAAACTCAAAGCCATTCAGGCCCTTAAGCTGAACCAGACGTTGCAGGACATCCTGCTTACCCTCACCGACCAGCTGCACCTGCTGAAGCTTTCGCCTAGCGGCGACAAGTTCATCTATCTGGCCGTGAACTCGCGCGACACCAACCTGGCCCAGGCCCGCCAGATTATGAAGGCCCACTCGGCTTCGCTCAACTAAGCACGCCAACTGCTGCAAAGTCTGAAAGTCCTGCCGCCCTCCGGGGTAGCAGGACTTCTTTGTTGATTGGCCAGTGGCGCCGGCCTGCGCCAAATGCTGTTTCTTTGCAGAACGATTTTGCTTGTTCACCTTCTGATTATCGTTTTGCGCAGATTCTGGCTTGTTTTCCTACTGACACTCGGCCTGCTCATTCTGGCGGGGTTGGGGGCGGCTTGGTGGCTGCTGCAGCGGCCCAACGTGCGCGAATCGGCCTTCGGGCCGGCCTACCTGTACATTGGCACGGGCACGGGCTACGGGGCGGTGCTCGATTCGCTGCGCAAATACGAGTTGCTGCGCGATGAGAGCACGTTTGACCGGGTGGCGCGCTGGCAGAATTACCCGCAGCAGGTGCGCCCCGGCCGCTACCAGCTGCGGCCCGGCATGGGCAACCGGGCGCTGGTAGAAATGCTGGCCCGCGGCGAGCAGGACACGGTGGCTTTCACGCTGAACGCCTTCAAATACAAGCCCCAACTAGCCCGGCAGCTGGCGCGGGCCTTCGAGGCCGATTCGGTAAGCCTGCGCCGCTTGCTGAACGACAACGCCTATTTGCAGCGCCGCTACCAGCTCGACACCACCACCATCCTCACGCTGTTTCTGCCCGGGCCCTACCGCCTGCTCTGGAACTCCTCGGCCCCGCAGCTGCTCGACTCGGCCGCCGCCACCCACGCCCGGTTCTGGACGCCCGAGCGCCGCCGCCGGGCCGATTCGCTGGGCCTTTCGCCCACCCAGGTGCACGTACTGGCCAGCATCGTGCAGCGCGAAACCGCTAAGCCCACCGACAAACCCATCATTGCCGGAGCCTACCTCAACCGCCTGCGCACCAACATGCGCCTGCAGGCCGACCCCACGCTGCTCTGGGCCATCGGCAACTTCGGGGTGAAGCGCGTGCTGAACAAGGACAAGCTGGTGGATTCGCCCTACAACACCTACCGGCACAAGGGCCTGCCGCCCGGCCCCATCACCTCCGCCAACCGCCAGAGCCTCGACGCCGTGCTGCGCCCCACGCGCCACAAGTTCGTGTTCTTCGTTGCCCGCCCCGACGGCAGCGGCTTCTCCGACTTCGCCGTAACCTACGCCGAACACCTCCAAAACGCCCGCCGCTACCAGCGCCGCCTCGATAGTTTAGGGGTGAAACGTTGAAAGAGTAATCCGGCGAATTCGGGTTTCGGCACGACGTCGTGCCGGAACTGCATATGTTCATTTCCCACCTCATATACCCGCAGCTGGGCCGAATCCTGGCGGGCTTGCTGCTGTAGGTGCAGGGTTTGCTGGTAGCTGAGGCCGGTGTATTCAGAGTGCTCCAGAAAGAGCAGGGGCGAGGTGAGGGCCGGCTCGGGCCAGGCAGCCAGCGGCTTTTGGCGGCGCAGCGAGTCGAACTGTTGCACGTTGGTTACGCGCCAATAGGCATCGAGCAGCACGTAGCGGTAGCCCTGGCGGGCCAGCATGGGAAGGCGTTTTTCGTCTACTACTGAGCGCACGGTATCCGTATGAAAGGGCGCCAGCGCCAGGCCCACGGTGCTGGCCACGGGGCCGCCGCCGTGGTGGGCGGCCAGCCACGCGGCCACGGCCGGGTAGCTGGTGGGGCGGGCGTAGGCATACACTTCGCGCTGAAGCCGGTAGAGGTTGCCGGCCAGCGCGGCCAGTAGCAGCGCGGCCAGCGCCGGGGCCGGCAATTGCCGGCCGCGCCAGGGCCGTGCCAGTAGCAGCAGCCCTAGTGCGTACCACAGCCCGTAGGCCCACAGCAACCCCCGCGGCGCCTTCAGCAGCAACGACATGCCCGCCAGCAGGCACCAGCCCCAGGCGGCCAGGTATAGCTCGAAGGGCAGCGGCCGGCCCCGGCCAAGACGGCCCGTTTGCCACTGCCGCCCCAGCAGTACCAGCGGCCCCAGCAACCCCATCCACACCAGCCACGACTCGAAATCGAGCAGGAAACGGAAGTAGTACAGCAAATCGAGGTGCAGTGTGGCGGTGCGGCCGGCGGCATTGGCGGCCCCCGGAAACAGCACGCTGTAGAATACGCCCAGCCAGGCATACCAGCGCAGGCCCACCAGCCAGCCCACTGTGCTCAATACCACGAAAGGTGCGGCCAGCAGCAGGCCCACGCGCCACCAGTGGCCCCGCTGCAGCAGCAGCCCATCGGCCTGGTACCACTCCAGCACGGCCAGAATGGGGAGCGTGAGCAGGAATTTATAGTTGAAGCTCAGGCCCAGCAGCAACCAAACGGTGGCCCGATAGAGGGTGGGGGAGCCCGGCTGCCGGAGCCGTTGGTAGTAAGCGGCCAGCAGCCCAGCGAAGCACAGCAGGCTGCCGGCACTCATGGTAAAGTCGCGGCCGCCGTAGGTGAGGAAGGTGGCCGTGCCCATGAGCAGCGTGAGCAGCCCGGTTTGCCAGCCCGGCAGCCGGGTTTCGCGGGTTACAAAGGCCGCCAGCAACCCCACGGCCGCCAGCGCCAGCAGCGCATTGAGCACCAGAAACACCCGATAATCGGACGTGACCCAGGCCACCGGCGCGTAGAGCAGCATAAACAGCGGGCTACCGTGCCGGAACAGGTGGCGCAGGTTGCCGGTTGCCACTTCCTGCACAATCTGCCAGTTGCGCACCGAATCGAAATCAGGCAGCGCGCCCTCGCTGAGGCCATACAGGCGCACCGGCACCAGCAGCAGCAGCGCCAGACCGAGGTAGTACGATTGTGGCCGTGAGCAGGCGAGCGGGCTGTTCAAGAGGTGGTAGTTGGAGCGGGAGAAACCGAGCTAGCAAAGAACGTGATTCTTCGCTGCGCTCTGAATGACGTTCTTTGCGGCTTCACCATCTAGCTACCTCACACCTCACATTATGCGTCTTGTACTCCAGCGCGTCCGCCATGCCCGGGTTACCGTGGAGGGCCGTGTTACCGGCCAGATTGGCCCCGGCCTGCTGGTGCTGGCCGGCTTCGCGCCCGATGATGATGCCGCCATTCTCGATCGGCTGGCCCGTAAAATGGTGCAGCTGCGCATCTTCGCCGACGACGAAGGAAAGATGAACCGCTCGGTGCAGGATGTGGGCGGTGAGGTGCTGGTAGTAAGCCAGTTTACGCTGCTGGCCGACGCCCGCAAGGGCAACCGGCCCAGCTATGCCGGGGCCGCGCCACCGCCGCTGGCCGTGCCACTCTACGAGCAGTTTGTGCAGGTAGTAGCCGGGCTGCTGGGCCGGCCCGTAGCCACCGGCGAGTTCGGGGCCGATATGCAGGTAGAGCTGCTCAACGATGGCCCGGTAACCATTGTACTCGACAGCTAGCACTGCTCACTTTCCCATCAGCACCTCTCAAAATGCCTCATTCATGACTATCGAAGAAGCCCAGCAAACCGTGGATGCGTGGATTAAAACCACCGGCGTCCGGTATTTCAATGAGCTGACCAACATGGCCATGCTCACGGAGGAGGTGGGCGAGGTGGCCCGCATCATTGCCCGGCAGTACGGCGAACAGTCGTTCAAGGAATCGGACAAAGACAAGGAGCTGGCCGACGAACTGGCCGACGTGCTGTTCGTCGTTATCTGCCTGGCCAACCAGACCGGCATCGACCTCACCGATGCCCTGAACCGCAACCTGGCCAAGAAAACCCAGCGCGACGCCACGCGGCACAAGAACAACGACAAGCTGAAGTAAGCACGACGTAGGGGCGGGGCTTGTCCCCGCCCGCCATTTGCGCCGTTTTAACGGTAATCATTCAACGGCCCGAACGGCGGGCGGGGACAAGCCCCGCCCCTACACCCTACTTCTCAAACGGTCCGGCTACTTTCGAAAAGTCCAGGCTGTGCTGCTGGGCAGTTTCGGTGAGGAGCTGGTGCTGCCAAGGGCGCAGAACCTGGTCGGCGCCCTGCTCAATGATGTCGTTGATGAGGCGGTTGCTGAGCACGAGGTTGGCCATGATGGGGCTGTGGTCGGCGGCCAGATGGGCTTTGAGGGTGGTCAGCAGGGCTTCACGGGCGTCGGCCTCGGCGGCTTTAGCCCCACTCAGGCGGCGGCGCGACGGGAAACCCCGGCGGTCGGCGGGTAGCGGCGGCTCGGGTACCCGGTCCTCCTGGCTCAGGGCCACGAGACGGTCGGCGAAGGTGCCGCGCTTAAGCTCGGGGTGCAGGCCGTTGGCGTTGCGCAGATGGCCGGTGCTGGTAACGGGCAGGCGCGTGAGCTCGGCCAGCCGGTCGTTGCTGGCAATCATGTACGAAGGCCGGTCAATGTAGCGGGCCACCTCATCGCGCAGCAAAAACAGGTCGCGGAACATGGGTAGCTCGGTGGGCTGAATGCGGTATTTGCCGGCCAGGCGCATGTAGGGCCGCTCGTCGCGCGAGTAGCGTACTGCCTCCAGGGCCTTGTTTTCCTGCTCGGCCCAGGCGGTGCGGCCCAGAGCGGCCAGCTTGGCGCTGAGCCGGTCAGTCAGCTCGAACAGGTACAGCACGTCGTTGGCCGCGTACTGCTTCTGGGCCTCGGTGAGCGGGCGCTTCAGCCAGTTCGACTTCTGTTCGCCCTTGTCCACTTCCAGGCCCAACTCCTCCTGAATGAGGCGGCCCAGTGAGATGTTGTTGTCGGCTTCGGCCAGCAGCGTGTGCTGCACGCTGGTGTCCACGATGTTGCGCACATGCACGCCGTAGAGTTCATCGAGCAGCAGAATATCGGATTTGCAGCTGTGGAATACGGTGGTAATAGCCGGGTCGCGCAGCACCTGCCAGAGCGGTTCCAAGTCTTCGGCTTCGTTTTCCAGCTCCAGCGGGTCAATCAGGTAAACAGTCTGTCCGTCGAACACCTGAATCAGGGCCAAGTGGCGGCCGTAGCGGTGGCGCATATCGTCGAACTCCAGGTCGAGCGCAATGCGGGAGCTTTGGAGCAGGTGGCGGGCCGCCTCGGCTACGGCCGCTGCGTCCGTGATAAACTGAATATCGGGCATTAAGTAATCGGCAAGAATGACAGCCCGCACCAGCCGGCGGGCAATGGTAGTAAAGGTAAGTAGCAGGCGACAAAGCGTTGCCGGGGCCGCACGTGGCTAATCCTCCTCTTCGTCGCGACTGAAATCCAGCATCGGCACCAGCTCCAGCGCTTCCCCGATAACATCGTCCATGAGGCGTTGAGTGTCGGCATCGAGAGTGCGCTCGAACAGGTGCAGCACCTGCTCGCCGTCTTCGTTCACGTAGAGGTTGGCGTAAAGCTGGTCGAAGGTGGTGGCACCTTTCTGCATGGCCTTGTCGATACCGGCTACGGAGGGGGCTTGCAGCGCGTTTTTCAGCACATCGAGTACCTGGCGGGCTTCCTCCATGTCGCCCAGTTCGGCCAGCAGCCGCAGTAGGGCCAGGGCCACGCCCAGCCGCACCCGCTCGAAACGGTAGGCAATATCGGCGGGGGCGGCCTGTCCAAAGAGGTGGTAGGCCTCGCGGGTGGCAGGTGTGAGGTAACGGGCGGCGGCGGCGGGCTCGGCAAAGGCCAGGTCGAGCAGGCGCTGGTAAGAAGATGTGGGCATCGGCGGCAGGTGTAACGCCGGACTAATCCGGAGAATCTGGCTTGAAAACGGGAACCTTGGGCCACGAAGGTACGATTACAGGAGCGGCAGTAGCCAAAAAGCCGGCCGACTGGTTATCTTAGCAGATTCCTGCTCGTTCCGTCCAACTCAGCATCTGTAGCTCTATCATGACGCACAAAGAAAAATGGCTGGCCTTTGCGCCGGCTGGCCTCCTGACCATCGGCCTGGGCACCTGCCTGGTGCAATGGGCCGCTGATAAAAAACGCCGCCACGAATCGACGACCGAGTGGGTTGCCGCCGGTACTGCGGCCCTGCTCGTGCTCAACGCCGGCATCAGCCTCTTTGGTCGTGGCGTAGTAGAAAAAGTGAAGCACGACATCTACCACACCACGCCCGAGCCCGACTACGGCAACATCGGCCGGTTGTAAGGGTAGATTCTAATAAAAAACGTCATTCTGAGCGAAGCCGAAGAATCTCTACCGCAGTGCTAACTCAACGAAAGGATTAGCACTGCGGTAGAGATTCTTCGACTTCGCTCAGAATGACGTTTTTTCTTTACTCCTGTTAAAGAACCCGCACTTTCAGCTGTGAGGCCTTGGCGGGCGAGTGGTAGAGGCGGTGATTGGCCGTCTGGAAATCCTTTTCGTCGGCCTCGAAGATGTTGGGCACGAAGGTTTGGGGGTTGCGGTCAACCATCGGGAACCAGCTGCTCTGCACCTGCACCATTAGGCGGTGGCCCTTGCGGAAGGTGTGGCACAGGTCCTGCACCACAAAGGGCACGGCCGTTACCTGATTGGGCACGAAGGCTTCGGGCTGGCTGAAGCTGTTGCGGAACCGGCCGCGCATCACCTCCGAACGTACCATTTGCTGGTAGCCGCCGAGCTTCACGCTGGGGTTCAGGCGCGGGTTGTTGGGGGTATCGTTGGGGTATACATCAATAATTTTCACCACCCAGTCGGCGTCGGTGCCGGTGGTGGCTACCTGCAAAAGCGCCTCAATGGGGCCGGCCAGGGTCAGGTCCTCGGTCAGCACATCGGTCTGGTAAGTCAGCACGTCGGGGCGGCGCGAGGCAAAGCGCTGGTCGTCGGTCATGTACTCGCGGGTCATGCCCGTGGCCATGTTTTCGTTGGAGGGCACCGGCTTGGCCGGGTCGCTGATGTATTGGTCGAACTCGGCCTGCCCGCCAGTTGGCGGCTCAAACCCGATTTTACCGTCGGCCTGGAAGTATAAGGTGCGCTCCTGGGCCTGTTTGGGCGGCCAGGCATCAAAGGTGCGCCAGCGGTTGGTGCCGCCTTCAAACACGGTAGCCTCAGGCACGTTGGGCCGCTTGTTATCTTTCAGATACGATTTGAAAAACGGTGCCTCAATCTCCTTCTGGTAGTAAAGCGAGGGCGACTCGCCGTAGGCCACATTGCCCACCACCTCGCCGGTGCCGCGGGCCCAGCCGCCGTGCACCCAGGGGCCCATCACGAGCCCGTTCTGCATGCCCGGATTCTGCTGCTCGATGCTCTCGTAGGTTTTGAGCGCCCCAAACAAGTCCTCGGCATCGTTGAAGCCGCCCACCGTGAGCACGGCAGTTTGTTTGTTGAGGTTTTTGAGATGGGGCCGCAGGTTGCGGGCCTGCCAGAACTCGTCGTAGTTGGGGTGCTGCATCATCTCGTTCCAGAACGCCACTTGGCCCTTGTAGTAGCGGGCATCGGCATTCTTGAGCGGCCCCATCTTCATAAAGAAGTCGTAGCCGTCGGGCGTGCCGTGCTTAAAACCGGGGTTGCCAGTGGGTGTGGGCACGGGCCGGGGCAGCCCGAACGAGGCCAGAAAATTGAAGGCGTGGGGCAGGAAAAATGCGCCGTTGTGGTGGAAATCGTCCCAGAACCAGTCGGCAATGGGAGCCTGGGGCGAGGAGGCTTTGAGGGCTGGGTGGCGGCTGAGCAAGCCCACAGATGTGTAGAAGCCGGGGTAGCTGATGCCCCACTGCCCCACGCGGCCGTTATTTTTCGGTCCCTTCTTCACCAGCCACTCAATAGTATCAAAGGTGTCGGTGCCCTCGTCGATGTCGTTTTTGCCTTTGGGTGCATCCTTGGCGGGCCGCATATTCACAAACTCGCCCTCCGACATATAGCGCCCGCGCACGTCCTGGTAGGCGAAAATGTAGCCTTCGCGCATCATGGTGGAGCTGGGGCCGAGGCTTTTCTTGTACTTGCCCGCCTCGTAGGGCCCCACGGCGTAGGGCGTGCGGCTGAGCATAATAGGGTAGCGTACCTTGTCGGCGTCTTTAGGCGCATACACCACCGTATACAGCTTTATGCCGTCGCGCATAGCAATGCGGTGTTCCGTTTTGGTGTAGTGCTGCTGAATGTAGAGCGTATCGGCCAGCACCTGGGCCAGTTGCTGCCGGTCGGCTTCAGAAGGCAGCGGGTACGAAACGGGCTGCTGGGCCTGGGCGGCAAAAGAGCCGGCTGCAAGCAGGGCCGCCAGCAACGTGGGGCGGAGGTAGGAGTGGGGCATAGTTGGTGGGGTTGGCGTGGGAACTTGGGGGGAGTCTGCTGTGAGAAAGATGCGTGGCAACGCATAGTGTTGCGTCGTTGGCCTGCTCAAATATGCTTTCTTTGAGCCATAAACTTTCTGCCTTTCCTGGTTTACTTCCGCCACCTGATGAAAAACTATACGCTACGGGCTCTGGCCTCGGTGCTGCTAGTGAGCCTGCTAACGTGCTTCGGCGCTTCGGCCCAGACGCCGGCTCCGGCCGCCTTTCCCAACCCGTTGGCCGGTCCGGCCGATGGTCCGCTGCAGACGCCCGCCCAGTTTCTGGGCTACGAGCTGGGGGCCCGCTTCACGCCCCATGCCGAGCTGCTGCGTTACGTAGCCCACATAGCAGCCCACAGCCCCGACCGAATGAAGCTGGAGCGCTACGGCAGCACCTACGAAAACCGCCCGCTGGAGCTGGTGTACATTGCCTCGGCCGCCAACCTGACCCGCCTCGACGACATCCGGCGCGACAACCTGCGGCTGGCGGGCCTCGAAACCGGGGCCGTGAAGGGCGCGACGCCGGCCGTGGTGTGGCTGAGCTACAACGTGCACGGCAACGAGGCCGTGTCGTCGGAGGCTGTAATGCAGGTGCTGTATGACCTCGCCAACCCCGCCAATACCACCGTGCAGAGCTATCTGCAGAACCTGGTGGTAATCGTGGACCCCTGCGTGAACCCCGACGGGCGCGACCGGTATGCGCAGTGGTACAACCGCGTAGCCAACCGGCAGACCAACGCCTCGCCCCTGAGCTGGGAGCACCGGGAGCCCTGGCCCGGTGGCCGCTACAACCACTACTACTTCGATTTGAACCGCGACTGGGCCTGGCAAACTCAGCAGGAGAGCCGCCAGCGCATTGCCGTGTACAACCAGTGGCTGCCCCAGGTACATGCCGATTTTCACGAGATGGGCCCCAACAACCCCTATTACTTCTCGCCCGCCGCCAAGCCTTTCCACGCCGACCTCACGGCCTGGCAGCGCCAGTTCCAGGACATCATCGGCGACTACAACCGCCGGGTGTTCGATAAGAACAACTGGCTCTACTTCACCCGCGAAACCTACGACCTGTTCGCGCCCTTCTACGGCGACACCTGGCCGAGCTTCAACGGCGCTATTGGCGTAACCTACGAACAGGGCGGCGGGGGCGTGGCCGGCATTGCCTACGCCAAAACCGACGGCGATACGCTCACGCTAAGCCAGCGCATCGAGCACCACCACGCCACCAGCCTGGCCACGCTGCAGGCCGCTGCCGAGCGCCACCAGGACCTGACCCGGGAGTTCCGCAAGTTCTACGACGATGCCCGCACCAAGCCTAAAGGCGAGTACAAGTCGTACGTGCTGGCGGGCTCCTCCGACCCCGGCCAGGTGCGCGCCCTCACGCAGTACCTCGACCGTCAGCAGATCAGCTACGGCTTCGCGACTAAACGCAGCCGTCAGGCCGGCTACAGCTACGCCACCGGCCAAACCGAAACCGTGCAGATTGAGCCCCAGGACGTGGTTATCAGCATGTATCAGCCCAAATCGACGCTGGTAAAAGTGCTGTTCGAGCCCCAGGCCCAGCTTGAAGACTCGCTCACCTACGACCTCACCGCTTGGTCGCTGCCCTACGCCTTTGGCCTGAACGGCTACGCGCTGAAAAATCAGTTGTCAGTTAATTCAGTTGCTAGTGGTCAGTTGTCAGTTGTCAGCCCAAGCGGTAAAAACAACCTGACAACTAACAACCAACAACTGACAACCAACAACGCCCCCTATGCCTACCTGGCCCGCTGGAACAACCTGCAGGACGTGCGCTTTCTGAGCCGGCTGTTACAGCAGGGTGTGAAGCTGCGGGTGGCCGAGGAGCCCTTTGAAACCGAGGGGCAGAAGTACGGCCGCGGCACGCTCATTATTGCCCGCACCGGCAACGAGCGACTCGGCGCACGGTTCGACCAGCTGGTACGCGCTCAGGCTGATTCGGCGGGCGTGCTGGTGCAGGCCGTGCAGTCGGGCCTTTCTACCAGCGGTGGCGACCTGGGCTCGCGCTCGGTGCGGCCGCTGGCCACGCCCAACGTAGCCGTACTGGCTGGCCCGGGTGTAGATGCCACGGCTTTCGGCGAAGTCTGGCACTTTTTTGAGCAGCAGGTGGGCTACCCCGTCACGGTGCTGGGCACCGATTATTTCAGTGGCGTACCGCTTAGCAAATTCGATGTGCTGATACTGCCCGATGGCCGCTACGACGACATCATGACCGAAAGAACCCTGGCCGCCGTGAAAACCTGGGTGCGCGGGGGCGGCCGTCTCATCGCCCTCGAAGGAGCCTCACGTTTCCTGGCCGGCCAGAAGGACCTATTGCTCAAAGCCAAACCCTCCGACTCGACAGCCGCCAGCAAAAAAGCGCCCTATGCCGCCCTGCGCCGCTACGCCGACGCCGAGCGCGACGGTATCAACGGCCGGGTGCAGGGCAGCGTGTTCCGGGTGCAGCTCGACAACACCCACCCGCTGGCCTTCGGTTACGGCAACACCTACTTTGCCCTGCTCCGCGAAGCGCCCAACTATACGTTCTTGCCCGAAGGTGGCTGGAATGTGGGCGTCCTGAAAAAGAACAGCTACGCCTCCGGTTTTGCCGGCCGCAAAACCCGCACCGGCCTCACCGACAGCTTTGTGCTGGGTACTCAGGACTTAGGTCGTGGCCAAATCGTCTATCTGGCCGACAACCCGCTGTTCCGGGCCTTCTGGCAGGGCGGTAAGCTGCTGTTTGGCAATGCTGTTTTCATCCTATAAGCATCGGTTACAGCCGACTAGGAATACAAAAAAAGAGCTTGCCTTCGGGCAAGCTCTTTTTTTGTGAAGGCAACGGGGTACGTTTAGTCAACCACGTCTACGGCCTTGTTCTTAACGGCCTTAGCGCCTTTCTTGGTGGCGCGGGCAGCTTTCTTGGCAGCACGGGCTGTTTTCTTGGCGGCTTTTTCGGCGAAGTTACCCGTTGCCTGGGCACCGGTTTCTACTGCGTTGCCGGTTGCACGGGCGCCGGTTTCTACCGCGTTGCCCGTTGCCTGGGCAGCCTCCACAGTGCCCTGTTTGGCGTCCTGGATTACTTCGCCTGCTTTGGTCCGTTCATCGGCAGTGGGAGCGGGGGTAATCGTTACTGGGGTACTTTGAGCAAAAGCAGCGGCCGTAGCGAAAACCAGGGCAGCAGCTGTCAGAAATAACTTTTTCATAATGGAAAGGCAGATGGAAAAAAAGGATTTGAGGCCTTATACGACGAAACACCGGAGACAGCGGAAAATCAGCTGTATAAACTAATAAACAGCCTTCGTCAACAAGTAGGTTCATCTGGCTACCCTCCTGAGCTGGTGCTTCATAGGCTGTCCTCCTGAACAAGGCAGTACACGTGATGCTGCGCTGCCTTTTTATGCTGCTGGTAGCTCTGCCTGTTATTTAGGGCAGCAGCAATGACGAGTCGCCGTAGCTGAGGAAGCGGTAGTTGTGGGCCAGGGCATGCTCGTACACGCGTCGCCAGTCGGGGCCCAGCAAGGCCGCCACCAGTAGCAGCAGGGTGCTCTCGGGCTGATGGAAGTTGGTGACGAGGCCACGAATCAGCCGGAAGCGGTAGCCAGGCGCAATTAGTAGCTGAGTGGTGGCGTGCAGCGTATCGGAGCCGGTTAGCGCCAGCTGGGCCAGCAGTGCCTCCAGTGCCTGTTGGGTCGATACCTCGGTGTCGGGTTCGTAGGGTTGCCATTGGCTAACGTGCCAGCTGGGTAGTTGGGCCGGTTGCTGTACCAGCGCTGCTCCAAGCCAGTACAGGCTTTCGAGGGTGCGCAGGCTGGTAGTGCCCACCGGAATAATGGGGTGGCCCGCTGCCAGATGCTCCAGCAGCCGCCGCAGTGTGTCGGCCGATACACTGAACGGCTCGCCGTGCATGGGGTGGTCGGCCATATGGTCGGCCTTCACCGGCTGAAACGTGCCCGCGCCCACATGCAGCGTTACGCGGGCGGCGGCGGTGCGGCGCTCGGCCAGTTCGGCCAGTACGGCATCCGAGAAGTGCAGCCCGGCCGTAGGAGCGGCTACGGCGCCCTCGTGGGCGGCGTACACGGTTTGGTAGCGTACGGCGTCCATGTCGGTATCGGGGCGGTTGAGGTAGGGTGGCAGAGGCAGGTGGCCGGCGGCGCGCAGCACTTCGGCAAACGGCAGTTCGGCCGGTTCCCAGCCGAAGGCAATGAGGGCGTAGCCGTCGTGCTGCTCGGTGCGCTCGGCCCGCAGGGTGGCCGGCTGGCCGTGGGCTTCAAACTCCACCAGCACGGGGCCATCTTTCCAGCGGCGGCCGTTGCCCACCAGGCATTTCCACACGCAGGCGCCGGTTTGCTGCATAGCCAGCTCGATAGCGCGGTGCGGCGCTACCGGCTCCAGGCAAAACAGCTCCACCATACCGCCCGTTGGCCGCCGGGCAAACAGCCGAGCCCGCACCACTTTGGTATCGTTGAATACTAACAGGCTGTCGGGCGGCAGCAGCGCGGGCAGGTCGCAGAAGGTACGGTCGCCCAGCAGCCCCTGTTGGTACACCAGCAGCCGCGACTGGTCGCGGTTGGCTAGCGGCTCGGGAGCAATGCGCTCGGGCGGAAGCTGGTAGGTGAAATCGTGAATGGAAAGCCGGCGCGGGTCAGACATTTTGTAGAGCTGTAAGCCGCAAGCTACAAGCTGCAAGCTTTTTTAGCTTTTCAGCAACGCGAAAAAAGCCCTCTTGCAAGCAGGCAGCCGCCCGAACAGGCTTGCAGCTTGCGGCTTAACGCTTGCCGCTCAAAGCTTACTTTTGGAAAAACAGCAAATGCTGCTGGGGCAGGGTCTCTACCGAGTCGGTGAGGCGCAGGCCTACGGCCGCCATTTCGCGGCGGGCCTGTGCCACGCTCATCTTATGGATGCGCTTGATGGGAACGTTGGGGTCCTCGGCCCGGTACTCGACCAGCGCCAGCCGACCGTTGGGCGAAAGGGCCTGACGAATGGCACGGGCCATTTCGCGGGGGTAGTCGAACTCGTGGTAGGCGTCTACCAGCAGCACCAGATCAACCTGGCCGGCGGGCAAGTTGGGGTTTTGGGTAGTGCCACGCACCGGAATCACGTTGTTGGCTCCTAGTTTTGCCGTGGTTTCGCGCAGGCTGGCCAGCATTTCGGGCTGAATATCGACGGCCAGCACTTTCCCCTGGGGTACCAGCGCACTCATCTTGAAAGTGAAATAGCCCGTGCCAGCTCCGATATCAGCCACCACATCAGAGGGCTTCAGCTTGAGCGCCTGCAACAACTGGTCGGTGTCTTCCTCGCGGGCGCGGCTGGAGCGGTCGAGCCACGAGGCCCCCTCATGGCCCATTACGTGGGCAATCTGGCGGCCCATATAGTATTTGCCGATGCCATTGATATCCTGCGGGGCACGCCGCTCGTAGCCGCTGGTATCGGGTGCAGCGTTGGCGCGGCGCTGCTCCGTGAGCTGGGCAGCCGTTCCCTCGCTCAGCGACTGAGTGCAGGCTCCGATGCCGAGCAGCAGGGCTCCCAGCGCACTAATAGGCAGGAATAATCTCATTTGGTTGACCATAAACGGAAGGCAAATATCGGACTTGCTGCTAACAGAAAGGCCGGTGGAACGGTTCGATATGGCCTCAGTTGGCGGGCGCTGGCAGCAGTAAGCCCTTGGCTACTTGGTCAGAGCCCCCGTTGGGCGGGGCATAATTGGATAATATTTCTGTTTATGTATGCTTATTTCCTAATTTAGCCCGTACAAAACGCTCTCACATTTTCCACTTTTCCTTCTTTTATTATGAAACACTTGTCCAATCTGTTGCGCAAACTCACCGCTGTAGCGGCCGTTGGTATTGCTCTAACGAGCTGCAACCGCGCCGAGTATGCTATGCTGCCTAAGACGTCGTCGGCTTACCACGGCACGCAGCGGTCCACCATTATCAAGCCAGCCCCGGCCCCCGAGGTTGCAGTAGCCCCGCAGGTCGTCGCTGAGGCAGTGGTAACGCCCGAGGCAGTTGCACCTGTAGCGGCGCCTGCTGCTGTAGCCACAGCCGCACCAGTTGCCAAGGCTGCTCCCGTAGCTGCTGCTGCTCCGGCCAAGGTTGCCAAAGCCCCCAAGCTGAACCTCGTGCAGAAGGCGCTGGTAAACAAAATCACCAAGCAAGCGGACAAGCTGGCGGCCAAAGCTGGCATCGTGAAGAAGTCGTCGGAAACGGCCGCTACCGACCGCCTCGAAGGCAAGCTGCGTCAGGGCCTGATTCTGATGCTGGTGGGCCTGTTGGTAGGTCTGCTTGGCGTAATAGGTGGTACTATCGGTGCCATCTTCTCCATTCTGGGCTCTATCATCTTCATCATCGGTGTGGTACTGGTTATCCTGTACCTGCTCGACGAGATATAAGCGCACTGCTTTCACATGGAGAATCCCCGGTTGTCAGTTGGCAGCCGGGGATTTTTTTGTAAAGTCTGATTTGAGCATAGACTGGAGTGCTGTAGTCAGTATTATCCGGCACTCAGGGTAGGTTTATAAAGTCTGATCTGTGAGAAAGAGGAGTAGATACTACCTCACATTGTAGTAGTTTTCAACATCAATTGCATACGCGCCATAGTAGCCCTTTCGGCCTTTTCATACGACCAATATCTACGCTCAAATTTTATGGTGAGAAGCACTTTACTAACCGCCTCATTAACCTGCGCCTTGCTGGCTGGCTGCCAAAGTGCCCGTTTTTCGCCAACCCTCCCGCGAGTCAGTGAGTACGGCACAGTTCACTCGCAACCCGCCGTTGCGCCGCAACTGTGTGCCAAGCCCGTTGATGAGCCAGTGTTGTCGGCCGCGCTGCCCGTTTCCAACCCCGTCGATGGAGACCGTCAGGAAGCACACCCACTCCCATCGGTAGCCAATAAATCCTGGCGCGTTCAGGCTACGCCGCTACTCGCCGCCCCCGATACCCTGCTGACGCCGCCGCCGCAGCAACCCAAGTTCCCGACCGATCCTTCGACAACAGCGGTAAATATCGTTGGAGGGGTAACAGTGGCTGCTGGTTTGGGGGTAATGATTACCAAGGGTTTCGATGGTAGGCCCGACGCCCCAAGCCTGGCTCCGGAGTCCAGTATTTTAGTCGGTTTGGGTTTAATGGTTGTGGGGGTGGCGTTGCTGTGTTTTCAGGGAAAGAACGGCCGCATGCGAAAACTGCGCGAGGCCCGCGAAGCAGCCGTAGCTCCAACAGCCGCAGCTATGCGGTCCCAAAACTTCAAAACGGGTTTGCGCAAAACCGGCCGGGTAATTCTTATCGTGGGGGGCGCACTGCTACTATTGGGAGTAGCAGTGCCTTACGGTATATATCTGCTGGGCTTGCCGGCAATTGCGCTGATATTAACCGGGCTATTCATGGTTGCCTTCAGCAATTGAATGCGACCAATTAGCAAGCCAGGCAACGCGCTACGCTACATCGGGTCTACGTCGGCGGCCAGGCGCACCTGCTTGAACTCCTTCTGGTCGCGTACTATATCCATGGCGGCCATCACGTCGGCTTTGGCGGCTTTAAGTACTGTGTGTTCGCGGCTGAGCTTGATGGTGATTTCCTGGAGGTAGAAATTACGGATGCGGAAGATGTAGGGTGCCTCGGGGCCCAGCACGGCTTCGCGGCCCAGCCGGTCTACCAGCTCCTGGGTTAGCAGCAGCGCCGCCCGCTCGCCCACCGTCACATCTACATGCTTCACCGTGAGCCGAATGATGCGCATAAACGGCGGGTAGCCATGCTCGCGGCGCTGCGTTACTTCGTAATCGTAGAATTCCAGGTAGTCGTTGCGCATCACCTTGTCGAAGATAACCTGCTCGGGGTCGGCGGTTTGGATAATCACGCGGCCTTTTTTGCCCTTGCGGCCCGCTCGCCCGCTCACCTGCACAAACATCTGGAACGCCCGCTCGTGGGCCCGGAAGTCGGGGTAGTGGATGATGGAATCGGCGTTGATGATGCCCACCAGGCTCACGTTGGCGAAGTCGAGGCCTTTGGTTACCATCTGGGTGCCCACCAGCACGTTGGTTTTCTGCTGCTCGAAGTCAGAAATAATCTGCTGATACGAGTTTTTGGCGCGGGTCGTGTCCAGGTCCATGCGCTGTACTTGGGCGGCGGGCAGCATTACCTTCAGGTCGTCCTCAATTTTCTCGGTGCCGAAGCCCACGGTTTTCACGTTGCGCGAGCCACAGGCGGGGCACTGGGTCGGCATCCGGTCGTGGTGGCCGCAGTAGTGGCAGCGCAGCTCGTGGGCCTGCTTGTGGTAGCTCAAACTCACGGCGCAGTTGGTGCATTTGGGAATCCAGCCGCAGTCGAGGCAGTTGATGAACGGGGCGTAGCCGCGGCGGTTCTGGAACAGAATCACCTGCTCCTGCTGGGCCAGCTTGCTTTCCATTTCGGCCATCAGCTCGGGCGTGAAGTGGTTGAGCATGGTTTTCTGCTCCCGGCTCTTGCGGGTGTCCACCAGCACGATTTCAGGCAGGCCGGCCTCACCGAAGCGCTTGGTCAGGCTCACGAGGCCGTAGCGGCCGGCGCGGGCCTGGTAGTAGGTTTCCACGGCCGGGGTGGCCGAACCCAGCAGCGTTTTGGAGCCCTGGAAGTGCGCCATCATCAAAGCCACCTCGCGGGCATTGTAGCGCGGGGCCGGGTCGTACTGCTTGTAGCTCGACTCATGCTCCTCATCCACAATCGTGAGCGAGAGATTATCAAACGGTAGAAATACGGCCGAGCGCACGCCTACCACCACCTGAAACCGACCCGACAGCACCCCGTTCCACACTTCCACCCGCTCGTTGTCGGAGAACTTGGAGTGGTACACGCCCAGCCGCGAGCCGAATACCCGCATGAGGCGGGTTACAATCTGGGCCGTGAGGGCAATTTCGGGCAGCAAGTACAGCACCTGCCCGCCACCATCCAGCGCCTGCTTTATCAGGTCGATGTAGATTTCGGTTTTGCCCGCGCCCGTTACGCCGTGCAGCAGCACGATGTCCTTGGTCTGGAACTCGCGCATCACCGCGTCGCGGGCCTCGGTCTGGGCCTCGCTCAGCGTGAAGTGCATGTTGGCCTCAGCGTCGTCCTCATCGAGCGGAAAGCGCGACACAATCTGGTCGAACTGCTCCAAAATGCCGTTTTTGATGAGCGTGTTCACTGCCGAGGGCGACAGGTGCGGGGCCGACGTGAGAGCCGCTTTTTCGAGGCCCCGGTGGTTGGCGTGCTCGTTCTGGTACACCGGCACGCGCTGCAGGTAGCGCATCACCACGTCGAGCTGCTTGGCCTTGCTGGCCAGCTGCCCGAACAGCTCCTCCAGCGCCGCCTCGGCCACATAGCGGTGCGTCAGCCGCACCTTCTTCACCACCTTGGGCGCATACTTATCCTTGAGGTGCTCAAACAGAAACACCACGTCTTTCTGCATCAACGACTTGATGTACTTATGGAACGAGGCAATGCCCAGCACCTCGCCCACCTCGGTAAACGTCAGCGACTTGCCCTCTTCGCCGGTGTTCAGTGCGTTCACTACTTTCTGCTCCTGCTCGCCGAGCGGGTAGGGGTGCGTTTCGGGCTCATAGGCCGGATGCAGCTGCACCCGGCTCTCGGAGCTGAGCTTGAGGGCCGAAGGCAACGCCGCGTTTATTACCTCGCCCAGCGTGCAGAGGTAGTACTCGGCAATCCAGGCAAACAGCTTCAGCTGGGGCTGGGTTACTACGGGCGCATCATCAATGAATTCGAGAATGTACTTGGCCTGGTACGCGGCGGGCGGCGTTTGGTGCACGGCCGCCACAATGCAGCTCAGCGTGCGCTTGGCCCCGAACTGCACCAGCACACGCCCGCCGATAACCACCTGGTCGCTCAGCTCGAACGGTACGCGGTAGGTGTAGAGGCGGGGCAGCGGCAAGGGCAGAATCACGTCGGCAAACAGCGTAACGCGGTCGGCCGCCGGTTCCGGCGCTGGCTGCACAAAATCAAACGAAAGACTCAACAAAAGGCAAAAACAGAAAAACAAACACCGGCCGGCCGGCAGTAGCCTGCGGCGGCGGAATAGGTAGTAAAGGTACGGCACCAGCCGGCTCCGCGGAAGCTGCCGCCACAAATTCCACCCGTTGCTGTCACCACATCCAGGGCTTCAGGCAATGGGGCAGAGGCTTGCCCGAACTGGTAGCCGGTTGTGTCTGCCGATTACCTTGCAGGGCGGGAAACTGCTCCGTTACGCGGCCCCTTTGCCCTGAAATCGGAACGCCCAAGAACCAGTACACACTTTCTATGAACACAAAACCCAGCCGGCAGGGCTGGGTTTTGTGTTTACTGCGCTTTCGGCTTTTCGGGCTTGTCTTTCTTGGTTGGCTTAGCGGCTGTTTTGGCTTTAGTCGGAGCCGACTTAGCAGCAGTAGCCTTTGGAACAGCTGCAGCCTTGTCGGCCGCTGCTTTAGGCTTGGTCGCCGCTTTAGGGGGCTTTTTGGTCGTTGCTTCGGCAGCTGCCTTCGGCTTGGCTTTGGCTGGCGCTTTCGGCTTGGCAACCGGCTTTGCAGGAGCAGCGGGCTTGGGCGGAGCAGACTTGGTGGCTACTGTTGCTGCCTCAAGTGCTGCCGCCGCCTCGGGCGCGGCCGGCGCTTTTGGTTTGGCGGCAGCTCGTTTTCGGGCCGGAGTCTTGACGGGTTCCGGTGCTGGCTGCGCCGCTGCTTCCGGAGCCGCTTTAGGTTGCGCAGCCGGTTTACGACGGCTAGGCCGGGCCGCCGGTTTGGCCGCCGCAGCCTCTGGCGTTGCAGCAGCGACAGGAGCGGCTGTGGCTACCGAAGGTGCTACTACAGGGGTAGTTACTTCTGGCGTAGCTTCAACAGGCGCTGGCTCGGCCGGAGTAGCTACAGCAGCTGCCGGCTGCCGGGTTGCTTTTGGCCGGGGCGTGCGCTGCTTGGTGGCCGGTTTCTCGCTTGCCTCAGCAGATGCCGGCACCACCGGGCTCGATACTTCCGGCTCGGTGGTGTTACCTTCTGCGGGCGTAGCGGTTGCCTCGGGTGCCATATCGGCCGGCATGGGCGCAGGGCCATTGGTATCAAGGGCGTAAAGCGGCTGGCGGCCGGGGCGGCCACCATAACGGGGGGCCTGCTCGCGCTTGTTGCCCCGACGGTTATTCCGGCTACGGCGGGCCTCCGGCGCTGCTTCGTCGGCTTCCGGTGTGGCCGTCTCAGTGTCGTCGGTGCTGGTTGGCTCGGTCGGGCCGCTGGCTGGGGGCGTCGGCTGCGGGCGGGGCTGGCGCAGCTGCGCCTCCGTTATGTACACCACTTCCGAAGCCAGCTCCTCTTCGTCATCTGGCTGAGCAATAGTGGCCGGAGTACCGGGCAGTGGTGCATCGGGCAGTGGTGCGGGGGCAGTAGCTACGGTGCTGGCCTCGGGCTGCCCTTCGGTATTGCCCTGCTCGGCGGCCAGGCGGGCATGCTTGCGCTTGGTGCGTTTGGCTCCACCCCGCGAGCGGCGCTTTTTGCGGCGGGCTGCTTCCTCTACGGTTTCGTCCGGGTTGACTTCTTCGTTGTCGTCCGCCTCGTCTTCGTCAGTTTCGGCTTCGTCCGTCAGATCGGTGATGGTAGGCGAATAGGCGTGGTCGTAAGCCGATTCGGCCGATACAGTCGAATCAGCCGATTCGGTTACGTCGGTGGTATCAGTTTCCTCTGGCTCGGTCTCTTCGGCATCCTCTACCAGCAGGCCGGCACCGGGCCGGATGAGGCTAGCCTGAGACGTAAGCCGGGTTTTGGCAAACACAGCCCGGTTAATTTCCTTTTTTGCGGCGCCTTTTTTCGCGGCCTCCGGCTTGGTGTCGGCCTCAGTGGCGGTGGCCACTACCGGAGCGGCGGGCTGCACTTTAGAAGTTGCGGCCTGGTCATCAAACGAGCCAATGTCGATGCGCTCTTCACCGTCGTCGTACACCTCTTCTGGGGCCGGGGCCGTTGTTTTGGGCTCGGGCAGGTTGGCCAGCTCACGCTCCACATGCAGCAGCTCCATGCGCACGTCGGCCGTGCCGCCGAGCTTGCGCAGGCGTTCGAGCGTGCTTTCCAGAAAGGCACGGTGTTCGGGAGCTGCCGGATGCAGAGGCCGGTGGCCCAGGTTCTGCCGGATGCCTTCCCACTCCTTTTTGAAGCGCCCGAAAGCTGCGTCGAAGTAAGTACGCGTAAACTTGTCCCACACATAGTTCTCGGCCGATTCCGAGAGGTGCAGCATATCGGTGGCATAAAAGCGGTAGTCGCGCAGGTCGTCTACCAGCAGTTCGTAAGCCGGGAAGTAGGTAACATCGGGCAGTAGCTCGCTCAGATAGTGGCAGGCAACCCGCAGCATCGCCTTGCTGGCCGAGTTCAGCACCAGCGTATCCTTGAGGTGGCGGACGGGGCTTACTGTCAGTACAAAGCGGAGCTTGGGGTTCGTCCGGCGCAGGTACGCATGGGTTTCGGCCACAGCTGCAATAATTTCATCGGCCGTCAGCAACTCCTTATCGAACTGGTCGGCCCCAACCTTATGGCAGTTGCTCACCAGCTCACCGGTTTCACGCAGGCGGTAGGCAAAGGCCGAACCCAGCGTGAGTACCACCACATCGGCCGTAGCCAGAAACACGCCCACCTCGCGGGTAAGCTGGCTGATATGTTGCAGTAGCTCCACCGGCGAATCGGCTCCGATTTCGGCGTGCAGGTCGTAGCTCTGCCAGCGGCCACGGGCCTCTACTAAGTGCTGCTGCCAGTCCACATCTTCGCCGGCCGCCGCGCGCAGCAGCTTACAGGCCGAGATGGGGTTGAATACAGTGCCAAACGGGTTAACCAGCGTCGCGACCTTGAACTCGGTCAGGCGCGCGCCGATTGCATCCGAAAAGCAGGACCCCAGCGTGAGCACCCGGGCCGAAGGCGGCAGCTGGTGGGGGAGGGGCGTAAGCGGGATTTCAGTACGAAACATTGGGCTGAATTAGACCCCGAACGGGCCAACGGGCAGGCAACCTACTCAACCGCCCGCTTTCGGCCAAACGGACCGGTCGGCGGGGCGCATCGCCTATATGGAAACGCGGCTCAGTTGCTGCCTTTAAGATGGGAGAGAAGACCGGCACAGACTCCATGAAGGAAGCAAGCCAGACGAGTGTACGAACAAAGGTCGTAATAAGTAGGGCAGTTTATGCCGTGGTCCATAAACAAAACGCCCGGCTGCTAAAGCAACCGGGCGTTTTGTTTGCCTCAATGGCGTTTCAGCAATAGCCTACTCGGCCACTACGTTGAAACGAATCTTGTGCTTCACCTCGCGGTGCAGGTCGGCCGAAGCAGTATACTCGCCTACCGACGTGGGGTCGGTGTCGAACGAGAGACGCTTGCGGTCTACCTCAATGCCCTTCGCCTTGAGGGCGTCGGAGAGCTGCAGGGTGGTTACGCGGCCGAAAATTTTGCCGCTTTCACCCACCTTAGCCGGGATGTCGAGCACCATGTCGCCAATCTGGTCGGCCAGGCTCTGGGCATCACCCTTCACCTTGTCGGCCTTGTGAGCGGCCTGACGGACGTTCTCGGCAACGATTTTCTTGTTGGTTTTATCGGCCAGTACAGCCAAGCCCTGGGGCATCAGGTAATTGCGGCCGTAGCCGGGCTTTACCGTCACGAGGTCGTTCTTGTAGCCGAGGCCCTTAACGTCGTCTTTCAGAAATACTTCCATGAGTTTATTTAGTTATTAGTTGTTGGTTGTCAGTTGTTAGATTCAAAAGCGTTGCTTCAGCCAACAACTGACAACTGACAACTAAATACTGACAACTTATTTCAACGAGTCGGTTACGTAGGGCATCAGGGCCAGGTGGCGCGCCTTGGCTACTGCCTGGGCTACTTTACGCTGGAACTTGAGGCTGGTGCCGGTAATACGACGGGGCAGAATGCGGCCCTGCTCGTTGACGAACTTCAGCAGGAAGTTCGGGTCTTTGTAGTCGACGTACTTGATACCAGCTTTCTGAAAGCGGCAGTACTTCTTACGAGCGTCCTGCTTGTGCAGACGCTCGTTGGCGAGACTCATTTTACGTTGCTTAGCCAACTGCTTCGGACGTTTTAGGTTTGGGTTGATTCATTTCGCCTTTGCGACGGCGGCCAGCGTACTCCAGGGCGTACTTGTCGAGTACGGTGGTCAGGAAACGGATGACGCGCTCATCACGACGGAAGGCCAGCTCCAGCACATCTACGATGTTGCCTTCACCGGTGAACTCCACGAGGAAATAATACCCGGTGTTTTTTTTCTCGATCGGGTAAGCCAGCTTTTTCAGGCCCCACGATTCAAGGTTGATGATGTCGGCGCTATTTTCCTTAAGCACCTGCGAGAACTTCTCGACCGTCTCTTGCACTTGGCTCTCGTTCAACACGGGAGTCAGAATGAAGACCGTCTCGTAATTTCTTACTGCCATTACGACGGGGTGGAATATGATGTGAAAAAATAAATGAGGGGCAAAGGTAAGCTTTTTAGCCGCAATAACCAGCTATATTCAAGTAGATTACAGGGAAAGTTTTGGACCACAGCTTATTGCCCATCTGGCCCCAAACCTTCTCCTTATAGTAAGGGTTTTTTTGCTGAGCCGGGCAGCTTGCAGCCTCTGTGCGGCGGCCGAGTCTGAGTTGGGGTGTGCAGGCAGGTGCTGAGTTGCTAAAAAGCCGCAAAATAATAGAGTTTAGAATGAATCTAAGCTTGCCGCGAAGGGCGAAAAATCGCCCCCGTTGGTTTGTTCTCTGGCTTTCCCAAGCTACATTTGTGGCCTTGAAGCACCCCCGCGTTTCTTTTTTTTAGCTAATCTGTGCGATGGATAGCATCCGACTACGTTCCCTTCCCCGCCTCTTTCTTGCTCTGCTTCTGTTCTTTGTCAGCTTTGGCTATGCCATGGCGCAAGGTGCACAGCCAGCAGCCGGCGAAGTAGGTACCTCTAAAAATCCCAGCGAGGCTGGCGTTACGCCCGGCACCGTTGCCGCCGCCGCGCCGGCTGCTGCTGCCGGCACCACCACCGCCGACCCGGCCGCCATTGCCGCCGGTGATGCCCTGTTTAAAGCCAACTGCGCCCAGTGCCACGCCATCAACGACGTAGTAGTAGGTCCGGCCATGGCCGGTATTGCCAAGCGTCGGCCCATGTCGTGGCTCATTCCCTGGATCAAGAACTCCAGCAAAATGGTAGCCAGTGGCGACGAGTACGCCGTGAAAATATTCAACGAGTACCAGAAGCAGCAAATGCCAAGCTTCCAGCTCTCGGATGCTGAAATCACCTCGATTATTGCTTACGTTACCGATGCAGAAACCAAAACTGTTGCTGTGGGCACGGGGCTGGACTCTAAGTCGGGTGATCAGGCGGCCGTAGATGGCACTGCCACTGCCGGCGGCGAGGCCAGCAGCTCCATGAACATCCTGCTGATTGTGCTGGTGGTGGTGCTGATTGTGCTGGTGGTAACACTGGTAATTATTGCCAACATCATGAAGGATGTGCTGCGGGGCCGCAAGGACCTCGACGGCCGCGACCGGGAGCAGATTGAGCAGCGTTTCGATTACAGCCGCATTTACAAGTCGACGGCCGTGCGCGGTATCGTGGGTGCCGTATTTGTGCTTGCCGTACTCTACGAAACCATTCAGGGAGCTATGGGCGTAGGCCTGAGCCAGGGTTACCAGCCCACCCAGCCTATTGCCTTCTCGCACAAGCTGCACGCCGGCGAAAACCAGATCGACTGCGCCTATTGCCACACTTCGGTGTACAAAGGCAAGTCGGCCAACATCCCGTCGCCTAACATCTGTATGAACTGCCACTCGCAGATCAAAACAGAGTCGCCGGAAATCAAGAAGATCTACCGGGCCATCGAGCGTAAGCAGCCCATCCAGTGGGTGCGGGTACACAACATTCCCGATCTGGCCTACTTCAACCACTCCCAGCATACCCAGGTAGCCGGCCTCGAGTGCGTAACCTGCCACGGTCCTATCGAGAACATGGAAGTGGTTTACCAGTACTCGGCCCTCACGATGGGCTGGTGCATCAACTGCCACCGCGAAACGCCGCTCAACACCAAGGGCAACGGCTACTACGACAACCTTGTGAAGCTGCACGACTCCAAGAATGGGGCAGTTCCCTTCACGGTATCGTCGAACGGCGGCACCGAGTGTTCGAAGTGCCACTATTAAGCGCTTAGTGCGTAAGCTTGGCGAGCAATGAAGACTACTCGCTTCCGCTTTTAGCGCAATAAGACCAACAAACAACTTCCCAAGTCAAGATAAGCACCCTCTTGCGCACGCAGGGCGTCGAATAGAAGACCCCCGGTGCGCAAGACCCCAAGCCCCCAACAAATGCAAGAGTCGCCCAAGTACTGGAAGGGAATTGAGGAGCTGGAAAACTCGCCGGAGTTCATTAAGAACGCCATGACCGAGTTTGCCGACTTCATGCCGGTGAAGGAAGGCCATGGTTCGACGGATGCAACAGTTGCTCCACGCCGCGACTTTCTGAAGCTAATGGGCTTCGGATTGGCCGCCGCGACGCTGGCCAGCTGCGAAGCGCCCGTTCGGAAGGCTATTCCCTACCTCAACAAGCCCGAGGAAGTAGACCCCAGCATCGCCAACTTCTACGCTTCCACGTTCTTCAACGGCCAGGATTATAACAGCGTACTGGTTAAAACCCGCGAAGGACGGCCCATCAAGCTCGAAGGCAACCCCGAGTCGCCTATTACCCGCGGTGGCCTCTCGGCTCGCGGCCAGGCTGCTGTGCTGGGCCTGTATGACAATGCCCGGCTGCAGTTCTTCACCAAAAAGGGCCAGCGCATTGCCACCGACCAGCTCGACCAGGAAGTACGGGCCGCATTGACCGGCGCTGGCCGCGTGGCCATCGTGTCGCCGACCATTATCAGCCCTTCGACCAAAAAAGTCATCAACGAGTTCACTACCCGCTTCGGCGGAGGTGAGCATGTGATGTACGATGTGAACTCGGTGTCGGCGCTACTCCGGGCCAACGGCGGCGTGCTTCCGGCTTATGATTTCAGTAAGGCCGACGTTATCGTAGGCCTCGATGCCGATTTCCTGGGCACCTGGATTTCGCCCGTAGAGTTTGCCCGCCAGTACGTAGAGAACCGCAAGGTATCGAGCGAGCGGCGTGCCATGTCGAAGCACTACCAGTTCGAAACCAACCTCTCGCTTACCGGCTCCAACGCCGATGTGCGCGAGTCGCTGAAGCCCTCGGCTATGGGTGCGGCAACGGCCGACCTGTACAACGCCGTAGTAGGCGGGGGCGCGGCCCCAGCTTCCAAGAAGCTTGCCGAGGCCGCTGCTGCTCTGCGTCGGGCGGGTTCGCGTGGCCTCGTGGTTTCGGGAATCAACGACCCCGGCATCCAAACGCTGGTAGCCGCTATCAACCAGACGCTCGGCTCAGCCGCCGTCGATACGGCCAACCCTTCCTACGTACGTCAGGGCGACGACGCCCGTATGGCTCGCCTGATCAAGGATATTATTGCGGGCCAGATTGGCGCAGTAATTTTCTACGGTGCCAACCCCGTGTACGACCACCCGATGGGTGCCGAGCTAGGTAAAGCGCTGCAGGCCGGTAAAGTAAGAACGAGCATCTCGCTCAACGACCGGCTCGACGAAACCGGCAAGCTATGCCTCTACGCTGCTCCCGACCACCACTTCCTGGAGTCGTGGAATGACTACGAGCCAAAGCGCGGCTATCTGAGCCTAGCTCAGCCCGTCATCACGCCTCTGTTTGCCACCCGTCAGGCCCAAGATTCGCTCCTGACCTGGGCCGGTAATCCAACTACCTATTACAATTATCTTCGCCAGCAATGGCAGGGAGTATTAGGCAGCGCAGGCTTCATAAAAGCCTGGGACAAGGCTGTACACGACGGTGTAGCCCGTGGCTCGGCGCTGCCTGCTCCGGCGGCCCAACTAGAGCCCGCAATGGATGCAAACAGCGCTATGAGTGCTATTCGTGCCAACAAAGGCACTGGTATTGAGCTTGCTGTTTACGAAAAAGTTGGCCTCGGCAATGGAGCACAAGCCAACAACCCCTGGCTACAGGAATTGCCTGACCCGATTTCGAAGGCTACCTGGGGCAACTACGTAACTGTTCCTCGCGCCTACGCTCTGGAGCAGAAGTGGGAGCAGGGTGATGTGGTGAAAGTGACGGCTAATGGCAAGAGCATTCAGCTACCCGTCCTGATTCAGCCCGGCCAGGCTGCCGGCACCATTGGTATTGCTATCGGTTACGGCCGCGAGGCAGCGGGTAAGGTTGCCGATCAGGTTGGCGCCAATGTGCTGCCACTGCTGACAATGCGCAACGGAGCCATCAACTATACTACCTCGGTGCAGATTGAGGGTACCGGAACCCAGTCGCCAATTGCCCAGACCCAGACTCACCACACTATCATGGACCGCGAGGAAGTGGTGCAGGTAGCGTCGCTGGCAGAATACCAGAAGAATCCTAAGGAGGTTACTAATTACATCAAGATTGCGACCCCCGAAGGTCTGGAAGCTCCTCGTAAAGTGTCGTTGTGGCAGGACTACGAGTACAAGAATCACCATTGGGGCATGGCCATCGACCTCAACTCGTGCATCGGCTGCGGCTCGTGCGTGATTGGTTGCCAGGCCGAGAATAATGTGGCTGTGGTGGGCAAGCAGGAGGTTATCAACCGCCGTGAGATGCACTGGATGCGCATTGACCGCTACTATAGCTCCGACGCTAACAAAGAGCAGTTCGACGAGAAGGGCAAGCTTGACACCTACGCGGCTATGGAAGATCCTTCGGCTAACCCCGCAGTAGTATTCCAGCCCCTGATGTGTCAGCATTGCAACCACGCACCTTGCGAAACGGTGTGTCCGGTACTGGCGACTACCCATAGTTCGGAAGGTCTCAACCAGATGACCTACAACCGCTGCGTAGGTACCCGTTACTGCGCCAACAACTGCCCTTACAAGGTGCGTCGCTTCAACTGGTTCTCGTACTACTCCAATGAGAAGTTCGAAACTGTAAACGGCCACATGTTCACCGATCTGGGACGCATGGTGCTCAACCCGGATGTAACGGTACGAGCCCGCGGCGTGATGGAAAAGTGCTCCATGTGTGTGCAGCGGATTCAGCTGGGTAAGCTGGAAGCAAAGAAAGAGAAGCGCCGCCCACGGGATGGTGAAATCGTTTCGGCCTGCGCCCAGTCGTGTCCTACCCAGGCCATCGTATTCGGCGACATGCGCGACTCGGAGTCACGCATAGCTCAGCTGTTGCGCCGCGAGGATGGTGAGCGGGCTTTCCACGCCCTGAGCTCCATCAATGTGCAGCCTAACATCACGTACCTGACCAAAATCCGCAATACGGATCAACTCGATTTCAACGTTTAATTATCGGTGCTTAGCTTGTTGGGGATTTAGGGAGTTGGTTTTTTAGCGCCAGTTCATTCGCCACGAAGCCAAGTCCCCGAATTCCTGAAGCCCCAACAACCAAATTCAACCACTATGCAGCACGTATCACCTGTACGGGAGCCGCTCGTAACCGGGGGGAAAACGTACCACGACGTCACCCAGGACGTGTGCCGCCAGGTAGAAGCCGCCCCGAATATTCGGTGGATGGCCGCCCTGAGCGTCGCCCTTCTGCTCCTCGGCGTATTCTTCTATTCCGTTTACCGCACCTTGTGGTACGGTATCGGCGAGTGGGGCCTGAACAAAACCATTGGCTGGGCCTGGGACATCACCAACTTCGTGTGGTGGGTAGGCATCGGCCACGCCGGCACCCTGATTTCGGCCGTACTGCTGCTGTTCCGTCAGAAGTGGCGGACCTCCATCAACCGCGCTGCCGAAGCCATGACCATCTTCGCCGTAATCTGCGCGGCCATGTTTCCGGTACTGCACATGGGCCGTCCTTGGCTGGCTTACTGGGTGTTCCCACTACAGAATACGTTCGGCTCGCTGTGGGTAAACTTCAACTCGCCCCTGCTCTGGGACGTGTTTGCCATCTCGACTTACTTCACCGTGTCGCTGGTGTTCTGGTACACAGGTCTGGTGCCCGACTTCGCCACTATCCGCGACCGGGCTAAGGGTCCGATTGCCAAAGTAGCTTACTCCATGCTGAGCATGGGCTGGAAAGGTTCGGCTAAGCACTGGAGCCGCTACGAAACTGTTTCGCTGATTCTGGCCGGCGTTTCGACGCCACTGGTACTCTCGGTACACACCATTGTATCGATGGACTTTGCTACCTCGGTAGTACCGGGCTGGCACACTACCATCTTCCCGCCCTACTTCGTGGCTGGTGCTATCTTCTCGGGCTTCGCCATGGTACTGACGCTGATGCTCATTACCCGGGTCGTATTTAAGCTGGAAGACTACATTACCATTGAACACATTGCCCTCATGAATAAAATCATGATGGTTACCGGCTCCATCGTAGGTGTGGCTTATATCACCGAGTTCTTCATTGCCTGGTACTCGCAGGTGGAATACGAGTCCTACGCGTTCATCAACCGGGCCACTGGTCCTTACTGGTGGGCTTATGCGGCTATGATGACCTGCAACGTAATTACGCCGCAGCTGGTGTGGTTCCGTAAGGTGCGTTACAGCATTCCGCTGACCTTCGTGCTATCGATTATCGTGAACATTGGTATGTGGTTCGAGCGTTTCGTAATTATCGTCACCTCGCTGCACCGCGACTACCTGCCTTCTTCGTGGGCTATGTTCTCACCAACTATCATCGACGTGGGTATCTACGTAGGCACTATTGGTCTGTTCTTTACGCTGTTCCTGCTGTTTGCTAAGTTCTTCCCGGTTATCAACATGGCCGAAGTGAAGTCGGTGCTCAAGTACACGGTGGATAACGGCCCGACCTATACTGGCCGCGACCCGCACCACGCCCCTCAACCCGTTACCACCCACGGAGTGCCTGCCTCGGCCCCGGTAAACTACGATAAGCATGACTAAGCGCTTCGCCCTCGGTATTTTCGAAGACGAGGACGTGCTGCTGCACGCCGTGGAAAACGTTCGGGAAGCCGGCGTTAAAATCTACGAAGTCTTCACCCCGTTCCCCATCCACGGCATCGATGATGCCCTAGGCATCGAACGGTCGCGCCTGCCCATTGCCGCGTTCTTCTTCGGCCTCACTGGCCTGTCGTTTGCGCTCTGGATGCAGATTTATATGCTGGGCTTCGACTGGCCGATGATTATCGGCGGTAAGCCCCACATCGCACTGCCGGCCTTCATTCCGGTAACGTTTGAGTTGACCGTGCTTTTCTGCTGCCACGGTATGGTTATTACCTTCTATGCCATCAGCAAGCTCTACCCGCGCTGGAAAACGCCAGTGCTGGATGTGCGCTCGACCGACGACAAGTTCGTGATGGCCATTGAAGTAAACGAGAACACCGATATGAACAAGCTCACGCAGATTCTGCGCGAGAACGGCGCATCGGAGGTCAATCAAAAAGAAATGTCCAAGTTCTAATGATGCACTCGCTGAAAATATCGCTACAAGCGTCGGCGGTGCTGCTGGCTGCGGCGCTGACTACGGGCTGTAATGAGGCCAATGATCCGGGCCTGGAGTATGCTCCTGAGATGTACACTTCCATCCCGTACGAGCCGCTAAGCCAAGTAGGTGCCAACCGTGTTAACCCCATGGGCATCAACCAGCGCACGCCAGCGGTAGGAACCATACCGCGCGGCAAGCTGGCCTATTACACACATATCGCCAAAGACGATATTCCTACGGCTGAAACAACACTGAAAAACCCCTACGCTTACTCTAAAACGCATTTAGAGCAAGGCAAAGTGTTGTACTCGCGTAACTGCCAGCACTGCCATGGTGAGCAGGGCGACGGACAAGGCCCGGTAGGCATCAAGTTCAAAGGTGTACCCAACTACGCCACCGGAACCTACCCAACCCAGAACGACGGCCATATCTACCACGTCATTCAGTGGGGCAAGGGCCGCATGATGCCGCACGGCTCACAGGTAAACCCTGAGGAGCGTTGGAAGATTGCCATGTATGTGCGGGCTCTCCAGCTCGGCAAGGGCCCGGATGGGCTGGCAGACATGGTAAAAGTTGGCGGCGCCGACGCCAACGTACCCACGGCCGACTCGACCATGACGTCGGGCCAGATGAAACAGAATCCCACTAAAGCTGGGTCGAACGAGATGTCGAAGAACCCTGGCGCGGGCGACCCGGCACGTAACGGCGAAGCTATTTAATCCCCTGCTATGGCAACTCTGACGCATCAGGAAAGTGTTACGGCGGAATACCTGGAAGTAACCCCGGGCACTCGTAAGAACTTCATGCTTATCATCATTGCCGGCGTGGTTCTGCTGATAGTGGGCGTAATCGTCTCGCTGTTCGGCGGTGGTGGCCACGAGGCCGCTGAAGGCGCCGCCGCCGCCCACGGCGCAACCGCGGGCCACGGTGTGGCAACGGCTGGCAATACGGCTGCGGCTGCGCATGGTGGTGGCGAGCACCACAGCAGCGCACCTTGGCTCAAGCGTATTATTGTGAGCTTATGGCACAACAACGTGTTCTTCACAGGTGTGTCGGCCATCGGTACCGTGTTCATGGCTATTCAGTACGTGGCTTACGCGGGCTGGTCGGTTGTGGTAAAGCGCATCAATGAGGCCCTCAGTGCCTGGCTGGTGCCCGGTCTGGTGATTATGCTGGTTGTATTCGGCCTTAACTTCATCAACTACGATCTGTTTCACTGGACGGTACCCGGCATCATGGACAAGGGGGATGCCAACTACGATGCCATCATTGCAGGCAAATCAGGATTTCTGAATGTGCCGTTTTATGTCATTCGAATGGTGGTGTACCTGGGCCTGTGGATTTATTTCACGAAGCGTCTGCGCGATCTGTCGCTGGCCGAAGACCTGAATGGTGGTACTGCCTACTTCCATAAAAGCATCAATGTTTCGGCTCTTTTCCTTGTATTCTATGCCGTAACCTCGTCGATGTCGGCCTGGGACTGGGTAATGTCGGTTGACGTGCACTGGTTCTCCACCATGTTTGGCTGGTACGTTTTCGCCTCGTGGTGGGTATCGGGTATTGCAGCGGTTACGCTATGTGCCATCCTGCTTAAGCAAGCCGGCTACCTGCCTCTGCTGAAAGATGGCCACCTGCACGACTTGGGCAAATTCATGTTCGGCTTCAGCATCTTCTGGACTTACCTGTGGTTCTCGCAGTTTATGCTCATCTGGTATGCCAACATGCCCGAAGAGTCAGTGTATTTCAACCAGCGTCTGGGCGGCTTCAACGGCCAGTATACGTGGTTGTTCTACGCCAACCTGGCTATCAACTTCGTCTTCCCTTTTCTAGTGTTGATGACCCGTGATGCAAAGCGTCAAATGATCATGCTCAAAATAGTGAGCATTGCCATTCTGATTGGTCACTGGTCTGACTTTTATTTGATGTTCATGCCCGGAACAATGAAGGGTGAAAACGGGTTTATTATTGAGATTGGAATTGCACTGATTTTCCTCGGTAGCTTCCTTATTTTGATGACTAAGCGTTTGGCTCAGGCTTCGCTGACCCCGGTTCATCATCCCTTCCTCGACGAAAGCGTTCATCATACTACTTAATCTCAGACAGGAGTATTGAGTAGTAAGAAGACGGCCCTGCCTGATAGCTGGTGCTCGTTCTTAGCCTCTCAACACTCACTTCTACCCTTGCAAATGACTACTCTGAGCATTGTTCTGGTTTTGGCGTTGTTACTGGTCGTATTCGGCCTGTTGTTTCGTCTCCAGATTCTGACTTCCATTTTCTCAGGCAGCTCTAATCGGGAGGTGGGCGTCAGCAACCGCGTAAATGCCATCCTGTTTATGGTATTTCTCCTAGGTGGTGGCGCGTGGTTCGCGTGGTCGTTCGTCGAGAACTTCGACAAGATGAACCCGCCGATTGCTTCCGTGCACGGCCTGGCTACCGACAAGATGTTTTGGGTGTCGATGGCCATTCTGGGTGTAGCCTTTGTGCTGACGCAGGTATTGCTGTTCTGGTACTCATACCGGTATCAACATAAGGAAAATCGTCGGGCCTTCTTCTTTCCTCATAACAACAAGATTGAAGTTATCTGGACGTTAATTCCAGCTATTGTAATGGCTGCCTTGGTGTTTGCTGGCTGGAAGGAGTGGACGCGTATCACTGGCCCCGCTCCGAAAGATGCCGTTGTGCTGGAGGTTATGGGCAAGCAGTTTAACTGGTTGGTACGTTACCCGGGCCGCGACCAGAAGCTGGGTGTGGTTAATTACCGGCTTATCGACGCAGTAAACGAATTCGGATTTGATCTGAGCGACCAGAATGGTGTTGACGACTTTACAGCCGGAGAAATCCACGTTCCTAAAGGTCATCCGGTATTGTTGCGCATCCGTTCGCGCGACGTGCTACACTCGGTATATATGCCAAACTTCCGGGTGCAGATGTACGCCGTACCAGGTATGCCGACTAAATTCTGGTTTACGCCTACCAAGACTACCGATGAGATGCGGGCCCAAACAGGCAACCCTAATTTCAATTACGAGTTGGCCTGTAACCAGATCTGTGGCCGTGGGCATTTTGCTATGAAAATGAGCATCATCGTGGATGAGCCGGACGATTATGTAGCTTGGTTTGCCAAGCAGAAATCGTTCTCAGAACAAAACCCGGAGGTATTAGCCAGCTTCAAACAGAAGTCGGATAAATTGGTTGATAAAGCACCGGCTACCCCGGCTGCCGCTGCGGTGGTAACGCCTACGGCTGCCAAGGCTTCGCTTTAAACATTCTTACTGCACGATTTACCTATGGCAGCTAACTTTCCAACGCAAGAGCAGGTGCAGGGTGGCATCGGGGCTACCGAACCGGGCCACGACCACGCGCACCACGACGAGCATCACGAGCAGAGCTTTCTGCAGAAATATGTATTCAGCACCGACCATAAAGTAATTGCTAAGCAGTTCCTGATTACAGGTATTTTCTGGGCCATTATTGGTGGTGCGCTTTCCAGCCTGTTTCGTCTGCAGTTGGGCTGGCCCGAAGCTACTCTGGAATGGCTTAAGCCGTTTTTGGGTAAGTGGATTGAGGCTGGCAAACTGAACCCAGAGTTTTATCTAGCATTGGTAACTATGCACGGCACCATCATGGTGTTCTTCGTGCTGACTGCTGGTCTGTCCGGAACGTTCTCCAACTTTCTGATTCCGTTGCAGATTGGTGCCCGCGACATGGCGTCGGGCTTCATGAATATGCTCTCGTACTGGTTCTTCTTCGGATCCAGCGTGATTATGTTCGCTTCGCTCTTTATCGAAACTGGCCCGGCTGCGGCTGGCTGGACAATTTACCCGCCACTTTCGGCGCTGCCTCAAGCCATTGCCGGCTCGGGTGCGGGTCAAACGCTCTGGCTGGTATCGATGGCGCTGTTTATCATTTCGCAGTTGCTGGGTGGCGTAAACTACATCACTACCGTTATCAACCTGCGTACCCAGGGCATGAGCATGAGCAAGCTCCCGCTCACCATCTGGGCCTTCTTCCTGACGGCTATTTTGGGTCTGCTTTCGTTCCCGGTTCTGTTCTCGGCCGCACTGCTGCTGATCTTCGACCGTTCGTTTGGTACGTCGTTCTTCCTGTCTGACATTTACATTGCTGGTCAGGCCCTGCCTAATACCGGTGGCTCGCCTATCCTGTTCCAGCACTTGTTCTGGTTCCTGGGCCACCCTGAGGTGTACATCGTAATTATGCCTGCTATGGGTATGGTGTCAGAAATTCTGGCAACCAACGCCCGTAAGCCTGTATTCGGCTACCGCGCTATGATTGGCTCACTGCTCGGTATTTCGTTGCTCTCCTTTATTGTGTGGGCTCACCATATGTTCGTAACCGGCATGAATCCTTTCCTCGGATCGGTCTTCATGTTCCTGACGCTCATTATTGCGGTGCCATCAGCCGTGAAGGTGTTTAACTGGCTGGCTACGTTGTGGCGCGGTAACATCCGTTTCACTACGGCTATGTTGTTCTCTATTGGCTTTGTCTCGCTGTTCATTGCGGGTGGTCTTACGGGTATCATTCTTGGTAATGCCGCCCTCGACATTCAGCTGCATAACACGTACTTTGTAGTAGCTCACTTCCACCTTGTAATGGGTTCATCGGCCTTCTTTGGCCTGTGGGCTGGTGTATACCATTGGTTCCCCAAGATGTTCGGCCGTATGATGGACGAGAAGCTTGGCTATCTGCACTTCTGGCTAACCTTCGCCGGCGTATACTTGGTGTTTCTGCCGATGCACTATGTGGGTATTGCCGGTTTCCCCCGCCGCTACTACGCCTGGACTGGTTTCGATACATTCAGCCAGTTTGCTGACTTGAATAAGTTTATCTCGGTGGCAGCCATTATTGCCTTCCTAGGTCAGTTCATCTTCATCTTTAACTTCTTCTACAGCATCTGGCGCGGCCGTCGGGCTACCGAGAACCCCTGGAACTCGACGACGCTGGAATGGACGACGCCGGTTGTTCCCGGCCATGGCAACTGGCCCGGCGATATTCCTGCTGTACACCGCTGGCCCTATGATTACAGCAAGCCCGGTGCTGAAGAGGACTTCATTCCTCAAACCGTGCCCTACTCGCAGACGCAATCTTCAAATTTGCCCTACGAAAAGGAGATGGAGTAAGTACCACCAGGTGCATGCACATAAAAACAGGCCGCCGTACCAACGGCGGCCTGTTTTTATGTGCAATGCCCACCTATTGGTAACGATTATATCAAGCATAAATATAGCCGCTGCGGAGAAGCAATTAACCCTTAAAACGGTTATATAGAGAAGGAAGGGTAGGAGAAGCATCATTTACCCGGTAAGCCTTTAGATGCTTCTCAGGCCGCTTTTTTCGTTGGTCAACAACTAACAGCCACCAGTTTTCAACTAATGGTATTTCCTGCTTTTGTGCGCCGCTTTCGGTTCGTAGGTATCCTGACCGTGGCGGCCGTGTACGTTCTAATTTTGATAGGTGGTATTGTGCGGAGTACCGGTTCAGGAATGGGCTGCCCCGACTGGCCCAAATGCTTCGGTACCTGGGTGCCGCCTACGCATATCAGCCAGCTGCCAGCCGATTACAAGGAAATCTACCTGGCCCAGCGGGTAGCCAAGAACAAGAAACTGGCTACCCGGCTCGAAAGCATGGGCTTTCATCAGGTGGCGGGCGATATTTTCAACCATCCCTCGCAGTACATCGAAACGGATTTCAATCCGGTAAAAACCTGGATTGAGTATATCAACCGCTTGGTGGGGGCACTGATTGGAGTATTTGTATTTGCTACTGTGCTCTTTGCTTTTCCGTACTGGCGGCGCGACCGGCCGGTGTTCTGGCTGGCACTGGGCTCGTTTCTGCTTACCGGCGTGCAGGGCTGGTTGGGTTCGTTGGTTGTTTCAACCAATCTGCTGCCCATTATGGTAACTATACACATGGGCTTGGCCCTCGTGATTGTAGGGATGTTGTTGTATGCCGTGATTCGCTCGCAGCGCCCGGGCAGCGGCGTTGAGGAACGAGTGCAGCCGTTGGCGGGCCTGAAAACTGCGCTGGTCGTGGCAGTTATATTCAGCTTTGGTCAGATTGTACTGGGTACACAGGTGCGTGAAGAGGTCGACTTGCTGGCTTCGGCCAACCACTACCTTGGCCGCGCCGGTTGGATAGACCAGTTGGGTACCACCTTTAAGGTACACCGGTCGTTTTCCATCCTCATCGTGCTGCTGAATGCCTACTTGGTATATAAGCTATACAAGGTGCCTTCGAGGGGCCTGCACCGGCTGGCTACGGTTATTGCGGTGCTGGTTGTGGGTGAAGTAATAGCCGGTATCACGCTGGCTTACTTTGCCTTTCCGGCTTTCGCTCAGCCCATCCATCTCACGCTGGCTACTGTGCTCTTTGGGGCACAGTTTCAGGCGATGATAGCCTATAACCGGGCTACGAAAGGGCAGGCGCAGGAGGTTACTCCGGTCGTTGTTGCGTAGCTTTGCAGCCCCGCAAGGGGTGGTTTTCCGCCATATACACCGTTTTTCTCCCGTTAATGAGTAAGGCTAAGGCGTACTTCCAGCTGATTAAGTTCCGATTGGCCCTCACGGTGGCTTTCTCCAGCGCCATTGGCTATCTGTTGGGCGCCAACGAGCTACACTGGGGACGGGCTCTACTGGTAATGGTGGGCGGCTTGGCTGTTACCGGGGCAGCTAACACCATCAACCAGATTTTCGAAATCGACCTAGACCGCCAAATGAAGCGTACGGCTCAGCGGCCATTACCCCTAGGGATTCTTAGCCCGCTGGAGGCCTGGGTATTCACGCTCGTACTGGGCGGAGCGGGGCTGACGCTGCTGGCGCTGGTATTCAACCCGTTGTCAGCAGCACTGGCGCTGCTTTCGCTTATTTTGTACGGGTTTGTGTACACGCCTCTCAAAACTATTTCGCCGATTTGCGTGGCGGTAGGTGCCATTCCGGGCGGATTGCCGCCGCTTATTGGCTGGGTGGCAGCTACTGGTTTTCTGGGGCTGCAGGGTTGGATTCTATTTGGTATCCAGTTTATGTGGCAATTTCCGCACTTCTGGGCCATTGCCTGGGTGCTCGATGACGACTACAAGAAGGCCGGATTCAAGATGCTGCCTTCGCCCGGCAAAAAGGACTTACGCACCGCCTTCCAGATCATGACTTACACCATGGTGCTGATTCCGCTTAGCCTGTTGCCCTTCTATTTTGGGATGACCGGAACCGTGTATCCGATGGTAGCGGCGGTATGTGGAGTGCTGTTTCTGATGCAGACGTTTTACCTGATGCGGACTGTCAGCAAGAAAGCGGCCATGAGCATCATGTTCGGCTCCTTTCTATATCTGCCCATTGTGCAGATTGCGTTGGTGCTGGATAAAATATAGCGCTTTGCCTGGAAGTGAGATTTGCGACCTAAACAGTGAGACAAAAGACTCTTGTTCAGTGTTAAAAATAAACAGGCGAAGGTCCCGGATTCACCAGAATCCCTGTTCCGACGCCTTGCTTACTTCTCACCTCTCATACTCACACATTCAACCATATGCTTGCTAACGAAGCCCTGAATACCAAGGAGCCGGCTACCGGAATACATCCGACCCGGTTTCTGCTCATGCTGATGATGGTCAGCATTTTCATGATTTTTGCTGCTTACACCAGCGCCTACATTGTGCGCCGCAACGAAGGCAACTGGCTGGAATTCAACCTGCCTCCCGGTTTCCTATACACCACGGTTGTGCTGCTGCTGAGCTCGGCTACGGTGCAGTGGGCCTGGGTGGCTGCCCGCCGCGACGACCTTAAGCAGGTGCGGCTGGCGTTGCTGCTTACTTTCGGATTGGGCATGGCGTTTTTGGTGGGTCAGTGGCTGCTTTGGGGGCAATTAGTCGACGGTCGTATCTTTTTTGCGGGCACCGACTCCAACCCTTCCGGCTCATTTCTGTATGTATTAACCGGAGTCCACGCTTTTCACCTCATTACGGGCCTTATCTTTCTGCTGGTTGTGGTGCGGAAAAGCTTTAAGTATCAGGTGCATTCCCGTCAGATGCTCTCCATTGGCAACGTTACCATCTACTGGCACTTCCTGGGCGTACTTTGGTTGTACCTGTATTTGTTCTTACTTTTGAACCACTAGATTGTTGTAAACTCCCCCGCACGCTATGTCCACCATTTCCCCGACGACGCAGGCAATTTCCGATTCCGCCCTGGACAAGCCGCGCACCGGCACCTGGGACGGCGGCAATGAGCCCTTCAATGCCAGCTACGGCAAGCTGATGATGTGGTTCTTCCTGCTGTCGGACGCCTTCACGTTCGCTGCCTTCCTGACCACCTACGGCCTTATTCGCCACCGGTACCAGCCTTACACCGGCTCGCCCGAGGCGTTCGAGTTCTCGACTGCTTACTGGCCTATTCCGGAAAAGGTATTCAACTCCTTCCCGGGGCTGCACGGTGTCGATCTGCCACTGGCCTTCGTGGCCCTGATGACGATGATTCTCATCTTCTCATCGGTAACGATGGTACTGGCCGTAGAAGCTGGCCAGCGTTTCGATAAGAAGGACGTGCAGAAGTGGCTGCTCTGGACTATCCTGTTCGGAGTTGTCTTCGTAAGCTGCCAGGCCTGGGAGTGGAGCCACTTCATCACCGGTACCGACGAGGGTACGCTGATGAACGACGGCACGCGGTTCTTCGGGGCCAACCTGGCAATGAACCAGTATGGGCCCGTGCTATTCGCCGACCTGTTCTTCTTCATCACCGGTTTCCATGGTACGCACGTATTCTCAGGCATCTGCCTGCTGATCTACTGCTTTATCGCTACCACCAACGGTACGTTCGAGAAGCGTGGCCACTACGAGATGGTGGAGAAAATCGGCCTGTACTGGCACTTCGTTGACTTGGTGTGGGTGTTTGTCTTCACCTTCTTCTACCTGGTTTAATTTTCCTGACTCTGCTGCCGACTGGCCCCCACTGGGGCGGCTAGTCGGCAGCTGTGTTTCTTTCTACGCTCATGGCTAATCACACCACCCAAATGCCGGCCCATCCCGGCGAGATTCCGAAGCCCAACACGGCCTGGATTTGGAAAACCTTCTGGATTATCACGGCCATTACGGCGCTGGAATTCCTGATTGCCTTCGTTATGCCTGCAAGCACGTTGCGCAACTCGATTTTCATCATCCTGACTATCTTCAAGGCTTTCTTCATCGTGGCCGAGTTCATGCACTTAAAGCATGAAACTAAAGGCCTGATCTGGACGATTTTGATTCCGATGGGCCTATTGATCTGGCTGCTGGTAGCACTCATTACCGAGGGTAACGCCATTCACGAAGCTATTTTCTAGCCTATGCGGCCCCAACAAGTATTACTGTTGGGCCTGATGTTGCTGGTTCCGGTCCTGGCTTTTCTGTTTCTGAAAGGCTTCGGTACCAACCGTTACGCGCTGCCCTTTTATCTGCCCGAACGCGTTGATTCGACGCTGGTGGCCGGAAAGTGGCAGCGCGATACTGTTTACCACCAACTTGGGCCGTTTCGGCTGCGCGAAGGTGCCGGCGGGCGCGAGGTAACCGGTGCCGAGCTAAAGGCCCAGGGCCTTTACGTATTGAGCGCCCTGCCTCCCGGCTGCCCGAACGACTGTCAGCGCCAGACGGCCCAACTAGTGCGGCTGCAGGAGAAATACCGGCAGGAACCTCGCGTGCGTCTGGCCTCGGTGCTCACCAGCCCCGACTCGGCGGCTGCCGCCGCACGCTATGCCGAACAGGCAGGGGCTATTGCCGGCAAATGGTTTTTTCTGACCGGAAACGAAAGCACAGTAAACCGGTTATTAAACCAGGAACTGCAGCTCCTGCCTTCCACCACTAGTAGCAGTGCCGGTGCTTACCCACTTGTTGTGTTGCTTGTAGACCGCGACGGCTACGTACGGGGGCGCTACAATGGCACCAGCGAGCGGGATATGAACCGGCTCATCACTGAAATCAGCGTACTGCTGTACATCTATGACCACCCCTGATCCGCTTGTCAATTCTGCTGCTGGTGCTGCCAAGTACAAAGTGCTGGCCGCTGTGCTCGGTGCTGTTGTGCCCCTGGCAGTAGCTGTGCTGTACTTTTTTCCCGGCGTATTCGTTATTCCGGGGCTCAACGTGAAAGCATTGCCCGCCGTAAATGCCGGGCTCAATTCGCTGACGGCGGTTTGCCTAATGCTGGGCTATTACTTCATCCGCAACAAGCAGGTGACCCGGCACCGCGCCATGATGGGGCTGGCTTTCTTGCTGGGCTCGTTATTTCTGGTGTCGTATGTGGCCTACCATTCGCAGGTGACCAGCACCACGTTTGGGGGCCAGGGCCTGATTCGGGGCATATATTACTTCATTCTGCTGACGCATATTGTGCTGGCCGCCGCTACGGTGGGGTTGGTGCTGTTCACGCTCTATTTCGCCCTCACCGAGCAGTTTCAGAAACACCGCCGTATTGCCCGCTGGACGTATCCGGTGTGGCTGTATGTGTCGGTGACCGGGGTGATTGTGTATTTCATGATTTCGCCCTACTACAGTTCTTAGAAGGAGTTTCGGCCGAACCTTCGGGGCAGGTTTCAGAGTTATACAAAGACACGTTTATCATCTCAACGCCATGAAGAAATTTGCTGTAACGGGGCTGTTAGCTCTGCTGGTAACCTTGCTGCTGAGTGTGCTGGTGCCCGCGCCCGCCCAGGCCCAATGCACGCTGTGCAAAACCCAGTTGGTATCGGGTGGCAAAGACAAGGATAGCTATGATACCACGGGCCTCAACAAGGGCATTGTGTACCTGATGGCCATTCCGTACCTGCTGATTGGCAGCGTGGGCTTTTTCTGGTACCGCCATACTGTCCAGCAGAAGAAGAAAAAAGCCGCTCAAGATGGCCTATAAAGAATATCCGGTGGCAGCTGGCTCGATGCTGGCGGGCGTTGTGCAGCAGCGCTGCCCGCGTTGCCGCCGTGGCCCACTGTTCACGCATTCGGCCCTCAACTTGGCCCATTTCACCGAAATGCCCGCCCAGTGTCCGGTATGTGGCCAGGCCTACGAACCCGAGCCGGGTTTCTACTGGGGCGCCATGTACATCAGTTTTGGCTTCTCGACGGGTATGATGCTTGTGATTGGCGCGCTGGTATACTACCTACTCGGCGACCCCGATACGTGGGTGTACGTTACGGCCGTAGCAGTGGTAGCCGTGCTGATGACGCCTTTTAACCTGCGTTACTCCCGTACACTGATGCTCTATCTGTTTGGTGGTGTGGAGTATAACCCGGGCTATGCTGAGGCCGGCCCGGGCCGCTAGCGGTACAGTTACTGCCGGCAAAACCGTTAAACTATACGCCGCCTTCGGGGGGCGTTTTTTTTGGCCCTAAGGTTGTAGGTTTACTGCACTACCTTACTTATGGTAACTGTTTGAAACTTCGTCGTAATCTTCCGCGCTGGCTGCTGTTGCTGGCAACGCTGTGCTTTGTGGGGGCGTACGCGAGCAACCGCTACGGCCAAGACCCCAAGCTGATACTGCAGGCCTCGGCTACCCGGCTACAGGAGGTGTTGATGGAAGCCGAGATGACGGGCGAGCGGGAGTCGACGGATGTACTGCAGCGCCTGGCTACCGACCGGGTGGACTTCCGCAGCCTGACGAGCCACACGACCTATCCGACGTTCGTGTTCCGCAACGAGCAGCTGCTGTATTGGTCCGACCACGCGGTGCGCCCTGATGTGGAGCAGGCCACCCAACGTTACCACGAGCGGCTGCTGGAAACCCGGTTCGGTAAGTTTCTGGTGCTGCGCCACGCCGAGGGGCCGTACGTGCTGCTAACGTACATCCCGCTCGAAATCAATTACGGCATCAGTAACCGCTACCTGCGCGACGGCAACGGCCAGGGTATTTTCCAGGGCCTGAGCGTGCGGCTGGTGGTAGAGAAAACCGATACGGGCCGCCCCCGGGTGGTATCGAACGAGGGCAACTACCTGTTTTCGGTGGAAAGCCTGCAGGCCGATGCCATTACGGGCAAATACCTGCCGCTGGCGCTGCTGCTGCTGGGCGTAGGCGCCTACGTGGCGGCTTGGCTGCTATGGGCCCGCCGGCAGTTTGCCCGGGGCCAGGCATTGGCCGGCGTATTGCTGGTACTGTTGCCGGTGCTGGCCCTGCGCGCAGTCATGCTGCAGCTAAGTCTGCCGTTTTCGCTGCTGGAGTTCCGGCTCTTCGATCCGCGGGTGTACGCCGCCTCCTGGCTTTCTCCTTCGTTGGGCGACTTGCTGCTGAACGCGCTGCTGCTCGCCGGAGCCGCCTGGTACGGGCTGCGGCTGTTTCGGCGCTACGGCCTGCCGCGCCGGGTAGAGCGGCTGCACCGCTGGCAGCTGCGCGTGGCGTTGGGTACCGGCGCGGTGCTGGGCTTCTATGGGCTGCTGGAACTGCTCTACGATTTTTACAGCAGCAGCTTCAGCAACTCGCAACTGTTGCTCGATATCACCCAGGACATTCAGGTGAGCCCGTTTAAGGTAGTACTGGGTCTGGCTATTGTGCTGCATACCGGCAGCTACGTGGTAGGCTTTTATCTTTTGTCGCAGGTGTTTGTGCGGGTGGTGCGGCCTTCCACGCGCTACCTAGGAGCGGGGCTGCTGTTGCTTTCGGCCGTGGTGTTTCTGGCGGCTGGCCTGGGTCTACAACTGGTACACAGTACGCTGCTGGGGTTCACTCTCGCCTTTTTTCTGGGACTTCGGCTCACAGGGCTGGTGCCGGCCGCTGCTGCGCTGCCCTACCAGGTATACCTGTTTGTGTTTGTGCTGCTGGGCCTCAGCTCGGCTGTGGGGGCGTTGGCCCTCTACGAGCATTTCAACCGTCAACTCACGCTCAACAAGCAAAGTCTGTCTTCCAACCTACTAACTGACAACGATTTGCAGGGTGAATACCTGCTAGTGGAGCGCGGTGGTGAAATGGCCCGCGACCCAGTACTGCGCACGATGCTGGCCAGCCCCTTTGTCAATCTCGACCTCATCAAGCAAAAGGTAGTAAAGTACTACCTGCGCGACTACTTCGACAAGTATGAGGTGCGGGTGCTGCTGTTCCGGCCCGAGGGGCGGGGCGTGGCCATTGGGGGCAACCTGCAAACGACCCGCGACTATCTGCTGCGCAACGCCAGCCCCACCGACTACCCCAACATCTACCTGGTGCGCGACGGCAACCGCGCCTTCGATTCGCGGCGCTACGTAGCCTTTATTGCCGTGCCCGCCCCCGAGCCTGAGCAGGGCAACAGCACGATTGCGCTGGAATTGACGCTGAAAAAGCTGACGGCTAATAGCGTAGTGCCCGAGCTACTGGTCGATCAGAAATTCTTTCAACCCCAGCTGGGTACCGACCTGAGCTATGCGGGCTTCGAGAAAAACCAATTGGTGTACAGCGAAGGCGACTTCGATTACGTCAACGAGTTGCTGCCCCGCCTCTTTGATGATCCGCGCCTGTACACCACGGGCCTCGTGCTGAATGGCTACCACCACCTGGCCGTGCGCGGGACCGGTAAATCCGACCGGCTAGTGGTTGTCACGACGGCCACGTACTCATTTACGGGCTGGCTGGCTAATTTCTCGTTTCTATTCCTGCTCTACAGCTTCTGCTGGTTGCTGCTGATGGGGGCTGTGCTGCTGGCCCGTGGGCGCTACCGTTCCATGCTGCGCACAAATTTCAGTACCAAAATTCAGGTGTTTCTGAACCTGGGCGTGCTGGTGCCGCTGGTGGTGGTAAGTGCCGCCATTGCCGGCCAGGTAACCAGCTCGTACAAGCGCGACCTGCTTCGCTCGTACCTGCGCCGGGGCCAGGCGGTGCAGGAAAACCTGCTGAAAAACCGCGCCCTGCTGGCCGAAGATGCCAACCGGGCCGACCTCGTGGAACTGGCCGAAAACGTAGCCTCGCTCACCGAAACCGACCTCAACCTATACGACGCCCGCGGCGAACTGCTCGTGAGCAGCCAGCCGCTTATTTTTGAGGCCAGCCTGCTGAGTACCCTTATGAACCCGCGGGCCATCACGGAGCTCAGCGAAGACGGGCAGCCCCGGGCCCTGCTTACGGAGCAGGCCGGTACCCTCTCGTTCAACGCGCTGTACCTGCCGTTGCGCTCCAGCGTGGTGCAGGATGGCCGCCCCGGGCCGGTACTCGGCTACGTGGGCATCCCGTTTTTCGATTCGGAGAAGGACCTCGACAACAAGCTGACGGAGCTGGTGAGCACCGTGCTCAACATCTTCACACTCATGTTTATCCTGTTTCTGGGGCTGGCCTTCCTGGCTTCGCGCCTGCTAACGGAGCCACTCAAGCTGCTGACTGAAAAACTGCGCCAAACCACGCTCACGGGCCAGAACGAGATGCTGGCCTACGAGTCGGAGGACGAAATTGGGCTGCTGGTGCGCGAGTACAACCAGATGCTGCTGAAGCTGGACGAGAGCAAGGAGGAGCTGGCCATTCAGGAGAAGGAAGCCGCCTGGCGCGAAATGGCCCGGCAGGTAGCCCACGAAATCAAGAACCCGCTCACGCCCATGAAGCTGAGTTTGCAATTCTTGCAGCGTGCCATTCAGGACCGGCGCCCCAACCTGGAGGAGCTGCTTACCAAAGTTTCGCAAACGCTTATCACTCAGATTGATGTGCTGACCGATATTGCCACCTCGTTCAGCAATTTTACCAACCTGCCTGCCATGCGCCCCGAGCGGCTCGACGTGGTGCCTATTCTGCGCCGTTGCGTGCACCTGCACCAAAGCCGGCCCGGCGGGGGCGGTATCCGCCTCGCGCTGCCGCCCGTTACGGCCCCCGATCAGTATGTGGTGTTTGCCGACGAAAGCCTGCTGGTGCGCACATTCAATAACCTGCTTATAAACGCGTTGCAGTCGGTGCCGGAGGGGCGTACTCCCGAGGTGGTGGCTATTCTGGAGCCCTTAGGCGACGAGCCGGGCCAGGGGCGGGTGCGCATCTGCATTGCCGACAACGGCACTGGCATTGCCGCTGAGGTACAGCCCCAGATATTTGTCCCCAACTTCACGACCAAGGAAACCGGCTCGGGTATTGGGCTGGCCGTGGCCCGGCGCGGTATCGAAAGTGCCGGTGGCCACATCTGGTTTGAAACCGAGGAAGGCGTAGGCACCCGCTTTTATATTGAACTGCCGTTGGCGGGGTAGGGGATGCGGAAAGTGAAAAACAGGGCTGGCGCTGCCGACCTGCGCTGCGGCGGGAGCAAATCGGCAGTAGCTACGGATTTTATCCGCATTGGCAGACGTTGCCCTTCGACTCGGCGTTAAGTAAGTAATAGCTGCGCAGAAAAATCCTCTGGAATGGATGACCTCTAATCCTGCATTAGCATGTGCCAACGCTACCGGCCGCCTGTGGAGGTTGCTGCTGGCATTGCTGTGGCTGCTGTTGCCGGCTGCCGCGCTGGCCCAGCAGCGCCCGGCAGTGCCCGCCGCTACCACCCCCGATGCGCCCCCCAGTACCCAACGTTGCGTGTGGGTGCGGCTGGCCGTAAAGGGGGATACTACGCTGTTTAGTCTGCCCGATACGCTGACCGTGGTGCCGGCCTCCGTGAGCCTGAACGGCCGCTCGGTGGCCTACGACCCTGTTACCAACCGCTACCGCTACGTGCGGCCCAGTTCGCGCTTCCCCAACCCCGAGCCCGGCCGGCCCGATATTGTGCTGCCGCCCGCCGGGCCCGACTCGGTGCGGGTGTGCTACCGAGTGCTGCCGCTGCGGCTGGCCGAACCCCGCTTCCGGCGGCCCCGCAGCCTGCTCGATACGCTCGAGCTGTGGCGGCGGCCGGCGTTCGGTGTGCAGGATTTCTCGGTGAAGGAGCAGATCCTGAGCACGCCGGGCATCAACAAAACCGGTAATCTGTCGCGGGGCGTCTCGTTTGGTAATGCCCAGAACGTGTTCGTCAACTCCTCGCTCAACCTGCAGCTCGAAGGCAAGCTGACCGACAATATTGACCTGACGGCGGCCATATCCGACCAGAATGTGCCCTTTCAGCCCGAGGGTAACACCCAGCAGCTCCAGGAGTTCGACCGGATTTACATCACCCTCACCAACCCACGCTGGAGCCTGACGGCCGGCGACGTGGTGCTGCGCAACAAGCCCGATTACTTCTTGCGCTACTATAAAAACATCCAGGGCGGGGCCGGCGAGGTGAATTTCGGGCAGCTGCCGGCCGGCGGTTTCGGCGGCGGGGCCGGGGCGGGCATCAGCAACCAGCAGCTGTTCCAGTACCCCAACGCGGCGGGTGGCAGCACCGGCACCTTTATTACGAGCCCGACTACCGTGCCTCCGGCTGCCGGCTCGGGCCAGCAACAGCCCGGCCTCAATCCAGCCGGCACCCCTGACCCCTACGCGCCGCGGGACGGGACCCTGACGCCCAACGGCATCGGCCCCAACGCAGCCAGCCAGAGCCAGAGCGTAACCACGCGCCGGGAAGCCGGAGCGCGGCAGCCGCTGCTGTCGGTGGCCAAGGGCGAGGCATTTGCCACTACCTCGGTGGCGGCGGGCGGGGCCAAGGGCAAGTTTGCCAGCATCGATATTGCGCCTCTGGAGAACGTGCAGGGGCCGTACCGACTGCGCGGGCCCAACGGCGAGCAGTTCATCATCGTGCTGGCCAACTCCGAGCGCGTGTACCTCGATGGCCGGCTGCTGGTGCGCGGGTTCGATGCCGACTACATCATCGACTACAACCAGGCCGAGCTCACGTTTTCGCCCCGCCACCTCATCACCAGCAACACCCGTATCAAGGTCGATTACGAGTATTCCGACTTCAACTACGCCCGCTCGCTGGTGCAGGCCAGCCACTACCAGCAGCTGGGCCGCCTGCAGGTGCACGCCAACTTCTACCGCGAAGCCGACAACCCCGACAACTCGCCCAACCTCACCCTCAACGACGGCCAGAAGGCCCTACTGCGCCGCAGCGGCAACGTGAGCCGCGTAACGGCTCCCGGCGACACGCTCGTGCCCTACGACCGGCGCCAGATTCAGTACCGCCGCGAAACGCTGCCCGACCCCGCCACGGGCCTGCCCACCCGCGTGTTCGTGTATCCGCCGCTCGATACGCTGGCGCTGGTGTACAATGTGCAGTTTACCAACCTGGGGCCCGGCCGCGGCTCGTACAACCTGGGCACCACGCCCGGAGAGGCCAACGCCAACGGCCGCGTGTACACTTTCGTGGGTACCAACCGCGGCAGCTACGAGCCGGTGCGGGTGCTGCCCACGCCGCTCAAAAAGCAACTGCTAACGGTAGGCACCAGCTACGCCCTCGACTCAACGGCCACCGTGTTCGTGGATTTGGCTTCCTCGGAGCTGGAGCTGAACCGTTTTGCCAACGAGGGCGAGAAAGGCCAGGCCATGCGGGTGGGCTACGTGGTGCAGAACCGCGCCGTAAACCTGCCGGGCCTCACGGGCTACCGGCTGCGCAGCAACGTCGATTACGAGTACACCAGCCGCCGCTTCACGCCCATCGACCGGTACCGCGACATTGAGTTTGACCGCAACTGGAGCACCGATAACACGCTCATCAGCAACAACCAGACGCCCCGCGAAGAAAACATCTTTAATGCCGGCCTGGGGCTGATAAAGGATGCCAATAATGCCCTGGGCTACCGCCTGAGCCGCCGCTACCGGGCCGGCGAGGTGAGCGGCGTGCAGCACTGGCTCGATGCTGCCCACCAGTTTGGCCGCCTGCAGCTGCGGGGCAACCTGTTTCTGCTGAACTCGGAAGCTGGCCGGCGCGAATCGCGCTGGGCCCGGGGCGAGGCGGCCGCCCGCTACGTGGGCGGCGCCCTGGAGCCCGGCTACGCCTACCGCTTCGACAAAAACCGGGTGGCCCGCCCCGCTGGCGACTCGCTCACGTCGGCCAACTACTACGACGAGCACGCGCTGTTTGTGCAGAGCCGCGACACGGCCCGCATTAAGTTTCGGGCTGATTATAGCTTTCGCCGCGACCAGACGCCTAACATCGACCGCACGGAGCTGCGCGAGCGGGGCCGGGCCCACACCTGGCAGGCTACGCTCAACTCGCACCTGAGTGCCACCCAAGACCTCAATATCCTGGCCACCTACCGCGACCTGAGCGCCCGCGACACCGTGGGCCAGTCGCGCCCCGGCGCCCCCGCGCCCGGCTTCGTGCGCGACCGGACGGTGCTGGGCAAGCTCGACTGGAACGCTAGCTTCTGGCAGAACACGCTGCGCTCGGAGCTGAGCTACGCCGTGGCCACCGGCCGCGAGCTGCGCCGCGACTTCGCCTACCTGGCAGTGCCCAACGGCCAGGGCACCCACTACTGGAACGATTTGGACGGCGACGGCTTGCAGCAGAAAAACGAGTTTTTCGAGGCCCAGACGCCCGACGCGCAGTTCCGCACCTACATCAAGGTGTTTCTGCCCACCGACGACTACCTGCCCGCCTTCACCAACCGCTTCAGCTACCGCCTCACGCTCTCGGCTCCGCGCGAGTGGCGCGAGGCTAGCGGCTGGCGCGAGCTGCTGGGCCGCTTCAGCACGCTCACCACCGTCACGCTCGACCGCAAAAGCACCGAAAATACGCTTAACGCCCGCCTCAACCCCTTCGCCTTTCAGACTGATGATGCGCTGCTGCTGAGCCTCAACAAGCTGCTGCGCAACACGCTGTACTTCAACCGCTCGAACCCCATTTTCGGGGCCGAGTTCACGGTGCAGCAAACCCAGCAGAAAGTGCTGCTGACGCAGGGATTCGACACGCGCAACCTGGCCAGCCAGAACCTGCTGCTGCGCCGCACGCTGGCCCGCTCGTTCACGGGCCGGCTCAACGGCACCCGCGCCATCCGCGAAAACCAATCCAGCTACCTGGAAACGCGCAATTTCCGGGTCGAGCAGTACGAGCTGGCGCCCGAAGTAAGCTACCAGCCGTCCACCGTCTGGCGCTTCACCACCACCTACCTGTTCAGCACCAAGCGCAACCTGGCCGGCTCCGATGTGGGCACGAAGGGCACCTTCCACGAACTGGGCCTCGAAACCCGCATCAGTCAGGTGGGCAAGCGTACTGTGTCAGCCACCGGGCGCTACGTAGGCGTAGGCTTCACGGGCAACCAGCTGAGCCTTGTGGGCCTGGAAATTCTCAATGCCCTGCGGCCCGGCACCAACTTCACCTGGAACCTGAACCTGGAGCAGCGCCTAAGCAACGGCCTCAACATCACGCTGGCCTACGACGGCCGCAAGCCTCAGGGCCTAAGCGCCATCCACACCGGCCGCATGCAGGTGGCGGTGCTGTTTTAGGATGAATTATAGAACCTCGCACTCTTATGGATTACAACAAATTAAACGGCTGGGCCAGACGAGCATTCTTCCTACTCATGTTCACTATTTTAACACAATGTCGGCCAGACGTGAGATTGGAACAGCCGGTTCAAACTCAAACAGCGAGTGATACTCTTGATATAACTGCTTTTAATGTCGAACACGAAATAAAAAGTCCTGAATTAGCAGACTGGGTCGTATTTGAAATTGGTCAAGAAATTATATGCGCTCCTTATGGTTGGAAGGCTCAACCTAGAGAACATGAACTTGCTCTTTTGCCACCTAATAGCAGGGATAGTATAGAACGTATAACATTCGCTAGAATTCAAAAAGATATTGACTCGCTCGATTACAATGCTTTTGCTCGCGGAATAAGTAAAAAAGCCTTTGATGGGTTTGCTGTTCAAGGTGCTGATACATTGAAACAGCTAATTTTTCAACATGATTTTGCATATGAACGAAACATTGAATTTACTTATAATGCAATGGCCTACAAAGGCTATTGCATAGTTTACGTTGATGATAGATTTATTTATAAGTATCAAATTGCATTATCAAATGATAGATTGAATAAATGCAAAGGTGATTTGTTTAAAGATATTATTGGTAATTTGCAAATTAATAAAAAATATATTATGAGAAATGAAAATCCGTTAAAGCAACTGATATTCATTGATTAAACTAAGTTTAACTACCGCAGCTCCACCAGCCGCCGAATAACTGGCAGTACCGCCAGCTCCGTTTGGCCGGCCGGCTTATTCAGCGCGTTGAGTTGTTTCAGCGCGCTGGCCTGCCACTCAGCGTCGGGTTGCTGCTGCTTCTCCAGCAGCGCCAGCCGCTCCAGGCCCAGGGCGGCGGCGGCGCTTAGGGCGGCTGAGAGCGGGGCGTATTCGGTGAGAGTGGGGGAGGCGGCCAGCAGCGGAATGAGCCGGGAGTTGTTGGCCTGCCAGGTTTGCAGCTGCTGGCGCATGGCCAGGGCGTTGCGGCGGCTGGCTAGCATGGCAAACACCGGCCCGCGGGCATCGGTGGCCTTCATGGCGTCCTGCAGCGAATCGACCCGGCAATTGAAGTTGCGGGCCACGTCCGATTCGGCCGGGGCGGCATCGACGAGGCGGTTGAGGGGCGTGCTGGGCGTGTAGGTGAAGCCCTGGAAGTGGCGCTTGTACTCCTTGACGGGCTCCAGCACCTGAGCCAGCGTGCGCAACGGGCCCACGTCGGTGGGGCCGGCCAGCTGCCGCAGCAGCTGCTCGGGGGCGCTGCGGTGTTGCAGCCCCAGCCCCTCCAGCTGCCGCGACACGGCAGCCAGGCGGCGGTACATGTCGGCGGTGTTGTTCACGTCGCGGGCCGACCATAGCCGCTCGGCCACGGCGGCGGCGCGGGGCCAGATACGCGAATCCACGATGACGCTGTCGGCAAACTCGCTCCACATGGCGGCCTCCCCGCCCAGAATCAGCTTCTGCTGCGCCGGAGTCAGCGGGTTGTCGGCCGGCAGCGGGTCGGTGCCGTAGGCGTTGGCGGCCGACAGGTTCAGGTCGAGGTAGTAGCCGTTGGAAAGAATGGTTGGGTTGCCGGCTTTGGCGGCGTCGTAGAGGCCCTTTTTGCCCCGCCAGCTCTGGATTACGGCATTCTTGGGCAGGCCGGGGCCCAGGATTTCGTCCCAGCCCACCATCTGCTTGTGGTACTTGGTGAGGATGGTGAGCACCCGGCGGTTGAAGTAGGTTTGCAGCGCGTGCTTGTCGAGGGTTTTGCCATCGGATTTCAGCATCTTCTTCGCCTTGGCAAACGCCATAATGCGCGGGTTGCCCCGCCACTGCCGCCCGTCGTTTTCGTCGCCCCCGATGTGGAAGTAGGGGTCGGGAAACAGGGCTGTCATCTCGCCAAACAGCGTATCGAGCAGCTTGTAAGTGGTTTCCTTGGTGGGGTCGAAGGCCACGTTGGCCAAGCGCCAGCTCTGGTACACGGTTTTGTAGAGCGTGTCGCCGGAGGCCAGAATGGGGTAGGCCGCCTGCCAGGCAATGGTGTGGCCGGGCACGTCGAACTCGGGCAGCACCCGAATGCCGCGGGCGGCGGCGTAGCGCAGCACCTCGCGCACCTCATCCTGGGTGTAGTACTGCCCGCTCACTTCGTGCAGGCGGGGCAGCGTCTTGCTTTCCACCCGAAAGCCCTGGTCATCAGAAAGGTGCCAGTGCAGCACGTTGAGCTTGACGGCCGCCATGGCATCGAGGTTGCGCTTGATAACGCTGACGGGCATAAAGTGCCGGGCCACGTCCATCAGCAGCCCCCGCCAGGCAAAGCGCGGCTGGTCCTGGATGTCCACTTCGGGCAGCACTACGTTGCGGCCGGTGGCCTGGGGCAGCTGCTCCAGCGTGGCCAGCGCCCGCAGCACGCCCAGGCTGGTGGGCGCGTCAATCGTGATGCCGCTGGGCGTTACGCGCAGGCTGTAGCGCTCCTCGTCGAACAGCTCGGCCCGGCCCACCTTGCCAAAGTTGATTTGCAGCGGCAGCGAAGCCGCCGATTGATTTCTGGCTGGCACGTTCAGCCCCAGCCGCGCCAAGGTGCGGGTTACGGCGGCGGCGGTAAGCGAGTCGGGCGGGCCCTGAAACTGCGGCCGCAGCGCGGTTTTGGGCTTCAGCGTGGCCGTGCCCCAGCGCACGGTGGTGGGCACCGGCAGCAGGTTGCGGGTATCGGCGGTGGGCTGGCTGAACCCCGGGCGGGCCAGCAGAAATACAAGCAGCAGCAGAAATGAACGCATGGGCAAGGCAGGCGGGTGGTACTGCGAAGTTAGGCTATCAGTTGCTGGGTGCCAGTTGCCAGTTGTCAGTTGCCAGTTGTCAGTTAGGAGAACGTCATTCAGAGCGGAGCGAAGAATCTCGCTCGGGCTCGTTGAACGATTACCGATAAACGACTCAAGCGAGATTCTTCGCTTCGCTCTGAATGACGTTCTTTCCCTAATCCCTAATCCCTAATCCCTAATCCCCTCAAATCAACCCCCGGGCCTTGAACTCCAGGTACTTGTTGATGGTGTTAGCCGTGAGGTTTTGCGGGGCGGTGAGCAGGGCGTGGATGCCGTACTGGTTCAGCTCGCGCACAATCTGGCGCTTTTCCTGGGCGAATTTTTCGGCTACGGTCTGGTTGTACACCTCCTGGGTGGTGGTAGCGGGGGCGTTCAGGTAGGCGCTCAGCTCGGTGTTTTCGAAGAACACGACCAGCAGCAGGTGGCTTTTGGCCAGCCGGCGCAGGTAGGGCAGCTGGCGCTGCATGCCGTAGAGCGTCTCGAAATTGGTGAACATAATCAGCAGGCTACGCTGCCTGATTTGGTGGCGCACCGTGAGGTAAAGGCGCTCGTAATCGGTTTCGAGGTACTTGGTTTTTTGGCGGTAGAGCACCTCCAGCAGCTGGCGCAGCTGGCCACTGCGGCGGTCGGCGGGCACCAGCGTGCCGGGCTGGTGCGAGAAAGTGATGAGCCCGGCCTTGTCGTGCTTGCGCAGGGCAATGTTGCTGACGACCAGCGTGGCGTTGATGGCGTAATCGAGCAAACTCAGGCCCTCGAAGGGCATGCGCATTACCCGGCCCTTATCAATGAGGCAGTACACCTGCTGGGCGCGCTCATCCTGGTAGTGATTTACGGCCAGCGCGTCGGCGGCTTCGGGCGTGGTGGTGCGGCGGGCGGTGGCCTTCCAGTTGATGCGGCGCGGGTCGTCGCCGGGTACGTAGGGCCGGATCTGGTCGAACTCCAGACTCTGGCCCACCCGCCGGATGCGCTTCACGCCCACCTCCGTGAGGCGGTTGCTGGCCGCCAGCAGCTCGTACTGCCGCATCTGCAAAAACGACGGATACACCGGCACCACGCGGTTTTCATCAAACCGGAACCGCCGCCGCACCAGCCCCAGTGGCGAGGCCACGTACACGTTCAGGGCCCCAAACTCGTACTCGCCCCGCTTGGTAGGCCGCAGCTGGTAGCGAATCACGCTCGTCTCTCCTGGCTGCACGGCGGCGCGAAACAGCACGTCGCGCCGCTGAAACTGGTGCGGCACCTCGTCGATGGTTTGCGTCTGGAGCGGGAAGCGGTAGCGGTTTTCGAGGTACAGGGCCACGTCGTTGTCGGAGCCGTTGGCCAGCTTATCGCCCAGCACCCGCCGCCCGAACACGCCCCCACCGGTGCCGTAGAGTAGTACCGCATCCAGCAGCGTCAGCAGCGCCAGCAAACCCAGCGCCAGCTGCAGCGGCACCAGCCAGCCCGGCAGGAAAAAGGCCACGGTCAGCCCGATAACCAACGCTGCGAGAGCCAGGAAAAAGCGAGAGGTGAGAAGAAAGCTGCGCAAAAGCTGCATCCGTAAAACTAGAGCTAGAAGTTAGTTCCCCTCCTTGGAAAGGAGGGGCTAGGGGTGGTTAATTCGGTGAACAACGCCATGGCGAGCTGTTCAACCAAACAACATCAGCAACGAGCCAACCACCCCAGCGGCGGCCAAGCCGCCGCGTCCCCTCCTTAGCTAAGGAGGGGAGTGTCGTTCTTCGCGCTTTGTGCTTACCGCGGGACTTCAATCTGCTGCAGAATCTGCTTCACTACATCATCCGGGGTGCCGCCTTCCATCTCGCGCTCGGGCGTGAGCTGGATGCGGTGGCGCATCACTACCGGAGCCAGGTACTGGATGTCTTCGGGCGTGATGAAGTCGCGGCCCCGCAGGGCGGCCAGGGCTTTGGCGCCGTTGAGCAGCGCCAGCGAGGCCCGGGGCGAGGCGCCCAGGTACAGGCCCTTGTGGGCGCGGGTCTGGCCCACGAGGCGGGCAATGTACTCCAGTAGCTTGGGCTCGACGTGCTGGCGGCGCACCTGCTCGCGCAACTGCCGCAAGTCGTCGGCCGATACTACGGCCTGCACTGCCTCCAGCGGCGTGCCGCCAAAACCGGCGTGGTGGCCCTGCAGAATGGCAATTTCCTCCTCCACGGTGGGGTAGCCCACATTCAGCTTGAACAGGAAACGGTCGAGCTGGGCTTCGGGCAGGCGGTAAGTGCCTTCCTGCTCGATGGGGTTCTGGGTAGCCAGCACGATAAACGGCGCGGGCAGCGGGTAACGGGTGCCGTCCTGGGTTATCTGCCGCTCCTCCATCACCTCAAACAGCGCCGACTGCGTTTTGGCCGGGGCCCGGTTGATTTCGTCAATCAGCACCACGCTGGCGAAAATAGGGCCGGGCCGGAATTCAAACTCACCTTTCTGGGGCCGGAACACCGAAGTGCCCAGCACGTCGGAGGGCATCAGGTCGGGCGTGAACTGCAGGCGGCTGAAGGGCACGCTGAGGGTGCGGGCCAGCAGTTTGGCAGTGAGCGTTTTGGCCACGCCCGGCACGCCTTCGAGCAGCACGTGGCCGTCGGCCAGCAAAGCCGTGAGCAGCAACTCGGCCAAATCGCGCTGGCCCACAATCACCTTGCTCAGCTCGCCCCGGATGGCCTCGGCGTGGCGGCTGAGAGAACTCAGGTCGCTGCGCGGGACGAAGTCGGCCGCAGGGGTTGATGTAGCCGGAGCAGTTTGATCCGCTGCCGTGCCAGTGTCTGCAGAGTCCGTGGTAGTCGGAGCAGCGGGGTCGGGGTTGGGCTGGGAGGGTGGTGTCTGGTCAGCGGAATCCATGTGCAGGTTATTCTCCATATTGGGGCGTGGTTTGCAAAGCAGGGTTGATATAATTCTAGTGGATAACTACAGATATTGCATGAAATAGCTTTTCTGAGGCATTGAGCTGATATATTGGAATAATCATAAAGAAGAAAAAGTCAATTTGATACGATAGTGCAATTTAGGCGGCCCGCTGGCGGAACCGGTTAATGGCTTGGTTTAGCGCCAGCAGTTCTTCATCCGAAACCTGAGGGGCAGTGCGGGTGCGGTTCATGCGGCGCACCAGCTCGTCCAGCTCGGGGCGCGGCACGCCGGCCTTTTGGGCCAGCCGCTCGCGGGTCGGTTCGTCGCTCAGGTCGAGGCCGGGCTCGTGGTAGCGGGTGCGCAGGAAATCCTGGAACAGCCCGATTTTCTTCTCGGCAATAAGCGCGTGGTTGCTGCCTTGACGGTAGAGGCTGGCCACGGTGCTCGTAAACAGGAGCGTAGTGTTGGGCAGCGGCCGGATGATGGGGATGATGCGCTGCCGCCGCCGGGCCTCGAACAGTACGAACAGCGCCATGCCCGCCACCCCCACCCACAAGGCCCAGCGCAACGGCTCGTGCGCCGCCAGTACCCGCAGCAACGACTGCTCGCCCAGGGGCCCCTGCTTCTGGTACTCATCCCAGAAAACCGGCTGGCCCGCTGGCAGCCACGATAGTGCCGCAAAGGCAAAACCCGCCGTAGCTGGCTTCAGCAGCCTCAGGTTGCTGAAGGCCGCCGGCGTAGCGCTCAGCAGTATTTCGCCCCGGCCCACCGGCACACGCACCAGCACCGGCCGGCGGCGGGCATCGTGGGCCAGCACCGTAGCCCGACTACCCGCCTTGGCCCGAAAAAAATACGCCACTTCAGCGGCCGGAAACGGGTAGCTTTTGGCAGCTCCGGCCGGCGGGTTTACCAGCGTGAGAGTGGTAGTGCGGGCCCGCGCCCCGTTGCCGGCCGGCAGCCCGCCGCGTCGCCGCGCCCGTTGTTGCAGCAGCTCGCTTAGCTCCAGCACCGGGCGCAACTCCAGGCGCAGCGAATCGAGCAGCAGGCGGCTGATATTTTCGCCCGCAATGAGTACATGGCTACCCCGGGCCACATAACGCAGTAGCGCGTCATGGTCGAGTGGCGAGCAGCTGAAACCGTCGTTGATGAACAGGTAGCTAGCCCTGCCGGGCCGCAGGGCGGGCGCCGTGTTGCCATTGATGGTGGTATCGGAGTTTACATCGGCCCCCAGGCCGGGCAGTAGCTGGTTGGCAATTGGCAGGCGCACGGTGCTGATGGGCTGGTCCGGAAACAGGGCCGGCAGCTGGTCGTAGAGCACGTAGGTGCCGTAGGGGATTTTGTCGCGGTTGATGAACGTGGGCGTCCAGTTGGTGGGTTGGGGCCGGAAGTACTCCACCGCCACAAAGGCCATAAACAGCCCCACCAACCCCAGCAGCAAAGCACGAAAACGAGTCATTTTGATTGAGCTGCTTTTTTGAGCTATTAGCCAACAGCGGTTAGCTGCTGGCTTTCGTTCTGGTGGGCGACTGAGAAGTCAGAGATAAGGTGAAAAATCTATTCTGTGTAAAAAGGATAGTGGTTCGGCAGCGTAAAAGGCAGATTGGCTACCAACTGTCAGCTAGTGGCTAGTACCTTTTTCCTGCCCGAAATCTGGCCGATAAAGCTCAACTGCTGCTCGCGCAACTCGGGGTACTGGCTGGCGGCCAGCGGCAGCTCGCCGTACCAGACGTACTCGAACTGCCGGGTGAGGGCGCGGAAGTTGGCCGCCAGGCGCGTGCCGGCCAGCTCGCGCAGGTAGTCGTGGTTGGTTTTGTCGGGCTGCCACTGAATGAGGGCTTGGTCGGTGAGGTGGCGTAGCGTCTGCAAGTAACCCAGGCGCAGGGCCAGGCGGTAGTTGCCGACCTGCTCAGCCCGCGCCAGCTCGGCCCCGAAATCGATGCCCCGAATATCCTCGGTCAGGGCCTCGTAGGGCAGAGGCAACGACCGGCCCCGCCGGCCCAGCAGCCCCGTCAGGTCTAGTTGCAGCAGGCGTAGCAGCGCGTAGCCGAAAGCCGCCGCAAACAGCGCGTACACCACGTAGCGGCCCCTGGTTTCGTAGGTTTTGCCTGAGAACAGCCCGCTGATCCAACGCCAGAACTCCCGCCAAAACCGCGACCATACGCTCTCGGCGCTTCGGTCGGGCTCCGGCTCGGCATACTGAAACTCAGCCTGACCACGTAGCTCGGCCAGCCGGCCGGCTGCCGGGCGCCGTAGCACGGTGGCTGGCGCGGCATCGGCCCGCAAGCGTATGGCGCGCGTCGCTACGGCAGCACCCAGCGAATCAGTGGGGGCGGGTGGTAGCACTGGCGGGCGGGGCGGGGCCTGGGCCCGGCCGCCCGCCGGGACTAGCAGCAGTACCAGGCCCAGCAGCCCTGGGAGCAGGGCGGGGCAGAAGCGACGCAGGAAGCTAAGCTGGGGCATATAGAAGAAGGATCCTGCGTTGGCCAAACCGTTTACGAAGGTGGCCGAGGTCAGCAAGCGAAGCCGGCAGTATGGGGCGTCCAGGCTAGTATTCGCCCTCGTCATCGGGCCGCAACGCCTGGGGCGAGGCGGCTGCGAGTACAGGCTCGCCAATGGCTTCCACCAGTAGCCGGGTGCCGGTACCGTCGAGGCGCTCTACGAGGTTGAAGTACTGGAAGCTGATGGCCACGAGAATGAACGGGTAGTAGACCAGCGTAATCAAACTCTGCAGGGCCGAATACACAATCAGCAGCACCCGCATCGAGCCCGTTTCCAGCTCACCGCTCATCAGTCCGGCAAAGGGCAGCCCAAACGCCGATAGTACGACCATCGACAGTATCAGAATCAGGTACATAATCAGCGTGATGACCACCAGCAGCCCAAACGTCGACCACCATTTGCCCCACGTCAGGCGGAAACTGCGCGTGAGGCTGCCGAAAAAGCCCCGCCCTTCGCGCAGCCACACAATAAAGTACAGGCTCAGCGGCACGATGGCGTAGAACATGGCCACGTAAAGCAACAGCACAAACGGGAAAATTACCCACGGCGTGGAGGCCGATGCTAGCACGCCTCCGATAGCGAAAAGCACCCCCCCAATAACCATCATGCCCGCCGTAAACAGCAGCCCCAGCCCGAAAAAGGAGCCCACCATTCCCAGAAACCGGGCCTTTACCACCTGCCAGACCTCCCCGGCCGTTACCGGCTCGTTGGTGGTGCGGTCGGCCTGGAGCACTACGTAGCCAAATATCACTAGGTGCATCACGGCAAACAGCAGCATACCCGAAAGTATCGTCAGCCAAAAGGTGGAAGAGGTGAATACTTCGGGCATTCCCGGAACGCTTTGGCGCGTAACACTTCCCCCACGACTAATTGCCTGCATATCCCGGAAACTGCTCAGCATCTGGCCCTGCAGCAGGCTGGTGCCAATGCCGGTGAGCAGCGCCAGCGGCAGCACCAGCACTACCAGCACCCGCACCAGCGGTGTGGCGTGCGCCCGGATGAAATCGAAGGTGGCCTCCATTTTCTGGCTGAAGTCGCGGCGGCGCAGGAAATCGGTAGGCCGGTTGAAGGCAAGGTGACGGCGCATAGGTTTCTTTGAGCTGATAGCTAGTAGCTGCTGGCTGTTAGCTTTTTTCGTTTGGTGATGGATAATGGAGTAAATTTCGTTTGCCAGCTAACAGCTAACAGCTCTTCTAGCCAGCCACCACGGATAGGCCACGAAGTAGCCCAGAATGAGGGCCGCCGAGGTGCCAATAATGCTCAGACTAGCGTAGAGCGGCATTTCGGTGTGGCGCGTCACGAAGCCTTCGAGAAAGCCGGCCACCACGAATACCGGAACCAGCGCCAGCACCAGCTTCATACCGTCGCGGGCACCGCGCCGCAGCGAGTCGCGGCGCGAGTAGGTGCCCGGAAACAGCAGGCTTTGGGCCATGATGGCCCCGGCCCCGCCAGCCAGCACAATGGCCGAAATTTCGAGCGTGCCATGAATCCAGATGGTGAGCACCGAAGGCAGCAGCAGGCCTTTCTGGTAAAAGAAAAACTGGAACGCGCCCAGCATCACGCCGTTGCGAAACAGCATGAAGCCCGTGAACAGCCCCGCCGTAATACCGCCGGCAAAGGCATACAGCGCCACCCGCACGTTGTTGAGCGTGATTTGCAGAAACATCAGGCTCTCATCGGTGCCCTTGTACACGGCCATCGGGTCGCCTTTCTCGATGTTGGCCAGCGTCCGGTTCACGTAGTCGTCGCCGAGCACCACGCGCACAAACGCGTCGTCGTAGGCGGCCGACAGGGCCCCGATAAAGCAGGTAATCAGGAAAAAAACCAGCGTGGCCAGTAGCACCCGGTGGTGGCGAATGAGGATAAAAGGCAGCTCGCGGAGCCAGAAATCGGCGAAACGGCCGTGCTCCTGCTTTTTGTTTTTATACAGCGACTGGTGTAGCTTGCCCGTCAGCCCGTTCAGGTAGGCCGTGGTGGCCGACTCGGGGTAAAAGGTCCGGGCGTAGGCCAGGTCGTCGGTCAGTTCTACGTAGCGCCGGGCCAGCTCGTCGGGGCCGGCGGGCGGCTGGGCTTCGTAGCCGTGCCAGCGGGATTCGTTGAGCCGCAGAAAAACTGTTTCGCGCATCGCTTTTACTGCTTGTATTGAAAAGCAGACCCGGTCCGCCGGGCTAAATATACACGATTCCCGTGGGCCGTTACGGCTCTTTTTTTACACTACAGTATGAGTACGATCCGCATCCAGACCACCCAGAACGTGGTGCTCGAATACGAAGCCGCCAGCGTAGGCGACCGGGTGCTGGCCCAGGTGCTCGATGCGCTGGTGATGGTGCTGTGGGCTGCCGTTGTTACGTTTCTCATCAAGCAGATGACCGACTCGGACGACGGCCAGAATATTGCAGCCTACGGGCTGATTTACACGCCGCTACTGGTGTACCATCCGCTGTGCGAAATCTTCTTCAATGGCCAGAGCCTGGGCAAGCAGGCCCGCAAAATCAAGGTAACCCGCCTCGATGGTACCCGTCCCGGCTTCGGCGACTACGCCCTGCGCTGGTTGCTGGGGCTGTTTGAAATCGGAATGACGATGGGTTCGGTGGCGCTGGTGGCTACGTTGTTCAACGGCCGCGGCCAGCGTCTGGGCGACATGGCGGCCGGTACGACCGTCGTTAGCCTGCGCCCGCGCGGCCCCAGCGTGCAGGCCCTTACGGCCGAAACCCTGGTGCCGGCCGGCTATCAGCCCGTATTTCAGCAGGCCCGCCACCTCTCCGACCATGATGCTAGTCTCATTCGCCACCTGTTCCGCCAGGCCGGCTCGCAGGGCGACTACGAGTTGCTCAACGAACTGGCCGGCAAAGTCAAAACCGTTACCACCATCCACACCGACCTGGCCGACGAGCCCTTCATCCGCACCGTACTCCGCGACCACGCCTACTTCGCCGCCCAGGAAAGCCCCCACGGATAACGGTGCAGCCAATGAACGGCCCGTATTGCTGCAGGAAACAGAAAAGCAGGACGACGGCCTTTCAAACACAAAGCCCCTGACGTGTGAACGTCAGGGGCTTTGTGTTTGAAACGAGTTGCCTCTGGGTGGGCTACTGCGGCTGGGTGAAACTGTTGCAGCAGCTCACGCCATCATCAACCTATTGGCCAAGTACGATGCGCTGTACACCGGCCGACTGCCCATCAACGAGCAGACGAAGCATGTAGATACCGGCGCGGTGGTTGGCAGGGCTCCAGTTGTCTTGGTGTGCACCGGCCGAGCGGTTGCCCAGGCTCCGGCGCTCTACGGTGCGGCCCAGCGCGTCGGTCAGTACCAGCTCAGCAGCCCCGGCACGGGGTAGCAGGAAGCTGATTTTAGCCTGGCCTACTACGGGGTTCGGGAACAGCACGAATCCTGTGGCCACGGACTGGCTGCGAATGCCGGTGGTAACGCCCGCACCAGCCGCAATGGCCAAGTCGCGCACGGTCAGGCCCAGGCCAATCTGGCGGGGGCCGGAGGCGGCGCCGGTGGTCAGGTTCAGGTTGTAAAGGCTGGAGCTGGCCGACGTGCCGGTGGTAGCTACCAGATACGCCGTGTTGGTACCCTCGGCGGTGCTGTAAATGTCCATGTCGATGTTCGGGCCAGCCGTAGCCGTGATGCCCGAGGCGCCCACAGTAGCCAGCGTGCCTGCGTTGGCGGGGTTCTGGTTGGCCAGAATGTTCAGGGCCTCATCGTAGCCAAACAGCTGCGTGGTGCGGGCCGTGGAGCCAGTAGGGTTGCCCGGGCCGCTGTAGCTGTTGGTGTAGGCCACCGAGCCGATGGCCGGCGTTGCGGCGGCGTTAGCGTCGCCCGTTGCGTAGGCCAGGGTGCCATCTACGGTAGGGGCGGCGGTGCCATCGTTGGGGTTGAGGCGGAAGTTGGCGCGGTTCACGCCTTCCACCCGAATCCGGTCGACGGTGGGGTTGAAGTCGAAGGCCACGCTGCCCGTGCCCAGCGGCAGGGCCAGGTTGGTGGTGCCGCTGAGGTTGGTAGCCACGCCGGTAACGGCGTTGATGGTGTACAGCTGGCCGGTTTGCGTGGTGGCGTTATAGCCCAGCGCGTACAGCGCGTTGTTGAGCGGCCGTACATCCATGCCCACCAGCGTCTGGCCGGTAGCCACGCCCGTAACACCCACCGACGTGCGGATAACGCCAGGCAGATCAGTGTCAAACGAAATAAGGTTGTTGCCGGCCAGCGCATAGGCCAGGTTGCCGGTTACGGCCGCCAGGGTAGCGGGCCGCACAATCTGCAGGGCAACGTCAGTTACGGCTACCAGCGAGCCGGTGCCCACGTTGTTTACCAGCGTTGCTGCGCCGGTTGTCAGGTTTACGGTGTACAGTTTGGTGGTTGCCGAGAAGGTGGCCACATTGATTTCCGCTACCGTCAGGTAGGTCGTCTGAACGCCGGTGGTGGGGTTGGTATAAATGTCGATGTCCGACACAGTGGTAGCACCGCTTGTCGTGATGCCCAACGGACCTACCGTCAGCAGGGTGCCGTCGTTGGGCGGATCCTGGCGAACGAGGCGGCTGTTGGCTTCATCGATGTTGTAGAGCGTGGTAGCGGTGGTACCGATGAAGCTGTTGGTGTAAGCCGACGAGCCGACTTCGGGCACCTGGGCCGCGTTCGGGTCGGTGGCGGCGTAAGTCAGCGTGCCATCGGTGGCGGCCAGGGCGCCGTTGTTGGGGTTTAGGCGGAAATCGGCCCGGTTGCCAGCCGTTACCCGGATGCGGTCAACGGTCGGGTTGAAATCGAAACCGATGCGGTTGAGGTCGGTGCCCAGGTTGAGGGTGATGGCCGGGCCGGCCGCCGTGGCCACGGCCGTCGTGCGGCTGATATTGTATACCTGCGCCTGAGTGCCGGTAGCGTTGTAACCCAAACCGAACAGCTCGCCGGTGTTAGGGCGGAAGTCGATGCCGACCAGCGTCTGGCCGGCCGTAATGCCCGTAACGGGCAGGTTGGTCAGGAAAACGCCCGGTGCCGTAATGTCGAATGTCACCAGATTAGTGGTCAGGCCGGTTGTCAGCGAGAGGCCGAAGGCAGTGGTGGTGTTGGTTTGGGCCGAAACCGAGCCGGCGGCCAACAGGCCCAGGGTAGCCAGCAAGAGGCCATTGCGCCGGGCCTTTGGCCGGAGAGTAGAGAAAGAGGGCATACGCGGGTAAAGTTTGGTAAATGAGGTAGGAGTAAAAAAGCGCGGAGTAGCCCGCGCCTGCTTACTTACGGAGTGAAGCATACGGTCGGGTTAACTCAATTTCATATTTAATGTAGCTTTAACCCAAAGCAGGCTTCCAACGCCTTTTCAGGCAGTAATAGCCCGAATTATATTCACCTTTAAAGGCCGATAAAGCAGAAAGCCGCTCGCCTTTGATAGGCGAGCGGCTTTCTGCTGAGGGTAAAGCTGGTATAGCCAGACCTAATGCCGAGCCGTGGCAGACCTACGCCACCGTGATGGGTGGATGGCGGGGTGAGGTTTTGGGTGCGCGCTCCTCGCCCTGGCTCAGCAGCTCGTCGTCACGCTCGGTTTTCTTCACCCAGCTCACCGAATAAAGGTCTTTGCGCCGGTCGCGCAGGTTGCGCACGGCCCCGCTGGTGTTCAGGTCCTTCAGCAGGTCCAGGTTCAGGTCGGCAATAAGCGTCATCTCGGTGTTAGGCGTTGCTTCGGCCACAATAGAGTCGTGGGGGAAGGCGAAGTCGGAGGGGCTGAACACGGCGCTCTGCGAGTACTGAATGTCCATGTTCTCAACGCGGGGCAGGTTGCCCACCGAGCCGGTAATGGCCACGTAGCACTCGTTTTCAATGGCCCGGGCCTGCGCACAGAGCCGCACGCGCTGGTAGGCGTTCTTGGTATCAGTCCAGAAGGGCACGAACAGGATTTTCATGCCCTCGTCGCTCAGCATACGGCTCAGTTCGGGGAATTCCACATCGTAGCAGATGAGGATGCCGATTTTACCGAAATCGGTGTCGAAACAGCGCAAGTGGCTGCCGCCGCGCATGCCCCAGTAGCTTGCCTCGTCGGGCGTTACGTGCAGTTTGTACTGCTCGTCCACGGTGCCGTCGCGGCGGCACAGGTAGCTCACGTTGTGCAGCTTGCCATCCTCATAGAGCGGCATCGAGCCGGCAATGATGTTGATGTTGTAGCTCACGGCCAGCTCCATCATCTTGATTTTGATGGGCTCGGTAAAGGCCGACATCGAGCGGATGGCCACCGACGGCGACTCCTCGTTGGTAAGCGCCATCATGGGGGCGTTGAAGAACTCCGGGAACAGCACGCAGTCGGACTTATAGCCCGAAACGGTATCCACGAAGAATTCCATCTGCTGGAAAAAGTCCTCCAGGTCGCGGGTGGCGCGCATCTGCCACTGCACAATACCAATGCGCACATTGGACTTCTGGTTGCCAATAAGCTTTTCGGTTTCCTCCTCGTGGTACACGTTAATCCACTCCAGCAGCGTGGCGTAGGCCTTGCTCTCGGAGTCGTAGGGCAGGTAGCCGCGGATGATTTTACGAACGTAGAAGTCGTTGGCCAGCTGGAAGGTGAGGATGGGGTCCGTCAGCTCTTTGTTGCGCACCATTTCCACGTACTTGGCGGGCGTCATTTCGCCCGAGTAGTTGCTGTAGCCCGGAATGCGGCCGCCGGCTACCATGGCCCGCAGGTTCAGGTTCTCGCACAGTTCCTTACGGGCATCATACAGGCGTCGGCCCAGGCGCAGACTGCGGTACTCGGGGTCCACGAACACATCAACGCCATACAGCGTGTCGCCGTCGGCATCATGCGTGTCGAATTTGCCGTTGCCGGTGATTTTAGCGTACGTGTGCTTGTCGCCAAACTTGCTGTATTCCACGATGATAGCCAGGGCGGCAGCCACAATCTTGCCGTTGTCCTCAATGCAGATCTGGCCCTCGGGGAATTTCTTGATCAGGGCGTTGTACTCATCATTCGCCCAGGAGCCCTCCATGTTGGAGTACACCTTGTCCATGATGGTTTTTACCTCCTTGAAGTCGTTGCGGCGCAGGGTGCGCAGCACCAGTTTGTGGGAGGGTTCGGGCGTAGGCATATTCGGCTCGGGCTGAGCCGGCATTCCGGGTAAGGTATTCTTTTTGGCGGCCTTACCGCCGGTTTTTCCGTGTGAACTCGCGGCCATATACTCAGTTGCTGATTACAGAAGATGATAGACAAAGGTACGGCCCCCGGGCTGGGCGGGTTGGTAAAAGGAATAATGGGCGAGCGACTACCGCATCATCTGCACCTATCGCGCCCTCAACAACTCACCGTTGCACCGTGCGTACCTTTGCCGTATGTCGTCGCTGCCGGAACGCCGTTTGCAAACCCTGGCCGCCGTGCTCGAAGACCCACAGCGGTTTCCGGCCACGGCCTGGCTATGCGCGCCGCCGCTATTGCTCGGCTGGACGCCCGACAGTGCCGCGGCCGTGCTCATCACGGCCGCCCCCGGCCAGACGGTACCCTGCCCGCCCGGCCTGGCGCGCGCGCTATTTCTGGATGAAGTGCAGCTGCTGATGGAGCGCCTGACGCGCCAGGTGCCCGGCGCCACCGCCGAGCTGCGCGTGCAGGTGCTTTACCGCTACAAAACGCAGCACGAGTTTCCGGCCCTCACCAGCCACCCCGACGAGCTGGCGGGCCACCTGGCCGCCGCCGTAAAAGCCGGCTCGCTGCCTGCCCCCGAGGCCCTGGCTCACTTCCAGAAGTGCTTTTCCCATTTCACCCTCGAAGCCGTCCGCCACATACTGGCCCAGGCCATGCTGCGTGGGTGATGCTGGTTTCGGAGGTCGGTGTAGGGGCGGGGCCTGTCCCCCCCCGCCATACGCACCGCTTCAACGGTAACCATTCAACGACGCGAGCGGCGGGCGGGGACAAGCCCCGCCCCCACACCGACCTCCGCAACTCAGCTTAGATGACCATTTCCGGCACGCCGCCTTCGGGAATAACCAGCTTGCCGGCGGTGGCGGCCTGAATCTGTTCCACACTCACGCCGGGCGCCCGCTCGCGGAGTACGAAACCGTCGGGCGTTACGTCGAGCACGGCCAGCTCGGTTACTATTTTCTTCACGCAGCGCAGGCCCGTGATGGGCAGCGTGCAGGCGGGCAGCAGCTTGCTGGCCCCGTCGCGCGAGGTGTGCTGCATGGCCACGATGATGTTTTTGGCCGACGCCACCAGGTCCATGGCGCCACCCATGCCCTTCACCATCTTGCCCGGAATCTTCCAGTTGGCAATGTCGCCGTTTTCCGACACCTCCATGGCCCCCAGAATCGTCAGGTCCACGTGCTCGCCCCGGATCATGCCGAACGAGTCGGCCGAGCTGAACAGGCTGGAGCCGGGCAGCGTGGTGACGGTCTGCTTGCCGGCGTTGATGAGGTCGGCATCTACTTCGTCCTCCGTCGGGAAGGGGCCCATGCCCAGCAACCCGTTCTCGCTCTGCAGCTCCACGTTGATGCCCTCAGGGATATAGTTGGCCACCAGCGTCGGGATACCGATACCGAGGTTGACGTACGAGTTATTTTCTACTTCCTGCGCAATGCGCCGGGCAATACCGTGTTTATCGAGCATGTCTTTGGGAATTATGAATTCTGAATTATGGATTTTGAATTGGTGGAACTGTAAGGCAAGCCGGCCAATTCAAAACCGGCAATTCAAAATTCAAAATTTATAATTCAGAGTTACACCGTCCGCACCGTGCGTTGTTCGATGCGCTTCTCGTAGTCTTTGCCCTCGAAAATGCGCTGCACGAAGATGCCGGGCGTGTGGATATGGTTGGGGTCCAGCTCGCCGGCGGGCACCAGCTCCTCTACCTCGGCCACCGTTATTTTGCCGGCCGTAGCCATCATGGGGTTGAAGTTGCGTGCCGTGCCTTTGAAGATGAGGTTGCCGGCCGTGTCGCCGCGCCAGGCTTTCACGAAGGCAAAATCGGCGTGCAGGGCGTGTTCGAGCAGGTACATCTTGCCATTGAACTCGCGGCTCTCTTTGCCCTCGCCCACCTCCGTGCCGTAGCCGGCGGGGGTGTAAAAGGCCGGAATACCCGCCCCGCCGGCCCGGCAGCGCTCGGCCAGCGTGCCCTGCGGAATCAGCTCCACTTCCAGCTCGCCGGCCAGCAGCTGGCGCTCAAACTCGGCGTTTTCGCCCACGTAGCTGGAAATCATCTTGCGCACCTGCCGGGTCTGAAGCAGCAGCCCAATGCCGAAATCATCAACGCCGGCGTTGTTGCTGATGCAAGTGAGGCTTTTTACGCCCCGGCGCAGAATTTCCTGAATAGAATTCTCAGGAATACCGCAGAGGCCGAAGCCGCCGAGCATGAGTGTCATGCCATCAGCGAGGCCCTCCAGGGCCGCCTGGGGGCCGCTTACTGTTTTATTGATCATAGGACGAATAGGTGGGTTTGGAAACGGCAAGGTAGCCTTTCTCCCCGTGTTTCGTGGGGCGAAAGGCTACCTCGACGCTGTGCAAACAGCATCAACCGTTAGTTTTTGACGATACGCACTGTAGCTGCGACACCGGCGCTGCGGCCGCTAAGCAGGTACAGCCCGGCCGGCAAATCGTGCATTGGCAGCTGCTGGCTGCCCGAGCCAGTTGCCGATGTAGGCCAGCTACGCACCAGTTGGCCTTTGGTGTTGTAGAGCAGCAACGGGCCACCCTGCCCAAATGCGGCCGAAACTGTTAGTTGGCCGTCGGTGCCGAGTGGGTTGGGCCAGGCGGCCGGCTGGGCCAGCTGGCTAGCCGATACGGCCGTTACGGTACCCGGAAACAGGGCGCCAACGGGCCCCGACCACAGGAAAAAGGACTTCTGCTGCGTGGGGGTGTCCTGTATGCTGCCCCCAATTACGACTTGGCCGGTAGCTTGGTTCACAAACAATCCGCCCGCCGATATCTGGTAAATGCTAGTTCCAAAGGAATACTCTACCTGTCCGGGATAAGCTGGAGCTGGTACTATCTGCCCGTTCTCATCAAACAGCCGCATAGTCAACTGAATGAGATGGGAATTAGGCATGGTGTAGCCAAAAACTGCCAGCCGTCCGTTCGGCAACCGGGCCGCCCGGGCCGGGTTCATCCGCAAGTTGTAACTGGTATTGGTAGTGGAAAATGTCCAGCGAACAGTGCCCAAATGCAGTTGCACCCGGCTCAGCTGCATACTCGAAACCAGCAGCACCTCATCGTTGGGCAGCGGCACGAAGTCCTTTACGCCGTAGTTAGGCTTATCGTTGTCGCTGATCAGGGGCGGAAGAACGGTAATGCGTCCCTGCACTCCCTGGGCCGATACCTCGACCAACCGGGCGCTGGCAGCAGAAACTACATAGGCAAAAAGCCCGGTTGGCAACGGCACCAGGTCGTAAATCAAGGCCTGTCCGGCGGGGGCGCCCGTGGGCAGCGTTTCGGCGGGCATCAGGAAGGGTATCCGCTCCACTTCATCGCCCGCCGCGTTCAGGCGCTGCAGCACCGTGCTGCCGGGCTGGTTGCGGGCCAGCAGGAAGTTGCCCGCCGCATCCAGCACGGCCCGGCTATACGGCAGGTCTATTTTGATACCGCCCGGCGCCAGCGGATACGATTCGGTGCGCTTCTGCCAGGCAATGGTACCATCGGGTTGCAGCAGCAGTAGCAGGCCCGCACTGGTGGCCCCCTGGGCCGTGCCCATCGAGAGCAGTACCTGGCCCGCCGAATTCTCGCAGGCCGGCAGGATATTCAGACCAGTCGTTTCCGCAATAACATGGGTGCGCGTCCAGATTTGTTGGCCCTGGGCATCCGTGCGCACCAGATAAAGCCGGGCAGTGTTTGGCTCCGCTAGTCCCAGGGTGCCAACAAGCAGGTAGCCACCGTCTTGCAGGGGCAACACCTGCTGGCACACTTCGTTGCCCGGCTCGCCGTAGCGCTGCTGCCAGGTCCAGGGGGACGATTGGGCAAAAACGGTGCTGGCCATCAGCGGCAGCAGCAGGCTCAGCACCGCGCGGAGTAGGCGTGTTTTCATAGGATAAAAGGGATAAGCAGGAGAAGAGCCGCTGACCTAAAGCCAGCGGCCTGTAAATATAACCCGCTGAACCTCAAAATCTACCGGCTACCCGGCAATAAACAGGCGCCTACAGCGCCGCCCGCGCCGCCCCGGCATCCTGCGCCAGCTGGGCCTTCAGCGCGTCGAGGCCGTCGAACTTCTGCTCGTCGCGCAGGCGGGCCACGAATTCCACAGTCAGGGGCTGGTCATACAGGTCGCCCTCGAAGCCGAGCAGGTGCGCCTCCACGGTCTGGGCCAGGTTGCCGGCCACGGTGGGACGCACGCCGATATTGAGCATGGCGGGCCAGGTTGCGCCGGCCGCCGTGGTGGCGCGCACGGCGTACACGCCGCGGGCGGGCACCAGCTTCAGCGTTTCGGAGCACTCGATGTTGGCCGTGGGCCAGCCGATGGTGCGGCCCAGCTGCCGGCCCTTCACTACGGTGCCGGTAAACGGATAATTGTAGCCCAAATAGCGGTTGGCCGTATCCACGTCGCCGGCCTCCAGGGCCCGGCGGATGCGGGTGCTGCTCACGCCTACCGCGTCCACGTCCTCGCGCGGAATTTCCTCTACGCTCATACCATAGCGGCCCGAGTGCTCGCGCAGGTACTCAAAGCCACCCTCGCGGTTGCGCCCGAAGCGGTGGTCGTAGCCAATGACGAGCTTGCTGGTGCCTACGGTATCAAGCAGAATACGCTGAATGAACTCCTCCGACGACCAGGCCGCAAACTCCTTGGTAAACGGAATGATGAGCAGGTAATCGACTCCGAATTCGGCCAGCTTGGCCGCGCGCTCCTCCAGGGTGTTGAGCAGGTACAGGTCGAGGGGCTCGGGGTGGGAGGGGGGCGGGGCCAGCACCAGCCGCGGGTGGGGCCAGTAGGTAATTACCACGGCCGGCCCGCCGCTGGCCTGCGCCACTTCGCACAGCCGGGCCAGAATCTGCTGGTGGCCTACGTGTACGCCATCAAAGGTGCCGCTGGTAACCACGGCATTGCCGAGGTAAGGGAATTGGGCCGGGTCGTGAATTACCTCCATTAAATCACTGGTTCGCGCTGGATTTATTGCTTACGCTGAATTTCGCGGGCTGGCCGAAATCAGCCACCTTACTCCTCGTTGCCGGCCGCTGGGGCCGCCGCTGCCGCCTCACCCGAATCAGGCAAAGTGGTGGGAGGAGTTGCGTGGTTGTTCTGGAAGTACTCCAGGCCGGCGCGGCGCTCCGGCTGCCGTTCGCGTCGGGGCCGGCGGGCCGGGCGGTCGGCTTCGCCTTCGGGACGGGGCGGGCGCAGGGCCTCCAGCTGGGGCATGGTGAGGGCGTTTTCCAGCCGGTACTCGCCGATGCGGGTGCGCACGAGCTTGGTGAGGTGGGCCCCGCAGTGCAGGGCCTCGCCCAGGTCGCGGGCCAGACTGCGGATGTAGGTGCCCTTTGAACAGCTGATGCGGAAGTCGATTTCGGGCAGCGCAATGCGGGTCAGCTCGAAGCCGACAACCGTTACCTGCTTGCTCTTGATAACGGCTTCCTCGCCGCGGCGGGCCACCTCGTAAGCCCGCTCACCATTCACCTTTACGGCCGAAAACACCGGGGGCGTCTGGGTGATTTCGCCCACGAACTGCGCCACAGCGGCCCGGATGGCGGCCTCGGTGAGGTGCGCGTAGGGTCGCTCCTGGTCGACGGGCGTTTCCAGGTCGAAGCTGGGCGTCGTCTGGCCCAGGCGGAAGGTGCCGGTGTACTCCTTCTGCTGGGCCTGAATCAGGTCGATCTGCTTGGTTTTCTTGCCGGTGCACAGAATCAGCAGGCCGGTGGCCAGCGGGTCGAGGGTGCCCGCATGGCCGATTTTGCGGATGCGCAGCGTGTTTTTCACCTTGCGCACCACATCAAACGACGACCAGGTAAGCGGCTTATCGACGAGCAGGACCTCGCCGGCTTCAAAGTCAAAATCGGCTACTGTTTTCTCACTCATATCAACTGTAAATCAACGCCCAGGCCAATCATCAGCAACAGAATTCCGCCCACAATAATACGGTAGATGCCGAAGGCCCGGAATCCGAACTTGGTTACGAAGCCGATAAACAGCCGGATGGCCAGCAGCGCCACTACAAAGGCGACTACGTTGCCGAACAGAATCAGCTTGATATCGGCGCCGGTGAGTTGGCCGCCGTCCTGGTAAAAGTCGAGCAGGTCTTTGGCGGCGGCGGCAGCCATCGTGGGCATAGCCAGGAAAAAGGCAAATTCGGCGGCGGCTTTGCGGGTGAGTTTCTGGGTGAGGCCGCCGATGATGGTGGCCGCCGAGCGGCTAACCCCCGGCACCACGGCCAGGCACTGGAACACACCAATCACGAAGGCCTGCCGGAAGCCGGGCGTGGTAACCGGGCTGCCGCCCTCCTCAATGCTTTCCTGCGGAAACCACTTGTCCACGAACATCAGCACGATGCCGCCCAGCAGCAGCATCAGGCCCACCGTCGTCACCGATTCGAGCAGAATGTCGATGTACTTTTTGAGCGTGAGCCCCACCACTACCACCGGCAGAAAGGCCACCAGCAGTTTCAGGTAGAAATCGAAGCTCTGGAAAAACCGCCGCCAGTACACCACCAGCACCGACAGGATGGCCCCGAGCTGAATAACGACCAGGTAGAGCTTGGTGAACGGAGTGGCCGGAATACCCATCAGGGCCGAAGCGATAATCATGTGCCCGGTGCTGGAAACCGGCAGAAATTCGGTCAGGCCTTCCACGATGGCCAGGATAAGGGCTTGCCAGTAGGTCATTTTGGGGACTGGAGGGTTTGGGGACTGAGGGACAAAAGTACAGTCATCCTGACGAAGGAAGGACCTTATCACGCTGCAACGAGCCGTTGACACAGCCGTTGCAGCGTGATAAGGTCCTTCCTTCGTCAGGATGATAGGAAGTTTAGCGGAATTTCCAACTTACAAACTACCTCCGGTAAGTGGGGGCGGTTGTGGCGGGCGGCACGGGCTGCGAGGGCACGGTGGTTACCGTGGCTTCGTCGCGGGCCACGGGGGCAGTGGAGCCGGGCCGGGCCATAATGGCCCAGAACTCAATCAGGAAGCCCACGGCCAGCAGAATCGGGCCCAGGGTAATGCCCAGGAATCCTTCGCCGTACGCTTCCGAGTCGAGGGTCATGGTGATGAAGCCGGCCGCCAGCACGGCCAGCCCGATAAACATAAGGCGGTAGTTGCGCGGCCCGAAGGCGAAGCGGGGAGTAGTCGATTCCATAAGGCAAAGGTAGCGGAGTTGTGGCAAGCCGCCACCGAAATTCAACCAATGCCGGATTTGGAAGAACGAAGTAGATGATCTGGTATTGGAAAGAACGTCATTCAGAGCGGAGCGAAGAATCTCGCGTGCCTCGTTGAATAGCGGGCTCGCAACGTCAGCATGCGAGATTCTTCGCTTCGCTCTGAATGACGTTCTCTCAGGCTCCCAAAACCCTTAATACAACTCATCCAACGACATGCCGGTGTACTTGCGCACGGCACGCCAGGAACTCAGGAAGCCGATGCTCATGCCCAGCGCCACCAGCAAAATGCCCAGCGCCGCAAACAGGCGGTTGTCTTCGAGCAGGCGCAACTCGCTGAGCTGCAGATAGGCGTACTGCAACAGCGCCGCCAGCAGCAGGCTGGCCAGAATGCCGCTTACCAGGCCCTGCCACACGGCCCGGCGCAGAAACGGCCACTGAATAAAGCCCGGCGTGGCGCCTACCAGCTGCATACTCCGGATGAGGAAACGCTGGGAAAACAGGGCCAGCTTAATGGTATTGTTGATGAGCACCACCACCACAAACGTGAGAACGGCCGCGAAGCCGATAAGCACCAGACTCAGCGTGCGCAGGTTCTCATTCACCGACGTAATCAGGCTCTCCACGTATTCGACCTCGAACACGCCCGGCAGCTGGCTTAGCTGCTGCCTGATGCGGGCCAGGTTTTTGGCGTCGGCGTAGTCGGCGTTGAGCTTGAGCAGGTAGGCGTCGCGCAGGGGGTTGTCGCCCAGAAACTGCTGGAAATCTTCACCGGTCTGTTCGATAAAGCGGCGGGCTCCCTCTTCCTTGGACAGAAAACGCACCTGCGGCTCCTTGTTTTTGCGGGCCACAAAGGGCTGGCGGGTTAAATCCTGCTGCAGCTGCAGCAGCTGGGCTTCGGGCAGGTCGCGCTGCAGGTACACCTGCATCTCCAGGTTTTCCTTCACCAGCCGCGTGCCTTTGTGCGCATGAATCAGCAGCAGCCCGAACAGGCCCACCACCAGCAGGGCCAGCGTAATACTGAACACCACCATCAGGTGCGGATAACTACCGAGCTTCTTTTTGCGGGTGGGCTGCTTCATGGGCGGTGAACGGGTGAGAGGGTGACTGGGGGTACAAAGAACGTCATTGCGAGCGAAGCGCGGC
>NZ_JAGGPS010000010.1:179134-189630 GCF_018613725.1 Hymenobacter sp. ISL-91
GCCGCGCTTCGCTCGCAATGACATTCTTTGTACCCCCAGTCACTCAGTCATATCTCCATGCGCGGGTCGTTGTCTACCTGCAGCTCGCGGGCCTTGCGGGCGTCCCGGTCGCGGCGGCTCAGGCGCTTGCGGGCAAACAGCTCGCGGAAGGTGTCGAACTGCTCGGTGTGCAGCAGCGAGATGCCGGCGCGGGCCTGGTTTACGCCCTGGCCCAGGCCGGTGAAGTCGCGCGGGGTGGTTTCGTAGCGCAGCTTGGCCCGGAACTTCCCATCGGGGCGCAGGTAGTACTCCAGGCTCAAATCACCGATAACCGAGTTCTGGCCCGTGCCCACCGGCACGCCGCCCGGGGTGGTGCCGGTGCCGGTGTTGCTGCCGAAGCTGCCGTCGCGGGTAATGCGCAGGCGGCCGTTGAGGAAGGAGTAGCTCAGCCGCAGCTGCAGGGCCGCCAGGTCGTCGGCCGAGAGGCCGTTAATGTTGAAGCTGATTTCCAGGTTGGGGTCAATCTGCGAGGTCAGCAGGCCGAGCTGAGTGCTCAGAATCTGGCCCAGGCTGTTGCCCAGCGCGTTGTTGCCACCCTCCAAGCGGGCCACGGCCAGCGAGCCGGGCGGCGTTAGCTGCCGGAACACTACCAGGCTGAACACCTGCCGATTGAGCTCCTGCTCATCGTTGCGGATGGCCGACAGAAAGTAAGCCAGATCACCTTCCAGCGAGGAGGGAATGTCGTTGAATTCGAGGTTGAGCCTGATGATAGGCTGCAGAATCGGGCCGGTCAGGTTCATGACGGCCGTAACGGGCACCAGCGAGGTATTGGGGGCCGTGTTGCTGGTCTGGGGGAGCACGGGGGCCAGGCTGGTGCGCTGGGTATAGGTAGCGGTTACGTTCAGCTCGCCGGCCAGCGGGTCGCCGTTCCAGGCAATGGTGCCGCCGGGCCGCACCACAAATTCCTTGTTTACCAGGCCCTGCAGCGTGAAATTATAGGCCCCCCGCACAATTTCCACCTGTCCGTACATGTTGAAGTCGCCGCGGGTATCGATGTTGAGCCGCAGCTGGCCGGTGGCCGTGCCGCGCATAATGTCGCCGGTGCTTTCATCCAGCAACAGTTCCACGTAAGCGTCGGGCGTAATGTCGAGGTTCATATTCAGCCGCAGGCCCGACAAATCAACCTTACCGCTGGTAGCGCCCTTGGGGTTCTGGGCCGCCAGCACCGCCCGGGCCGAGTCGGAGAGGTTGCGGTTGACGAACTTGATGTAGCTGGCCTGCTCGGCCTTGGCGGCGTTATCAAACGGCAGCGACATGCGTGTGCCGGCCTCGCTGCGGGCCGTTACGTTAATGAACAGGTTGTTGGAAGGGCCGCGCACCACGGCCGTGCCCGTGGCGTAGGCCTGCCCGAAGTACAGCTCGTTGTCGCGGCGGGTGGTATTGAGCACTTGCAGCTTGCGGAACGAGGCGCTCAGGTCCAGCCGCATATTCTGGAAGCCCCGTTGGTAAATGTTGCCGTTAATGACGCCCGAATTGCCCTGCGGGTCGCGCAGCGTAATGTTCTGAAGCGCAATCCGGTCTTCTAAAAACCGGATGCGGTCGGCAAACCGGTAGGTGGTACCCAGGTAAATGAACGTCATTTGCCCGTCCGTCACGTCGATGTTGCCGGTGAGCACGGGGGCCGCAAACAGCCCGTTCACGCGCAGCGTACCCACGCCGGTGCCGCTCACATCCTTAAACAGCGTGCTCAGAAAGGGCTCGGCCAGCTTAATGGGCGTCTGCTCCAGCACGCCGCTCAGGTTAAGCTGCTGGGTGTCGGAGCCGGGCGCGATGTAGCCGGTTACGGCCAGCACCCGGCGGGCGTCGCGGGCCACATCGAGGTTCACGTTGAGCCGGGCCAGGGCGTTGTCCCAGTCGCCGCGGCCCTCTACATCACCAATCAGCGTCTGGTCCAGGGTCAGCGAATCCACTTTCAGCGTCGAGTTGATAACCAGCGGGCCGAACACGCCGCTAACGGTTCCCAGCGCATTCACCCGGCCCCCGAATTTCTGGGTGCCGGTGAGGCCGTTAAGCGTGGCCAGCTCGAAGTTGCTGACCGTGAGAGCCAGCGGCCGGTCCGGGTTCTGCGAGATAAAGCCCTGCGCACTCACGCTTTGCTCGCCGTTGCTGAGCGTCACGTTCCGGAAGTCCAGCTCGCGGCCGCCGCCCGAAATCACCAGCGAGTTGTCGGGCGCAATCGTCCAGTTCTTGCCCAGCAAATTCACGCCCGACTGCCGGAAGATGATTTGTACGGCGTCTTCCAGGAACACCAGCGCCCCGTTTATCTGGGCCTTGTTGGTGGTGCCGGTCTGGGCCAGGGCGGTCGAGAAGTTGATTTTTTCCTGGTCCCACACGCCTTCCACGTAAAAATTCTCGGTTCGGCCCAACCCTGGCAGCCGCTGCCGCTCGGAGGTAACGCTGGCCTGCGCCAGAATCTCGGGCTGATAGGGCAGCTTGGACGTCGTCAGGTCCACATCGGCGTTGAATACCTGCACGCTGTCGTATTGCACGCGGGCCACCTGCCCCCCGAGCTGGAAAATGGAGGTCTGCCCGTTGCGGAACGAGCCATCGAAGCGGGTGGAGTCGGCAATGCTGAGCTGGGGCACAAACAAGTGCAGCACCGGATTAAACCGCTTTAAATAGAGGTTAAGACCAATTTGGTAATCGGGCAGCGGCTGCTGGCGCTTGCGGCGGTAGTAGGCGGCAATGGCCTCGTCGTTGCTTTCAAAGTTGAGCTTGTACTCCTGCACCAGCGTTTTCACGTCGCGGATAACGGTGCTGGGCGTAAAGTCGCCGGCCAGGCCCAGGTTGAGCACTTCCGAGCGCACCTGCACCTGGCGCTGCCCGGCCTCCAGTTGGCTCACTATATCAAGCGTATCGATATTTACGGTGCGGCCTGCATAGCCCACGCGCGAGTTGCGCAGGCGGGCGTAGCCGAGCAGCGCATCGAGGCGCAGACCCTGAAATTTCACGTCGGCGGTGGTGGCCACCGTTACACTTTGGTTGGTGAGGCCGAGGGCCCGCAAATCGGCCTTCTGCACCCGGGCCCGCAGGTCGAATGCCTGCTCGCGGGGCCGCAGGTTAATGGTGCCGTCGGCGTCGAACCTCAGGTTGGGGTCGTTGGCGGCAATTTTACCCGTGAACGAGCGGCGGCTAAACACGCCGTTGGTGACAATGTTGCGGTAACGGTAGCCGTTGAGCCAGATACTTTGCACGTTGGCGTTGGCCGTGAGGCGCAGGCTGCTGGCCTCGAAGCCCACGCCTTCTACCCGGCCGTTAAACGCCACGTCGCGCACCACCCGCTCGTCGCCCAGCAGCTTACCCAGCTGGAAGCCGCTGGTGCGCAGCTTGCCCTCGTAGGTCGAATAGCGCGGGTTGTCTTTGATCTTGAGGTTGACGTCGGAGGTGATGTTGCCCAGGGCCGTCTGAAACGAGCCGTTGGCCACAAAGTCGTTGTAGAAACCCAGAAACTGGCCGTTCAGCTTCACTGTACCCAGCCGCTGCACGTAGGGCCAGCCCTGGGCCGGAATGTAGCGCTTCAAATCGGTGCCGCGCAGCACCGAGGGCTGCAGCCGCATCACAATAAAGCTCTCCTTGAAGTTGGGCAGGCCTTCCACGTTGATGTCGCCGCGTACCCGCGACCCTTCCCCGTAGTTGATGTCGAGGTTTTTGGTGGTGAAGTTGCGCACGTAGCCCTTCGCCTGCCCCGAAATAAGGATGGTTTCGTTTAGGTCGCGCACGCTGGGCTGGGGCGCAAACTTGGCAATATCATCGGAGTAAATCCGGCTGGGCTCCAGCCGGGCAATCACCTTCACCGAGTCGTTGAAGCTGGTGAAATTGAGGAAACGGTTGAATTCAAAGCGCAGGTAATCGTGGATTTTACTTTCGCCCACCCGCAGCATCAACTTATCAAACTCCCAGAATTTATCGGCATACGTCATGTTCGCCGTCAACTCGCGCAGGCGAGTACCTGAAGGCGTGTCCACGGTGCGCAGGCCCGTAATGTTGGCATGGATGGAGTCGCCCCGCAGCCAGAGCTGGTCGGCATCGGCGTAGATGCTGTCGAGCCGCATGTGGGCATAATCCATGGTGCGGCCGTACTCCGGAATGCGCGGCACATCCTGGCGCTCCAGCACAAACTGCCCGTTGCGCAAACTCAGGGCCTGAATCTGGAAATCGAAGGGCTTGCTGACCTTGGTGGTGTCGGAGGGGCCCAGCAGCCGCTTCATGGAGCTGATGAACTGGTCGAGCGTGGTCGAGTCGGGGTTGTTTTTGTAGGTAACCAGATGAAAGCGCGGCTCCTCCAGCGTCAGGCGCCCCACGTGCAGGTGGTTGGGCCGGAAGATGCTGAAGAGCCTGATGTCGGCGTCGGCCCGGCCGATGTTGAACAGCTCGTTGCCACGCTTATCGAGCACCCGCACGCCTTCGAGCAGCACCCGCGAAAAGGGCCGCACGTCCACGCGGTTCACCAGCACTTTCTGGCCGAGCTTTTCGCTGAGCATCAGCGCCGCCCGCTGGGCCAGGTTGGTTTGCACACTTGGCACCCGCAAAGCCACCAGCGCGCCCACCACGGCCAGCACCAGCAGCAGCAGCAGGCCAAACAGCACTTTCAGTATAATGGAGAGAAACCGGGGCACGAGGCAAAGTTAGGAGCTTCTGGGGAAGCTCGGAGTCAGTGATTATAATAGATGGGGAGAGAACAACGAAGCAGCAGCACGATGTAGGGACGGGGCTTGTCCCCGCCCGCCGTTCGCGCCGCTGCAACGGTAATTGTTCAACGGTTGCCGTTCAATGGCAGGCGAGGACAAGCCCCGCCCCTACGTCGTACTGCTGCTTCGTTGTAGTTTTGCTTCTAAATTCTAACTTCTTTAAAATATGCCTACCATTCTCGCCATCGAATCTTCTTGCGACGACACCTCGGCGGCCGTGCTCGTTGATGGCGAAATGCGCTCCAATGTGGTGGCCACGCAGCAGGTACACATGCAGTACGGCGGCGTAGTGCCCGAGTTGGCCTCGCGCGCCCACCAGCAGCACCTGGTGCCGGTGGTAGCTGCCGCCCTCCAGCAGGCCGGTATCACCAAGTCTGACCTCGATGCGGTGGCCTTCACGCAAGGGCCGGGGCTGCTGGGCTCCTTACTGGTAGGCGGTATGTTCGCCAAAACGCTGGCCCTGGCTTTGGGCAAACCGCTGATTGCCGTCAACCACATGCGGGCCCACATTCTGGCCCACTTTATTGAGGAGCCCCGGCCCGAGTTTCCGTTCCTATGCCTTACCGTGAGTGGCGGCCACACCCAGCTGGTGGTAGTGCGCGGGCCGCTGGATATGGAAATTATCGGCCAGACCATCGACGATGCGGCTGGCGAGGCCTTCGACAAAACGGCCAAGCTACTCGGGCTTCCCTATCCCGGCGGCCCCCACCTCGACAAGCTGGCCCGCCAGGGCGACCCGCTGCGTTTCCCGTTCCCGGTGGGTGCTATGCCGGGCTACGATTTCAGCTTCAGCGGCCTGAAAACTGCCGTGCTTTACTTCCTGAAAAAGGAAACCGCTAAAAACTCCGAGTTCGTGGAGCAGAATCTGGCCGACCTTTGCGCCAGCATCCAGCACACCATCATCCAGACGCTGCTGCGCCAACTGCGCCGCGCCGCCGCCGACCAGCAGCTAATCCAGATTGCCCTGGCCGGTGGCGTGGCCGCCAACAGCGGTCTGCGCCAGGCCCTGCAGGACGAGGCCGCTGCCCAGGGCTGGCAGGTGTTCATTCCGGCCTTCCAGTATTGCACCGACAACGCCGCCATGGTGGCCCGCACCGCCCAGTTCCAGTACGAAGCCGGTGACTTTGCCGACCAGCTGGTAAGCTCCGACCCGCGGCTGAAGCTGGCGTAAATTCAGTTGTCAGTTGTCAGTTGTCAGTTGTCAGTTGTCAGTTGTCAGTTGTCAGTGGGAACGTCATGCTGAGCGCAGCGGAGCGAGGTCGAAGCATCTCTACCGCTTCGTTGCAGCCGACAGAGTTAGTGTTGCGGTAGAGATGCTTCGACTCCGCTCAACATGACGTTCCCACTGACAACTAACAACTAACAACTAAAAAATGACCAACCCCTTCCGGCCCGGCGATGCGCAGACGTACCAACTGACCGTGACGGCCGCCGACTTTGCGGTGCTCAACGGTCGGCTGATTCATCCGGTACTCAGCACGTTTGCGCTGGGGCAGGCGCTGGAATGGACCAGCCGGCAGTTTGTGGAGCAGATGCTGGAAGCAGGGGAGGAGGGCATCGGTACGCTGCTGACGGTGGAGCACCGGGGTCCGGCCTTCGAGGGGGAAACAGTGGAATTTCGGGCGGTGTTTGAGGAGCTGTGCGGCACCGAACTGCTGTGCCGCCTGGAGGCCCGGGTGGGCGAGCGGCTGGTAGCTACCGGCCGCACCGGCCAGCGCATCGTCAATAGCGAGAGGCTGCAGGCCCGTTTTCGGGAGTTGCGGGGCCAAGGTTCGATGAAGGCGTAGTATCGGCCTTTTTCTCGGCATCAGCAGGAAGCCGCGTATGTTTGCCTGCCGAAAATCCTCTCGTCGTTTCTTCATGCCCCTTTCTTCGCCGTCCGTCCGTTTGCTGCCCCCGCGCTTCTACCACGCAACTCTGTTGGTTGTACTGGCGCTGCTTGGGGCTTCGCTGATGGGCCGCTACGCTCACTTCGATGATGCATGGTCAGCAGAAGAGGCTTTCTGGCTGCTGCGCGACGGGTATGTGCACTCGGAGCTGTTTCGGGGGTTTGGGGGCTGGGAAAACCGGCTCTACATCTTTCATAAAGGCTACATCTACCTGATGGCGGCCGAACTGGCGGTACTGGGCGAAAGTCTGGTAGCCGTGAAGTCGGTGGCCCTGATTTCGGCGGCTGCCACGCTGGGGCTGCTGCTGCGCTACTTTAAGGCCGCGCCCGCCGAGGCCCGCTGGCTGGCGGCGCTGCTGTACGTGGGCTGCGGCTCGGTGATGCTATTCGGCTTTGCGGGCCGGCCCGAAACAACGGTGGCACTCTGCGGCTTCGCTTCATATCTGGTGCTGCACCAGGCCAACGGCCGCTTGGGCTGGCTGGCGGCCGCCGGGGCGCTGGCCGGGCTGGCCGGGCTGGTGCACCCAAATGGCACGTTGTATATGGCGGCCGGGGCTCTGTGGCTGATCTGGTACCGGGCTGGCTGGCGGGCGCTGTTCGGCTTCTCGGTACCCGCCGCGGCAGTGCTGGCGCTGTTTGCGCTCGATGCCGCTTTGGTGGGCGAGCTGCCCGTGCTGGCCGACCAGTTCGTGAACTACCCGGTGGTGGCCCCCAACCTGCACCTGAGCGATAAGCTGCAGGTAATGGCCCGATACCACAGCATTTTCTTTCATAGCGCCGGCGAAATAGCGCTTTCGGCGCTGGCGCTTGTGGCCTTGGTGCTGGCCTGGTGGAGCCGTCGTGCTACTGCCGGAGCGCCACCGCTGCCTGCGCCGGTTTTGCGCTACACGGCATTGCTGATGGGCCTGTTCTGGCTGCTCACCAAAAGCCCTACGGCCTACTACTACCTGCTGTTCGTGCCGTTTCTGGTGGTACTGGTGGTGGAAATAGCCCTGTCGGCCGGGTACTGGAGGCCGGGGGCGCGGCGGGTATTGCTGGCGCTGGTGGTGCTGTATCCGATGGGCACGCTGGCCCAGTTGCTGTACGTGCGCCAGCTCAACCAGCGTAGCCCCGATATTATGGCCCTCAATGCCCGACTGGCTGCCCAGATGCCCATGCGCGGTGCCAAAGTCATTGCGCCGCTCGACTTTATCTTCGGGCAGATTGACAACTACCGGATTCGGGGCCTAACTTTCCTGACTGCCCCGACCACGCCGCTCGACTCAGTTTTTGCCCGCGCTGCCACCGACTCGGTGCAATACATCATTCCCGACTACAACACCAGCAACGACGTCTACCATATTCCGCCAACTGCCCCGGCCCGCATCGGCAAGTACCAGCGTGTATACCAGGACCAGTGGCGGGCGCTGTACGAGCGGCAGCCCGGTCAGCCGTAAGGTTGGGCCAAGCATCAGGCGGCGCACCCTCCAACCCCCGGCGGCAGCCCGCCGTTAAGCCTTTTTTATGTTCCTTGCGCGGCGGCAAGGCCCCCGAGCCATTTTCGGGGCGGGCCGCTGCCAGCCTTTTTATCCTATGGCCCACGCCAAAGACGACAAACCCAAGCACATCAACATCCAGAACCGCCGCGCCCGGTTCGAATACGCCTTTCTGGTCAACTATACCGCCGGCATCGTGCTGAAGGGCACCGAAATCAAGAGCATCCGCGTGGGCAGCGTGCAGCTGGCCGACGGGTTCTGCGTGTTCCACCCCGACGGTAGCCTGTGGGCCCACAACATCACCATTGCCCAGTACACCGAAGGCACCTATAACAACCACGAGCCCACCCGTCCCCGCAAACTACTGCTCAACAAGCGCGAGCTAAAGCAGCTGGCCGGCAAAAACCAGGAGCAGGGCCTCACCATCATTCCGGTGCGCCTGTTCGTGAGCGACCGGGGGTTTGCCAAGCTCGAAATTGCACTGGCCAAGGGCAAAAAGCTCTTCGACAAGCGCGACGACCTGAAAGCCAAAGACCAGAAGCGCGAGATGGACCGCGCCCGTGACTTTTAATAGACCATTGTGGAACACGGAATTTGCGCCCTAAGCGCCGTGCCGGTGCGGGCCGAAGCCACCGACAAGGCCGAAATTGTTACCCAGCTTATTTTTGGTGAGTGCTACTCGGTGCTGCTCGTGCAGGGCAACTGGCTACAGGTGCGCCTCGCCGCCGACCAGTACGTGGGTTGGATGGATGCCAAGCAGCACCGCCCCGTAACGGCCGGCTACTTCCGGCGCTGGCAGGCCGAAGACCACCCCCGCACCCTCGATGTGGTGCAGATGGTGAGCGACGACAGCACCAAAATGCCCGTTACGCTGGGTACCCGGCTGCCGTTTTTCGATGGTATGACGCTGCACCTCGGCGACCAGCCCTACTTCTACAATGGCTCGGCCACCAACCCGCGCAACGGCCACGGCCCCCAGGGCCCCGCCGAGGTGCGCCTGAAACTGCTGCAGAAAATGGCTCTGCAGTACCTGAAAGCGCCCTACCTCTGGGGCGGTAAAACCCTGTTCGGTATCGATTGCTCGGGCCTCGTACAACAGCTATATGGCCTAGTGGGCGTGCAGCTCCCGCGCGATGCCCACCAGCAGATTGAGGCCGGCCAGCCGGTGCATTTTGTGGCTCAGACCCGCCCCGGCGACCTCGCCTTCTTCGATAATGCCGAAGGTCGCATTGTGCATGTGGGTATATTACTAGACGACCAGCAAATTCTGCACGCCAGTGGCGAAGTTCGCATCGATCCGCTCGACCACAACGGCATCTTCCGTCGCGACCAGCAGCGCTACAGCCACAAGCTCCGCCTTATTAAACGCATCCTGAGCGAGTAACAGGGACGAAGAACTGTGTAACAGAGGTCATTCAGAGCGGGGCGAGGAACCATGCAAGCGCTAGTATTCCTGTCGAAGGAGGTAGCCATTGCTCGCGCGGTTCCTCGCTTTGCTTTGAATAACCTCTTCGCCCACCAAGCCGCAACCAGAACAGGTTTCCTGTTGTTAATGCGCTTAGAATCATCTAGCTTTCAGCCAGGGTAGGTTCTTTTTCTCCGCGCTGTATGGACCACAAGGTGCTTGTATTGAACGGCGACTACACGGCCATCACGCTGTGTAGCGTCCAGAAGGCTTTCGTACTACTTTATCTGGAGAAGGCCGAGCTTATTGCCAAGTCGGAGCACGGTGTGCTGCGGACCGTAAGCCGGGCGTACCCCAAGCCCAGCATCATCCGGCTGCAGCGCTACGTGCGCGTGCCCTACAAAGGCATTGCCCTCAGCCGCCACAACGTAATGAAGCGCGACAATTTCGAGTGCCAGTACTGCGGCTCCACCAAAAACCTCACCCTCGACCACGTCATCCCCCGAAGCAGGGGCGGCGACTCCAGCTGGAGCAATCTGCTCACGGCCTGCTCGCGCTGCAACCACGCCAAGGGCCACCACACCCCCCAGGAAGCAGGTCTCACCATTCGGCAGCAGCCCAAAAAGCCCACCCTCACCGGTTTCCTAAAGCTCAGCGCCGGTACCCTCGACCAAAACTGGCATCCGTATCTACAATAAACCCGGCCAGCCGCAAGGCTTCCGGGTTTTTTAGTGGAGTTCCCTTAGAAGCATCCGAATCGATCAGCATGACGGGCTGTAGACTTTTTACACGGCTTCAGGGACAGAAAACAGGCAGGGTTATCATCTCAATGATGATAACCCTGCCTGTTTTCTACTTAACTCAAGTTATGGAGGTCGATGTAGGGGCGGGGCTTATCCCCGCCCGCCGTTGAACGATTACCATTGAACAGAATCGTTGAAACGGTGCGAGCGGCGGGCGGGGACAAGCCCCGCCCCCCCCCTCGATTTCCGTTCCTGTGT
>NZ_JAGGPS010000011.1:0-19348 GCF_018613725.1 Hymenobacter sp. ISL-91
TTTACTTATGCAACACTACTTATCAGCCGCAGGCAGAATTTTCGTACGGCCCGGTCGGAGTGCTGCGCCAGCAGGCCCTGGTAGCCGGCCCGCCGACAGCCTACGTGTGGGGGGGAGGCAATTCACAGCTCATTGCCGAAGTCAAAAACGCGGCCGCTAATCAAGTCGCGTTTACCAGCTTTGAAGTCGGCAGCCCCGGTGGTTGGGCCTATGGTGGATCTGATGGCAGCGTTAACTCACATCTGCAGGCCGCTGCTGCGGCTACCGGACGGCGGGGTTACCGACTTGATGGAGGGGAAGGAGTGAGTATGACCGTCAATACGCCCGGCAAGTATTTACTTAGCTTTCAGGCTTCCAGTCAACCGATCGTTTATGCCGCAGTCAATGGCCAAACGAACTACCTGACTCCTACCTCGCAGACAGCGGGTCCACTGCTCAAGGGGTATCATTGGTACACGTTTCAGGTAGCAATCACGGCCGCTACCGGTCTTCATATAGAGGCCGCCAATCCAGCCAGCCCTATCCTACTAGACAACATACGCTGGCATCCGGCAGGGGCTATGATGACCAGTTACACGTACGATCCGCTGGCTGGCATCAGCTCGCAGACGGGTCCGGACGGGCGCACGATTTTTTACGAGTACGATGCGCTGGGCAAGCTGCTGCGCGTGCGCGATGAGCAGGACCGGGTGCTGAGCGAAAACGTGTACAAATACGCTACCCAGCCCTGACCTCTTCCTGACCGTCTGCTTTCGCGTCTTCTATTTCTTTCCGGTTCCGGCGTATGCACCCTTTCTATTCCGTGCGACTAGTATTTACCCGTCTGCTGCTGTTGCTGCTACTCGGGCTGGCGCCCCATCTGGCGTGGGCGCAACTGGGGGGTTGGGGGGAACCGGCCGAGCCCATTGGGTTCCCTCCAGATCCCGCTCCACTGCCGTCCGAGGAACCACAGGGGCTCGTGCCCAACGACCAGGAGTTGCAGGCGCTGCAGGACTTCTACTACGCCACCGGTGGAGATGCCTGGCGCACCCGCACCGGGTGGCCCGGCTCAGAGCAGGCTTGGCAAACGGCCACTCTGGCCCAGGCCGCCAACTGGTTTGGCCTGCAGGTGGTGGACGGCGATGTGGTCGCGCTCAGCAGTGATGGCAACGGCCTGTCGGGCCAGTTGCCGGCCAGTCTACACCAGCTGGAAGGGTTGCGCGTGCTGCGCCTGGGCAACGCCCCGCGGTTGACGGGGCCACTGCCCACCTACTTTAATCAGTGGCAGGCACTCGAAACCCTGCACCTCTACAATACGGGCCTGAGCGGCCCGCTGTCGCCGCAACTCGGCCGGCTAAGTCAGCTGCGCAGCCTGCTGCTGGCTAAAAACAGCTTCACGGGGACTCTGCCGGCCGAGCTCGGTCAGCTTAGTTACCTGAACTACCTGAACCTGAGTGATTCTTACCAGGACTTGTATCCCCTGTTAGTGGCCCCGGAAGTAGAACTGGATGGGCGAGTAGGGCAAGGAGACGGTGAATTACAGCAGGGCGGGCCAGGAATGCAGGAGCCGGAGAATGGCAACCGCTTCCGCGGCGCTATTCCCGCCAGCCTGGGCCAACTTACGCAACTTACTACGCTGCGGCTGCGCCTGGACGGGGGCGCCACCCGCGGCCCGCTGCCCGCCTGGCTGAGCAATCTGGTCAGCCTGCGGACGCTGAGCCTGACCAACTGCCGGCTGACGGGGCCCGTGCCCACCTGGCTGGTGCAGCTGCCCAAGCTGCAAATCCTGCAACTCGAGCAGAATGAGCTGACCAGCCTGCCCGACTTCCGGCAGGCGCCGGCCCCGCAGAGCCTGCGCCTGCTGGTGGGCGGCAATCACTTCGACTTCGCCGACCTGCAGCGTAACACCAAGGGACCCGGCTTCTCTTCATTCGCCGGCTTTACCTACGCGGGTCAGACGCCGCAACCGGGCACCGATACCACGTATGCCGTGCGCGGCAGTCAGCCCGTGCTCCGGCGGCCAATGGGCGGGGACTTCAACTTCTACCAGTGGGAACGGCTGGTCGGCAGCCAGTGGGTGACGCTGCCCGGACGGACGGGGCTGGAGTTGACGGTAGCCCAGATGAATGAGAGCGAGGAGGGCCACTACCGCACCCGCGTCACGCATGAGTGGTTCGAAGGCACGGTGCTCTACACCCGGCCCGTGTACCTGAGCCAGCTGCCCTACACGCCCCTGCCGCTCAATGAGCCCGGCGGCCTCATTCTATCGACGGGAAAACAACCGCCCGCACCCGCCAACCAGACGGATTCGGTCAACTACGTGCGCACCTACACGGCCCGCACGGCGACGACCGACCCGACCAGCCTACAGCAGGCTTTCACGCAGGGGCAGATGGAGCAGGTGGCTGTGAGCACGCAGTACCTGGACGGGCTGGGCCGGCCGGTGCAAGCCGTGCAGCACGCCGCCTCGCCCACGGGCCGCGATCTGGTGCAGCACACCGAGTACGACGCGCTCGGCCGCCAGCCGAAGCAGTTTCTGCCCTACTCGGCCGCCCCGACTGCGGCCGACGCGGTGCGCTATCACCCCGATGCCCGGGCCGCGCAGTACCAGTTCTATAAGGGTCAGGGTCAGGACCCGCTGCTGCCCCAGCTCACGGCCACGCTGCCCAAAACGAGCGTGGCCTACACGGAAACCGTATTCGAGGCCTCGCCCCTGAACCGGCCCCGGGTGCAGGCAAGCCCCGGCGAGACCTGGCAGGTAGGAAAGGGCCACGAGACGACGCTCGATGAGCGGCCTAACGTGGCCAGCGACTCGGTCATGCGCTACACGCCGGACTACGGCCCGGACCGCGAGGAGCTGAAATATGAGGGAACCTACGCCCCGGGCGAGCTGTGGGTCAAGACCAGCCGCGACGAGCAGGGGCAGTGGCGGCAGGAGTTCACCGATAAGCAGGGGCAGGTGGTACTCAGCCAGGTGGGACTGGACGGCAGCTACCAGCAAGTGGCCACGAGCTGGCTCAAGACCTACTACGTGTTCGACGACTTCGACCGGCTGCGGGCCGTGCTGCCCCCACTTTCGGTGCAGCGGCTGCGTAAAAACAACTGGCTCGTCACGGGCGCGGGGGTCGAGCGCCTACTGTTTCGCTACCATTACGACGCGCGGGGCCGCCTGGTAGAAAAGCAGGTGCCCGACCAGGCCGGCTATGCCTACACTATCTATAACGAGCTCGACCAGCCCATCCTCAGCCAGCAGGTTAGCCAGCAGGCCACCAAGGAGTGGGTAGCCACCAGCTACGACGCGCTGGGCCGGGTGATCTACACGGGCCTGGTACGCTTTGCCAGCCTGAGCGGCACGGCCAGCGAGCAGTACACCCAGCTGCTGGGCTGGCAGGCCAACTGGCTGGCCAGCAATGCCAGCGTCCCACTCTGGGAGGAGCCCAGTGCCACGCCCACGCTGGGGCGGGCTTACTACTCGGCCCGCAGCTGGCCGGGGCTGGGTGGCACGCCGGGAGCCGAGCTGCTGAGCGTCTCGTACTACGACCACTACGACTTCAACCAGGACGGCCAGCCCGATGTGAGCTACCAGCCGCCCACGGCCACCGAGCTGGCCTGTGAGCCGGAGCAGGTGCCAGTGGTCGACCTGCGGGTGACGGGCCAGGCCACCGGCAGCTGGGTGCGGGTGCTGGGACGGGCGGCCACGGCGGCCGACGCCTGGCTGAGCAGCAGCACGTTCTTTGACGAGAAACTGCGCCCGATTCAGGGGCAGAGCACCAACGCGCGCGGCGGCACGGACGTTACGACCACGCGCTACGACTTTGCCGGGCAGGCGCTCAGCTCCTACGCCACGCACCAGGTGCCGGGCCAGCCGGCGCGGGCCGTGCGCGAGCAGCGGGCCTACGATAACCAGGGCCGTCTGCTGAGCGTGACCCAGGAGCTGGACGGGGCCCCGGCCCAGGTGCTGGCCCGCCACAGCTACAACGAGCTGGGCCAGCTGGAAAAGAAGGCGCTGGGCGGCCAGTGGGCCGCCGGTACGCCGGTGCCGCGGCCGGGCGATGCGAGCGGCCCCAAGGCGTTGCAGACGGTGGACTTTCGCTACAACATCCGCGGCTGGCTGACGAACATCAACGACATCGAGCAAGTCGCTCCGGCCGACGGGGATCTGTGGAGCTTCGCGCTCAGCTACGATGCCGGCTTCCAGGACCGGCAGTACAACGGCAACATCGCCGGGCAGCGCTGGCGGGCGGCCAGCGACGGGGTGGAGCGGGCCTACGGCTACCGCTACGACAAGCTCAACCGCCTCTTGCAGGGCGACTATGTGGCCCGGGCCACGCCGGCCGCCGGCTGGGGGGCGGAGCGGGGTAACTGCCGCTTCTACGCCGCCTCGTATGACGCGGGCGGCAACCTGCTCACGCTGCGCCGCCGGGGTCTGGTGGCGCCGGCCTCGCGCACGGTGGCCGCCCAGTATGCCGAGACCGACAACCTGCGCTACCGCTACCAGCCCGCCAGCGGCAGCAGTGAGCCGGCCAGCAACCGGCTGCTGCGGGTGGACGATCTGGCCCCCGCCGCCACGGCCTTCGGGGCTAAGCTGCCCGCACGGCCCGACTTCACGGACGGAGCCACGGGTGGCAGCCAGAGCCCGGACTACAGCTACGATGCGGCCGGCAGCCTGACGAGCGACCTCAACAAGGGCATCCGCCTGATTCGCTACAACCACCTGCAACTGCCCGAGCGCCTAGAGTGGGCCAACGGCCACGTGCTGGAGTACACCTACTCGGCCGCCGGCCAGAAAGTGAGCAAGCTGGCCACCGAGGCCGGTAAGCCCACCGGGGTGCGCACCGACTACCTGGGCCCCTGGCAGTACGAGCGCGACAGCCTGCGCTGGCTCACCCACGCTGAAGGGCGGGCCCTGTATCAGTACAAAAAGGACTTAGCCGGGCAGCTGGTAACGAAAGTCAACTACGAGTACACGCTCAAGGACCACCTGGGCAACCTGCGCGTGGCCTTCCACCCCGGCGAGCGCACCAACTACTATGCTGGCTTGGACAGCAACCCTGAACAGACCCGCCGGGAGCAGCGGGCCTTCGACTCGGTGAGCGTCTCGTATCCGATCCGGCGGATGGTGGGGATGCAGTTCGCCCGCTCGGGCGATGGCGTAGCGCTACTCAATGCGGCAGGCGCGATGCCCCAGCCCTTAGGGCCGCTCAAGCAACTGAGTGTGGCGAAGGGTGACACGGTGGACGTGGTGGCGCATGGCATGTACCAGCAGACGGTCAGCAACCCTACCTGGGGCTTCTCGCTGGCCAGCTTCGTGGCCGGGCTGCTGCAACAACCCGCCGCGGGCCCGCCACCTCCCGATGGGGGCCGCCGGGTGCGGGTGCTGCCGCTGCTGAGCGTGGGCCTGGGCCTGGTGCCGGCCGTGCAGCAACTGGCTGGCGGCGTGCCCAAAGCCTACGTGCGAGTACTAGTCTACAACGCTGATTCGGCCTTGGTGGACTCGCAGACCCGGCAGCTGAGCAGCACGGCGCAGGGCGGCTATGAGCGGCTATCGTTACGCGTGTTCGTGCCGACTGCCGGCTACGTGCAGGCCTATGTGGCCAACGAGAGCGACACGGACGTGTTCTTTGACGACATCAGCGTCGAGCACCGTCAGGGCCTGCAGGTGCAGGAGAACCAGTACGACCCCTACGGGCTGGACTTAGCCGGGCTTTCGCGCTCCGCTACGCCGCAGAACAAGCTTACCTGGAACGGCAAGGAGCAGCAGACCGAGTTTGGCCTGAACTGGCACGACCACGGCTGGCGCTTTTATGACCCCATGCTGGGACGGTGGGTGGTCACCGACCCGGATGGGGAGGAGGGCGACCAGGAGGGCTGGACGTCGTATCAGTTCGGGATGGACAACGCTGTCCGATACAACGACTTGGACGGGCGATGTCCAGGGGGGATTTGCCCCCCAGCTCCTGCTCTACCAGCAGCTGGGGCTATTCTATTAGAAGTGCTGGAAGTGGTTGGAGCCGTAGCGTTAGCCCCTGAAGTAGCAGCTGGCGCAATATTAGTAGGTGGAGTAATAGGGTTAGGCTATCTAATTGACGCCGCCGCCGAATCAGGAGTTTCTGCCCCTGGCCACCCACATTACATGTTGAGTGATGAGCCGTTTTATACCTCTCAGGCACAGTATGATAAAGCCCATTCCGTAAACAATTCTGGTAACCTTAGTCGTACTGGAAGACCTTTACCTAAAAGTCAAACAAATGGAGGAAGAGCCATTGACCCTAAAACAAAGCAGCCAATAGGAGGAAATGGAACAAAAGCTCGTCCGGTTACTGTGAATAAAGGGACTTTTAAAGAAGCTAAGGATGCCGCCCGTAATGATAAGGCAAATGGAGGAAAAGGGACGCCTGTTAAGCATAATAAAGACTCAAAAGGAGGTAAGCACTTTCATAATGGTAGCGGAGTAAAGGGAAAGGGTAAAGAATCAAAAAACTATGGTGACAATGCAGGCAAAGTGAGTAATTCTGTTCACTACACCCCTCCAAAAAATTCATCAAATTGAGCCATTTAATTTTTATATGACTAAAAATAAGTCAACTATGCCCGTCTGGATCTGCACAGTGCATGCTAAAAATAATCTTTTAGATGGACCTTTCAAAAACTATAAAGGCGTTATAGTTAATGCCTTTACTTATTCTGAAAATAAAGAAATAGCAATTGAAAATATCACTCAAGAACTTAGTAAATATTTTCTCAAAGTAATCTCAATTGATGATTTAGAAATTTTCCATAAAAACAAATTTTTTCAAATAAAAAGATTGCGTAAACTCGCTGCGAATTCTCAGAAGCATTTTACAACAGAATTTGACATTTTTTACACTTATGAAGAATAATTTGCATGCTCGGGAATTTATAAATTCCTTTATTTCCAAGGAACGAAAAGGTAGATACTTAGCTCTACTTGATTCTAAAATGGGGGAGAGGTCACTAGCATCACGTCTAGCTCACTTAGATACATTTGAAGATGCATTTATACAGTCGTTACCTAAAGGAGATCCAACTGTACAAATAGATTTCATTTATAGTTTTATAAAAAACATATACAATAAAGAAATTTGTTATATAATTTCAGAAGACAGAACTATTTCAGGAAAAGAAATTCCAGTTAAAGGTTCAGTAGAAATGATATCCGGGAAAGGGTTTGGTTCGATACTATCCTTTATACCTGGGAAATTGGCCTATTATGAAGGTGAATCGCCTGGTTCTAGCATCCTGTTTTACAAACACTGACAGCAGCTTTTTTATTCAAGGCGGCGGGTGCGCGTTTTGTCGCAGTTGAGCATGGGCCTGGTGCCGGCCGTGCAGCAGCTCTTGGGTGGGCGTACCCCGGACTTACATGTGGGTGCTGGTCTACAATGCCAACTCGGTGCTGGTTGATTGGCCAACCCAACAGCTGAGCCGGGTGGCGCATAGTAGTGTTCGAAAGAGAACCGCTCGTATGTCTTCACGCACACCTTTTGTTCTGAACTTGTTGCTCGTGCCCCTAGCAGGACTAATAAACCTCTTGCTTGACGGCAATGTGCTGTCGTGGATGATACTTTTTACCCTGATGGCCCTCGTGGCCAACGCGTTCATGTGCGTGAAAGCCCTGTGGCATCGGAAATACTCCTTGGCCCTTTTTTACCTGGTGATTGCCCCCGTTGAAATACCGCTCTGTATGTTTTTAGGCACTCCTTCTCGGATTGGCCACTAGCGCAGGGCTGACTGTAGCAATCACAGCATCATGCAGCCGAGGTGGCAATGCCCAAGCTTGGCTTCTTTTTGCGTTAGGCTATTGTTTGGACCCTTTTAGTGAACCAAGCACTTTAGAAGCGTAGTTTGCGTCTCCTTTGCGTGCCCTTATTTCCCAAGCTTTCCTTCCGTTTCGCCGTGTCCGTTGCCATGAAAGATGTCGTGCTGGTGAACCTAGGCCTAGTGGTCATCGGCGTCACCGTCATTTCCGCGTTGGCTTCCCAGGGAGGGGGCGAAGAAGGGGTGTTTTTGTTATCCTTGTTGCCGCTAATTGGGTACCTCGCGGCGGCGAACTTGGCCATGCTCGTCGTTTCCCTGCTGGTTCCATCGCAGCGAAAAAGAGCGGGGGGCTACGCCGTATCCGTGCTCCTGCTCGTCATTGGTTGGGTGCTGGCGCTGGTGTTTGGATTGCTGACAATGGGCAAGATTGGTGGGTGAGCCACTTTTGCGAGTCGGACCGACAATAGACGATGGTGAAAAACAGCTTGCCCAATGGCTCCTATTTTTGAACGGAGCACGTTTACGGCCGTACCCTTTTGCTGAACTGAAACTATGGTTTCATAATGTAATCAACCACGAATGATACGGCGATGAACAGTATGAAAACAATCAAACAGCCAAAATTGGAACTCCACTTATAGACTTTGGCAATACGGGTAATTATAAACACCAGGCCACACAAAATGACAACCTCGTATAATATGAATTCAACTCCGCGAAATATGGATTCCAACTCCCCTGCATAAGCCAACTGCGGTAGCAGCAACAGGCCAATCAACACCCAAAACAGGGTAGGCACAAGTGGCTTTATGTCCATTTTTTACTGGTTAGTGGGTGCTCCTTGCCTTGGGGTTGCGCTACGTATTGGTGAAAGGTACAGCTCAATCTGGCTCTGGGACAAGCACAGATACGCTCCTTCAACTGAATTGTGTCCGGCCTAGCTAGACCACCTCATATCGATTGGCGGATTATGAGCAGTTGCACCCATTCAATAATGATGGGTGACTCAAGCTGTCCTGGCAGCACCTTTTTTTTAGCTATTGCCTGAACTGAGGTGCTTAATTGGACTGGCTTAAAAGGATTCAGTCGAAATCAGCCAGTTTCTACTTATCATTGCCTCACTTTCTATCGTGCTTCCGATGAGGCAGATAAGCCCTTATTAGATTCTCTATTTGATTTAAACATGTACTCTTTCTGGAAAGATACAGTGCACCGGCTAATCCAGCCCTGGCGACAAGTGGTATGGTGGCTGGGTTTTGTAATATTAAGTTGCTGGAGCACGGCTGCTTTGGCGCAGACCGCTCCCGTTCCGGCAGCCCCCGGACCATCGATTGTACCGCTCTCCCCCACGGCTGCCTCATTGGGCCGCTTTGGAGTGATCCCGGTTAGCCATGCGACGGGTCTGGCTAATGTGAGCATCCCGCTATGGGAAGCGCAAGGCAATCACCTCTCGTTGCCCTTGAGCCTGAACTACCATTATACGGGCCTGCGCCTCAATGAGCCCGCCAGCTGGACGGGACTGGGCTGGACGCTCAATGCCGGCGGGGCAATTACCCGTTCAGTACGCGGCCAGATTGACGCACCCGGCTACGCTTCCTACGAAAGCATAGTCGATCCACTCGGTAAATCGACGGACCAGAACTTTTTGCAGCAGGCGTTAAGTGCTCCCTATGACACGGAGCCGGATGTCTACTATTTCAATTTTGCCGGTCACAGCGGCAAGTTTTTCCTTTCCAACGATAGCGTTTTTATCTCCCCCTATCAGTTAATGACGGTGAGCCGTAATGACCAGGGATTCGTGGTCACGGCCGACGATGGTACTCGGTATGAATTTTTTGCCCAGGAAGTCACCATCCCCAACATTCATAACGGAGGCCATGTTATCCCTACCCATGTGTCGGCCTGGTTCCTGACCCGAGTTGTATCGCCGATAGATGGAGAACAGATTTTGCTGACCTACGATACGGTCCCGGTTAAGCAGCCCACATACGTGGCCTCTTCCACCCTGACCCAGTACTTGCCCGAAACAAGTGCGAGTACGTGCGGTAGTAATTCCATCGCCGACTTTCAATACTACGGCGGGATTGTTGAGACTCAAGTAGTGCGCATGATTGCCACGGTGCAGCAAACGGTGCAACTGCAGTGGGGCAACGACCGGTTGAACTATATTACGGTGCAGGCGGTGGGCGATGCGGCAGCTAGTCCATTGCGCACGGTGCAGCTATGGTACGGCACTTTTAGTGGCGGCCTAAATGGGTTCCAGGCTTTACGTCTGGACAGCGTGGGGCTACAGGGCCAAAACGGCGTTCGACAGCCCCCTTACGTGCTCAGCTACCAAGAGGGCGCATTCCCATTACCACAGACGTTGGGGCTGGATCACTGGGGCTACTATAATGGCCAGGATGGTAATACCTCCCTGTTCACTGCTACGCTGAGCGTGAGCGTACCCGGCCGCAACGGCTTCGCCAACCGCGAGCCCAGCCTGCAGCACTTACGCCTAGGCGCATTACGCGCCTTGCGCTATCCGACCGGCGGGCGTACTGAGTTCACGTACGAAGCCAATCAGCTAGATGGCGGGACCAAAGATGAAGATCTGGTTGCCCGAGTGGTCGAGCGGGAGGTAGCCAACGGGGCCGGCACCCTGCGTGAGCGGTGGACAACGGCCGACACCGTCTGGTTCCGCGTGACCCGGCCAGGCCCCGTGGTGTTTGCGGCCCACCGGTTGTTACAGCCAACGGCGGGTGCCAACAACCACAATACCGCCGAAGCAGTGCTCACTGATAATACCGGTCGGATATGGGCCAGCTTACAAGCTCCTCGTCCGTCAGACTCCGCCGCCCCTTACGAGCAGGAAGTGCTCACCAATCCGGTTGTTCCCTTCGATCTGCCCATCGGACTCTACTGCCTGACGGTACGCTGTGATGTGGACGAGCAGCAGGTCGGGGCCAGTGTCCGGTTCTACGACGGTCGTCCGGCCCAAGTACCCTATTATCTTCTCCCCGGCCCGGGACTACGCATTGCCCGCATTAGTAGCTACAGCCACGCCGCTGATCAGCGCCCGGCTTTCACGAAGCGCTACCAGTATACGACGCCGCAGGGGCAAAGCACGGGGGCACAGTTTGCTGATGTTGGATACCAAAGCAGGCGATACATTGAGCAGCGACCCCAGTTCAATCCAGCAATTTCTTCGAGTGTCACAGGAGTGCCCGCGGACTGGTGTAATTATGTAATCCATACGGCCCAGACGACAGCGAGTCTGGAGGGGCTGGCCCAGGCCGGCATGTTTTACGGTAGCGTAACGGAATGGTCCGATTCGTTGGGGCTGGCTGGCAAGACAGTCTATGAATACAGCAAGTTCGGCAATGGCGGCGATGAAGTGTTTCTTACCCAGCAGCGCGAGTATGCCCACCAGAGCGGCGCGTATCAGTTGCGCAAAAGCCACCAGCAGACCTACCGCTCCGCCGTCGATCGAACCTTCTACACCTTCCGTCCGACCAAAGTTTTTCAAAATAATTGGGGCGTCTCGCTTCACCCATCAGGCCGCAACGACTATTATGAAGCATCGGTGACCACATTGAGCAGCATCTGGTATTCCCCCTTCCAGTCAACTGACCAGCAATACGACGCGCAGGGTCGGCAATATGCCTCCACTACCACCACCTTTTACCACCCGCAGCACCGGCACCCAGTGCGCACGGTGACTACGCTCACGCCGGACCGGCAACTGATTACGGCCCTACGGTATCCGCAGGATTTTGCTGCCGGCCCCTTCACGGATGCCGCGGCCCAAGGGATCCAGGGCTTGCTGCAGCAACGCATCCATAGCCCCGTGCTGGAGCAGCAGCAGTGGCAGCGCACGGCCACCGACTCGATACTGGTGCAGGCTACGGCTACCCTGTATGCGGGCCTCAACCCGGCCCGCCAGTTCACGCTATCAGCCCCGGCGCCGTTGCGCGACTTCCGCCCGGCCGCGCTGGGGCCGGCCGGTTTCGGTTACGATGCCCGCTACCGGCTCGCGCTCAGCTACGACCGCTACGACCAGTCCAGTAATTTATTGGAGTTTCATCAACCAGGCGGCGCCCCGCTGGCCTACGTGTGGGGATACAGCAGCACCAAACCGATTGCGCAGGTGAAGAATGCCTCGGCCGATCAAATAGCTTATACCAGCTTTGAAGTTGGTAGCGCAGGCGGCTGGAGCTACGGCGGGTCTGATGGCACGGCCAACGCGCACCTGCAGGCGGCCGCCGCCGCGACCGGCCGAAGGGGCTACCGCCTCGACGGGGGCTGGGGCGTGAGTACGACCATCAGTACGCCCGGCAAATACGTGCTCAGCTTCCAGGCCTCGGCTCAACCTATCATCTACGCCACTAGCAACGGCCAGACGGGCTACCTGGCGCCCAGCTCGCAGACGGTAGGCCCGTCAGTCAATGGCTTTAGGCTGTACACTTTCCAGGTGCCGATTACGGCGACCACCCGCCTGAACATCGATGCCAACAGCCCGGCCGCCGCCATCCTGCTTGACAACGTTCGCCTGCATCCTATCAATGCGCAGATGACCACTTATACATATGAGCCTTTGGTGGGCCTAAGCTCGCAGACCGGCCCCGACGGGCGCACTGTCTTCTACGAGTACGACGCGCTGGGCCGGCTGCTGCGGGTGCGCGACGAGCAGAATCGGGTGCTCAGCGAGAACGAGTATCAGTACGCCCGGCCCTAACCGAGGGCAAGAATATTCTCCCCAAACAGATTCACTCCTGCCCGGCCTTCGCTTATGCGCCCTTTCTACTCGCTCCGTATTCTTGTGCTCGGCCTGCTGGCTTCGCTATTATCAGGGCCGGCATGGGCTCAAAAGATTTTCACAGAGCCGCCCACAGAAGAACCGGAGGGGCTCGTGCCCAATGTCGAGGAACTGCAGGCCCTGCAAGACTTCTATTACGCGACCGGCGGCGACTTATGGGCTACGCGCTCGGGCTGGCCCAGCTCCGACTGGGAATGGCAGACGGCCACGGTGGGGCAGGCGGCAGATTGGGTAGGCGTACAGGTGGCGGACGGCGATGTCGTCTCCCTGGTCAGCAGCAGTAACGGCCTGAGAGGCCAGCTGCCGGCCAGCCTAGGCCAGTTGACCCAGTTGCGGGTACTGCGCCTGGGGGGCGCGCCCAACCTGAAGGGGCCATTACCCACCAGCATCGGCCAGTTGACCCAGCTGCAAACGCTGCACATCTACAATACCGGCCTGGGCAACAGTCTGCCCGCGCAACTGGGTCAGCTGACGCAGTTGCGCAGCCTGCTGCTGGCCAAGAACCAGTTTGCCGGGTCCATCCCCACCGAGCTGGGACAGCTTAGCAATCTGACCTACCTGAATCTGAGTGATACCTATCAGGACCTGTATCCGGAGGCTACCATCATCGGTGTGCTTGGAAGTCTGGAGGGGGAAGGTACCCCTGGCAATCCCACATTCAACGAGAGCAACAACGGCAACCGTTTCAGCGGAGCGATTCCCACGAGCCTGGGCCAGCTCACGCAGCTGGTAACCCTGCGCCTGAGCCTGCACGGGGGCGCCACCCGCGGGCCGCTGCCCGCCGGGCTCAGCAGCCTCAGCCAACTGAGCACGCTGAGCCTGACCAACTGCCGGCTGACGGGCCCGGTACCCGCCTGGCTGGTGCAGCTGCCGCAGCTGCAAACCCTGCAGCTGGAAGAAAACGAGCTGACCAGCCTGCCCGACTTCCGCCAGGCGCCTAACCGGAGTAGCCTGGGCCTGATGGTGGGCGGCAACCACTTCGACTTTGCCGACCTGGAGCGCAACACGAATGCGCCCCCCGACAAGGCCTCATTCCGCTCGTTCACTTTCGCCGGCCAGCGCCCGCGTCCGGGCACAGATACGGCCTATGCTGTGCGCGGCGGCAGCCGGGTACTCAGCCGGAGGATGGGCGGCAGCTTCAATCACTACCAATGGGAGCGGCGCGTGGGCAATGAGTGGATTACACTGGCAGGCAAGACGGGGCCGGAGTTGACGGTAACCAGCATGAACGAGGCGGCCGAGGGGCATTACCGTACCCGCGTGACGCACGACTGGTTCGAGGGCACGGTGCTCTACACCCGGCCCGTGTACCTGAGTCAGCTGCCCTACGCGCAACTGCCGCTCAACGAACCGGACGCCAGTACGCCCATGGCGGGTACGCCGCCACCCGCGCCCCTCAATCGCCCCGTCGGTCAAACCGACCCGGTCAACTACGTACGCACCTACACGGCCCGCACGGCCTACACCGACCCGGCCGACCTCCGAAACGCGTTTGTCAGTGGACCACCCGAGAACGTGGCCGTGAGCACCCAGTACCTCGACGGGCTGGGCCGGCCGGTGCAGATCGTGCAGCACGCCGCCTCGCCCACGGGGCGCGACCTGGTGCAGCGCACCGAGTATGACGCGTTGGGCCGCGAGCCCCGCCAGTACCTGCCCTACACGGCCGCCCCAACCGCAGCCGATGCGGCTAAGTATCACCCCAACGCGAAGGCCGCGCAGTACCAGTTCTACCAGGGGCAGGGCCAGGACCCGCTGCTGCCCCAGCTCACGGCCACGCTGCCCAAAACGGCGGTGGCCTACGCGGAAACCGTGTTCGAGGCCTCGCCCCTGAACCGGCCCCGCGCCCAGGCCGCTGCCGGCGAGAGCTGGCAGCTGGGCGGCGGCCACGAAACGACGCTCGATGAGCGCGCGAGCGTGGCCACTGACTCGGTGCAGCGCTGGGAGCCGGGCTACGGCAGCGAACGCGAAAACCTGAGCCCCCGCGGGGCGTACGCGGCCGGCGAGCTGTGGGTCAGCACCAGCCGCGACGAGCAGGGGCAGTGGCGGCAAAGCTTCACTGATAAGGAAGGCCGCGTGGTGCTGAGCCAGGTGGGCCTCAATGGTTCCTACCAGCAGCCGGCCACCCAATGGCTCAAGACCTACTACGTATTCGACGACTTCGGCCGGTTGCGGGCCGTGCTGCCCCCGCTGGCCGTGCAGCGGCTGCGCCAAAACAACTGGCAGCTCCCCGGGGCAGGCGTGGAGCGGTTGCTGTTCCGCTACCACTACGACGCGCGGGGCCGGCTCACGGAAAAGCAGGTGCCCGACCAGGCCGGCTACGCCTACACGCTCTACAATGCGCTCGACCAGCCCATCCTTACCCAAACGGTTAGCCAGCAGGCCAGAAAGGAGTGGGTGGGCACCAGCTACGACGCGCTGGGCCGGGTGATCTACACGGGTCTGGTGCGCTTTACGGCCCTCACGGGCACGCCCAGCCAGCAGTACACCCAGCTGCTGGGCTGGCAGGCGAACTGGCTGGCGGGCAACGCCAGCATCCCGCTTTGGGAGGAGCCCAGCGCCACGGCCACGATGGGGCGGGCCTACTACTCGGCCCGCAGCTGGCCTGCCCTGGGCCCAAGCGGAGCCGAGCTGCTGAGCGTGGCCTACTACGACCACTATGACTTCAACCAGGACGGCCAGCCCGATGTGGCTTACCAGCCGCCCACGGCCACCCAGCTCGGCGGGCCGGTGCCGGCCGTGGACCTGCGGGTAACGGGCCAGGCCACCGGTAGTTGGGTGCGGGTGCTGGGGCGGGCGGCCACGGCGGCCGACGCCTGGCTGAGCAGCACCACGTTCTACGACGAGAAGCTGCGCCCGATTCAGGTGCAGGCCACCAATGCGCGCGGCGGCACCGACGTGAGCACGAGCCGCTACGACTTCGCCGGGCAGATGCTTAGCGCCTACACTACTCACCAAGTACCCAACCAGCCCCAGCAGCGGGTCGTGCGCGAGCAGCGGGCCTACGATGCGGCCGGGCGTTTGCTGACAGTCACTCAGGAGTTGGACGGGGCCCCGGCCCAGGTGCTGGCCCGCCACACCTATAACGAGCTGGGCCAACTGGCCAAGAAGGAGCTGGGTGGTAAGTGGGCTACCGGCACACCGATTCCCCGGCCGGGCCAGCCGGGGCCGAGGGCCTTGCAGACGGTGGACTACCGCTACAATATCCGCGGCTGGCTCACCGGCATCAACGACATCGAGCAGACCCAGCCGGCCGGGCCCCTGGACCCGTTCGCCGACCTGTGGAGCTTCGCGCTGAGCTACGAGACCGGCTTTCAAGACCCGCAGTACAACGGCAACATCGCCGGCCAGCGCTGGCGGGCGGCCTCCGACGGGGTGGAGCGGGCCTACGGCTACCGCTACGACCAGCTCAACCGGCTACTGCAGGGCGACTTCGTGGCCCGGCCCACGCCGGCCGCCGGCTGGGGGGCGGAGCGGGGCAACTACCGCTTCTCCTCGGCCAGCTACGACGCAGGCGGCAACCTGCTCACGCTGCGTCGCCGGGGCCTGGTGGCCGCCGCCTCGCGCACGGTGGCCGCCCAGTATGCCGAGACCGACAACCTGCGCTACCGCTACGCCTCGCCCAACGCCGAGCCGGCCAGCAACCGCCTGCACCGGGTGGATGATCTGGCCCCGGCCGCCACGGCCTTTGGGGCCAAGCCACCCGCGCGGCCTGACTTCAGCGATGGGCCCACGGGCGGCAGCCAGCAACCGGACTATACGTACGACGTGGCCGGCAGCCTGACGAGTGACCTCAACAAGGGCATCCGCCTGATTCGCTACAACCATCTGCAGTTGCCCGAGCGCCTGGAGTGGGCTAACGGCAACGTGCTGGAGTATACCTACTCGGCCGCCGGCCAGAAAGTAAGCAAGCTGGCCACGGAGGCCGGCAAGCCCGCCGTGCGCACCGACTACCTGGGGCCCTGGCAGTACGAGCGCGACTCGCTGCGCTGGCTCACCCACGCCGAAGGGCGGGCCCTGTACACGTATAAGAAAGATTTGGCCGGCCAACCGCTGACTAAGGTCAACTACGAATACACGCTCAAGGACCACCTGGGCAACTTACGGGTGGCCTTCCACCCCGGCGAGCGCACCAGCTACTATGCCGGGCTCGACTCCAACCCCGAGCAGACCCGGCGCGAGCAGCGGGCGTTTGACTCGGTGAGCGTCTCATATCCGATTCGGCGGGTGGTGGGTATGCAGTTCGCCCGCTCGGGCGATGGCGTAGCGCTACTCAATGCGGCAGGCGCGATGCCCCAGCCCTTAGGGCCGCTCAAGCAGCTCTCGGTAGCGAAGGGCGATACGGTGGATGTGGTGGCCTACGGAATGTACCAGCAGCCGGCACGCACGGGCTGGGGCTTCTCACTGGCCGGCTTCGTGGCGGGCCTGCTGCAGCCGGCCGTGGGCGTGCCGGCCCCGCCCGATGGGGGCCGGCGGGTGCGGGTGTTGCCCTTGCTGAGCGTGGGCCTGGGCCTGGTGCCAGCCGTACAACAACTGGCCGGCGGCGTGCCCAAGGCCTACGTGCGGGTGCTGGTCTACACCGCCGATTCGGTGCTCGTGGCCTGGCCCACCAAGCAACTCACCAGCGCGGCCCTCAATGGCTACGAACAGTTATCTTTACGGGTGTTCGTGCCGGCCGCCGGCTACGTGCAGGCCTACGTGGCCAACGAGAGCGACACGGACGTGTTCTTTGACGACATCAGCGTCGAGCACCGCCAGGGCCTGCAGGTGCAGGAAAACCAGTACGACCCGTTTGGGCTGGAACTGGTGGGGCTGAGCAAGAGCGCCACACCGGAGAACAAGTTTACCTTCAATGGCAAGGAGAAGCAGGACGAGTTCGGGCTGGGCTGGCACGACTATGGAGCCCGGATGTATGACCCAGCTATAATTAGGTGGAATACAGGTGATCCTCTGGCAAGTAAAATGCCCGAATGGTCTCCATATGTAATGTCATATGACAATCCTATTTCGTTTCTCGATCCGGATGGAGCTCGACCATTTCCAGCGAATGACCCCACCTTTGCATCTCGAATTACTGCTATGATAGGTAGTACATTTGCAAATGTCGTTCAATACTCTAATAATTTCTCCATGAGAGCATTAGAACAGTGGGGGCATGGAGGTATTAACTATAGGGCAGGGATGTTTACTGTTCAAGGATTAATAGGTGAAGCGATAGTATCTAATAAAGTGCAAACATCAGTGGTAAATACTTATCGTCAGATTGGTAGAGCATCTGTACTCTCGCCTCAAAGTATCCCGGAAACTTACGCTTCCACACAAGTTAGAAATGGGGTGAATGAAGGAGGAAATGAGATAGACGTAGTTGCTAGAATTACCGGAGGATCAATTGGAAAAGTTGAAATGCAATTCAATAATTCCGATGGCAGTGCTAATAATACAAGTTATAATCTTGGGAAGGGCGAATCTGTTAACTTTGCTATGGAAGTTAAAACGATAGGTAGTCATAGAAATACATCAAAAATACTTGCTAGAGGCATGTCGCAGGCTGTGCGAAACGCAACAGGATACGGGAATGAAAATGACGGAAAAACAGTTCCTGTGCTAGTAACAGACATGAATGCTTGGGAAACTGCTATGGGCGACAAAGGGTTTGCAGAGAAATACAATTCGTTTTCAGCTAATGGAGGCAAACTGGTTCTTATAGATGGGCTGACTAAGGAAGCAAGAGCCAAAACCAAAGAGGTATATGAAGAAGCCAGAAAGTAATACAATAAAATACGTTTTTTTAATAGTATTAGCTATTATTCACTCATGTAAATTGGAAAATACAGTGGAAAGTACAAAGGAAAACAACAAAATATATATTGTCCCCTTAAATGAGAAGTATATAAATTTGAAAAATAAAAAGTCTATTGATTTTAAAGATTATAATACTATTATAAAAGACAATATTTTATCTGATTCTTTAGATGAATCATCAGAAATTATAATCAGTAATATAACAAACAGCATAGATGAAAAAGAAATTGTGATTGAAAAATTATTTTTGAAAAAATATGGACTACTTGATAGTTGTAAAAAGATAGATATTACTGAAAGTTATGGCTATATGAATGAAAATGATCTTATGAAATATATATTTACAAAATCTTACATATACAATATAAATAAATTAGAAATAATAAAAAATTCTAACAGAAATTATTACCTTATAGGTAATGATTTTATTAGGTTTATGAGTGATGAAATTGAAAACTCTCAGGGCAATGCAGGGCTGAAGTTGTTTTTTAGAAAATATGATGCTTGGCCTTATATGCTAATAGTTGATAAGAGATTATACTCCCAACTTCGACCAGGTTTATTGATTAAGTATAATAAAAGCAAGAAAAATATTGAGAAAGATTAAACTCGTTTTACATACAAAGATTTTGTAATATCTTGATATTTTTCGTGCGCCAGCAGCGCCGCTAAGACGACGCCGGGCGGCTGCTGAGCGTAACGCAGGTGCTGGCGCGGCACGTCTATAATGAACTGGGCCAGCTCGACAGCAAGCAGCTGGGCGGCGGCCCCCATCGGGCAGGCCGTAACAGTGCCGCTGCCCGATGGGGCCGCCGCCCTGGCAGACGGTGGACTTCCGCTACAACATCCGCGGCTGGTTGACGGGCATCAACGACATCGACGCCGTGAATCCCGCTGACGGGGACCTGTGGAGCTTTGCGCTCATCTGCGAGTGCGGCTTTGAGACGCCCCAGTACAAGGGGTTCTTGTTGCAACGGGGCGGATTTACACGCT
>NZ_JAGGPS010000011.1:19412-21014 GCF_018613725.1 Hymenobacter sp. ISL-91
AGCGTGTAAATCCGCCCCGTTGGAACAAGAACCCCTACAACGGCAACATCGCCGGGCAGCGCTGGCGGGCGGCCAGCGACGGGGTGGAGCGGGCCTACGGCTACCGCTACGACAAGCTCAACCGCCTCTTGCAGGGCGATTACGTGGCCCGGGCCACGCCGGCCGCCGGCTGGGGGGCGGAGCGGGGTAACTACCGCTTCTACGCCGCCTCGTATGACGCGGGCGGCAACCTGCTCACGCTGCGCCGCCGCGGGCTGGTGGCCACGGCCAGCCGCACGGTGGCCGCCCAGTTTGCCGAGACCGACAACCTGCGCTACCGCTACGCCTCTTCCGTGGGCAGTAGCGCCGAGCCGAGCAGCAACCGGCTGCTGCGAGTCGACGATTTGGCCCCCGCCGCCACGGCCTTCGGGGCGAAGCTGCCCGAGCGGCCTGACTTCACGGACGGGGCCACGGGTGGCAGCCAGCAGCCCGACTACACATACGATGCGGCGGGCAGCCTAACGAGCGACCTCAACAAGGGCATCCGCCTGATTCGTTACAACCACCTGCAACTGCCCGAGCGCCTGGAGTGGACTAGGTGTATAGTCCCAGAGAGAGATGGTGTATTTTCCGGGCTGGAATTTCGCACGAACTTATGGGACAAGTACTCCACGGCAGCGCCCGCACAACTGCGGCAATACGGGCCGCTATCCAACGTAGTCAGGAAAGCCTACAAACGTTAGCCGCTCGCCACGGCATCAACCCCAAGACAGTCGCCAAGTGGCGCAAACGCACCACGACAACGGATGCTGCAATGGGGCCGACACCGGTTTCCACCGTGCTCACGCTCGCGCAGGAGGCCATCATCGTGGCTTTTAGAAAGCACACCTTGCTGCCGCTCGATGATTGTCTTTATGCTTTGCAGGCCACCATTCCCCACCTCTCACGCTCGGCGCTGCACCGCTGTCTGCAACGGCATGGTATCAGCCGCTTGCCGCTAAGCGAAGAGGGCCAAAGCCCGCCGAAAAAGAAATTCAAGGACTACCCTATCGGCTATCTGCACGTCGATTTTGCCGAAGTGCACACCGAGGAAGGCAAACAGTACCTGTTTGTGGCCATCGACCGCACCAGTAAGGTCGCCTTTGCCGAACTCCATTCGCGCGCGAAGCGGGTGGTAGCAGCAGAATTCCTACGGCGCGTGCTCGACAAACTGCCTTACAAAGTACACAAGGTATTGACCGATAACGGCGTCCAGTTCACGGCGCAGCCGCATCAAGTACTACCAGGCGGGCACAGTTTTGACCGCGTTTGCCGCGAATATGGCGTCGAGCATCGCCTGACCAAGCCCGCTCATCCCTGGACCAATGGCCAGGTCGAGCGGATGAATCGCACGCTGAAAGAGGCCACTGTCCAGCGCTTTCACTATCAGACGACGCAAGAACTTAATGAACACCTACAAGCCTTTTTGCTGGCTTACAACCACGCCAAACGGCTCAAGACCTTGCGCGGCCTCACGCCACATGAATTTGTGTGTGCCGAGTGGCAGAAAAACTCCGTTAACTTCACCCAGGACCCGACCCACCTCACGCTGGGACTATACAACTAGGAACTGTTCTCAATTAA
>NZ_JAGGPS010000012.1 GCF_018613725.1 Hymenobacter sp. ISL-91
GAGCCCGGCCAATTAATTGGCCGGGCTCTTTTACGTTAGAAGCACACGCCTGTGTATGCAGCATTTGTGCTGTTTATGCTTAAATCGTGATGCCTTCAGCTACGACCGATTTCACCTCAGGAACCATACGCTTGAGCAGATTTTCGATGCCCGACTTAAGCGTAACCGTGGCCGAAGGGCAGCCGGAGCACGAGCCCTGCAGGTTTACGGTTACAATGCCGTCGTTGAAGCTTTTGAACGTGATGTTGCCACCGTCCTGCTCCACGGCGGGGCGCACGTAGTTATCAAGCAGGTCGATGATTTTCTGGCTGGTGGCCTGGTCGGCTTCCGAAGCATCGGCGGGCGCAGCCGAAGCCTGCGCCGCCTGCTCAGCCGCAGGGTCGACGGTGAAGATGGGGCCGTTGGCCTCGATGTACGACTTAAGGAAGGTGCGCAGCTCCGGAATCAGCTGCGCCCACTGGTGGTCGGTGCTCTTGGTAATGGTCACGAAGTTCTGGGCAATGAACACGCGGCCCACATAATCGAAGTTAAACAGCTCCTGGGCCAGCGGCGAATTAACGGCGGCTTCCAGGTTGGGGTAGTCTACGCTCACGCCATCAGCCAGCAGCTGGGCATTGAGCACGAATTTCATGGATTCGGGGTTGGGCGAAGCCTCGGCGTATATCGATACCGGGCCAGCGGGGGCAGTGAGTTGTTCAGCCATGTTTGAAAGACTTGGAGACAAGCGGAGAAAAATCGGGGCGTTTTGGTCGGCCCCATTACCATGAAACCGCGCGGGGCGGCAATAGTTGCAAAGGTAACGTGTTTGGTTAAGCTGCAAGCCACAAGCCGCAAGCCGCAAGCCACAAGCCACAAGCCACAAGCTGCAAGCCACAAGCCGCAAGCCACAAGCCACAAGCTGCAAGCCGCAAGCCACAAGCTGCAAGCCGCAAGCCACAAGCCGCAAGCCACAAGCAGATGTTGGACATCAGCTTGTAGCTTGCAGCCTGAAGCTTGCAGCCTGAAGCTTGTAGCCCCAGTGCCCCAGTAGCCCCAATTATGTCCCGCCTAATTGCCGCTTTATTTCGTCCTGTTGATATTGCTTGGCTGGTCTATTTCCGGCTGGGTGCGGGCTTTCTGCTGGCGCTGGAGCACGGTGGAGCTATTCTATTGGGGCGGGTACGCAACTACACCGAGCCGCAGTTTCACTTCCGCTACCTGGGCTGGGAGTGGCTGCCGCACCCGCCGCCCGCCGGTATTTATGCGCTTTACGGGTTGGTGGTAGCTGCCGGGTTGGCCGTGGCCGCCGGCTGGCACTACCGCTTGGCGGCTACCCTGCTAAGCCTGGGCTACGGCGCTCTGCTGCTGCTCGAAGAAACCGAATACATCAATCATTTCTATTTGTATGCGCTGGTGGCGGCCGTGCTGGCGGTGCTGCCCGCCCACCGCGCCGCCTCGGCCGATGTGCGCGCCGGCCGCGTGGCCCCGGCCACCACTACCCCGGCCTGGACGCGGCTGGTGCTGCTGTTTCAGATGGGGCTGGTGTACGCGCTGGCGGCTTTGGCCAAGCTGAATCCTGACTGGTTGGCGGCCCGCCCCCTCACGGTGTGGCTGGCAGCCAAGGCCAACTATCCGCTCATCGGCCCGCTGCTGAGCCAGCCGGCCGCGGCTTGGGCGCTGAGCTACGGCGGCATTGTGTTTGATGCCCTGGTGGTGCCGCTGCTGCTGTGGCGGCGCAGTCGGCCCTGGACTTTTGGAGTAGCCGTACTGTTCCACCTTACCAATGTGGTGGTGTTCGGGCTGGGCACTTTCCCGTGGTTTTCCATCCTGCTGACCAGCCTGTTTTTCGCTCCCGATTTCCCGCGCCGGCTGCCGGGCTTCGTGGGCCGCTGGTTCCGGGCGCGGGTGCCACTGCCCAATGGGGCGCCCCCCGAAACGTTGGTCGTTGCGCCTCGCCGGGCCCGCTGGGTGCTGGCGGGGCTGGGCTTATTCGGTTTGGTGCAGCTACTGCTACCGTTACGCCACTTCCTCTACCCCGCCGATGTGCACTGGACCGAGGAAGGCCACCGCTTCAGCTGGCACCTGATGCTGCGTAGCAAAACCGGTACGGCCATGTTCCAGGTAGTGCTGCCCGGCGGACGCGAGGAGTGGGTGCACCCGCAGAACTACCTCACGTCCAACCAAGCCCATAAGCTCAGGGCCAACCCCGACCTGCTGCTGCAGTTCGCGCAGTTGCTGGGCCAGGATTTCCGCCGCCGGGGCCAGCCACCGGTAGCCATCTATTGCCATTCGAGCGTGAGCTTAAACGGCCACCCACCCCGACCACTCGTCAACCCTACGCTTAACCTGTTGCGTGTGCGCCGCACCCTGGCGCCCGCCTCCTGGGTGCTGCCCGGCCCGGTAACCGACGCGCATTAAACCTTGTTGGCCCGGGCCCGGAGCAGCATATCGGCCAGCACGAGGCTGGTCATGGCATCCACGATGGGCACGGCGCGGGGCAGCACGCAGGGGTCGTGGCGGCCCCGGCCGGCCAGCGTAACGGCCTCGCCCTGGTCGTTGATGGTGGCCTGAGGCTGCAGAATGGTGGCCACGGGCTTGAAGGCGACCCGGAAGTACACGTCCTGGCCGTTGCTGATGCCGCCCTGAATGCCGCCCGAGTGGTTGGTGCGGGTGCGCACCTGTCCGGTAGCCTCGTCAGTATAAAAAGCGTCGTTGTGCTCGGAGCCGAACAGCAGCGTGCCGGCAAAGCCCGAGCCGTATTCGAAGCCCTTCACGGCGTTGATGCCCAGCATGGCCCGGCCGAGCTCAGCGTGCAGCTTATCGAATACCGGCTCGCCGAGGCCGGCGGGCAGGCCCTGCACCACGCCCGTTACGAGGCCACCTACCGTATCGTGCCGGTCGCGGGTTTGGCGGATGAGGGCGGCCATACGCTCGGCCGTTTCGGGGTGCGGGCAGCGTACGAGGTTCGAGTCAACCAAACTCAAATCAAGCCCCTCGTACCCTACCGGCACGGCCACCGCACCCACCTGCGACACGTAGCTATTTACTTTGATGTTGTGCTGATTGAGTAGCTGCTGGGCCACGGCGCCGGCGGCTACGCGGGCGGCCGTTTCGCGGGCCGAGCTGCGGCCACCACCCCGGAAGTCGCGCCGGCCGTACTTCTGGTCGTAAGTATAGTCGGCGTGTGAGGGGCGGTAGGCGTGCTCGATGTGCGAGTAGTCGTGGCTGTGCTGGTCCTGGTTGCGGATGTAGAGGCTGATGGGCGTGCCGGTCGTCTGGCCCCGGAAAATACCCGACTGCACCTCCACCCGGTCGGCCTCGGCGCGGGGCGTCGTCAGGTCCGACTGGCCCGGCCGGCGCCGGTCCAGCGCCGCCTGGATCTGCGCGTCTTCCACCGCCAAACCCGCCGGGCATCCGTCAATCACCACCCCAATCCCCGGCCCGTGCGACTCGCCAAAGGTGGTAATGCGAAACAGCGTGCCGAATGTGTTCATAGGTGGTGAATGAGTGATTTGGTGGGTAAAGGTACTGTCATTGCGAGCAGAGCGAAGCAATCTGCCTGACCAAAACGCGAAGTTCTGTCAAGCGAAAAGCCCTGACGTTAGATCTGTCCATTTCCCAATGCGTACTCTGGTCAAACAAATTGTTTCGCTCCGCTCGCAATGACAGTACCTTTACCCACCACTCCCTTACCGCCGCGCCTGCCACCAGCCCCACAGGGCAAAAACCACCAACACGCCCAGAAACAGATTGGCGTAGCGGCGCACGTCGCGGTAAATTCCACGGGGCTGGGGCGTAGTATCGGCGGCGGCCAGGGCCTGGCGGTAAAACGGGTCGGCAGGAACGGGGCGCAAGGTGTTTTCGGTGCGCTCGGGGCCGGCCACTACGGGTTGCAGCCTGGAGCGCAGCGTATCGTAGCGGGCCGTAGCGGGGTTGAAAACAATGAGCTGGAACAGCGTATCGAGGCGAACCGGGCCAGGTTGGCGGGCCACCAGGCGAAAGCGGAAGCTTTTGCGCCCTCCCACCCGACCGTTCTGGCGGGTTAGCGTCTGCTGCACTTCGGGGCCATAAAGCTCCAGCCCATCGGGGGCCGCGGGGGCGGGCAGGTTGGCGGTAGCCAGGTTGCCCTCGCCTTCGAGCGCAAACGTGTAGGCAAACGTGCGGCCGGTACGAAACGTGGTGCGGTCGAGAAACTCTTTCAGCTCGTAGTTGCCCACCGGCACCTGGTCGCGCAGCGGGTGGGGCGGCAGGGGCACTACGGGCATAGCCAGCGGGGGCGAGCGGTAGGTTTTGTAGCCTTCGAGGCGGTTGTCGAGGCCCTCGGCGGGTTTTTTGGCCACCTTGTACTTGCGCATCTTCAGCTCGATGGCCGGAAACGCGAGTGGGGTAGCGTTGAGCGGGTACAGCGTAGCTTCCCAAAGGCGGTAGCGCAGAAACGGCTGGCCGCCTACCGTAACGTTTTCGGGTACTACTTCCTGCTCGTCGAAGCTTTCCTCCCACACCGTGCGCTGGCGTAGTTGCCGGATAATGCCCGGCAGCTGGCCCGCAAAATCATAGAAATCGAGCACAGCCTGGTCTTCGGGGCGCAGGTAGAAATACAGCGCCACATGCAGGCCCTCGCCTACAAATACCTGCTTTTTATCGGGAGTAAGGGTCAGAAAAGCCTGGTCGCGCGGCTCGGTATAGTCCTGCGGCTTGGGCTTGCCGAACAGCTGGTCGAGTAGTCCCAGACCCTGCAAGGGGGCCGTGCTGCCGGGTGGAGGCACGGCATTGGCCTGCTGGGGCCCCACCTTCAGGCGCGCGCCCGCCGACTCCAGGCTCAGGCCGTTTACCTTCATACTGAAGGGTTTGACTTCGTACTCGCCCTCGGCAAATGCGGCGTAGCGCTGCGTAATGGTGAGTTCCGTGAAACTCTGGCCGCCCACAATGCGCGTGGTAGTAGTGCTCGATTTGCCGCTTTTCTTGAAACCCTCCAGATCGGGGAAGGCGGAGTAGCGTTCCAGCGGAGCACCGCGCAGCCGAAAGCTGATGGTATAGTACTCGTTGATTGGAAACGCGCCTGGCCCCAGCTCAATATCGGCATTACCGGCGGCCAGTGCCGGCTGCGCATGCGCACCAGGGGCCGGCAACAGCAGCAGTATCCAGCAAAACACAACCAGCACTAAACGCATGAGGCCCAACTTCAGCGGGTGGGTTTCAAAGCTACGAAAAACTGCCTTGAGGCTGCCAGAGCGGCCAACACCCGGTTGGCAGGCTGGTATCAGGGCAGCCAATTAGGTTGGGCCAGAACAATTTAGGGCCGTAGCCGTTGGCATCTGTAGCTGAACTATACAGAAAAGCGGTGGCTACCCGCAAAAGTGCAGCAGGGAAAAGCCCATCACTGTGCTTCAGCGCACATCCGCCAACCGGCTGTTTACATACGCGCTCAAATTCAGTACCAGCAATTCCTCCCTGCACTCAGCTGATTATCAGGCGCCTTTGTTTAGGGCATTCTATAACGCAATAGTTCTTACTGTAGAAAAAAGGATCATCTAACTATCAGCACATTACATATAAAATGTTACAGAATTTCGGTTATTCTCAATCCACTGCCGAGTTGTGGTCGTAACTCCACCCAGCAACTACCCTACCGCTTGTTTCGGCAGAAGTTCCTGATTTTTAATACCCTGCCCCAGGGCGCGCAGATTCACCTTGCCTTTTTTCACCCAAATTATTTCTCCAATGTCCAACATCAAGCAAAATGCCAGCGAAGAGGCGGAATTCGCCAAGCCGCTGTACACGCCCATCAAGCGCCGCTCGTTCTTCATGTACGCCGGAGCTACGGCCGGAGCTACGGCTCTGCTGCTCTCGGGCTGCGACGACGACGATAACGAAATCGTTACGCCTGACGGCACCGTGAATCTGGGCTCGGGTGATGTAGGCGTGCTCAACTACGCATACGCGCTGGAACAGCTCGAAGCCGCTTTCTATGCTCAGGTAAAGGCCACGCCCGCCGCCGACTTCTCGACCCTGGAAAAGGATTACTTCAACCAGGTAGCCGCGCACGAAGCTATTCACCGCGACTTTTTCAAGGCGGCTATCAACCGCGACGCACCCGGCCAGATCATCCCCGGCCTGACGCCTATCTTCACTTCCGTCGACTTTACGAAGCGTGCTTCGGTATTGGCTACCGCCAAAACGTTCGAGGATTTGGGTGTAGCCGCCTATAATGGTGCTGGTAAATACCTGAAAACGCCGGCTTACTTGGTAATTGCCGGACAGATTGTGTCGGTAGAAGCCCGTCATGCTGCTTATGTGCGCGACCTGATTTCCAATGGCTCGTTCGCCAACGAAGAAGTTATCGATGCTAACGGCCTCGACAAGGCCATGGAGCCAGTCGACGTAGTAACGGCAGCTCAGAGCTTCATCAAAGAGAAGCTCGACGCTTCGAAAGTCGGCAAGTAATTCCTCCTTCCTTTTAACGAGACTTCATCATGAACATACTTCGCATAATCGAGCAACTGTCGGAAGTAGACGCCGACGTACTTGGCCGCTTCGACTCCCGTCGGGCAGTATTCAAAAGCCTGGGCAACACCGCCAAAATGGGCGCGCTGGCTGCCGCTCCGGTTTTCGTATCCTCGCTGTTTTCGAAGGCATACGGCCAAACAACAACTCCTAGCGTAATCGAAGTCCTCAACTATGCCCTGACCCTGGAGCTGCTGGAGGAAGATTTCTATAAGAAAATGACTGCCGCCGGCAAAGTACCCGCCGGCGCTGCCGCCGGGGCTATTGCTACTATCCTCAAACACGAGACTGCCCACGTTAAGCTGCTGAGCGACACCATTAAGGCTCTGAGCGGCACGCCGGTGACGAATAAGAAGTTTAAAGCCTCAGCTTTCCCAGCCGACTATCCTACCCAGCTAGTGGTAGCCCAGGCGTTGGAGGATACCGGTGTACGGGCCTACAAAGGCCAGGCAGGTAATCTTATGAGCAACAGCGCTCTGCTCCAGGTGGCCCTCCAGATTCACTCGGTAGAAGCTCGTCACGCAGCTCATATCCGTGGCATGCGCCAGCAGCCAGCCTGGATTCCAGCTTCCGACTCGGCTCTGCCAGCTCCGCTGGGCCCGGTATATACCGGTGGTATCCGCGAGGATAACGTTATCCAATCGAACGTGAACATCACCAGCCAGCTCGGCACGCCTTACTCGGCTAATGATGCAGCGGCTTCGTTCGACGAAATTCTGACCATGGCCGAAGTGCTCGATGCTTCGCGCGCTGGTGGTTTGGTACAAGGATAAGCTGTTGTAGCTTTTTCGCTTCCCCAATAAAAACAGGCTGCTCCGTAAGGGGCAGCCTGTTTTTATTTGACAGGATGGCCCGCATGACATGACATCTGTGCCAGAGCCGGGAGTTGGGCAAGCTTGGGCAGGCTAACCGGCGCGATGCAGGTGCCCGGTGCGCTACCCGATACACTGGCCTGACAACCTTCCGGGCGGTATCGGTATCGTGGCGATAGAGCATCCGGGTTCAATGAAGTACCTTTACCTTCCGGAAGTTGGCAACCTGCGTTGGGTTGTGGCTTGTCGGGTTTATTTTCGCGTATGGCTGATTTGGCAGACACTTCTTTTTCGGGCCGGGCCCTGCGCCGGCGCACATTTTTGCGGGTAGCCGGTGCTACGGCTGCTTCCTCGGCGCTGGTACTGGCCGGTTGTGGCAACGACGACGACGACCCCACTCCGGGCCCGGATGCCGGTACCGGCACGCTCGTTCTTGCAGCCAATGATACGGGCATCCTCAACCTCACCTATCTACTGGCCCAGATACAGGCGTCGCTCTACCAAAAGGTAGTTACAACGCCCCCGTCCGATTTTACGGCCGCCGATACGGCTGCTTTTGTGGATATGCGCGACCACGAGGTTATTTACCGCGAGTTTTATAAGTCGGTGCTCGGCACATCCGTCTATGATAATGGCCTGATAACGGCGCTGGAGTTCAACTTCACGCCCTACACCCTCACCACGCGCAAGGGCGCATACGAGGCCGCCCGCACCCTCGAAGACTTGGCAGTAGGTGCCTACAACGGCCTGGGCCGGCGCCTGGCCAATAGCAGCTACCTGCGACTGTTGCTCAAAATAACGTCTGTAAAGGCGCGTCATGCGGCTTTCGTGCGCGACCAGGTTGAGTTCAACTCCTTTGCCGGGCCCGATGTGATAACGCCGACCGGCAACCAGGCCGGACTCGACACTATAAAAACGCCCGCCGAAGTGGCCAAGCTGCTCGCCCCGCTGGTACCCATAGTACTGGTGGCCGACAACCTGATGACGCTTTAAGCTCCGCTTTTTCTTTCTCATGGATTTTCTGAACCTGCTGGCCCGGTTGGCCGACCTCGATTCGACTACTGCCGCCCCCCACCTGGCTGCCCCGCGCCGCGCCGCCCTGGGCCGGCTGGGCCAGGCCGGTACCGCCCTGCTCCCGGGCCTGCTACTGGGCGCCCTCAGCCAGCCAGCCACCGCCGGCACCCTCGACACCCGCACCCGCCTCGATGTGCTGCTGCTGGTGCGCCAGCTGGCGGCCCTGGGCAACGAGCTGCATTCGCGTGCCTTGGGCCTCGTGGCCGGCTACCCAGCTCTCCCCCTCACGGCCACCGAAAAAGCCGGTATTCAGGTTATTCAGCAGCAGGAGGCGCAGCGCGTTGCGCTTTTCTCGCAGCTGATTACCGACGGTGGTGCCACGCTGCCGACCACGCCGCGCTACGATTTCACGGGCAGCCGCAACGGTACTCAAACGGCCCTCTACCCTGACATCCAGACAAACCCCGCCACCTACCTGCTGGTAGCGCAGGTATTGAAGGACGTAGCCGTGCGGGTATATAAGAGCCAGGTTGACTTTGTGCGCGCCGATGCCTACCTCACCGAAACCCTGCTGCGCAGCCACTCGGCCGAGGCCCGCCACGCCGCGCACCTGCGCACTTTGCGCCGGCAGCGCGGCGCCACGGTAAAAAGCTGGATCAGCCCCGACGATGCACCGGTGGCGGCCGCCAGTCCGGCTATTGCCAAAGTATACGAAGGCGAATCAAGTTTCACCCAGACCTATAACGCCAGCGGCGCCAATGGCCAGGGAGGCGCGCTGGTTTCGGTGCCCTTCGATTCGACCCTGCCTATTAATGTGGCAACGCCGCCGCTAAGCGCAGAAGCCATTCTGCGCAAGGTGGCCGAGGCCTTCGACGAACCCGCCGACGCCATTGTTGCTACTAATATAGCGGCCCTGTTTACGTACTAAATACGGGTTTTCCGGCTGGTTGGCAACCGCGTTTTTTTTGCAGGCGGAGTGTGGTTTTCCACGCTCCGCCTGCTTTTTTTGGCCCTGGCAGCCGATATGGCCACTACCGTAGCGTTTGCATCTGTCCGATAACATTTTGTATCTTTCAAGAAAGGAGCTACCCGGCTGCGGGCAGTACGGCCTTTTTCTGTAGCAGCCGTACAAGGGGCAGCCGGCCTGTTTAAAATCATTTTTTCACCTTCTAACTCATCCTTCTTATCCACCCTCCCACCTTTCCCACCTAAAATTATTTGCCACCATGTTGGAGTATGCTAAAACCATTCTGCTGAAAGTCAGCTTCGACAAAATTCTGTTTGAAAAGGAACTACGCAAGGCCCTGCGAAATCTGGTACCCGCCGATTTGCTGGAACTTAAAGCCTGGTGCTACCAGCAATTCTCCAGAATTTATCATCGCCTTCTGAACCGAGTTTTCGGTCAGCCCGCTTTGGGGTAAGCCCCACCTCTCCTGTTGCACCCACGCAGCCGGCACCGCAAGGGCCGGGCACCGCACCTACTGGTGGCGCTGCCCGGCCCTTGCGTTTGGAGGCCTGTGTGCTAGTCGGCGGCCGCGGGGGCGGCTCCGGGCACATCGTCGGCTACGAAGCGGATGTTGCGTTGCAGGCCCGCGTAGCCGGTCCGTTTCACGGCCGACTGCCGGAATAGCTCCGAAAACAGTTCGTGGGTTATTTCCTGCCAGTCACCGCGGGTCAGGTCTTTCAGGGCCGGGTGGGGGTTGAACTGCGGCTCGTGGTGCGGTTTGGCAAAGCGGTTCCAGGGGCACACGTCCTGGCAGATGTCGCAGCCAAATACCCAGTTGCCGAACTTGCCCTCCACCTCCCGCGGAATCTGGTCCTTCAGCTCGATGGTGAAGTAGCTGATACACTTGCTGCCGTCTACCACGTAGGGCTCGGTGATGGCCTGGGTGGGGCAGGCATCCACGCATTTGGTGCAGGTGCCGCAGTAGTCCTTGATGGGGCCGTCGTAGTCGAGTGGCACGTCCACGATCAGCTCGGCAATGAAGTAGAACGAGCCCACGCCGGGCGTAATCAGGTTGCTGTTTTTGCCCACCCAGCCCAGGCCGCTCTTTTTGGCCCAGGCCTTGTCCATCACTGGGGCCGAATCGACGAAGCAGCGGCCGCCCACCTCCCCTATTTCCTGCTGCATATCGTGGAGCAGCTCTTTCAGCTTGTCTTTGATGACGAAGTGATAGTCGCGGCCGTAGGCGTACTTGCTGACTTTGAGCGTGTCGTCGGGCTGCTGGGTTTCCTGGGGCGGATAGTAATTGAGCAGCAGCGAAATAACCGATTTGGCGCCCTCTACCAGCAGGCGCGGGTCGAGGCGCTTGTCGAAGTGGTTGGCCATGTAGGCCATCTGGCCGTGCATGTTCTGATTCAGCCAGTTTTCGAGGCGCGGGGCTTCCTCCTCCAGAAATCCGGCTTCCGAAATACCGCAGTACATAAAGCCCAGCTCCGCCGCCCGGCGTTTGATGAAAGCAGTATAGTGGGCCGTTGGCAACATAAGATCAGGCAGAAAGGAAGTACAAAAATACGTTATGCCGAAACGGCGGGCCCGCCAGCGGTGCGGAGTGCCGGGGCCCGCAATGCCGCGCCACTTCCATACCCCGGAATTTGCCCCGACCTTTGGGGTTCAATTTTCAGGAGTCGGCCGTGATAAACGCAACCCAGCAGGAGGAGAAGGAATACCTGGAGCAGATAAAGGAGCAGCTGACGCTGGCCATCCGGCGGGTAGACGGTTCGGTAAAGCAGTTTTCGGAGGAGCTTCGGGAGAAAAAGGAGTACATCCACGAGCACCAGTCGGGCATGGATGAGGCTGATATGGTGGCCGCCGGCCAGTCCATCAACCGCATGGCCTTTACGGGCGAAGCGGCCGTGGGCCGCAAGCGTAAGCTGCTTAAGCTGGGCCAGTCGCCCTACTTCGGACGCCTCGATTTCGCCGTGGCTGGCCGCGAAGCCGCGCCGGTGTACATCGGCATCTATTCCTTCTTCGACGAGCTGCAGCGCGCCAACCTGATTTATGACTGGCGGGCCCCCATTTCGTCGATGTTCTATGATTTCGAGCCGGGCCCGGCCTCCTACACCACGCCGGCCGGTTCGGTGCGCGGCACTATCGGCCTCAAGCGCCAGTACCGCATCCGCGACGGCCGGATGGAGTTTATGCTCGACAGCGACGTGAACATTCAGGACGATGTGCTGCAGCGCGAGCTGGCCAAGTCGTCGGACGACAAGCTCAAGAACATTGTCGCCACCATTCAGCGCGACCAGAACGCGGTTATTCGCAACGAGGAGGCGTCGGTGATGGTGATTCAGGGCGTAGCCGGCTCGGGCAAAACCTCTATTGCCCTACACCGCATTGCCTTTCTGCTGTACCGCTACCGCGAAACCATTTCTGCCGGCGACATTCTCATCATCTCGCCCAACAAGGTATTTGCCGACTACATCTCCAACGTGCTGCCCGAGCTGGGCGAGGAGCACATTCCGGAGATGGTGATGGAGGAGCTGGCGGCCGACCTGCTCGAAAACCGGCAGCCGTTTCAGACTTTTTTTGAGCAGGTATCGGCCCTGCTGGAGCATCATGACGCGGCGTTTATTGAGCGCATCCGGTTTAAGTCGTCGTTCGATTTTCTGAGCCAGCTCAATCAGTACCTGCTGCACATCGAGAATAGCTACCTCACGTTCCAGGACCTGCGGGTGGGCAGCACGCTGGTTCCGAAGGCGGTTATCGAGCAGAAATTCAGGGGTTACCACCGCGCGCCGCTGCTGAAGCGCTTTGCCCTGGTGGCCCAGGACGTGCGCGATTACGTGCGCCACGCTGCCGGCCGCAAGCTTAGCGGACGTGAGAAGGGCACGATTGGCGAGGCCATGAACCGCATGTTCCGGTTTCAGAATGTGCTCGACATCTACCGCGACTTTTACCGCTGGGCCGGCCAGCCCACGCTGCTCAAGCTCGGGCACAACCTGAAGCTGGAGTACGCCGACGTGTTTGCCCTGATTTATTTGCGCATCCGGCTGGAGGGCGTGAGCACCTACGCCCACGTAAAGCACCTGCTGATAGACGAAATGCAGGACTACACGCCCGTGCAGTACGCCGTGCTGTCGCGCCTGTTTACTTGCCGCAAAACCATTCTGGGCGATGTCAGTCAGACCGTGAACCCGTACAGCGCCTCCTCGGCCGAAACGATTGAGCGGGTGTTTCCGCAGGCCGACGTGGTCCGGCTCTACCGCAGCTACCGCTCGACGATGGAAATTACGGCCTTCGCGCAGCGCATCACGCCCAACCCCCACATTATTCCGCTGGAACGGCATGGGCCGGTTCCGGCTGTGGTAAGCTGCGCCAGCCCCGCTGAGGAGCTGGATATGCTTAGGCAGTTGCTGGCAGCCTTCGGTAATTCCGGTAACCAGTCGCTGGGCATCATCTGTAAAACCCAGCACCAGGCCGAGCAGGTGCAGGAGGCGCTGTCGGCCCCCAACGTTCACCTGCTCACCGACGAGTCGTCATCTTTCAAAGAGGGCGTCATCATCACCACGGCTCACCTGGCCAAGGGGCTGGAGTTTGATGAAGTGGTGGTGCCTTTTGCAGCGGCCCGCACTTACCAAACGGAAGTCGACCGGAGCATGCTGTACGTGGCCTGCACCCGCGCCATGCACCAGCTTACACTCACGTACACGGGTCAGCCAACTGGATTTCTGGCCTGACTGGTCCTCACCCAAAACGGGCCCGCCCCCGGTTGCAGCAACCAAGTGGCGGGCCCGTTTTGGGTGAGAACCAGTAGGCGGACCTACTTGGCGGCCGGGTACCAGTTACGCAGCCGTACGTCTATCTTCTTGTTAGCCGTCGTCACGGTCTTCTTGAAGCCGTCTACGTCGCTTAGGCCATTCTGGCCCCGGTAGTGGTAAGGATACACAATGCCTGGCTTGAAGGCCAGCACGCCCTGGGCGGCTTGGTCAGCATCCATGGTGTAGGGCAGGTTCATGCACACAAAAGCCACATCGATGTTCTTGAGGGCGCGCATTTCGGCAACGTCCTCGGTGTCACCCGAGAGGTACACGTTTTTGCCGCCCAGGTTCAGCACGTAGCCATTGCCCCGGCCCTTGGTGTGCATGGCATCGGCCGCTTCAGGCAGGTTGTACATGGCCACGGCCGAAACCGACATGCCCAGTGTGTCGAGGCGCTGGCCGTTGTTGAGAATGCGTACCTGCGCTTGGTACTCAGCGGGCAGCTTTTCGGCTACCGCTTTGGGCACTACCATCAGGGCTTTACCCACCGAAAGGCCCGCCAGCGTTTTGGGGTCGAGGTGGTCGCCGTGGATGTCGGTAATCAGGATTACATCGGGCGCGGCCAGTCCGGCATAGGCTTCGGCTCCGCCGTAGGGGTCCACGTAAATGGTTTTCCCATTCCAGGTGAATACTACGCTGCCATGCGTGATGGGCTGCACCGTAAGCGGGCCTTTTTTGGTGGCAATCTGGTCGGGGGCCGCCAGGGGCGCGGCGGCCGTTTGGGCCTGCGCCTGAACCGCGAAAACAGCCAGCGCGGCTGTGAGCAGGAAGGTGGATTTCATAGGGGCTTGTTGTTGGTTGCTGTTGAGTGAGAAGGATGCCATTCGGGAGCAATGCCGTTGCAGCCGCTGCCCCCGAAAACTGTGCCCTATAACTCTGTTGCGCCGCACAAGTTTCAGCGAGCCGATAATTCGGCTTTTCCTTAATCCCGCCGCCCCACCGGCCGGCTATACGGTGCCCGTCCAGTAGGCCCTGGCTTTTTCGAAAGCGTTGGCACCCACCTTTTTGCCCAGCTCCAGCCCCGACACGTTGCCCTCATAAAAGTGGATACCACCGTAGATGCGGGATTCGCCGGCATCGAGCGCCGCGTCGCGGAACGTGTTCCAGCTCAGCAGGATGCCCAGCACTTCCTCGTGCGGATCGGCGGCCAGCGGTTTGCGCTGCATATAGAAGTAGCCGAACTCGTCGCTGCCGGTGTAGGCTTTCAGCACGGTGGCGGCGGCCATACTAAATGTACTGTGCCCCGAAACATACTCCGAAAAGGGTGGGGTAGGAAAGTTATCCACCTGAAACGGCCGCCACAGTTCCCCGGGCATGTTGATGACGCCCTTGCCGGCCCCGCCCCAGGCCTTGATGGTTTTGCCCCGGAACAGATACCGAATTGCCGTGATGGGCCGGCAGTAGTCGTAGAACCGTTTGGCCTCCCAGGTCGCAATGGAGGCATCGAACACGGCATTCGAAAGGGCAAAAAACAGCTTTATGGTTTCCGCTAAATTTAGCCGGTCACGCTCCACGACAAACGTGGCTAGTATCAGCCAATGGCCCGGGGGCAATTCGGAGCGCGGGCCGTCGGCCCAGTATTCGGCCATCACCTTTTGTTTGGGCGTCAGGTTGGCCTGCACATCTATAACGTGGCGGGCCTGCTCCAGGAAACCCTGCGACGTAATGAGTTGGGGCGGAACGGGCCGGAACTGGCTGCTGCTGGTAAGGGCGAATGGAGTAACTTCTCCCCAGTGGGCCCCGATGTAGGAAGGCGTAGCCGGCCGGTTATCATCGTCGAGGTAGGTCAGCGGCTGCCATCGGTCGGGAAAAGGGATGTCCTCGGTGGTAGCGAAAAACGGCCGGATGGGGTTGTTCACCGGCATATAGCCCGATGTATCGGCGTAGTTACCGGCCTCGTTGGCCCCATCCGTCTGCCGGAACGTGAGCACCTGCTTGGCGGCCTTGTTACCCACGCCCACCGGCGAGCTTACACTAAGGGTGGTATCGGAGATAGAAAGCCCGAGCAACGTCATTTTCGCATCCAGCGCGTTTTTAGCCTTCGGATATTGATCGACCAGCGCGCGGTAGGCCGCAAAATGAACTGAGGTAGCTACGTTGGCTGCGTTACCCGGGGCAGTAGCCGCAAAATCGGTTCGGGTAAGGTTGGCTACCGAATCGTAGGCAGCCCAGGCATCGTAGATGCAGGTATACACAATGGCAATGGAGCGCGCCACCATGGGCGGCCCGGGTTTGGTGAGGCGGATGGCATCAAGCAGCAACTCGGTCCAGTCCTGTACAATGTTGGTCATAGCAAAGGGTTGAAAAGGTATCTAGATATACCAGGCTGCTGCCTCGCCCGCCCGCGCCATACATGCCCATTATGCTACGCCAACACCGGCAGGTATAATAGCATTATCTAATATACTATATTTTACACCTAAACCAAGTCAACCACTTGTTAATCAATTCATTTTACCAACGAACCAGTACTACACACTGACTAACCGAATGCACAGCCGATTGTGGATTCAGCGGCCGGCCGGAAGCAGATTAGCTACGGAAACAGGCAGATGCCCACCCGCCGCGTTGTCCTATTATCTCTTGCTCCCATGCCTACCCTCCACCGGCCCTACCCTGCCGCCACTGCCCAATAGTTAATCGGCTAAACGATATTGGGAGCAGGGTATTTGGCGGCACCTTCGGGGGCGGAACCTGCCTGGGCTGGGCGAATAAGAAGCGCATAGCTACATCCGCATTTTGGGGCATGCTTGTGGCCCTCCTGACCCAGCCACCCCTGCTTTTTTCTGCAGGCCATGCAGGCCAGCCCGGGCTTTCAGTAAGTTTTCAAGGCCGGCGTTTCGCTTACCAGAAAGCTTTTGCTTTATTGAGCCGGCACTTACGCAAAAGGTTCTCAGACATAATAGCGCGAACCTGATTGCACAAGTACTGCACTTGCTTAGTCACTTTTTACCCCCGGCCCGATGGCAAACCCGACTGCTCCCGTTACAACCCGGCTTAATCTGCTGGAAGAAACGCGCTTCGAAAAGCAGCCCGTTACTGTTTTCCCCAGCCCGCAGCTGGCTTCGGTGCAGGTGGCGGCGCGCATTGCCGCCCTGATCCGGCGCAAGCAGCAGCGTGGCGAGCAGGCCGTGCTGGGGCTGGCCACCGGGGCCACGCCGGTGCAGGTGTACGCCGAGCTGGTGCGCCTGCACAAGGAAGAGGGGCTCAGCTTTGCCAACGTCGTCACCTTCAACCTCGACGAGTATTACCCGATGGCACCTACGGCGCCCCAGAGCTACGTGACGTTTATGCACGAGCACCTGTTCGACCAGATTGACATTCGATCCGAAAACATCCACATCCCCGACGGCACGCTGGCCCCCGAAGACGTAGCCGACTTCTGCCTGCGCTACGAGCAGCAGATTGAAGAAGCGGGCGGGCTGGATTTGCAGCTGCTCGGCATCGGCCGCACGGGCCACGTGGGCTTCAACGAGCCCGGCTCAGCCCCCAACTCGGGCACGCGCCTGGTCACGCTCGACGATCTGACGCGCCGCGACGCCTCCCGCGAGTTTGGTGGCAAAGAGAACGTGCCGCGCAAGGCCATCACCATGGGCATCGGCACTATTTTTAAGGCGCGCGAGATTGTGCTGCTGGCCTGGAGCGGCAAGAAGGCACCCATTATAAAGAAGGCGGTGGAGGGCGACGTGTCGGGCGAGGTGCCAGCCACCTACCTGCAGCTGGCGGGCAACGTGGAGTTCGTGCTCGATGAGGCCGCCGCCGCCGAGCTCACGCGCTTCGATACGCCCTGGCTGGTGAAGGACTGCGTGTGGAGCGAGCAGCTGATCAAGAAGGCTGTTATCTGGCTGTCCAACACCTTGGGCAAGCCTATTCTTAAGCTCACCGAAGAAGACTACAACACCAACGGCATGGCCGAGCTGGTCACCGAGCGGGGTCCGGCCTACGACATCAACATTGCCATCTTCAACCAGCTGCAGCACACGATTACGGGCTGGCCCGGCGGCAAGCCCGGCGCCGACGACGCGCAGCGGCCCGAGCGGGCGCTGCCCGAAACAAAGCGCAGCCTCATTTTCTCGCCCCACCCCGACGACGACGTCATTTCGATGGGCGGCACCTTTATCCGCCTCATCGACCAGGGCCACGAGGTGCATGTAGCCTACCAGACGAGCGGCAACACGGCCGTGTGGGACGATGACGTGCTGCGCTACATGGAATTCGCCATTGACCTGGAGCGCAGCCTGGGCCGCGACGGCCAGGAGCTGCTGCGCGTGTACGAGCAGATGCGCGCCTTTATCGCCCGCAAGCAGCCCAACGAGGTCGACCCGCAGGAGATTCGCAACGTCAAGAGCTACATCCGCAAGAGCGAGGCCATTGCCGGCGCCCGCTACGCCGGCCTGCCCGACAGCCACATCCACTTCCAGGCCCTGCCCTTCTACGAATCGGGCAAGACGGTGAAGCACCCGGTAACCGACGACGACATTGCGCTGACCATGCAACTGTTGCAGCAGATAAAGCCGCACCAGGTGTTTCTGGCCGGCGACTTTGCCGACCCCAACGGTACGCACATCGTCTGTTTCAACATCGTGGCCGAAGCCCTGCGCCGGCTGAAAACCACCGAGAGCTGGGTGGCCGACTGCTGGGTATGGATGTACCGCGGAGCCTGGCATGAGTTTCCGGTGCATGAGATTGAAATGGCCGTGCCCCTGTCGCCGCAGGAAGTGCTGCGCAAGCGCAACGCCATTTTCAAGCACCAGAGCCAGAAGGATACGCCCGTTTTCCCCGGCGACGACGCGCGCGAGTTCTGGGTGCGCGCCGAGCACCGCAACCACGAAACGGCCCGGCAGTACCTACGCCTGGGCATGGCCAACTACGAGGCCATGGAAGCCTTCGTCCGCTGGCGCTTTTAACTTCTGTAAACCAGCCATATTGCGCCGGCCTGCTGGACAGGTCTGATTATGCCAGAACCGGTCCAACAGCTGCTGGCACAAATAATTACACGTATTATTGGTAAATTCCTTCTGCTATGCCAACTATACCTGCTATGTCAACTCAGCCCGAAGCTACCGTCGAAGCAGCGCGTCTGCAGGCGTTAAGGCGCTACAACATCCTCGACACGCCCCAGGATGGTAGCCTGAATCGCCTAGCAGAACTCGCAGCCCGGGTGTTTAACATGCCCATTGCCATCATCAGTCTGGTTGATGAGGACCGGATCTGGTTTAAGTCGCGCCACGGCGTAGATGCCGAGCAGATTGACCGGGGCGGTGGCCTGTGCGACTCGGCCATCCTCTCCGATGAGGTATATATTGTAGAAAACGCCCGCAACGACCCGCGCACCCTTACCAACCCACTGGTAGCGGGCGAATTTGGCCTCCAGTTCTACGCCGCCGCTCCGCTACGAACTCACGATGGCTACCGGTTGGGCACTTTCTGCCTCATCGACCAGAAGCAGCGCTACCTGAACGAAAACCAGAAGCTGATTCTGCAGGATATGGCGGCTATTGTGATGGATGAGATTGAGCTGCGACTAGCCGCCCGGCAGGCTGCTCAAGAAAACGAGCGGCAACTCCATGAGCTCCGGCAGCAGCTAGCGCTTAAAGCCTAACTGCTGACTGCTGCCTGTCTCATGCTTCGGGTTTAAGCGGCCAGCTTTGGCGGTTGCGTACTGAGGCGCTGCAACACGGCAACCAGCTCTTCGCCAACCTGCTCAATGCGCGTCAGGCCCCGGCGGGCTTCGTCAATCTGGCCTTGGCGGTACTGCGCCGCCAGCTCGCGGCCTGTAGCCAGCAGGTGCTGGAGCAGGCGCTCGGCTTCGCGCACTTCGGGCCGGTTGGGGTAGCGAGGCTTTACCTCGGTGCTCAGCCATAAGCCCAGCGCGTTGTTTTGCGGTGAGAACAGGTTCTCATCGGCCTCGCGCACTCCGTAAAGCACCGAACGCAGCTGCGACTTAAACAGAATCTGTTTAATGCGGGCCTGCTGAATATCAAGAGTCGTAAGATCCATGGGTGAGGAAGTGAGCAAAACTTGGGGAGCACACTTACTTACCTAGGAAGCAGCCGGGGGCGGTGTTAGCAGGCCTTCTAACTTATGGCGGGCCGTTACAAGTTCCGTTACATCGAAAGCAAAGCCGATTACACCCACAATCTGTCCTTTTTCACGCAGTGCCTGGTAAGAGAAGTCGAAATACCGTTCCTCGATCTGGCCCGTAGCCCGCCGGTGGAGTTGCAGCGGCATCTGCTTGCCAAAGAACGGCTCGCCTGTCTGGTACACGTTGTCGAGCAGCGCAACATAGCCCTGTTCGACGGCCTCGGGTACCACCTCCACCACAGAGCGCCCAATGAGGTCGTCGGTAGCGAACAGCTCATAATAAGGCGGGTTGGCAAACTCGAATATGTGTTGCGGCCCGCGGGCAATGCCAATGAGGGCGGGCGCCTGCTGAAACAGCGCATAAAACGTTTCGCGCTGCGAGTGGGCGAGCTGGTAGGCTTGGTACGCCTGATCGGAAAGCACTGCCTGCTCTTCGCTGGCCTGCAGTAGTTCCAGTACCATCAGCTTCTGATCCTGAATATCGACGCTGCAGCCTACCCACATGGTTACGGCACCCTCGGCATTACGACGCGGGATGCCGCGGGCCAGTACCCAGCGGTAGTCGCCATCGGCGCAACGCAGGCGGTATTCGGTCTGGTACGCTTCCCCCGACTCGTAGGCTCCGCGCCAGGCCGCGGCCGCACTGGCGCGGTCGTCGGGATGTACGCCGTCAAGCCAACCGAAATCGGTTTCGGCCTCCATTTGCTTGCCCGTAAAATTGAGCCAGCGCTGGTTGAAGTAGTCGGCCGCCCCGTCGGGCTGGGTAGTCCAGACCATAACGGGCAGCGACTCCAGGATAAAGCGGGTTCGTTGCTGACTTTCGAGCAGTTCGCGCTCTACGGCCTGGGCCTGCTGCTCGGCGCGATGCTGCGCGGTTACATCTTCTGTTTTGAGCAGAATCGTCTGAAGCTGGCCCTGGTCGTCGAACTGGGGGTAGTTGGTCGTCTGCCAGTACCGCTCCTCCAGGCCGCCACCCTGGTCAGTTGGGAGCTGCAGGTCGTAGCGGATGCGGGGCATTGTGTGAGACGTGGCGTGCTGGCGCACATATTCAAGCGAATTGAAAAGCACTTGCCACTCGCTCTGCTCTTCGCGCGGGAAAACATCGAATACGTTGCGGCCTACAATGTTGGCGCGTTCCAGCAGTGTGGTAGTCAGGTATAGGTTGCTGGCGTCCAGAATGGTGTGGTCGGGTGCCACCAACATGTAATGCTCGGGCAGTTGCCACAGATGATAGAACGTACCGGGGGCGGGAAGAGGGAGAGTCATGACGCAGAAACGAGAAACAAAGCAGGCAACACGCCTTTACTTACACTTACATACGACGAAGCCATGCGGCGGCCGTAGGCAGGTCTTGGAAGGACATAAAAGTAATACCGGCGGAGGTTTGCTGCATAGCCAACTCAGCCGAAAGCTGGCTGTATCGCTCGGGCGAGTGTACCCACGAAAAGTAGCGGCAGCCGGCGGCATGAAGCTGCGGAAAAATCACGTTGCCGCCCCACTTAGCCGCATCGGCCCACAGACCCGACACGTGGGTATTATCGTTGAGTATTTTAGCGCAACGCTCCTGCTTCAACAATTCAAGCAGCTTAAGCGCTCCGGGCACAATAGCTTCGTCATCGAGCTGGCCGTGCCAGTCAAGGTACAGCCAGTCGTCGAGGTAGTTAACGGAAATAGTCAGGGCAGGTGAGTCGTACAGGATGCGGCTGGCCATTACAAACTAGGTGGTGGTGGCAGGTTTATGGCCTCAGCCACGTTGGGTTAGAGCAAGATTGAAGAATGGGTACGCTGATTTGCGCGGGCAACAAAAGCTGTAAATAGCTTCCTATGCTATTCCATCATGCACCCGGCTCGTTTGAGCCAATAGGCCAATGCAGCCATCGGGTGCTTACAACACCTGCCGCAGCCATTGCTGCGCCGCCGCCTCCGAATCGAACATGCGGTAGGTGAGCGCGGCCACGTGGGCCTCAGTCATGAGTTGGCTGACAGAAAGACGGGCAATATCATCTTCGGGAAGCAATACAGCGCCATAAATGCGAGGAATGCCCCGCTGTTCGGCCGTAAGCCAGTAATCAACAATCCATTCACTTTCCCCGGGCGTAAAGGGCGTCATCAGCCGCTGGTCGCCCAGAAGCCTGTTCCAGCCCCGCAGCCCCAGCAACTTGCCAGTATGGGTAAGAAAGGACTGCAGGTGGTCGAGTCGGCGAAGTCCGGGTTCGTAAATAATATGGGCATACCCCTCGGGGTGTTCCATAACCCTCCCCACAGGGTTGTTGAAGTAAAGCCGGGAGGCAGCAGACATGAGCAACAGGTGGTTAGAGCAAGAGGCTAAAAGTGCCAGGTACAGATAACAGAAGGAAATATTGGTACCGGTGCCCCGGTATCAGGGAAGCGCCAGCACCATATGCATCCATTATTGAAGAGGCAATTTAGGTATTCCGCTTGAACGTGCGGCTGAATGATTTCGCCGACTTTTCGGGTACTTTCCTGCCTGAGCGGAACAATAAGTGCCCCGAAAGCTGCAGCCAGTGCATGTAGCAGCCTTCTGCCAACTTGTATATTTCCATGGGTGGCCAGGAAGCCAGCCACCTGTATTTGCGAGTAAGTAAGCTTACCAGCGGTGGCGTAGCCAGAGCGTTACGTGTACCAGGGCAACCAGGGTGGGCACTTCGATGAGTGGCCCGATAACGTCGGCAAAGGCCTGGCCCGAGGTCAGGCCGAACACGCCGATAGCCAGCCCGAAACTGTTGCCGGTGGCCGTGAAGGCAATACTCGTGTTCTCGACGTCGCCAGCGCCCCAGCGCCCCATCTATTTGCCGGCCACAAAGCCAGCACACCATGAACGTGCCAACGCCTCGGACAGCCCAATCAGTTTCAGCTACCCGAATTACCGACATTCCAGGATGTCGCCTGGCTGACAGTCCAAGGCTTTGCAAATAGCTTCCAACGTACTGAAACGCACCGCTTTGGCTTTACCGGTTTTCAAGATAGAGAGGTTAGCCAATGTTAGATCTACCCTTTCGGAAAGCTCATTCAGCGTCATTTTGCGCTTGGCCATCATGACGTCTAGGTTTACAACTATCGACATTAGCTACACAGTCAACTCGTGTTCAGCCTGGATGTCAACCCCTCGTTGAAACACCTGCGCGATAATAAATATAATGCCGGCCAAAAACAGCAATTCCCCGCCGGACCAGGCCACAGGTACTGCCACCCCGGTCTTTGTCAGCCATTTGCAATACGCATTGGCAATTAGCGCCAGCACCCCAGCCTGCAAAGCTACTTGGCTGATTTTAGTTATGAGCGAGGCCACCGCCAAACTGAAGGGCGTAGCAAAGTCCATTTTGCGGAAGATCTGGAGGACCAAATACGCCATATATGCCTTTAAAGCCAGAAAATACGCGGTGAACGAAACAACTCCAGCGTAGTGCCTGGCACTAAAGCTTTTCAGCTCGGACAGATCCAGCCCCATATACAGGTCGTGCGCCCCCGTTGGCTTAATGAACAGGCTAACGAAAAAGGCAATTAACAAGGTACCTGCCTGGATGCAGAACCCAATAAACACGACCCAGAATACGCCATGCATGAGTTGTAGAACAAACGTGGACTTGAGCTTCATATGAATGGTTTGATATGGCACTAAAAAGCAAGCTCACTCATGCAGCGTACAAAAGCTCCTTACTTATACAATTATCGATAAAAATTTATTGATAATCAATAAAAAATCTCTTCTATCATTATTTCCCCCCGGGTCACCACCCGCGCCTGTGCAGGCAGCCAAAGCAAAGGGCCCCTGAACAGTTCGTCCGGGGGCCCTTTACTTTAATTGCTATAAAGGAATACTTCTAACTGAACAGCTCGCCAGTAGATGCGTTGCCGCGCAGGTGCTGCGGCATCGGCCGGCCCAGGTGCTCATAAGCGGCCTCCGTTGCCTCGCGGCCGCGGCTGGTGCGCTTAAGGTAGCCCTCCTGAATCAGGAAGGGCTCGTACACCTCCTCAATAGTCTCGCCTTCTTCGCCGCAGGCCGTGGCAATGGTGCTGATGCCAACCGGCCCGCCTTTGAACTTGTCGATGATGGTGGTCAGAATGCGCTTATCCATGTCGTCGAGGCCACGGGCGTCGACGTCGAGGGCGGCCAGCGCGAACTGGGCAATATCCTGCGTAATGGTGCCGGTACCTTTAATCTGGGCGAAGTCGCGGGTGCGGCGCAGCAGGTTGTTGGCAATACGCGGCGTGCCGCGCGAGCGGCGGGCAATTTCGTAGGCCGCCTCATCCTCGATGGGCGTGGCCAGGATTTCGGCCGAGCGCCCCACAATGCTGGTCAGCAGTTTGGCATCGTAGTACTCCAGGCGGGAACTGATGCCGAACCGGGCCCGCAATGGGGCTGTAAGCATGCCCGAGCGCGTGGTGGCCCCGATGAGGGTAAAGGGCGAAAGCGAAATCTGCACCGAGCGGGCGTTAGGGCCACTGTCGAGCATGATGTCGATGCGGTAGTCCTCCATGGCCGAGTACAGGTACTCTTCCACTACCGGGTTCAGGCGATGAATCTCATCGATAAAAAGCACATCGTGGGGCTCCAAGTTGGTGAGCAGGCCGGCCAGGTCGGAGGGCTTGTCGAGCACCGGACCCGAGGTCATCTTGATGCCCGCTTCGAGCTCATTGGCGATGATGTGCGAGAGCGTGGTTTTGCCCAGGCCGGGAGGGCCGTGCAGCAGCACGTGGTCGAGGGCGTCGCCGCGGCGCTTGGCGGCGGCCACAAACACTTTCAGGTTTTCCACCACCTTATCCTGGCCGGCGAAGTCGTCGAAGGAAAGCGGCCGCAGGGCCTTGTCAATATCTTTATCGGTGGCATCGTAGTGTCCGGTGTCACCCGTCAGGAGCGGTTCGCGCATAAGTCTGGCAATAATTCAGCGTGTCGAAAGGTAACACTTTGCCGCCGGCCTTGGTGCCTTTTTTAGCAAAAAATAGTTGGCATCTCGAATACAACTAATATCCTTAGCAAAGCTGGGCGCAGCAGCGGCATTTACCCGCTTTGCCGGGGCCAGCGGCGTACCTTGCGGCCTCAACCCGCTGCCTCGCTTATGGCCCCTTCCGATTCCTGGCTCGATACTCTGCCCGCCGATTTCTACGCCCAACTCACCCACACCCTGAACCTGCATGGTATGGCCGCGCTGGAGCTGCTGAGCCGGCCCGCCACACCCGCCACCACCCGCCTGCACCAGCTTACCGGCCTCGATGTAACTACCGTGCACCGACTTAACTGTATTGCCAGCCACGCGCAACTGCTGGCTGCGCTGCGGCAGGAGCCACTGGCCGTGTACCACCTGCTGCTGCTAGGTGGCCTCACACTGGAAACCAGCCTGGCCGCGCCGGTACTGGCTTATGTGCGGCAGGCCATGGGGATTACCGAGGAGCAGTTGGGCCAGCTGCTCGCCTACTGCCAGCAGCTGAGCGAGGCCTTTCTGGGGCAGTTGGAAGAGCACGTAGCCGCCCCGGCAGGCACGGCTTCACTGGGGCTGCACCGGCTGGCAGTTGAGGAGGCATTTGCTGCATTCCTGGCCGGGCAGCTGGCGGCGCGGCCCGTGGCTGAGCTGCGGCCGTTGCCGCCGCAGCTGCACATTATGCGCCTGGCGCTGCTACTGGCCGTTAGCCTGCCGCAGGATACCGACCACCCGTTTGCGCAGGCCGTTTCCAGGCTACCCCACCTGCAGCCTCCGGCGCTGGAGCCACTGATTGCCCGGCTCGGCCATGCCCAGGCCCACGCGCCGCTGCCGCTCAGTATGCCCGAAGTGGTGCAGCTCTACCAGGCCCTGCAGGTGTGCGGCATGGTGTTCGTGTCGGATTTGATGAGCCAGATAGGGCTGGAAGACGCCTTTCCGACCCTGTCGGAGGAGGAGCGGCGGGCCAGCGAGCCGGCTCCGGCCAGCAACCGCGAGGCCGTGGGTAGCATCGTCGGCGGCTTTACGCAGTGGGTGCAGCAACATTTCCCCGACCACCCCGAAATAGCCCTGGCCCGCCAGCAAGTGCTGGCCCTGGCCGATTTGCTGTAGGCGTTGAACTGTATAAGAACGTCATTCAGAGCGCAGCGAAGAATCTCGCGTGCCAAAGTAATTCCTTACGGTAGGATTACCATTGCACGCGAGATTCTTCGCTGCGCTCTGAATGACGTTCTTTAATCCTCGTTTACCGCTCCAGCAGCACTTCAATTTCCAGATGCAGCCATTCGTCTTCCCAGGCTTTGTGGGTGAGGCGGGCCGAGAGCGGGTAGCCGGCATCGAGCAGGCGGGCGACGGTTTCGTTGCGGCCCTCGGGCAGATAGCCCAGCCAGAAGGTTTCGCCGGAACCAGCCGTAAGCACACGCACGGCCCAGTCGTCATAGGAACTGTCGGCTTCGCGGGTGAGGGCCAGCATCTGGCCGGGCTGCAGTTGCGGCTCGAACTCGCGCAGACCGGGGCGGTGGGTGGTGCCGGCCACGAGGCATTCGAGCAGCACCAGAGCATTGGCGGGGGCAGAATCGGACATGAACAGGAGGCGTAGTGAGGCCCTAAACTACGCAGCAAAACGGGTTTGGGTCGCGCCGGTTTGCACAACCCGCCACCGTTGGGCGCGTTTGTCCGGATTCGGCTGGCTCACGTTGCCGGCTCGTTACCTTTGCACCCCTATGTATAGCAAAACCGAAGCCACCCAGCTTCGCCAGGCTTTCTGGACCACGCTGGGCCAGTACATGCAGCCCGTACCCTCGGCCGACGGCGGGCCAGTGAACTGGATGAACTACAAAACCGGCCTCAAGCATGTGTACTTCCGCCTGCACGCCGACAACCGCCACGCTACCGTTGGCATCGAAATAACGCACCCCGACGAAGACCTGCGGGAGCTGTTCTTCGAGCAGTTCCGGGAACTGCGAACGATGCTGGAGGAAGCTACCGGCGAAGCCTGGACCTGGGAGCCCGAAGCCCTCAATGAAAGCGGCCAGCCACTGGCCCGCATCTACCAGGAGCTGCGCCCCGCCAACCTGTTCAACCGCGACGACTGGCCCCAACTCATTTCCTTCTTCAAGCCCCGGCTGGTGGCTTTGGACGAGTTCTGGAGCAGCGGGCAGTACGCTTTCGATGAACTGCGGTAAGGCGGCAGGCGCTGCTATTATCCTCATACTGGCTCGTGTGGGAGGTAGCAGGGAAGGTTAGTGAGTGGTAATGCCCGGCGTCAGCTTAATCTATGCCCAGGTCGCTGGTAAAGCTGTCCGTTAGCTGAATTTCCGCCACGTTGATGCCGCATTTTTCGGACGTAAGTCCAATAATAGCCTGCTGCACCTCATATAGAGTGGCTGGTACGGGTAGTAGTTGCTGGTAGTTTTGGGCAAGCAGCCAGTCGCAGAACTCCGCCAGAGTAGCACGGGGCCAGGCGGGCGGAACCGGCGGCGGGTAGTTGAGTCCGAACAGCCGTTGCAGCCAACCAGCCGAAGCTGGCCCAACCATTGTTGGTACCGAAGGTAGAATCAGGCTTAAGTGGTCTGCCAGTTGCGGCCGTACCATCTCATCCGGCCTTAATAACCCGATTTCCTGGAGCGGGGTAGCCGCCGTTATATCCGGAAACTGCCGCCGCAGAAAGCGCATCATTTTGGCTAACTGTTCGGCGTGGACAGCCGTGCGGCCGGCATTAGGCGGCAGGTTCTGAAGGCGCGTTACAGCAGCCGCAAAGTCGCCTACGGTACTAATGGTTTCGGCGAGGTGGTCGGAAATAGCTACCTGAAAGTAGCCTTCTACCTCATAAATCAGTTCAACGCTGTCCAGTCCCATAGCCTTACTGCCATATTTCCCGCCGTGGCCGCCACTGCCTCTTGCGTTGCTCCATCAGCAGACTGACAGTGTTGCCAGTGCCACAGCCAGCGCCCAAATCCAGCGTTACCCTGATAAGCGCGTAGCGTTGATGGATTGAAAACAACGGGGCACTCAGATAGGAAACAGCTTCGGTCCGGTACTGGCTGCGTAGATGCCTTATAGCCCCCGACATTCCGTACTCGGCAACGCGTACTAAGTAGTGTTGCATAAG
>NZ_JAGGPS010000013.1 GCF_018613725.1 Hymenobacter sp. ISL-91
CTTAATTGAGAACAGCTCCTAGCCTGATGAGTATGCTTTGGCAACAGCACAGCCTTTGGGTTTAGTCACCAGAATCCTCTCCTTCCGGGTGGCGAGCTAGTAGTAAATTCGGTTTACAACGCGCTTAAATTCGAGCAGGTGAAAAAAGAGCTGGCCAAGCTCAACGACCGGTGGAAAATGCTGGCCGAGATGTAGCCACAGCCGCCTCTTAAAACTGAAAGCCTCTCCTGAAGCGTTGTGCTTCGGGAGAGGCTTTTTTGTGGTGTTGTTTTGCTAACGACGGTTTGCAGCTACCCGAAGGTGGCGGTTTCGAAGCACTTCACTGTCAACCAAGCAGAAACTTTGATAGAAGCACAAAGCTTGATTTAACCACTGAACCGCCACTTTTGGGTAGGTGCTGTTGTATGCAGTTTTCATTTCTAATATACAATTGAACATTCTATTATTGTCAATCCGTTATTTTGTCTTTGAAGCAATAAGTCTAAACTTTCACCTTTTTCATTTGAGCCAGAGTAGAGTCTGTTCGTTTTATTTTTCTTGTTCTTTCCTGTCCAATAAAATTGTGTTTCAAGAACTGCTTCTAATTCATACCCATCACTTTTTAGATATTCAACAAATTTCTCTGTTAAAGTCTCAATGTCAGCCCTGCTTTCATATTTAATTTCCCAACCTGTCGCGATATTAGGCCCGTCTCCACCGATTTTGTTATAAGTCACATTTCCTATTAGTCCTAAAACTGGAAACTCGGTTATTGTTTTATTATCCATAGTGCATACCAAAGAAATGTCTCTTTTTTAACATCATAATGGTCGTCAAGTGCAATACCAAACAAGTAGGAAATGTAAAGTAGTCCTATTGGGAAAAATAGAACTATTGCTGAACCTATAATCCATCTTCTTATTCTTTTACGAACAGGTTCAGCACTTGTCTTGAAAAAATACTTTACAATCCAAGTCAAGATGATTACGATTATCAGATAGAGTAATATTGGTAGGACAATTATCAACTCTTAGTTTTTTTTTAAATTGCATACAACATTAGGGTTAGCGAAGGTGTGAGTTTCGCTAATCCCACCCCAGTACGAAAGTGACTTTCGTTTATCGTATCTAAATCGGTATGATAAACGAAATTCTGACTTGGTGCATCTCAACTTATCGATTGAGGAGGATGGTGTGGCGCGTAGCTGACAGTAGCAGCAGCGCCACCGCGCCTCAGCGGGTCCTCAAGTATACACCGTTTCATCAGAAACTGCGCGCCTCTGGTGTTGCTTAGACTCCTTAGGTCCGAACAGGGAAGGACGCTGAGTGGCCCGAATCTTATCCAGATAAGAATGATTCTTATCTGGAAAGAGTTACCTACCTTTGACCCCGACAACAAGCAGCGGCGGCGGCAGCTTCTTAAAGCACCGTAGCAGCTGGCCGAAACCGACTGCAAGCAACGCTAAACCGACCACCGACTTCCCACTCATCAACCTCATCACTATGGCTCACGAGCAAGAGGGGCGCGCCCCCGAGAATAACACCACCGAGTACTTCATGAACGATACGTCCGTGGCCAAGTGCCCGTTTGCGGGCGGTTCGATGACCCAGGCGGCCGGTGGTGGCACCCGCAACCGCGACTGGTGGCCCAACCAGCTTCGGCTGAACGTGTTGCGCCAGCACTCGGGCCTGTCCAACCCCATGGATCCCGACTTCAACTACGCCGAGGAGTTCCTCAAGCTCGATTTGCCGGCTGTAAAGCAGGATCTGTACGAGCTGATGACCACCTCGCAGGACTGGTGGCCCGCCGACTACGGCCACTACGGCCCGTTCTTTATCCGCATGGCCTGGCACAGCGCCGGCACCTACCGCATTGCCGACGGCCGCGGCGGTGCCGGATCGGGCATGCAGCGCTTCGCCCCGCTCAACAGCTGGCCCGACAACGCCAACCTCGACAAGGCCCGGCTGCTGCTGTGGCCCGTTAAGCAGAAATACGGCAACCAGCTTTCCTGGGCCGACCTCATGATTCTGGCCGGCAACTGCGCCCTCGAATCCATGGGCCTGCCCACCTTCGGTTTTGCCGGGGGCCGGGCCGATGTGTGGGAGCCGCTGGACGAAATCTACTGGGGCTCGGAGCGCGAGTGGCTGGGTGGCGACAAGCGCTACAGCGGCGACCGGCAGCTCGAGAACCCGCTGGCCGCCGTGCAGATGGGTCTTATCTACGTGAACCCCGAAGGCCCCAACGGCAACCCCGACCCGCTCGGCTCGGCCCGCGACATCCGCGAAACCTTTGGCCGCATGGCCATGAACGACGAGGAAACTGTAGCCCTGATTGCCGGCGGCCACACCTTTGGCAAAACCCACGGCGCCGCCGACCCCGCCAAGTACATCGAGCACGAGCCGGCCGCCGCTGGCATTGCCGAGCAGAGCAAGGGCTGGCTGAATTCGTTTGGCAAAGGCCACTCCGAAGACACCATTACCAGCGGCCTGGAGGGTGCCTGGACCACCACGCCCGCCAAGTGGAGCAACGACTACTTCAAGCACCTGTTCGAGTTTGAATGGGAGCTGACCAAGAGCCCCGCCGGTGCCCACCAGTGGCAGCCCAAAAACAACGGCGGCGCGGGCACCGTGCCCGATGCCCACGACCCCAGCCGGTCGCACGCGCCGTTCATGACTACTGCCGATATTGCCCTCCGCGAAGACCCGATTTACGAAAAGATTTCGCGCCGCTTCCACGAAAACCACGAGGAGTTTGCCGACGCCTTCTCGCGCGCCTGGTTCAAGCTCACCCACCGCGACATGGGCCCCATCGAGCGGTACCTGGGCCCCGAGGTGCCCGCCGAGGAGCTACTCTGGCAGGATCCGGTGCCGGTGGCCGATTACGAGCAGATTGACGAGACCGACGTGGCCAAGCTCAAGGGCATGCTGCTGGCCTCGGCCGTATCGGTGCCCCAGCTGGTGCGCACGGCCTGGGCCTCGGCCTCCACGTTCCGCGGCTCCGACAAGCGCGGCGGGGCCAACGGTGCCCGCTTGCGGCTGGCCCCCCAGAAGTACTGGGAAGCCAACAACCCCGGCGAGCTGAGCACCGTGCTCGACACGCTGGAAAGCATCCAGAAGGAGTTCAACGACGGCCAGACTGGCGGTAAGCGCGTATCGCTGGCCGACCTGATCGTGCTCGGCGGTAACGCCGGCATCGAGGAGGCCGCCCGCCTGGCGGGCCACGAGGGCGTGCAGGTGCCCTTCCGGCCCGGCCGCACCGATGCCACGCCCGAGCAAACCGACGTGCAGTCGTTTGCCGCGCTGGAACCCCACGCCGATGGTTTCCGCAATTACCTCAAGCTCAACCACGAGGCCTCACCCGAAGCCATGCTCATCGACCGGGCCCAGCTCCTGACGCTGACTGCCCCCGAAATGACCGTGCTCATCGGTGGCCTGCGGGTGCTCGATACCAACTTCGACTCCTCGCGCAACGGCGTGTTCACCGACCGTCCCGGCCAGCTCACCAACGACTACTTCGTGAACCTGCTCGACATGGGCACCACCTGGAAGGCCACCAGCAAGGAAGACCAGCTCTTCGAAGGCCGCGACCGGAAAACCGGCGTAGTAAAGTGGACCGGCACCCGCGTCGACCTCATCTTCGGCTCGAACTCGGAGCTGCGCGGTGTGGCCGAAGTGTACGGCACCCACCAGGCCGAACCCAAGTTCATCCGTGACTTCGTAGCCGCCTGGAGCAAAGTAATGGAAGCCGACCGCTTCGATTTACATCGGTAAGCCGCTTGCGTTTTAAGTTGAAAAGGGTGGCCCAGTAATGAGCCACCCTTTTTTTAGTTTCAGCCCAACGCTTCCGGTTGAATTAACGCAACCGATAGCCTAGCCGCAAATGGGCGCTGAGTAGGTCGCCGGGCAGCAGTTGGTAGGTGCGGCTTTCGATGCCAGCTTGTACGTAGAGGCGTTCGATAGTTGCATCCAGCCCCAAGCTCCAATACAAGGTGGGCTTCAACAGGCGGGTGGTTTCGTACTGTGGAGCGGTCAGGACGGTTACCGTACCATCGGGGTTAAGGTACTGGCCCGGATAGCGCTCCAAGGTGGTCGTCCTGCCCGCCACTAAACCCGGACCTAGGGCGAAGCATAAAGCCGGCCGGCCGGGGTATCGGGAGGTGCGCACGGACAAAGCGGCATCTAGTAAACCGACTGCGTACTTTTCGCCGGGACTTTTATCTGGCTCCCGGTCTTGGCTATCGGCCCGAAAAAAACCTATCTGGGGCTGAAAGCTCAGTAATGAGTGCTCAGACAGGGACCTATTAAGCCCGACTGTGGCTAAAGTTCCAGGCCAACCGTGGTTGGTATAGAAACCGCGCCCCAGGCTGGCAAATACGGTAGTAGCCAACCTTGTTTCGGCCGGAACTGCCGGGGGTTGAGCTTGAGCCGCCGCCGGTAACAACAAGCCGAGTGCGAATAGGCATCCTAAATGAATAGCAGATAGTTTCATAGCTGGGAAAGCGGTTGCGGCCACCAAGCTAGCGTAATTTCCGAGGCCGTACAATGCGCTATCATGCTTTATTTCAGGCGCCACTTTGGGATAGTAGAGCCTCTTGTCTTGGTCTTGCCCCACCGTAGTGCACGATGTTCTCAATCATGCCCTTAAAGATGACGGAGTGGAAAGGAACCATAGCGTACCAGTAGAGCCGGCCAGCCAAACCGTGGGGGCGGAAGGCGGCCAGTTGTTCCAACGTGTGGGTGCCGTCGTCGTTGGGCAGGATGCGGAACTGCAGCCAGGCTTCGCCGGGGAGCTTCATTTCGGCATAGAGCAGCAGGCGGCCGTTGGCGCGGTCGGCGACCAGCACGCGCCAGAAATCGAGCGGGTCGCCGGCGCGCAGGTCGGTGGGCGAGCGGCGGCCCCGGCGCAGCCCCACGCCGCCGGCCAGCTTATCGAGCAGGCCCCGGATGCGCCAGAGCCAATCGACCTTGTACCAGCCCCGCTCGCCGCCAATGCTCCACACGTTTTGCAGTACCTGCTGGGGCGGGCGCGTGAACGATAGGGTTTGCCGGTCGCGGAACAAACCGAACTGGGGCATCTGGATATGGTCCATGAACTGCTTTTCCATCACGCCGCTGCTCAGCGCGTCGCTCCAGCTGCTCACCACCTCGTTCTGCTCGATGCGCTGGAAAGCCAGCCGCACGGCCGCGTCGTAGCTCATGCACGCGTGCGGCACCACGGCGTCGATGCTGCGGGCGGGGTCGGCCACGGTGTCGTTGCGCAGGCTCTCGACTAGGCTCTGGGCCAGCGAAAACGTGGTGCTCGTGACCAAGTACAGCCACCACGACGAGAGCCGGGGCGTGAGCACGGGCACCGTAACGATGTAGCGCTTCAGGCCCCGGGCGTGGGCCAGCCCCAGCAGCATCTGCCGGTAGGTGAGCACGTCGGGCCCGCCGATATCGAACGAGCGGCCGAGGCAGGCGGGGTTGTTGAGCACCTGCATCAGGTAAAACATCACGTCGCGGATGCCGATGGGCTGGCAGCGCGAGTTAAGCCAGCGCGGCGTTACCATGACGGGCAGTTTCTCGACCAAATCCCGGATAATCTCGAAGGAAGCCGAACCCGAGCCGATGATAATGCTAGCCCGCAGCACTGTCAGCTGGGCGGTCTGGACCTTGCTTAGTACCTTTTCCACGGCTTTGCGAGAGCGGAGATGGACGCTCAGCGCCCGGTCGTTGGCAATGCCCGACAGGTAGATGACCTGCCGGCAGCTGGTGCGGCTCAGGTAGCGGCCGAAGTGCAGGGCCGAGAGTTGCTCCAGCCGAAAAAAATCCTTATCGTGCCCGCTCATTGAGTGCACCAGGTAGTAGGCCGCCTCAATATCGAGGGGCAAATCGGCCAGCGAATCAGGCCGTAGCAGGTCGCCCTCGGCCACCGTAATGTTGGCGCGCAGCCGCTCCGGAAACTCGAAGCGCCGAGCGTCGCGCACGAGGCAGGTAACGTGGTGGCCCGCCTCGATGAGCAGCGGCAGCAAGCGCTGGCCAATGTAGCCGGTAGCCCCGGTAAGGAGAATGTGCATTTTCGAGCTGTTAGCGGAGGGCTGTTAGCTGTTAGCTTCCGGGCCGACAGCCGAGGGTGGAGCTACGCGCCGGCGCCTCACTCATTCAACTGCATATGTAGGGGAGAGGTTATGGGTAGGACGTGAGAGGTGATAGAACGTCATTCTGAGCGAAGGCGCAGCCGCAGTCGAAGAATCTCTACCGCTTCGTTTGAATCGACATTACGAAGCGGTAGAGATGCTTCGACTGCGGCTGCGCCTTCGCTCAGAATGACCGGTTTTCTACTACCGCCCATTCCCGTACCGCTTCTTACTTCTCACACTACTTGTGTTTCGGCCGCCGCTTGCGCCTGCTGGCTGCCCGGTCGCGCTCGGCTTTGCGTTCGGCGCGTAGCAGCAGGCGCTCTTCGTAGCGGCTCAGCAACTGGCGGCGGACGAAGTGGGCGAGGTCGGCGAGCGAAACGAGCCGGGTAGTGCGCAGGAAGCTGAGAATATCGCGGCGGCGCAAAACGCTGATGCCCGGCAGGCCCTGGGCCAGCAGAAACTGCTTGATTTCGGAGACGCGCAGCAACCCGGCTACGGCGGGCCGCTCGACGGTGGCGTTGTACTCGGCCGGCCGGTACACCTGCAAGCCGGCCGGCGAAGCTACCAGCACGCCCACCCACTCGGGTAGCAGCGGCAGCAGTTTGGCCAGGTGCTTCTCGGTGACGACAAACGTGACGAAATCGTAGGCCCGGCCGTAACAGGGCAGTTGCCGGGGTACCCGTTGCAGCGTGTCGGCGTCGCCTTTCAGCTCGTAGCCGTGCATAAACTGCTCGGTAATGTGCACAACGTCGGCGCGGGTGGTGCCGGTGGGCAGCTCGTCAATATACACGCCGCCCGTCAGCAGCGGGTACAGCAAAGGGCGGATATCCGCGTCGTTCATTCGGGGGGCTACAAGCTTTCAGCCGCAAGCTACAAGCTGACGTTCAACATCAGCTTGTAGCTTGCGGCTGAAAGCTTGCGGCTCAAAACTAAATTACACGTACCCGGTCGCGGTGGGTGTCGTCGCACAAAATCTCGAGGCCTTTGTAAGCCAGGGGCCGGCCGGTGTTGTGGGTGAGGCCGTCGTTTTCGTAGAGGTGGGCTACATCGAGTACCAGTTGGGTGTATTTCCGTTCGCCCAGCTCGATGGCCACCGGCCGGCCAAGGCCGGCATCGAAGGTGGCCAGGGCCTGATCAATTTCTTCCAGAATTTTACTCATAGCTCAGAAGGACGGGTACGAGGAGGAAATATAGAAAGATGCGCGCAGTTATGTTGTGCCATTACCCTACGGCTGCCACAAAAAAAACGGCCCTGCCTGCTCCGACAGGAGCAGGCAGGGCCGTAAATAGTTGCAAAAGCCGCCGCTTATTTCTTGAGTAACTGAAGCAGTGCTTCGGCGGCCGGCTCCGACGAGGCCGGGTTCTGGCCCGTAATGAGGTTGCCGGCCTGGGTTACGTACGGTGCCCAATCGGGGCCTTTCGAGTAGTTGCCGCCGTTTTCCTTTAGCATATCTTCTACCAGGAAAGGCACCACGTTGGTCAGCTGCACGGCTTCCTCTTCGGAGTTCGTGAAGCCAGCTACCGATTTGCCTTTCACCAGTGGCTCGCCATTGGCGGCTTTGGTATGGCGCAGCACGCCGGGGGCATGGCATACGGCTGCTACGGGCTTACCGGCGGCATACATCGTTTCAATCAGCTCGATAGACTTTTTGTCCTCGGCCAAATCCCAGAGCGGGCCGTGGCCACCGGGGTAAAACACGGCATCGTAGTCAGCTCCCGAAACCGAATCGAGCTTCACGGTCGAAGCCAGCACCTTCTGGGCCTCGTCGTCGGCTTTAAAGCGTTTGGTAGCGTCGGTCTGGGCGCCGGGGTCGTCGCTTTTAGGGTCGAGGGGTGGCTGGCCGCCTTTGGGCGAGGCCACGGTCAGCGTTGCGCCGGCATCTTTGAATACGTAATAAGGAGCCGCAAATTCTTCGAGCCAGAAACCGGTTTTTTCGCCCGTGTTGCCAAGTGTATCGTGCGAAGTAAGCACCAGTAGAATTTTCATGGAAGTCGTTTTTAGGAGTAAGAGAAAAAAGAGCAGCGGCCCAAAACGCTACAGCGTGGCGGCTTGCTCGTAGCGCAAAACTTTGCACTCGGCCAATACGGGCACAATCTGGCCTGCTACAAGCTGCCGGAAATGGTTGGAGTTGAGCTAGGCCACCTTCACCACGGCTTTGCCGGTATTATCGCCCTGGAACAGGCCCAGGAACGCGGCCGGAATCTGGTCGAAGCCTTCGGTTACGGTTTCCTCGAACTGCAATTTGCCCTGGCCGTACCACTCGCCCAGCTGCTTTACGCCCTCGGGCCAGCGGCTGAGATAGTCGCTCACGATAAAGCCCTGGAGCTTGGTGCTGGTTTTAAGCAGCTTGCCTTCGGGCCGTGGGCCCATAGGCACTTCGGTGGCGTTGTACATCGAAATCTGACCACAGACGGCAATCCGGGCGTGCTTGTTGAGCAGGTCGTACACGGCGTCGGTGATGGGGCCGCCCACGTTGTCGAAGTAGCAATCCACGCCGTTGGGCGCGGCAGCGGCCAGCGCGGCGGGCACGTCGGCGGTTTTGTAGTTGATGGCCTCATCGAAGCCTAGTTCCTTCAAATACGCCACTTTCTCGTCGGTGCCGGCCGTGCCAATTACTTGGGCGCCTTTAATTTTGGCCAGCTGGCCTACTACCATCCCTACCGCGCCGGCCGCGCCCGATACTACCACCGTTTCGCCCGGCTTGGGCTCACAGATGTCGAGCAGCCCGAAGTAGGCGGTCAGGCCCGTCATGCCCAGCAGGCCGAGGTAGTAGCTGATGGGGGCCTGGTCGGCGGGTATCTGTTGCAGGCTTTGAGCCGGAGCCACGCTGTATTCCTGCCAGGGCAGGTTGCCTACCACCAGACTGCCTACCGGCAACTGGTCGGCCTGACTTTCCATTACCTCTGCCACCACGCCCCCGGCAATCGGCTCGCCCACCTCAAACGGCGCCACATACGATTTGGCACTGCTCATCCGGCCCCGCATGTAGGGGTCGACGCTTACGTAGCGGGTTTTTAGGAGCACTTCGCCGCTGTTAAGGGCGGGCAGTTCGCGGGTTTCAAACTTGAACTGGGCTTCGGTAGGCTCGCCCTGGGGGCGGCTGGCGAGAAGAATGGTGCTGGTTTTCATAGCAGAATCGGTTTTTAAGTGAGTGGGGGTAAATGAGAAAGAGAACGTGCGGCCGGGCATAGCCAGCGCAACACGTTCTCTTAATAGGCTACTGCCCGACTAAGCCGCGTTGGTCGTGGTCGTCAGGTTGACTTCGATGTTGCCTTTGGTGGCGCGCGAATAGGGGCAGATGCCGTGGGCAGCCTCTACCAACTGCTCGGCCTGGCCCTGCGAGAAGCCCGGCAGGTTTACGTGCAGATCGGCCGAAATGCCGTACCCGCCGTCTTCGGCCTGGCCGAAACCGATGAGGGCTTCCACCGTCACGTCCTGCAGCTTCACACCGGCCTGGCGGGCAGCTACGCCCAGCGCCCCCTCGAAGCAGGCGGCGTAACCGGCCGCGAACAGCTGCTCGGGGTTGGTGGCACCGGCTTTGCCGGGGCCGCCCATTTCCTTGGGGGTGCTCAGCGTCAGGTTCAGCACGTCGTTGCTGGTGCTGATGGCACCGTCGCGGCCGCCTTTGGCTTTGGCCTGGGCCGTGAATACTTTGTTGGTAAGTTTCATAAGAAAAGGTGAAATGAAAAGAAAAGGCTACTGCAGCCGAATAAGCAGGTTGTTGAGTTGGCTACGCAAAGCCAGAAAATCTTCGTTTGGCATCCCGAGGCGAGTCAGCATCTGCTCCGGAACCCGGCAGGCAGGTCCGTGCAGGGCTTCGCCGTCGGGTAGCAGCTCGATGATAACGGAACGCTCGTCGTGGGCGGCACGCCGGCGGCTGAGCCACTTCCGCTGCTCCATGCGCTTCAGCAGAGGGGTAAGAGTGCCCGAGTCAAGCAGCAGGTGCTCGCCTATCTCCTTTACCGTTAGCTCCTTGTGCTCCCAAAGCAGCAACAGCACCAGATACTGTGGATACGTGAGGCCCAACTCCTGTAGCAGCGGCTGGTAGGCCTTCGTCAGCATCCGGGAGGCGGCATACAACGGGAAGCAGAGCTGGTTTTCGAGCAACAGCATGGGGTTGGACGGATCGGGCGAAAGCGGGGCTGCTGGGTCGGTCATGGTAAGGTAAACGGAGAAAGGTTGTGTATGTTTTAATCGTGCGCAATTAATATGTAAAAACAGTTGGCCAGAAACCACTGCCGGTTTCTGGCCAACTAACTTGCACAGCAGGCACCAGGCGTTTTGGGTAGCTTCAGGCCTTTTCGTAGGCCTGGAAGCCACCAATCAGGTTGCGCACCTGGGTGAACCCCTGTTGTTGCAAAAAAGCCTTCGCGGCAGCCGAGCGGCTGCCTCCTTTGCAATGCACCACTACTTCCTGGTCGTGCAGGTCGTCCAGTTCCTGCAACTTGCCGGGCAAGTCGCCCAGCGGGATGTTGCGGCTGCCAGGAATGCGGTTTTCCTCGTTTTCCCAGGTTTCGCGGACATCGATGATAACGGGGGGAGTATTTTGGGTCAGGCGTTCTTTCAGTTCGACGGCTGTAATGTCAGTCATAGCAGAGTAGGCAGATCAGTGAAAAGCCCTGGTTGGAAAGGAGGGCGGTGAGAGTGTAAGCGCAACAATAGTAAAAAAGCCAGACAATCTGCACTGGCTCTGTTTTAAAAATTGCCAGAAAAATTACCGGGCCCCGATTGCCAGCCGTTGCGTCAGCCACTGGCCATTGGGCAGCAGCAGGCGCACGAAGTACAGCCCGGCCGGTAGCGGCAGCCGCAGCTCGGCGCGACCGGCTTCGGCGGCCGGCTGCTGCCATACCACCCGGCCCAGGGCATCGAGCACCGTGGCGTGGCGGTAGGGGCCGGGCACCTGCACCCGGCCGTCGGGGCTGGGGTTGGGGGCAAGGCGGTAGCGGGCGGCTAGTTCGGTGGCGGGCGTGGCCGTTACCACGCTGCCGCCCATCAGCGGCCGCAGCATCAGGGCACCGGCAGGACTGTAGTTGGTGGCGGGGTTGAATGTTTGCCAAGCTCCCTGCGAACCAAAATACAGGTAATCGGGCGGGGAAGCGTTGTTCAGGTCGTATCCAAACTCCACGAACTGGGTGGTGGGAGCCTGGCCGTAGCCGGCAAAAAAGCGGCCGCTTACCTTCACCGGCGCATCAAACACCACCTCTACATAGGGCCGGTCGGCTGGTAGCGTGAGAGGCACCACAAAGGTTTTGGTGGCTTTGGGCTCGGCCATTGGCTGGCCACTGCCTTCCACCACGTCCCAGATGGCGGCCGTAAGTGTGCGGCCGCCGGCCGTGGCCAGCACCGGATACAGGCGCAGGGCCCGCACCTGGTCGGGTTGGTTGAGGTCGAAGCGCAGGGCGTAGTAGCTGGGCGGGCCGGTAGAGGCCGGAGCCAGGCTCAGTGAGGCTTCGGCCGTGCCATCATCATAGGCATAATAGTCGCTCAGGTCGGTGCGGCGGCTGGCGGTGTCGTTGGCTAGTGTGCGCGGGTCGGTTTCGTTGGTGATGAGCACGACCCGCTGGCGTAGCTGCTTGGCGGCGGGCGTAAGCGGTACGGTGGCGGTGCTGGGGTTGCCGGCTATCGGGACCTGCCGGATTCCGGCATCGAGCGAGGCATTGCCCCGTAAAAAAATCGACGTAGTGTTGTCAGGCAGCACATCGAGCAGGCCCAGCCAGGTGATGGGGGTAGGGGCGGGGCCGGCGTCGAGGTTGTTGGCCGTGGTGGCCGTGCGCAGGGCTAGCTCCTGGGTAGGGCTGGCATTGAACTGGGCTACCGGCATGGCCGTGTAGCGGCGCAGGGCGCTGGGCAGGGCGCGGCTGGTGGCAATGTCGCGGAAGGTAGAGTCGGTAGCCGAGCGGTTGCGGTCGAGGCGCACGTAGTCCACACTCCAGGCGTCGCGGGCGTTGAAGAGGTAGCCGCTGGTCCGAATCCGGAACTGGAAGGCGCCGTGCAGGTAGTCGGCTTTGTCGATGGCCAGGGCTTTAAACCGAAAATTGGTCGTATCGCCCGGGCTGTTCAGGCGCCACACCTCATCCCAGATGTCGTTGGTGCCCGCGCGCTTGAACTCGACGTACAGCGCAACAGGCCGGGTACCGCCGGACTCGGGCCGCCCGCGCCGGGTGCCGGCCTGCCAGAAAAAGCTCAGGTACACCCGGTCGGTGGGCAGCAATCCGCTCAGGTCGATGGGCTGCGAAGTGAGCGAGTCGGCGTCGCCTACCCGCCCAATGGGGCCACGGGGGCGGCCGAGGGCGTTGAGGCCGTCGAGGGTGGCTACGTTGCGCGAAATAGGCCGGCGCGGGTAGCGGTTGTTTATCAGCGCCCCGCCCGTGGGCTCCCAGCGTTGGGCATCGGGCCGGCCCTCCGGCTGGCGGGCAAAATCATCGAAAAACGGCAGCGGCAGCACCGCTGCCGGCCGTGCCGCCGCCGCATTTGCCGGCGCGTGGGCCGGCTCCGAGCCCAGCGGCCCCAGCAGCTGCGCCCATCCAAAAAAGGGCAGCAGTAGCATCAGCAGTAGCAATACGAAACGGTAGCAATACGTCATAGCAAAAGAGGAAAAGCAGTTTTCGAGGCAAAATACCCAATCATCAGGCTCAGGAGTACCCCTATAAACGAAGTAAGGTCCGCTGTCGTGCAACGAACCTTACCAAAACTTTGAGCCAGCCGAACGATGTAGGGGCGGGGCTTGTCCCCGCCCGCCGTAGGAACAGGCAGTTTAGCGCCAAAAGTGACCGTTCAACGGTGCCCGTTCATGCAGCTAAGCAGCGCTAGTCCACACCTTTCAGTGGGCCCGTGCCGGCCACCCACAAGTCCACGAGCTGGCCCATGCGGATAGTGGTGCCGGGGCCGGGTACCGGGCGCTGGCGCGTAACCGTGCCATCGGCCTCGCCGTTGGAGGCAGGCTCATAGAAAATCTCGCCCACCTGCAGGCCCTGGCCCACGAGCAGCGTGGTGGCCTCATCGGCGGGCATGTTCACGAGGTTGGGCACCGGAAACTCCTGGTTGCCCAGCCCGTCGCCCACTTCCAGGTCTACGCGGGTGCCTTTGGTGATAGGGTCGCCGGCTGCTATTTCCTTGCCGTTCACCGACTGCCGCAGCACAGCATCCTTGAGAATGTTGGGCACAAACTTGAGCTGGCCGACCACCAGATCGTAGCTCTTAAGAATCATCTGGGCATTTTTCACCGAGCCGTCGGTGAGCTTGGGCATCTTGATGACGGGCGGGTTCTTCATCGACACCGTGACGTACAGTTTGCGGCCTTCTTTCACCTGCTCACCCGCTTTGGGCTCCTGCTGCAGCACCGTGCCGGGCTTGATGCCGGCGTTGTACGTACTGTCATCAACCAGATAAGCCAGGTTCCGCTCGTCGAGGTAGTCCTCCAAATCGGCCTGGTTCATGCCCGTAACCTTAGGCACCACAATGGTTTCGCCGTGGTTGGTGGTGATGGGCAGATACACCTGAAAAAAACCGAACACCAGCGCCGCCACGAGCACCACTATCAGGAGCAGATGCTTAACTAAATCGGCTGGCGTATCGGAGCGAAGGAAAGACATTCAGTAGGGAGAAGCTAGGAGTTGGAAGGGCAAAGTTAGGGTATTGGCGCGGGGGCGGATCAAAGCAGCCCGGCGTAGGGGCGGGGCTTGTCCCCGCCCGCCGTTCGCCCCGTGTTAACGGAATCGTTCCACGACAATCGTTCAACGGCGGGCGGGGGCAAGCCCCGCCCCTACATCGTGCTCACGGCTTGCTGCGCCGTGCGCTGCTTGCCAAACTCCAGAATCCGGTCGATGAACTGGTAGGGTGTGTAGCCGGCCAGCGCCGTTTGGTGGAAGATGCAGGTGGCGGGCGTCATGCCGGGCAGCGAGTTTACCTCGATAATGAGCACTTCCACCGCCCCGTTCTGGCGCACCCGCACAAAGGCATCGATGCGAGCGTAGCCCTGGATGTGCAGGATTTCGGCCACCCGGCGCAACTCTCGCTTCACTTCCTCCGAAATGCGCTGCCGCTCGTGGGCATCGGGGGCGTAGCGGGCCGGGGTAATATTCTGGCCTTCGCCGGCCAGAAATTTCTCCTCTAAGCTAAGCACCTCGCCCGTGGCTAAGGCCTCCGAGGCCTCGAACACCTCAATTTCCAGCTCGCCATTCTCGCCCCAGTGCGTGAGCAAGCCGCCCGTTACTTCCAGGAAGTGGGCGGCCCCGTCACGGGCTATCAGCGTTTCCACCAAAAAGGCTGCTTTGCGCGGAAACTCCTCCTTGAAGCCCAGCTGGAGCGTGGTGGCATCCTGGGTTAGCAAGTCCTCCTGGTCGCGGAAAATGAGGCGGGTGAAGGCCTCCAGCTCCGTGCGGTTCTTGATTTTCTTCACCGCCGACGAGCAGCCGTCGTCGGCGGGCTTGGCAATGAACGGGTAGGGGAACTGCGTTTCGAGGCCGCGGAAGAAGCTTTCGGCGTTGGCTTCCCACTCCAGGCGGGTGGCCATGCGGTGCTCGGCCACCCGCAGGCCGGCTTCGCGCAGGCGACGGTTGGTGTCGAACTTGTTGATGGTGATTTGGCTGCTGGTCACGCCCGAGCCGTTGTAAGGCAGCCCGAACTGCTCCAGCCGCTGCTGCAGCGCGCCGTCTTCGCCGGGGCGGCCGTGCAGGGCAATAAACACCTCATCAACCATACCGGCCAGCTCCTCGAACGATACGCGGCGGGGTTGCGTGGCCGCCGGCCCGGCGTAAGTGCTCGTAATACCACTGGCCTCGCGGCGGATACGCTCCAGCACCGGGTGCGTGGCGTGGCCGGCCTCGTGATGCTCGATTTTTTCGCGAATGTCGTCGGCGTTGTCCTTGAGCATCACGTTGATGGGCAGCACATACAGCCGGAAGTCGGCGCTGCTGCCGGTCAGGAACACCGGCAATGGCTCATACTTAATACTGGAGCTGAGCTTCTCGTAGATATTGCGCCCGCTTTCCACCGAAATGTGCCGCTCCGACGAGTAGCCACCCATAATTACGGCCACTTTCGTGCGCTGCTGCTCGCCCGCGGCCCGGGCTGCCACGGCGGCATCGAGCTGGGCAAGCAGGGCCGCCAGCTTCACGGGCCGCAGCCCACCGCGCCGCCGCGCCGCCAGCGAAGTGCGAATCAGGTAAGTAAGGAACTGGCTGGGGTTGAGGCCGATTTCGGCGGCCTGATGGAAGAAGAACGAGGCTGGCAGCATGCCCGAAGTGGTGTTCGGGTCGTTGAGAAACAGGGTGCCATCGGCCTGCATGAAGCCATCGAGGCGAGCGTACACCTGGAAGCCGAACGTGCGGAACATCGTTTCGCAGGCGTCGCGAATGGCTTGGATGCCCGCCTCGGGCAGGTCGATGGGCGTGATTTTGCGGGCCAGACCGGGTAAGTACTTCGAGCGGTAGTCGAACAGCTCGTCGCCCTTCACAATCTCGGTGGGCGGCAACGCCAGGGGCTGGCCGTTGGCGTCTTCCACCACGATGCACGAAAACTCGCGGCCCTGCACGAAGCTTTCCACCAGCACCTGCGTTTCGCCTTCCACGCTCGTCAGCAGCACGCTTTCGGTCACCGCCAGCCGCTCGTTCAGCGCCGTCAGCAACTCGTCGGGCCGATGTATGAGTTGTTGGTTGTTAGTTGTCAGTTGCTCGTTGGCGTCCGTGAACTGGCCATCTGCAACTGGCAACTGGTCACTGACAACTGACAACTCAAGTATAACCGGCAAGCCAATACCCTCGCGGATATCAACGAGGCGCTGGAGCCAGCCGATTTTCTGGGTGTCGCTCAGGGCCTGCCACTCAGCTTGCATAACGGTTTTGCGGAACAGGCTGCGCTCAACGGCAGCCGCAAACTGGCCCACGTTGGCTTCGCGCAGAATGCTTATGCCGATGCTGCTGCCCTGGCGCGGGGCCTTGAACACCAGCGGCAAACCCAGCTCGCGCACCAGATAATCCAGCGTGGCCTGCGGGTCGGCGGCATCCCAGTCTTCGGCCGTAATCAGCCGGAAATCGGGCGTGGGCTGGCCCAGGGCCTTGAGCAGCTTCTTCTGGGCCACCTTATCGATACCGAAAGCCGAGGGCAAAATGCCGGAGCCCGAATACGGGATGCCATACCACTCCAGCAGGCCCTGAATGGCTCCATCTTCGCCGCCCGGCCCGTGCAGGGCCAGAAAGGCGAAGTCGATGAGCGTGGCCAGCTCGCGTGGTTCTACGCGGCGGCCCACTTCGGCAATAATACGGTCCTGCTCCTCCAGGCTCAGCTCGCCTAGGCTTTCAAAGTAGAGCTGCACCGGCACCGTGCTGGCCGGCAGCGCCGAAACGGGTGGGTAAAAGTCGCGGATGGTGCCTTTATAAATGAACTCCCAGTTGAGCAGAATAAAGTTGCCGCTGCTGTCGACAAACACCGGCGCGGCCTCAAAAAGGGCCTTGTCGAGGTTGTCGTACACCGTGCGGCCACCCGCAAAACTGATTTCCCGCTCCCGCGACGGGCCGCCAAAGAAGATGCCTATTTTCATACGAGGGCAAAGGTACGGGTTTGGGAGATTGGTTGCAGGGCTTGTGCAAGCCATTGAACCGGGGCAAAGAAACGGCGGGCGGGCGGGGCTTGTCCCCGCCCGCCGTCCGAACAGTCATTGCCACTCAGTATGAGCAGGTTGTCGGCCTAGGAGTGGTTTCAGCGGCGGGCGGGGGCAAGCCCCGCCCCTACACCGTTTCTTTACCCCTTCTGCAACCCTTATCTTCGCCTCCCAAGCCAACCCTATTCCCATTCCATGAAAACCCTCGATCAGTACAACTTCGCCGGCAAGCGCGCCGTGGTGCGCGTTGATTTCAACGTGCCGCTCGACAAAAGCTTCGCCATCACCGACGACACCCGCATCCGGGCCGCCACGCCAACCGTTAAAAAGATTCTGGCCGACGGCGGCTCGGTGGTGCTGCTTTCGCACCTGGGCCGGCCCAAAGGTGGCCCCGAAGACAAGTTTTCGCTGCGCCACATTGTGAGCCGCCTGAGCCAGGAGTACGGCCAGCAGGTGCAGTTTGCCGACGACGCGCTAAAGGCCGAAGAGCAGGCCAAAACCCTGCAGCCCGGCCAGGTGCTGCTGGTAGAAAACGTGCGTTTCTACAAGGAAGAAGAGAAGGGCGACGCTGAGTTTGCGGCCCAACTGGCCAAGCTCGGCGACGTGTACGTGAACGATGCCTTCGGCACGGCGCACCGCCGCCACGCCTCCACGGCCGTTATGGCCGAAAGCTTCGCGCCCGCCGACCGCGTAGGCGGCTACCTGCTGCTGAGTGAGCTGGACAACGCCAAAAAGGTGCTGGAGCAGGCCGAGCGGCCCTTCACGGCCATTATGGGCGGCGCCAAAATCTCCGACAAAATTCTCATCATCGAGAAGCTGCTCGATAAGGTCGACAACCTGCTCATCGGCGGCGGCATGGCCTACACGTTTGCCAAGGCCCAGGGCGGTAGCATCGGCAGCTCGCTGCTCGAAGAGGACAAAATGCCCCTGGCCCTGGAACTCATCGAGAAGGCCAAGGCCAAAGGCGTAAACCTGCTGCTGCCCACCGACAGCCTCATTGCCGACAAATTCGCCAACGACGCCGCCACCAAAGTAGCCGCCAACGACCAGATTCCGGACGGCTGGCTCGGCCTCGACCTCGGGCCCGATTCCATCAAGGCCTTCACGGAGGTAATCCGCAATTCCAAAACCATCCTCTGGAACGGCCCGATGGGCGTGTTTGAGCTGCCTACCTTCGCCAAAGGCACCACGGCCGTCGCCCAAACCATTGCCGACGCCACCCGCGAGTCGGGCGCCTTCAGCCTCATCGGCGGCGGCGACTCGGCCGCAGCCGTTAACCAGCTCGGTTTCGCCGACCAGGTAAGCTACATCAGCACCGGCGGCGGCGCGCTGCTGGAGTACATGGAAGGCAAGGAGCTGCCCGGCGTAGCGGCACTGGAGGCGTAGCTTCGCTAGAAGCGAGTACCAAGAAGTGAGAGGTGAGACTCTCGTGCCGCCGGCCCAATTTGGTCGGGTATCACGAAAGTCTCACCTCTCACTTTTGCTTAAATCAGATTACGGAGGGCGGCGTAGGGGCGGGGCTTGTCCCCGCCCGCCGTTGAACGGTGCTACCAAAACTCCCAACGGTACCGCTCCAGCGGCGGGCGGGGGCAAGCCCCGCCCGTACACCGTGCTGACGACTCTCTAATTCAGATAGGGCGTTTCCAGGTCCATGCCCATCAGTTTTAGCGGCTCCAGGGACGGGCGGCCGGTGAGGCGGGTGCTGAGGATGCGTAGCTCCGGCTCGCTTAGCACATCGAGGTTATGGAGCCAGTGCAGGCGGTGCAGCTGCAGCTCGATGGGGCCGAGCGGATTCACCTGGGCGTACTCCTCGCGCAAATAGGCGTGGGCGCGCAGGCGTAGCGCTTCAGTGAAGGTTTCGAGGGCGGCGCGCTGGCCGGGCCGGTCGTGCAGGCTCAGGCGGATGCGGTTGGTGGCCAGCGTGGCCGTGCGGCCGAAGTAGCGGCGCGCCAGCCATAGCCCGCCCAGGGTCAGCATTAAAATCACCACCGCTACGATGTTGTCGGGTGTTCCGGGCTCATGTAGTCTATAATTAGAAAACCAGCTGACAAGCATAACCCCGGAATAGAGAACCAGCCGCAGCCAGGAAGGCAGCAGCTCCACCGGGGCAGCAAACTCCAGCTCCACAGGCAGCAGCTCCTCGTACGGAATCTCCGTTTCGAGCCAGGCCGTGCCGTTGCGGCGGCGCTGGCTTACGTACAGGCCGTGTTGGCGAAGCAGTAGCAGCGAAGAGCCCCGGAAAATATGCGTTTGGGAGAATTGTGGGATACTCATGTAAGTACAAAACCGATAAACCTGATGTTCCGGGCAGCACCAGGAATCCGGGTTGGGCCTTCCAAGCCAAAAGTGAGAAGGAAGCTTACTGAATGATAATGGGCGACGGAGCGAAGCAAAGCACAAAAATAAGCAGCATAAGCCAGCCCAGCACCTTGCGGCCTGCCGAAAGCGGCCGCTCGTTGGGGGCGGGCGGATGGAAAATGCCGGTTGCGCGGGCCAGCAGCAACCCGAACAGCAGCCAGCCGGGATTTCCCTGGAGGCCCGGGAAACCAGATGCCAACGCTATTTGCCCCAACCACACCGAAGCCCCCAGCAGCAAGGCCCGCCGGGCCGTGGGCACCGCCCGGCGCAGCACCACCCACAGATACAGCGCGTAGGGCAGGCCCCAGGTCAGCCAGTCATCGGTGCTGGTGCTCAGCGTGAACAGGCCCAGCCCGGCGTAGAAGATAAAAGCCACAAACAGCAGCACCGACACCCGCGCCGCCCGGCGCGGCCCCAACAGCCCGTACACGATGTGGCCGCCATCGAGCTGACCGATGGGCAGCAGGTTGAGGGCCGTAAAGAATAGCGAGAACACGCCCGCCACCAGCACCGGGTAGTGCAGCAGTTCATACGGGTGCGGCAGCAATGCCGGGTCGGCCAGCCACGCCGCCATGGCCTGAAACAACAGCGGCTGCCCCAGCGTGACTACGCTGCCGGCCGGCAGGTTCTGGTAGGCGTAGCGGCCGTACTCGGCCCCGAACTGCCGCAATTCGGGATGAATCTGGAACAGGTACTCCAGCGGCGGCAGGTGCGTCAGGCCGTACCACAGCACACCCACAGCCACCACAAAACCGGCCAGCGGACCGGCCAGTCCCACATCGAAAAACTCGCGCCGCGAATGAATCTGGTCCTTGATGCGGATAACGGCCCCAAACGTGCCAAAACCCAGCGGCAGCGGAATAAAGTAGGGCAGCGTGGCCCCGATGCGGTTGTAGCGGGCCGTGAAGTAATGCCCGAACTCGTGTACCGTGAGCACCGCCAGAAACGGCACCGCGTACCACAGCCCCGGCTTCAGGGCCGCCCACACCTGCGCCAATGGCTGCATCAGTAGTTCAAACGGCAGGAAATAGTCGGCCAGAAACCGGTTGTTTACCAGCGTAACGCCCGCCAGCGTGGTAGTGAGCAGGGTAACTACAAACAGCAGCAGGTGCAGGCCGTAGCGGGCCGGCCGGGGCCAGGGCGGCCGTTCGTAGCGCCGGAATACCAAGCGGGCATCAGCCTGTGCCTCGGCGGCCGTGAAGGTGGGCGGCCCGGCCGCGTCGGGGAACGGCAAGGGCAACAGGGGTTCGGACGGCGGGGTTGGTTCGGGCCGAATGGGGTCAGGCGGAAAAGGCACGGATGGCGGCGGGCAGGGCGTCCTGCAAGGTAAGGGGCGGAGTCAGGAAAAGCGTGTGCAGCCCCAGCCGGCGGGCGGTGGCTATGTGCTGGGGGCTGTCTTCGATAAACAACGTATCGGCGGCCTCCCAGTTCATTTCGCGTAGCGCATGCCGGAAAATTTCCTCGCCCGGCTTGCGCAACCCCACTTCCTGCGAGTAAAATACCCGGTCGAGGCAGTCGGCAATACCGTTTTGCAGGCCATACTGCGCCTGTAGCCGCTGGTTGATTTCGGTGATGTGCAGGTGGTTGGTGTTGGAGAGCAAGGCCGTCTGGTAGCCCTGGCGGCGCAAATCGGCCAGCAACGCGAGCCGCTCGGCCGGCACATCGAGTAGCATGGCGTGCCAGGCGGCATCGAGCTGCGCATCGGTGGCCTGCAAACCATAGTGCTCGCGTAGCCCGGCCCGGAATTCAGCTGCCGAAAGCTGGCCGGTTTCCAGCTGATCGAACAGCTCGGCCTGGGCCGCCTGCGTGAACTCGATGCCGCTGCCCAGGGCCCGCATGGCCTCCAGAGTACGGTTATAGTCGATATTGATGATGACGCCGCCAAAATCGAACAGCAGGTGAGGAAGTTTCTGAGCCATAGATTTAAAGCGAAGTAGGGGTAAGCGCAAGGCCCGGTAGCAAGGCCGGCTGTCATGCGCATAACACGACTGATCGGGAGCTTTACCCGATAAAAAATTGCAAATCCAACCGCAAAAGTCGAAGTTTGCAGGGCTGAAACCAACCGCCCCGGCAGTTGAATAAGCAACGGGCCTATAGCTCAATCGGTTAGAGCAATTGACTCATAATCAATAGGTCACTGGTTCGATTCCAGTTGGGCCCACAGTGTACCCTTGCAATCTTCTGTTAAGCAGTTGATTGTAAGGGTATATTTGTTTCGAGGGGCAGCCGGTGGCATATACGCCAGCGCTTGGTTGCCTCGATTGTCTGTCCTTTTTCAAAGGCTTTACCCTTTTGCTTTAGAGCCTTGATATGGACCAAGTTCAGGTTGGCGTGTTTTTAGATATCAGCTACCGGGCCGATTTGGATGTGTTGGTAACGCGCTGGCTCCGACCAGTCGATCTGCCTGAGCTACAGGCCGGCTACGAGCAAATACTAGCTGCCAGCCAAGCCAGAAACTGCCGCCGCTGGCTGATTGATGTGCGCCGCCGCTACAACACCCACCAGCTGGGGGCGCACTGGATGATGAGCAGCTTGCTACCTCGTTTAGAACCTGCACTAGGCGGCCGGACCTGGTTGGCGTACCTGCTGGCCCCCCTGTACCTGCGCGATTCGGCCGCCGACTCCGCATTTCCTCCCCCGTCCTACTTCGAGGGAAAACCGTTTATTGGCGAACGGTTTACGGAGGAAAGTGCGGCTATTGAATGGCTGTACACTGACGCATTTTAGGAAGGTCAACAAGTACGTGTACTGCGTCAGCGTTCTGCCTGGCCAACTCAGCTGCCACTCAATTCTGCAGCGTGAACAGCGGTAGAGGCTGCAAATCGGCATATTTGCCGCCCAATTGCTGCAGCTCTTTCTGGTGCAGCTGCAGGTAGTTGTTGAAGCGGATGGCGGCCTGGTCGTAGCGGGTGCGGAAGCCCACCAGCTCCGCATCAGCCTCCTGAATCTGGCCGGTCAACATCAGGACCGGCGTGGCTTCTACGGTGGGCGAAGAAGGCACCGGCACAAGGCCATACACGGCCCGCAGCAGCGAATCCTGGGCCATATCGTACGCGTCAATCAGCTCCGAATTGGCCATACTCTGCTGGGTGTAGCGGCGGGTGGGCAACCGGTCGTTGGCGTACTGCAGGCGGGCTAGCGCAGCGCGGTCGGTGCCCGGCAGACCGCTTAGCTCGCGCAGGAGCTGCTTGGTGTTGCGCTGCTTGTCGTCGTCGGACTGCTGCATTTCGCTCCAGCGGGCCGCCACGGTGTCGCGCAGAATATTAAGCTGAACCTTTACGGCTTGGGCCGAAGCCGGATCGATGGGGGCCGGCGTACGGTTGCAGCCAGCCACGAGCAAGCCCAGCGCCAGCAACAGCGCGACAAAACGTATCATAAAAACAAAGAAATTAAACGAGTAAGCACCCAACGAAAATACCGGCGTAATCTTTCCCTGCACCTGAAAAAAACTACTACGGCTTGCTGTTAGCGTCCGGGCATTTCACCCGCTCCCTAAATCGGCTTAAACTGCTCGAACAGTTGTCGGCAGTCGTGGCAGTAATGCACGGCGCGGCAGAGCGTAGCGCCGAAGGGGGTGCGTAGCTCCGTGTTGGTGGTGTGGCAGCGCGGGCACTCGGCGTACTCCAGAATGTCAAGCTCCAGCAAGCCGCCGTTGAGCTTGGGCGGCGTGGCCAGCCCGTGCTGGCGCAGCCCCTCGCGGCCCCGCTCGGTAACCATGTCCGAGGTCCAGGGGTCGCGCAGGCTGATTTCGGTGGTTACGCGCGGGATGCCATGGGCCCGCAGGGTCGTTTCCACGTCGCGACGCATGTAATCCATAGCCGGGCAACCAGCAAAAGTGGGCGTCAGGCGCACATGCACGCCGCCGTCGTCCTCCACCCGCACCTCCCGAATCACGCCCAGGTCCACGAGCGAAATCGTTGGGATTTCGGGGTCGGTAACGGCTTGCAACCAGTCGAGAATCTGGGCTTCGGTAGTGGGCATATGATGAGGGCTTATTGCTTCACGTAGAAATGTCATTCAGAGCGCAGCGAAGAATCTCGCGTGCGGACGTTGTGTTGCCATTTCAACGTCCGCACGCGAGATTCTTCGCTGCGCTCTGAATGACGTTACAGCAGTACCGTAGCCGCCTACCAGTCGGCCGTGGGGTCGAGGCGGAATACTTCGGCCATTTCGTCGAGCAGGGGCTGCAGGTGCTCGGTGTGCTGGCCGTGGCGGCCGCCGGTTACGGGCGTCAGCAGACGTAGGTCGGGTAATGTAAGGGCGGTTTGGGCCAGTACTTTGCTGATGCTGGCTTCCCAGCGCCGCTGCAACTGCTCTTCGCCAACAAACAGGCCGCTGCTGATGATTTCGGACTCGGCGTCGGTGGTTTCGAAGATGCCCAGCGCGTAGGGCAGCGTGAACTCCAGCGCTGCTTGCATGCGCTCAATGGCCTCCTCGGTGGCGGTGCCCAAGCGCTTCACCCAAGTATTGGCGTGCAACACATGGTACTTCAACTCGCCCTTCACCTTGCGGGCTACTAGGGCCAGCGGCTCGTACGAGCTGTCGGCCAGCGCCTCAAAACGCAGCAGCTCGGCGTGGTCAAATAAAAAGTGGCGAACCAAACTGAAATCGTACTCGCCGATGGGTAGCTCCGTGAGCTGGCAGCAGTGGAATTGGGGGGTGTTGCGGGTAAAAGCTACCGTGTCGGGCTCGGCCTCGCCCAACTCGTGTAGCAGCGTGTAGAGCTGCAGCGAGTGGCCCAGCTTGTCCTGGGCCATGCTCGAAAAGGCAATGTCTTCTTCCAGAATCGGTCCCAAGCCGTTCCATTCGGAGTTGCGGTGGCCCAGAATCAGCTGGTCGTCGGCGAGGCGGTAAAGTAGGTCGAGGGTGGGGTTCATCTATATAATATGGCAAATGTGCGCAATGTGATGAATGTGGAAATAAAAGAAGACGGATCGGACAGTTATAGGTAGTTTAAAGAAGCCCTACGCGCCGGCCACATTCAGCATATTTCCCACATTCATCCACATTAAATTATCTTTCCTGCTTGAACCGGTCGATGCGGTCCTGCACTTTATAGGCAATGGCTTCGCGGTACTTTTTGTCGGGCGTAGTGGTCCACATGTCGCGGTCATCGTCGTCGGAGCGCAACAGGTCGGCACTCCGGATTACCCACACATTTACTACAGGGCGCTGGTCGCCGAAGGCAGCTTTGGCAGCCTGCAGCGCTGCCTCAGGCGAGGCGGCCTGCACCTGCCCCACGTGGGTGTGGGCCTTGCCGCGCTTCTTAAGGTGGAAGATGTCGTAGGCTTCCAATCCGGCAGCGTCGGCGGTGGTCAAGGCGTCGGCGGGCAGCAGCGGCAGCCGGTCGTACACCGACTGCTGGTCGTCGCCGTATTCGGTTACCCGAATGGCTTCGGTAGGAACTACCCACATGCCGGTACACGGAAAGCGGCGGCTGAACTGCTCCTTGCCAAACAGAAACGCCACATCGGCTTCGGGCGCATGCACCGGCCCTACATATACGTAGGCCGTGTTTTCCTTGCGCTGGTGAAACACTTCGTAGGTCGGAAACTGGTCGAGCGCGGCCTTATCGGGCGGGGGCGGCGCCGACTCGGGCAGTTCCAGCCGGCTGATGCGCGGGTCGAATGAAAAAAGCATAAGTATAATGTGCGGAATGTGAAAATGTGCGGAATGTGAAGAATAGATGCGTGAATAGTTTTCACATTCTACCCATTCTCCACATTCCGCACATTCAAAAAACTACGCCAGCGGGCGGACGTAGCGGGCCTGGGGCTGCTGCATGGCGCGGCGCACCCAAGCACCGTTTTCCTCGGCGGCGCGACGCACGGCAATGCGCTCGGCGTTGCAGGGGCCGTCGCCGTTGATTACGCGCTTGAAATCCTCCCAATCTGGCTCCGAGAATTCCCACACGCCGTCCTCGTTTTTGCGCAGGTTGGGGTCGGGCAGCGTCAGGCCGATTTCCCAGATCTTGGGCACGTACATGTCCAGAAACTGCTGGCGGCAGGCGTCGTTAGTAGCCATCTTCACTTTCCAGCGCATCAGGATTTCGGTGTGCACGCTCATCTTGTCCGACGGGCCGAAGAAGGTCATGATGGCGGGCCACCAGCGGTTGAGGGCTTCCTGCATCATTTTCCGCTGAATGGGCGTACCGGTGGCCATATGCACCACGGCGTCGTGGCCATACTTGAGGTGGAAGGCTTCCTCGGCGCAAATCCGGTCGAGGGCGCGGCAGTAGGGGCCGTAGCTGCCCTTGGCGTTAGCCATCTGGTTCACAATGGCGCCGGCGTCAATCAGCCACGAAATCACGTTCGAGTCGGCCCAGGTGGGCGTGGGGTAGTTGAAAACGTTGCTGTACTTGCTCTTGCCGTTCACGAGGTCCGACAGCATCTGCTCGCGGGTTTTGCCCAGCGTTTCGGCGGCCGAATACAGCAGCTGGGCGTGGCCTACTTCGTCCTGCACCTTGGCCATCTGGGCCATTTTGCGGCGGAAACCAGGAGCGCGGGTAATCCAGGTGCCCTCGGGCAGCGAGCCGATGATTTCGGAGTGCGCATGCTGCTCAATCATGCGCGTGAGCTGCTTGCGGTAAAGCTGGGGCATCCAGTCGGTGGGCTCGATTTTCTCGCCCCGGGCAATGCGGGCCTCAAACTCGGCCAGCAGAATCGGGTCTTCGTTTTCGAGGCCGGTAGCAGCCTGGGTCGGGATATCGTGGGTGGAAGCGGAACCGTACATGGTGGTGGGAATTAAGTAGTGAGTATTGGGTACTTGGTATTGAGAGTTGAACGGGCTGATTTTGAGTGCTTACGCAAGATGAATTTAATTTAACGTCATCTAACTACTCACTACCAGCTACTCCATACTAAGAGCGCACTTCCAGCCCGAATAGCAGCTGGTTGGCGAGGCGGTGGGCAATGTCGGGGGGCGTGAGCGGGCCGCCGGGGCGGTACCAGGTGGGCAGCCAGTTGAGGGAGGCCAGCAGCGTGAGAGCGGCAAAGTCCGGGTCGGGGGCGTACAGCTCGCCGGCGGCCGCGCCCTCGGCAATCAGCGTCCGGAAACCGGCTTCGTACCGCTCGCGCAGCGCCAGAAACTCGGTGCGGGCCGGCTCGGAAAGGTGCCGCCACTCGTGCAGAAATACGGCCGAAGCAGCTACATCGGTGGTAAGCACGCGCACGTGGCTTTCTACGGCCCGGCGCAGGCGCGGGGCGGCCGGCAGGGCGTCGTCGGCTGAAGCCTCATCGAAACCGGCAAAGAAGTCTTCGGCCAGCCGGAAGCAGATACGGTGCAGCAACTCTTCCTTGCTGCGGATGTGGGAGTAAATACTGCCCGCCTCCATACCCAGCGCGGCGGCCAACTCGCGCATGCTCGTGGCCGCAAAGCCGCGGGTGCGGAACAGGGCCGTGGCCGTTTGGTCAATCTGGTCTTTGCGGGAAAGTTGGACAGTTTCCATGGAGCGTGGGTGGGAAGGGGAAGAGCGGGAATCAAATGTACTAATCCTAACGTTCGTTAGCAAAGAAAAGTTTGTCCGGCTATTCCAACTACTTTCCAAACACTCAGCGCGTTGAACGCGAGTAGTTGCCAGGGCACCGCGCACTTGGCCCTACCACGTACCTTTGCAGCCCCGCCACCCGGCGGTTCCGCGTCGCTGGCAGCAGCACACGCGCCGGAAAAATCAGCGAAAAATCAACGATTTATGACCCCTCTCGATAAAGTAGGCGAGTTCGGCCTGATTGGCCGCATCCAGCAAACCGTAGAACTCACCCAGCCCAGCACCGTTCTCGGTATCGGCGACGATGCGGCCATCCTGGCCCCGGCCGCCGGGCAGGAGCTGGTTATCAGCACCGATTTGCTGACCGAAGGCGTGCACTTCGACCTCACGTTCTGCCCGCTCAAGCACCTGGGTTACAAGGCCGTGGCCGTCAACGTGTCGGACATTGCCGCTATGAACGCGCTGCCCACCCAAATTGTGGTGGCAGTCAGTATCCCGCCGCGCTTCACGGTGGAAGCCGTAGAGGAGCTTTTCGAGGGCGTAAAGCTGGCCTGCGAGGCCTACAACGTGGACTTGGTGGGCGGCGACACCACCGGCAGCCGCGCCGGCCTCACCGTTAGCGTAACGGCGCTGGGCCAGGTGGAAGCCGGCCAGGCCGTGCGCCGCAGCGGGGCCGGCCCCAACGATTTGCTGTGCGTCACCGGCGACCTGGGTGGGGCCTACCTGGGCCTGCAGGTGCTGGAGCGCGAAAAGCAGGTCTGGCAGGCCGACCCCGAATCCCAGCCCGAACTCGACAAGTATCCCTACGTGCTTCAGCGCCAACTCCGCCCCGAGGCCCGCATGGACGTCATTCACGAACTGCGCGAACTGGGTGTGGTGCCCACCAGCATGATTGACGTGTCGGACGGGCTGGCCTCCGAAGTGCTGCACCTGTGCCAGGCCAGCGGCACCGGGGCGCGCATCTTCACCGAAAACCTGCCCATCGCCAACCCCACGCTCGAAGTGGCCAACGAGTTCAACCTCGACCCCATCATGTGCATGCTCAACGGCGGCGAAGACTACGAGCTACTATTCACCGTCCCGCTCGCCGACCACGCCAAGCTCAAAAACCACCCCGACATCACCATCATCGGCCACATGGTAGACAAGAGCGAAGGCGCCAACCTCATCACCAAAGCCGGCCAGCCCGTGCCACTGAAGGCGCAGGGGTTCTCCCACTTTTAATCACAGATGGTGCAGATAAAAGGGATGCCGCAGATTCGTTCGATAAGCTGAACGAATCTGCGGCATCCCTTTTATCTGCACCATCTGTGATTTAGTCCTCCGGATAAGGGATATAGACGAAGTTGGTGAACTCCTCGTCGAGCACGAACAGGCAGCAATACTCGTTCGGCTCGCGGTAGGTTTGCTGGAAGGCCTCGATACCCGCCTCGCTGATGATGCCCTGCTGCACGAACAGCTCCAGGTAGCTGGCGAAAACGTGCCATTCCAGGTTCAACTCGTCGGCATTCACGAGCAGGCCGCCCAGCGGCACTTCCTGGCGGGCAAAGACGAAGATGGGGTACTTCGAAATGTCGCGCTTGCGAATTTGCGACGAGGCTTCGCTGAGCGTATCGGAAACGGTGGCGAAATCCTTGGTGATGGTGCCGAGGTATTTGCCGTTCAGTTCGGGGTCGTTGGTGTAGTCCATTGAGCTTTTATTGTTCCAGGTTTCCACAGCAAGTGGAACGCCACTCCGAAAGAAAATCCATTGATAGCTGCCATTGCTAACAATGTAAGTTGAAATGCTCTATTTGAACCTGAGTCATTCCTGAGAAGTATGGATGAAAACGCAGAAATAAATATTATCAACCCGTAGAGACTCATGCAAAGACCGAAGAAAATAGGATTTAGCTTGCTGTATAATAATTTGATATACTTTTTAGGTAGCTGAATACAAATAATATTGAAGAATAAACATGTAAACCAAGTTACTGTAGCCAGAAACAGCAAGCCCTGCCAATCAGAAAAGAGGAATGAGGATTGTGATATCAAAAGTATTATGGCCGCTATTTGCATAGCGCCCCATCCTATAATGAATGCAGTAAATGACGCAAGGAAATAACTATTCATTAACGAAAGCTATAAATGAACAATGTTCTTATAATAGTAGATTTAGCTACCGCAACTCCAGCAGCACCACATTCTCCACGTGGTGGGTGTGTGGGAACATATCCACCGGCTGCACTTTTACCACGCGGTAGGCTTCATCCAGCAGCTCCAGGTCGCGGGCCTGGGTACCGGGGTTGCAGCTGACGTAGACGATGCGGGGGGCACGCATTTCGAGCAGGCGGGCCACTACGTCGGGGTGCATGCCGGCGCGGGGCGGGTCGGTGATGACGACGTCAGGGCGGCCGTGCTTTTGGATGAACTCGGCGTTGAGCACGTCCTTCATGTCGCCGGCATAGAACTCGGTGTTGGTCGTGCCGTTGATTTCGGAGTTGAGGTAGGCATCCTGCACCGCCGACTCGACGTACTCGACGCCCACCACGTGGCGGGCCTGGCGGGCCACGAAATTGGCGATGGTGCCGGCGCCGGTGTAGAGGTCGTAGACCAGCTCCGAGCCGGTGAGCTGGGCGAAGTCGCGGGTGATTTTGTAGAGGTTGTAGGCGCCCTCCGAATTGGTCTGGTAGAACGATTTCGGGCCGACGCGGAAGCGCAGGCCTTCCATTTCCTCGTGAATGTGCGGCTCACCCTTGTAGCACACCACCTCTAGGTCGTTGAAAGTTTCGTTGCCCTTGTCGTTGAGCACGTAGTTGAGCGAGGTGATTTGCGGGAAGCGCTCGGCCAGGAAATCCAGCAGCGGCACTAGCGCGTCGTGGGCGTAGTAGCACTGCAGAATCACCATCAGGTCGCCGGTATTGGCCGTCCGGATGATGAGGTTGCGCAGGAAGCCTTCCTGCGTCACGAGGTTGTTGAAGGGCAGCTCGTGCTCCAGGGCGTAGTCGCGCACCGCCAGCCGGATCTGGTTGCTGGGGTCGGGCTGCAGCCAGCAGTGGTTGATGTCGAGAATCTTATCGAAGCGGCCGGGGGTGTGGAAGCCGAGCACGCGCCGCTCGTAGTCGTGGCCGCTGGCAATCTGCTCGTTGGTCAGCCAGCCGTTGTGGCTGAAGGTGAATTCGAGCTTGTTGCGGTAGTAGGTCTGGTCGGGCGAGGGCGCGATGGGCAGGATTTCGGGCAGGGCCACCTTGCCGATGCGCTGCAGGGTGTCGGCCACCTGCTGGTGCTTGAACTGGAGCTGGGTTTCGTAGCCCAGGTGCTGCCACTTGCAGCCCCCGCAGGTACCGAAATGCTCGCAGAACGGCGTTACGCGCAGCTCGGAATACTTATGAAACTTGGTGGGCACGGCCTCCAGAAAGTTCTTCTTGGCCTTGGTCACGCGCAGGTCCACTATGTCGCCGGGCGCTACCTGGGTTACGAATATCACCAGATTCTCGCGGCGCACCAGGCACTTGCCCTCGGCCACCATGTCGGTAATTTCGACTTCGCGGAGCAGCTCCGCCGGGATGTTCTTCACTGATTTTCTCACGTGGCAAAGATAGACCACGGATGAGCACGGATTTTAACGGAGTGCCCGGATTTTGTGAACGGCCCCGGCGGCGTAGCGCGGTTGGGCGCAGTTTGCGGCCGGAAGCGGTTCAGGCCCGAGCGGTTTCCGGCCGCTGCCAGCAGTGAAAAATTAGGTCCTGCGAATCGGGGAGGGCCGGCAGGGCCAGGCGGACGCACCAGGCAAACCCCTGCTGCTCGAAAGCCTGCAGCGTGGTTGTGAGTCGTGTGCTTTCGGGGGTGCCGATGGGGTAATGGTACTCGATGAGGTATTGGCGGAAGTGACCCAGGAGGCCGGTTTGGGCCAAATCGGCCAGAATATCGGCCTCGGCACCCTCCACATCGAGCTTGAGTAGGTCGAAAGCGGCGGTGTCAGCCAGCACTTCGCTGAGTTGGCAGGCGGGCACCTGCACGGTGCGGAGGCCGCCGGCGTGGGGGTGGAGCGAGCCGGTAAGGCTGGCCCCATCGGAGCCGTAGTAGAAGGGTAATTCGCCGGCCGTGGCGGCCAGCGCGGCGTTGTGCAGCACTACGTTGTGCAGCTGGTTAGCGGCCACGTTGCGCGCCAGCAGCCGGAAGGCTTCGGGGTTCGGCTCGAAAGCCACGATATGAGCCGTCGGAAATAGCCGCTTGAAGTACAGCACCGCCATCCCGATGTTAGCCCCCGCATCGAGGATGCGCGGGGCAGAGGAAGTAGCCGCAAAAGCGTACGGTTCGGTCAGGAATAGCTCCTTGAACAGACGCAGCAGCAACTCGTAGCTGCTGCCCTCTACATCGAAGCCAAACAGCCGTTGCCGGTACACGCCGTCGCGGGGTTGCCAGCGAAGGCTGGTTTTCAGCCCCAGCGCAACCAGCACCCGAAACACCTCCCAGGCCTCGCGCCCCCGGTAGCGGCTCCGATAGGCCACATGTGCCCAGCGCAGGACGTAAAAAGGAAGCTTAAGCAGGGTCAGCGAAAACATGGGGAGTGGTTGGGTAGGCGGTGGTCAAAAGTAAGCGAATCGCGACTCGCGCCCCGGCGTTGGCGCGGTACTGTGCTCCTGGCCGGGGCTTCCGCTTGCGGGACGTAATTTGCGGGCGGTTTACGCTAAGTTGATTTCTGCTGAGTATGAAAGATAAAGTAGTCCTGATTACGGGCGGCACGTCGGGCATCGGCCGGGCCACGGCCCTGGAGTTCGGGCGGGCAGGGGCCAAAGTGGCCATTACCGGCCGCAACGAGGCCCGCCTGGCCGAAACCGCCGCCGAGCTGGCTGCCCTGGGTATTGCCCACTTAGCCATCCGGGCCGATGTGGGCGTGGAAACCGATTCGGAGCGCGCCGTGGCCGAAACGGTGGCCGCGTTCGGCGGGCTCGATGTGCTCATCAACAACGCCGGTATCAGCATGCGGGCGCTGTTTCGCGACGCCGACCTGGACGTGATTCGGCAGCTGATGCAAACCAACTTCTTCGGCACTGTGTACGCCACCAAATTCGCGCTGCCCTACGTTACGGCTGCTAAGGGCTCGATTGTGGGCATCAGCAGCATTGCCGGCTACCGGGGCCTGCCGGGACGCACGGGCTATTCGGCCTCCAAATTCGCCATGCACGGCTTCCTGGAGGCCCTGCGCACCGAGCTGTTGCCCCAAGGCGTGCACGTGCTGCTGGCCTGCCCCGGCTTCACGGCCTCCAATATCCGCAATGTGGCCCTGGCCGCCGACGGCCAAGCCCAGGGCGAGTCGCCCCGCGACGAAGGGGCCATGATGAGCAGCGAGGAAGTGGCCCGTTACCTGCTGAGCGCCGTGCAGCAGCGCCGCCGCGACTTGATTCTCACCAGCCAAGGCAAGCTTACCGTATGGCTCAACCGCCTGCTCCCCGGCCTGGCCGACAAGCTAGTGCTCAAGCATTTTCGCAAGGAAGAACCGGATTTCAAGTTGTAGCCAGCTGCACCGCGAGTAATTGTTAGGAAAGTATAAAATCAGTACGATGACTATAGAAACAGCTAACCCCACGGCTTCACCAGCACCTCAGCTTCTGCTCTTGGTGCCTTACCCGACGGTGAAGGAAAGCTGGGGTTTTGTAGGCTGGTACCTGCTCGTAACCCTGGTTGGAGGAATAGGGCTGATGGCATTGCTGAATCTCCTAACGTCTCAGGGGCATCAGCAGCCTTATATTCTGGTAGTTATTGTGCTCTGCGACTTACTATTATTGGGTTTCCTGTACTGGCGCTACGGCCGGCGGATGATGCCGCTGCAGCTGCTGGGAAAGGCGCCAGGGTGGCTCTATGCGGCCCTGCCGTTACTGACTGCGGCTGCTATACTGGTACTGTCGTTGCTCGACTTTATCCCATTGCCTAATTGGGGCCAAACTATGTTTGAACGCATGGCCCGGCAACCGGTGCTACTACTGCTGCTGGGGGGTATCGTTGTTCCGGTGTTGGAAGAAGTGCTGTTTCGCGGCGTGATGCTGCAAGGATTGCTGCGGCATCAGCGGCCCTGGGTGGCCATTGGGCAGCAGGCGCTGCTTTTCGGCCTCATTCACTTCAACCCGGCCCAGAGCTTGAGCGCCTTTCTGATTGGGCTGCTGCTGGGCTGGCTGTGCTACCGCACCGGCTCGTTGCTACCGGGCATCGGTATTCATGCGCTCAACAATCTGCTGGCCTCCGGGATGATGATTTGGTTGCCCGAAGTTGTCAGTTCCCAAACTTCGTTGCTGGATTTGCTAGGCTCGCACTGGACCTACGCCGGGCTAGTAGCGCTGGCCGCCGGAGTGTTAGGGCTGCTGCTGTGGCGTATAAGCCGGCTGACGCTGCCCGCCGCCTGGGCCGCCGCGCCCAGCTCGCCTGAGCCCGACCTGGAAAACTAGCGTCGCCGCAGCTTCTGCAGCAGCGCCACGGCTTCGGGGGCCGCGCCGGTGGCTAGGGCGAGGCCGCCGTACACGGCCGTGATGACCGTGGAGCGCAGCAGCATCGTGAGCAGGGGCGAGGCCAGGGTGGGGGCCAGCCAGCCGGCCAGGCCGGCGGCGGCCGTGATGAGCAGGATGAGCGGAATCTGCCAGGTGAAAGGCTGCATCCGGAAACTACGCCACACAAACCACGTGCGGGCCAGGTTGATGCTAACCTGCGCCGCCACCGCCGCCACGGCCGCCCCCACCATGCCCAGCCGCGGAATCAGCAGCAGGTTCAGCCCCACAATCAGCAGCGAAAGCGAGATGTTGAACACCAAATCGAAGCGGTAGCGCGGCGAGGTAACCAGGATGAGCCCGTTGAGGCCCGTAATGCCGTCGAAGAGCCGGCTGCCCAGCAGCAGCAGCACTACTAGGGTGCCCTGGGCGTATTCGGCCCGCATGAGCGAGTAGATGAACGGCAGGTTGAGGCCGATGCCCAGCGCCAGCAGACAGCCGATGAGGGCATTGAGGCGGGTGGTACGGCGGTAGAAATCGGCCATGCCGGCCAGGTTCTGCTCTTTCCAGTAATTGGCTAGCAGCGGGAAGGCGATTTTGTTGAGCGAACGGGCCGGAATAGCCAGCGCCGTGCTGATGTTGAAGGCAATGGCGTAGATGCCGGCCGCCGCCAGGCTCACCTGCGAGCCCACCATTAGCGTGTCGATGTACATAATGATGGAGCCCGATAGGGAGCTGAGCAGCGTGAAGGCCCCCATGCTGAACAGCTCGCGTACCGGCCGCACTGCCAGCACCGCCCGCCGGGGCCGCCAGTGCAGCTCGCCGATGCGCAGCAGGTACCCCACCAGCAGCAGCACCAACAGCCCATTTACGCCGATGAACCAGAGTACATAGCCATGAAATGACAGCAACCCCTGGGCAAACAGCAGCGCCCCGCCCAGAATGAGCAGCCGCAGCAGGATATCCTGGAGAAACGACGAAAAAGCCGTGTGATAAAGCGCCTTCAGGTAGGCATCGAGCAGCGAATAGAGCAGCGTAAAGAGCGCGAAAACGATGCCCCAGGCATAGTAGGGACCCAGCGCCGCCACTTCTGTTTCATAAAAGCCCAGCAGTACCGGCTTGCCCAGCCAGAACAGGGCGGCCATGGCCACGAAGCTCAGCAGCGGCACGCCCAGCAGGAATGGCAGGAAGCCGTGGTGGCCGTTTTCGGGGCTGCGGAAGTAGGGGAAAAACCGGATGCCCACGCTGGCAAACCCAAACGCCGCTACCTGTGCCAGCAGCGTTGAAACCGAGGCCAGCGTAGTGGTAAGGCCCAGCTGCCCGGGCGCAAAAAACCGCGGCAGCACCAGCGTGGTGCTCACGAAGCCCAGCGCCAGCCCGAGGTAGGAAATTACGGTGTTGCGCAGCCCCTGCCGCTGAACGATACCCAAATGGTAAATGAGTGAATAAGTGAATGTGTGTTGCGCGGCAAACCCAGCTGTCATCCTGAGCGGAGCAAAGGACCTTGAACCAGCAGGCACCAGGTGGTTCAAGGTCCTTCGCTCCGCTCAGGATGATAGGGCGTACATCTGTCTCCAGATATCCCCGCAGGTGCGGAAGGCCACGTTGCGGCTGCGAAGGTACTCCATGATGGTACGGAACTGCACGGGGCCGTTGCGCTGGTTGGCTGAGTCGAAGTTCTCGTTGTGCCAAAGCACTGTAGCCACGCCCCCGAACCGCTCAATTTCTTCGAACATGGGCAGTAGGGCCGGCAGGATTTCCTCGGGAGCCAGTTGTAGGTACCGGGGGTGGTGGAAGGTGGTGTCCATCACGTTGAGCGGGATTTCGAGGAAATCTGCTGCCATCCCGCGCTGGAAGTTGAATGGCCGAAACGGCAGGCAGTACGAGTTCCGAAAGCCGTAGTGCTCGGCAAAACCCAGGGTGGAATCGTAGGCGAATAGCAGATCATCTACCAGCGCCGGGGTGATGCGCGGTTCCCAGCTCAAATAGTGAAAGCGCAAGCCCTGACTGGTCGGGCCAAGGTGGCAAATCTGCTCCGCGTCGTAGTGCAGCTTGTTAGGGTTAGTGGAAGAGCCCAGACTAGCATGGAGCTCTACTTTAGCTCCGGCTTGCAGTAGGCTATCTACCGACTGCCCAATCTGATTATATCGATAATCGGCATTTGGAGTGCCATTGGGGTCTTTGCGGTGCTCGGGCAGGAAGAAGAACGTACTTTTCGCGCCGTACTCGGCCACGGTTTTCTGCACCAGTTCAAGGTTGTCCCAGGCATCTTTTTGGGTGAAGTGCCGCCACAACTGCCGGCCGAAGCTGAGTAGGTTGCCGCGTCGCAGCGCGGCTTTGGCAGGGGCTTTCCAGGCGCTGTAGAGGTTGTCGATGTCGTGGGTGATGCAGGCGGCCCAGGTGGCTCCACCGGCCCAGCGGTGCGGGTGCAACGGCTGGCCGGTTACGTGCTCGACGGCCGTTTTCAGCACGTCGAAGTAGTAGTTGACCACTGGCACGGCCACGAACCCGTAGCGAGCCTGCACGCTGGCTGCGTAGGGAAAGCGCCCATGCTGGTCGCGCTCGTCCGAAAAGAACTCCTGCCAGCCGCTGAGCAGGTAAAAAGCGGCCGAAATTACATCAGCATTGATGTGCGCCCGGCTTGCTGGCAGCAGCTCCAGCAGCGGTAATTCCAGACTCTCATCAAAGAAAAAAGGCAGCCGCTGCCCGCCCCACTCGCGCCAATTTGGTTCGGGAGGGTAGGGCGCGGTGCCGGCAAAAAAGTCGTGATTGGCATCTGCCACCTCAATTTGCGGCTGAGTAGCCTCGTAGCCAATAGTCACGGTTGGCACCCCGACATACGCTTCCCGAAAGTGCCGCAGCACATACGAAAGTCGCAGTTCGGCGGTAACAGACTCAACAACGGGCAGCGGTGGGGCAGGCATACCGCAAAGTAAGCCAGAACAACTCCGCGAACCTCAGCGCCTGCCTCCACGCACCGCTGCGGGAAGCTACGTCCGCGCCGTTGGGGCCGTTTTTGCCAGCCACTGCTGCAGCGCCCACGCCGCCCGCTGCTGGCTCTGTCCCTCGTTGGGGGTGCCCAGCGTGGCGTTGTAGTAGGCGGCCCGCTGGTACAGATTGGCTGGCTTGGCTAGCTGCATCCGGCGTAGCCAGCCACTTAATTCCGGCAGCGTATCAGCCTGCTCTACCAGGCCGTGGGCCACGTAGCCGTAGTAGTCGTCGGTGATGCCGTGGGTTCCGAATCGGAAGTACACGCTGGCCAGGTTCAGCAGCGTGGCTTCCAGGTGGGTGCTGGTGTCGGCGGCTAGCAGCGCATCGTGCTCAGTTAAAAACTCGAACACATTCTGCTGCCGGGCATCGGAAAACTGCAGCGCCGGGTGCCGGTTGGCCAGAAACGAGAAGTCGCGAGTGTCGCTGGGGTGGGGGCGGAAGGTAAAGGTGAGGTCGGGAAATTCGTTGAGCAGGTAATCGAGGGTAGTGGTGATGGCGGTGGTGTCGTCGAGGGTGTTGCAGGCCAGGGCTACCCGGCGCACGGCGGGGCTGCGATTGCGGCGGGCCAGGAAAGCATCGGCCTTGGGCATGCCTACCAGCTCTACCTGGCCCGCTACGGGGCCGCAGAGCCGGTATTTGTCCAGCGCGTCCTGCCCTTCCAGCAGGCTCAGCCCAAAACCCAGCGGCGGGAAGCTGGTGCTCACGGTGGCGTGCTGCACGTAGGCGGTGGGTACGCCTTCGGCCTGGCAAGCTAGCAGCAGGGCCCGGGCATCGTCGTTGTGGTCGTTGGCAAACACCACGGCCCGGGGCCGGTAGTGGCGCAGCGCCCGCCGGTACACCTCGTAGTAGCCAACGGCGTTGAAAATCAGGTCGAAAAACCGCCCGGCCCGCTCGCCCTCGGTGCGCTGCAACGCCCGATACACCCGCGGCAGTTGGCCGTAGTACAGCAGCTTGCGCCGCAGCGAAAGGCGGTTGACGGCCTCGTTGTAGCGCCCAATCTGCTTGCTTTGGCCGGCCACCAGCACGGTATTGGGCAACGTCTCCCGCAGAAAGTGCAGCGAATCGTAGTTGTTCTGGCTCACCACGTATAGCCACACCTTGCCGCGCAGGTTTTCGGGGTTGCGCACCTTCCGAAACACGTTGCCCAGCAGCCGCAGCCCCGTATAGCCCGCCACTTTCAGCAGCCGTTTCCAGGGGCTGGCCGGCGAAATGGGCTCCAGCGTGTGGGCCGGTAGCGCGGCAAACAGATCAGTAAAGCGTAACTGCAGAATGTCGCGTAGGCGGGCTGCCTCACCCTCCGCCCCTGCCTCTTCGCCGGAGAGCGGGGTGCCTGACGATTTGGGAAGAGGTGCGGTGTGAGGCATTGAAGCGAAGTGAACAGACTTACAATGCTTCCCAGGTGAGGGCGGTGCCGGCCTTCAGCGCTTGGCGCGCAGGCTTGCCGAGCAGCTGGTCGAGGTAGCGCGGGGGCAGGCCGTCGCCGGGGCGCACCACGCGCAGGTTTTCTTTGGTAAACAGTTCACCGGCCTGCACATCCTGAGCCACGTATACCGAACGTTTGTAGAGGCGGCTTTTTTCCTCGGCCCGCTGCACGCCATACTGTACCTGACCCAGCGCCTGCCAGGCCCGCTCGATTTCGGTTACGAGCTGGGCCACTTCCTCGGGTTCCAGCGAAAAGGCCGAATCCACGCCGCCGTCGGCGCGGCGCAGGGTTACGTGCTTCTCGATAACGCAGGCGCCCAGCGCCACGGCAGCCACCGAGGCCCCCACGCCCATGGTGTGGTCGGAGAGGCCCACCAGCGTATCGGGGAAGAGCTGCTGGAAGTGCGGCAAAGTGCGCAGATTGGTGTTGAGGGGCGTGGCGGGGTAGGTGCTGGTGCACTTGAGCAGCACCAGCTCGCGGCAGCCGGCTTCGCGCAGCACCTGCACGGCCTCGGCCACTTCGGCCAGGGTGCTGGCCCCGGTGCTCATAATTACGGGCTTGCCGGTGACGGCCACCCGGCGCAGCAGCGGCCAGTCGGTGTTCTCGAAGGAGGCAATTTTGTAGGCCGGCACGTCGAGGGTTTCCAGAAAATCGACGGCCGTCTCATCGAACGGCGAGCTGAACGCCAGCATGCCATGCTGCCGGGCCCGCTCGAACAGCGGCTGGTGCCACTCCCAGGGCGTATGGGCTTCCTGGTACAGCTCGTGCAGCTCGCGGCCGTACCAAAGCGAAGCCGGGTCGTCGATGCGGTAGGCTCCGGGCAGGGTCATGGTATCGGCGGTATAGGTCTGCAGCTTGATGGCGTGGGCGCCAGCCGCGGCCATGGCATCTACAATGGCCAGGCCGCGCTGCAAATCCTGGTTGTGGTTGCCACTGAGCTCGGCAATAATGAACGGCGGCTGGTCGGGGCCCACAAGGCGGGAGCCAAAGGAAATCGTCATGGGGCAAAAATACGCACAACTGCACGGTTGCCCAGCAGCGCGGCTCACCCTGCCCCCAGCCAGCCAAACGTCAGCGAATCGGCCTCATTGGCAAGGGGCTGCAACCGAAAACCGGCCCGCTCGAAGGCGTGCACCGAGGCGGCGTTGGCGGTCTGCACGTGCCCCAACACCCGGCGCACCCCCGGAAACTGCGTCAGGAGCTGCCGGGTGCCGGCCAGCAGCAGCAGCGGTGCCAGGCCCCGGCCCCGGAAATTGGCATCGAGCAGGTAGCTGAGCGTGGCCGTGTCGCCTTCCACCGCAAACCGGATTAGGCCCGCTGAGTGGCCCGTGGCGGCATCCCGGGCCAGCAGGAGCCGCGCGTTTTCGTCGGCCAGCCGGGCCGCAAACCACCGCTCATGGTCGGCTGCGGCTACAGGCTCGGGGTTGAAGGAAAACCGCCGCACGGCCGGCTCGTTGGTCCAGGTCAGCAGCTGGGCCGAGTCGGCGGCCGTGGCGGGACGCAGGGCGAAGGGCGGCGGGGGCAGCAGCAGCGCCCGCAGCTCCTGGCGCAGGCGGGTGGGGGCCTGCCCATCGAACACTCGGCGCTGAGCGGCCTGCATTTCGGTGGCGATGCGGCCGGCTTCGGAGGAAGTGAGGATGTTGGCCGCCGCGGTGTAGGGGCGGGCCAGGCCGGCGGCGCGCAGGTAGTGGTCGAGGTCGTGCTGGTTGGCGGCAGTGGGCAGCAGCAGCAGCAGGCCGCCGCCGGCCGCGCAGTATTCGTAGCTCACGGTGCTGGCCGAGCACACGGCCGCGCCGCACCGGCGCATCAGGGCGGCCAGTTCCGGCGCGGCCAATTGGCGGTGCAGCGTAAGGCCGGGCTGTCCGGCGGCCCAGGTTTGCAGGGTTTCCCAGCCCTGGTAGGCCCCGCCCACCACTGCGTGCACGTGGCGCACGCCCGGCAGGGCCAGCAGTTCAGCAGCCACCCGCCGGGTCTGGTGCGTGGGGTCGGCTCCGCCCAGGCACACGAACACGGTGGCTGCGTCGGGCGCTGCTGCCGCTGCGTTATTTTCGGCTGGCTTGGTTTGAAACGCCGCCCGCAACGGGGCATAGGCCGGGCCGCTGAGCAGCCGGGCGCCCGGCTGGCGCAATTCGTAATCGGCCATGGTGAGGCCGCCAGCGGGGTTGAGCACCAGGTCGGCGGCCAGCGGGTAGGCGTGCAAATCGTCGAGGTACACCAGCCGGTGCACGGCCCCGCGCACAGTGTTCTGGTAATCGTAGCGGAAATCGTAGCCGTCGAGTACCAGCACATCGTCGGGCCGGAGCACCTGAGCGGCAAGGTAGGCGGCCTCCTCGGGCAGCGGCCGCACGGGCAGGGCCTGCACCGCCGAGCCAGCCGTTGTAAGTTGTTCGGCCAGCGCCGCATCGGGCTCCCGAATCAGAAACAGCTGCTCCGGGAAATCGGGCCGCAGAATTTCGGCCAGCGCCAGCAGCCGCATCACGTGGCCCAGGCCAATGCGGGCGTTGCCATCGGCACGGAGTAGGAGGCGCATGGGGTTTAATTATCTAAATTTTTTCGTCGTTTATTTTCAATTTTAAAAGTAGCCCAATAGTAATTGATGTGATTGAATAGGAAAATATTATGCTTTCGCTCAATCTGCCGCCAACAAACATTGATGTGATGCATATACCAATAATTGAAATTAAAATAAATATTAGTTTTAGTGAAATAATTTTAAGGTTGTAGAAAGATAGATAACTGAAAAAAAACAGATAAAATATAGCTGTAGGAGTTGAGAGGGCAAAGCTGAATACAATGAATGCTAGATATATGTATATAAAATTAACGACTAAGGTAGAATTGCTATTTATTTTACTCTCAATGAAAATTGAAAGTATGGGAGCTATCAAAATAACCAATAGCCAGTGCAAAATCGGATAGCTTCTACGCATCTGTTGACAAGTTTGTAAAACGCACTGAACAACATTTAGCTCACACCTTCTTCTGCTCAATATGGGCGTTAAGCGCTACCAGTTCCGGGTGCCTATCGAGTAACACAATCAACTCCTCAGCCCCCAGTGCATCGGCCTGATGCTCTTCTATCAGCCGCTGAATCAGCTCAAAGTCCTCGGCCGTATCAACGGTGAGGCGGTAAGCGCTGCGGTTGGAGGGGCGGGTGAGGTGCTGGAACTGCACCCGCCCCGAGCGGTTCTGGTGGATGTAGGGCGTGACGTGTTCCCGGTCGGAAACCGTTGTGGCGTGGCGGGCGGCCTCCTCCAGCAGCTCCCGCGAGAATACCTCAAAGTCGAAACCCCGGGGATAGGTGCGCTCCAGCACATTGGAGAGGTACAGGAGTGGGGTATCGGCCGCCAGATACTCCTGCACCGCCCGCGCAATCAACCCGCCATCGAGCAGCGGGCAGTCGGAGGTGACGCGTACGATAACGTCCAGATCGTGCGCGGTGGCGCACTGCTGGTAGCGGGCCAGCACGTCGTCCTCGGGTCCGCGCGTCACGGGCAGGCCGTGAGTCGCCGCAAAATCGGCCAGCGGGTCGTCGGTGGCGTTGGTGGTGATGGCCAGGTAAATTGGTAACCCGCTGGTCTGCAGCCGCTCGATATGATACGCCAGTAGTGGCCGGCCGGCCACGGGCCGCAGCACTTTGCCCGGCAGCCGGGTGCTGGTCATGCGGGCCTGCGAAATGATGCCGACCTTTTTCACGACGGTTCTGCCGCCACAAATTCCCGGATGCAGTCAATCACATACTGTTGTTCCTCGTCGGTGAGGCTGGGGAACAGCGGGATGCTGAGGCAGTGGGCGTAGTAGGCCTCGGCGAGCGGGAAGTCGCCTTCCAGCCAGCCCAGGCCCTGGTAGTAGGGCATCCGGTGCACCGGAATGTAGTGGACCTGCGCGAATATCTGCTTCGCGCGCAACGCCTCGTACAGGCCCCGCCGGTCTTCTACCTGAATCACATACAAATGATAGGCGTGGCCCGGCGCCGCGGCCAGCGGGCGCACGGCGGGCATTTCGGCAAAGGCGGCATCGTAGCGGGCGGCCAGGGTGCGGCGGCGGGCCAGGCCGGCATCGGCGCGCTGCAGCTGGCTGATACCTAGGGCACAGAGCATATCGGGCAGGCGGTAGTTGTAGCCGAGCTCCTGCATTTCCATGTACCAGCCGCCTTCGTCGGGCCGGCTGAGTTGGGCGGGGTCTTTGGTGATGCCGTGGGTGCGCAGCGTCAGCAGCCGCTCGTACAGGTCGCGGCGGTTGGTGGTAATCATGCCACCTTCGCCGGTGGCAATGTGCTTGACGGGGTGGAAGCTGAAGATGGCCAGGTCGGCAAACTGCCCGTTGCCGCAGTTTTGCTGCTGGCCCTGGCTGTCGATGAAAGAGCCGCCGGGGGCGTGGCAGCTGTCTTCGAGCAGCCACAGGCCGAACTCGTCGCAGAGCTGGCGGGCCTGCTCCAGGTTCACCGGCAAACCCGCAAAGTCCACCGGAATCAGCCCGTGGAAGTAGCCCTTCGGGTGGCTTTCGAGCAGCCGGCGCACGGCCCGCAGGTCAATCAGGGCCGTAGCGGGGTCGATGTCGGCGAAATGTACCTCGCCGCCGCAGTAGCGCACGCAGTTTGCCGAGGCCGCAAAGGTGATGGGCGTAGTGATGACGCGCTGACCGGGCTGCACATTCAGGGCCAGCGCGCACAGGTGCAGCGCCGCCGTGCCGTTGCTCACGGCCACGGCGTACTCGGCCCCCACGTATGCCGCGAATTTCTCCTCGAACTCGGCTATCAGCGGCCCCTGCGTAAGGTAATCGGAACGCAGAGCGGCCAGTACGGCCCGCTCATCGGCTTCGGTGATGTGCTGGCGGCCGTAGGCAATGGGGCGGGTGGGCTGGAAGTCGGAGGCGTTCATGGGGCACAAATAATCTGGAAAGCTCAGGATGACAAACCGTTTTCGCACGCCTGTCTGGGCTCCCTACACCGTAAATCCGGCGTCGACGTGCAGGCGGATTTCCTCGCGGATTTGTTCGGCCGAGAGCCAGTCGGTGTTGTTGCTCGAATCGTAGTGAAAGCCGGGTTCGGTGCGGCGGCCGTGGAAGTGGGCAATGAATGCATCCACGTCCCAGCGCGGCGTGAAGGGCAGAATGACGTAGTATTTGTCCAGCTCAACGGTGCTCAAGGCGTCGGTTTCGGTTATCATTTCCTCGTGCAGCTTCTCGCCGGGCCGGATGCCCACAATTTCCTGCCGGCAGTTGGGCCCGATGGCCTCGGCTACTTCGGTAATCTTGTAGCTCGGAATTTTAGGCACGAAAATCTCGCCGCCCCAGCTGTTCTCCAGCGCGTACAGCACCAAATCCACGCCCTCGTCGAGCGAGATGTGGAAGCGCGTCATGTCGGGGTGGGTGATGGGCAGTACGCCCGAGTCGCGGCGCTGCAGGAAAAACGGCACCACCGAGCCCCGCGAGCCGATGACGTTGCCGTAGCGCACCACCGAAAAGCGCAAATCGCGCGAGCCTTTCATGTTGTTGGCGGCCACAAACAGCTTGTCGGAGCAGAGCTTGGTGGCGCCGTAGAGGTTGATGGGGGCCGCGGCCTTGTCGGTGCTCAGGGCTACCACGTCGGATACGCCGCAGTCGAGGGCCGCGTTAATCACGTTTTCGGCCCCGAAAATGTTGGTTTTGATGCACTCCATCGGGTTGTACTCGGCGGCGGGCACCTGTTTGAGGGCGGCGGCGTGCACAATAATATCGATACCCTCACAGGCCCGCTTGAGCCGCTCGGCGTCGCGCACATCGCCAATAAAGTAGCGGATGGCCGGAAACTCGGAATGCGGAAACTGCTGCGACATCTCGTACTGCTTGAGCTCGTCGCGCGAGTACACCACCAGCCGTTTCACCTGCGGATAGAGCCGGAACACGGTTTCGACGAACTGCTTGCCGAACGAGCCGGTGCCGCCGGTTACCAGAATGGATTTATGGTTGAGGTCGAGGGCCATGGATGGGGTGCTGAGCGAAAGAAAGGCCGGACCGCGAAACGGCCGGGATGGGGGAGGGCAAAAGTAGGCATTCCGGCCGGAGCTTGCGTAGTTTTGCATCGTCCGCTCTATCAGCTGTCATCCTGACGAAGGAAGGACCTTATCGTGCTAAGGCAGTCGTAGTAATAACTCGCTTCTATGTGATAAGGTCCTTCCTTCGTCAGGATGACAGCTGATTTTCACCGCTGCTTATGCCTGCCTCCGCTTCCGCCGAACCCATCAAGCTCGTCATCTGGGACCTCGACGACACATTCTGGCGGGGTACGCTTTCCGAGGGGGCTATTACGGCGTTGGAAGAAAATCTGCAGCTGGTGCGCGACACGGCGGCCCGTGGCCTGGTGCATACCATCGTGAGTAAGAACGATTTCGCCCCGGCCGAGGCGCGGCTACGAGAGCTGGGCATCTGGGAGTTGTTTGTGTTTGCGCGCATCAGCTGGCAGCCCAAAGGCCCGATTATCAAGGAACTGTTGAGCCAAATGCAGCTGCGGGCCGCCAACGCCCTGTTTCTCGACGATAACCCCGCCAACCGGGCCGAGGCGCAGTTTTACAACCCCGAGCTGCGCGTGGCCGACCCCACCGAGCTGCCCCAACTGGTCCCGCTACTGCGCGCCAGCGGCCAGCCCGACCCCACGCTCGCGCGCCTCGCCCAATACAAGCTGCTGGAGCGCCAGCAGCAGGCCCGCACCCAGTACGACGACAACCTGGCTTTCCTGCGCGACGCCCAGGTGAAGGTAGAGTTTCGCGAGGGGCCAGCCGCCGTGCTGCCCGATCTGGGCCGGCTCGAAGAGCTCATCAACCGCTCCAACCAGCTCAATTTCACCAAGCGCCGCGTGACGCTGCCCGAGCTGGAAGCCAGCCTGCGCGACCCGGCCCGCCGCTGGGGCGCCGTGCGCGTGCACGACCGGTTCGGCGACTATGGGCTGGTGGGCATTTACTGCGTGCACGAGGCCGAAAACCGGCTGGAGCAGCTCGTGTTTTCCTGCCGCATCCTGCACCTGGGCATCGAGCAGTTCACCTACGCTCACCTGGGCTTCCCGGTCGTGGCAGTGCAGGGCGACGTGGCTACGGAGCTGAATCAAACGGAAAAGCCCGACTGGATTACCGTGCAAGCGGCCTCGCCCGCTGCCGCCACAACCCCTGCCACGTCGGCCGGCAAGCGGCTGCGAGTACTGCTGAAAGGCGGCTGCGACCTGGGCCAGCTCACGCCCTTCCTGCAGGCCTTCGACCTTGAGGTAGCCGAGGAGTTCAACTTCAACAACGAGCACCAGATTCCGGTGCACCTGGAGCACACGCTGCTGCTGCGCGCCACCCGCGAGTGGCCCGGTGCCGACCAGCGGCGTTTGGCTGCCGCGCTGCCCTTCCTGGGCCGCGAGGCCTTCGACACCCGCCTTTGGGAGTTCGGCTACGATGTGCTGGTATACAGCCCGCTGATGGATTACACCCAGCCACTGTACCGCGAGCGGGCCACCGGCCACCGCGTACCCTTTGGAGCCTACCAGGATATTACGGCCGAGCCGCCCGCTGCCCTGGCCGCCCGCTACGCCCAGCGCCGTTTTCAGGGGCTGAATGAGGATTTCCTGCGCCGGTTCGCGCTTGATTTCGCGCACGAAGGCCCGATTTCGCCCGTCGAATTTCAGCAGAACCTGCGTTGGCTGCGGGCGCAGGTGCCCGCCGCCGTGCCCATCTTCCTACTCAGCGGCGCCGAAATTGAGGTGCCCGGCTCGGGCGAAACCGGTGCTAAACAGCGCCATGAAACCATGAATGAGGCGCTGGCCGAATTCGTGGCTTCGGCCGAGAACTGCTTCCTGCTCGACGTGCGCGAATTCGTGCAAAGGCCCGCCGACGTCAGCAACAACCTGCGCCATTACCACCGCCAGCACTACCGCACCCTGGCCCAGCAACTGGCCCAGGCCCTCGGCGCGTGGCAGGGGCAACATCTGGGCCACTCGGCTTGGGCCGATTGGAAAGCCCGCGCCTGGGGACTGGTGCCAAATAAGCTGCGCGGGCTGCTGGGGCGGTAATGTAGCGCGAAGCTCCCGCTTCGCGCAGCGTTTAACGATTGCGCAAGGCCCAGCCGTCAGCAACGACGCGCGAAACTCCCGGTTCGCGCTACAGTATCAGCTCCACCAGCCGCTCCGTGAGGGCGCGGCGGGAGTAGCGGGTGGGGCGGGGGCCGGGCAAATCGAGGTTGGGGTTGATGCACCAGCGGGCTACCAGGCCCTCAAATGCTTCGACTAAGTCGGTGTAGGCATCGGGCGGCAGGGTGTGGCCGGCGCCGGTTTCGCGCAGCAGTAGGTCGGCATCCGACCCCAGCGGGCCCACGCACAGAATGGGCTTGTTGGCGGCCAAGTACTCGAACACTTTGCCGGGCAAAATACCCTGGTTGTTGGCCACGTCCGGAATGACCAGCAGCAGCGCCGTACTCCGCAATAGGTAGCCCACCGACTCATGGTGCGGCACGAAGGGCACAAACTCAGTGCGTTCGGCCAGACCCGCTGCGGCCACCTGCTGCCGGATGCCGTCGGAAACTTTGCCCACGAAGCGCAGCCACAGCGGCACATCGGGGTGGCGGCGGGCACATTCGGCCGTGGCGGCCAGCAGCTGGTCGAGGCGGTAGGTATCGGCAATAGTGCCGGTGTGGGTTACCAGCAGTGCATCGGTGGGGGGGTGGCTAAGTTCCCGGAAATCGGCCTCGTCGTAGCCGTTGGGCAGCACTTCAATCTTGGCCGGATCGATTCGGGCTGACTTGGCCGCAAAAATCCGCTTGGTGTGGGGGCTCGTTACCAGCACCACATCAGCCTGTTCCAGCACCTGGCGCTCGTAGCGGGCATCGAGCCAGCGGGCGGGCGGCAGTTGGTTCAGCTCCTTGTAGTAGTAGATATCGGTCCAGGGGTCGCGCAAATCGGCCAGCCAGCGCAGGCCGTAGCGGCGCTGCAGCTCCAGCCCGATAAGCTGGGTGGAGTGCGGCGGCGAGGACGTGAGCACGGCGTCGAACTGCTCGCCGGCGGCCACCAGCTTGGCCACGGCATCCAGTACGAAGCGGTTCCAGCCCCGGCGCGCATCCGGAATAAACAGGTTGCCGCGCACAAACTTGAACAGCTGCTGGCTCGGGCTCGTCTTGCTCTCGCCCACAAAGCCTCCGTAGGGCACCTGCCGGCGGCCCGTAAGACGCTTGTAGCTGTCGAAGGGCTCAAACGTATTCGTCCGAATAACCCGCACGCCGGCCGGCACATCAGCGGCCAGGCTCTCATCAAGCACCGGGTAAGCCGCCCGCGTAGGGTCCACGGTAATCACGGTGGGCTCGATACCGAACTCGGGCAGGTGCTTGACGAACTTGAGGCTGCGCTGCACGCCCGCCCCGCCCGAAGGTGGCCAGTAGTAGGTAATAACGAGCAGGCGAAGCGGGCGGGCGGAATCGGGCACGGAGCGGCAGGCGGGCGGTGAAGCACGAAGGTACGCGCTGGCGGCTTTTCGGGCTTTTCTGGTTACTTTTGGGGGTTGATTTCTGTAGACGTTGCTGAAGCAGGCACTAAGCTTTGGGCAAAGAAGCTTACCTGCGAATTTGATTCTGCGCCATTCAAATAATCCCCGTCTACTTACAGCTCAACCCGAACCTGCAGCATCCAACCATCTGCGCCCACCTGTACTTTATGTTTGATAATCTCTCAACCAAGCTCGACAAAGCCTTTAAAACCCTTAAAGGCCAGGGCAGCATCACCGAAATCAACGTTGCGGCCACGGTAAAAGAAATCCGCCGGGCGCTGGTGGATGCCGACGTGAACTACAAGGTGGCCAAGGAAGTCACCGACAAAATAAAGGACGAGGCCATGGGCCGCGACGTGCTGGTAGCCGTGTCGCCGGGCCAGCTGATGACCAAAATCGTTTACGATGAGCTGACCCAGCTCATGGGCGGCGAAAAACAGGACATCCAGGTAAAGGGTGATCCGGCCGTGATTCTGCTTTCGGGCCTGCAGGGTTCGGGCAAAACCACCTTCGCCGGCAAACTGGCCGCCTACCTCAAGAAGCAGAACCGCAACGTGTTGCTGGTAGCCTGCGACGTGTACCGCCCCGCTGCCATCGACCAGCTGAAAGTGCTGGGCGAGCAAGTGGGCGTAGACGTTTACTCGGAGCCGGAGAACAAGAACCCGGTAGACATTTCGCGCAATGCCATTGAGTTTGCGCGCAAAAACAACAAAAAGGTCGTCATCATCGACACCGCCGGCCGTTTGGCCGTCGATGAGCAGATGATGGCCGAAATCGAGCAGGTAAAGCGGGCCATCAACCCCTCCGAAACCCTGTTTGTAGTCGACTCGATGACGGGTCAGGACGCGGTAAACACGGCTAAAACCTTCAACGACCGCCTCAACTTTGATGGCGTGGTGCTCACCAAGCTCGACGGCGACTCGCGCGGCGGCGCGGCCCTTAGCATCCGGGCGGTGGTCGAAAAGCCCATCAAGTTCATCTCGACGGGCGAGAAAATGGAGGCCCTCGACCTGTTCTACCCCGACCGCATGGCCCAGCGCATTCTGGGCATGGGCGACGTAATTTCGCTGGTAGAGCGCGCGCAGCAGCAGTTCGACGAGGAAGAAGCCAAGCGCATCAACCAGAAGATCCGCAAAAACCAGTTCAACTTCGACGACTTCCTCTCTCAACTGGAGCAGATCAAGAAGATGGGCAACATCAAGGATCTGGTGGGCATGATTCCGGGCGTAGGCAAGGCCATGAAGGACGTGGAAATCGACGACGATGCCTTCAAGCCCATCGAGGCCATCATCAAGAGCATGACACCCAAGGAGCGCGCCCAGCCCGAGCTGCTCAACGGCTCGCGCCGCCGCCGCCTGGCCCTGGGCTCGGGCACGGACATTCAGCAGGTAAACGCGCTGATGAAGCAGTTTGAGGACATGCGCAAGGTGATGCGCACCATGAACAAAATGAGCAGCACCAAGGGCGGCATGGCCCAGATGGCCAAGATGATGGGCATGAAAGGCCCGCTCCGTTAATCACTGATTCACGCTGATTAGTCGTGATTTCACTGATTTTTTGGTGGGTGATGCCAGGCGGCCCCGGTAGCAACTGCTGCCGGGGCCGTTTGGCGTCACGCCCGCTCGAAGGGATTGGCAGGTACCACCAGCAGCACCTTTTCGCGCTCGATTGCTACTTGGCCCGGCTTGGCTCCGCGGGGTTTGCGCACGTATTTTTTGGGCGTGTAGGTAACCGGGCACAACGAGTCGTTCTGGCGCTTGGAGTACCAGGCGGCCAGCTGGGCGGCCCGCTCCAGCACCGGCGCGGGCACTGGCTGGCCGGGCCGCTGCCGGATAATAACGTGCGAGCCGGTAGCGTCTTTGGCGTGCAGCCAGAGGTCATCTTTGTGGGCGTAGCGCTGGGTCAGCAGGTCGTTGTTGACGGCGTTGCGACCCACCAGAATCGTGAAGCCGGAATCCTCGAACACCTTGAACGGTAGCTCGGTTGCGGCGGCTTTGGCGGCTGCGGCGGCATCGAGGCCGTGCTGCTTGCGCCACTGCCGCAACGCCCGCAACTCGCCGGCGGGCAGGGCGGCCAGCTCCTCCAGCCGCTCCAGCGCTTCGAAGGCTTCGGCTTCACGGCGCTCGGAGCGCTCGGCTAGTTCGCGGGTTTCGCGCTGCTGGTTTTTGGCCTTGCGGTACAGGTTCTGGGCCGTACGTTGGGGCGTCTCGGCGGGCTTCAGCTTGATGGTGCGCCGCTGGCCGGGCTGGTAAAAATCCTCGACTTCCACCTCGGTGGCACCGGCCGGAATCTGGCTCAGGTGGGCCATAATCAGGTCGGCGGTCTGGCGGTAACCGGTGGTGTTTTCGAGGGCGTGGAGGCGGTTGCGGGCGTGCTGGGCGGCCGTGGCGGCGGTGTCGGCGCGTTTTTCCAGCAACTGCTGTACCTGGCGAAGCTCCGTTTCGTAGGCCTGGCGGCCCAACAGCCGCGGCACGTAGCGGCGCAATGCCCCAATGGGGTCGTTGGCGGGCAGTTCGGCCTCGATGGTGCCCACAGGCAGCAAGCTGAGGCGGGTGCGGTTGTCGAGCCGCACGATATAAAAAGCGGCAGGCTGCTCTAACTGGCCTACCACCTGCGCGACCAGCCCACGCTTGGTTTCCAGTGGAGCCGGGTCGTAGCCTAGCGTATGCAGGTAGGCCCGGCCCAGGTCGCCAAGGGCAGGGTAGGCCTTGGCCGGATCGGCTGCTTCGGCCGGGGCTGCTTCGGAAGCGGGCTGAGTGGGCGGGCGCAGGTCGGCGTCGGCCAGGTAGCGCGGGTGGAACAATTCGGCGGGGCTGGCCGGGTCGGCGGGGTGGAACACGGCGTTGGGCCGAGTACCGTAGAGCTTGAGCACCAGCCGAGCCCCGCTCATAAAATCCAGCTGTAGCACCCGGTCGTGGGGCCAGGCCGCTACGGTTGCTACCTCTTGGCCCAGCAGGCCGGGCAGCAAATCCACCGAGTTCTGGCGGGTACGCTGGAAGCTTTCGGGCAGGGCCAGCAGCGTGCCGGCGGCGGCCAGCGTTAGCTTGAGCCAGAACTCGGCCCCGCCGTTGGTAAGCCCGATAACCAGCTCGTCGCGCTCCTGCGAAAAGCAGGCAGCCACCCGGTAGCCGGCCAGCTGGCGGGTGAGAGCCGGGGCAAGCTGGCGCAGAAAGTAGTAGTTGGCGGGCATCAGTAGGTTAAATTGTACAGCGGCCCCGTTTCGCTCACAAGGTTTCCCGCAACCCGGAAACTACGTTTAGGTCGTCGGGCGACGGAACCGGCGTTAAATCTGCTCCAGCTGGGTGCGGGTCCGCTCGCTGGCCATCTGGTCGCCGGTGTTTACCGTCGATTTGGGCTCGATCATCAGAATCCAGGTTTCGCCTTTTGAGTGGGGGCGGTGGTCGGTGCCGCGGGGTACTACCAGCAGCTCGCCGGGGTTCAGCTCGGCCGTGGTGCCGTCGCGGAAGTCAATCAGCAGCTGGCCTTTCACCACCATAAACAGCTCGTCTTCGGCCGCGTGGTTGTGCCAGATGAACTCGCCTTGCACCCGTGCAATTTTCAGGTGCTGGTCGTTCAATTCGCCAATTACCCGCGGGTTCCAGTGGTCGGTGAACTGCGCAAACTTGTCTTCGAGGCGGATAACCTTCATTGTTCAAAGAATTGGGACGCCGGATGATAGAAACGCTACTGGCAGCCTACTACCAGGCCGTCGTAGGCCAGACGGATATTTTCCGGCAGGGTGGCCTCGACATCATGATGGCGGCCCAGCTGGTGGCTGATGTGGGTGAGGTAGCCGCGGGCGGGGGCCAGATCTTCGAGAATAGCAACGGCCTGCTGCAGCGTGAAGTGAGAAATGTGCTGCTCGTGGCGCAGGGCATTGAGCACGATGATTTCGGAGCCCCGCATCAGTTCCATCGATGCGGGACTCAGGTAGTTGGCATCGGTGATGTAGGTGAACCCGCCCACCCGATAGCCCAGCACCGGCAGCTTGTAGTGCAGCGCCCGGATGGGCTGAAACGGCACCCCGGCCACCTCGAAAACGTCTGTTTCGCTTTCAATCGGATGCAGGGCTACCTGCGGCACACCCGGGTATTTGTGGTCGGCAAAAATGTAGGCGTACTCCTGCTGCAGCTGCGCCAGCACCCGGGGCTCGGCGTGCAGGGGCATGTCCTGCTGCTGCCGGAAATTATAGGCCCGGATGTCGTCGAGGCCACCCGTGTGGTCCTTGTGCTCGTGGGTAAACACCACGGCATCGAGGTGGTCGACCTGCGCGCGCAATACCTGCTGCCGGAAATCGGGCCCCGAATCGATGACAATGCTTTTGCCGGCTACCTGCAGGTGCACCGATACGCGCAGGCGTTTGTCGCGGTAGTCAACTGAGCGGCATACGTTGCAGGTGCACCCGATTACGGGTACTCCCTGCGACGTACCCGTACCCAGAAACGTGATTTGCATAGGGGAGAGGCTAGGAGTTGGAAGTCAGGAGTTAGAAGAAGCTACATACGCATGCTAACTTCCAGCTTCTAACTCCTGGCTTCTCAAATTACCCTACGTATTGCTTTACCACCCGCACCAGGGCATCAAAATCGAGTGGCTTGGGTAGATAATCGGTTACGCCGGCCTCGCGGAATTGCTCCATCGAGTAGTTGTTGGCGTTGCCGGTGATGGCAATTACTGGAATTTTGGCAATGCGCGGGTCGGAGTTGCGGCGGATTTCGCGGGTGCACTCCATGCCGTCTTTCACCGGAATATTGATGTCCATCAGCACGCAGTCGATGGGCTGGCTTTCGATTTGCCGGATAACTTCGCCCCCGTTTTTGGCCGAGACAATGCGGTATTGCTGCAGTTCCAGAATCTTTTTTGTGAGATTGAGGATAACGGAGCTGTCCTCGGCGATGAGAATGGTTTTGGCGTTTAGGTTTTCCATAGGTGGTGGGCGGAGAGGAAGTTGGGAATGAAAAGGACGCGAAAAGGCAGCGCGGCCCGGCCCGTCAGGGAGCCTGTGTCAGGGCAGGGTAAACGGCTCTGAATTCTGCAAATAAAACAAGTAAAAGTTGAAAATCAGCCGGGGTGTTTTCCGTGTCCTGGGCGCGCAGCTTGTGTTCCAGACTCTTAACGCTTTCAGCCAGTGCCAGAATGCCTAAGGTAAAGCCTGTACCCTTGAGTTGGTGCAGGTGCGGCAGAATAGCAGCGTATTGGCCGTCGGCTACCAGCGCCGCGGCTTCACTCAGCACCTGGTCTGCTTCCTGCTCGAAATCGGTGTAGAGTTGGGCCGCAAACTCGCCGCCTCCCAGCTGGCGCAACTGTTCCACAATGGCCATATCAATCACCACAAGTCCTGTGGCGGCTTCGGTGGGCGGGGTAGGGGCATCAGGCGCGGTGCTGGTGGCTGTAGCCGCCGGCGCGGCCGGCGTAGCAGTTGTAGCGGCGGGCACCTGGCTGAGCACGGGCTGGGCGGCGGGGCTGCTCCAGCGGCGCAGCATGGCATACAAATCCTGGCTTTTTACCGGCTTGGCAATGTAGTCGTCCATGCCCTCCTCCACGAAGCGCTTGGCATCTTCGCGCATCGAGTAGGCCGTCATGGCTACTACTGGCGGGCAGCCGAGGCCGAGGCGGCGGCGGATTTCGCGCATCGCCGTCACGCCATCCATTTCCGGCATCTGAATGTCCATAAAAATCAGATCGTAGCGGGTATCGGGCGCAATGGCCCGGCTGATGGCTTCAAACCCATCGGCGGCTACTGTTACGTTACAGCCCAGCTTGTCGAGCAGGCGCGAGGCTACCTTCTGGTTGATGGGGTTGTCGTCGACGAGCAGAATGCGCGGATTGGTTTCGAAACGCACCACTTCCTGGGGCCGCTCGCGCGCCAGCCGGCGCTCCTGCACAATTTCCTCCTCGTTGTAGGCCACCTCGCAACGAATAGTAAACCAGAACGTTGAGCCCTCGCCCGCGTTGGAGTACACCCCAATTTCGCCGCCCAGCATATCGGCCAGCTGCCTGCTGATGGCCAGCCCCAGACCAGTGCCGCCAAAGGCTTTGGTGGGCGTGGTATCGAGTTGGGTGAAGTTGGTGAAGAGCAGTTTTTCGTCGTCGGGCGCAATGCCGATACCCGAGTCCTGGACCGCAAAGCGGAGTTCGTACTTACCCTCAGATACTTCTTCGGGGGCAGTATCAGCCGTGGCCTTTACTTCGGGAGCCGCCGCCACCGATACAATGATGCTGACGGTGCCCTGCGAGGTGAACTTGATGGCGTTGGAGGTAAGGTTGCTCAGAATCTGGAGCAGGCGCGTTTCGTCGGTGATAATGAAGCGCGGCGTGTTGGGCGTGAGATGGTAAGTGAACTTAAGCCGCTTCTGGCCGGCGCGGTTCGAAAACAGCGAGTAAATCTTTTCGAGCGTGTAATGCAGGTCGATACCCGACTCGTTGAGCTGAAGCTTACCGGCCTGAATTTTCGACAGATCCAAAATGTCGTTCAAAATAGCCAGCAGCGCATCCGACGACTTACGCAGCGTGTCCACATACTCTTCCTGCTCCTCGCTGGCCACCGTCTGGTGCAGCAGGTCAATCATGCCGATGATGCCGTTCATGGGCGTGCGCAGCTCGTGGCTCATGTTGGCCAGAAACAGCGTTTTGGCTTCCAGGGCCTGCTCGGCTTCCTCCTTGGCCAGGCGCAGGTCGTCCTGCATTTGCTTGAGGCCGGTAATGTCGCGCCCGATGCCTTCCGTTCCGTTCAGCTGGCCGGCGGCCTCGTCGCCCAGCAGCCGGCGCGCGTTTACCAGCACACTCACGGCATGGCCACTCTTGTGGCGCATGGCCACCTCGAAGTTGCGCGCCTCGCCCAACTCGCGCACTTGTTGCAGCAGGTTTTCGCGCTCGTGCGGATGAATATATAAGTCGCCAATAAACTGACCGATGGCCTCTTCTGGCTGGTAGCCCAGCATGTCGTACACCGAAGGGCTGAGCAGTGTGATGATGCCCTGGGTATCGGTACGATAGTACACATCCTGAAAGGACTCGAAAATAGCGCGGAACTTCTCCTCTTGAGCCACCAGCTCCAGCTGCGAGCGTTTTTTATCGGTAATGTCGTGGGCAATGCCCGAGATTTCCTCAAACGAGCCGTCTTCGAGGTAAATTGGGTTGAGGTAGATTTCGCGCCACGAGTCTTGACCCTTGGCATCGCGCAGGCGCACCTCGAAGCGCTGCGGGTGCCCTTGGAAGGCGCGGCGGTAATTGCTGATGAAGGCCTCGCGGGCCTCGGGGTCCATCAGGGCCACATCGGCCTGCCACATGTTCATGCCCAAAGATGGGTATACGCCATTGCGGCGTAGGAAATAGGCGGCGTAGTTGCGGTTGAACGAGGCCAGCCGGGCACGCGTATCCAACGACCACATCAGGTGCGAGCCGCTCTCGAAAATAGCGTTCAGGCGGGCGTTCTGCTTCTGAATCTGGACCTCGTTGCGCTTGCGCTCAATGGCCAGCGCCACCTGGTTGGAGATGAAGTGCAGAATCTCGATGTCGGAGGGCGCGTAGGCATCGGCCTTCTGGTAGTCCTGCACCGCAATTACCCCAATAATTCGCTCGCCAATGCTCAGCGGCGAACATAGCATTACCTCCGGCATCAGGCCGTAGGCCGTTACGGACCCATCGGACACCAACTGCTGCAGGTCTTCGCGCAGCAGATACAGCGGCCGGCCCGTGCGAATGATATGCTCCGAAACACCCGTCGAGAAGGGCCGCGTCATCATGGCCTGCTCACCGGGGGCATTCTGATCGACGAAATAAGCGAACTGCAGCTGGGTGCGCGCCTCGTCGCAGAGGGCAATGTAGAAGTTATTAGTTTCGATAATCTTGCTCAGCTCGCGGTGAATGGCCCCGTACAGCGACAGCAAATCTTTGGAGCTGATGGCCAGGTTGGCAATGCTGTAGTACACCTTCTGCAGCCGCTCGGCCTTTATCCGGTCGGTGATGTCGTGCAGAATGGCGCGGGTGCTTACCGGCTCGTTGTCCTGCCAGGAGCACGAAATGGAGCCAATCAAATGCACCGGCTTGCCCGACTTGGTCAGGAATACGGTTTCGAGCTTGTTGACCTTCTCGCCCTTATAGAGGTTGCGCAGCTGGTAGAGCAGCTTGGCCTTGTAGTAGGGGTGCACCACGCTGGCCAGGGTGAGCGACGGTAATTCCTCATCATCATAACCCAGCTTTTCCTTCCAGGCCTTGTTCACGAACAGAAAGCGGTTGTCGATGCTCAGGTTCTGAATCAGGTCGTGGGCATTGTCGAGAAAGTCCTGCAGGCGGTTGCGGTTGTCGGTAAGGGCCCGCACGGCCACCTGCTTGTCGGTGATGTCGCGGCCTACGAACAGCACCCCGATAATGGCCCCATCATTGTCGCGCTCAAACTCAGAGTGCCAGAAGAAGGTGCGGCCCCGGCCGTAAATCGTCAGCAGCGAATGCTCGAAGAAATCCTGTACTTCCTGGGTTTCCAGGGCCCGCTGAAAAGCGTAGCGGCGCGGCTCCTGCTCGCTGGGTGGCGCAAACAGGCCAAAATATTCCCGCCCAATCAGGGCCTCAACCAAGTGCCCGGTTACTTCGCAGAAGTACGAGTTTACATCCTGAATAATGCCCTGGCGGTCGAGTAGCAGGTAACACATACCGGCCCGGCTGAGCACATCGCGTAGCTGGCCGCGCGAAAAGCTTTCGGAGGCTAGGTCGGTGGTTTCGGCGGCCGGCACTGCGGGGGCGGCATGCTGCGGCAGTTCGCGCAGGGCCAGCAGCAGCAATGGTTCGGCCTCGGCTGCTGGCCCGGCCAGGCGGCTTACAACCGCCTGGGCTCTGAGCCGGTCGCCCCCGTTGGCCTGCTGCCCCTGCCAGTGCCACGAGCACGCCTCTCCCGAACGAGCACAGGCCGCCAGTAGGTCGTGCATTTCGGTTTCGGTGGCGGGTCCGTCCTCGGCGGTAGGCATGTCGACAGCCGTGAAGGCCATCAGGCCACGGTTGAGTAGCACGGCGCGGGTGGTGCCCAGGTAATTGATGGCACGCTGGTTGCAGTCGAGCAGGGTGCCGTGGTTGTCGTAAAGAAGCAGCGCTTCGGCCGAATGCTCGAACAGCGCCCGGTAAATGTCGGGCGAAGGTGCGGCGGAGTGGAGGGCGGCCGAGTTGCTCGGAGAAGGAGGCATGAAAGAGGCAGAGAATGGCAAAATGGCTTCCCCAACAAGCGGGTCCCCGAACGAAGTTCTTAAATTGGGAACAATTCCCGAATAATCCATCTTTTTGCGCTATTCCCCCTGTTACCTGCTCTGCCGCCCCGCCTGGTTTTCACCGTTACAACCGACCTGAATTACGACCAGCGGATGCAGCGCATCTGTTCCTCGCTGGCCCGCGCCGGCTATGCCGTACTGCTGGTGGGCCGGCAGGGGCCGGCTTCGCAGCCACTAGGTCCGCAGCCGTACGCCCAGCACCGGTTACGCTGCTTTTTTCAGCGCGGAAAAATATTCTATGTAGAGTACAACCTGCGCCTGCTGCTGTTTCTGGCGGGCCAGCGGGCGGCGGCCTGGTGCGCCATCGACCTCGATACGGCCCTGCCCGTATGGCTGCGGGCCTGGCTGGGCGGGCAACCCTTCGCGTACGATGCCCATGAACTGTTTACTGAGGTGCCCGAAGTGGTGGCCCGGCCCCGGGTGCAGCAGCTGTGGCGCCGGATTGAAAACTTTATTGTGCCCCGCGCGGCGTTGGCCTACACCGTGGGCCCGGCGCTGGCTCAACTGTTCGGGCAGCGCCACGGCCGGCCCTTTGCGGTGGTGCGCAACATCAGCCGCCTCAGTGCCGAAACCCTGCCGCCTGCCCCCAGCGCGGCGCCGGCCGACGGCTTTATTCTGTACCAGGGGGCTCTGAACGCCGGCCGGGGCCTGGAGGAGCTGCTGGCCGCCATGCCGCAGATACAGGGCCGGCTGGTGCTCTGCGGCGAGGGCGACCTTTCGCACAGCCTGCGCCGGCAGGCCGGGGCGCTGGGGTTGCTGGCGTCGGGGCAGGTGGAGTTTCGGGGCTTTGTGCGGCCCGACGAACTGCGCGAGCTGACGCGCCACGCCACGGTGGGCGTTAACCTGCTGCGCAACGTGGGCCTGAGCTACTATTACTCGCTGGCCAACAAGTTTTTCGATTACCTGCACGCCGGTGTTCCGCAGGTCGTCATCGACTTTCCGGAGTACCGCGCCCTCAACGAGCAGTACGACGTGGCCGACCTCGTGCCCGACTTGGAACCGCCTACGCTGGCTGCCGCCCTCAACCGCCTGCTGCCCGGCGGCGACGCAGCCCGGTACCAGCAACTGGCCGAAAATGCCCGTCGCGCCCGCCCGCTGCTTAGCTGGCAGCACGAGGAGCAGGAGCTGCTGCGGCTGTACGCCACGCTGCTGCCCAACGCGCAGGTAGCTGGCGCGGCCGGCGCGTAAGCCCGAATCGGCCGTAGCTTTGCGGCTTCTTACGTGCTCCTATGAACCCGCCCGCTAACCTCACTGCTTCCAATCAACCAACGCTGCTCGTACTTACCGGCCCAACGGCCGTGGGAAAAACGGCCCTGTGCGTGGCGCTGGCGCAGCAGCTGCACACGGAAATTGTGTCGGCCGACTCGCGGCAGTTTTTCCGGGAGCTGAGCATTGGTACGGCCAAGCCTACCGCGGCCGAAATGGGCGGGGTGCGGCACCACTTCATCGATTCGCACAGCATTGCCGACGACTACAATGCCGGCCGCTTCGAGCAGGAGGCGCTGGCGCGGCTGGCCGACCTGTTTGAGCACCACAGAACCGTTATCCTGACCGGAGGCTCGGGCTTGTACCTGCAGGCCGTAACCGAGGGGCTCGACGATTTGCCGGCCGCGCCGCCCGAAATCCGGGCCGGGCTGCACGTTGAGCTGGCCGCCCATGGGCTGGCGCCGCTGGTGGCCGAGCTGGCCCGCCTCGATCCGGTAGCCCACAGCCGTATCGATCTGCAAAACCACCAGCGCGTGTTGCGGGCGCTGGAAATATGTCGGGCCACCGGGCAGCCGTTCAGCTCATTCCACGGCCGCAAAACAACCGAACGGCCCTTCCGTATCATCAAAATTGCCCTCACCCGCGAGCGGGAAGAGCTCTATCGGCGCATTGATGAACGGATGGACCTGATGTTGGCCGCCGGGTTGGAGGTCGAGGCCCGCGCACTGTATCCGTACCGCCACCACAATGCCCTGCAGACAGTGGGCTACCAGGAGCTGTTCGGGTATTTCGAAGGCCAATACGATTATGCTGAAGCCGTGCGCCTGCTCAAGCGCAACTCGCGCCGCTACGCCAAGCGCCAGCTGGCCTGGCTCCGCCGCGACCCGCAATACCAGTGGCTGCATCCGGATGAGGTGCCCGGCTGGCTGGTCGAAAAACTGGGGTTTTAGCAGGCTGAATGGCTTCTGAGCTCTGCTTTACTTCCAGCGGAGGCTATTGATGTGCTGGCCGATTTTACGGCCCTCGCGTAGGCCCACTTCATTGTCCTGGCGGGAGTGGATGCCGCCCAGAAAGCGCGACAGGGCCGATTCTTCGGCCGTTTCCCAGAACGAATGATAGGTGCGCGCCTTGAAGTCGGTGGCCCGGGCCACGTCGCGCCCCCGGCCCACGTGCGAATCGTCGGTGAAGGTGAGGTTGCCGTAGAGGCCCTCCAGCACTACGGCCGTGGCTGCCGACTGCGTGGCGTGCCCCGAAGAGTAGCCCGGAAACGGCGGCGAGGGCCAGAACGGTACCCAGGTAGGGTCGATAAAGCGGCGCACAAAGGTATAGGGCCGCTCGTTGTTGAAGGTGTATTTGCACTTCCAGCAGATGATGAAGGCATCGGCTACGGCAATGCCTGTGCGGGCGAAGGTTTCAGCGGCCTTGCCCAAGTCGGCCTGCGTGGTGGTTACTATAATGCGGGCCAGATTGTAGGAGTGGCCGGGGGGCGTAAAGGTGTCGCTCGGATCGTCGGCCCACCACACGGCTATTTCCTTCTCCTGCTGCGTCAGGCCAGTGTTTTTGGCATATACCTCTAGGTACTGCGCGTAGTACTGCGAGGTAGGCGAGGCGGAGTAGGGAAGGGGCGAGGGCATCGGCATGGCCGCATCTAGGGCCAGAAAGGTGCGGTTGCTGCCCCAATAGGGCTGCATCGGCCGGAGCCCGTTCTCGGTAGGTTGCCAGTCGCCCGGGTTGGTAGTGGGCACGTAGCCGGTCGGGAAGTTGCGCAGGTAGCCCTCGTGGCCGCCATCGGTTTTCGACCACGCAAATATGGCCTCCGCCACGGCCCGGCCATACGTCGCCGAACGCTCGGCCGTGGATGCGTCGGGGCCGGCATACGCGTGGGCCAAGGCCTGCTCCAGCGAGTCGATGCGGGCACGGCTAGCCGCAGGGGCGTTGGCAAACAGGTTTTTCAGGATGAGGGCTTGGGCTGCGTTGGCGCACAGCGGCCAGCGGTAAGCCCGCCCGGTTTCGGGTTGGGGCAGGCTGCCGAGCTGCTGGAGCTGGCCGGCCAACGAGCGGTGTCCCGGCATCCCCGCCACCACCGACTCATAGAGCGTGAGACCCGCGTAGCCCAACGCGCGTGCCGCAACGGGCGGCGTAAAGCCGGGGCTCTGGCGCACCAGCTGCAATGTGAGGGCGCTCCACTTGGTAGCCACTGCCGCATCATAGCTGCTGGCTGGTGCTACAGCCGGCGCTACCTCTGGTTCCGGCTGGCAGTTGCTCAGCAACCCCAGCATCAGCAGCGCCAGACCGGAAAGTGGCCGCCACCGCCGCATAGAGTAGATTTTTAGCATACAGAAGGGCAGATTGAATAGCGAGCAGAAGAATTTACCTGAATAAAGATACTTTTTAGAATTGATATATTTATAAAAATTATTCAATTAGTTACTGATTATGTGTGCGGATTGCCGTTGAATTTTGCCGTCGACTGGCTGAAGGTGCTGGAAAGAAGGGCAGTGGTGTGCTGGCTTTGCTGGCAGATGCAGGAAGGTAGGCAGCAGCAGCCCGAAGAACAGAAGCTACAGTGGCGGTAAAACGGCATAAAAAAACTGCCAGCACCCGAAGGCGCTGGCAGAAAGTGCTAGCAATGAAAAGCCAACTGAAGCAGGCGCTAGGCGTTCAGGATTTCCACCATGCGCATAAAGCTCTGGTTGATGAGCTTGCGTTTGTGAATGGTGTCGGCGAAGGGCGTGTACACGAGCTTGCGGTCGACGATGCCGGCCATCACGTTGCGCATGCCATTCATCAGGCCTTCCACGGCCGCAATGCCGATTTGCGAAGCCAGCATCCGGTCGGCGGCCGAAGGGGCGCCGCCGCGCTGAATGTGGCCGATAATGGTAACGCGGGTATCGAGCTGCGGTATGGCGGCCTTTACCTGCCGCGCTACTTCGTGGGCGTTACCTTCCTCGTCGCCCTCAGCAATAACCACCAGAAACGAGGTTTTGGAGCGGTTTCGCCCGTTTCTGAGCGTTTCAATTACCGCCTCAGTCGAGAGCTGGGTTTCGGGAATCATCACGATTTCGGCCCCGCCCCCGATGGCGCAGGGAATGGCAATGTAGCCTGAGTCGCGGCCCATTACCTCCACAAAAAAGCACCGGTCGTGCGAGTCGGCCGTATCCCGGATTTTGTCAATTGCCTCCAGGGCTGTGTTTACGGCCGTATCGTAGCCAATGGTGTAGTCGGTGCCATACAGGTCGTTGTCGATGGTACCGGGCGCGCCCACTATCGGAATACCGAACTCCTGCTCGAAAAGCGTGGCCCCGGTAAAAGTACCGTTGCCGCCAATGGCCACCAGCCCATCGATGCCGTGATTAACGAGCTGGTCGAAGGCTAGCTGCCGGCCTTCGCGGGTCTGGAACGACTGGCTGCGGGCCGATTTGAGGATGGTGCCGCCTTTTTGAATGGTGTTGGAAACCGAGGCCGAATCGAGCTTCACAAACTCCCCCTTCACCATACCGCTGTAGCCGCGCATGATGCCGTACACCTCGATGCCGTGGTAAACGGCCGTGCGAACCACGGCCCGGATGCAGGCGTTCATACCGGGCGCGTCGCCTCCACTGGTGAATACTGCAATGCGCTTCATCATACTCGTCTGTCGCTTACATGTGGGCAAACCGGCCCACCGGACCGCAACCGGTAAAGGTGCGGAATTTGCGCCGAAAGTACGTTGCCGGCCCGGTTAAATGCAAACCGACCACTAGTGGGGTTAACCGTTTCTGTGGCGGATGCGTATCGGCTTTATTGCGTATTGGTTGTTAAAGCCCTAACTTAACTTTCGTTGCGGCCGGGTGGCCCCACTCCGGGAACCCCCGGATACCCTCGCACATCTCCGTTCTCCCCTGCCAACTACCCGCCCCATGTTTGGTTTTTTTGAAAATGAGCAGACCAGAAAGGTTAAGAGCCACTTGGTAAACCTGGCCGCGCTGGCCAAGGCCGACGGGCACATCGACGAGCGGGAAATGAACTTTATTGTGGCCGTGGGCCGCAAAAGCGGCATGCGTGCCGGCGAAGTGCGGGCCCTGGTGGGCAACGCCAGCGCCCACGATATGCTGCTGCCCGACAACGACTCGGAGCGCTTCGACCAGATTTTCGACCTCGTAGATATGATGCTGGCCGACGGCGTAGTCGACGATACCGAAATGCGCTTCTGCATCGATATGGCCCAGCGGCTGGGCTTTGCTCCCAACCTTGTAGCCGGCCTAGTGCGCAGCATCTCGCAGGGCGTGCGCGACGGCCTGCCCCGCGAGCGGGTCAAATCCGACGCCATGGCGCTATTGAATACTTAGTAAGTATTGATTGCGCGCAATAGTCCCGCGCAGGCTTCGTCAATCTGCTCCAGGGTGATGGTGAGGGGCGGGGCAATGCGCAGCGAGTTGTCGCAGAACAAAAACCAGTCGGTGAGCAGGTGCTGCTCCCACAGGGCCCGGTCGATGAGCGGCTTAAGCACCTCAAACGACTCAAACTCGACGGCCATCAGTAGTCCGCAGTTGCGCACCTCCCGAATGGATGGATGTACCAGCAGTTCGCGAAACCGAGCGGCTTTGGCAGCTACATCGGCCAGCAGGTTTTCTTCCTGAATAACCTGAAGCGTAGCCAGTGAGGCCGCGCACGACACCGGGTGGCCCCCAAACGTGGTGCAATGGCCCAGAATAGGGTCGGTTTTGAAACCCGCCATAATGGCCTGGGGCGCAATAAAGGCGCCGATGGGCATGCCGCCGCCCATGCCTTTGGCCGTGAGCAGAATATCGGGCTCGATGCCGAACTTCTCGAAGGCCCAGAACGTGCCCGTACGCCCAAAGCCGCACTGAATCTCGTCCAGAATCAGCAGCGCGCCCACCTCGGTGCAGCGCTGGCGCAGGGCGGGCAGGTAGCCGGGAGCCGGCACGCGCACGCCCGCTTCACCCGGCACGGTTTCTATCACCACGGCCGCCGTGCGTTCGGTTATGAGCAGCAGGTCGTCGAGGTTGTTGTGGCGAATGTGGCGCACATCGGGCAGCAGAGGCCGAAAAGCGTTCTTGAAACCCTCGGAGCCCGTGATGCTGAGGGCGCCGTGGGTGGAGCCGTGGTAAGCGTTGTGGCAACTCACCAACTCGGTGCGGCCGGTGTGGCGCTTGGCCAGCTTCAGGGCACCCTCCACGGCTTCGGTGCCCGAGTTGGTGAAGTATACGTTGTCGAGGCGGTCGGGCAGCGTGGCGGTGAGAGCCTGGGCCAGCCGGGCCGGCGGGGCCTGCACCACTTCGCCGTACACCATCAGGTGCAGGTACTTGTCAAGCTGGCCCTGAATGGCGGCCAGCACCCGCGGGTGGCGGTGGCCCACGTTGCTGACGCCGATACCGGAAATCAGGTCGAGGTAGCGGGTGCCATCGGGCGCGTACATGTACACGCCCTCGGCCCGCTCAATTTCCAACAGCAGCGGAAAGTCGGAGGTCTGGGCCTGGTGGCGCAGGAAAAGCTGGCGAGGAGTAAGCATACCGCAAAGGTACGCCGGAGCGCTACCAATGGGCTAACGAACTTACGTTGCGGAGGGCGCGGGAGGAGCGGGCCTTGTCCCCGCCCGCCGTCGGCATGTGCTTTGAGAATCGTCATGACAGTCGTTCAGCGCACTGTACTGACGGCGGGCGGGGACAAGCCCCGCCCCTACACCGGACTAATAGACGTTAAGTAGCCTATTAGTCGTCGGTGCCGCCACCCATACCCTGGGCACCGGGCCGGCTGGCCACGCGCTTCAGCACTTCGCGGGTAAACTGGCGCTCGGCCAGGAACAGGGCCGCTACCTGCCGCACGCTGATAACGCGCTGGAACCGCTCGAAATACTCCTTTTCGAGGTCGATGTCCTGCTGGCGGAGCTTAAATGAAAGGTTGAAGTTGTCGCGCAGCTGCTGGTCACTTAGGCCATCGGTCTGGTTGGGGCGCAGCTGGCGCAGGCGTTGGTTCAGGTCGCGGCGCTTGGCCGTGAACTCGTTGTAGACGGGCCAGAACTTCTGGGCCTGCTCGGGGGTGAGGGATACTTTTTGGGTGATGAAGGCCACACGGGCATTTTCGAGCTGGCTCAGCCGCTCCGCCCGCTGGCCGCCGCCACGCTGGGCAACGGCCTCGGGCAGCAGGCCGGCGGTTAGCAGGCTCAGCAGCAGCAGGGTACGAAACAGGTAGTTCATAGGAAGAAAAGGAAAGCGAAAAAATAAAAAAGCGGTGTTTATAGATAGCTCTCATCAGCCAACTGCTGGTCGAGCAGCTCGCGCACCTCATCGGGCGAAGCCTGCCAGTAGGTGTTGGCGGGAGTGGCAAGGGACGTGCCGGGCACCTCGGCCAAATCGACGAGCGTAATGCGTTGGTCGGTGGTGAGCAGGTAGTTGAGCAGCTGCTCCTGCGGTACGTGGGCCAGCGCATCGGGGCTGGAGGCCAGCGGTGCAGTCGGGGTTAGCCAGAACGCGGCCGCAAAGCCGCCCAGCACCACGGCCGAGGCCAGAGCAGTGCGCATCGGGGCCGTGAGGGCCGCCAGCCAGCCCCAGCCGGGGGCAGTGCCGGCGGGCGCGCTTTGCACCCGCTGCATCACCCGCATCGGCAGCTGCTCGAAGTAGCGCTCGGGCGGCGGGGCCAGCGTGGGCCGGGGGCGGTTGCGGCGGTGCTCATCCAGGTTGAAGGGCGTGTTCATAGTGCTTAGAGGTGGTCGCGGGCAAGAGGTTTAAATCACAGATGGTGCAGATGGTTGGATAACACAGATTCGTGCTGAAGACTTGATGAAGCCGATACCTGGTCAACAGAACGAGTTGGTGTCATCCAACCATCTGCAACATCTGGGCTTCGACCTTTTTTACGGCGTGGTGGTAAGAGGCTTTCAGGGCCCCAACGCTGGTGCCGGTTACTTCGGCCATCTGCTCGTAGGGCATCTCGTCGTAGTAGCGCAGGTTGAACACCAGCCGTTGCTTGTCGGGTAGGGTGAGAATAGCTTTTTGCAGCTTCAACTCGATTTCGTCGCCGGCCAGGCTTTCGTCGGCTTCCAGCTGGGCGCTGAGCTCGGCCGTTACGTCGGTGAGGGGCAGCAGAAACTTGTGGCGCTTGCTTTTAAGCCAACTCAGGCATTCGTTGGTGGCAATCCGGTAAATCCAGGTGTAGAGCGAGGCGTCCTGCCGGAAACCCTCCAGATGGTTCCAGACCTTGATAAATACATCCTGCGTCAGGTCGTCGGCATCGTCGTGGTTGATGACCATTTTGCGCACGTGCCAGTACACCTGGCGCTGGTATTTGCGCACGAGCTGGTTGAAAGCCACATTGCGGGTGGCGGGGTCGTGGAACTTGGCAAGTATCTCCTGGTCTTCCAAAGGGCGCAGGCGAGCGGGTGGGTAAGGGAGCGGGTTTCGAAGCTTAGAGGCGGCAGCCGCGGCTAGGTTTAACCGGCCAGTGCAAAATCGGTAGAAACCAACGCAAAACCAGCGCTACCGCTTGGCCGAATAAGAGAAGCCTACTGTAATGTTGGTGTTTTCGGGCACCTTGCCCTCGCTGAATTGCGAGTCGTAGGTATAGTTGTAGGCAAGGGTAACGGCCAGGTTGTTGATGAGCTTGATGGCAACAGCAGCGGCGTTGCTAAAGCGGTAATTGCTGAACTTCTCCAGCGAGGGCTGGAACAGGGTAGTAGAGTTGAACGTGAGCGTTCGGTACGAGTACGCAATCTTCAGCCGGACCGAATTTCGGGCCGTTACCACGGTGCGGCCATCGAGAAAGTTGGTTTGCTCGCGAATAATGAGGTTGCTCACGGCTACTTCGCGGCCCAGCGAGTCGGTATAGAGTGCCCAGCCCGGTCCGGCGCCCAGCTGCACCCGGCGCGAGATGCCGCGCAGGTTGCTCTGCTCGAAGCCGCCCAGCGCGTAGGCCCGAAAGCGGCCCTTCCAGTAATAAGGGGTGGTATTGACGAGCAACTCACGTTCCTGCAGCAGCCCGTTCTGCTTGCCGTAAGCAAAGCGCCCATGCAGCGGTATCCCCACGTGCCGGCCGCGGGTAACGGTTATATCCTGGGAGGTAGAAAGCAGGGTCCGGTTGACGCCGCCGCTGCTGTAAGCGCCCGTCAGCTGGCCGGCATACACAATCAGTGTGGTGTCGGCCGGGGGCGTGGTTTGGGCGTGGGCGAATGAAGCAGGCAACAGCAGTGCCAGCAGTAGCAGAAGCAGGATGCTGGAAAACAGGTAGCGGTGGAGCATAGGTGGAAAAGGAGATAAAGCAGCCAGCAGCAGGGGAGTGTGCCGACTGGCCGCCAGCAGTGCAAGCCACAAAGGTAACTGGCCCTGCCTGGTACATTTCTCCACCCAGACACATGACCAAACCCCTGCATAGACGGTCACTTGGTGGCTGGTTGGCTGGTGGTCGGTGGCTTTTGCCTATTATTACCTTTAAACTCAACCTTACCGCGGTTGGCAGCCGTAGCAGCAAGCAGTGTAGTTATGAATTTTTGCGTTGCGCTTTGTGCGCTGATGATATGGGCCAGTGCGCTGTTGCCGGCCGGAGCCCAGGTGATTCCGCCACCCATGAAGCAGGCTCCGGCCGAACCGAGCCCCAGCGTGGTAATAAGCCCTGCTCCGTCCAGGGCTCAGGATTCGGCCCGCTCCGAAGACCTGATAACCGATACCCAGGTGCTGCGCCGCATCGACTCGATGCGGCGGGCCAACACCAGCCGGCTGCAGGAAATCCAGACCGAGCTGCTGACGCTTAAAAGCACTGCCACCGACAAGCGCCGCGAGCGGGAGCTGGTAACCGAACTGGGGGCTCTGCGCCGGTCCGACTCGCTGCGTAAGGCCCGCTCGCGCCGCTACATCGACTCGCTGAAGGTGAATGCCAAGGGCTTCCCGGTGGCTCCGCACACCGACACCCTGTTTTACGTGTACACCAAGCTCGGGCCGTTTTCGCCTCAGGAGCGGGCCCAGCTCACGGAAGAAAAAATCAAGCGCCTCGAAAAAGCCGTTTTCTTCAGCCCCGACTCGCTGCGCATCTACCCTTCGGAGCAGAGCACTGACCTGATGTACGGCGAGCAGGTGCTGCAAAGCATCAGCGAAAACGACGCGCTCTGGCACAACGTGAGCCGCGACTCGCTGGCCCGCCAGCACCGGCAGCGCATTATCGAGGCCGTGCAGGCATACAAGCAGCAGAACAGCCTGCTCAACATCGCCAAAGAAATTGGCCTGACGCTGCTGGTGCTCATCGTGCTGTACTTTACGGTGCGCTACATCATCAAGTTCTTCAGCTGGGTACGCCTCCAGCTGGTAGCCAAGGAAGGCACCTGGTTCAAGGGCATCAAGTTCGGCAACTACGAGTTTTTCAATGAGCAGCGCCAGCTGAGCGCCGTACTGCTGCTGGTAACGGTGCTGAAATGGGTGGTGGTGCTGCTGGCCATTTACCTGGTGCTGCCGGTGGTGTTCAGCATCTTCCCCGGCACCCAAAGCATTGCCGATACGCTGCTGGGCTACGTGTTCAACCCGCTCCGGCGCATTGCGCTGGCCTTCTGGAACTACCTGCCCAACCTGTTCACCATCGTCGTGATTGTGACGGTGTTCCGTTACGTGCTCAAGGCAGTTTACTCCATCAAGGAGGAAATCCGGGCCGGCAACCTCACCATTGAGGGCTTCTACCCCGACTGGGCCAACCCCACCTACCAGATTGTGCGGGTGCTGGTGTGGGCCTTCGCTTTGATTGTGATTTTCCCTTATTTGCCGGGTTCCGATTCGCCGGTGTTCCAGGGCGTATCGGTGTTTCTGGGCTTCCTGTTCACGTTCGGCTCGGCCGGCTCGCTCTCCAACATCGTGGCCGGGCTGGTGCTCACCTACATGCGGGCCTACAAGCTCGGCGACCGGGTACGCATCGGCGACGTGACGGGCGACATTGTGGAGAAAACCCTGCTCGTTACCCGCATCAGGACCGTCAAAAACGAGGAAATCACGATTCCAAATTCCTCGGTGATGAGCTCCTACACCACCAACTACTCGACCGTGGCGCCCACGCTGGGCCTGATTATGCACACCGGCGTGACCATCGGCTACGATGTGCCCTGGCCCCAGGTGCACCAGCTGCTGCTGGCTGCCGCCGTCGATGCCGAGGTGCTAACCGAGCCGGCTCCCTTCGTGCTCCAGACCAGCCTCGACGACTGGTACGTGGCCTACGAGCTCAACTTTTATACCCACGCTGCCAACCAACAGGCCCGCATCTACTCGCGCATCCACCAAAACATCCAGGACCGCTTCAACGAGGCCGGCGTCGAAATTATGTCGCCCCACTACCGCGCCGTGCGCGACGGCAGCCAGACCACCATTCCGGCCAGCTACCTGCCCCCCGACTACGAGGCCCCCAAGTTCCGGGTCGAGAATTCGGACGGGCAGCCGCCACAGTAGCCGGCCGCCTGCGTGGCCAACAGCGCCATCGATAACCGGAAGGAGTTGAAAAAAGAAAGATAGAGGGGAGTGAGTAGAAGTGCTCAAATGGGGTATCTTGCTGGTAGTCTGTTCAGTTAGCCATTCTGCCCATGCGCGGCCTCAACAAAGTAACCCTGATCGGGAATCTGGGTAAAGACCCGGAAATTTCTGTGCTGGAAGGCAACGTGGCCGTGGCGAAATTCTCGCTGGCCACGTCGGAAACCTACCGCGACAAAAGTGGCCAGCCTCACACCAGCACCGACTGGCACAACATCGTGCTTTGGCGCGGCCTGGCCGAGCTGGCCCAGGCCTACCTGCGCCGGGGCAGCTTAGTGTACGTGGAGGGCAAGCTCAAAACCCGCCACTACGACGATGCGGCCGGCCAGCGCCACTACGTAACGGAGGTAATAGGGGAGCAGGTGTTGATGCTGGACAAGAAAACCGGCCCCGCCCCGCCCACGCAGCCATGACGACGGCCGTTTCGTTGCGGCTGCGCGCAGACCGGACCGAGTTTCAGGTGTTCTTTCCCTATTCGGATGCGGCTATCCGGGCGGCGCTGCTGGCGGCGGGGGTGCAGTATAGCGCCGCCGCCCGGGGCTACGTGCTGCCGGCCACGCCCGAAGCCGTGGCGCCCCTGCGCCTGGCGTGCCAGCAGCTGGGCGTACCATTGCACCTGCCCATGGTGCCGGCACTGGCCGCCCCGCCACCGCCGCCCACGCCGCAGCAAGCCGTGCTCAACCGCTATGCCCAACATATAGTGCTGAAACGCTATAGTCCGGCCACCCTTAAAAACTACCGCACCGCATTTCAGCAGTTTCTGCTGCACCATGCCCCACGCCTGCCCCTGGACCTGACGCGCCAGGAACTACTCGACTACCTAGCCGGACGGGTGGCGGCCGGCATTTCGGAAGCCTACCAGAATCTGCTCATCAACGCCATTAAATTCTATTACGAACAGGTGGAAGGGCAGCCCCGGCAATACTACGCCGTGCCCCGGCTGAAACAGCCGCTTACCAACCCCAAAGTACTGGCCCGGGAAGAGGTGCGGGCGCTGCTGGCGGGCACCGAGAACCTTAAGCATCGGGCCATGCTGATGCTGGCCTATGGTCTGGGCCTGCGCCTGGGCGAAGTACTGGCCCTCACGCCGCCCGACATTGACAGCAAGCGAATGGCCTTATACGTGCGGGCAGGGAAGGGCAAAAAAGACCGTGATTTGCCTTTGCCCGAGAGTTTGCTACATTTACTCCGAGAGCAATACCGGCAATTTCGGCCCGTTACGTTTCTCTTCGAGGGCCTGCAGCCCGGCGAGCCGTACAGCGCCCGCAGCCTGCAACTGGTGGTGAAGCAGGCAGCGGCCCGGGCCGGAATCAGCCGGCCCGTAACCTTGCATATGCTTCGCCACTCGTATGCCACGCATCTGCTGGAAGCCGGCACGGACATCCGAATCATTCAGGATCTGCTCGGCCACAGCAGCATCAAAACCACCGAAATCTACACCCATGTTGCGCAACATAATCGCCCCGCATCCCCTCTCGACAGCCTGGGCCTGTAACGCTACTAGTTTCGCTTATATCGCTACCTGCCGACATATAAGCGAAACCCACTTGCGGGCTAAGTAGATATAAGCGAAACTCACTCACCGCCGCAAGTCGCGGCAATAGGAATGTTGTACGCCACCCTTTTTGACGCACCATGATAACATCAGCAGAAGGATTTATAAGACTTCGGACGAGTGAATTAAAAGAAGAACAAGAAAGAGCAAGTCATGACAGTGCTTCTACATCTGTTTGGGTTGACCTAATTGACAATTATCCTGAATACAAAGTTTGGGTGGTTCATAATAAATCAATTCCTATAGATATTCTTGAAACCCTTGCAAAAGACGAAGATGCTGAAGTCAGAGAAGCGGTAGCAAGGAAAAGGAAAATTAATGACAAAATTTTTAATTGGTTAGCAGTTGACACAAACGAAAACGTGAAATATGCCTTGATTTGTAACACCAAGTTGCCGAAGGATAAAAAGAAGCTTATTGACACGGAACATTCGGAATGGTTGAAAAATGCATTAGACGAGCAACTATCAAAAGTGGAATAGAACGTTCTTTTTTTACCCCTAACATGAGAATAGAATTATAAATAAATTGCTCAAAGTCTTAAACAGCTTTCGGTGGACAGAAGAAGGGCGGCGTACAACATTCATGTTTATGTAATACTAGCGGAAGAACATAAACCAATCATTTCTATTTTCAATCATCATCAACAAGTTAATGAAGCATCGGTATTTCAAATGCCAGTACTACATAAACATGTTTAACGTTATGCGACAGCTTAAAAGACGATACAACATAATAGAATGGGGCATAAAAAAGTTTGTTTAGAATGTAAGGTGACGCTTAACAGACCATTTGACAGTGGTTCTGAACTAACTTATCCTTGTCCTGAATGTGGAAAGCCAATGACACTTTTACCCCATAGGTTTAGACCGCCTAAAAAATCGGAAGACAAAAAATGGGAAAAAATTAAGTTTCTAATTGATAACGGTTTTTACTTTCAACATATTTACGAAAATATTGAAACGGAAAACGGTGTAACATCTTACAAAAATTACGTTGCTTATCCTGACAACATTAGAGATGCAAAAGAATTTGTAGAACGCTATAAACACCAAGCAAGAAAATGATTCTTTCGGGAATATACGACCAAACCGTTGAATTAAAAATTACAAACTATCAATTCCCCGAAAACCTTGATGGAGATTGGGATGGAAATTGGTTGAATATATATTTGAAGGTTGACAGTAAAATTGGTAAATGGCAAACGGTTGACCCTTCTTTGACAACTTGTGAAATGCAAGAAATTATTGATTGGTTAGACAAACTATCAAGGAACAATGAACCAGAATATCGATTAATGAGTTTTACTGAACCAAATTTGACATTCGAACTTTTAAACAACCCAACCGACAAGGAAAAACTTATAAGACTAAAATTTGACTTGGAATCAAGACCGAAATCTGCAACAGATGACAAAGAATATTATGTTGACATTTTAGCTGACGACGAAGGGTTAAAAGAAATAATTAAAGGACTGCAAAATGAACTTGAAAAGTATCCTGAAAGAAAGCCGACCGCATAACATCGTATTGGCAATAGTGGGGCTGACAGTTGTAAATTCAACATTTGTAATTCTATTGGGCATTTATGCAAATGTTGGGCAGACGTTTTTCAAATGCCCCGCCATCGCCAATACGTGAACCGACGTCGCCGTAAGCTAACACAGCAAAAAGCGCCCGCAACTCTACGTTGCGGGTGCTTTTTGCTGTATTACGAATCAACCGAAAACTACTTGGCCTTCCGGGCCATTACTTTCTCCACGGCGGCCACAATGGCCGCTTCGTTGAGGCCGTACTTTTCCATCAGCTGGTCGGGCGTGCCCGACTCGCCGAACGAGTCGTTGACGGCAGGATAGCGTTGCCGCCCTTCCCTGTTACTCATCCAGTAGGCCGAGCAGGCCCAGTATATGCTGGTCGCTGAGGCTGCTTTGCTCCGATTTGTCGTAGATAGCCAACAGGAAAACGGCTTCGTTCACCACCTGTACATAAGTGATGACGCGGGCACCGCCCCGTTTACCGGCACCTTTACTGGCCACGGCCAGCCGGATTTTGTAGCAGTTGTGGCCGATGCCGGTACCCTTGTATGGGTTGTCGCGCAACTCCTGTACTACGGCGTTCAAATCGTCGGGCAGCGACCTGTATTTCTTGCCGAGCCGCTTAACATCGCGCTTGAAGCTGGCAATAGGTTTTACCTGGAAGCTCATTGTTGCTGCGAATTCCTGCTTTCAGCGGCTAATGGGCCTGGTTCGGTCTCCTGTTCCGCCTTCAGTTCGGCATAAAGCTCCTCCCAGCTCTGAGATACTACCTCCTCACCCCGCTTAATCCGGGCCAGTTCTTGGCCGGCTTCCCGCAGGCTTTCCATGAGCCGCAAATCGGCCGCCGTGGGCGCCTTGCTAGGCGACTTTACCTTCACGCGCTTGATGCCTCGCACCAGTTCCAGCACGCGGGCTACGTCTTTGTCGGGCACTTCCAGTACGATTTCCATCAGATTGGTTTCTTAGCGGTTCGATTACAAGATACGCAACGCCCCGGCCGAACCGGAAGTGCCCGGCAACGATTACTTGGCCTTGCGGGCCATTACTTTCTCTACGGCGGCCACGATGGCCGTTTCGTTGAGGCCATATTTCTCCATCAGCTGGTCGGGCGTGCCGGATTCGCCGAACGAGTCGTTCACGGCCACCATTTCCAGCGGCAGGGGCTCCTCGCGGGCCAGCAGCTGGGCGATGGAGTCGCCGAGGCCGCCGTTCATCTGGTGCTCCTCGGCCGTTACCACGCAGCGCGTTTTGCGGGCCGACTCCAGAATCAGGCGGGCATCGAGGGGCTTGATGGTGTGGATGTTGATGATTTCGGCGTTGATGCCCTTGTCGGCCAGCAGCTTGCCAGCCAGGATGGCCTTCCACACCAAATGACCGGTGGCGAAGATGCTCACGTCGGCCCCCTCATTGAGCACGATGCCCTTACCGATTTCAAACGGCTGGTCGGCGGGGGTGAAGTTGGGCACCACGGGGCGGCCGAAGCGCAGGTACACGGGGCCCTCGTAGTCGGCAATGGCCAGCGTGGCGGCCTTGGTCTGGTTGTAGTCGCAGGGGTTGATGACGCACATGTGGGGCAGCATTTTCATCAGCCCGATATCCTCCAGAATCTGGTGGGTGGCGCCGTCTTCGCCCAGCGTGAGGCCGGCGTGGGAGGCGCAGATTTTCACGTTCTTACCCGAGTAGGCAATGCTCTGCCGAATCTGGTCGTACACGCGGCCGGTGCTGAAGTTGGCAAACGTGCCGGTAAACGGAATCTTGCCGCCAATGGTGAGGCCGGCCGCCAGGCCCATCATGTTGGCCTCGGCAATGCCCACCTGGAAAAACCGCTCGGGGAAGTCCTTCACGAAGGCATCCATTTTCAGCGAGCCAATCAGGTCGGCGCACAGGGCCACCACGTTGGGGTTGGTTTTGCCCAACTCGTGCAGGCCGGCACCAAAGCCGCTACGCGTGTCCTTCGATTCGGAGTAAGGAAAGTCTTTCATGTTTTAGTACTTAGGGACTTAGGAATTAGGTCTTAGATTGTCGTTGGTGTAAAGAACGTCATGCTGAGCGGAGCGGAGCGGAGTCGAAGCATCTCTACTGCAATGGTAATCCTGACGTTTAGTTGCCATTACAACGAAGCGGTAGAGATGCTTCGACTGCGCTCAGCATGACGTTCTTTTTACTGCTGTTTCACTTCTACTATTCATCGCCCGAACAAGCTAACCGAGCTGGTCTGGCCCGAGCGGATGGTGAAGTTGCGCACGTCGGTGAAGCGGCTGCCGGTGGCGGTGGCCGTGCGGAACACGAGGCGGTAGGCCCCCGGCTGCAGCGGCAGGTTGATTTTGCTGCTGCCGCCGGCGGGCAAATCGTACACCCAGGTTTGCTCCCCGTCGGGGCCGAGCTGGTAGATGCTGCCGTAGCCCTTGTAGTCGGAGATGCTGTTGAGGATACCGGGCGCATCGTAGGTAACGGCCGTTTCCTGGCCCTGCCTGATGCTGATGCGGCGCAGCTGCCGGGGCAGGGTCAGCAGCTCCACTTCGTAGTCGCCGGCCAGTAGTTTTTGGCGGTTGCCGAAGGGTAGGGCCAGCACCGTTTCGGGGTTGCCGCGGGCCCGCACTACGGCCTGCACCCGGCCGTAGGGGTTGGGCGAGAGGTTGGGGTTTTGCAGCCGCAAGGTGCCCTGGGGCGTGGCGTAGGTGAGCACGTTGGCGCGGCCCGGCTTGATGGCCAGGTTGGTCGCCCGCACCGGCGGCACCGTGTTGATGGTTAAATCGTAGCTCTGGAGCGCATCAATGTCGAGGGCGTCGGGCTGACCCTGGGCGTTGCGGTAGTGCACGTAGTTGTACTCGGGCTGGCCCGTTACGTTGTTGGTAAACGTCAGGTTCACGTCCGACTCTACCGGGCGGCCCCGCTCATCGGTCAGGTTTACGGACACCGTGGTTTTGGCCAGCGTCTGGGCCACTACGTCGTTGAGGATGGTGCGGAAGGTGCGCACATCGGCGGCGTTGTAGTAGGTACCCAGGCACTCCAGCTGCTTACCAAATTCGCGCTCGGCCCCGATGCCAATCACGAAGGGCTTCAGAAACACGCGCTTGCGCTGCAGAGCCAGCGAAGTCGCACACGGGTCGCCCTTGCACGATTCGAGGCCGTCGGTAATCAGAATCAGCACGTTACGGCTCTGCTTATCGGCAGGAAAATCATTGGCCGACTGCAGCAGCGAGTACGTGATGGGCGTGTTGCCGCGGGGCTGAATGGTTTTGAGCCGGGTTTTGATGGCGGCGGCGTTTTTGGGCGCAAACGGCACTTCGAGCCGCGAATCCTCGCAGTTGTTCTCCTTGTTGTCGTGCTGGTGGCCATAGGCGCGCAAGGCCAGCTCCAGATTGGGGTAGGTATTGAGCGAGTCCACCATTTTCGAGAGCAGCCGCTTGGCCACGTCCCAGCGCTGCGCACCCTCCCAAGGGGCCCGCATCGAGCCCGAAGCATCGAGCAGAAACAGGATGCGGGTGGTGCGGGGCGGCGAGGCTGGGCCGGCGTTCTGGGCACGGGCGTTGCCGGGCAGCAGCACTGCCAGCAATACTCCCAGAAACGCCAGCCACTGCCGCATGTGTTGGATGAGTTATGATTGACGTGAAGCAGGTTACAGCACGACGTAGGGGCGGGGCTTGTCCCCGCCCACCGTATGCATCGTTTCCACGATTCCGCTCAACGCTAGTCGTTCAACGCTAATCGTTTAACGGCGGACGGGGACAAGCCCCGCCCCTACGTCGTTTTAGGTAACCGTACTAGTAATCCGAGGCCTTTTCTACCTCCAGCTGCAACAGGGCTTTGGCCAGCTGCTCGTCGTTGGGCGCTACGCCGTGCCACTTGTGCGAACCCATCATGAAGTCGACGCCGAAGCCCATCTGCGTATCCATGAGCACCATGACGGGTACGCCCTGGCCGAGTAGGCTCTGGGCTTCCTCAATGGCGGGCAGCAGCGTCTCGAACTGGTTGCCATCGGCTTCGAGCACGCGCCAGCCGAATGATTCGAACTTGGCGCGCAGGTCGCCGAGGCCACCGATTTTCTCGGTGGGGCCGTCAATCTGCTGGCCGTTGCGGTCAACAAAGGCAATCAGGTTGTCCACTTTGTGGTGGGGGGCGTAGAGGGCGGCTTCCCAAATCTGGCCTTCCTGCAGCTCGCCGTCGCCCATGAGCACGAACACCGTGCGGTCGTCGCCGTTGAGCTTTTTGGCCTGGGCCGCGCCCGTGGCCACGCTCAGGCCCTGGCCCAGCGAGCCGGAAGCAATGCGGATGCCGGGCAGGTGCTCGTGGGTGGCGGGGTGGCCCTGCAACCGCGAATTGAGCTTGCGGAACGTAGCCAGCTCGCTCACCGGGAAGTAGCCCGAACGAGCCAGCACCGAATAAAACACCGGCGAAATGTGGCCGTTGGAAAGGAAGAACAAATCCTGGTTGATGCCATCCATATCAAACGGCTCGGGCGTGTGCTTCATCACCTTGAAATACAGCGACACCAGCAGCTCGGTGCAGCCCAGCGAGCCGCCGGGATGGCCCGAGTTCACGGCGTGCACCATGCGCACAATGTCGCGCCGCACCTGGGTGGCAATCTGCTGCAATTCGGCTACCGACTTGGTGGCGTCGGGGGCGTGGGTTTCGGAAGTGGTCGGCTGGGCCATGCGGGGTTGGAAGGGTTGATAGGTAAGCAAAGGTACGCCTCCCGGGCAGCCAGCGGGCCGCAGATCGGAGCGGCGCCGCAAAAGGGAGGCAAAAGGGATGTAAAAAAGCCCCGCCGAAGTGGCAGGGCTCCTGTGGAAGCTATAGCAGCTGGGCCGCGTGGTTCTTGGTGTCGACTTTAGTGATGACCCGCTCTACTTTTCCTTCTTCATCAATCAGGAACGTGTAGCGCATGGTGCCCATGTACTTGCGGCCGTACATCGACTTCTCCTGCCACACGCCGTAGTCCTGCACCATCTTTTTGTCTTCATCCACGAGCAGTGGGAAAGGCAACTCGTGCTTCTCGATGAATTTCTGGTGCGACTTGGCTGAGTCGATACTTACGCCGAGCACCTGCACACCGGCCGCCAGCAGCTGCTGGTAGTTGTCGCGCAGGTTGCAGGCCTGGGTGGTGCAGCCGCTGGTGTCGTCTTTGGGGTAGAAGTACAGGGCCACTTTGCGGCCCCGGTAATCGGCCAGGCGGTGCGTGGTGCCGTTCTGGTCGGGCGCTTCGAAGGCCGGAGCCGTTTCGCCTGCTTGAGGTACTGCCATGCCGCGAAGATAGAAGGTTGACGGGAGATAGGGAAATGGAAAACGGCCGGAGTGCGCCGGGGGCCTACGGCTTGCTGGCAACCGGCTGCGCCGGGAACAGCATGTTCTCGACCGGAAAGCCCAACTCCCGGCCCTTGGCCAGCAGCTGCTCGCGGGTGGCCAGCGGCAGGTGCGGCATGCGGCTAAGAATCCAGAGCGTTTCGCGGTCGGGTGAGCCTACCAGCGCATGTTGGTAGCCGATTTCATCGAGGGCCAGAATCCAGTAGTCGCCGGTAAAGGGCCAGAAGAACTGCACTTTGAGCTTGGCGTTGGTGCCATCGGTGGGCCAGGCGGTAGCGGTAGCCGTGGTGGCCGGCCCGCCAATGCTACCCTGGTGGCAGGTGTTGCGCACGCCCACTTTGCCATCGGGGCGTACGGTGTACTCGGCCGTTACGTGCTGGCAGCCCTTCTCGAAGCGCACGGGCAGCCGGGCAATTTCATACCACAAGCCGGCGTACCGCTGCAGGTTTACGTGGGCTACGGTAGGCAGATGTGGGTAGGCCTTCCGGCGCGAGTAGGCGTAGGCAGCTGCGCCAGTAGTTACCAAGGCTGCGGCGGCTCCCAGTAGTACCGGCCGGCGGCGTTTAAGCAGATTGTTCGGCATCAGAATTCAGTAGTCAAGTGAATCTGGGTCTACGCAGACCAAGCGCGCAAGGTGTATTGTGGAGCTCTGAAGCTGCTTGGAAAGTTGGCAAACGGTATCAGAACGTCATGCTGAGCTTGCCGAAGCATCTCTACCGCAGTAGTAATCAGTACTGAATGCAACGAAGCGGTAGAGATGCTTCGACAGGCTCAGCATGACGTTCATTTTAACTTTCCAATTAGCTTCTCTAATTTCTCGTTACAGCACCACGTTGATAACCTTTTCGTTGCCGGCCTGGTCGGTGAGGCGCAGGGTGGCGGGGCCGCGCAGGGGCGGGCCCAGCGTATCGGTGCGCTCGGTGAACAGGGTGGCGTTTTTGTGCTCGTAGCGCAGCATCCGGAACTGCCCGTTCACTTCCAGCTTATAGCTGGCCAACCCCGAGAGGTCGTCGCCCACCTTAAACACCACCCCGGCCGCGCCCTTGCTCAGCAGCCGGCCCGAGGGCGGCACCGTGTCGGTGAGGATGCGGAACTGCCCGAAGGCGCGGATAGAAGCCGTGATGCTGCTGCCGTCCTCACTCCACTTGCCGCCCACGTAGCCCTTGCCGCCTTTGGCCGAGATGCTGTAAATAGCCGAGCGGCGCAGGTCGGTGGGGGGCGTATCGGGCCGTAGTGTGAGGGCCAGGTTTTCGTAGAGCGGCGTGCGCGGCAGATGCACCGTCCAGAGGCCCTGCTGGTAGCTGGTTTGCAGGTAGAGCGTGTCGAAGATGGTTTTCGGCTTGAACTCCAGACCCATGTGGGCCGTAGCAAAGCTAAACTCGCGGCCCGCCGGAATCAGCGCCTCGCGGGTAAAGCGCTGGGTGATGCCACCGAAGCGAATGGAATCGGGCCGGCCGGCGCGCAGGTCGTACAGGTACACGTTCTGGCTTTGGTCGGTGTAGCTGGGGCGCAACTCAAGGCGGCGGCTGCCGCGCAGCAGCGTGAGGGGGCCGGCCACAGCGGCCGTGTCGGGGTCCTGGGCCGTTACCACCAGCAGGTTACGGCTCACATCGTAGCGCAGGGCTGGCTTTTTTACGGCCGCCGAGCGGGTTTTGAAGTAGCCCGCCTCCTCGCCCCGCAGCACCAGCCGCAGCGGCGTGGTGTTGCCATACGAGTCGGCCAGCCGGATTTCCACGGCGTATACCTTGCCCGGCTCGATGTTCAGGCGGCCTTTGTCGGGGCCGGTAGTGTACATGCCCAGGTCGTTGCCGTCGTCGATGAACAGCTTCTCGAACTGCCGGCCCTGGGTGGCGCGCCACTCGTAATCAACATGCCGGTTTATCTGGCGCGAGCCATCCGGAAATGGCACGTTGTCAATGGTATGCTGGTATACCTGCTTGCCATTCACCAGCACTGTGGCCTGCTGAATGCCGTTCTTGTTCCAGACTTTATCAAACCTGTCGAAGCCCTGCACCAGCAGGCCCACCGAGCCGCTGGCCGCAATGGTATCGGGCCAGGCGTAGCTGCCGTCGGCGAGCGGCGCCTTGGGCACGAATACGCGCTTCCCGAAACGGCCTTCTACCCGCGCCGCAATGCCCAGCGCCTCCACCGCAAACGCCTGCACTACCGGCGCTACATGGTCCTGGATTTCGGCAAACCCGCCCCACTGCAGCGGGTTCAGCTGGCTGCCGGCGGCCGTGCGCACCTCCCAGTGCACGTGTGGCCCCGCCGAGCCGCCGGTGTTGCCGCTCAGGGCCACCACCTCGCCACGCTTTACCACAAACTGGCCGGGCTCAAAAAACAGCTCCAGGTCGTAGGTCTGCTTGGCGTATTGCTGGCGGCGCAGCTCCTCGGCCACGGGCCCCTTAAAGCTGTTCAGGTGGCCGTACACCGTCGTCAGGCCGTTGGGATGGGTGATGTAGAGCACGTTGCCATAGCCGTAGCTGCTCTGCTTAAGCCGCGACACGTAGCCATCGGCCGAGGCATGCACCGGCAAATCCACCCGGCCATCGGTCTTGATGTCGAGGCCGCCGTGGAAGTGGTTGGGCCGCAGCTCGCCCATGCTGCCCGACAGGAAGTTTTCCTGGTTGGGCTTGATAGGGAACAGGAAGTAGCCCTTGGCCACGGCCGGAATTCCGGCGCGCGGGGCCGGGCTGGCTGCGCCGGCTGCCTCGTTGGGGGCGGGCTGCTCCAGGGTTGGGCTGGCCGGCTGCGGGCTCTGGCAGGCCGAGGGCTGCACGCCCATCAGCAGTAAAAATGGCAGCGCGAAGCTGAAATGGGCTTTTAGCGGGAAGCTACTAGCTGTGAGCTTTTTCAAAACAGAACGTACTTGACAACGGAAGGGTAGGAGTTGCGCCGAACGCTGTAGGGGCGGGGCTTGTCCCCGCCCGCCGTTGAACAGTGCTATTAAGCAGTAGATACATCCTGGCAACGCATCGTTTCAGCGGCGGGCGGGGACAAGCCCCGCCCCTACAGCGTTCAAATTAGCGGCTTACTTAACGGCCAGATCCAACATTTTCTCCTCACCGATGAAGCCCGTCAGCTGGTCGCCGATGTGCACCGGGCCCACGCCGCTGGGCGTGCCGGTGAAAATCAGGTCGCCCATTTTCAGGGTGATGAAGCGCGAGATGTAGCTGATGATTTTGCTGAAGTCGTGCAGCATGAGGCCCGAGTTGCCCTGCTGGCGCACCTGCCCGTTCACTTCGAGCCGGAAGTCGATATTGCCCAGGTCGGCGAAGTCGGTTACCGGCTTAAACGTCTGCGAGATGGGGGCCGAGCCGTCGAAGCCCTTGGCCAGTTCCCAGGGCAGGCCTTTGCTCTTGAGCTGGCTCTGCAGGTCGCGGGCCGTGAAGTCGATACCCAGCCCGATGGCGTCGAAGTAAGTGGGGGCGAACTGCTCCTCGATGTTCTTGCCGTTTTTGCACACGCGCAGCACCAGCTCAATTTCGTGGTGAATATCCTGCGAGAAATCGGGCATGAAAAACGGCTGGTTGCGCTGCAGCAGGGCCGTATCGGGCTTGGCAAAGATGACGGGGGCCGAAGGCGTTTCGTTCTGGAGTTCAGCAATATGCTCCGCGTAGTTGCGGCCAATACACAGGATTTTCATAGGGAAGGGCTTGGAGGGTGCGAGGCGTGGGGCCGGCAGCGCGTTCGGACAAAACCAGCTTTCATCCGCTCACCTGCCAGGCCCGGGCCCCATCAGTCTCAAAAGTAACGGTAATTAGTGGGGCTCTGGTACCAAAACGAGGAGGTTTTTAGTCGCGCGGGGTCAAATGCAAACATTTTGCCGGGTTGCTGACGTATAGCTCCTCAGCAACGGCCGCGGCGGGCCCGGGCTTCCGGGCCGGCGCAGGCGGCCGGATTCTTCCCTCTCAACTCCCTTGGTATATGTTCAAGAATTTCGCCCTGGCCAGCTGCCTGTTTGTGGCAACGGCCTGCTCCACGGTTCCCATCACCGGCCGCCGTCAGCTTAGTTTGGTTTCCGATACCGAAATGAACCAGATGGCTGCGCAGGAGTATCAGAAAGTGCTGGCCAGCAGCCGGGTAGTGAGCAGCGGCGCGCAGGCTGCCATGGTCAAGCGGGTGGGCCAGCGCATCGAGCAGGCCGTGCAACAGTATTTCAGCCAGCAAAACCAGCTGCAGCAGCTCGAAGGCTATGCCTGGCAGTTTACTCTGATTGATGACAAGCAGGAAAACGCCTGGGCCATGCCCGGCGGCAAAACGGCCGTGTACACCGGCATTCTGCCCATCACGCAGGATGAAAACGGCCTGGCCGTGGTAATGGCCCACGAAATTGCCCACGCCGTGGCCAAGCACGGCTCCGAGCGCATGAGCCAGCAGATGGCCGCGCAGGGATTGGGCGGTGTCGTATCGACGGCCGTCGGCCAGAACCCGTCGGCTACCCAGAGCATATTTATGCAGGCCGTTGGAGCCGGCTCGCAGCTGGGGCTGCTGCGCTACGGCCGCAACCAGGAGTCGGAAGCCGACCGGCTGGGCCTCGTTTTCATGGCCATGGCAGGCTACAACCCCGAGGGGGCCTTGGCATTCTGGCAGCGCATGGAAGCACGTTCCGGGGGCTCAGCCCAGCCGGAGTTCTTGTCTACGCACCCCTCCAACGGCACGCGCATTGCCGATATTCAGCAGCAGTTGCCTGAGGCGCGTAAGTATTACAAGCCTCGCTAGCCCCACTTTTGCCAAAGCGCCCCGCAGTAAGGGCGCTTTGCGAGTAGGCCCACTGGCTACCTTGCTATATTGCCCACCAAACTGCTACTTTCCGTATCCTGCATGATGAATTCTTTCCTGCGTAACAGCGCTGCCGCCTGCCTGAGCGTCGCCCTATTGTTGGGTGGGCTGAGTGCCTGTGAAACCAGCAAACGCGGCTTCCCGGAGGTTAGCTCGCCTTCCAACGACCCCGACGCGCTGAACCGGCGGCAGCTGGAGGCTACCAGCAAGCAGATTGCCCAGGTGGTAAATAATAAAGTGGACTACATAACGCCCAAGCAGGAGCTGGCTACCCGGTTCACCCGGCAGTTCGGCGACGGCACGTCCATCAACAAAACCATCATCCGCAAGGTGCAGGAAACACCCAAAGACAAGGCAGTGTATTATCTGGTGGGCATGGGCCTGCGCGACGGTATGTTCCGGGCCATGGCCATTCCGCTGGAAACCTCGTCGGATAACAGCCTGTATCTGACCTCTAACGCCCCGCGCTATATGCTCACCAGCGTGGGCTGTACGTTCTGCTACTTCAACTTCGAGCGCAACGAAATTGTGGGTACTTCGTGTGAGGAAAACACTGGCGGCAGCCGCTGCGACCTGACGGTGGAAAACAACAACGCCTTTTTTGCCCGCTAGCTATGCTTAGCCGCAAATGGCTCCTGCGCCTCTCGCTCACAGCGCTGGCCCTGCTGGTCACCACCGACCGGCGGCCGGCCAAGCCCACGCCGCCAAAGCCCGCGCCACCCGAGCCGGAAGCTGAGCCCGACAAGCCCATCTGAAACGGCCGCGCCGCTTTACAGCGTAGTTACATTGGATCTGTTGCAGAGCAGCGCCGGCCTGTTGGTCGGCGCTGTTTTGTTTGTGGCTGCCAAGTGGGTTACTGCTAAGCTCACCTACCATAAGGCCTCGGCATGCGCCTGCCGGAGCCAGTCGCGCAGTTCGGCGGGGGCCAGTACTTCCACTTCGGGGCCGTAGCTGAGTAACTCCATGCGAAAATCGTGGGTGTCGAAAATTCGCAACTCAATCCGGATTTCTTCTTCCGTCTGAATCAGCACCCGTTGCGATGGATGCAGCGGATAACTCAGTGCGTAGCGGCCCTGCATCACCGAAAAGCGCAACACTACGCCGGCCGGCTCCTCGCCCGTATCGGGCCGGATGATACCGAAGGCGTGTGTATAGTAAGTTGCCGGGTTGAAGTTGGGTGGGGGCGTGCTCGGGTGGTCGAGTTGGACAAGTTGGCTGATGCGGTCGAGCCCGAAGCAGGCCAAGTGGCCACTGCCCACCATTGCGGCCAGCACGTACCAGCGCCCCCGGTACTCTTTAAGCAGCAACGGCCCAACTGTGCGCCGCTGGGCCGGGGCGTCGGTCTGTTCCCAGAACTTGCGGTAATCGAACTCCACCACCCGGCCAGCCTGCATGGCGGCCAGTAGGGGCCGCAGGTGCTCCAGGCCTTGAGGCCGCCGGGTTTCGGCCTGCACGAAGGGGGCCAGTGCGGCGGGCAGCCGCAGAAACTCCTGCAACTCCAGGGCCTCCAGTAGGCGGCCGTGGCCGGGTTCCTGCGGGTCGGTTTCAGCAATATAGTAGCCTTGGCCCCGCTGACACTTGATGCGCAGGCCGAAGTGGTCCTCTATCTCGCGCAGGTCACGCTCGAAGGTGCGGCGAGGGTAGCTGGATTGCAGGTCGGCGAGGCTGCCGTGGGCCAGCAGGTGCCGTTGCAATTCCTCGAACGGCACCCGCTGCCCCGACCCCCGTTGCAGCCGCTGTACCAGCAGCATCTGGCGCAGGATAATAGCACGGGCGGGCATTTTATGTTGGCTGAAGCTAATACATTACACCTTGCAAAATCTAACTAGCAAATCAGTTAATGCTTCTTTGTTTTTGATTCCACTATACCTTCTACTATATCCTATAATCACAATTTTTTCTTTTGGGACTATTGTATACCCACAATCATTTTGCCAATCGCACTCACCGTATTCAGGAAATAAGTCAGTCACGTTATCGTAAGCAGATTTGCCTTCGCATAATATTAATTTGGGGTTTACTATGTCTATGAATGTTTTAGTCCAAGATGCCGATTTATCGAAAAACACTTTTCTTAAATTATCATCACTACTACCTGTATTTGCTAAATGATCTGTTATAATGTACAAGTCAGATTCCTTGGTAGTACTTAAATAATAGTAGTTCGTTTTGACAGTTGACTTCTCTAAAATTGAGGAAAGTCCAGCTCGTTCGAAGACCTCTTTAGTTTCTCTAGCCAGCGCGAAACTGTATTCAGGATTAGTATATTCAAATATTTCATCTTCTGACCAAAAACCCCAATCTTCAACCCCAGATTGCCCATTACCAGGATTAATTCCTATAATTAGTATATCGGGTTTTTCAAACATAGGGCTGAACATTACTCGCCAACCGTGATACAAATTTTTAACATATTCATCTTCTAATAACGCTTTGTTTATGTTTTTGGCTAATGTTTCTACTTCAATGCCAATTTGGTTTTCATATTCATTTCGAATGCTCATATTTGAAAGCGTGTTTGATGAAGTAAGAAGATGATTTTATTGAAAAAAGTGCAGGGTTTTTGTAGCCGAATCACGATATACATTCACAATGCTTTTGACCAAGCTCCTAAACATAGCCCACAGAATCCTAACTTCCAAACCCTTAGCCCAACTGCGCCAACAACCCGTCCAACATCGCTTTATCCGTCACCAGCAGCCGCCAGCCGCTGCCGAACGGGTCCGGGGTGATGATGTCGGCAGCGGCCAGCTTATCCAGTAGTCTGCAGGTGCGGTTGTAGCCGAGGCCGAACCGCCGTTGGATGAGGGAGCCCGCCGCCCGTCTTCGTTGCACGAACAGGCGGGCCGCCGCGTCGAAATAGAAGTCGCGGCCGGTGGCGGCGTCGATTTCTGGGGGTGCGGGCTGGAGCAGCGGCACCGGTGCGGGCGGTAGCGGGCGTGAGCAGTAGGAGAGTAGTACGCCCACCCATATTTCCGTGGGCAAGTCGGCTTGCACATCGTGGCCGAAGATAACTTCCAGTTGCTGGTCACCCAGGTTCTGCTGGAGGTACTCAGTGATGCCTGTTAGCTCGTCCATTTCCAACTCGGCCGTAGGGTGGCTGAGGATAGTGAGCAGCGCCATCGTTGCCGGGCCGGTGGGCTCGGGACCCAGGTGGTGAGCCTGGGCCACTGCCGCCACCTGCTGGGCGGCCCACATAGCCCGGCCAGGCCCGCTGGCGCCAATGGTGCCCACGCGCAGGCTGGTAGCGTGGCGTAGCACCGTGCGGACATCCTCTTCCTCTATGTTGACGTCGGCTTCGTAATGGACGAAGGCCGCGCACAACGGGGTGAAATGCCGAAGTAGCCGGGCGCGTTCGGTAGGGTAGTCGGGCGAGTGGCTGGGCTGGGCCTGGGATTCCCAGTCGGCGAGCAGAGTTTCGGCGGTGGTGGAGGCTGAAAGGAGCATGTGTTGAGGACTTGTGGCAAAGGTGCCGGCACAAGCCGCCAAACCGTGTCGTTTTCACCCGGAGCATTGTTTTATTTCACCAAGGGCTGTACTGGCTGGACTTGCGCGCCCTATTTCCTGCCCCGAAAACACGTAACGGCGCGGTTTTAGCGTATTTTGCACTTCTAAGCCTGCTATTCTATGAAAATCTTCAAATCCGCCGACCTGATTCGTAAGAGCAAGTACATCAGCCGCGACCTGAGCTGGCTACGCTTTAATTATCGGGTGCTCGACCAGGCCCGCGACACCAGCCGCTCGCTGTTCGACCGGCTGCGCTTTATGGCTATTACCAGCTCCAACCTCGACGAGTTTTTCATGATTCGCGTCGGCTCGCTTTATAACTACATCGACTACGGCAAGGAGCGGGTGGACTACTCCGGGCTGCGCGAAATGCCCTTTCGGCGCAAGCTGCTCGATTTTGCCCACCGGTTCGTGAATGACCAGTCGATGACGTATTTGAACGATTTGAAGCCGCAGTTCGAAAAGAACGGCTTTAATGTGCTGGCCCTGAGTGAGCTGACCGAAGTGGAGTTGAAGAAGGCCGACGGCTACTTCAAGAACACCGTGTTTCCGCTGCTCACGCCCATGGTGTACGATTCCTACCACGGCTTCCCGCTGATGATGAACCAGATGCTCATCTTCGGGGTGGTAACGCGCACGGGCTCCGGCGACATTGAGATGGAGAAGGGGCAGGAGCGGCTTACGTTCGTGCAGATTCCGCAGAACCTGTCGCGCTTTTTCGAACTCACGCGGCGCGACAAGGTGCTGTTCGTGCCCATCGAGGAAATTGTGCGGGCCAACCTGCCCAAGCTGTTCCGCAACGTGGAAATCCTGTCGGCCGACCTGTTTCGCATCACCCGCAACGGCGACTTTACGCTGGAGGAATCGGACGATATTGACGCCAATTTTATCAAAGAAATTCAGGTGGGCCTCAAAACCCGCAAGAAGGGCCGGGTGGTGCGCCTGGAGGTAGAGCCCAACGCAGCCGCTTTCCTGATGCAGGTGCTGCGCGAACGGTGGAATATCGACAACGGCAATGTGTTTGTCATCAACTCGTTGATTGACATGAAGGGCCTGCTCCAGATTCTCAAGCACCCTAATTTCCGGGGCAAGGGGTTCAAGCAGCCCGCGCCGGTGCCGCCCCTCACGCTGCCTGAAACGGTGGAGGAAAACCTGTTCGACTACCTCAAGCACCAGGATGTGCTGCTGCACCACCCCTACAACAGCATCGACCCGGTGGTGCGGCTGCTGGAGCAGGCCGCCGAAGACCCGCACGTGCTGGGCATCAAGCAAACCATTTACCGCCTCGCCGACGACTCACGCGTGACGGCCGCATTGCTAAAGGCGGCCGAGAACGGCAAGCACGTATCGGTGCTGTTCGAGGTAAAGGCGCGCTTCGATGAGGAGCGTAACATCCGGGAGGGGGCGCGGCTCGAAAAGGCCGGCTGCTTCGTGATTTATGGGGTCAGCAAGTTCAAGACCCACACCAAAATGCTCATGATTATTCGCCGTGAAGGCGAGAAAGTGACGCGCTATGTGCACCTGGGCACTGGCAACTACAACGAGCAGACCTCGCGCATCTATACCGATGTAAGCCTGCTGACCACCGACGAAGTGTACGGCCACGACGTGTCGGAATTCTTCAACGTGATAACCGGCCACAGCCAGCCCGACGAGTATGAATACCTGATTACGGCCCCCAAAGACATGCGCCAGCAACTGGTGTGCCTGATTCGGGAGGAAGTAAAGAACGCCAAAAAAGGCCTGCCCAGCGGCATCGTGATGAAGATGAACTCGCTGGAAGACAAGGAGATGATTGACGAGTTTTACAAGGCCAGCAAGGCCGGCGTGCCCATCCGGTTTATTGTGCGGGGTATTTGCTGCCTGCGGCCGGGCCGGGCGGGCCTGAGCGAGAATATTGAGGTGCGCAGCATTGTGGGCGACTACCTGGAGCACGCCCGGCTGTTCTATTTCCACCAGGCCGGCAAGCCCCGCTTGTACGCTGGCTCCGCCGATATGATGGTGCGCTCCTTCGAGCGGCGGCTGGAGGCGCTGTTTCTGCTGGCCAACCCCCAGATCAAGCGCGAGGCCATCAACATCCTTTACTACAACCTGCTCGACAACCAGAACACCTACGTAATGCGCGAAGACGGCGCCTACGTGCGCCGCACGCCGCAGGAAGACGAGCCCATTTCCAACCTGCACAAGGAGTTTTACAGCCGGAACTTCACCATTATGCCCGAGGAGGCACTCTACGACGACTGGCTTTCGGTGGCCAATATCCGGGCCTCTTCCGAGGATGCCAATGCCCAGCCCAAGGAGGCGGTAGTAGTGGTTACCTCCGAAATGCTGCCGCCTGCAACCGGCGAAACCGAGCCGGAAGCCTCACTTCCCCAGAAAGAGGTTCCGATGAGTGCCAACGTCGACTACGATGCGCAGGAAGAAGCCGACTTGGCGTAGCAGTGACTGCGTGAGCCGGCCGGTTGGTCGTTCGGAACAACTTTTAACGCAAGCAAAAGCCCCTGTCGCCAATAAGAGCGACAGGGGCTTTTCGGTAAAAGAGAATTTCGTAGAAAAAGTGGTTATCAACCACCGTTACTCTGTTTCGGTGGGGCGGCTCTGAATGGTGGTGGTGGGGCCGCCGGGGCGGTGGTCGTCGCGGGCGCGGAACTCCTCGAAGTGCTCCTCGAATAGCGTCTGTAACATACCGTCTTTAAGGCCGATATCGGGCACGAACATGTGCTGGGCATCGGCCCACTCCATGGCCGAAAGGTAGATGTGGCCGGCCGGTACAATCACGTCGGCGCGGTCGGGGTTGAGCAGCGCCACGTTCACGCGCTCGTCCATGCTCATGTTGGTGATGCGCTCCAGCAGTTCGGCAATGCGCTGGCGGGGCACGGGCTTGTCGAGGGTGGTGCCGGCCTGGGCCATGCTGTAAATTTTGTTGATGTTGCCGCCCGTGCCGATGGCCCGCGTGACGTGGTAGCGGCGGGCATTTTCGCGTACCCAGTCTTCCATGCGCTGCCAGGTTTCGCGCATGGCCTCAGTGCTCAGGCCGGCTTCTTCCTGCTGCATACGCCGGATACTGCCCACCTCAAACGACTGCGAAGCCACTTTGCGACGGTTGTGGTAGATGTTGAACTCGGTGCTGCCTCCGCCCACATCAATGTGCAGGTAGTGCTTGTTGTCTTCGAGCAGGTGCTCGATTACGCGGTTGATGTAAAGCGCTTCGGCCTGGCCGTCAATCACGTTCACGAGCATGCCCAGCTCCCGCTCGATGCGGGCCGCCACTTCGGGGCCGTTGCTGGCGGTGCGCATGGCCGAGGTGGCGCAGATGAGGTAATGGTTGGGGGCCACGTCGTGCACCTCCATCAGCAGGCGCAGCGCGTGCAGAAACTTGATGAACTTGGCCTGCTTGGCTTCTGAAATCCGGCCGGTGGCAAACACGTCTTCACCCAGCCGCAGGGGGTAGCGAATGTACTCGACCCGCTTCAGCCGGTACCGGTCTTCGTGGTGGAGTACGGCCGAAATCTGGCAGCGCACGGCGTTCGACCCAATATCAATGGCGGCTAACTTAAGGAGAGGAAAGTGCATAGGCAAATATAAGGGGGCATTCAGCTAACCCAACTTAGGGCGGGCGGTGTAGGGGCGGGGCTTAGCTTCGCTGTCCTGCGGTTGTCCCCGCCCGCCGTTAGCAAGTGCTTTGCGGGACTTCGAAACAGCTATTTACTGCATTGTTCTGACGGCGGGCGGGGGCAAGTCCCGCCCCTACACCGCCCTTTGTAACAACTAGCAACCGCTACTTGTCAATCCGGAAGCCCAGGCCGAACTGGAGCAAATTGTTTTCCACCGATTTCTGGTAGGACACCGAGAAGGCAAACTGGTCGGATACGGGGGCCAGGTACACGCCCGCGCCGTAGCCCTGGTGCCAGCCGCCGGGCGAAGCGCCATTTAGGTACACCCGGCCCCGGTCGTAGAAACCGAACGCGCCGTAGGAGAAGGGTAGGAAACCGTTTTTGCTCCGGCCCAGCGCCAGGCGCAGCTCAGTGTTGAGGTAAAGGCTGGCGTCGCCGCTGAAACGGTTGCGGTAGTAGCCGCGCAGCCCTTCGCGCAGGCCCAGGCTAGTGAACTTGTAGAACGGAATGTCGTCGTTGTTGCCGTAGTTCCGGGCGCCGCCGCCCTTCACCACCAGCGTTACCGGGATGAGTAGCCGGGCCGTGCCGTAGTACTGAGCAAAACCCTGCGTGAGCCCGAAATTGCCTTGTTTGCCGTTGAGCTGATGATAGGAATCGTGCTGCACCAATAGGCGTACCCCGCGCCGGGCGAAGTTGGGCCGGTCGCGCAAATCGAGGTCGAGCAGCGCGTTCAGGCCCACCAGGCGCTGGAAGCTGGTGTTGATGATGGGGTCGGGAACGGGGGCATCGGGGCGGAACGGGTAGGTGCCCAGGTAACTGTCGGCGGCAAAATCGTTGTTGTAGTACTCGTAGCTGGGGCCCACGCGCAGTACGCTCCGCTGGAAGAACGTGCGCTCCAGAAAGCCGTTGAGGACGATGCCCTTGTAGCGGGCCCGGTAAAACCGGTCGTCGTAGCGGTCCTGGTCGAGGCCGGTGTTGTTGCCCAGGCCGAAGAAGTTATAGAACGGAAAGTAGCTGCCGTAGCTGAACGAGGCCCCGGCATCGACCTTGCCGATAGCGTAGCGGTGGCGGGTGCTGGCCGTGAACTGGCGCTGGCCGCCGGTGCTGCCCTCCAGCAGGAAATCGTAGCGGTTTTTGTAGCCGGGCTTGCGGAAGCCCTGGCGCAGAAACGACACGCCCGCGCTGGCCGCAAAACCGTCGTTGCGGTTATAGCCTAGCCCAATGGTGGGCCGGTACGAGTCGAATTCAAACTGCTCCCGGTCATAAGCATTCACGCCGGGGCGGGTCGAGGTGCGGTTGTCGGCCTCGGCGCTCAGTTGCAGGTCGGTGTCGGGCACGTCGTACACTTTGGTAAGCGTGCGCAGGCCGCGCACCCGCGAGTCGTCGGTTATCCGGTCCTTGCCCGCCCCGCCGACGATGCGCACCAGAATACTGCTTTTAGCCTCGCCAGTTACCGTGAATATGTCGTGGCCGTCGAGTCCGTACAGCACTATTTCCTCTGTTTCTCTGGGCTGAAACGTCCGGTCGAACAGGGCCGGGCCGTTGGGCGCATCGCCCTCACTGGCGCGGTCGAACAGCTGCACCCGCACCGTGCCGTCGGCCAGGCGGTTCACCCGGAATACCTCGCCCTTGTTGGAGCCGACCACATCGACGCGCTGGGCCAGCAGCAGATAGTAGCGGTCAAGGGCCTGAGGCAGCTGCTGAATCCGGGATTTGAGCTTGCGGTTGAGGTCGTCGGCCGACAGGCTTTTGAGCTCGGGTGGCAGCGTGGCCGTGGCTTCATCAACAGTGGCCGGCGTAATGCTGGCCTGCAGGTACTGCGCAATTTCCTGCCACTGCTGGCGGTTCAGGCTTTGCAGCAGAAACCGGTCAAGGTGGCGGGCGGGCCAGTTCAGGCTCTTCATGTCGCCAAACTCGCCCTGAAAATCCTCGATGCTGGGCAGCGCCCACTCGCGGTTAGCCAGATAGCTCAGCGTGCCGTTCCAAAGCGTAAAGGCCTGGTCCCGGTCGCGCGGAATAGGTTTGTAGAGGGTTTTCTTGCCGTCCTCATACGCTGCCCACTTCCAGTTATCCTCGTGCTTGCCGAAATCGGCCACCAGCATATCGAAGGCCCGGGCCCGGCCCAGCGCCACGGCATCCACGCGGTTGTCGTTGTCTTTGTACAACTGCCGGAAAAAGCTGAACGAGCGGCGGATGTTGTTGGCCCCGGCGAAACCCGGTAGGTTGGGTTTGGGATCCTGAGGGCGGTCTTCGAGGGTGCCTAGCAGGCCGGCATAATCGGTGCGGTAGGGGCCGAGCTGCTGATTATCGGGCAGCACAAACAGCCGGGGCCGGGCATGCAGAATATCGGTTTTATCGAGCAGTGAGCTGATAACCAACGCCGAGTAGGGTGGGCCGTGGGCGTAATGTCGCGCAGCACATCGGCGGCAAACGAGCGGCGCAGCTCGGGCGGCAGAATCTTGGTTACGTCCTTATCAACCGACCGGAATACGTACTCCGACGAGTCGGCGGCAATCAGCTTGAGCGAAGTCGTCTGGCGCCCGCCGCCCCGCCCAAAGGGCTGTAATCCTCCCAGCTCGGTACCCAGGTCAAGCGTGCGCACCTGCACAGGCTGGGTCCAGGAGGTGCGGTAGCCCGGCCCCAGCCAGAACCGTGACGAGCGGGTGCCGGCATATTGCGCTCCGGCTGGCAGCGTCTGCACGGGCACAAACAGCCCGTCGGGCTTCACATCGGCTACCCCCTTCGGGGCTGAGGGGCACTCCGGAATAAAGCTGTTCACGGGTACGCCCGGCAAGCGGGGCTCCTGGCAGGCGCTCTGGAACAAGGTGCCTGTGTACGCTTCGCGCACAGGACTAGCGTCTGCATTACCCGCAGAGGCTGCGGATGCCGAACGGGGTCCGGTCTTCTCAAGGTCTTTATCAAACGTGAAAAAGGTGGTTTTTACCGTGCCATCGGCGTAGTAGTCAAGCTCCGAAAATCCCTGCTCGGCTGCATTAAATACGGAGCCAGCGTTGCCGGCCACGTACCGGGCTTCGGCAAACGAGCCCGCCACCAGGTGGTAGCTGCCCTGCTGCGCCGTGAGCTGGAGGCTGTAGTCGTGGGCGGCGGCGTACACCGCGCCGGGGTGGTCGCGCAGGGTGTTGAGCATTTCGCGCTGGAACTGCTGGTAGCCCGGGTTGGCGAGGTCGCGGGGAGTGCCCACGTTCTGGTGGTAAGCCGCGCTCAAGGCCCCCACTACCGGGGGCCACAGGTATCGGCCGAGCGGCAGATGCCCGCCATACTCGCCGTTGCTGACGACGGGCTGGTGGCCCACCAGCAGCACGTTGCGGTCCTTGGTCTCGTCGAGTACTTCTTGTAGCTGCTCGCGAAACTCTTCCTGGGTTAGCGTCGAGCAGTCGGTATCCGGGGCTTCGGGCTTGTTGTAAGGGTGGGTAAACCAGGGCGAGTTGAGGGCCACCAGCCGCACCAGCGGCGCTATATCCACGATATATGGGCCGGGGCAGCCTTTTTCAGGAATGAAAGTGTGCTTGCCGTTTTGCTCCTCAATATATTTTTCGAGCCGCTGCACTCGTTTCAGGCCGTCTGGTCCCGAGTTGGCCCAGTCCTGGTCGCCGGGCACAAAGTAGATTTTGCCATTGGGCAAGCCTCGTACCAACCCCAACAGCGCGTCAATCCGCGCCGTCTGACCGGTGCGGCTGGAGTCCTCCTTGTTGCCTAGGCCCTCCTGGCCCACCACATCACCCAGATGCACAACCGTAAACGGGCCGGTTTGCTGCTCCAACACGCGGCGCAACGCGCTGAGGTGGCGGGCCGGCAGGGTAGGGCCGGCCGTGTTGCCCAGCAGAAAGACCTTGTGGGCCGGCTGCGTTTGAGCAAAAACCGACAGGGAAGCGGTCAGGCCAAAGCCCGTTAGCAGCGTACAGACGTAACGAAATACCATAGCAGGAGGAATGTGGTTTTTCGTTTACGTGCCGTCCTGGATTCCGATTTAATCCGGCTTTAATTTTATGCCTGCCACACGCTTTATATTTCTCGCTGCCTACATAGTACGGCTACCTGCACCAGCAGCGCCAGCGCGCACGGCAGCAGCACCCATTTTACCTCGCTTCGCAGCACCCGGGCACCCCATTCGCCCAGGAAGTTTTTTATGCCAATAGGTGATACCGCAATCGGCCGGAAACTGAAAAAGTGTCGCTGGGTATCAAAGGGGCCGAAGAAAGCCACGCCCAACCCTCCGGTAGTCATGGCATCGAGCACGCCGTGCGAGGCAGTGGCCAGAAAAAGCAACATCCACAGCCGCCCACGCGGCGGCGCGCTGGCCCGGCCACCTGCCAGTAGCGCCAGTGCGCTGGCTACCACCGCGGCCGCCACCAGCGAGTGGCTCAGGCCCCGATGTCCCCACAGGCTGTCATAAGCAATATGCAGCCTGAAGCCAACCACATCGGCGTCGGGTAGGAAGGCGCAGGCGGTGGCCAGCAGCCAGTAGGGCCAATAACGCCGCTCCGGCAGCAACAACTTAGCCAGTGTGGCCCCTAGTACGCAATGCCCCACAACAGAAGCCATAAAACCGAAGAAGAGGCTAAGTAGCAGGACTTGGCGGTCGGCAGTCCGAACCTACTCAACCAGCAGCTTTTGGGTGGCCAGCCCCTCGGGGGTAGGCAGCGTAACCAGGTAAAGGCCCGGGGAGGCCGGCAAAGCTAGCTCGGTCAGGCGGGCGGCCAGCGGCTGCCGGCTCACCACTTGCCCCAGCATCGTGCGAACGGTTACCTCGGCACCGGTGGCGGGCTGCCCGGCCAGCGTAAGGGTAGCACGGCGCTGAGCCGGGTTGGGAGCCAGTGTAAAGGCAGCGGCCTGGCGGGCGCTGCCCAGAGCCGTAACCACCTGGCCCACCGTAAATTCGTGCTTCACTACAGTGCCCTCGTAGGCTACTTCGAACCGCCAGTTGCCGGGTACAGCCGTTGCTGGCATTTTGAGTGGCCAGTACCAGTAGGAGGCGGCGTAGTGAGCGGCTGTTGAGCTATGATTCCAAGTGGAAAAAACCGTGTTATCGGGCCGGTAAACGGTGTAGGTGCTGGCTTGCCCCTGGCGCTGGTCGTGGTAATAGGCCGCGAAATAGGCCGTTTCGCCGGCCGTCAGGTTGTTGCTGAGGTTGGTTTGGTCGGGTTTGGGGCAGGCCTCGAATACAGGTGCCTGATGGTGCGTGAGGACGGCATTAACCGTTGGTTCGAAATAGGGCTTTTGTGCCGCCCAGGAGCTGGTTGCCGGTCCGCAGGGCCCGGCATAGGGGTCCACTACCTTGCCCTGCGCATCATGCAGCTCGAAGTGCAGATGCGGACCGGTAGAGCTGCCCGAACTGCCCACTGTGCCCAGTACTTCGCCCGCAGCAACGGTTGCGCCAAGCTGCTTGCCGGTCACCGACCCGGTTTTCATGTGGCCATACCAGGTCACCGACCCATCGGTATGGCGCAGGTACACCGCGTTCCAGTTGGCATTAGACAGGGCGCAGTTAAGGTCGAAGTTACCGTCGTAGCGGCCGATGATGACGCCGGGAGCCGCCGCCGTAATCTGCGCCTGGCCGCTTTCCATCATGTTCTGGTCGAAGGGCCAGAGGAAAATATCGGTGCCGGCGTGGTTGTAGTTACCCGAGTCGTAGGTGCGGGTATTGCAATTCCAATCCTGGTGTTTCCCGATTGCCGGGTTGTGGTCGACGAAGTTGGATACCCCGTAGATACTGTTGTACTTGAAGCCGGCTGCCTGACGTAGCGGCCAATCGAGCAGAACAGCGGCTGCGGGCCGGGCGGGCTCGGCAGGCAAAATTCCCTGGCGGATGAGTTGGCGCACGTTGCGGGCCAGCATACTATCAATTTCAACCCGCTGCTCGCCCGAAAGGCAAATACCGGTTGGCGGCGAATAGCCACCTCCGCCCTCCGGCGTATTGCTTTGGCCCAGAGCCGAGCCCAAGCCCAGGCCCAGGCCCACAATGGGTATCAACGAGAGGAATAAACGTTTCTGCATGGCCCAGGCAACAAGGTAAAATAGGGTGTTTTTAGGGTGCTAAATTATATATTTTATATAAAATATTGATCTTAAAGATGCTTTTATTTATAGTTGCTTCTATAGGGACCAGTTCGAATCAGGGTCGACTTTGTGGCTAAGCATCTGCCAACTCCTGCCGCAGCAACTGCGCCACGCGGGGCAGGCCCGTGGTGGCAGGCTCGGTGATAAAGTGCAGCTGCGGGCGGTGCGCAACCGGCGGCCGGCCCGGGTCGATGACGTAAATGGGTGCGATACGGCGCACGTAATCGACCAGGCCCGCCGCCGGATACACCTGCAGCGAAGTGCCCACTACCAGTAGCGCGTCGGCAGCTTCTACTTCTGCCATGGCTACCTCCATTAAGGGCACGGCCTCGCCAAACCACACGATGTTGGGCCGCAACTGGTAGCCCTGCTCACAGTTCTCGCCCAGCTCAATCCGGTCGGTGTGCATCGGATACACCAGCTCCTCGTGGCGCGAGCTGCGGCTTTCGAATAGCTTGCCGTGCAGGTGAAGCACGCTGGTCGAGCCGGCCCGCTCGTGCAAATCGTCCACGTTCTGGGTAATCACTACTACCTCAAACTGGTCTTCCAGCCCGGCCAAAACCAGGTGGCCCGCGTTGGGTTGGGCGGCGCGGGCGGCATCACGGCGCTGGTTGTAGAACTCCAGCACCAGCGCCGGGTTCTTCGCCCAGCCCTCGGGCGTGGCTACGTCCTCAATGCGGTGGTTTTCCCAGAGTCCATCGGAGGCCCGAAACGTGTCCAGTCCACTTTCGGCCGAAATGCCGGCGCCGGTTAAGGCTACAATCTTCTTCATAGTGCAGGTTGATTCAATTGAAGATAAAAGGACTGGCCTTCGTCGGTATGCCAGCCTGAACGACCTCCCCGAATCACTCGAACCGGCCCAGTTCGGTGTTCCGGAACGTCCATTCGGGCGTGCCCACGCGCTCCTGCTGTGGGTCGAGGTAAAACCAGGCCCCCAGGCCGGAGTCGTCGTAGAGGTTGGTGAGCACATGCATCTGCTGGGCCGGCATGTAGCTTTGGGCCAGCAGCACCACGCGGCGGCCGGTAGCAGGCTGCTCGGCCACATCGAGCACCAGCACGGCGTGGCCCGGCGAGCCACCCCGGATGAGCACGTCGCCGGCCTGCACCTGGGCCAGCGGCGTGGGCTGCAGCTCCTTGCTCAGCGAGAGGGTGCCGGCGTAGGTGAAAATCTGGTCGAGGTAGCGGCGGAAGTTGGCGTGGCTGGGCGCCTCGGCGTGCCGGGCGGCGGGTAGCACAGCGTCGCCCTGCACCCTGAATCCGCGGCCCGAATACCAGTCCCGGAAGCCAATATCGTCGCCGCTGGTAAGGTGGAAATGAACCTGGTCGGGGTTTTGGCTGAACAGGTACTCGGCCCGCAGCCGGATAACGGCGTCGGCGCACTGCTGCAGGTCGCGCTGTCCCACATCCATGTCGAGCACGGCCGCGTGCACGTCCTGGCGGTCTTTGGGCTGGCCGTTGTAGAGCTTCACGGGCGTGCCGGCCGGCAGCAGCGGCAGGTAGCGCAGCCACTGCCCAAACGAGCCGGCCGCTACCGCCATCCGCTTATAGCCGGCCGGCGGCGCAAACCGGGCCACCACCGTCTGGCTGGCCCGGTAGCGGCCAGTCGGCAGCCAGGCGTACACACCGGGGGCAGGCGGAACAAGGGGCGCTGGCGCATCGGCCACGGCTACAAGTGGCTGCTCGGCCGGCAGCCCGCCAGCCACCGAATCGGTGCCGGGGCTGGTGCAGCTCAGCAGTAAAGGCAACAGCAACAAAGGGCTTGCTCGCAAGGTGCAGGATTTGGGGAGGTGAAAAACGGAAACGCACCCGCAGATTAGTTATTTGACAGCTCAACCACAAAAAAAGCTCCGGCCAGTTACGGCCGGAGCTTTGCAGAAGTGCGGTTTTGCTTGAAGCGCCGCCCGGAAAAAGTACTTCACTTCCAAGCCTATTCCGCCTTTTTGGTGGGCTTTTTCGCTGCCGGTTTCTTGGCCGCCGTAGTGCCGGTGGCCTTCTTGGCCGGGGTCTTTTTCTTGGCGGCGGGTTTCTTGGCGGCCGGTTTCTTCTTGGCCGGCGTGTCCGTTTTTTCCTCCGCCGAAGGCGCCGCTTTCTTGGCGAAGCGGCCGCCGCGGGCGGGCTTGTCGGGGGTGGCTTCGGCCAGTTCCAAGCAGCGCTCCAGCGTCAGCTCGGTGGGCTCCTCGCCCTTCGGAATCTTCACGTTCTTCTTGCCCGCCACAATGTAGGGTCCGAAGCGGCCATTGAGCACCTGCACGTCGGGGTTTTCGGGGAAAGCCTTGATGAGCCGCTCGGCGTCGGCCTTGCGCTTGGCTTCAATCAGCTCCACCGCCTCTTCGCCCGTGATGGTGTGCGGGTCCTGGTCTTTGCGTAGCGAGTAAAACTTACTGTCGTGGCGGACATAGGGACCGAAGCGGCCGAGGGCGGCCGTCATGCTCTTTTCCTCGAATTCGCCCACCACCCGCGGCAGCCGGAACAGGTCCAGCGCCTCCTCAATAGTCAGGTTCTCAATAAACTGGCCTTTGCGCAGGCTGGCATACACCGGTTTTTCGTCTTCGGGCGCTCCTTCCAACGGCTCAATCTGCACATAAGGTCCGTAGCGGCCGAGGCGGGCGGTCAGCTTCTGCCCCGTTTCGGGGTGCAGGCCGATTTCGCGGGTGCTGCCCAGCGTGCTGCGCTCAATCTCCTCGCCCTTCTCCACCGTTTTATGGAACGGGGTATAAAAGCCGCTCAGCATGTCGGTCCAGTTGTCGAGCCCGTCGGCAATCCGGTCGAACTCGTCCTCTACCTTGGCCGTGAACTGGAAATCGACAATGGCCGGAAAGTGCTCCACCAGAAAGTCGGTAACCACCATGGCCACGTCGGTCGGGAACAGCTTGGCTTTGTCGGCCCCGTAGTTCTCGGTTTTTACTTCCGTTTTCACCTGCTCTCCCTCCAGCGTCAGCACATGAAACTTGCGCTCCTTGCCCTCGCGCGAGTCCTTCTCCACGTAGCCGCGCTTCTGAATGGTGCTGATGGTCGGAGCGTAAGTCGAAGGCCGTCCGATGCCCATTTCCTCCAGTTTCTTCACCAGCGAGGCTTCCGTGAAGCGGGCCGCCGGCGAGGCGTATCGCTCGGTAGCGCGCAGCTGCTGTAGCGGCAGCTGCTGGCCCACGCTCAGCGGCGGCAGCCCCCGCGAAAACGACGATTCGGCTGGTTCTTCGCTGTCCTGCTCTTCGTCGTCCTTGCTTTCGGCATAGGCCTTCAGGAAGCCCTCGAACGTGATAACCTCACCGCTGGCCGTCATCGTGATGCCCGGCTGGGTACTGATGCCAATAGTGGCCACGGTGCGCTCAATCACGGCATCGGCCATCTGCGAGGCCATGGCCCGCTTACGAATCAGGTCGTAGAGGCGCTGCTCCTGCGAGTCGGCGCCGGCCTTGAGCAGCGTGAAGTCGGTGGGGCGGATGGCTTCGTGCGCCTCCTGAGCCGAGGCCGACTTGGTTTTGAAGTGGCGCGTGTGGGCATACTCGGCCCCATAGGCGTCGGTAATAGCCGCTTTGGCAGCTACAATGGCGTCTTCCGACAGATTGAGCGAGTCGGTACGCATGTAGCTGATGCGGCCGGCCTCGTAGAGCTTCTGGGCCACGCTCATGGTCTGAGCTACTGAAAAGCCCAGCTTACGCGAGGCTTCCTGCTGCAGCGTGGAGGTGGTAAAGGGCGGCGCAGGCGTACGCTTGCCGGGTTTTTGCTCCAGGTTCCGGATAGCATACTCAGCGCCCACACAGCGGGCCAGGAAATCTTCGGCCTCCTGGCGGGTTTTGTAGCGGGTGGGCAGCTCGGCTTCGAGCACGGCCCCCCGGCCGGCATCGAAACGAGCTACTATCCGGTAAGCCGAAGTCACCGTAAAGCCGCTAATTTCCCGCTCGCGGTCTACCACTAGCCGCACGGCCACGCTCTGTACCCGGCCCGCCGAGAGGCCGGCCTTCACTTTCTTCCACAGTACCGGGCTCAGTTCGAAGCCCACCAGCCGGTCGAGCACCCGCCGGGCCTGCTGGGCATTCACCAGGTTCAGGTCGATTTCGCGCGGATTCTCAATGGCTTTGAGAATGGCCGTCTTGGTAATTTCGCGGAACACGATGCGCCGCGTCTTCTCGCTATTCAGGTTCAGCGTTTCGGCCAGGTGCCAACTGATGGCCTCACCTTCGCGGTCATCGTCACTGGCCAGCCACACAATTTCGGCTTCCTTTGCCAGTTTCTTCAACTGGCTGATAATGTCGCGTTTATCGGTTGATACGACATAGGTAGGTTTGAAGCCGTTGGCAATATCAATAGCGTTGTTGTCCTTGGGCAAGTCGCGGACGTGCCCGAAGGATGAGCGCACAACGAAATCTTTGCCGAGGTAGCCCTCGATGGTTTTTGCTTTGGCAGGCGACTCGACGATAACTAAATTTTTGACCATAGGGTGGGGGGGACGCGGAGCGAGTATGAACTAGGAAACGGGTTGGCCCGCGCAAAAGTTGAATTTTGCCGCAAAGATGCTGCAATAATCCGCCCCCTTCCTAACGCCCTCTCAATACGCGGGTGAGCTTCCTCCTTATATAATAGGAGCAACCAGGCAAGGATGGGCCGGCAGGCCGGGTTAGGAGGTTGGTGATTAGCAGCTAAGCTCTGCCCGGCAGCTTTTGCGCACAAACATGCCGACTTTTTATGCCGGACACCGGAATCAGGCGTGGTCGATTCGGCAGTTCTGCTACCTTTGTTGGCTAAGAAATCCCATCCTGGCAGTTTTGTTTGCGCTCAGCTACTGCTGCGCGGATTTGGTTACTCTTCCTTCCTATGGCTTCAGCAAAGACGTCCCAATCCACCCGTCCGGCCACCACGCCCCCGGACACCGCCACTGCAACGGTTCCCGGCACGCCTTCGCAACCGGTTCGCAGCGACCACACGCGTAAAAAAGGAGCCGAGGATTCCCGTCAATTATCGGCCAAGAGTTCCGATTCGGATTATATCAACGACCAGCTCAACCGGGTGCTCTATGCACTCGACGCCTTCAAAAAGGGCGACGTGAGTGTGCGGCTGACCAAGCAGAACGACGACATCTTCGCCGAAATTGCCGAGGCCTACAACTCAATGGTCGACATGATTGCCGGCGTGGGTGGTGAGGTGTCGCGCATTTCGAAGGTGGCCGGCGTAGAAGGCAACCTGAAGGCCCGCGCCTCGGTGGATAACGCCGCCGGCTTCTGGCGCGACATGATCAACAACATCAACGGCCTCGTGGATAGCATTGCCGTGCCGGTGCTCGAAGTGGGCAAGGTGCTTAAAAACATCAGCCGCGGCAACCTCGACGAGACGTTCCAGATTCCGGTTTCGGGCGACTTCAAGGTGATGGCCGAAACCATCAACAAGACCATCGACAACCTCAACTTGTTTGCCGGCGAAGTAACCCGCGTGGCCCAGGAGGTAGGCACCGAGGGCAAGCTCGGCGGCCAGGCCTCCGTGCCCAACGTAGGCGGCGTGTGGAAAGACCTAACGGACAACGTGAACACGATGGCCAGCAACCTGACGAGTCAGGTGCGCGACATTGCCAACGTAGCCACAGCCGTAGCCAAAGGCGACCTGAGTCAGAAAATCACCGTCGATGTAAAAGGTGAACTGCTCGATCTGAAGCAGAACCTCAACCAGATGGTGGACTCGCTCAACCTGTTTGCCGGCGAAGTAACCCGCGTGGCCCAGGAAGTAGGCACTGAGGGTAAGCTCGGCGGCCAGGCCTCGGTGCCCAACGTGGCTGGCACCTGGAAGGAGCTGACCGACAACGTGAACACGATGGCCAGCAACCTGACTTCTCAGGTGCGCGATATTGCCAACGTGGCCACGGCCGTAGCCAAAGGCGACCTGACGCAGAAGATGACCGTGGACGTGAAGGGCGAAATCCTGGAGCTCAAGGACATCCTCAACCAAATGGTGGACTCGCTGAACGTGTTTGCCGGCGAAGTAACCCGCGTGGCCCGCGAAGTAGGTACTGAGGGTATTCTGGGCGGCCAGGCCAACGTGCCGAGCGTTTCGGGCACCTGGAAAGACCTGACCGACAACGTAAACACGATGGCCAGCAACCTGACGAGTCAGGTGCGCGACATTGCCAATGTGGCCACGGCCGTAGCCAAAGGCGACCTGAGCCAGAAAGTATCGGTTGATGTAAAAGGCGAGCTTTTCCAGCTCAAGGAAAACCTCAACCAGATGGTGGACTCGCTCAACACCTTCGGTGATGAGGTGACCCGGGTGGCCCGCGAGGTAGGTACCGAAGGCCGCCTCGGCGGCCAGGCCAATGTACCCAATGTGCGCGGCACCTGGAAAGACCTGACCGACAACGTAAATTTCATGGCCGCCTCGCTCACGAGCCAGGTGCGCGACATTGCCAACGTAACCTCGGCCGTAGCCCGGGGCGACCTGAGCCAGAAAGTATCGGTTGATGTGAAAGGCGAGCTGCTCGACCTCAAGGACAACATCAACCAGATGGTGGACTCGTTGAACGTGTTTGCCGGCGAAGTAACCCGGGTGGCCCAGGAAGTGGGCACCGAGGGCCGCCTCGGCGGCCAGGCCAACGTGCCCAACGTGGATGGCGTGTGGAAGCAGCTGACCGACAACGTAAACACGATGGCCGCTAACCTCACCACTCAGGTGCGAGGCCTCGTGAAAGTGGTAACCGCCGTTTCGCAGGGCGACCTGACCCAGAAGCTGACCCTCGGCGCGCAGGGCGAAGTGGCCGACCTGGCCGACACCATCAACCGCATGGTGGACGACCTCAACCGCTTGGCCGTGGAAGTAAGCCGCGTAGCTAAAGTGGCCGGTGTGGAGGGCAAGCTCACCGAGCGGGCCACCGTAACCGACGTGTCGGGCTCGTGGAAAGAACTCGTGGACACGCTCAACGCCCTTATCGAATCTATTGCCTCGCCGGTGCTCGAAGTGAGCCGCGTGGTGCGGGCCATTTCGGAAGGCGACCTGCAGCAGCGGGCCGAGATTGAAACTACCGGCGACATCCGTGCCATGGCCGACGCGTTGAACCTGGCCGTGGACAACCTCAACGAACTGCTGGGCGAAATCAACGAGTCGTCGCAGATTGTGGGCGAGTCGTCGGAGGAGATGGTGGAGAAAGGCCAGGCCATGAGCCAGGTAACAGCCGACGTGGCCCGCGCCATGCAGCAAATGGCCGAAGGTGCTCAGAACCAGGCTCTCAAAACCGATCAGGCCTTCAAGCTGATTGAGGAAATCATGCAGGCGACCAAGGAAACCGCCGGTAAAGCCGATGTCGGCATTAAGGCGGCCATCCTCGGTGAGCAGACCTCGCAGCTCGGCCTGAAAACGGTGGCCGAAGTGGTGAAAAACATGGAGGAAATCAGCTCGGCTGCTGCTCAGACCTCGAAAACCATTGAAGTACTGAGTACGCGCTCGGGCGAAATCAGCAAGTCGCTGGGCGTAATCACCGACATTGCCTCCCAGACCAACCTGCTGGCCCTGAACGCCGCCATTGAGGCCGCCCGGGCCGGGGAAGCCGGCCGCGGCTTTGCCGTAGTAGCCGAAGAAATCCGGAAGCTGGCCGAAGGCTCGCGCAAGTCGGCCTCCGAAATTGCCACGCTGGTAGAGGACGTTCGCAAGGATACCACCTCGGCCGCTACCGCCATCAGCACCATGGAAGGCCGGGTACTCAAGGGCAAGAATGCCACCTTCGAGGCCAGCTCGGCCTTCAAAAACATTGCTACCAGCTCCGGCGAAACCTTGCGCACCAGCCGCGACATTCTCACGGCCACCGAAATTCAGAAAACGAGTATCGGCGACGTGGTGAAATACGTGGAGGAAGTGGTAGCCATTGCCGAGCAGACGGCCTCGGGCACCCAGCAAGTGGCTGGCACCGCCAAGCAGCTCTCCACCAGCATGCAGGAGCTGACTACCAGCAGCCAGAATCTGACCGACATTGCCGACGACCTGCAGCTGGGCCTGTCGGCCTTCCAGCTGATGGAATACCTGGAACCCGAGCCGGAGCCCGAGCCTATCCGTCGGCGCCTGACGCGCCGCCCCGCTCCGGCCGTTGCTCCGGCCCCGCCCGCCCCGGCGGCTGCCGCGCCGCGCCGGCCGCGCCGTGCTGTGGCTACGCCTGCTCCAGCTGCCGAGCCGGTACCCGAGCGTCGGCCAACTCGCCGGGCGGTTGCCCGGCCAGCAGTTGCTGCTCCGGCGGCCAAGGCCGCTAGCAAAGCCGCCACTCCGGCCGCCAAAGCAACACCGGCCCCAAAATCTGCAAAACGGAAAGCCGATAAGGGCAAATAGAGGCCCGACTTCTGGCAGCCTGATTGCCCACTACCCACCACGCCGCACTACTAATGCCCGCTTCCGATAAATCTGCCGCGCCCGACCCGATTATTCAGCTTATCGTTTTTCGATTGGGGCAGGAGGAGTACGCCATTCGCATCGAGCAGGTAAAGGAGGTGACCCTGACGCCCGATATTGCGCGCATGCCCAAAACACCGTCCTTCGTGAAGGGCATTGCCAATTTGCGCGGCGACATTATTGCCGTCATCGACCTGGAGGAGCGGTTTCAGCTGCGCGAAGCCACCGAGGAGCTGTTTGCCCAAACGTACACCATGGCCATTGAGGCCAAAGACTATACTATTGGCATTGTGGTGCGCGAGGTGCCTCAGCCACTATCGGTACCACAATCGGCCATCGAACAAACGCCCGAATTCATTCAAGAGGCCAATATCCATGATAAATACATTGAGGGCATCGCCCGTATCAATGACCGGATTATTGTGGTGCTCGACATGCTGAAATTGCTGACCCCCACCGAAATTATGCAGTTGCCTACTTCGGCGGCATCTTAGCCCCGTAGTCGCCGTACAACGGGCCAGGCCGAACACCCGGCCAGACCCTGCACTCTCACTTCGCATTTCTCTTTCCCATGAAAAACCGCATTCTCATCGTCGACGACTCGTTCTACATGCGCACGATGCTCAAGAATATGCTCACCGATGCCGGCTACGAAGTAGTTGGTGAGGCCGCCAACGGCCAGCAGGCCTTAGAAATGGCCATCGAAACCAAGCCCGACCTGATTACCCTCGACGTAATTCTCCCCGATAACACCGGCCTCGACGTGCTGCGCGGCATCCGCCAGGAACAGCCCGATGTGAAAGTGGTGATGTGCTCGGCTGTAGGCCAGGAGGTTATTGTGAACGAAGCACTGGAAAGCGGCGCATCGGCGTATATCGTGAAGCCTTTCTCGGAAGAAAAAGTACTCGAAATAGTGGGCAATGCCCTGCAATAGACCGGAGCCGATACAGTGAACCAGCCCCCCGGGACTTACGCCCCGGGCTACTCGTCGTTTCGATTATTCCATCCGGTAACCCAGGGTGGAAGATCAGGAAAACCAGCTGCCTAGCCGAATACTATTTTTCGCATATCCGTGTTTCTCTTGTCGTTTCTTCCGTCCATACCGCTTGTTCCGCTTGAAAGTCCTTGCCTGCTTGGCGAGGATGAGCGGATAGGTGCGGCCGGCAGCTTTCAACCTTTGTGGCGCGATGAGTAACCGGGAACAGGAGTACCGAGAGCTGTTTATGGCCGAGGCGTTGGAATACTACGACGCCATGAGCCGCCACATCAGTGAGCTGGAACGCAATCCGGCCGACGAAGAGGCGTTGCGCGAGCTGTTCCGGCTCATGCACAATCTCAAGTCGAATGCCCGGGCGATGGGCTACACCAGCATCGGCGAGGCAGCCCACCACATGGAAACTGTGTTTGGCCAGCTGCGCGACGGGGAGGCCACTTTTACGGGCAGCATGGTGCCGGTGCTGTTCGGCGGCATCGATACGCTCGGCGAACTGATACGGGCTGCGGGCGCCCAACAGGAAATGCCCGATGTGCAGCGCCTGCTCGATAACCTCGACCGGCTAACCCGTGGCGAAGAGCCTAACCTTGATGACGAGGAGGCCGATGATGAGGAGGACGTCAGCCGTAAGCTCGAACTCTCCGATCTGGTGTACATTCAGGTACGGAAGCTCGACCACCTGATGAACCTGATGGGGGAGCTGATTATTGATCGGGACCGGATTCTGACGCTGAGCCGCGAAATAAATACCCCCGCCCTAACGGCCGCCGCCGCCCATTTCTCGCGTATTGCCGATGAGTTGCAGTACAGCATCATGGATGCCCGCCTGGTAGGGGTGGGGTCGTTGTTCAGCAAGTTTCCGCGGGTGGTGCGCGACGTAGCGACGGCCGAAGGCAAGGATGTGAACCTGACGCTGCAGGGCGAAGACATTCAGATTGACCGCAACATCCTGCAGATTATCACCGATGCGCTGCTGCACCTGGTACGCAACGCCATTGCCCACGGCCTCGAAACGGCGGCCGAGCGCGAGGCGGCCGGTAAGCCCGCCCAGGGCCAGCTCACGCTCTCGGCCCAAGCCGAGCGCGACGATGTGCTGGTACAGGTGCAGGACGATGGCCGGGGCATAAATGTAGAAAGTGTGCGGCGCAAAGCCGTAGAGCGCGGCCTGGTAACGCGGGCCGCCGCTGCCCAACTGCCCGATGCCGCCGTGCGCGCTTTCCTGCTGGAGCCCGGCTTCTCGATGGCCAAGGAGGTAACCGAAATTTCGGGCCGGGGTGTGGGCCTCGATGTAGTGAAGCTGGCCATTGATTCGCTGGGCGGCCAGCTGCGCGTAGATTCGGTACTGGGCGAAGGCACCACCTTTACGCTGGTGCTGCCCACGTCCATTGCCGTGAAGGGGGCCCTGCTGTTCGAGCTCGATGAGCGTAGCTACGCCCTGCCCCTCATGCACACCGACTCGGTGGTTTCGCTGCTGCCCGGTAGTTTCAGCGTGGTGGGTGGGGTACTGCTTACGCGGCTTCAGGACGAGAACGTGCCTGTGGTATCGTTGCGCGAGCTGCTGCACCTGAGCGGCGACCAAGCGCTGGCACCGGCCCGCAAATCGACGCTGCAGGGCCGCCAGGATATCATCATTGTCAACTACAACAACCGCCGGCTTGGCCTTATCGTCGACCGGTTTTTACGCCAGCAGGACATTGTGGTGAAAGCCATGAGCAAGCCGCTGGATACCATTGACCTGTTTGGGGGCGTAACACTGCTCGGTAGCGGGCAAGTGTGCCTGGTGCTTGATGTGCCGGCCTTAACCCGACTCTTTTTAGCCAAACGGCCATAACTCTCGTATTGCAGTCTGGCCGGTTGCCCTGGTAGCCTGCCCTTTCACCTGAACCCTATGGAATTGCACATGACGGAACTGGAGCGCGACATCATTCGCGAAATCCTGAACATCGGTCTGGCCCGCGCCGCCGACTCGTTCGCGGTGGTAGCCCAGGAGAAAGTGCTGCTCGAAGTGCCCAACCTTGATATTGTATCGGGGCGGAGCATTCTCGAAAAAGTAAGCGACCTGCAGGCCGGCCACGTAGTCATCCAGTCCGATATCCGGGGCGACTTCAACGGCACGACGCTCATGTTTTTCTCGGGCCAGCATGTGCAGCGCCTTTCGCGGGTGTGCCTGCGCATGCAAACTCCCGATTCGATCAACATCGATGATATGCAGGAGTCGTTGCTGCTCGAAATCAGCAACATCATCACCGGGGCGCTGGTAACGCAGCTGGCCAATATCCTCAAAGCCCGCATATATGGGGCGCCGCCGGCCCATCCGCAGGGCGATATGGATGCCGCCCTGCGCAGCCTGCTGCACGACAACCCGCTGGTGCAGCCACTCATTTTTTCGGTGATAACCCAGTTCTCAGACAAGGAAAACTCGGTAGAGCTACCACTTATGATCTTCTTCGACCGCGAGACGTTCGAGAAAATCATTGCCATCATTCGCACCTACGACTTTATGGGCGGCCAGTTCGGCGGCTAGGTGTACCGTCGAAGTGCCCTACTGCCGTAGCGCGAAAATCCGTTTCGCGANNTCGCGAAACGGATTTTCGCGCTGGGGGCTGTAATCTGGCCTTTATGTCTTCTGCTCTCACGCGTTAAACCAACTGCGCTACTATGGCTGATTCTGCCGCTTCTTTCAAGGAAAAGCTTGCCAACTTCGACCCCAACGCCCTTGCTGATGCTGCCGGAGGCTTGTTTGGGCTGCCATTTACGCCTCAGGAAGCCCAGGTAGTGGTAGTACCCGTACCGTGGGAGGTAACCGTGTCGTATCGTGCCGGTACGGCCCAGGGCCCCGAGGCCATCCATGCCGCCTCGCTACAAGTGGACCTCTATGACCCCGACCTGCCCGATGCCTGGCGTATGGGCCTGGCAATGGAGGAGCCCGATGCCGCCATTGCAGCCGAAAGCGAGGAGCTACGCCCGCTGGCCGAAGGCTACATCGGTTGGCTCGAAGAAGGCCAGCCCAAAGCGGGCCACGCCGAGCATGCCCCTAGTGCCGAGCGCATCAACCAGCGCGGCCAGGCCCTGCTGGAGTGGCTGAAAGCGAAAACCGGCGCCCTGCTCGATGCCGGCAAAGGTGTGGTAGTGCTGGGCGGCGACCATAGCACGCCCCTCGGCTACCTGCACGCACTGGCCGAGCGGCACGAAGAGTTTGGTATCCTGCAGATTGATGCTCACTGCGACCTGCGGCCCGCCTACGAGGGCTTTGAGTTTTCGCACGCCTCCATTATGTACAACGCCCTGCAACTGCCGCAGGTGAAAAAACTGGTGCAGGTAGGCATCCGCGACTATTGCCAGCAGGAGGCCGATTTCATCGACCAAAGCAACGGCCGCGTGGCCCTGTTTGCCGACCGTTTTCTGCAGGCCGAAATGCTGGGTGGCAAATCGTGGAAAAAGGAGTGCAAGAAAATCATTGCCCAACTGCCGCAAAAGGTGTACCTGAGCTTTGATATCGACGGACTCGACCCCAAACTCTGCCCCGGCACCGGCACGCCCGTACCCGGCGGCCTCGAGTTCGAGCAGGCCGTATACCTGCTGCGCATGGTCGTGCGTTCCGGCCGCACCATTATCGGGTGCGACCTGAACGAAGTGGCCCCCGGCGACACCGAGTGGAACTCCATTGTAGGTGCCCGCCTGCTCTACCACATGGCCAACTGGATGGCCGTTTCGCAGGGCCGTCTTAAAGCCCGCGCTGTAGAATAGCGCCTGAACCCCGGCAACTGAAAAGGCGGGGGCTCGTATGGTATTCAACTCCCTGAATACTGTACTTTCCTTACTTCATCATCCCTTCAGCCCTATGAGTTTCCTTCTCAAATTCATTCTCTCGGCCATTGTTGCGTACCTGCTGGCTACCTTTCTGCCCGGCGCTTACATCCGGGGCTTCACCGATGCCATGATTCTGGTGGTGGTGCTGGCCGTGCTTAACGCGGTGGTAAAACCCATCCTGCAGATTATCGGGCTGCCCATCACAATTCTCACGCTGGGCCTGTTTCTGTTCGTTATCAATGCGCTCATCATCATGCTGGCCAGCTACCTGATGGCCGGATTCGAGATTAACGGTTTCTTCTCGGCACTGCTGTTCAGCATCGTACTTTCGCTGGCCAACTCGGTAGTTGATCTGGTAGTTGACTAACCGATAAACGCCCGTGTTTATCTGTAAGCAGAATGCCCCGCTAACGAAAGTCGGCGGGGCATTCTGCTTACAGATAAACAGGTGTCAGGCTTTACAGTTGGTGGTAGCTTACCTGGGCTTTGGAACCCGACGGCGGCGCCAAGCCCGCCAACCTACCAGTAACACAGCAGCCAACAGCCACAGGGGCCACGTAGCCACAAGGCCCAGCATGAGCTCGGTGAGGAGCTGCCAGCCGCTGTAGAAGGAGGCCAGCAGGCGGCTCCCGAAAGAAAGGACGGGGGCATCGGGCTGGCGCTGGCTGAGTTCCTGGTAATAGGTGAGCGTGATGGTAGAGTAGGTTACCTCGTCGTTGAGCGTGCGCAAACGGCTTTGGGTAGCCTCAATCTCCTCGCGAATCTCACCCACCTTCTCCTCAATCTCCAGCATATCCGGTACTTTATTGGCCTTATTGAGCAACTCCAGATACCGTTGCTCCAGGGCCCGCTTAGACGCCAGCCGGGCCGATATGTCGGCGTGCTGGCTGGTAACGTCGTCGGTCGAAAGCCGCTTGAACTCCACGGTACCCAGCCGGCCCAAACCGCCCAATAGAGTCTGGAAGCGGGCTGGTGCCACCCGGATTTTCATCTCGTGCCGCCACTCGCCATCCTCGCGCTCCTCCGACGAGCCTTCCACAAAGGCCCCAACGGCGCGGGTCAGGCTGTCCATGCGCTGGTTGGTGCGGGCCAGGTCGGCTACTTTCATGCGCACCGTGGCGTGGTACACCAGCTTGCGGTTGGCGGCCGGCGCGGCGGAAGCGGCCTGGCCAGCCGCCGGTTGCTCAGCCGACTCGTAGGCTTTAGCATCCGCTGCTGAAGGAGCCATAGGCGGTGGAGGTGGCGCCATCATAACAGCGTCGCCGGCTACTTCGGCATCGGCCGTAACTTCGACGGACGGTTCGCCCATCGACGACTGGCTGTTGCCGCAGCTCAGCAGCCCCAGTGTTAAACTCAGCCACAATAAAACCGGGATACGCATACGGCAGGATTTTTACGGGTTTCGACTGGACGAAGTAGGCCAACGCCTGCCCTTCATACCCGCCTTGCCGGAAGGTAACCTGCTGCTGGGCCGTTAAACACCGCCGCCCGGCCCCCACGAGTGGGAGCTAGGCGGCGGGGCTTTACTGAATTTGCCTAGCAGCTCACGGCCAATCTACAGCCGCCGAATCTGAGCCCCCAGGGCGATGAGGCGCTGGTCAATGTGCTGGTAGCCGCGGTCAATCTGCTCCACGTTCTCAATCACGCTGCGGCCCTCGGCCGAGAGGGCGGCGATGAGCAGGGCCACGCCCGCCCGGATGTCGGGCGAGGTCATGGTGATGCCGTGCAGGCGTTTCTGGTGGTTGAGGCCGATGACGGTGGCCCGGTGCGGGTCGCACAAAATCACCTGGGCACCCATATCGATGAGCTTATCGACGAAGAATAGCCGCGACTCGAACATTTTTTGGTGGATGAGCACTGTGCCCTTGGCCTGGGTGGCTACCACCAGCACAATGCTCAGCAAGTCGGGCGTGAAACCGGGCCAGGTGTGGTCGGAGATGGTAAGGATGCTGCCGTCGAGGTAGGTGTCAATCTCGTAGTGCTCCTGGGCCGGAATATGGATATCGTCGCCTTGGAACTCCAGCTTAATGCCCAGCTTACGGAAGGTGTCCGGAATGATACCCAGCTCGGCAATCTGACAGTCTTTAATGGTGATTTCGGAGCCCGTCATGGCCGCCAAGCCGATAAAGGACCCGATTTCAATCATGTCGGGCAGCATGCGGTGCTCGGTGCCGCCGAGCTGCGCCACGCCTTCAATAGTAAGCAGATTGGAGCCGATGCCGTTGATGTTGGCACCCATGCGCACCAGCATCCGGCAGAGCTGCTGCAAATACGGCTCGCAGGCCGCGTTATAAACGGTGGTGGTGCCCTGGGCCAGCACAGCGGCCATTACAATGTTGGCCGTGCCCGTTACCGAGGCCTCGTCCAGCATCATATAAGCACCGGTCAGGCCGTTCTCGGCCTTGATGCGGTAGAAATCGGTGCCTTCGAGCGTAAGCTTGCCGCCCAGCTTTTCGAGGCCCAGAAAGTGCGTGTCCATCGGCCGGCGGCCGATTTTGTCGCCGCCCGGCTTGGGCAGCTGGCAACGTCCGAAGCGGGCCAGCATAGGACCCAGAATCATCACCGAGCCCCGCAAGGCACCGGCTTGGGCAATAAACTCGGGTGTATCGAGGTAGGCCAGGTTCACATGGTCAGCCTGGAACAGATAGGTGTCTGAGCTCAGCTTGCCCACCTTCACGCCCAAGTCGCGCAGCAGCTCGATGAGCTTGTTCACGTCGCGGATGTCGGGTACGTTGCTGATGGTCACCGGCTCGCTGGTCAGCAGCACGGCGCACAGAATCTGGAGGGCTTCATTTTTGGCACCTTGAGGCACAATTTCACCACGCAGCGGCTTACCGCCAATTACTTCAAAGGAGGCCATTTATTTTGAGCTGTTAGCTGTTAGCTGATAGCTATTAGCTTGATGTTCAAATGAAAAAATGCCAATGTCCGGCGGACAAAAGCTAACAGCTGTCAGCTAATAGCTAACAGCTTAAAAACACTACTGCGGGGGCTGCTGGGGCTCGTTGCGGTTTTTGCGGCCGCCGCGGCGCTGTTTGTCGCGCCGGTTGCCGCCGCCACTATTGCCGCCCCGGCGGTTGCCGCCACCGCCGTCGCGCTCCTGCCGGGGCTGGGGCACGATAAACGGCGCGGGCCGGCCGCCGGTGCTCACGAACTCAAACAGGTTCTCGTTCTGCACGCGGTCGGGGTCGAGGCTCAGCTCGCCGCCCGATAACTCGCGCAAATGCTTGATGATGGTGAGGTCCTTGGCGTTTTCCTTGTTGTGGGAGCGGTACAGAAACTTCATGGTGCGGCCGATGATGATGGCGGCCTGCTCGCGCTCCGTGGCGTCTTCCAGTGTCAGGGCCTGGGCCACGAGCTGCTCCACGGCCTGCCCGTAGGCCCGAAACTTGGGGCCTTTAGCGGGGTAGGCGAGGCGTTGGGGCGGCCCCAAGTTCACCTGCGCGGCCAGCGGGAAGGGCGCATCCACGTCCAGCTCGCCATCGGCCATTTCAAATACGTGGTTCCAGACTTTCGCCTGGCTGTCGGGCTGGTCGCGCAGGGCGGGCTGCAGCCGGAAGATGAGCTGCACAATCTGCTGGGCCCGGCGGGTCCGCTCGTCGCGGTCCTCGATGCCGGCCAGCTGCTGCACGAGCTGAAAGGTGCTCTGGCCGTATTCGCGCTGGAGCAGCTCGTGTTTATGAAGGGAAGGGGGGAGGGTCATGAAAATAGTATTCGAAGGGTCAAATATACGCCAAACCTTGTCTGCCTGGCCGGGTGCTTTGCACAGAAGCCAGTTGGCCAAGGTTTGGCCGAGGCAGCGTAGCCAGCCGTTGCCGCGCTACGCTTACTTAAAGTAACGCAAACGGGCGCCAGGAAGCCGGAATCTGCTTAATGCACTCGCAGCTTGGCGAAGCTCAGCAGCAGGGTTTTCTCGCCTACTTCTTCAAACTGAATAATGGCTTTGGTGGAGCCCTGCACGGTTTCGAGGCTGGTAACCTTGCCGAAGCCGAATTTGGGATGCTCCACGCGCTGGCCGGCTTCCAGCTTGCTCGTGTCGGAGGGCACGAAATCGGCAGGGGCCACGTACTTGGTGGCGGCGTTCTTGCGGGGCGGAGGCGGCACCAGGTTCGAGCGGCGCTCAAACACGTGCCCGAACGGCGACTCGCCCGGTCCGGCGCGGTCGGGCCCGGGCCCGGACGAGAACTTGAAGTCGACGTACTTGGGGTCAATTTCATCCAAAAAACGGCTTTTCTCGCAGCTGCGCAGGTTGCCCCACTGGTAGCGCGAGGTGGCGTAGCTGAGCGTGAGCTTCTTCTCGGCTCGCGTGATGGCCACGTAGAACAGGCGGCGCTCTTCCTCCAGGTCGGCCCGCGAGGTAATCATCATCTGGCTCGGGAACAGGTTTTCCTCCAGGCCCACGATATACACGTTGCGAAACTCCAGGCCCTTGGCCGAGTGGATGGTCATCATGGTCACCTGCTCGCCCTCGGCCTGGGCATCCTTGAGGTCTGAATCCGTTACCAGGGCAATATCCTGCAAGAAAGAACCAAGCGTTTTGTCCTCGCGCTCAGGGTCTTCCACGAAGGCCTTGATGCCGTTGAGCAGTTCCTGGATGTTCTCGTAACGGCTCAGGCCCTCGATGCTTTTGTCGGAATACAGCTCCTCAATCATGCCCGAGTTCTTGGCAATGAACTTGGCGGCCTCAAACGCATCCTCCTTAGCCGCCACAGTGGTGTAGGCCTTTATTTTCTCCGCGAAATCGACAATCGGGTTGGCTGTGCGGGGGGGCAGAAACTGGTCGGCGTTGCTGACGACCTCCCAAATGGTGTGGTTGGCTTCCTCGGCCGCGTTGATGAGCTTGGCCAGCGTCGTGTCGCCGATGCCGCGCTTGGGGTAGTTGATAACTCGTCGCAGCGCCTGCTCGTCGTTGGGGTTCACCGTGAGGCGCAGGTAGGCTACCAAATCCTTGATTTCCTTGCGCTGGTAGAAGCTCAGGCCACCCACGATTTTGTACCTGATGCCGAGCTTGCGCAACGACTCTTCCATGGCCCGGCTCTGGGCGTTGGTGCGGTACAGAATGGCGAAGTTGTCGTAGGACAGATGCTGGTTCATCTTGTCCTCGTAGATGCTCTGGGCCACCAGCTTGCCCTCTTCATTATCAGAAGAAGCCTTGAACACTTCAATCAGCGGGCCTTCCTCATTGTCGGAAAACACGTCTTTGCGCAGCTGGGCCTGGTTGTTTTTGATAACCGAGTTGGCCGCTTTCACGATGTTCTGGGTCGAGCGGTAGTTCTGCTCCAGCTTAAACACCTGTAGCTCCGGGTAGTCCTTTTCGAAGTTGAGGATGTTCTGAATATCAGCGCCCCGGAAGGCGTAAATGCTCTGCGCATCATCACCCACCACGCAGATGTTGCGCTCCTTGGCCGCCAGCTTGCGGGCAATCAGGTACTGCGAGTAGTTGGTGTCCTGGTACTCGTCCACCATCACGTACCGAAACATGTTCTGGTACTTGTTCAGCACGTCGGGGTGGTCCTTGAACAGCACGTTGGTCTGGTAGAGCAGGTCGTCGAAGTCCATAGCTCCGGCCTTGAAGCAACGGTTGGCGTACTGCTGGTAAATCACGCCCAGCTTGGGCCGCATGGCCGCCTCATCGTCCTGCTTGATAACCGGGTCATTCAGGTACTGCTGCACCGAAATGAGCTTGTTTTTGGCTCCCGAAATCCGACTCAGCACCATGTTGGGCTTGTACATTTTATCGTCCAGCTCCAGCTCCTTCAGAATCTGACCAATCAGCGTCTTGGAGTCCTGGGTGTCGTAGATGGTGAACGAGCGGGGGTAGCCGATTTTATCAGCCTCGGAGCGCAGGATACGGGCAAATACGCTGTGGAACGTGCCCATCCAGAGGTTCTTCGCCTCGGGGCCCACCACCTTCTCGATGCGGGCGCGCATCTCCTTGGCGGCCTTGTTAGTAAAGGTGAGAGCCAGGATATTGAACGGGTTGACCTGCTGTTCGAGCAGGTTGGCAATGCGGTAGGTGAGCACCCGGGTTTTGCCCGAGCCGGCGCCGGCAATAATCATGCAGGGGCCTTCAATCTGCATCACGGCAGCGGCCTGGGAGGGGTTCAGTAACGAATGATAATCGAGTCCCATAAACAGTAGTCAGCAGCGGAAAACTAAGCCGGTTGGCTTGTTAGCAAAGGTACGGCTTTCGAGCGGGGGATGGAAACGGGCACGTATCTTTGCGCTATGCACACCCGCGCCCCATTTCCCCTCTCCATCCTGTGCCTGTCCGACAGCTGGGGCGGGCTGGAGCTGAACACAGCCCGGTTTGCCGGCTGGATGGTGGCCCGGGGCTGGCCGGTGCAGGTCATCACCCGCGCCGGCTCGCCGCTGGCTGCCCGCGCCGCCGAGTTGGGCGCTACCGTAATCACGCTCGAAAACCCCTGGAAAGCTCTCGACGTGCCAGCGGCCGGCCGACTGGCCAAGGCGTTGCGCGACTTCGGGACGCGGGCGCTGCTCATCAGCCGCAACGGCGACCTGGGCCTGGCCGTGCTCTGCCGACAGCTGTACCTACCGAACTTGCCGCTGATATATCAGCAGCACATGCAGCTGGGGCTGGCCAAACGCGGACTGGTGCACACGTTGCGCTACCGGGCGCTGGCGGCCTGGCTGGCCCCACTGCCCGGCCTGGCCCGGCAGGTGCTCGAAAAAACGCGCCTAAGTCCCGAAAAACTGCACGTAGTGCCGCTGGGCGTCGAGCTGGAGAAGTTCGCCGACGCGCAACTGACCACCGCCGAAGCCCGCCGCCGCTTGCAGTTGGAGCTGCCCACCGGCACTGTGCTGCTGGGCCTCATCGGCCGCCTCGACGATGGCAAGGGGCAGGATTTCGTGCTGGAAGCCCTGCCGACGTTGCGCCAACAGTTTCCGCAGCTGCACCTGTTGCTGGTGGGCGAGCCTACCCGCAATGAGGGCAGCACCTACGCCGACGCCCTTCACACGCGCATCCGGGAGCTGTCCCTGACCGAAGTGGTGCACCTGCGCGGCTTCACGCCCCAGCCCGAGGTAGCGTACCGGGCCCTCGATATCTCCATCACGGCCTCCCCCAACGAAACCTACGGCATGGTAACCATCGAGGCGATGGTGGCCGGCCGGCCCGTACTGGGCGCAGCGGCCGGCGGCACCCGCGAGCTGCTCGACGACAACCGCACCGGCCTGCTGTTCGAACTCCACAACCAGGCCTCCTTCGCGGCGGCCGTAGCGCGGCTGCTGCAGGAACCGGGTCTGATGGCGCGTTTAAGCGAGGCCGGGCAGCAGGAGGCCCTGGCTACCTATTCGCACCACCGGCAGTGCGAGCTGACGGAACAAATCCTCTGGTCGGTGGTGTAATTGCGGGTATCTTTGCAGCGAGAAAACGACCAGATGATTCAAATTCAGCACACGCTCATTTCCGACGACGTTCGGGACAACTTTTTCGTCTGCAACCTCGAAGCCTGCAAGGGCGCGTGTTGCGTGGAGGGCGACCTGGGCGCGCCCCTGGAGCCCGAGGAACTCGACATCCTCAACCAGGAATACGACAACATTAAACCCTTCCTCACCGACGCCGGCCGCGCCGCCATCGAGCAGCAGGGCCGCTACATCAAGGACTGGGAAGGCGACTTCAGCACCACTACCATCAACGACCGGGAGTGCGCCTACGCCCTCTACGACGAGCGGGGTATCCTCAAATGCGGCATCGAGCAGGCCTACCTGGCCGGAGCTACCAGCTTCAAAAAGCCCATCAGCTGCCATTTGTACCCCATCCGCATTACGAAGTATGACGGCTTTGAGGCCCTTAACTATGACCGTTGGAGTATCTGCTCGCCCGCCTGCTCGTTCGGCGCAAGCCTGGGCGTGCGCATCTACCAGTTCCTCAAGGAACCGCTGATCCGCAAGTACGGCGAGGGGTGGTACGGGGAGTTGGTGCAGGAGATTGAGCAGGGCAGCGACACACCTGCAGGATAAGGTTGATTCAATTTCGCACCAACGCAAAGCGGGCTGCCTCACGCAAATGAAGCAGCTCGGTTTTTTGCTGTACTAGGTAGCTGTTTAGGCTATTTCAATTGCGAAAAGTCGAAGGAGTCTTCCAGGAACTTGGTCGTAAAGTCGCCCGCCTTGAACTGCTCGTTATCCATCAGGGCGAGGTGGAAGGGGATGGTCGTTTTCACGCCTTCCACCACAAATTCGCTTAAGGCGCGCTTCATCTTCACGATGGCCTCTTCGCGGGTCTGGGCCACGGTGATGAGCTTGGCAATCATCGAGTCGTAGTTGGGCGGAATCTGGTAGCCGGCGTACACGTGCGTATCCACCCGCACACCGTGGCCGCCCGGAATGTGCAGCACCGAAATGCGGCCCGGCGACGGCCGGAAGTTATTGGCCGGGTCTTCGGCGTTGATGCGACACTCCATGGCGTGCAGCTGCGGGAAGTAGTTGGCCCCCGAAATCGGGATGCCGGCCGCTACCTTAATCTGCTCTTTGATGAGGTCGTAATTCACCACTTCCTCCGTCACGGGATGCTCCACCTGAATGCGGGTGTTCATCTCCATAAAGTAGAAGTCGCGGTTTTTGTCCACCAGGAATTCTATGGTGCCCACACCCTCGTAGCCAATGGCGGCAGCGCCGGCAATGGCCGCCGCACCCATCCGCTCGCGCAAATCGTCGGTCATGAAGGGCGAGGGCGCCTCCTCCACCAGCTTCTGGTGGCGACGCTGAATCGAGCAGTCGCGCTCCGAGAGGTGGCAGACGTGGCCGAACTGGTCGCCGCAAATCTGGATTTCGATGTGGCGGGGTTCCACCACAAACTTCTCCAGGTACATGCCGTCGTTGCCGAAAGCGGCCTTCGACTCGGTGCGGGCGTCGTTCCAGGCTTTCTCGAACTCGTCTTCGGCGTGGATGATGCGCATGCCGCGCCCGCCGCCGCCGGCCGTCGCCTTGATGATAACCGGATACTTGATTTCGGCGGCAATCTGCTTGCCCTGCTCCACCGATTCGAGCAGACCCACCGAGCCGGGCACTACCGGTACGCCGGCGGCAATCATGGTAGCTTTGGCCGAGGCCTTGTCGCCCATGCGGTTGATCATGTCGGGCGAAGCGCCGATGAACTTGATGCCGTTTTCGTGGCACACGCGCGAGAATTCGGCGTTTTCGCTCAGGAAACCATAGCCCGGATGGATGGCGTCGGCGTTGGTGATTTCGGCGGCGGCAATCAGCTTCGGAATGCTCAGGTAGCTCTCGGACGAAGGCGGCGGGCCGATGCACACGGCCTCGTCGGCGAAGCGTACGTGCAGGCTCTCCTTGTCGGCCGTCGAGTACACGGCCACCGTTTTGATGCCCATTTCCTTGCAGGTCCGAATCACGCGCAGCGCAATTTCGCCCCGGTTAGCAATCAGTATTTTTTTGAACACGGCGTTGGGAATTATGAATTTTGGATTTTGGATTATGAATTTCGAATTAGAAGGATGATGTAAACAGCCAATTCAAAATTCAAAATTTAAAATTCATAATTAACTCAGACTGCTTCAATCAAAAACAGCGGCTGGTCGTACTCGACAGGCGAAGCATTTTCCACCAGCGCCTTCACGATGCGGCCTGACTGCTCGGCTTCGATTTCGTTGAAGAGCTTCATGGCCTCAATGATGCAGATAACCTGGCCTTTCTCTACCATATCGCCCACCTGCACAAAAGCCGGGGTTTCGGGGCTGCTGCTGCGGTAGAACGTGCCAATCATCGGCGACTTAAGCGGGGTGCCATTGCTGGCGGCCGGAGCAGCGGGGGCTTCGGCCGCTACAGGAGCGGGAGCAGCAGCCGGGGCTGCCTGAACAGCGGCGGCCGGAGCAGGAGCCGGGGCGTGCGCAGCGGCCGGAGCGGCCATCGTCACGGTTTTGGTGCTGGGGTCGCGCTGTACCGAAATTTTAAACTCTTCGGTTTCGATGTTAACCTTGTTGAGGCCCGATTTGGCGATGAAATCAATCAGGTCCTGGAGTTCTTGGGCTTTCATGGCAGAGGGAGAAAGGCGTAGCCGGTGGAATGGTTGAGGTGCGTTACTTAACCCGCTCGACGTAGCTGTAGTCGGCGGTTTTAATCCGAATCTTGGTGTCGGTGTCAACGAACAGGGGCACCTGAATGCGGGCTCCCGTCTCGACGGTAGCAGGCTTGAGCGTGTTGGTGGCCGTGTCGCCTTTCAAGCCGGGCTCGGTGTACGTTACCACCAGCTCCACGGTAGTCGGCAGCTCGGCCGTGAGGGGCTGCTCGGTTTCGGCGTGGAAAAGGATGCCAACTTCCTGGCCTTCCTTCATCAAATCGGCGAAGGGCACCATGGCTTCGGGCAGCACCACCTGCTCGAAGGTCGCATTGTCCATGAACGTAAAGCCGTAGTCATCTTTGAACAGGTACTGGTGGGGGCGCTGCTCCACGCGGGCCGTTTCAATTTTTACCCCGGCGTTGAAGGTGTTATCGAGGGTGCGGCCGGTTTTGATGTTGCGCATCTTAGTGCGCACAAATGCCGGGCCCTTACCAGGCTTTACGTGCTGAAATTCGGTGATGACATGCAGCTCGTTGTTGTAATTGATTACGAGCCCGTTTCGGAAATCTGCGGTGGTGGCCATTCTATGTTGAATTATGAATTTTCAATTATGAATTAAGAATTAAAAACGCAGGAATTAGAATTTGGCAGGTAACAGCTACGTCGAAAGGTCAATTTAAAATTCCTAATTCAAAATTCTTAATTGCTCGAAGCGCCATCGTATGCCCACTTAAGGTAGAGCGCACCCCAAGTGAAGCCGCCACCGAAGGCAGCAATGATGAGGTTGTCGCCTTTGCGCAGCTGCTGCTCGTAATCGGAGAGGCAGAGCGGGATGGTGCCGTTGGTAGTGTTGCCGTAGCGGTGGATGTTGAGCATCACCTTTTGGGGGCCGATGCCTACGCGGTTGGCCGTGGCATCGATGATGCGCTTGTTGGCCTGATGAGGCACGAGCCAGTCGATGGTTTCGGCCGTGAGGCCGTTGCGCTCCGATACCTGCGCCGCTACATCGGCCATGTTTTTCACGGCAAACTTAAACACGGCCGCGCCCTCCTGGTGCACGTAATGCTCCCGATTAGCCACGGTTTCGGCCGACGGCGGACGCCGCGAACCACCGGCCTTCTGATGCAGGTACTGCTCGCCGTTGCCGTCGGAGTGCAGCTCCTGATCGAGCAGGCCCAGGCCTTCGTGGTTGGGTTCGAGCAGCACGGCCCCGGCGCCGTCGCCGAAGATGATGCAGGTAGAGCGGTCGGTATAATCGATGATACTTGACATCTTATCGGCTCCTACTACTATCACCTTCTTGTAGGTGCCGGTGGCGATGAACTGCGCCCCGGTGGCCAGCGCGTACATAAAGCCCGAGCAGGCCGCCTGCATATCGAAGCTGAAAGCCTTGGTAGCCCCCACGGCCGCCGAAATGATGTTGGCCGTGGCCGGAAACACCAGATCGGGGGTGGTAGTGGCACAGATAATCAGGTCGATATCGGCAGCCGCCACGCCGGTTTTGGTCAGCAGGTTTTGCACTGCTTTCACGCCCATCACCGAGGTGCCCTGGCCTTCGCCCTTCAGTATATGCCGCTCCTGAATACCCGTGCGGCTCAAAATCCACTCGTCAGTCGTATCAACCAATGTTTCCAGTTCCTGGTTGGTGAGCACGTAGTCGGGCACGTAGGCACCCACCCCGGAAATGGCGGCGGTAATCTTCATGAGTGGAGCAAAGAGACAAGAGATACGGCTCACAAAAAGTCCGGCCTCCCCAAAGGAAACCGGACGAAGCCGAAAATCAGGACTTGAAAGTAGCTTTAATTTGGTCGGAAATACCGGCCGTGGCCATTTGGTAGCCTTGCAGCAGCATATTGCTGATGGCTTTGGGCGTGCTTACGCCGTGCCCGATAATGGCATTGCCGTTGACGCCCAGGATGGGAGAACCGCCTACCGACTCGTAGTTGAACTGTTCGAAGAACGGGTCGTGGAAGTTTTTGTCAACCAGCGCATCGTACACCGACTCTGCCATCTTCAGCAGCACGTTGCCCGTAAAACCGTCGCAGATGATAACGTCGGCTTTTTCGTTGAACAGGTCGCGGCCTTCGATATTGCCGATGAAGTTGATATGCGGGTTGACTTTGAGCAGCTGGTGAGCCGCCTGGGTGGCAGCTGTGCCTTTGCCTTCTTCCTCACCCAGGTTCATCAGGCCAACTTTGGGCCGCTCGATACCCAGCACATACTGGGCATATAAGGAGCCCAGCTCGCCGAACTGCTCCAGCATTTCGGGTTTGCAGTCGGCGTTGGCGCCCACATCGAGCATGATGCAGGTGCCACCGTGCAGCTTAGGAACAAAGTTGGCAATGGCCGGGCGCAACACGCCGGGCACCGCCTTCACGCTGAACATGGCACCCACGAGCATGGCTCCGGTGTTGCCGGCCGAGCAGAACGCCTCTACCTCGCGGGTGGCCAGCAGGCGGTAGCCCACGGCAATGCTGGAATCCTGCTTGTGCTGGTAGGCTTTAGCCGGATGCTCGCCCATCTCAATGATCTGCGAAGCGGGCACCAGCGTAAGGCCCTCGGCGGCAGCCCCATGCGCGGTCAGCAATGGCCGCACGGCTTCCTCCTGACCAATAAGCACAATCTGAGCCTTGCCTGCCAGCTGCTGAGCGGCAAGCACGGCCCCATCGACGGCGGCTTGGGGAGCAAAATCGCCTCCCATTGCGTCCAGGGCTATTTTCATGAAAGAAAAGTCAAGAGGGTCGAAAATTTTTGAGCCGTCAACTAATAGCTGTTAGCCGTTAGCTTCTGTTTTGGCAAAAGCTAACAGCTAACAGCTATCGGCTATCAGCTTAAAAAAGAAAGGCTATTCGTCGTCGCTATCGAGCGGGGCGGCAGCAGATACGGGCGCGTAGTCTTTGATGGCTACTTTACCGTTCAGGTACAAGTCGCCATCTACTACGTAGGCCTTGTGGCGCAGGTGCAGCTCGCCGGTGGCCGAGCACAGAGTTACCGCTTTGGGGGTGAGCTTGTAGTGGCTGCGACGTTTGTCGCGGGTGGCGGAGGAGGTCCGGCGTTTAGGATGTGCCATGGGTCAAAAAAAGTAAAAAAGAAACGTTAAAAAGGGTAAGGGCCAGCAAAGGCCGTTAGTTCAGATTGCGGAGCGCGTTCCAGCGCGGATCGGCGTCATCCTCGTCGTCGTCGGCATCCTCGCCGCGGGTCGTAAAGATGAGCTTGGTGGTGGCGTCGGGCTCATCGTCGGGCTCGTTCTGGAAACGCGGGTGCAGCTTCTTCATCGGCAGGGCCAGACCCACAAAATCGAACAGGTGCTGGGCCAGCGGAAGCGTCTGGGTGTCGGGCGTGATTTGCAGCACGTTGTCGTCGAGCTCCTTGTTCTCGTCGCCGAAGCGTACCAGCAGTTGCTCGTGGGCCTCAATATCCTGATCGTAGTCGTCGAGGCTTCGGTCGCACACCTGGCGCACGGTGCCTTTCAGGGAGAAATCAACGGTGATAAGGCGCTCGGTTTTGTGCAGCGTTACGTCCACCTGCACGTTGCCGTCCGGAATCAGCTCCTGATCGAACTGCTCGAAAAAGGCACGATCAAGCGTGAACTCGAAGTGGTGCGTTTTATCGGCCAGCCGGGCTATATTGATGGTAGTGGGCGAATCCTTTTTCACGGGAGGTAGTGGCAGGGGGGCAAAAGTAGGCACTTTTGCCCGGTATGTACAAGAGGGTGCGGGGTGGGGTCAGGCGTTCTTCAAAATGAAATCCGACGGTATTCCCAGCCGCTCATACAGGCGTTTGGCTAAGTCGAGGGTTACGCGGCGCTTGCCGCTCAGGATCTGCGAGAGGCGCCCGGCGGGCACTTCGAGCAGTTCGGCCAGCTCCTTCTGCTTAAGACGCATCTGCTGACGCTTGAGCTCAATCATCTCGGCCAGCGAGGTGGGCAGGTTTGGAATCGGGAGCAGCCCTAGCTTGCCTTCGTAAATATCGAGGGCCGCAATCAGGGTGCGAAACTCAGTTTCCAGCACCGTGTTGCCTTCCACGCCAGCAGCTGCCAGCGCATCGAGGCGGCGCAGGGCAGTGCGGTAGTCAACGGGAGTCTGGAGGAGCATTTGTCTGAACTGTTAGCTACTAGCTTTTAGCGGGTAGCTAATGGGCAAGCAAAACGCCGGAGCCTAGTGGTTCCGGCGTTTCTGCTGCAAAGGTAAAGCACAATTCCGAAACAGCAAACAAAATTTCGATTTTGAAAAGAAAGTTTCGATATGGGGTTATTGGTTGATGGAGTGTATAAACGTCATTCAGAGTATACTCCACTAGGCGCAGCATGTTCTGCATGACGTTTATCCTCACCTCATTACCCCTGCTACCTACTCCCTTCGCCCCCTGTCGCGGGGTGTGGGGCCTGGAATCAAGGGTTTAATTTCGGCTTCGGACTGACGGTATTTTACCAGATCACAGGCCAGATACAATGCTTCGCGAAACGATGTTTCATCAGCTTTAAACTGGCCGGCGAGTCCGTAGGCGGTGCCGTGGTCTGGTGAGGTGCGGATGACAGACAGGCCGGCCGTGTAATTAACACCCCGCTCGAAGGCTAGGGTTTTGAACGGAATCAGGCCCTGGTCGTGGTAGAGCGAGAGGGTAGCGTCGAACTGCTTGTACTGGCCGGTGCCGAAGTAGCCGTCGGCGGGGTAGGGGCCGAACACCAGATGGCCGCTCTGGAGTAGCTGTTGGATTACCGGCGTTACTACGGCGGCTTCCTCGGTGCCAAGCAGGCCGTTTTCGCCGGCATGGGGGTTGAGGCCGAGCACCGCAACGCGGGGCTTCTCGATGCCAAAGTCGTTCTTCAGGGAGGCCAGCAGAATCCGGAGCTTATTGGTGAGCAGCTCTTTGGTGAGGCGCGCGGGCACATCCTTGAGCGGAATGTGGCCCGTGGCGGTGGCCACCCGCAGCTCGTCGGCTACGAGCAACATCAGGCTCTCTTTGGCTTCGAAAAAGCTGGTGAGAAATTCGGTGTGGCCAGGAAAACGGAAGTCGTCGGCCTGGGTGTTCTCCTTGCTGATGGGGGCCGTTACGAGGCCGTCGAGCAGGCCGGCCTTCAGGTCGCGGGCAGCAGTGAGCAGGCTCTGGCGGGCCGCTGTGCCGCTGGCCGCGCTGGGCTGGCCGGGCGTAAGCTGTACATCGTCATCGTCCCAGCAGCTGACGGCGTTGTGCTTGCCGGGAGCTATGTCGCCTGCCTCGCGCACCTGCCGGAACCGCAGCGGCTCGTGGTTAGGGTCGGCAGGGAAGTCATCGAAGAGTACGGTAGCCGTTCCGTACACTACCGGCGTGCAGATTTTGAGCAGGCGCGGGTCGAGGAGGGTTTTATAGATGACCTCGGGCCCGATACCGGCCAGGTCGCCGACGGAAATACCAATTCGTGGGAGCATTCTGTAGTTGGAGCTTAGGTGTAAGGGCTTTGGCAGGCGTTGGTGCGCTGAGCAACAACAGCGGTGTCATGCTGAGCGAAGTCGAAGCATCTCTACCGCAATGCTAAACTTAGAGTCAGGATTAGCGCTGCAGTAGAGATGCTTCGACTTCGCTCAGCATGACGTTTTTCTCTGTCGTTCAGGCTTACGCCCGATTCTTCAGAAACTCATACGTGAGGCGCACGGCGGTGCCGGTGCCGCCTTTGCCGCGGTATGAGTCGGGGGTAGTGAGGAAAGCGGGGCCGGCAATATCGAAGTGGACCCAAGGGTAGCCCTCAGCGTAGCGCTCCAGAAACTTGCCGGCCGAAATAGCGCCGGCTTCAGCCTTGCCCAGGTTGCTCATGTCGGCAATCGGGCTTTTGATGTGGTCAGCGTACTCGTCCCAGAGCGGAAACTCCACCAGCCGCTCGTGGGTGGCGTTGCCGGCCTTTTTAAGGTCGTGCATCACGTCCTCGTCGGCCGTGCCCATGTACACGATGCCCTCGATGCCGATGGCGCGGGCGGCCGAGCCGGTGAGCGTGGCGTAATCCAGCACCAGCTCGGGGTCGTACTTTTTGGCGAAGGCCAGCGCATCGGCCAGAATCAGGCGGCCTTCGGCGTCGGTGTTGAGCACTTCTACGGTGAGGCCGCTGTACATCGTAATTACGTCGCCGGGGGCCAGGGCGGGGCCGCCGGGGCGGTTGTCGGTGGCCGGCACCAGCCCGATTACGTGCAGCGGCACCTTGTTTTTGGCCAGCGCCGTAAGCACGCCTACTACTACGGCCGCGCCGCCCATGTCGCACTTCATTAGGTCCATGCTGTTGGGCGTGGGCTTGAGGCTCAGGCCACCAGTATCGAACACCACGCCCTTGCCCACCAGCACAATCGGCTTGGTGTTGGTGGCACCTTCGGGCTTGTACTCCATGATGCTGAAGGTCGGCGGCTCGGGGCTGCCTTGGTTCACGGCCAGCAGGCCGCCCATGCGCAGAGCTTCAATGCGTACCAGGTCCAGCACTTCTACCTCGAAGCCAGCCCGCTCGCCGGCCTCCTCGAACTGCTGCGCCAGCTGGCTGGCATTCAGGTGGCTGTAGGGCTTGTTCACCAGGTCGCGGGCCAGGTACACACCCTCCAGCATGCCCGCCAATTCGGACACCTTCTCGGCCGATAAATCGGGGCCGACCAGCGTGAGTTTAGTGAGCGTGGGCGCTTTCCTGGACTTCTCGTCGGTTTTGTAGCCCGCAAACTGGTAGGCCGTCAGGGCAATACCTTCGGCCAGAGCCAGCGAGCCGCCGGCGGGCGTGAGGTTGCAGATGAACAGCTCCTCCACCTTATCGGCCTTGAGGCGGGCGTGCAGCTTATTACCAGCCTTACGCAACCCCTCCAGGCCCAGAGCGGGCGTTTTCTTCTCTTCAGCCACCACATAGTAGTGCTGGTGCGAGTATTGGTTGACGGCCACAAACTTCTCGTCGGCGGCCAGCTGGGCGGCCACGTACTGGCGGGCGGCCTCGGGCAAATCGGCGGCGGCGGTTACGGGCAGCTCGGTGGTGCCGGCCGGCAGGATGAAGACCGTGCTGGCAATGGCGGGAAAGTCGGCGGCGTAGTCTAAGGTCAGGGACATGGGTTTGGAGCTGTTGGCCAGCAGCTGGTAGCTGTTAGCTTTTGTTCGAATGAATACGGGCTTGCTACGGCAGGCGGAAAGGAAGCACCGGCCGAAACGAGTGGCTGCGGCGTATCTTTGGCCGTGAAGGTAAGTTTTTTAGAGAAGGAAAAGACCGTCATTCAGAGCGTAGCGAAGAATCTCGCCTGCTGACGTTGCGGCACCATTCTAATGTCAGCAGGCGAGATTCTTCGCTACGCTCTGAATGACAACCCTATCTCACTTCTCCTTTCTCAAATCTCACTTCTATAATCAATAATGGATTCCGTTAAAGCCAAAAAGCACCTCGGCCAGCACTTCCTCAACGACCCCAACATTGCCCGCAACATTGTGGAGGCCCTGCGCCTGCCCGACGGCGTGCAGCACGTGCTCGAAATCGGGCCCGGCATGGGCGTACTGACCCAGACGCTGCTCCAGCATCCGGAGTACGAAACGGCCGTAGTGGAAATCGACCGCGACTCAGTGGCCTATCTGCAGAAGCATTACCCCGCCCTCGAAGACCGGATTTACTCCCAGGACTTCCTGAAAATGGACCTGCAGCAGCTCTACGGCGAGCAGCCGCTGAGCATCATCGGCAACTTCCCCTACAACATCAGCTCCCAGATTTACTTCCAGATTCTGGCCCACCGCCAGCAGGTGCGCGAAAGCGTGGGCATGCTGCAAAAGGAAGTGGCCGACCGCCTAGCTACCGGCCCGGGCTCGAAAACCTACGGCATCCTGAGTGTGCTGCTGCAGGCTTACTACGACATCGAATACCTGTTCACGGTGCCCCCGCACGTGTTCAGCCCGCCGCCCAAGGTGCAGTCGGCCGTCATTCGTCTCACCCGCAACGCCACCGAGCAGCTGGCCTGCGACGAAAAGCTGTTCTTCCGGGTCGTAAAGCAGGCCTTTTCGACCCGCCGCAAAACGCTGCGCAACGCCCTCAAACCGTTCGGTATGCCCCCCGAAACTACCACTGACGCCGTATTCGACCTGCGCGCCGAGCAGCTCAGCGTGGCCGATTTCGTGGACCTTACGAACCGGGTATCAGCAGGCAAGAGCGAGTAGCATGGTGTATGAGCGGGGCTAAGCTTTTCCTCTACATTGTTCTTTACTTCTTGTCCTGGAAATTCTGCACTGAGTAGATGAGGCCCAGCGTAAGGCCCTGGCTGTATTGTATGGCAGTGTCCTGGTCGTAATCATAGAGCAGAATGCCAGTGAGGGCCACGTTCACGTAGCGGTTGACTTTGGCCGTGAGGCTGGCATCGAGGCGGTGGTCGATGCGGCGCAGGGCGAAGTCGGAACCGTAGTTGGCGAACAGCAGGTAGCGGGCCTTTAGGTTCACGTTGGTGGCAATGTCCTTATCAAACTCGGCCAGAACCTGCGCGGCCAGCACCTCGAAGCGGGTGGAGTGGCCCGGTTTGACGCCGTAGGGTGTTTCGCCCAGCGCCGCCACAAACCGCTCGGGCCGGCTCACCACCGTCAGGCGCGGGGCGAAGGGCGAGAGGCGCAGCTTGAAATAGCTGGTAGGATGGTACTCGAAACCGTAGGCGGCCGTGAGGAAGGCCGGCGCGAAGGTGGAGGATACGAGCTGTGCCCGCTGTCGGCCGTTGGCATCATCGGAATACTTATAGCCGGGCGCGAACTGGGTGAGCAGATTCAGCGACACGAACATGTCCCAGTTCGGGCTCATTGCCCGGCCATACTTGGTATCGAGGTAAATTCGGTCGAGGCTTTTGCGGTAGCCCTGGCCCTTGTTCGAAACAAAGGCGTAGAGCAAATCGGCCTGATTGTCCCAGCTGTGAATACCCTGTTGGTAATCGGCTTTGGCATTGATGGAAGCATTCAGCCCCAGGGAGCTAACGCCGCCGCCGCGCCAGTTGGACGAGAGCAGGCCCTGCTGAAAGTTGAGCGTTGAGGTAAAGCTTTTCTTCCAGGCTGAGTCAGCGGGGACCACGGCAGAATCGGGCGCCGTTTGGGCCGCTGCCTGCAAAGAGTTCCAGGCCGCCAGCACGAATAGCAAAACCAGGGTAAAGGTGTGTTTCATGGGAGCTGGGTAAGAAATAAAGAAGCTGTTTAGAAAGTCAAAAGAACGTGATGCTGAGCTTGTCGAAGCATCTCTACCGATCCATAGGCTTACCATTGCAACGAAGCGGTAGAGATGCTTCGACAAGCTCAGCATGATGTTCTGATTGATTCCAGGTACTTTCCTAAACAGCTTCAAAGTCAATAGCGGCGGGCTAAAGGTATTAAATGATCGAATGGGCTATAGCTGAAAAGGATAGGAGCCCGCGCAAAGTCAGTCCGCATTCCGACGAGTGGATACGCGGTAGTTGAAGCCCGCCCCGTGGCTGGTTGGGGCAGATAGCAATACCTTCGCCCAACTGTTTGCCAACCGCTTTTATTTCCCCGAAAAACATGTCCCTTTGCCTCGTTATCGACGACATGCACCCCAGCCTGCCGGCGTATCTGGAGCCGCTGGGCCTGACGCTGCACTACCGGCCCGACCTGCGGGCGGCCGAGGTGCCGGCCGCCCTGGCCGCCCACCCCTACGAGGGGCTGGTGGTGCGCTCGAAGCTGCGCGTCACGCGCGAGCTGCTGTCCCACGGCCCGCAGCTGCGCTACGTGTGTCGCGCCGGGGCCGGGGTTGATAACATTGATGAACAGGCCCTGGCCGACGCGGGCGTAACGCTGCTGAATGCGCCCGAGGGCAACCGCGACGCGGTGGGCGAATATGCCATTGGCCTGCTGCTGGCCCTGCTGCGGCACCTGCCGCGGGCCGATGCCGAGGTGAAGGCCGGGCAATGGCACCGCGAGGCCAACCGGGGCGAGGAAATAGGAGGCAAAACCGTGGGCCTGCTCGGTTACGGGCACATGGGCCGGGCATTTGCGCGCCGCCTCAGCGCCTTCGGTTGCACCGTGCTGGCCCACGACCACGACCCCGCCTGCCTGCCCGATGCGTACGCCACGCTAGTGCCGCTGGCCGAGCTGCAAGCCCGCGCCGAGGTGCTAAGCCTGCACATTCCCTACACGGCGGCCAACCACCAGTTCGTGAACGAGGACTTCCTGGCCGGCTTCGCGCAACCTCTCTGGCTGCTGAATACGGCCCGCGGCGAAGTGCTCGACCACGCTGCGCTGGTGAGCCGCCTGCGCACCGGCCACATCCGGGGTGCGGCGCTCGATGTGCTGGAAAACGAAAAGCTCGCCACGCTTGACCCCGGCCAGCAGATCCGCTTCGAGTACCTGCGCACGGCCCCCAACGTGGTGCTCGCACCTCACATCGGCGGCTGGACAGCCCAGAGCTATGAGCGCATCAATGCCGTGCTGGCCCGCAAGCTGGCGGCGTTTTTGGGGGTTGGGTGAGGGAGAAGGTAGCAGAGAACAGTCATTCTGAGCAGCGCGAAGAATCTCGCGTGCCATGCTAATTCCTAATGACAGGATTGCTTTGGCACGCGAGATTCTTCGCGCCGCTCAGAATGACTGTTCATTTTACCTGCTCACCCTATCCCTTACACTTGTACTCCTCACTCTTTCCCCAATTTTCGTATATTTGCTTGCACCTACCAAGGGGAGAACGGCCAGCCACGCTGGCCGTTCTCCTTATTTTTTTGAGCTAATTCCACCCATGTCATGTCAACCATCAACTACTATACGCCCGAAGGTCTGCAGAAGCTCAAAGCAGAGCTACAGGACCTTAAAATCAGGGGCCGGGCCAAGGCCGCCGACGACCTGCGCGAGGCTCGCGACAAGGGCGACCTGAGCGAAAACGCCGAGTACGACGCCGCCAAGGATGCCCAGGGTTTGCTGGAGCTGAAAATTGCCAAGCTGGAAGAAGTACTGGGCAACGCCCGCCTGCTCGATGAAACCAACCTCGACCTGAGCAAGGTGCTCATTATGAGCAAGGTGAAGCTCAAAAACCTGAAAAATAACATGGTGCTCGACTACACGCTGGTAGCCGAGGAAGAAGCCAACCTGGCCACCGGCAAAATCTCCGTTAAGTCGCCCATCGGCCGGGGCCTGCTGGGCAAGTCGGTGGGCGAAACGGCCGAAATAACGGTGCCGGCCGGCAAGCTGCAGTTTCAGGTGCTGGAAATCAGCCGGTAACTATCTGGAAGTGAGAAATAAGAGTTGAGAGGTGAGGTCCAAACCGGGCTTCACCTCTTCTTTTTTGCGGTAAGTTCGTAGACTTACCGCCGGAGCCTCTCCGCTGTCTTATCTCATGCCTCATCTCCAACAAACTATGCCCTCCATTTTCTCGCGCATTGTAGCCGGCGAGCTGCCCGCTTATAAAGTAGCCGAAGACGAGCACCACCTGGCTTTCCTCGACATTACGCCGCTCGTGGAGGGGCATACGCTCGTTATTCCGAAGCGCGAAGTAGATTATATCTTCGATTTGCCACCGGCCGAACTGGCGGCGCTGCACCTGTTTGCCCAGCGCGTGGCGGCCGGCGTGCGGGCCGCCGTGCCCTGCAAACGCGTGGGCATAGCCGTTATCGGGCTAGAAGTGCCTCACGCCCACATTCATCTGATTCCGATGAACAAGGTGGCCGACATGAACTTTGCCAACCCCAAAATAAAGGTAGACGAGCGGCGCATGAACGAACTGGCCGCCGCCATCGGAGCCCAGGTGCCCGCCGTAGTAGCCGGCACTCCCGAAATGCCTACCGACCCGCGCGACACTAAAGGCGGCCGCGAAACCGTGGAAGCCTCCGAGCCCGATGCCTTCCGGGCCCCAACTCCCGGTGGTGAAGCCCAGAACGACGAGGCCCCGCAGCCCCTGCGCGACCTGACCAAGGGCCTCAGCTTCATGAGTGAATCGGAAGCGCCACTGACGGCCGTAAGCTTTGCGGCCCCGGCCGGGGGCCTCACCGACGCGGCCCTGGCCGAACTGGCCGACGTACCGGCCGGCACGCCCGTAGAGCGGCAGGAACTGACCTACTTCCTGCGCAACCACACCGCCGATGAGGGCCTGAGCGGCAGCGCCGAAATGGCCAACCGCTTCAAGCAGCTGCAGATGTTTATGAAGCAGGAGCTGAGCGGCACGCAGGTCTACCGCTTTGGCCAGGGCCCGCAGGTGCCGGTGCTGGTGCTCGGTGCGGGCGAAGGCGGCCGGTTGCAGGGCTTCAAAACGGTGCTTACCGAAACCTAGAGCGGCTCGTGAGGCAGTCATGCTATAGAGCCGCGACCCTTCGTGTTTCTATTGCATGACTGCCTTTTTCGGATCAACTATTCGGATCAACTATTTGCTTAGGATGGCCGGATTTCTTTCAGCCCTTCCTCCGGCAATTGGGGCGGCGCAGGCTCGGGTAGGGGCCCGGCTGGCTCGGTCTGAAACCGTTTGAGGATGTGGTTTTCGCGCTCGAACACGCTCAGCAGCACAATCAGGTAGGAGAGGAGCAGCGGCCCCATTACCAGGCCCAGCAGCCCGAACAGCTCGACACCCAGCACGACGCCGGCCAGCGTGATAAGGGGATGAATGTTGCCCATGCGCCTGGCCAGCACAATGCGCAGCAGGTTGTCGATGTTGATGATAACGATGACGCCCACCAGCAGGATGCCCACGCCCTGGCCCGTAAAGCCCTGGGTGAGTTTGAGAACGGCCGCCGGGCCCCACACCAGCGGCGTACCCAGCACCGGAATAAAAGCCGTAAAAAATGACAGCGTACCCCAGAACAGCGCGTCATCGACCCCGAACAACTGCAGCGTAAGCGTGGTGAGCAGGGCCTGCACCAGCGCAATGAGCGCCTGGCCGAGCACGTTGGCGTTTACCGTGTTGCGCAGCGAGTCGCCCAGCTCCTGCAGGGTATCGGTGCGGAAGGGCAGGTAGCGGCGCAGGCCTCGTATAAAGGCTTCTTCCTGCACAAACATGAAATAGAGCGTGAACAGCATCAGGCCGATAACCACGGTGAAATGCAGCAGCCCGCTGGCCAGCGACGGAATGCGCGTGCTGAGCCAAGCCACCACCTGCTGCACCAGTTCGCGCACGTTGGTTTCGGTGGTGAACTGATAGCCGGTTTTCTGCTCAATCAGATGCAGCACCGTCATAATCTGGCTTGTGTCCTGGGCGTAGAGGCGGATGCGGTTGACGAGCATCAGCACCAGCCCCGTGAAGGGCATGATAATGACCACCACGGCAAAGACCAGCAGTCCGGCCGTTACCAGCTGCCGGCTCCAGCCGCGGCGGTGCACCAGGGCCGCAAACCAGGGCCGCAACACCACATACAGCACCCCCGCTCCTAAAAACGCGGTAATGTAGGAGCCCAACCCCAGCAGAATCAGCGTTGACAGGCCCACAAGGCACACAATCAGCAGCACGTACTGCTGGCGGGGCGTGTAGATGTTTTCGGAAGCCATAAGCCGGGGATGTTAGGGGGGAGTTAAAAGCGCAGGCCTGCCTGCTATGCTGCCGGAATCTGCACCGAGCGGCTGCTGTCAAGCTCGGGGTTTATCAGGCTACCTTCCGGCCCAGGGCGGCCACAGCCAGCCCCATTATAGCAATCAGGGCGAAGGAAACGCGCAGGCTGCTCAGGCCGGCCACAAAGCCAATGAGTGGTGGCCCCAGCAGAAAGCCCATGAAACCAACCGTGGTAACGGCCGCCAGCGCCATACCCGCCGGCATAGTGGTCGAGCGGCCGGCCGCGCCGTACACCAGCGGCACTACCGCCGCCGTTCCCACGCCTACCAGCATAAAGCCCAGCGTAGCCGCCCACAGCGTAGGGAAAGCCACGGCCAGCAGCAGCCCGGTAGCCTCCAGCAGCCCGCTCAGCACCAGCGTGCGGCGGCGCCCGAAACGGTCAATAAACCAGTCGGCCACGAAGCGGCCGGTGGCCATCAGGGCCATGAAAGCGGCAAAGCCCAGGCCCACCCAGGCCTCGGGGGCCCGCACCACCTGCCGGAAATACACGCCGCTCCAGTCGAACATAGTACCCTCGCACAGCAGCGAGCAGAACGCCAGCACCCCCAGCAGCAGCAGCGGGCGGTCGGGCAGGGCCAGTAGCGGAGTGCCGGCTGGGCGGGGCGCATCGGCGGGCAGCAGGCGTGGGGCCAGTAGTAGCAGGGTGGGCAGCACGAGTAGCCCCACGCCGGCAAAGTGGTACAATGGCCCTACCTGTTGCCCAATCAGCAATACGGCCAGCCCGGCCCCTGCAAAGCCGGCCAGGCTCCAGAGGCCATGAAAAGTGGCCATAATGGAGCGCCCGTACAGGGCCTCCACGCCCACAGCCTGGGTGTTTACGCCAATGTTGCCCAGCTCGCCGGCCATCCCGAACAGTACCAGCGCGGCCAGCAGCTGGGGCACGGTGGCGGCCAGCCCCAGCAGCGGCAGCCCCAGCCCATACAGCAGCATGCCCAACAGCACCACCCGCCGGCTGCCGAAGCGGCTCACGAGCCAGCCTGCCAGCGGCAGCGTACCCAACGAGCCCACCGGCAGCGCCAGCAGCACCCCGCCCAGCTCGGCCGCCGACAAGCCCAGCCGGTGCTGCACCGCCGGAATCCGGGAGGCCCAGGTGGCAAAGCACAGCCCCTGCACGGCAAAGGAGGCCGCTACCGCCCAGCGGTAGGTTTGGGGAGTATGGGGCATGGCTGAAGGCAAACGAGGCCGTTATGGAGAAAGGGGGTACTTGTTGGCCGCTTCCTCTACCGCGTCGGGCCGGCATCCACCTGCGCTTCGAGGCGCTCCTGCACGGCTGCGGGCAGGGCCGAAAGCAGGTCGAGGCCGGTAGCGGCTTCCAGGGCATCCACGCTGACGCGGTAGCGGCTCCAGTCGGGGCTTACCTGCTGGTCGTTGGGCGTGTCGATGGCCAGCAGGCGGGCCTGGCCGGCGGCAATGCGCTGCAGGTCGTTGGCGCCGGCGGGCAGCAGCACCAGCACCTTCCAGACGCGGGCCGGCACTGTAATGCGGCCCTCATCAATGGTGGTTTTAAAGCCCTGCAGGCCGGTGCCGCCCTGCCCGTAGCTGCCCATGATGATGTACACCTCCTGCCCGCGCTGCACTTGGGCACGGGTCCATTCTTCGAGGTTGCCCCAGGTGCGCTGGTTGTTGTTGGCCGCCTGCGGAATCATGTTGGTCATCAGGAAAGTGGCCGAGTTGTCGTCGAGTGTGCGGGTGCGGTCGGCGCTGGGGCAGTTGTGGCCCCTATCGAAGCCCGAGCCGCTGTAGCTGCGCGAGGTGGCGGCGTAGAACTGTCGGGGCAGGGCCGGGTCGGGCCGGAAATCGTCTTGGCGGGGGGCTTGGCCCATATCGGCGGCGCTCAGGTGCCAGCTTACCCAGGTGGGCGTACCCCGGCGGGCGTGGTAACCCACCGCGTACTGGGGCCGCACGAGCAGGTAGTTGTTGGGGGTGTTGAGCGAGGCAGTAGCCCCGCTGGGGTTGCCCAGGGCCAGGTTGTCGTCGGGCTGCGAGGCGGGCGACTGGGGCGCGGGCGTAGCCGGAGCCGGCGGCGGGCTGGGCTGGCTCGCCGGGCCCCCGGCCACGGGCGCCCCGGTGCCGGTTTCCAGTACAATGTCGTCAATATTAAGCCGGCCGGAACCAGCATCGGCCTTGCGGATTTCCAGCCGCAGGCGGCGGGCGCTGCCTCCCTCGAAAGTTGTCGTAAGCAGGCGTGGCCCCTGGGTGCGCACAGGCTGCCCGATGCGGCGGTAGCTGCGGCCGCCGTCCTGGCTGCCCCACAGCTCCCAGGTGCTGGCCCCATCCTGGCCGTAGGCCGCCGAGCTGATGCGGATGCGCTGCACGCCGGCCGGGGCATCGAAGGCCATGGTAAGGCGGCCGCCGATGCGCAGGCGAGCCGCCCGGGCACCCTGCTTGTGGTCCTGGTCGGAAGCGCCGATGAGCGCCTCGGTGAGTTGCCAGGTGCCCGTGCCAAGCGTTTCGGAGGCGGTGGCGTAGCTGCCCTTGGTGCCGGCCTCGAAGGTTTCGGGAAAGCGGCCGGCGGCCTGAGCCGGGCTGCTTTGCACGGCAATGGCCGGCGGGCCGGCGGGGGCGGGTGGGCGAAGCGTTTCGGCGGGCTGTTGCGAGCAGGCGTTCAGTAGCAGCGAAAGCAGGGCGGGGGCGAGGCGAATCATGGCGGAAAGGTAACCATAAGCTGTTTGAGAGGAATCATACGGGCCCGTATGGAGGCGGGGGTGGCTCCTGCATGGGCCGCCTATTGGCGCGCAGGGCTATGTAGAAGACCGTACGGGAGTAGTGCGAAGCTGGAGCTTCGCGCCACTCCCGTATAAGCTCGCCCTTGCATAACCAGCCCGAGTTGGCCCTGCTGCGGGTGGGCCAGCGGATAGAGCATACCTCCGGCCCGTTGCTGGTGCCGGGCAACTTCAACCATATGTCGTGGTTGCACACTACGCGTGTGCTGGAGGCCAGCGGCGAGCCGCGCAACGTATGCCTGGGCTGGGGCCTGTTCAGCACCTTCGATGCCGCATGCTGGCCCCTGCGCTGCCCTCTCGACCATCTGTTGGTGACCAAGCAGTTTCGGTTGGCCCTGCTGGAGCGCCTGCCCGGTATCGGCTCCGACCATTTCCCGCTGCTGGCCTAGGTGGTGCTGGTGGGGTAGGGGCGGCGGCGTCCGGCCAACTGGCAACAGGTACCGGGCTGGTTCTGGCGGGTTTTTTGCACAGTGCCGCCGAGTCAATCTTTCTCCCACCTTATGGCCTGTTTATGCTACGTTCTGTACTCCTGTTAGCTGTTGGGCTGCTGCTTGGTGGCGCCCCGTCCTTCGCCCAAACGGCCGGTTTGCGCACTCAACCTATCGAATTCGATAACACGCTGGTGGTAACGCTGCCCGACGAGGGCCAGGCGGCCTGGCAGCGCGCCGGCCGCCTGCTGGCCCGGCGCGGCTACCTGATTCGCTTTGCCAGCCCTGAGCTGCTCACCATCAGCACCGAGCCGGTAAGCAACTTTTCGCAGCGCCTGATGGGCGTATATCTGGTGGTGGATGGGCACGAGCTGCAGATGCAGGGCTACATTCCGGCCGGCGACAACACAATTAACTGGCTGCACGTCATCGAATACGACAATGGCAAGGGCCTGAGCGGCCGCCGCTGGAAGGAGCTGCAGGAAATAGCCCGGCTGCTGGGCGGCACGGTGCGCTACGCCCGCACCCCCACCCACTAGCCGTCTGCTCTCATAACAGGCCCCACCGCTCTGTCTTGTATTCTCTATTTCTATGCTGGTGAAAAAATTATTGCTGCCGCTACTGCTGCTGGCCGTCGCGCCGGCCTTCGCGCAACTGCCCGCCCTGCACGCCGCGCCCGAAAAAAACGACGATACCGTTGTGCTTACACTGCCCGACGAGGGCCGTGTGGCCTGGCAGCGGGCCGCCGGCGTGCTGGCCGCCCGGGGCTACACCTTTCGCTACTCCGATGCCGACCTGCTCACCATCAGCACCGATTACATTGAGTTGGAGTCGTACGATATTATCGGGCTGTTTGTGCGGGTAGAAGGCAACCGGCTGCTGTTGCGCGGGCGCTGGCTGGTAAACAGCACAGACGCCGGCAACGGCGAAGCTGTGAGTTTGGGTGGGTTTCTGAGCAGCTCGGCCAGCAAATGGGCCGAATTGGAGGCCGTAGCCCGCGAGCTGGGCGGTACGGCGGCCTACTACAATTCGGCGGCGCGTTAGGGTTGAGGTGGGCAAGCCGGGCAGCGGCACCGCGCAACGCCGGCCCGCGGTTCTCGTCCTTGCCTGCGTACCTTGCCCGCTTACGTTCCGCCCCATGAAACACCGCTACTTCCTCCCCGCCGCCGCACTGCTGGCCGGTGCCAGTCTGCTGGCCGCCTGCGACTCGGGCAGCAAGCCCCGCACCGGCACGGCCGAAACCGCCGACGCCACCTTCGACGACTACAAAAACCGGTTCATCGACTCGCTCTGGTACTACAACCCCGAATGGGCCAGCAGCAACGGCTTCCACCGCTACGACTCGGTGCTGATAGTGCCCTCGGCCGCCCGCCGCCAGACGGAGGCCGCCGCCATTGCCCGCCGGGCCAGGGAGCTGCAGAGCTTCGAGCTGGGCAAGCTCTCGGTAAACAACCAGACCGATTACCGGCTGATGCAGAACTATCTGACCTCGGCCCGCTTCTACGCCGATACGCTGCGTACCTGGGAGTGGAACCCGGCCAACTACAACGTGGGCGGCGCGGTAGCCGAAATTCTCAACGGCCGCTACCAACCCCTCGACCGGCGGCTGCGCGCCATCAGCCACAAGCTCATTCAGGTGGCTGACTATTACGAGGCGGCCAAGCAGAGCATCAAGCGGCCCACCCGCGAGCACACCAACCTGGCCATTCGCCAGAACCAGGGCGGCCTGAGCGTGTTCGGCCCGGCGCTGCTCGATTCGGTGGCCAAATCGGGGCTGAGTGAGGCCGAAAAGCAGGAGCTGCGCGAGCGGGTAGCCACCACCCGGCTGGCCATGGAGGGCTACATCGGCTTTCTGCAGACCGAAGTGCTGCCAGCCGGCAGCTTCCGCCCGTTCCGCATCGGGCCGGCGCTGTTCAACCGCAAGTTCGCCCTCGATATCCAGAGCCGCTACTCGGCCGATGAAGTGTACCGCAAGGCTTTGGCGCACCGCCAGGAGTTGCTGACCGACATGAAAGTCCGGGCCCTGCGCATCTACCCCAAATACGTGCAGTACCAGGCCCTGCCGCAGGACACGCTGGCCATTGTGCGCGACGTAGTAGCGGCCCTCTCGCGCGAGCACGCTACACCCCAGCGCTTTGTAGATGCCGTGCGCGAGCAGATGCCCGAGCTGGTGCGCTGGGTGAACGAGCACGATTTGCTGACCCAGGACCCCACCCAGCCGCTGGTGGTGCGCGAAACCCCGCTCTATATGCGCGGCAGCGGCGCCGGTGCCAGCGTGTCGGCCCCCGGCCCCTACGATAAGGGCGCGGATACCTACTACAACGTGGACCCCATTGTGGGTTTGCCGGCTCCCCAGGCCGAAAGTTACCTGCGCGAGTACAACACCTACACGCTCCAGATCCTCAACATCCACGAGGCCATTCCGGGCCACTACACCCAGCTGGTGTACGCCAACCGCAGCCCCTCGCTCATCAAGTCGATACTCGGCAACGGGGCCATGATTGAAGGCTGGGCCGTGTACGCCGAGCGCATGATGCTCGAAAGCGGCTACGGTGGCAACACCGACGAGTTCTGGCTGATGTGGGACAAGTGGAATATGCGCGTCACGCTCAACGCCATCCTCGACCATGAGGTGCAGGCCGGCACCCTCACCGAGCCCCAGGCCGTGGAAATGCTGCGCCGCGACGGGTTCCAGGAAGAGGCCGAAGCCCGCAACAAGTGGCTCCGTGCCACCCTCAGCCAGGTGCAGCTCAGCTCCTACTTCACCGGCTACACCGAAATCTACGACCTGCGCGAGGAGCTAAAGCAGCAGCAGTCCAAGGAGTTCAACCTCAAAGCCTTCCACGAGCAGTTTCTCAGCTACGGCAGCGCCCCGGTGAAGTACATTCGGGAAATGATGCTGGCCAAGGAAAAGAAGTAAGCAAAGCGGCCGGCAGCAAAAGCCCCGGCGGGGCGGCATGTCGGTAGTAAAAGCCGCTGCATCGAACTCAAAGCCCCAGTGGGGCGACATAACCGGTTCAACGGTTGGTGTCGCCCCGCTGGGGCTTTAGCTGTTACCGGCGCATTTGCTACCAATATGTCGCCCCGCCGGGGCTATTCGGTCCCTACTTCTTCTTCGCTGGCGCGCCGCTGCCGGGGGCTACCACCTGCCCGTTGCGGAAGGTTTTGCGCTCCTTTACCGTCGTGCCGTCGAGACCATAGTAGAGCCAAATGCCGGTCTCTTTGCCGTTGCGGAAGGGCCCGCTGGCTTCCAGGGTGCCGTCTTCGCGGAGCAGTCGGTAAGGGCCGGTTTTGAGGCCGCGCACGTAGGTAGTTTCGGCCTGCAGCTTGCCCGAAGGGAAGTATTCCTGCCCCAGGCCGGCAGGCTTGCCGTTCTCGGCCAGGAGCTTGCTTTTGAGCGTGCCGGTGGGGTGATAGGTCAGCTGCTCGCCGCCGAGGCGGCCGTTCTGGTAGGTTTCGAGCTGCTGCACCTGCTTGCCGCCGGGGAAGTAGGTGCGCCACTGGCCTACTGGCAGGTTGTTCTTGTACTGCTGTTCGCGCTGCACGGTGCCGTCTTCGAAGTAGCCCGTTATTTTCCGGTCGCGGGCCTGGTTGCTGTACTCGGTTTTCTGGCGAGGCTTGCCCGTTTCGTAGAAATCCTGCTGGGTGCCGACCAACGTGCCCTGGCGGTAGGTCATCGTGCTCCTGACCGCGCCGTTTTCGTGGTATGATTTGGCGGGGCCATCGAGGTTGTTGGTGCCGCCGGCCAGGGCGCGGGCCTGTTTGGTGAGGTCGTCGCCGAGTGGGTTTGTCACGGCCCGGCCCACCAGCGGTACGGCCACGTAGGTGCCCTCGGTCTGGAGCTGGCCCGAGCGGTAGTAGCTGCGGTAGCGGCCGCGGCCGGTCTGGTCGGCCTGTACTTCGGTTTCGAGCTGGCCGTTGTCGTAGTACGTTTTGTAGGGGCCGGCCAGCAGTCCGCGGCGGTAGCTGCCCTCGCTCTGGAGCTGGCCGTTTTCGTAGTAGGTTTTTACCGGCCCGTTGGCCTGCCCATCGGTAAAGGTTATTTCGGCCTTGGGCTTGCCCGAATCGTACAGCTCGCGCACCAGCCCGGTTGGCTGGCCCTTGGCCAGTGTTGTTTCCAGCTTTACGCGGCCATCGGGGAAGAAGTACCGCAGTTCACCGTTGGGCTCATCATCAGCGAATGCCCCTTCCTGGGCCAGCTTGCCGGTGTCGTAATAGGTTTTGAAGGGCCCCTGGCGCACGCCGTCCTGGTAAGTTACCTCCAGCCGCCGCCCGCCGTTTGGGTGAAACTCCACGTAGGCCGAATCGCGCTTGCCGGCTGTGTAGCGGGTCTGGGCTTCGAGCTTGCCGGTATAATAAAACCGCTTGTACGGCCCCTGCATCACAGTATCAGCCCCCACAATTGCCGAAAATTTCTCCCGCGGATGCACCCGCGTCGAGTCGAAGTAGGTTGTCAGCCGCCGCAGCTTTTGAGCTTGGGCGGCGCTGGTGGCGGTGAGTAGAACAATCAGGACAGACAGAATTCTCATAGCGATAAGAACGGGGAAAAGGGCGAAGTAGTGCCTTGCAGAGAGCCGGCCAATCAAAAGCCCTGCCGCAAAACAAGCGGCAGGGCTTTCAACTCAAACTCTCCAGTTTACAGAACGAAAGCTGACAGCTGGCAGCTAAAAGCTTACAGCTAGCAGCTCCTTAAACGCGCTCCAGCACAATGCTGCTGGCACCACCGCCACCGTTGCAGATACCGGTAACGCCGATTTTGCCACCCTCATTCTCGAGCACGCTCAGCAGCGTAGTCACGATCCGGGCACCGGAAGCACCCAGTGGGTGGCCCAGCGAAACGGCACCGCCGTACACGTTTACCTTGGTGCCTTCCAGGTTCAGGAGCTTGTTGTTAGCCAGCGAAACCACCGAGAAAGCCTCGTTGATTTCGTAGAAATCCACTTCCGAAGCATCGAGCCCGGCGCTCTTCAATGCCTTCGGAATAGCCAGGGCAGGCGTGGTGGTAAACCACTCGGGAGCCTGCTCGGCATCGGCAAAGCCCCGAATGATGGCCAGCGGCTTGATGCCCAGTTCATCGGCCTTCTCGCGGCTCATCAACAGCACGGCGGCGGCGCCGTCGTTGAGGGTGGAGGCGTTGGCGGCCGTTACAGTGCCTTCCTTGGTGAAAGCGGCCCGCAGCCCGGCAAACTTGCTGAAATCAGCCTTCAGGTACTCCTCATCGTCGGAAATAACGGTTTCCTTGCCGCGCACCGTAATGGTTACGGGCACGATTTCGTCCTTCTTTTTGCCGGCTTTGGCCGCAGCGGCGCTCCGCTCGTAGCTCTGCTGAGCAAAGGCGTCCTGGTCTTCGCGCGAGATGCCGTAGTGGGTGGCTGTGGCGTCGGCGGCGTTGCCCATGGCGTAGTCGCCATAAGGGTCCCAGAGGCCGTCCTTCATCAGGCCGTCAATCATCTGGCCATGGCCGTACTTGGCTCCGAAACGGGCTTTGTCGAGGTAGTAGGGCACGTTGCTCATGCTCTCCATGCCGCCGGCCATCACCACATCGGCCTGGCCCAGCATAATGGCCTGGGCACCGTACATAATGGCCTTCGAGCCCGAAGCGCACACTTTGTTTACCGTCGTGCATTCTACGGTGTCGGGCAGGCCGGCTTTCTTGGCAGCCTGGCGGGCCGGGGCCTGGCCCAGGTTGGCCGAAATCACGTTGCCCATAATCACCTGCTGCACCTGGTTGCCCTCAACGCCGGCCTTTTCCAAAGCGCCCTTAATGGCAATAGCGCCCAGCTCCACGGCCGACAGCGAGGCCAGGCTGCCGCCAAACGAGCCAATAGGAGTCCGCACAGCGGCTACGATTACTACTTCCTTGATTTGCATAAGTTGAATTGGGTGGGGTGAGATTAGGGCCTAAAGGTACGAAAGGTGATTTGGTGAGAAAAGGCGGGTCCTTCTGAGCGAAGTCGGAGGCGAAGTCGAAGAATCTCTACCGTAATGGTAATCCTGTCGTTAGGAATTACTGTGGCACGTGAGATTCTTCAACTTCGGCTGCGCCCCTGGCTCAATTCGCCACATGCTCAGTATAACTCGCCTTTTCTCACCATCTTACCACTACCACGCCGGTTTGGTTTTGTCGCGGGGGGTGGTGGCTTTGCGCGGCAGCTGCTGCAGGTATTGCTGCTCGGCCGTGCGCAGGGCTTCGAGCAGCTGGCGGGCCTGGCCGGAACTCAGGTTCATCTGCTGCAGGCGGGCGCGCTGGGTTTGCTGGTTAGCTTCGTTGCCGGCGGCGGCCTCAGTGCCCCCGCGGCCGCTGGTGCCATTGGGGGCCGCGGGGCCGTTCCCATTGTCGCTGAGGCCGCGTACAGTGCCGGGCTGGCTGCCGCGGGCCACGTTGCGCTCGGGGCCCGCGCCGGGCCGGAAGCCGCCGCTGGCCGCACCGCCGGGTGTAGCTGAGGGTTGGGCCGGGTCGGGTTGGCCGCCGGCATCGGGGCGGGTCTGCGGGGTGCTGCTTGGGTCGTTGGGCTGAGTGGGGTCGGGGAGTTGGCCTTGGGTGCCGGGACCGGCTTTGGGCTGGGGCTGCTGCTCGCGGGGGCCGTCGGGCTGCTTTTGGGGGCTGCCATTAGGAGAGGGAGGTGGCGGCGGGGTAGCGCGGCCAGCCAGAAAGCGGCGCAGCACCTCATAGCTATAGCGGGCACCCGCGTTGCCGGCATCGGCCAGTAGTGCCTGGCGCAGCAGGGCTACGGCCGGCGCATATTCGCCCCGGTTGGCGGCCAGGGCGGCAAGCTGCTGCAGCGCCACACTCCGCATTGGCTTATCAGAGCTTTCCAACAGGCGGCTGTAGTAAGTGCGGGCCTCGGCGGGCCGGCCGGCCCGCAGGGTGGCGTGGGCCAGGTTCAGCCACAGCGCGTCGTCGGTGCCACCCAGCTCCAGCGCGGCTTCGCGGTAAGCCAGGGCAGCTTCGGCGTACTGACGACTGGCGTAGGCCGCAGCCCCGCGCTGCACGGCCGCATTACGGTCGTGGATGCGGGTAAGACTCCCCCAGAAGCTAAACAGCAGCAGCATCGTCAGCAGTGTTTTCATGGCCGGATAACTTTCACTGTCAGCAGGATATCGAGCCCGATGAGCAGCAGCGCCAGCGCCAGCGGGTAGCGGTAGCGGTTGTCGGACACGGCTACCGTGCGCACCTGCTGGGCCTGCCCCTCCAGCTGGTTGAGGGCAGAGAGCAGCAGGGAAAACTCGTTGCGCTGGTCGGTCAGCTCAAAATACTGACCGCCAGTCTGCTCGGCCAGGCGGCGCAGTGGGGCCGGTACCAGCCGCGTTACGGCGTCGCGGCCGCGGGCGTCGCGTACATAGCCCGGGCGGCCGTCGGGCATCGGGATGCGGCTGCCCTCGGTAGTGCCCACGCCCATTGTAAACACGCGAGCCCCCGAGCGGGCCAGCACCCGCACCGTCCCCTCCATGTTCTCGCCGAAATCCTCGCCGTCGGTGGCCAGCACCACGGCCGTGGCGCGGGGCGGAACGTCTGCCGGAGCCGGCCCGGCGGCGGAAGCGGCCGGCGCAAGGCGGTCGAGCACCAGCTTGAGTGGCGGTACCAGGTTGGTGGTGCCAACCGGCACGAGGCTGGTTTCTAATGTGCTCAGGAAAAGCTGCAGCGCGTCCTGATCATAGGTAAGCGGGCACTGCACGTAGGCTTCGCCGGCAAACACAATGAGCCCCAGCCGGTCGGCCGGAAAGCGGCGCACCAGCGTGGTCAGTTCGGCCTTCAGCTTCTGCAGCCGCGAGGGGGCCACGTCGGGGGCGTTCATCGAGCGCGACAAATCCACGAGCAGCCACACGTCTTTGCCGGCAGTGCGCACCGGGAGCCGGGTGAGGCCGTAGGCGGGGCCGAGCAGCGCCGCGCCCAGCAGGCCGCCATACAGCAGGCGCAACGCCAGTTTCCAGCTCAGCCGGCCACCGTGCTGGCCCAGCGGGGCGGCCAGCCGGCGGGTGCGGAGGGCGTAGCCCAGGTAAAAAATAAAAAAAATCAGCGCCGCTGCCGCCTCCGGCCAGCCTGGCAGATACGCCCAGTTCAACGCCACGGTAACGAGTTCATGTTCACAATACAACCAGCCAAAAGAGTGGGGCTGCCCCACGGGTAAAACGCGCTAATTGGCGGCCTGAAAGCCCCAAACGCAGTAGCAAGATGGAAGATATTTTTCGGAACAGGGTTTGAATCTCCATCCGGCTCGTATATTTGCAACACCTTTCAACCGGAAAGGACAACCCTTCGGGAGAGATGGGTGAGTGGCTGAAACCAGTAGTTTGCTAAACTGCCGTAGCTCTAAAGGCTACCGGGGGTTCGAATCCCCCTCTCTCCGCGTTTCTTTGCATTAAAAATTAAGAGTTAAAAGTTGATAACTGTCCGTTGGCGCAAGCCCGGTTAGTGCTCAGCTTTTAACTCTCAATTTTTAAGTATCCTTTTCGGGGTGTAGCGTAGCCCGGTATCGCGCCTGCTTTGGGAGCAGGAGGCCGCAGGTTCGAATCCTGCCACCCCGACCAGCATTTAGCCGTCAGCCCGCCTTTGGGGCGGGCGGCTTTTTGCTTTTTAGAACTCGCTCTGTCGTTGAATAGTGCGTTTTACATTCTTAACCCGCCTCGTTAGCTCAGCTGGATAGAGCACCTGCCTTCTAAGCAGGCGGTCACACGTTCGAATCGTGTACGGGGTACATTGATAATTAGCCACTTAGCTACTTTGCTGAGTGGCTAATTTGTTGTCGGGGCTAACAGTGGGGCTAACAACCACTTCGCTGCTCTACTCTGTATACTACCCGCCTCCTCTTCTTTCATGGAATTGTGAACAGAATTGGGTTGATGATATTTCGTTACATTGTGCTATACATAAACCTTCAAAAATAACTTATGGATAAGTGGGAGATTTACCAGGACAACAAAAAAGAGTGGCGTTGGAACCGCACAGCCCCTAATGGCCGAATCGTAGGCGCTTCTACTCAAGGCTACTCATCCAGAGCAAACTGCGTAGAGAATGCGCAGCGGAACGGATATAGAGGAAGCTAAGATTAGCAAAGCCCCAGCGTAATGAGCGCTGGGGCTTTCTGTTGTTTCAGGGTGCGGCCGCAGTCAGGGCCAGCAACAGGGCGAAAGAGCCGAATGGCTTCCTCATAGATTGTTGAACTTTAGACAGGTTTGCCCTGCAATATGGGGCGACCTACGGCAGCACACAAGCCCCGGCCCTAATCAGTCTAGCATAAGGTGGGCGGGTGGTAAATGGCCGTGCTTTCTTCCATAGGCTACGCAGTCGGCGTAAGAGAAACGCAGGCGCTGGCTGCCTTCCTCGGGGGGCATCAGGGCAATCGGGAGCTTGCCGTTGGTGCGGTTCTGGTAGAACCAGCCGACGCTGCGGCCGGTGAGCTTCATGGCTTCCTGCTGGTCAACCCAGATAACGCCTGCCCCGGCCCGGCGCTCGGCCAACTCCTTTAGAATTGGGGCCAGTGCCTCGGCTAATAGCTCGTCAACTTCCTGCTTGGTGTACACTTCGGGCATGGCGGTATAGGGTTTGGCCGGCAATTGTCTGCCGGGGCTGCAAAAGTGCTAATCATCTTGTGAAAAGGCACCCTTTTTTATTTGCAAATAATTGATTATCATATATTTGTACGTAATTTAATTCGGTAGACAACTCCGAGCAAACCGCTGATTATGTTGTATTTTTGAGCAATGCCAAATATCCCATCTCAAAGTTTTTCCGCCGTTCCGCTCGGCGTCGCCGGTACCGGGGCTGCCTTCCTGCTTCAAGGGGGCGACAAGCCCCTAGCGACGATAGCCCGACAAGATTTAATAGCCCGCCACGCAGCCGAAAAGGCAGCCGCCAACAAGCAGAAGCAGGAGCAACAGGAAGCCCAGCAGATGCAGCGGCTACGCTCGGGTATTCAGACAGGCGGTTTCCTACCCTATATGCCTATGCTTGACCAGCAGCGGGGAGGGTTGTACAAGGAAATTCGGGAGGTATACCAGAACCCTAACCTGAACAGCGCCGACAAGCAGAGCCTAGCCGACGAAAAGATAGCCAACCATAACAGTAAAGTTGATTGGACCAAGCAACTCGAAAGCCGGTTTAAGGATGTAGTCCGGCTTTCCAGCGGGGCCGATGCACCCTATAACCCGGCCGCCGTGGATGCGGCTTTGAACGCCACGCTGAAAGACAAGGATGGGAACATCCTACCGCCCGGCACCTACAGCCCCGACGCAGCAAGCGCCGTGCTCGACAACCCGGATACGTTCGACCGGACCGCCGTAGCTACCCGGTTTCTCGACCAACTTGCCAAGGAAGATTCGTCAACCGTTTCCACGGCGGCCACGCCCGGCCGCTACGGACAGCGCAATACGGCGACCTCCAACTTCTTCGAGGTGGAGGATGGGACTTTTAAGCTCGACCCGACGACCGGCCGGCGCATTGCTCGTACCAGCCGCCCGGAAGTAGTCGAAGCTGCCCGGCGCGACCCGTTTGTAAGTAAGCTCATCGACCAGCGGATGCAGGCCCACGCGGCGACGGTGGCCGGGGTGGTGGAGAAGATGAAGGCGTTAGAGCCACTGACGGAGCAGGAGCAACAGCTAGTTGAGCAGGAGCAGGCCGGCCCGAAGCGGTATGTTCAGTACCTGGATGAGCTGCTACTTCCCCACGCATACCAGCGGAGCACCGAGATTCAGACGTATGCCCGGCCGGTAGCGCCCAAAGCCCCTAAGGCAGCCCCTAAGAAATCCGCTTCGGAAATTACCGTTACGCCGACCGTGGGCTATCAGGCCAGCACCTATACCCCGGAGCCTAACGGCCTTCGCCAGCGCACCATGAAAGCGGCGCTCGGCATCACCCCGGCCCAAGTGACTAATCATTACCCCACCGTGGGCGTGACCTTCGCCAGCGCCCGGAGCCCGTTTGCTGAGGTATTGGTAGACAACCGGGGGGCGGAAGTAGTCGGGCAGAACGGCACGACCACCAAGCTTGCGCAGGGCAACGGCAAAGTACCCGCCCGAATCACTAGCCGCGACCTGGCCTTGTACATCAACGGCAAGCGCGTAGGCCGCACGCAGGCATTTACCTCGGATACTGACGCCTACGCTTACCTGCTTTCAACCATTGAAGGACTGAGCCCAGAGCAGGCCCGCAAGGCTGAACTACGGGCTGAATACCGGGGCAGTATCACCGACAAGGCCCGCACCACGAATGACGGGACCGGCGGCCAGGACGTAGCCGGTCAGCAGGAATCGGAAGGGGCCAGCCCGAAGAAACCCAGCCTCTGGGATATTTCGGGAACGAAGGGCCGCAGCTCAGGCCCCACGGCTACGGAGCAGTCGGTTATCATCCCGGCCAACCAGACCACCGACGCCCAGCTACAACGCGCCAGCGGCGGCAGCTACAACCCGCGCAAGCTCACGTCAGAGCAGGCCCGCGCCGTGGAAGCCTTGAAGCGCAAGGGCGGCCGACTGCTGGACCCCTACACCCAGACGCCCACCACCGGGCAGCCAGCGGGGCGGGGGCCACTGATGACGCCCGGAAGCGATTGGAATACCTCTAGCTCTCGCCCGGCCGCTGGCTCGGGTGACCGATACCCAAAGAAGGAGAAGGTAGTACTCCGCATTGGCGTACCAGCCCCCCCGAAGTCGCAACTAGTCGGCAAAAAGGACGTGCTCGGCTTTGGCACCCCTAGCCCTGCCAACCGGGGCGGGGCCTACTAACCAATCCCTGCACAATTGCGGTGGTTGCCCAACCCCTAAAAGCAGAAACACCCGCTCAATTTGGACGGGTGTTTCTTTTGGTCCTGCTTAGTCCCGGCCGTAGAGCCTGCGAATCGTCTGGTGAATCTCGCGGCACTCCTGATAGTGCTTCCCCAGGGCCTGCTGAATGGCGGCACATGCTTCATAGTCTTCCCGCTCCTCATACTCGGCTAAGACCATGTCAGCCAGCGCATGTCCGCCTAATTTGTACATGGTAACAAAGTCGCGAATCGCGTAGCCCATGCTGTAGCACTGGATAACCATATCTGTTGGAGGCTCTATAAACACCTCGGGTGTATGCTGGGCCAGAATGTCTAAGTACTCACGTAGCCACGTTACATCGGGCCATTCGCGGGCAAATTGTTTGTGCGCTTGCTCTTTATCGGTTGGCTTGTTCATAGGGGAGGTGTTAAATTTCGGGAAAGGTCAGCAGGGCCGCAAGGTGGTAGGCGTCGCCGTCCGTCTGACAGCCGAACCACTCGTGTAGCTTGCCGTGGCGGGCGTACAGATAGTAAGTATGGGCCGCGCCGGGCAGGTGAACGGCTATACTAAGCAGGGTTTTGGGGCAGGCCGCCGAAAGCAGGGAGAGGTAACGTTCGGCTTCCTGCTCAACCTGAACTGGCGTCAGCTTGGGGCGGCCAACGGTCTGCATCCGGTCGGGGGTGAGGTAGCCGACGAGGCGAACAACGCGGGGGCTTCTCATAGCGGGCGGACAGCGCGAACAACCTGATACACTTCTACCAAGTCGGCGGCGGCCGTTTCTACTGGCTCGGGTAGGCTGGCCTCGTCGTCTTGCAGACTCAGCAGAGAGCCGCCGTAACGCAAGCCATTGCCCACAATGCGGGCTACGTGGTGGGCTTGGAAGGCCTCCCAACTTCCATCGTCAGCCGCGCCGACCTGCACTAGCAGCAAGGCAAAGGAATCGGTGGCAATGCCTGCCCATTGCTCTGCTACTAGTGGACGACATACGAGATAGTCCCCAGCGAGTAGGCGCGGGCCGTGAACGTCATTGCGGGCCAGATAGAGGCAGCAGCCACTGACCACTTCTTCGGGGGTCAGCAGGCCCACGGCGGCGCAGCCGCTGTAGTTGGTTGGCTGGGTCAGCAGTTCATCGTTTAGGGCGACGGGCTGGGTAATGGTTGGTGTTGTTGTGGCGGTCAACATTCCGGTGGATTGAGAGGGTGAGCGGTGGGTTAAAGGTCAGGGGCTGAAACGTAATTAACAAGACTTTTGAAATATAAATAATTGATAATCAGAATTGTACGTAATTAAATTACGCAGCATTGTATGCTCCTTCCCCGTCAGCTAGTGTTCAGGCAGATAAATGGAAGTAGCACCTTGCCGGGGTAGGGGGCGACTTTCCAAGGGTACCCGGTCGCCGGAATCGGTTTCTGTTTGAGAAGTCGAGGGGGCCGCTTCTAGGCTTGAGGTGCCCCCGTGTAGGTGGCTCACCTTTTGGGGAGTCCGCCCGGCCCCCTATCGAGTAAGAAACTTCTTTGCAGCTCGGGCGAGGTGGGCAGCGGCTAACTCAGCCGTGATGCGCCCGGCAATAGTGAGGGCTACTTCGTGCCGGCCCTTTCGGCCCCTGCGCCGTGCTACCAACCCAGCAGTTACTAGCCCGCTAACCGCGTCCCGTAGTCTGGTTTTGGAGAGAATGGCCGCTTCCCGTAGTTCCGCCAGGGCAATGGCTGGCTGATAGGAGCCCAAAAGCATTACCTGAATGCCCAATAATGCCCGGAGCTGACCCACTGAAAGGTCATTCTTGGCAGCTTGTGCCCGCAAGTGGTCAGCAGCGAGTAAAGAGGCTGCCAGTAGTTTAGGCTCTTTGATTTTCACGCGGTTACGGCAGTTGGGCGCGGCATTAGGCGGCGCTGGGTGAGAGGTTGGAAGGGGCGTAAATGCCAATTAACCGGCTGTCCCCGCCTCGCTTTTTTTCAGCGACAACCGATAGGGCAGAAAGTGCAGGCCGGGGAAAATGGTGGCGGCCGCTTCCTCGTGCGTGTCGTGCAGGTCACAGAGGGCTTCTACGCCCTTGTTTGTGAGCACCACGCCTTCGCCGGAATGATGCACAAGGCCTAACTCGGCCAACTGGCCCACCACAACGTCGGCGGTTGTGGCTTGACTCTCGTCCGGGTAAGTGTAAAAGGCTTCAATCTGCTTAACAGTTGGGGCGGGTTTCTTCTCGACTTGCTGAAGATGCGCCAGCGTTATGAGGGTTACCAACTGGTCGCCGTTGAGCTTCGTGCGCTGGTAAGTCTTGAAAAGTACAGTGTTGAAGATGGCCGCTTTTGTCAGGCTCATCAATTCGTAGGCGGGTACTATTTGCTGTTTTTTCACGGGGAAGGTGTTTTAAGGTGAAGTGTTAAAGTGTGTCGTTATCCCAGCTCGGCGGGTAGCCTCGGTGGTTGTCTAGGATTACATCGGCCAAGTCGTAGCCGGCGCAGAGCTGCTCGGGGGTAGCAAGGGTTTCCAGCCTTTCATTTACTGTTACCTGGAAGCCCTTACGACGCAGTTGCTCTGCCTTATTTTGCCAATGGGCCAAGGCGCTGCCATTTTCGGAAGCATCCGGGAACAGCTCAATTTTCCTGTCAAGTAGCGGCCGCAAGCGCGTTTCGGTCAGGTTACCCAACCCGCAAGTAGCGGCCCAGCGGTAAGTCGGCAGGAACGCGTTACACAGTAGGGCTGTTTTTGGCGCTTCAACAATGCCCACAGGCACCGTTTTAGCAGCAGCCAGCACGTACCGCAAGCCGAATAGCCAACCGCTTACCTGCTCCGCTTCCTCGTAGTCTTTCAGCCATTGAGGGAAAGGTTCTCCTTTGCGCTTGAAGGCTTTTTTCGTCGTTTTGTGCAGCCATGTAGTGCGACGGCGTTTTTCTCCATTTGGAGCCAAGTCTTTGATAGTCTTCCCAGACTGCGAGTCAAAATGGACCACCTGCCCGCTACGTGGGCGGCCGTACTCGTCGCGTTGGAAAAATACCGTTGCTCCGGGCCAATGGGACGACGTGCCCACCTCCATTCCTAACAGCAGTTCGTTTGCCTGACCGTAGCCAATTATCCGGCCCAGCATCCTTGCCAAGTTGTTAGCCCGGTGGTGAGCCAGCGAGGCGGCTACTACTTCCTCCGGCAAAATAGCCAGCGGCTTAGGCGGGGCAGGGGGCAAGTCACGAAATGCGTTTGCACTCCGTTCCGGCGGCTTGTCTGACTGGGGCCGAAGGTCGTACCCGCAGTGGTCTTGCCGGTCGCAACGGCCGTACGCGTCTCCTACGGGGTGGCCGGTGGTAGCATCGTGGTATAGCTTGAACCGCTTGGGCTGGTCGCAAGCCGGACACGTTACCTTCTTGCTACGAGGTGGCAGAAAATAGCGAAGTTGGTGTAATTGGGTCACAGTGAATTATTAAAGGGGATGGGGTGCGCGAAGTGCGCGAGTGCNNGCACTCGCGCACTTCGCGCACCTTCACGCAGCGGCTTTGAGCCAACCCCGTAGCGTAGCTTCGGGTATTTCAAGTGTCCGGGCAATCTCCCGTTGGCTCACCCCCTGCTGATGCAACGCAATAGCTTGTTCCGTTTTGGTCTGTCGGGCTGCATAGCGGCGGCCAGAGGCTTGGGGCTGCTGTTCGCGGGGCATCTGCTCGAAAAGGGCTAATGCATGGCGGCGGCAAACTTGCAGCAGTACTGACGCCGTGTTGAAATCAAGGTCGTTGCACGTTAGCGTACCCCGTAAGGCCGTGCCTTCTTCGTGGGCGCGAAGCACGGTCAGCAACATGCACAGGCGAAACAGAATCAGCCCTAGCCGCTTGATGATACTTCCGGCTTCGTCGCCGTGCAGATGTACTGCCTTTGCTAGCGCGGCGGCTCCCTGCTCGTTCAGTGCCTGCCATTGCTCAGCAGAAAGCTCTACTGTGACAGGTTCGCAAACATCCCATACCAGACGCCCTACCCGCTCGGCTAACTGGTCGAAGTGCTGAGTCAGGTTGCCCCGCCCATTGTCTGGGCCGACGTTGCGCCACAATTGCGGCGGGTTGCAGTAGTAAAACAGGAAGCGGCTGAACAGACCGTTTTCGGCATTGGGAATAATGCCCGGGACCTGGCCCTTTGTGGAGGTAATCACTACTGCGAGTTTGGGGCTATCTACCTCAAGAAACTCGCGGCCGGTCTTCCGTTGGCTGGTGGCGGCTTCGTGATGAAACCCTTTGCGCAACAAGTCAGAGTAACTACCCCATTCCTGTTTGAGCGCTCCTGCAATGGTATCACCCTCGCTCTCGAAGATAATTCCCTGACCCTGGTTGGCATCCAGCACCGTCAGAATACTGGCGGCGGAGCTGTTGCCGGGAATAAATAGTTGCCGGAACGGTGGCATAGCGGGCGGCTCTTGGGCGTGACCTAGTAATTTCTCAGCCCGGCCCCTCTGTGTTTTCATGTGCTGAGCGTGCTGCTCCACGGCGGCTTCGTATTCGCCCTGCGCTTCCCGGCTTTCCTGCACACGGCCGGCGTGGATGGGGTAGGCCAAGCGGCGAGCCATTGACAGCCCCCCCTTACCGTTGGCAGCTGGCGCAATGACAAACGTGTACAGCATCGGCCAGACGGTCTGCCCGTCATAGGTGCCGGTGACATTCAGGAAGCACCCCGATAGCACACCCAATACACCGAGTAACAGAATATCCCGTTCGTGTCCGGCTGTAAACGGCTGGCAGCACTCCTGCAAAAGACGTGGCAGTGCTTCGTACACTTCGGCCGGGAATCCCTCTGGAGTGGTGTCTTGTGGCTGATATTCTTCCTGAGTTCCCAGCGCCGCACGCATCAGCTCAAATTGGTTGGGAGCGTCTTGGTTATTTACCACGGTATTTCCCCCCTTTCTGCCCTTTGGCGGCTGCCTTTTTACGAGTGCGGGCCTTTGGGCCTACCACCTTAGCGATTGTATCCAGCAACTCAGGCGTTGCCGTTAAGAGCCGGGCCACGTCCTGGGCCATGTGCTCGTCTCGGCTAGGTGATTCGCCGGGTCGCAGATAAACCGCTAGGCACTGCTCCAAGGTGTCTGTAGAAACTCCGAACCGCCGAATTATATTCTGTAAGCCAGTCGGAGAATAGGCGAACAGCGGCGAAGCATCGAGTAGGCCGAAAAGCTGCGGATGAGCTTCTCTAAGTGCCTGCTGCTTCGTATATTTGGGTTGGTCTTCAATCAAACCCTGTACTTTGAGCCCGGTAGTATGTAGCAGCATACTATCGGGTTTTTTGTTGCTCCCGGCGGCCGCTGGCTATCCATTCTAGCAGCTCGGCGCGGTTGAAGTACAATTTGCTCCCACCAGCGGGCTTGCTGTATGGGATGCCACGCCTTGAGCAAAGTGCGTAGATGGTGTTTTTGGTGAGGCCGGTTACCTCACACGCTAAGTCAATGCCGCCGATTGTTGGCTGGGAAGTAAGGTGCCCAAGGTCCTTTAGTTGTTCTTGAATTTCTTGGCGGAACACTGCGCGGCAGTCGTTCAAGAAATCACGGTAGGAAACACCTGTTGTGATGATTTGAGGCATATTTTGAGACTTCTAACCGGGGGAGTTTACCGGTTTGATGTTCCAAAATTAGCGTGCCCCTTTACCCTGTTTCTGCGGTTTTGAGCTACTCAAGAAATCCCTCAAAACCGCAGATTCTTCGCCTCTATAAATGCCAAGGCATTATTATAATACTCCTCGGTTGTCTTGATAGGGGTGAACCCCCCCTGATATGAATTCTCTACTCCTACTTGTTCAAATTCACTCTTTAATGCTCGGTGTATTTCTGCTGTGTCTACCGTTTCGTAAGGAATAAGCTTCTTATCCCTGAATGCCTGAACCAACGCCCGCCACAACCGGGGACGGGCATTTGTGGAAGTGCGTCCGTCTTCTATCAGCCCCAACTTCTCCGCAACTTCATGAAATAACGTCTCGGGGCAGCCCTCAATCAATAGGTCTTTGATTTGCTTTTCTCTATTGGTAGCTTTTCCCCTGCCTCTAGGCTGCTTAGCAGACAAGTCTTGTTCTATATGCTTCCCAATTTCACGATAGGCGGTATCCATTGCCGCATTTACGGCCTCTTGAGCACTGGTATCCATTCTATACGCTTCGTCTTTCGCCTGCTCGTGCTTCTGCTGATAATGCGCTAGCCGACGTTCCGCGTACTCGCGCAATCCTTCCGGCGTGTCGTAGTAAAATCTGCCCTCGTCATACTCCCTTCGCATTCGGTCTAGGTTGTGCTCTGAGGCAAGCCCACCCCACCCTTTGCCGGTCATCACTGCCGACGCAGAAGCTTTCGTTTGATTCCTCTCAAGCTCTTTCGCCGTGGTGGGCGCGGGTTGCTGCCCGTAGCTTTGGGCAATGGTCGAGGAAACCCGTTGAAACAGCTCCTCCTTCCCATCTGTAACGGCTACTTTCTCATCTTCCGACATCCCCGCCCAAGCGTTCCACTTATCCGCAAGGTCTTCAAATTCCAGCCAGGGGAACCGCGTTAAGTCGCCACCTTCGCCTTTTCGGGTAAGTAGCTTTAGGAACTCCTGTAGTTCCTCGGTGGTGAAGTGCAGCTTCATACTTGTGCGTTGTTAGAGAAGGCTATCAAAAGCAGAATCAACTACGTCGGAAGCGAAGGAATCCAAGTATACGGCCGTAACTGCTTCGGACCTGTGCCCCATAGCTTGGCTGATTACTGCCGTATTAGTGCCAGCCAACTTTAAAGTGGTGGCGAAGGAATGCCGGGCTACGTAGGTAGTAAGGGTCACCGTAATACCTGCCTGCTCTGCCAATAGCTTTAGGTTCTTGTTGACCCACCCCAGCACGTTTTTTAGTCTCACTGCTCGCTTCGCTGCCGTGGTGTGTTTCGCCATGTCGAGGAAAGGAAAGATGTAGCTTTCCGGCCCGGTATAGGTTAGAGGGCGATACTGAGCCACTATGGCAGCAGCAGGAGCCAATAACTTTTGAGTGAACTTGCCTGAAGTTTTCTGACGGGTATAATTTAGCCGTTGGGCATCACTCGGGCCGGTTACATCTTTCCACTTGAGTTGGGCTAAATCCACGAAATTGATGCCCCCACAATAAAAAGAGAACAGAAATACATTCTTCGTCATCATCTGGCGGCCAACCGTTGGGTTTAGGGCCTCCAATCGCCGTAAATCTTCGCGGGGTAGTGCCCGCTTCGCAGTGCTCAGGTCGAGCTGACTCAGACTGTACTTGTGCTGTTCGGCGCGGTTGCGGGCAAAGGGATAGTGCTCGGGCCGGGCCACGCCTACGGCAATAGCTTTGTTGAGTACGGCCCGAAGCGTGCGGAACCGAACAGATAAGGTCGTATCCTCGGCCCCAGTACCCCGCTGGGCCTGCTCCCATTCATGGCAGAAGCCTACCGTTACCTGGGCAAACGATATATCCTCGGTGCCGTACTCGCTGGCAATGAAGCGGGAAAGCTCATTACTCGTTTCCCGATACACGCGGGCGTTACCCAACTTGCCGGCTTCGAGCTGGGCCGCAACTCTCTCGGCCAGGTAGGCCAGCAGCTTTACTCGGCGGCCGGCTTTGCGCTGTTCGCTCACCTTCGCCAGCACGGTTTCGGCTTCGTAATGCTCGTCTGCTTCGGCCAGTTCCTCGGCGGCTTCCTCGTATATTTTGGCTTTCGCTTCTAGCTTTCGCCACAGGGCCTTTGCATCGCCAGGGTAGCTCCGCCGGATTTCTTTTTTCTCTTTGTTCCAGTATTTGGGATGCAAGCTGATACCCGTGTTGCGTGTCAGGTGCTTGCAGTTCTTCGTGATTCGGATTACAAAAGGGTGGGAGCCGTCTGCCAGGGTCTTACCAGTCTTGTAGTGGATTCGGACGGTAGCCTTTCCTTCTTTGTGGTCAGTGGTTTTGCTCATAGCACGGGCTTGCAAATGTTAGCCCCAACAGCCGGGGCTAACAGCGGGGCTAACAAATATACCAAAAGGGCACTAAATAACTAGAATGAATACGAAGGGGTATCTGCTAAAACAGCCGCTATCGTGCTTAATCGCAATAAATACTAATAGGTATTATGGTTGAATCCCTGCCTTCTAAGCAGGCGGTCACACGTTCGAATCGTGTACGGGGTACTTTGATAATCAGCCGCTTAGCTATTTTGCTGAGCGGCTTTTTTGTTGTCTGTTCATACAACTAGGATATATGTCTACAGTATCAGAGACGAATGCTGACATTTTATTAGGACTTACGCACTTACAGGTAGCAGTGCGGGAATGAGCGGCTGAGCCAGTAGCTGGCGCAAGTAGGGAGTCCACTGCTGTTGGTGAGCCTGATAGATGGTTTGTGCCGTTTGGCGGGCAAATTGGCGCAACGACACCCACGCCAGATAGCAGCAGGCCAAGTGG
>NZ_JAGGPS010000014.1 GCF_018613725.1 Hymenobacter sp. ISL-91
CACCGCTGCAAGCATTACTGGATAAGGCCACAAGACTATGCCACCGACCAAACACTGCTCCAACGACTTGAAGACGTCTTGACAAACGTCGGCAAACAATACACGATTACTTTTGCATGACTACTTAAAGCCGTCGATGCTGCCGCGGCGCTCCAGCACCGGCCACCCAAACGTGCGGTTGTTGTAGTAGAAGCCAACGGTGGGGCGGCCGCGGGCATAGTCGAGGTAGGCCGGCTGCTGGGGCCTGATGAGCAGTTGGGCGGTGGTTTGGGGGCGCAATAGCCGGTTCGTGCGCAGGCCTTCCACAAGCCGACCCAGGTCGGCAACCGTCGAGTAAATGGCTCCCGCCCCGGCGTAGTTGGCGACGTCGCGCGTATCGTTCTGCAGTGGTTCCGGCTGGCCGCCCCCGCCGAAAGAATAGTTGTAGTAGCCGTAGGCCAGGTTGGGAATAATGCGGTCATCCGTCAGTACGCCGGTATTTTTCATGCCCAGCGGCGTCAGAATAGTCTCCTGCAGCAGCACCGGGTACGGCCGGCCGCTCACCACTTCCAGCACCCGCGTCAGCACTACGTAATCGACGTTATTGTAGTTGAAGCCGGGCGTGGGTTTCGTTTCATCCCGCACCACGTAAGCCCGCACGAACTCCGCCAGCGGCAGCCGCTTGTCGTAGGCCTGTATGGGCTCGTTTTTCAGCCCCGAGTAGTGCGTCAGCAAATCCAGCAGGCTGATTTGACGGCAGCTAGTGGGTAGTTCGGGCAGGTAGGCGGCGGCTTTATCGGTGAGCTTGAGCTGGCCCCACTCCTGCAGTTGCAGCACTAGCAGCGCGGTAAAGGTCTTGCTCATCGATGCAATCGGAAACCGGGTGCTGTCGGTGACCGGCACGGCAAACTGGAAGTTAGCGGAGCCTTTATTGCCGCGGGCTACCACCCGGCCGTTCTTCACAGCCAGCATCGCCCCGTTGAAATGCCCGGCCGCGTGCTCAGCCGTCAGCACCGAGTCGAGGCGATTTTGGGCCGCGGCGGGCCGGATCAGTAAGAGCGGCAGCAGAAACAGGAGGTAGCGCATAGAGCCGGGAAGATACGCTGGCACCGTCGATTTCAGCCACTGGCAGGCCCAGACTACGCCCTCCTACTTCCCCAGCAGCTTGGCCACGTACTTGCCCACGATGTCAAATTCCAGGTTCACCCGGTCGCCGGGGCGCAGGTCCTGGAACGTAGTGTGCTCGTAGGTGTAGGGAATGATAGCCACTGAGAAACCGTCGTCGGTGCTGTTGAAGCAGGTGAGGCTGGTGCCGTTGATGCAGATAGAGCCTTTTTCCACCGTTACGCGGCCGGGGCCGGCCTCGTGGCGGAAGCGGTAGAGCCAGGAGCCGTTCTGGTCCTCCACCGACTCGCAGGTGGCCGTCAAATCGACGTGGCCCTGCACGATGTGGCCATCGAAGCGGCCGTTGGCTGAGAGACAGCGCTCCAGGTTTACGCGGCGGCCGGGGGCCCAGGTGCTCAGGTTAGTCTTTTGCAGTGTTTCGTCGATGGCCGTGACGACGTGGGTGCCGGTGGCGCCGGCCATGCCGTCCACAGCTACTACCGTCAGGCACACGCCGTCGTGGGCCACGCTCTGGTCAATTTTGAGTTCCGACGCGAAACCTGATTCAACCGTGAAATGAATGTTGGTGCCCTCGCGGCGTACAGTGGTAATGGTGCCTAGGGTTTCGATGATGCCGGTGAACATAAATCACAGATGGTACAGATGACTGGATGCCACAGATTCGTTCTGGTGGCGGATTTGTTCTGGATGCCAGATTCGTTCTGGTGGGGATAATTTGTAGCCCTCTTCTGGCTGGCAGGGCTAGTTGACGAAGCGTTTGTAGCTGAGGCGGGGTTCGCCAAAGTTTAGGAGCAGGGCCACTTCAAGCTGGTAGGCGTGCAGATAATTCAGGACCTGGGCGTGGTGTAGCGTGGTAACTTCGCTGACGGCTTTCAGTTCGACTAACACTGTTTTTTCTGCCAGAAAATCAACCCGGCGGCTGCCCACTTTTTCGCCCCGGTAAAACAGCGGCAGCTCCAGTTCCTGCTCGAAAGCAACCCCGCTTTCCCGCAGCTCAATGGCCAGGCAACGCTGGTACACCACCTCCGGGAAGCCCACTCCCAAATACGTATGTACCCGCATAGCCGCTCCAATAATTTTTCCGGTCAGCTCTTTGTGCTTATACCCCTCCATACCAGATACGTTTCAGCTTCGACAAGAGCAAAACACCACCCACCAAACAAGTAAAACAAATCCTCCACCAGCACAAATCCGCCACCAGAATGAATCTGGCATCCAGAACAAATCCGCCACCAGAATAAATCTGTGGCATCCAGTCATCTGTACCATCTGTGATTTATTTACCCCGCCCCTCAATAATGATTTTCAACGTGTAGAGCAGGACCCGGAAGTCCATGGCCAGGCTCATATTTTCGATGTAGAGGATGTCGAACTTGAGGCGCTCTACCATCTGGGCCACGGTTTCGGCGTAGCCGTACTTTACCTGGCCGAGGCTGGTAAGGCCGGGCCGGACGCGGTGCAGGTGGCGGTAGTGGGGCGCGATTTGCACAATCTGGTCGATGAAGAAGCGGCGCTCGGGGCGCGGGCCCACAATGCTCATGTCGCCCTTGATAACGTTCCAGAACTGCGGTAGCTCATCGAGCCGCACCTTGCGCATAAATCGGCCCCATTTGGTAATGCGCGGGTCGTGGTCGGACGACAGGGCCGGGCCCTGTCGTTCGGCATCCACGTACATCGAGCGGAACTTGTAGATGCGAAACGGCACGGCGTTGCGCCCGATGCGCTCCTGCGAGTAGAACACCGGCCCCGGCGAAGAAAGCCGCACCATCAGGGCCGTGAAGGCGTACACCGGCCAGGCCAGCAGCAGAAACAGCACCGAGCCTACCACGTCGATCAGGCGCTTGGCCACCTGCTGCCACAGCGGCAGCAAATCCTGCTTGATATCGATGAGCGGCGTGCCGAAAACGTGGCTCACCTTCACCGAGCCCAGCAGCATCTGATAAAGGTCGGGCAGGATGCTGACGCGGGCGGGCGTACCGTTGAGCAGCGTCAGGATTTCTTCGATGATGCGGTGCTCGCCCGGTTCGATGGCAATGACAATCTGCTCCACGTTCAGTTCGCGCACCAGCTCGGGCAGCCGGCGGTACGAGCCCACATCGGGCAACTCGGCAGCCAGCTCGGCGCACACGCTGGGGCCCAGGGGCGCGAAACCTACCAGCCGCAGCCCCAGGTGGCGGCCGGTGCGGCCCAGGTCGCGGCCGGTGTCGCGGGCCAGCGCGCCCGAGCCCACCAGCAGCGTATTGAAGCTGATGACGCCGCCGCGCACCAGCTGCTGCACGCTGTACACGGCCCAGAGCCGGAGCACCGCCGTGATGAGGAAGTGCAGCAGGAAGTAGGCCGAAATGGTTTTGTAGTAGCTGCGGTAGTTCTGCACGCCCTGGTCGTCGAGCAGCAGCACAAAGAAGATGAGCACGGCCCCCAGCACCGACACGCGGGCCAGCCGGATAAGCTCACTCAGCCGCGACTTGCGGAAAATATCGTTGTACTCCCCCAGCAGCGCATACAGGCCCGTCCAGAAAGTAGCAATCAACAGGGCGGCTCCCACCAGAAATGCCGGATTGGGCACGGCATCGGCGGCAAAATGGTAGTCGGTGTCGGAGCTGATTTCGCGCAGCAGATACTTGCGCACCAAAAAAAAGCACATCCACGCCAGTAGCGCCGCCAGAAAGTCGGCGCCTATCAGCTTCATTTTTTGCAGAGTACGAATCAAGAGCGAAGCAGGTAAGCGGTTCAACCGGCAACAAAGCTGCGTATTCTGGCCCGGAAGGCCTAATTTTACGCTTCCGCTTACCCCTGCCCCACTGCCGGGCCGGTTTTTTCGGAGCGGCATAAAGGTAACCAATACCCGTTAGCCCGCTCCGCCGCCATTCGCGCCTGCCGCTTCTACCCGCCATCTATGCACGCCGCCCCCGACACTTACCGCCACCGAGGCATGCGCCGCGCCCTGGTCGAGGATCTGCGCCGCAAGGGCATCCGCGACGAGCAAGTGCTGGCGGCCATTGGGGCAGTGCCGCGCCACCAGTTCTTCGCCGCCGGCTTTCAGTCGCATGCCTACCACGACAAGGCGTTTCCCATCGGCGAGGGCCAGACCATTTCGCAGCCCTACACCGTGGCCTACCAAACGGAACTGCTACGCATCGGCCCGCAGGATAAGGTGCTGGAAATCGGGACCGGCTCGGGCTACCAGTGCAGCGTGCTGCTGCAGCTCACGCCCCACGTGTTCAGTATTGAGTACAACGCCGTGCTGTTCGAGCGCACGGCCCGCCGCCTGGCCCAGCTGCCCCAGCCGCCCCAGCTGTTCTGCGGCGACGGCTCGCTGGGCCTGCCTCAGCACGCGCCGTTCGATAAGATACTGGTAACGGCCGGCTCGCCCACGCTGCCCCGGCCGCTACTGCAGCAACTGCGAGTGGGCGGGGCGCTGGTCATTCCGGTAGGCGATGCTACCCGCCAGCGCATGGTGCGCGTGGTGCGCGAGAGTGAGGAGGAATTTTCGCGCCAGGAGCTGGAGGAATTCCGCTTCGTGCCGCTGCTGGGCAAGGCCGGCTGGGGGTAGCGGTTAGTGAATGGAGGGAGGGAGGGAGGGAGGGAGGGAGGTCGTTTGTCATCCCGAGCTTGGGAAGGACCCTAGCCCGTGAGGGCGAGTCGTTATTGCGGCTGGTTGCAGGTGCTAAGGGCCGTCGCTGCACTCAGCATGACAGGCGAAGGCCCCCACTCCCCGAGTCAGCGCTTACCTTTGCTTCCTCTTAAGTAGCATTCACCCCCTCCCCGATGACCCGCAAACCCAAGCCTGTTAAAGACTCGTTCGTCAGCATGACCGAGCTGGTACTGCCCAACGATACCAACACGCTCAACAACCTGATGGGCGGCCGCATGATGCACCTGATGGACGTAGCGGCCGCCATTTCGGCCCAGCGCCACTCCAACCGCATCGTTGTTACGGCTTCGGTCGACAACGTATCCTTCCGCGAAGGCATCAAGCTGGGCAGCGTTATCACGCTGGAGGCGCAGGTTACGCGCTCCTTCAGCTCCAGCATGGAGGTGCATATTGACGTGTGGGCCGAGGACATTCCGAGCGGCACGAAAGTCAAATCCAACGAAGCCTTCTTCACCTTCGTGGCCGTCGACCAGTCTGGCCGCCCCATTGACGTGCCCGACGCCGTACCCGAAACAGCGGCCGAGCAAGCCCTCTACGACGGAGCCCTGCGCCGCCGCCAGCTACGCCTGGTGCTGGGCGGGCGCATGGCCCCACAGGAAGCCACCGAACTCAAAGCCCTCTTCGACCTCGTAGCCCAGGCCGCCGAGGATGAAACGCCCAGCTGAGCTGTTAGCTGAAGAAACGCCAATCAGCGCAGGCCGTGCTGATTGGTGTTGGGGAATGCGTAAATTGCCTCTACGCTCCTATTTTGCCCTTTTGCATGGACAACGCCGCCACGCTCGCCTTTTTCCAGAACTTCTACACCGAAGCCTCCCTTTATGTGGTGCCGGACCCGGTAGTGGCGCCCCTGGCCGCCGCGGCAGCTTCGGCGGCTCCCCTGGTTGCAATGGCGCCGCCCGTTTCGGTGGCACCGCCGGTTGCTCAGCCAGCTACAGCCGCCAGTCCCGAGCCAGTTCCGCTCCCACCGATGCGGCCCGCAATGGCACCACCGACAGCAGCCGCTCCGGTCTCTAAACCACTCGCTCCGGCCGTGGTAGCACCAGTAGTAGCGCCACCAGCTCCGGTTGCGGTGCCGGCACCGGCCGTAGAACCAGCACCATCGGCACCAGCAGCAGCAGCCGGGCACGCGGCCGTAACGCTCACACTGGCCCCGCTACCAGCGGCCCCGGCGGCTCCGCCTTCGCAGCCGGGCCGGGTGCAGCCCACGCCTACCCAGTCGCCGGTGGCGCACATCCCATTTTCGGTGTTGGGCAGCAACTTCGACGGCCTGGTACTGCTGGTGCGCCTGCCCGAGGCTCAGTTCCGCAAGCTGCCGCGCAACGTGTTTCTCAACAACCTGCTGAAAGCGCTGCGCCTGATTATGGAAGACGTGCTGCTGGTGAACGTGGAGCACGACTCTTACCCGGTGGCCCTGTGCAGCCTGCGCCAGCACCTGGCAGCCCGGCAGTTCCTGGCGTTCGGCAAAAACCTGCTCGACGTAGCCGTGTATACCACCCAGCCCTACGAACCGGTGCTCCTTTACGGCGACACGGCCTTCCTCGGAGCCAGTGAAATCGAAATGCTCGAATACGATGCCGGCCGCAAAAAGAAGCTCTGGCAGTCGGTGCAGCGCATGTTTGGGGTGTGACTCTAAACGCGTTTTGAGACTCGCTGAAATCAACTTGTCTGTCATGCTGAGCTTGTCGAAGCATCTCTACCGCTTCGCTACAATGCTAACCTGACGAAACGGTAGAGATGCTTCGGCTGCGCTCAGAATGACGGGCTATCTGATTTCCTGCCAGCCTCGTTACAACAGAAACGGCCAGCCGCATATGCGACTGGCCGTTTCTGTTGCGTACTTATCACCCTCTTACTTCAATACTGAGGCCAGCTTGGCATCCAGCTCGGCGCCGCGCAGGTTCTTGCCTACGATGCGGCCCTGGGGGTCGAGCAGAATGGAGAACGGGATGGATTTGATGCCGTAGGTCTGGCCGGCGGCCGACTCCCAGCCTTTCAGGTCCGATACCTGCTTCCAGACCAAACCGTCGGCCTGAATGGCTTTCAGCCACTTGGCCCGGTCCTGATCGAAGGAGACGCCGTAGATTTCGAAGCCCGGGCCGGCGTTTTTGTACTTGTTGTAGGCCCGCACGATGTTGGGGTTTTCCTGACGGCAGGGCCCGCACCAGCTGGCCCAGAAATCAATCAGCACATACTTGCCGCGCAGGCTGGTGAGGGCCAGCAGCGGGCCCTGGGGCGTGGGCAGGCTGATTTCGGGAGCAGTAGCGCCCGAGACAGTGGTGCGCAGGCCGTCGAGGCGAGTAGCCAGGGCTTTGGTGTAGCGCGAGTTGGGGGCCGATGTTTTCAGCACGGTGGCCACCGAGTCGGCCAGGGCGAAGTTTTCGTCGGGGTTGAGCACGTTGGCCATCACGAAGCCCGACACAATGGAGCCTGGGTTCTGGCGCACCAGCTGCAGCATTTGCTGCTGGCCCCGGCGCTGCAGGCTTTCGGCCCGGGCCTGGATGGCCTGCATCGAGTCGGTGCGGCCAGCCTGGGCGGCGGCGGTGTAGCGCTGCTCCAGGCGCGGCATTATCTGCTGCAGCTCTTTCTGGTTGGCTTCGGCCGCCTTGTTTATGCGGCGTAGCAACTCCGAATCGGGCGAACCCTGCACGGTGTAGGTGGCGGGCAGCTGCTGGGCGTCGCCGGCCAGCTGCACCCGCTGGCCCGGGCCAAGCACTAGCAGCGCCTGGTTCTGGTCGGTAGTTTTCACCTGGTACAGGCCGGCTTCGGTCATCGGCCCCGAAAAAGCAAACTCGCCCTTTTCGTTCAACGTAGCCGTATCGCGCGACACGAACTGGGTTTCGCCCAGCTCGGCCAAGTACACTTTGGTGCCGGCCGGGGCGTTCTGGAGCTGGCCGCTTAGCTCATAGCTGGCCGCATCGGTGGAGCCGGCGGTAGTTGGGGTAGCGTTTTTGTTGCAGGCATTGGTCATGCCAAGCAGGGCACCAAAATAAAGCAGGCTCTTCATGTTCATTGGTTAAGCGAGTAGGCCAACCGCCCTGGCTGGGCGGCGCGGAATGGAGCAGTGCCCCGAAAACAGGCTGCAAGTTGCTGATTTTGCCCGAAAAAGGGTCCGACAGGCAGGTGTGCAACTACTACTTAGCGCCACAGGTTCCCCGCCTTCGTTGTACCATTCGCCCGGCAACCAACGCAGCCCGGTTAGTCGAGCGGGATATATTCCGAAATTTTCTGACCCAGGTTGCGGCCCCGCAGGTTGCGCGCCAGCTCGTAGCCGCGTGGGTCGAGCAGTACGGCCACGGGTGGCTGCTGTACCTTATAAGCCCGGGCAGTCTCACCCGACAGGTCCAGGGCCTGCGCCCAGGGCAGCTCCTCGGCGGCCAGCGCCGCGCGCCACTCGGCTTGGCTGCTCGCTCCCCACACGCTCACGATAACCAGGCCCCGGTGGCTGAACTGGTCGTAGAGCTTGCGCAGGTTGGCGTTTTCGGCCCCGCATTCGGCGCAGCCAACAGCCCGAAAATCGAGCAACACGTAGCTGCCGCGCAGGCTCTGTAGCGTCAGCGGTTTATCAGCGGCAGTTGGCAGGTCGAAGTCTGGCGAGGCCGGGCGGTTGTCGCGGCGGTTCTGGGTAGCCTCACCGGGCGTGGCCGGCGCCCCAAGCCGCTGGCAGCTAATAAGCATTAGCAGCGCGGTAGCGGCAACAACGCCCGTCATCCGGCGCAGCCCAAAGGACCTTATACTGCAAATCTGAGCCATTGCCACAAATTTTCTGGTGGAATAAGGTCCTCTGCGCTGCATAGGGCGGCGTAGGGGCGGGGCTTGTCCCCGCCCGCCGTTGAACGGACTCGTTGAGGCGGGCGAACGGGGGGCGGGGACAAGCCCCGCCCCTACGGCACTTCTACTTTATCCGTCCAAGTGCTGGCGCAGGAGCTGGTTGGCTAGCTTGGGGTCGGCTTTGCCACCGGTCAGCTTCATCAGCTCGCCCATAAACATGCCGGTAAGGCTCTTTTTGCCGGCGCGGTACTCGGCTACTTTGACCGGGTTGGCGGCCAGCACCTGGGCAATCATGGCTTCCAGCGCCCCGGCGTCCGACTGTTGCATAAGTCCTTGCGCTTCGGCGGCGGCGGCGGCAGTTTGCGTGGGGTTTTCAAGCAGGTACGGGAACAACTGCTTGCTGGCCACCGACTGGCCCACTTTGTTCTCGTCGATGAGCCCGATGATATCGGCCAGGTGCTGCGTGGTAAGCGGGAACTGGTCGAGGGTAAGGGCGCGCTCGTTGAGGTAGGCCTTCACGGGGCCGGTTACCCAGTTGGCAGCGGCTTTGGCGTTGGGGCTCAGGCGGGTCAGCTCGTCGAAATACAGCGCCAGTTCCTTCTCAGCCGTCAGCACCGTGGCGTCGTAGTCCGAAAGACCCAGCTCACCGGTGAAGCGGGCGTAGAGCTGCTGGGGCAGCGCTGGCATCTGCTGCTGCATGCGGTGCAGCCAGGCATCGTCGATGATGACGGCCGGCAGGTCGGGCTCGGGGAAGTAGCGGTAGTCGTTGAGCGTTTCCTTGCTGCGCTGGGCAGTGGTAGTGCCACTCTGGGCATCGAAGCCGCGGGTCTGGCTGTCGATAACCTCGCCGGCTTCGAGCAGCAGAATCTGGCGCTCAATCTCGTACTCGATGGCCCGCTGCACGTTGCGGAACGAGTTCATGTTCTTCACCTCCACTTTGGTGCCGAACTCGGTGGCCCCGTTCAGCATCACGCTCACGTTGGCGTCGCAGCGCAACGAGCCTTCCTCCATGTTGCCGTCGCAGATGCCGAGGTACTCTACCAGCTTCTTGATTTCGGCCAGGTAGGCGTAGGCTTCCTCCGAGTTGCGAATATCGGGCTCGCTCACGATTTCGATGAGCGGCACGCCGGCCCGGTTCAGGTCCACGAGCGTTTCGGTTTCGCCGGCCAGGTGCATGCTCTTGCCCGCGTCCTCCTCCATGTGAATGCGCGTCACGCCGATTTGCTTGGTCGTGCCATCGGCCAGCCTAATTTCCACGTGGCCCTCGGTGCAGATCGGGGTTTTGTCCTGGGTTATCTGGTAACCCTTGGGCAGGTCGGGGTAGAAGTAGTTTTTGCGGGCAAACAGGTTGTCGCGCCGGATGTGGCAGTTGGTGGCCAGGCCCATTTTCATGGCAAACTCGATGGCCGAATGGTTGACGCGGGGCAGCGTGCCGGGGTGGCCGAGCGTAATCACGCTCAGGTTGTGGTTGGGCAGGGCGCCGTACTCGTTTTCATCCGAAGAGTACATTTTGCTGCGGGTTAGCAGCTGGGCGTGTACTTCGAGGCCGATAACGGGCTGGTATTTGGCTTTGAGGCTGTCGTCTATCACAGATGTACGCTGATTATACGGCTGATGCCGCTGATTACAGGCGTGAAGATACTTAGCCGCCGGTGGAGTTGGTGTAACAGGAAGGCTCCCGCGGGCACGCTAGGCCGGGCTACATAATTCTAAATGTAGCCGGCACCCGGAAACGCACTTCGACCACTTCGCCTTCCCGGCGGCCCGGCACGAAGGGCTTTAGCTTACGAACCGACTGCACAGCGGCTTCCTGTAAGTGGGTATATGCCCACCGCAACGCAGCAGCAGCATCCGCCGACGGCTCCTCGGCCGCAACGTCCTGCACTTTACCGTCCTTGCCAACCGTAAAACCTACAATTACAACGCCCTCCGCTCTGGCCCGGAGGGCCGTCCTCGGGTACACCGTATTGCGGCCAATATCCTGCAACAGCCCGGCCTGCTCGCCCGGATAAACCGGCATTTGCATGTAAGGGAAATAGGCCACCGGATTTCCATCAGGCCCGAAACACTCGCCCGTAGTAGGCTGACCGGGCACTACCTGCTCCCGACGACGCAGCTCCCCGGTAGGGTAGTAAGTTCGCCTCTCGCCCTGCAATATCCCCAGCACGTACACCTCCTGCAGGCGTGTTTTACCGTTTTCGTGAAATTCCAGGTAGGCTCCGTGCCGCACTCGCGGGGCTTGGTTGAGGAAGGCTTTATAGGAATAGAGCTTGCCGCTGGACAGCAAATACGTTTTAGCCACGCCCCGTGCGCTATCCTTCAGCATAATTTCCACCCGGTAAGTGGCTCCCTCGGGAGTGGCAGAACTGCGGAAGTGACGGTCCTGATACTCTGTGCTGCGCGTAATGCGCGTGCTATCGGGCAAAGGGGCCGCCACTAGCGAGCCAGCGGCCAGTAGCAGCAGGAGTGGCAATAGCAACTTATAGTTCATCATAATGGGGATAATAAAAGATGCTGTTACGCACCAGTGATTTGCTTGCCACCGGTTGTAGGGGCATAAACTGCGTAATAGTACTTATTGAATGGCGAAAGTAACGGGCACCGTAAAATAAACAGGCACTGGTTCGCCGTTTTGCTGGCCTGGCGTAAAGCGCGGCAGACTTGTCAGTACACGTCGCGCTTCGGCATCCAGCTCCGGCCATAACGGCTGCGTTACCTGCACGCAACGCACTTCGCCGGTCTCGGCCACGACAAATGCCAGTTTCACCACGCCTTGCAAATTCTGTTTTAAAGCAGCATCGGGGTAACGAAGGGTGCGGCCGATGTAGCTCATCAGTTCCTGTTGTCCACCCGGAAACTCCGGCAGTTTTTCGGTGTATTTGTACTGCTTACAGGAAACGGTTGCGCCCGTTTTCGAGAAGCATGTAGCCTTCCGCTCCTTCCCCTTGTCGAATTGGGCTATCTTCTGCAAACGACCCTGGATATCATAAGCGCGATATTCGCCATGCCTTTTATTGCCCAGTCTGTGGCTTACGTATTCAATCTGACCATTGGAACGTCGGCCCTCTACCACGGCCAGCGTGTCACCGTTGGGCTGCCAGGTGGTCATTTTCACCATGTGTAAGCGGTTGGAAGCGACGTAGAACACACTGTCCAGCTGCGACTTTTCAGCTACCTGGGTCCGTTGAATCCGGTAAACAGCGTCCGACGATGCGGTGACCACCGAATCTTTAAACATTCGATAAATAGTGCTTTTTATGGGTGCCTCTTGAGCAATGGTCCTGGTAGCCGTGCCCATTATCAGCAAGACGTAACTTATAATAAAAATAGCTCTCATTGATTGCGGAATGGATTGATGGAATGAAAAAAGCGGGCGCCGTGCTCATCAGCACAACGCCCGCTTTCCGTGGGTGGCCCAACGGTCAAAAATACCGTCTTCTACCGAAAATGCAAACTACGCCAGCGCCTTTTCCACCAGCTCTTTGGCCTTGGCAATGGCTGCGGGCAGCCCGGCCGCGTTTTTGCCGCCGGCGGTGGCGAAGAACGGCTGGCCGCCGCCGCCGCCTTGGATTTCCTTGCCCAGCTCGCGCACCAGCGTGCTGGCGTTGAGCTTGCCGGCCTGCACCAGCTCATCGGCCAGCATCACGGCCAGTTGGGGCTTGCCGTCGATTTCAGCGCCGAGCACGGCTACCAGGTTCGGCACGGCCTGCCGGAGCTGGAAGGCCAGCGTTTTGAGGCCCTCAGCCGACGTAGCCTGCACCTGGGCAGCCAGGAAGTTCACCTCGCCGAGCGGCTGCACCTGCCCCGCCAGCTGCTCGCGCTGCTGGTTGATGCTCTGCTGGGCAAACTGCTCGATCTGTTTGCGCAAAGCGGCAATTTCTTCCGTCTGCTTCTCGATGCCGGGCAGCAGGTGCTGGGGGTTGCCCAGGGCCTCGCGCACCTGGCCCAGCAAATCCAGCTGCTGGTTCACGAAGGCTTCGGCGGCCTCGGCCGTTACGGCCTCAATGCGGCGCACGCCCGCTCCCACCGCGCTTTCGCTCGTGATGCGGAAGTAGCCGATGTCGCCGGTGGTGCGCACGTGGCAGCCGCCGCACAGCTCCACCGAAAACTCGCGGTCGAAGGTGATGACGCGCACGAACTCGCCGTACTTTTCGCCGAACAGGGCCGTGGCGCCCAGGTTCTTGGCCTCGTCGATGGGCACGTTGCGGCGCTCGTCCAACGGAATCTGCTGGCGGATGCGGGCGTTTACCAGCGTTTCCACCTGCCGGAGCTGGTCGTCGGTTACTTTGGTAAAGTGCGAGAAGTCGAAGCGCAGCAGCTTTTCGTTAACCAACGAGCCTTTCTGGGCCACGTGGGTGCCCACCACTTCGCGCAGGGCGGCCTGCAGCAGGTGGGTGGCGGTGTGGTTGCGCATGATCTGGGCGCGGCGGGCGGGCTCGTAGCGGGCCGTAAACTCGGCCTCCAGGTCCTGGGGCAACTCCAGCACGGTGTGTACAATCAGGTCGTTCTCCTTCTTGGTGTCGATTACCCGCACCTTGCTCAGGGCCGACTCCAGGTAGCCCGTGTCGCCCACCTGCCCGCCCGATTCGGCGTAGAACGGGGTCTGGTCGAGCACTACCTGGTACTCGGTTTTGCCCTTGCGGTCGGTGCGGCGGTAGCGCAGGATGCGGGCCGGCGCCTCGGCCTGGTCGTAGCCTACGAAAGCGGGCTGCTCCTCCGATTCGAGCACGATGGTCCAGTCGCTCTGCTCGGCCTCCTGGGCGTTGCGGGAGCGGCTTTTCTGGGCCGCCAGCGCCTGCTGGAACCCTTCCTCATCCACCGTCAGGCCCTTTTCACGGGCAATCAGGGCCGTGAGGTCCAGCGGGAAGCCGAAGGTATCCGACAGTTCAAAGGCCGTGGCCCCGTCGATGCGGTTGCCCTGCTGGCGGAAGCCTTCTTCGAGCGAATCGAGGCGACGCAGACCGTTTTCTAGGGTTTTAAGGAAGCTGATTTCCTCCTCCTCAATCACGCGCTGCACGAATTGCTGCTGGGCCTTGAGCTCGGGGAAGATGGCGGCCATCTGGTCGGCCAGCACGGGCACGATTTTGTACAAAAACGGCTGCTTCTGGTTCAGACTCGAAAACGCGTAGCGCACGGCCCGCCGCAGGATGCGCCGAATCACGTAGCCGGCCTTCACGTTGCTCGGGAGCTGGCCGTCGGCAATGGTAAAGGCGATGGTGCGGATGTGGTCGGCAATGACGCGGATAGCAATGTCGGTCTTCTCGTTCTCGGTGGCCGGCTGGTCGGTTACGGTGGCCGGGGCAGTGCCGTGGTAGGCCACGCCAACTTCCTTCGCGATAAACTGAATCAGAGGCTGGAAAACGTCGGTGTCGTAGTTGGACTTCACGCCCGACACGGCCATCATCAAACGCTCGAAGCCCATGCCCGTATCTACGTTCTGCTGAGGTAGTTTCAGTAACGACTTATCGGCCCGGCGCTCAAATTCCATGAACACGTTGTTCCACACTTCCACCACCTGCGGGTGGTCGGCATTGACCAGCTCGGCCCCCGGTTTCTGGGCCCGCTCCTCATCGGAGCGCAGGTCGATGTGGATTTCGGTGCACGGACCACACGGACCCGTATCACCCATTTCCCAGAAGTTATCCTTCTTGTTGCCGGGCAGAATCCGCTCGTCGGTGGTGTACTGGCGCCATAGCTCCTGGGTCTCGGTATCGGGGCCGAGGTTGTCGCCCGCGTCGCCTTCGAAGTAGGTAACGTAGAGGCGGTCCTTGTCGAGCTTGTACACATCTACGAGCAATTCCCAGGCCCAGGCAATGGCGTCCTTCTTGAAATAATCCCCAAACGACCAGTTACCGAGCATCTCGAACATGGTGTGGTGGTAGGTGTCGTAGCCTACCTCTTCGAGGTCGTTGTGCTTCCCTGATACGCGCAGGCATTTCTGGGTATCGGCGATGCGCTTAAACGGGGCGGGCTTGTTGCCCAGGAAGTAGTCTTTGAACGGGGCCATGCCCGAGTTGATGAACAGCAGCGTCGGGTCGTTTTTAACCACAATCGGGGCCGAGGGCACGATGTGGTGGCCCTTGGAGGCGAAGAAATCGAGGAACTGCTGGCGGACGTGGGCGGCGGTTGGAAGCATGGAGCGGGGGCGCGGCGGGCGCCCGTTCGGTGAAGAAGAGTGGAAGCGGCCGCCGGGAATTGGCGGCAACCGGGTTTTTAGCTATTTTTCGCCATCAAACCCCATGGCGCTACCCGTAAAGGTAGCCGGCTGCGACAAAAGTGAAAAATGGAGCGCCCGCCTTTGGCCGGGCATTACCTTGCCCGCTACCGGCCGCCGCCCCGTCCCTCCTGCCCAAGCTGCCGCCTGGACCTACTTTTGCCCCCCGCATGACCTACCAAGACCGCGAAATTGAGAAGCAGTACTTCACCATCGGCGAAGTAGCCCAGCAGTTCAACGTGGCGCCCTCGCTGATCCGGTTCTGGGAAACGGAGTTCGACGAGCTACGGCCGCGCAAAAGCAAGAAGGGCAACCGCCTCTACACGCCCCAGGACATCGACATCTTCCGCACTATCTACCACTTGGTAAAGGAGCGCGGCTACACCATACCCGGCGCCCGCGACCTGCTCAAGCAGAAAGGCCCCCAGCTCAAGGAGAAAATCGACGTGATTCAGAGCCTGGAAAAAGTCCGCAAGTTTATGGTGACGATGAAGAAGGAGCTGGACGCGCTGGGCAAGGCGCAGCAGGGGTAGTTTAAAAGGGCCATCTATTTCGCTTAGCCTTCTGCCATTTATGTATAGTCCATATCTATACCTACCAATTGTTATAGTGGCTTGGTTGGTTACTTCATGCGGCACGTCGCAGGTTAGCAGTATGGCTTCCCCTTCCTCACAGGAAATTACACGCCTAGCTTATTCTGTATCGGCGCAGCCTAAAGTGTTTGAAACTTCTTTTTTTCCGGGCACAACGATTCAGCATAATAACATCACATTTCGCTTTACGCGCACTTATTTGGGCGACTTGCCCGTTCCTACCGGGCGCATTGTGGTTACCGACCCCATTTTATTGGAGTCAGAATCTTTGCCTTTTACCACAGTATTTCCCAAGGGTGATTTTCCTGTTGAACTAGCTATAGCACATTTCGGCGACGACGAGCGAGTGGCTTTTGCGCGAATTTTATTTTCGGCAGAACCTGTAGCGGCTTGGACTATGGCTTTGCTTGCCGGGCAGAAGCCGCTTCCCATTACTGGTGAGGAGTATTATGGCTACTCAGTTGATAGCGGTTCCGGGCTTTTCATCGACAGCACTTATCTGCGCGGCTTCAACCAGTATTTATCAGCCGATAACAAAAATTTCAGCCATGTCTTCACCGATTATTTGGCTGAAAACCAGCAGAAACCCGGTATACTTTACACTGCGCAGGGCAATACGCTGGCAACTTTTTCGACAGGTTTAGGTGATGGTTATTATGCGACCTACATTGGGTTTGATGCTCAGCACCGACCCTGCCGGCTGCTAACCGATTTTCAGTTGATAAAGTGGCAATAGCCCTTTCGCCTAGATGTCTAGTTTACTTGACGATACCCTCCTCCACGAAGTCGCCCTGACGTTGTTCCCGAACGTAGGGCCGCAGCTGACGCGGCAGCTGATGAGCTATGCCGGCTCGGCCCGCAACGCGCTGCACCTGCCATCGGGCAAGCTGCTGCGAATTCCGGGCGTGGGGCCAGCCACGGCGGGCATCCTCACGGGCAAGTCGCGTACTGAGGCGCTTAACCAAGCCGAAGCCGCGTTGCGCCGGGCCGAGAAAGAGGGCGTGCAGCTGCTGTTTTATACCAGCAAGGCGTTTCCGGCGCGGCTCAAGCTGGTACCCGACGCCCCGGCCCTGCTTTATTACCAAGGCACCGCCGACCTTAACTACCCCAAAACGCTGGCCTTGGTAGGTACGCGCCAAGCCACCGACTATGGCCGCGAGCAAACCGAGCGGCTCATCAAAGGTGTGGCCGCGCACCGCCCGCTCATCGTGAGCGGCTTAGCCTACGGCATCGACATTGCCGCCCACCGCGCTGCCCTGCAGGAAGGCCTGGAAACGGTGGGCGTAATGGCCACCGGCCTTGATGTGCTGTACCCGGCCGTGCACCGCAAAACGGCCGAGAAAATGCTGACGCAGGGCGGCCTGCTCACCGAATTTCCCTTCGGCACCCCGCCCGATAAGTACAACTTCCCCTCGCGCAACCGCATTATTGCGGGCCTTTCGGACGGGACAGTGGTGGTGGAAGCGGCCAAGAAAGGCGGGGCGCTGATAACAGCCGACCTGGCCCAGGGCTACGACCGGGACGTGCTGGCCGTACCCGGGCCGCTGGGTTCGGCCGCGTCCGAAGGCTGCCACGAGCTCATCAAGAGCAACAAAGCCGCCCTTTATTCGGAACCCCGCGACATTGAGCAGCTGCTCAACTGGGACCTGGCCCTGCACCTGCACGGCCGCCCCAAGGCCCCCAAAACCTTCGACCCGCTTGATTTCACAGTCGACGAATTTGGCCTGCTGACCGTGCTGCAGGCCGCGCCCAACCGTGAGGAACACCTCGACGCGCTGGCCTGGAAAGCCCAGCTGCCGGTGCATCTGGTGGCCGGTATATTGCTGAGCCTGGAGTTCGGGGGCGTGATAAAAGCGTTGCCCGGCAAGCGGTTTGCGCTGGTTTAAGCGGTTGGTATCTCAACTGAAGCCATTGGTTTCCCTGACAGCTATCAACTAACCTCATGCTTCTCTACAACAGCCAGCTTTATCCAGAATCTACGTTTGCGCTGCCCCTGCCCAACCGCGGCCTGCAGTTCAACGACGGGTTCTTTGAGACGCTGGTGTGGGCCGAGGGCGGCCTGCGCTACGGCCCGCAACACCTGGCGCGCATGCAACGGGCCGCCGCCGTGCTGGCCCTACCGCTGCCCGCGGCGCTGGCCACGCTGGCAGCCCTGACGGCCGCGCTGGGCCGGCTAGTAGCGGCCCAGCCCGAGCCGGCTACACCGCAGCGGCTGCGGTTGCAGCTCTGGCGGCCCGGCGGGGGCCTGTATACGCCGCCCGAATACAGCGCGCCGGCCGAGTGGCTGGCCACGGCCCGGCCGTTTGAGGAGCGCACGGCGCCGGTGGCGCGGGCTGGCTTCAGTACAAAAGTACAGACCCAGCACAGCCCGGTATCATTCTGCAAAGGCCCTAATGCGCTGCTGTATGTGCTGGCCGCCCGCGAACGGCAGCAGCACGAACTTGATGAAATTATACTGCTTTCGGCGGCCGGGCATGTAGCAGAGGCGGGCGCGGCGGCCGTGGGCTGGGTGCGCAACGGCGCGGTGTACGTACCGGCTGAGGCGGCGGGCGGCGTGAGCAGCGTACGACTGGCCCACCTGCGCGGCGCGGCGGCGCGGTTGGGCGTGGTCTGGCACGAAGGCCTGTATGAGCCAGCAGCGCTACTGGCCGCCGAAGCCGTGTTTACGGCCAGCGTGGCGGGCCTACGGCCGGTGCAGCAGGTAGAAGGCCAAGCGTTCGACTCGGCGGCGCACCCGCTGTTGCGGCAGTTACAGGCCGCCGATGCTGCGGTAACTTAGGCAGGTTGGCAGGTGCTCACTGGCCACGCTTAGCGCTGCTTCTGGCGATGCTGGCGCTGCAACTGCATCCAGCTTTCCATGTGGCGCACCAGGTCGGCCTCCGTCACATCGTTCTCGCGCAGGATCTGGCGGCGGTCGAAGGCAGGGTTTTCCAGCGAATACAGGGCAACCCAGGCCCGGTGCTTGCGCGAGAGACCTGGCATTCCGTCTTCAGGGTCAGCAGCCGGGTCGAGGTCAGACGAAGAATTCAGCATCGCCCAGTTACGAAACCGGTAGCCGTTTGGATTGGGGTAGCCTTACGAAATTGCTAGCGCCGTATTACACCGCCACTGGAGCTTTGATGGCGGGCCAGGGGTCGTAATTTTCCAGCGTAAAATCTTCGTAGCGAAAGTCGAAGATGTTGGTAACGGCTGGATTGAGGCGCATAGCGGGCAGCGGGCGCGGCTCGCGGGTGAGTTGCAGGGTAGCCTGCTCCAGGTGGTTGCTGTAGAGGTGGGTGTCGCCGCCGGTCCAGATGAATTCGCCGGGCTCCAGGCCCGTTACCTGGGCCATCATCAGCGTAAGCAGCGCGTAAGAGGCAATATTGAACGGCACGCCCAGAAACACGTCGGCGGAGCGCTGGTAGAGCTGGCACGAGAGGCGGCCGTCGGCCACGTAAAACTGAAACAGGGCGTGGCAGGGCGTCAGGCGCATTTGGGGCAGCTCGGCCACGTTCCAGGCTGATACTACCATGCGGCGCGAGTCGGGCTGAGTGCGCAGCAGGTGCACCATCTGGGTTATCTGGTCGATGCTCTGGCCGTCGGGGGCCCGCCAGCTGCGCCACTGCTGCCCGTAAATAGGGCCCAGCTCGCCGTTTTCATCCGCCCACTCGCGCCAGATGCTCACGCCCACGTCTTCGAGCGACTGGTTGCTGGTGTCGCCGCGCAGAAACCACAGCAGCTCGTGGATGATGCTTTTGAGGTGGACTTTTTTGGTGGTAACGAGTGGAAAACCAGCTTGCAGATCAAACCGCATCTGGTGGCCAAACACCGAGAGCGTACCGGTACCGGTACGGTCGGTTTTGCGGGTGCCGTGGTCGAGGATGTGCTGAAGAAGGGCGTGGTACTGAAGCATAGCGACCGGAAAGAACGGGTTGACGGGCCCAAAAATAGAAAAAGCCGCCCGGTTGAGGCAGCTTTTGTTGTGGGCTTGCACATGGCTCAGGCGGAGGCCTCCTTTACCGCTTGCTGATTTTGTTGTGCGTAATGCTGCGCTGCTGGTCGCTCTTGAAGCCGCTCATGCCGCTGGGGCGCCGGGCGCGGTGCTTGGTGGCCCGGCCGCTCACCCGGGCCCGCCACATCCGAAATGAGGAGCCTTTCAACTCGCGGCGCATGAGAACGATAACATCTTTTTCGGCCAGCCCGAACTGCGCCTCAATGGCCTCAAATGGGGTACGGTCTTCCCAGCCCATTTCGATAACACGGTCGAGGTCGGTGGCAGACAAAGCATCGAGAAGGGCAAAACCAGCGGGCATAGCAGTGAGTCTATTCAGAAGACAGTAAGACCGGTATGCTGCGCCGGATGTTTTGGGTAGTATAGCCCCTGGGAAGCGTAGGCAGTTACCTGGGCAGCGGAGCTTCATCCTTGCTTTCGCTGAGCTTTTGCGCCAGTTTCTGCGGAACTCCCACATTATGAAACAGGCCGCTTACAATCCCCTGGCGCCACAGCGTAAACATCGAAAAGCGAGGCTCGCGGGTAGAAGTCATCTGGCCGGTTTCAAATTTGCCGCGTTTGCGGGGGTTCTGGTCGCGGATAACCACCACATTCACCAGCTTGGACTTGATGCGACTAAACAACGATTTTTCGATTTCTTCTTCTCCGTAGTTGAGCAGCGTTAGTTGCAGGCCCGAGTACGAGGCCCAGGTGGTGCCCCTTACCCCCCGGCGGTCGGCGCGCATAGCAAAGCGCAGGCTGCGCAGCTCGCCGCTCTTAAACCGAACCAGCCGGGTAGGCACCGTCATCGGATTAAGCAGCGAAAACGAGCCGGGGCCAAACGCCCCCCATACCCGATGCCGACCTTGCGGATCGAGCAAGTACATCGAAACCTGGGCATCGAGCCGGCAGCGGTTCTGCAGGTACGTGGTGGCCCGGCCGGTGAGTGGGGTGGCGGCTGTCTGGCGCCCGGGGTCGTTGCTCAGGTTGAAGAAGCGCCCGTTGAAGCGGTTAATGCTCAGCCGGCCCACAATGGGCGTAAGCGGACTGCGGTAGCTGGAGTAAAGGTTGCCATTCCGGATAATGAGCTGCCGCACATCAACGAGCACGGGCAATTCGCGCATCTGCTCGGGCGATACTTTGGAGTAGTTTGGGTTGATGGGGCCGCGCCCATCCGAGACAATGCGCACAACCGGACTCTGCGCCGTGAGGCGCGCAGCCCGGAAGTCACTGCGGCTCACCAAGGCCGCAAAGTCGAGGCCCTCGGCCCTGAGCGAGCGGACCCGGATAGAAACAGCCGGTGCCTGGTAGCCCTTGTGCCGGTTCATGCCGGCCGCCGAATATTTTGGGGTGAGCGACATGGTATTGAACACCAGAGTACGGGCATCGGTATCGAGGTACATAGTCTGGCTGGCGGCCTGGTAATAGGGCAGGTCGAAGGGCACCGTAATGCGGCCGGAACGGGCCTGCCACGACCTGGCATACGCAATTCGGGCAGGCATACGGGCGGCCAGCGAGTCGATGCGGATGGCGGAGCCAGTGAGGAAGAGGCCGGAAATAGTTGGCGCATGGCGCAGGCCTCCGAATTGTATATCGGCGTTCTGTACCACGAACCGGCCCAGCTCGGAGCGCCGCACCACGCCCGACAGCAGCTTCCAGACCGGGGGCGGTGGCTGAGCAGGCGGGGTGAAGTGCAGGCGAGGGTTGCTGAGAGTCAGGCTATCGGCCCGAAGTAAGCGCTGCTGCAGGGCGTTGGCATCGAGCCCGCGCAGGGCAAGCCGGGGCAGCGTGAGGCTGACGCGCACGGCGCCGGGCGGGCCCTGGCCCGGTGCCGGCGGCCGAATAAGTACCGAGTGAAGCGTTAGCGCCCGGGTCCGCGTAGAGAGCTGCGCGCTGGTCAGGCGCAGGGTGTGGGCAGCCGCTGCGGCCTGGGTCGGCCCCAGGCGCACGTCCCAGCTTTCGGCAGAAAACGCGCGGGCCGAGTCGGAAGCTACTGCCGGAGTATACTGCAGGCCCGCGCCCAGCAGCGCCAGCTGGTGTATCTTCAGGTAGCCATCCGCCCCTGTCACTTCAACCGCCCCCTGCTCTATTTGCAGGTGCGCCAGGTGCAACTGGCGCAGATACGCCGGGGCAGAGCCCAAGCCCGGGGCGGTTGCCTGAGCCATCAGCCGGGCCGCCAGCCGGGGGCTTTGCAAGTGCAGCGAATCGGCCCGGAACCGGCGCCTCTGCTGCAGGGCCGCCAAGTCGAAGCCGCTCAGGCGCAAGCGCGCAAGGGCAAAATCAACCTGCGTATGAGCTGGCTGGTACGGCCGCTGGGGCTCAATCCGGAGCGAGTCGAGCTGCAATAGCCGGCGGGTAGTGGAGAGGTGCGCGGCAGCCACGCGCACGCGGTGGCCCGCGGCCTGGCCCCGGGCCCGTTGTAGTTGCAACGACCAGGCGGCCGCGTAGCCGAGGCGCTGGGTGTCGGCGGCTCCGGCCGCACTAATAAGCAGGTGCTGGCCAGTAAGGTCGGCGCGCTCAATGCGGGCCGAATCAGGGCCGGGCCGGTAAACGACCTGCGTACTTAGCAACCCCAAGTAGGCTATGCGGAGGCCTTTGAGCCGCAGCGGCAGCCGTTCGTGCAGCGGTGCAGAACCGGTTTTGGCGGGTTTACTGGCCAGGGCCAGAACCTTTAGCTGGGCTGAATCCAGTACCAGGCTGTCGATGGGCACTACCCCTCGGCGCAACAGCGCCAGCAGCCCAACCCCCTGCACGCGGAGCCGGGCCACATCGAGATGCACACGGGGCAGCGAGTCGGCCAGTTGGCCGGCGGTGGGGCGCAGCCGCACCTGCCGTAGCCAGATGCTGCGCTGCCAGAGGCTGGTGCGCAATTCGCCCACTTGCAGGCGGTACTGGCCTTGGGTTTGGTTGGCTACCTGCTGCTCCAGCTCCTTATGCAGCCACTGGTCGAGGTACTGCGGGCCGAAGAGCAGCAGCGGCAGTAGCAGCGCCACAGCCGCCAGCAGCCAGCGCCCCCAGCGTCGGCCCGCTGGTGCGGGCTGCCCCGGCGGAGTGGCAGCAGCAGGAAAGCGAACAGAGGCGGGTGTTTCGGGCACGAGGTATTCTGGCAAAGAAATCGGCTGGAAAGCAGCTATTTGCAGCCAGCAGCTTTTATTGGTGTATAAAAGCTGCTGGCTGATGCATAACGCTTATTGCTGCGGCCACCACTGCGCGCATGCAGGCATAACGGCAAAGTACCCCGCCGGGGTTATAGGCATGCATCGGCACGGTGCAGGGATAGAGCTGGTCCCGAACGGCCGCTGAACGAGTGCCCTTGAAGTGGCGGGTGAGGACGCGCCCCGCTCCTATGCCGTCCGCTATAGCCTGTATCAAACCTGACATACATGATTTGGTTCGGAGCAAATCGAGGGCTCACTGTTTGCTACTGCCTTAATACCGAACTACCGGGGCAGGTGTAGCAGCAATTCGCGGCCTTCTTCACCGCCGAGGCTACTGCCAGCCCCGCATGCGGGCCGAACCGTTGGTTGTGCACCCGCTGGGGGATATTTCACAGTTTTCTTCGCAGCTGCCGAAACTCCACAAAGTCAGCATCAACGAGTAATAACGGGTATAGCACACAGTTCTATACCAGGAGTGGTACAGCGGCAAAGTTGCATCAGCTTCTACCTGCTGTTTACCAGCACTGTGCGCCAGTCATCGGTTTCGGCGTACTGCTTCACCACCCGCCCGCGCTCTGCCAGAAAACGGCACAAATACCGTTTCAGAACCAGCGCATCGACTACACGGCCCAGAAAGCCTAGTGGAGAAGCAAACCCAAACACGTCCCGCATGAGCGTGGCACCCGAATCCTGAACCTCAAAGTAATGCTCGTGCCACATATAGCGAAACGCGCCACGCTGCATTTCGTCGCGGAAGTAGCGGGGCGCGTCGAGCGCAGTTATCTGGCTGGTCAGCGTCTGCCAGATACCGAAGTGCCGGGCCCGAAACGTAACCGAGTCGCCAAGTTGCAGCTCGCCGCTCCGAACGCCGGCCACGATGGTTTCGCCGGTCTGGCGGGTAGAAATGGTGTGCAGGTCGACGCTCAGGGCCAGCCGAAAGCAACGTTCCGGCGGGGCGTTGATGTGCGTCAGGACTTCAAGGACGGACATATTCAAAGATATGACATAAGAATGCCTCACGTGTTTTAGCACGTGAGGCATTTCTCCACTCGAATCCAGTTCACCACTACAACGACTTCACGGCCGGCTTGGCGGCTGGCGTAGTGGCGGCGGTGCTGGTTTTGGCGTCTTTTTTCATGCAGCACGAGGGCGTGCTGGCCATGGCGCAGGAGGCTTTGGCCTCGGTAGTGGCGGTGGCTTTCTTGGCCTTCTTGCCCTTGTCGCCTTCCGAGGCAGTGGCGGCCGAAGCGGTGAAGGCAAACAGGGCGAGGGCGAGCAGGACGTTTTTCATGACGACGAATGTGGTAGTGAAGGAAACAAATGCCCGAAAACGGCGGTTGGGTTTCGGCTGCTCCTAAAGTACGCAATGTCTGCCAGAACTCCCACGCGCCCGGCTCTGGTTTGGGCGCTTTCTACCGGGTAGTCTGCACCTTGTTTTATTATCCCCGTGAAGCCGCCGCCCGGCTCTGTTGCCCGGCGGCGCGCGCTGCCTGATCTATGCCCCTTCGCCGCTACGCGCACCTGACTTTGTGGGCCCTCGGGCTGCTGACGGCTCTGGCCGTGTTTTTCGTGGCTCAGCTGCGGTTCAACTACAATTTCAACGACTTCTACCCCGCCGGCGACCCCGACCTAGACTACTACGAGGCCTACGCCGCCCGCTTCGGCAACGACAACGACTACGTGCTGCTGGGCCTGGAAGCCCCCGTGGGCCAGACGGTATTCGACCCGCGCTTCCTGGTGCGCGTTGATTCGTTGACGCGGTTTCTGACCGGCCGCCGCCACGTGCTGCGGGTATCGTCGCCGACCAACGCCAGCAACCCGGTAGTGGAGGGGCCGGGTGTGTTCAACCTGCTCTATCTGCACCCCTACGAGCCCGAGCGCCGCGCCCCCGACTCGGCGCTGGTGTACCGCACGCCGGGCCTCGTGGGCAACCTGATTTCGCGCGATGCCCGCGCCGCCACCATTCTGTTCCAGACGTCGCCCAACCTGAGCAAGCCGCCCGGCGACTCGCTGCTGAGCGCGTTGCGGCGCGAGCTGGTTCGCCAGAACTTTGCCGAAGACCAGTACCATCTGGCCGGCAAGCAGGTAGCCCAGTCGGTATTCGTAGACCGGCTGCAGAACGAGCTGGCGCTGTTTATGAGCCTGTCGGTGGTGCTCGTGACGGGGCTGCTGTGGCTTACGTTCCGAACCTGGTGGGGCGTGGTGCTGCCGCTGGTGGTGGTGCTGGGCTCCATCCTGTGGGGGCTGGCCGTGATGTCGGCCTTCGGCGTGAGCATCGATTTGATGACGGCCCTGCTGCCCGTGATGCTGTTTGTGGTGGGCATGTCGGACACCATTCACCTGATAACGCGCTACGTGACGGAGCTGGGCTACGGAGCCGAAAAGCGGCCGGCGCTGCTGGTGGCCATGCGCGAGTCGGCCTTCGGCTCGGGACTGTCGGCCCTCACTACCAGCATCGGCTTTTTCTCCTTGATGGCCAGCTCCATCCGGCCCATTTACAACTTCGGGCTGTTTACGGGCATTGCCGTGCTGCTCACGTTTGTGCTCAGCTTCACGCTGCTGCCGGCCCTGCTGGTGCTGCTCAAAAAGCCCCAGCTGCGGGTGCCGCGCCAGCAGGGCCACAGCTGGGACGGTGTGCTGGGCCGCCTGTTCCGGCGGGTGCTGGCCCGGCGACACTGGGTGGTGGGCATCAGCGCGGTAGTGCTGGTGCTGTCGGTGGGCTCGGCCTCCACCATCCGCATCAACTCGGCCCTGCTCGACGACCTTTCTAAAAACGACCCGGTGAAGCTCGATTTCCGGTTTTTCGAGGATAACTTCGCCGGCGTGCGGCCCTTCGAAATGGCCCTGAGCCCCGGGCCCGGCCGCACGGTGTTCGACCTGGAAGTGCTGCGCGAAACCGAGCAGATTGAGAATTACCTCCAGAAAAGCTACGGCCTCAATTTCGTGGCCTCGCCGGTTACCATCATCAAATCGGTGCGCAAGGCCCTGAACGGCGGCCTGGTGGAAGAGTACCGCCTGCCCGCCGACGAGGCCGAGCTGGCGCGGCTGCTACGCAAGGCGAAGCTGCTGAGCCGCAAACCCGAGTTCCGGGCCCTGGCCCTGCCCGACGCTTCCGCCGGCCGCCTCACCGGCCGCATGGCCGATGTGGGCAGCATTAAAGTACACGCGCTCAACGGCGGCCTGCGGCAGTTTCTGCGCACCTCCGTTGATTCGACGGTGGTGCAGACCCGGCTTACCGGCTCGGCCAACCTCATCGATAAGAACAACGCAAACCTGAGCCGCGACATGATTATCGGTATGACGCTCGACATCGTGATGGTCACGCTCATTGTGCTGGCGCTGTTCCGGAGCCTGCGCATGACGCTGGTCGTGCTCATTCCCAACCTGTTCCCGATTTTGCTGGTGGCTGGCGTAATGGGCCTGGCCGGCGTAAGCATGAAAGTGAGCACGAGCATCATCTTCACCATCGCCTTTGGCATTGCCGTCGACGACACCATCCACTTCATGAGCAAGCTCAAGCTCATGCTGCTCAAGGAAGACAACCTGTTCCGGGCGGTGCGCAAAACCTACCTGATGGCCGGTAAAGCCGTTATCGTCACCTCGTTGATTCTGGTGGGCGGCTTCTCGACGCTGATTTTCTCCTCTTTCGACGGCACCTTTTACGTGGGCCTGCTGATCGGCCTCACGCTGCTGTTCGGCGTGGTGGCCGAGCTGACGCTGCTGCCCATTCTGATTCTGTGGCTTTACAAGCACGAGCCCAAAGCCATCATCGAGGAAGTGGTAGTGCCGTAGGGACGGGAGTGGTTAGTGGTTAGTGGTTAGTGGTTAGTGGTTAGTGGTTAGTGGAGGAACGTCATTCAGAGCATGTGGCGCATAGAGCCAGGGACGAAGAATCTCGCGTGCTGACGTTTAATTAGCACACCGGCATCAGCACGCAAGATTCTTCGTCCCTGGCTCTATGCGCCACATGCTCTGAATGACGTTCCTTTACTCCCGAACTTCCCGCCCGCTTCGCTGGTTGACACCGGTAGCCCCGCCAGAAAGCTTATCTTTGCTTAGGCATCACCCAAAACCGCAATTCATGGAAGTATCCGTCGACTCTCACCCGCTACTGCCCCGCGTCGAGCAGGCCCTCGACGGCATCCGGCCCTACCTGGCCGCCGACGGCGGCAACGTGCGCGTCCTCGAAATCACCGAGGATATGGTTCTGCGCCTGGAGCTGCTTGGCGCCTGCGGCACCTGCCCCATGTCGCCAATGACGTTGAAAGCCGGCGTGGAGGAATCGGTGAAGAAAGCCGTGCCCGAAATCCGGGCCGTCGAAGCCATCAACGTCACGCCCATGAGCGAGCAGCCCGCCGGCCAGGTTCGTTTTTGAGCTGCTAGCTGAGAGCTACTAGCAGTCAGCTTTTCTGCCGAACGAGTCCCTAAGACTTCAGCCGCGCCCCGCTCCTGCCGTTTCATCGGTGGCAGCGGGGCGCGGTGGGTTTCACTATCGTGATTTTTGACCTCTGAAATGCGGCTACCCCTACTCTGCATTCTGGCAATGCTGCCCTTTCTCACTAACGGCCAGTCGCTTCCGGCTCCTGAAAAAACATACAAAGCGGCCTTTAACCATATCAAGCATGACCGGCAGCTTCGTCAGATGGGGTACAACCTGAAAAACGTAGCAGTATTTGACAGCATCGTTCACAAGGATTTGACGTGGTTTAGTCAGGAACTTGGGGTGTTATGGGGTTACACGGGTTATCAAAAGGAAAAACGACTAGCAGATTCTCTTGATCAATTAGGAACAACCACTTTTCACAAGCCCTACTTTTCACCGCTGAATACCAGTTTAACCACGAACAGTGGTCTTATAAAGGGCAGTACTGTCATTGTATTTTCGCGGTTGGAGAATAATATGCTGCTGGCTGAAGTAAGTGATAACCAAGAGGGCGGGCCGGGCTTGCATAATATCTTCTCCACCTTCGACCAGTCGTTGCTCTACCTGTTTATATTCCGTCCTGACGGCACTATTCAGCGGCACTACGTTCAACACATAGCCTACAACTAGCCGGCAATAACCAAAGCCCATTCCCTATTTCCTCCCGACCTTTCGGCCACCATTTGCCCGGTTTCGTTGTTAGGCTAACGAATCCCAAACTATAGAATCTGTTGGCGGAACAACCTACTTATACCGAACCCTACGCCCTCGAAAAAGAGCTGCGCAAGGTGCAGGGCCTTCTCAAGCTGGAGCAGCAGGAGGACTACGAGCAATTCAAAATCAAGAGCGCCCAGGCCAGCATTGCCGAGCGCCAGCGCCGGGGCCTTACGTGGTACCCGGTCAAGATAATCCAGGAAGACATTGGCTTCGGCGGCAAGCTCGTGCTGGAGCTGGAGCGCCAGGGCGGCCAGGGCGGGCTGCACCTGTTTCAGGTGGGCAAAAATGCTGCGCTGTTCGCCAATATTCCCGGCCGAGCGGCCTCCGACCGGCCCACGCTTTCGGGCGTCGTTACCAGCGTCAAGCGCAACAAAATCCGCCTCGCCACCACCAAGGAAGACCTGCCCGACTGGACCGACGAGGGCAAGCTGGGCGTGGACCTGACCTTCGACGAGGTGAGCTACCGCGAGATGGACTACGCCCTGGGCAAGGTGATGGGCGCCTACGACTCGCGCCTGGCCGAGCTGCGCGACGTGCTGCTGGGCGCTAAGCCAGCCCGCTTCCGGCCCGAAGCCGAAGCCACGCTCTATTACCCCTCGCCCCTTAACGACTCGCAGCTGGCCGCCGTGCGCCATGTGCTGGCAGCGCAGGATGTGGCCATCATTCATGGTCCGCCCGGCACCGGCAAAACCACCACGCTGGTGCAGGCCATTGTGGAAACCATCCGGCGCGAGCGACGGGTGCTGGTATGCGCTCCGAGCAATACGGCCGTCGATTTGCTCACCGAAAAGCTGGCCGAGCGCGGCGTGAACGTCATCCGGATGGGCAACCCCTCGCGGGTGTCCGACCTGCTGCTGCAGCACACGCTCGACGCGCAAATCATGAACCATAAGAGCTACGCCGAACTGCGCAGCCTGCGCCAGACCGCTGAGCAGTACCGCGAAGCGGCCGGCAAGTTCAAGAAGCACTTCGGCTGGGAGGAGCGCGAGCAGCGCCGCCTGCTCAAGCAGCAGGCCCACGAGCTGCTTCAGGAATCGGACCAGCTGGAGCGCTACATTACCGAGGATTTGCTCGAGCAGGTGCAGGTGATAACCTGCACGCTGGTGGGGGCCGGCAACCGTGCCATCCGCCACCTCACCTACGAAACCGTGTTCATTGATGAGGCCGCCCAGGCCCTGGAGCCGGGTTCCTGGATTCCGATTTCCAAGGCCAACCGGGTAGTGCTGGCCGGCGACCACCAGCAGCTGCCGCCCACCGTGAAAAGCGAAAAGGCGGCCCGCGAAGGTCTGCGCGAAACACTGTTCGAGAAGTGCATCAGGCGCCAGCCCGAAGTAGCCCGGATGCTGGAAACCCAGTACCGCATGCACGAGCTGATTATGGCCTTCAGCTCGGAGCAGTTCTACGACGGCCGCCTAAAAGCTGCTCCTGCCGTAGCCCACGCCGACCTGCCCGCCTACGACCTGCGCTTCGCCCCCGACCTGGCCGTGGAGTTCCTCGACACGGCCGGCTTCGGCTTCCAGGAGCTCACCATTGAGGAAAGCCGCTCGACGGCCAACCCCGAGGAAGCCGACCTGCTGCTGAAGCGCCTGGCCCAGCTGCTGGAGCCCTACGACCCCGCCGACCACGAAACCGACCTGCTCACCATCGGCGTTATTGCCCCTTACCGCGCCCAGATCAACTACCTGAAGGACGCCATCGAGGAAGACGACGAGCTGGTGGGCCTCATGGAGCACCGCATGCTGAGCGTAGGCACCGTCGATTCGTTCCAGGGCCAGGAGCGCGACATTATTGCCATCAGCCTCACCCGCAGCAACCCCCAGGGCGAAATCGGCTTTTTGAGCGACGTGCGCCGCATGAACGTGGGCATGACCCGGGCCCGCAAAAAGCTGCTGCTCGTCGGCGACTCGGCCACGCTGGGCGCCCATCCTTTCTACAAGGCCTTCCTCGACTACACTGAGCGCATCGGGGCCTACCGCACGGCCTGGGAGTTGGAGGGCTAAGGGCTGATTTGTCGCTTGTTTTCAATTCCCTTCGCCAACATTTCCGTAACTAGCAATAGTATTTTCGAAGCGTAATCTTACCCCGCCGCATCATGACCCAGATCAGTGCCAACAAAGTCGTTACCATCACCTACGACCTGAGCGTAACCGACGAAAACCAGGAGAAAGTGCTCGTAGAGTCGGCCGATACCGATGCGCCCATGGTGTTTCTGTTCGGCCAGAGCGGCCTGCCCGAGGAGTTCGAGCGCCAGCTCGCCGACAAAAACGCCGGCGACGCGTTCAGCTTCAGCCTCACCCCCGAGCAGGCCTACGGCGACTACGATGCGCAGGCTGTGGTTGAAATCCCGCGCAGCGTGTTTGAAATCGATGGCCAGACCGACGAGGAGATGCTGCAGGTGGGCAACTTCCTGCCCATGGCTGACAACCAGGGTCACCACATGCAGGGCAAAGTGGTCGAAATCAGCGACGATGCCGTGAAAATGGACTTCAACCACCCGCTGGCCGGCATGGTCATGCACTTCGACGGCAACGTAGCCGACGTGCGCGAGGCCACCGCCGAAGAAATGGACCACGGCCACGTACACGGAGAAGGCGGCCACCAACACTAATCTTTGCGTATTCAACCAACACAAGAAAAGGGGCCTTCCGGCCCCTTTTCTTGTGTCTGCATTATTGCATTTGGCTCTTTCGCAAATCCAGAGCCCTCTCGTATAATACTGCCGCACGCGTAACCAGCGGAGCCATTTGAAAACGGACTTAGAATTTTCGAAAAGCACCCCTGATATAGCCTTATGCGGCGGAACTGCGTAAGCAGGCGCATGATTTCTCGTCGCGCTGTCTTATCGTCTCTGGCCATGGCTGCTGCCGCTACGGCGGTGCCTTTTCCCTTATCCGCTATGTCTGCTGCCCCTGTTCGCCCCAAGCTGCTGATTTTCGATGTGAACGAAACTATGCTCGACCTGAGCAAGCTGCAGCAGGCTGTTAATCAGGAATTCAAGTCGGAAACGGCCTTTAAGCAGTGGTTTGCGCTGCTGCTGCAATATTCGCTGGTGGATACCGTGACCGGCAACTACCACAACTTCGGGCAGATTGGCGACGCGGCCCTTGATATGCTGGCGCAGGCCCTGGGCCAGCCGGCCCGCCCGGCAGCCCGCAAAAAGGAACTCCTCACCCTTATCACCGAGCTGCCCCCGCACCCCGACATCATTCCCGGCCTCACGGCGCTGCAAAACGCGGGCTTCCGGATGGTCACGCTCACCAACTCGCCCGATGCCACAGTGAAGAAGCAGATGGCCTACGCCGGCCTCAGCAGCTTCTTCGAGCAACTGCTCAGCATCGACTCGCTCAAGCGCTATAAGCCTCACCCCAACACCTACCACAGCACCTGCGAGCAACTGAAGGTAGCGCCCGCCCAAACCATGCTCGTGGCCGCCCACGGCTGGGACACAGCCGGCGCACAACTGGCCGGGCTGCAGGCCGCGTTCATCTCCCGCCCGGGCCAGCAGGTATATCCGCTGGCTCCTGCCCCCACCCTCACCGGCCCCACCCTGCCCGACATCGTCCGCCAACTGCTGGGGTAGCGCCGGCTGCCGAACGGCTACTTTTACATCCATGAGCCTGAACATGAACTACCGCCTGCCCATACCCGCTGCTTTTACTTTTCTGCTGGCGTTGCCCCTGGCCGGTCGTGCCCAAACCGCACCCGCCGCCCGCACGGCCGCGCCGCTGGCCGTGGGCACCGTGGCCCCAGACTTCAAGGGCAAGGATGCCACCGGGAAGCCCATTGAACTGAAGCAACTGCTAAAGAAGGGCCCGGTGGTGCTCTATTTCTACCGCGGCCAGTGGTGCCCGTATTGCAGCAAGCAGCTCAGCCAGCTCCAGGATTCGCTACAGCTGCTCACGGCTAAAGGCGCCCAGATAGTCGTCGTGACGCCCGAAACCCAGGAGAACATCGGCAAGACTGTAGAGAAAACCAAGGCGGCCTTCCCCATTGTGCAAGACCAGGGCTTTGTCATCATGAAAGCCTACAACACGGCCTTCACCGTCGACCCCGCCATTGTCCTTAAATACAAGGGTTTCGGGGTTGATTTGCAGCAAGCCAACGCAGCCACCGAAGACGTGCTGCCCGTGCCGGCCACCTACGTCATCGGCCGCGACGGCCGCATCAAGTTCACCTACTTCAACCCAGACTACAAAAAGCGCGTGTCGGTGCGCCGGATAGCTGCCGCGCTGTAGCACCGGTTTTACTGCAGCTTAAACGCCACATCAAGAGTCGTTTGTAGCAGCGGCGACACATCCTGGTAGTCCACAATCAGCTTCTGGTTGATGCGGGCCGCCACCGGGTACGGGTATACTTTGTCGAATAGCTCGCTGATACCCAGCCCGCTGGTGTTGGCCAGAATCAGCTCCTGAATCAGCTCGCCCGCGCCGGGGGCCACCATGGCTCCGCCCAGAATGCGGCGCTTACGGCCGGGCAGCGGCAGGGCGTTTTTTTCGATAAAGAGCAGCAGATGGCCGTCGCGGTAGCTATCTACCACGGCCCGGTCATCGTCGGCGAAGGAGGTTTCCCACCGCTCGTAGGCCGTACCGCGCTTGTCGAGTTCGGCCGCATCGAGGCCGAAGTGCGCCACCTCGGGGTCGGTGAAGGTGACCCAGGAAAAGTGGTCGTAGTTGAGCTTTTTCTTGAGGGGCGAGAAGAAGTTGAACAGCAGCGTGCGCACATGCAGCTCGGCCCCGTGGCTGAATTTAAGCGAGTTGGCCGCGTCGCCGGCCACGAAGATGTCGGGGTTGGTGGTTTGCAGGTGCTCGTTTAGCTTGATGTGGCCTTTCTCATCCACCTCTACCCCGGCCTTCTCCAGCTGCAGCCCCTCGAAGCTCACGTGCCGCCCAATGGCCACGTACACCAGATCGAAATCCACCGCAAACGCCTCGCCCGATTTAGGCCTGATGCGGGCCTGCGAAGCGGAGGTAAAGGCCTCTACTTCGGCCTCCAGATGGATGGAGAGGCCCTCGGCCCGTAGCCGCTCGGCCAGCACGGCCCGGATGGCGGGGTCTTCTTTTTCGAGAATAGCTTCGCCCCGGTGCACAATCGTTACCTGCGCGCCCAGCCGCTGCATGGCCTGGGCCAGCTCCACGCCGTTGGGGCCGCCGCCCACCACCAGCAGGCGCTGGGGCAGCGTGCGCAGGTCCCACACGCGCTGGTTGTCGTAAAGCTCCACCTGGTCGGCACCGGGCACCTGCAGCTGCGCCGGCCGCGAGCCGGTGGCTACCACCAGCTTGCGGCCGGTGTGGGTGCGGCCGTTTATCTCCACGGCGTGGTCGCCCACAAACCGGGGCCGACCGATTTCCACCGTAATACCCAGTTCGCGCAGGTACTCGGGGTTTTCATGGTCGCGGATGATGTCCTGCCGGCCCTGCACATAGTCCATCACCTTGCCCATATCGGCCGCGCCGCCTACCTGCAGGCCAAACTGCGTGGCCTGCCGGGCCTGGTGCACCTGCCGCGCCGCATGAATAAGCGCCTTGCTGGGCACGCAGCCGTGGTTGAGGCAGTCGCCGCCTACATCTTCGGCCGTGAGGTCGATGAGCAGCACGCGCAGCTTGATGCGGGCCATGAACAGGCTCAGGCCCAGCCCGGCCGAACCGGCGCCCAGGACAATCAAATCAAAATCAGCGGCGTTTTCGGGCATTGCGGGTGGGTGAGTCGGGATAGAAATTGAAGCCGAATGACGGGACACTTCCAGCTGCCATTATTCCAGCGGCCATTACAAGCGCGCCGGCAGGTGCACGCGTGTTTGGGGCCCCGGTATCGTGCGAGGCTGCGGCCGTTTAGCCCGCCACAACAGCGTAGTTGTGCTACGTCGGTTTCAGGTAAAACTTTCAGGAAAGCTATACGGCCGCCGAGCAGCGGAGGGTTTTTCGCCGAAGCAAGTCGGTGGTCCGGTTAGGTTCCAGCGAGGCTACCCACGCGAACGGGGCCGGCGCACAGCTAACAGAATGCACTCAAACACAAAGCGCCGGCCATTACGGCCGGCGCCCACACCAGGAACCAGAGAAAGGCGTGCTTAACGCGCCAACTGCTCCAGAGCGGCTTTAAATTCGGGCGTGTCGTAGTCGGCCATGCCCTCGTGGCGGGCGGCTACCTCGCCGTTGGGCCCCAGAATCACTGTGGACGGGATGGAGTTGGAATTGAAAGGCGCGACCAGCGGGCCGGCCGGGAAGTACACCGGTAGCGTGTAGCCCTGGCGCTTGAGCAGGGCCCGCGCCTTGGCCGGATTCTCATCCAGCGAAATCATTACAAAGGCCACCTTTTGGGGGTCCGTTTTCGTGTAAAGCGCCTGAATGCCCGGCATTTCGGCCACGCAGGGCGGGCACCAGCTGGCCCACATATTCACGAACACCGCTTTGCCTTTCAGATCACTCAGGCTAACCGATTTGCCATCGAGCGTTGTCAGGGGCAGCTGGTGGGGGTAGGCGGCTCCGCCTGTTGGCACAACAGGCGTATTGGCTGCGGGAGCCGCGCCAGCCGTTGGCGCATTGGCATTCCACAGGCCCGTAGCCAGCAGGCCGCGCTGCAGCCCTGCCATTACCGGTGTGCGCAGCGGCGTGAACATAACAAGGGCGAAAATGGCCAAAGGCAACCATTGCAACAGTTTTTTACGATTCATAATCAGCAGGTTCAAGCAACGAAAAGATGCGAAAATATTCATGTATCAGCTACCGCCGGGGTTTAGCCGTGCGGCTTACCTGGGATGGCCAGCAGCAGAAATAAAAGGGGCAGGACTTAGGCGGTAGCACAAACCCAAGGACAGCGAAGCAAAGCGCTGGCTTCGCGTAAGTGCCGTCAGGGAAAAGCCGGGCATCGGGCGCAACCTCGTTGGGGCGCAGGGCCACAAAAAAACCGGCTGCCGGCCCCGCTAAGCGGGACAGCTAACCGGGTACACGCCCGGCTCCTGGGGGCTTATCCTTAAGAAAAGCAAACGGGCGGAGCCTTGTTGGGGTGGTTGGCAAAAGCCTGGCCAGGCCCGAGGTTGGGGCCACGAGTGGGCGTCAGAACCGGCTTATCGGCCGGAAACAGCCGCCCCAAATACAGCGCCGCCAAGCCGTCGCCCAACGAAAGGTCCAGCGGCGGCAGCTTGGCTTTCACTCGCTGGCCGAAGTCGGCCAGCGGGTTGGCTTGCACCGACTGCAGCTTCTTCTTACAGAAACTGGTGCGCGGCGCCTTTTGCTGGCTGCCGTAGCTGGCGGCGGTTGCGGCGGCCCGGGCAGGCAGCGGCTGGCACTGCAGGAATAACCCAGCATAGAGCAGCAACAGCAAATGGGCCAGCAAACGAGACATAGGCAGTGGAACGCGGTACAAAGGTGCGCACATTTTCAGGGAATGGGCGCCGCCAACGGTCTGCCGGCCGGTAGCGCAACGGCCGGCACTGCCCCTGCTACCAGACATTTTTTGGTAGGCCGAGGGAAAAAAAGCGCTGGCCGGGAACGAAAAGGAAGTGGCGTTTTGTATAGATGAACAAATGAACCTATATTTGCCTGTCCTATGCATCCGATAACCACTTCTGCTGAGCTGAACCTATCCGTTGAGAAGATGGAAAAGGTGGCTTTCATCCTCAAAACCACGGCCCACCCTACCCGCATTGCCATTGTGCAGCTGCTGGCCCAGCAGGAAGGTCTGTCGGTGACGGACATCAGCGAGACGCTGCAGGTGGAGCAGAGCCTGCTCTCCCACCACCTGACGGGCATGAAGCTCAAGGGTATTTTGAGCAGCACCCGCGAGGGCAAAAACATCTTTTATTCGCTGAAAATGCGCGAGGTAGTCGATGTAATTCAGTGCCTGGCCAGCTGCACTTTCCTGTAGGAAAAGCGCAGCTTTTTATCGGCCACACACATGAACATCTATTCATAAATACATACGTTCACTTCCCTTTTTCGTCCTCCTCCCCTTTCAGCCATGCTGCACCTTATCGGCTACTTTGCCGCCATCTTCATCGGCCTTTCGCTGGGCATTATGGGCGGGGGCGGTTCCATCCTGACGGTGCCGGTGCTGGTTTATCTGATGGGTGTGAGCCCGGTGCTGAGCACGGCCTACTCGCTGTTTGTGGTGGGCACGACTTCGGTGGTTGGGGCGGCCGGCTATTTCCGTAAAGGGCTGGTATCGGTGCCCACGGCTCTGGTGTTTCTGGCCACTTCGCTGGGGGCCGTATTTGCCACCCGCAAGCTGCTTATGCCCGCTATTCCGCAGCAGCTGTTCACAGTCGGCAGGGTGGCTTTCACCAAGGATTTGCTGGTGCTCGTGGCCTTTGCCGTGCTGATGGTGGTGGCCGCCACGTCCATGATCCGCAGCCGGCAGGCCGAGGAAATCCTCCACGACGATGAGCAGCACCGGCACCGCGTCAACTACCCGCTGATTCTGGCCGTGGGCGCCATAGTGGGCCTGCTGACGGGGTTTGTGGGGGCCGGCGGGGGCTTTCTGATTATTCCGGCCCTGGTGCTGTTTGCCCGCTTGCCCATGAAACTGGCCGTGGGCACTTCGCTGCTCATTATTGCCACCAACTCGCTGATTGGCTTTACCGGCGACCTGAGCGCGGGCACCCCCATCGACTGGCTATTTCTGAGCGGTTTTCTGGCCTTCGCGCTGGGCGGCATCGTGCTGGGCACCTACCTGGCCCGCTTCATTTCGGGGGCCCGGCTCAAGCCGGCTTTCGGCTGGTTTACACTGTTTATGGGCACTTTTATTCTGCTCCGCGAGCTGGTATTTCGGTAATCAATCCGCCGGAACCGGCGCCGAAATACGCTGCCGGGACCCGCATTTTTCTCCCCTACTTCTTCGTTTACACCTATGCAAATCGAACAGTTTGAAGACAAGGGCCTGGCCCATTTTTCCTACGCTATCCTGAGCGACTGCGCCCGCGAAATTGTGCTCGTCGACCCCGCCCGCGACCCGCAGCCCTACTACGATTATGCCCGGCAGCACGACGCCCGCATCGTATGCGTGCTCGAAACCCATCCGCACGCCGACTTTGTGAGCTCGCACCTGGAAATTGCCCAGACCACTGGGGCCGTTATCCGCGTGAGCAAGCTGCTGGGGGCCGCCTACGACCACGAAGGTTTCGATGAGGGCCAGTCGTTTACGGTGGGCAAGCTCACGTTTCGGGCCCTGAACACGCCGGGCCACTCGCCCGACTCGGTAAGCACCGTGCTCAGCCGCGAGGGCCAGGACGTAGCCGTGTTTACCGGCGACACGCTGCTCATCGGCGACGTAGGCCGCCCCGACCTGCGCGAGACAGCCGGCCACCAAACGGCCAAACGCGAGGAGCTGGCCCGGCAGATGTACCACAGCACCCGCGAAAAGATTATGCAGCTGGCCGATGATGTGCTGGTGTATCCGGCCCACGGTGCGGGCAGCCTGTGTAGCAAGGCCGGCAGCGGCGCCAGCAGCAGCAGCATTGGCCTCGAAAAGGCCGAAAACTATGCCCTGCAGCCCCAGTCGGAGGATGATTTTGTAAAGGAGCTGCTGGCCGACCAGCCCTTTATACCCAAGTATTTCGGTTATGATGTGGACCTGAACAGGCAGGGCGCCCCGGCCTATGCCCCCAGCGTGGCGCGGGTGCCGCGCCTGGCCACCGGCACCACCCCGCAGCCCGGCGTACTGGTGGTAGATGCGCGCCCCGAAGCCGAGTTCAAGCGGGGCCACCTGGTGGGCGCGCTCAACATTCAGCAGGGTGGCAAGTTCGAAACCTGGCTGGGCTCTATTGTTGGCCCCAACGAGAAGTTTTACCTGCTGGCCGCCGATGAGGCGACGCTCGAAGACCTGATTCGTAAAACGGCCAAAATCGGCTACGAAGCCCTGGTGGCGGGCGGCCTGGTGGGCTTGCCCTCGGCGGCGGCCACGCTTCCCGAGCTGGATGTGGAGCAGTTCCGCCAGCACCCGGAGCAGTACACCATTGTCGATATCCGCAACGCATCGGAAGCGAAGGCCGAGTCGCTGTTTGCCGGCGCCCTCCACATTCCGCTGCCCGAGCTGCGCGAGCGGGCCGCCGAAATTCCGGCGGGCAAGCCCGTGGTGGTGCATTGCGCCGGCGGCTACCGCTCGGCTGCCGGCAGCAGCATAGTGGCCCCGGCCCTGCCCGGCACCAGCGTGTTCGACCTGGGCGAAGCCGTGAAGTCGTTTCAACCAATGGCGGCCAGTCACTAGGCAACGCCTACAGGCTATTCCGCTGCTTTTAAGGCTCTATTTCGCACTTTTTTTCTTCTGCTCATCATGTTTGATTTCCTAAAACCCGCTGCTCCCACTTATCAGAACCTGACGCCCGCCGAGTTTTCGGCGGCCCTGCGCCAGCCCGGTGCGCTGCTGCTGGATGTGCACCGCCCCGACGAGTTTGCCAGCGGCCACCTGCCCGGTGCCCTGAACATCGACGTTACGTCCCCCGACTTCGGCCCGCGCGTGGCCGCCCTCGACAAGAGCGCCCCGCTGTACGTGTACTGCCGCAGTGGGGCGCGCTCGGCTACGGCCGCCGGCCAGCTCACCAAAGCTGGGTTTGCCCAGGTGCACAACATGCTCGGCGGCGTGCTGGACTGGTCGGAACCGTTGGTTCGCTAGCTTCCTGTTTTTCTGTTTTTCCTGCTGACTTCCCTTTTTATGCTTGAATTACTTCGCCAGCCCTGGCCCTGGTACGTGGCCGGGCCGCTTATCGGCCTCACGGTGCCGGCGCTGCTGCTTATTGGCAACAAGGCCCTGGGTATCAGCTCGTCGCTGCGCCACGTGTGCGCGGCCTGCATGCCCGCCGGCATTCCCTTCCTTACCTACGATTGGCGCAAGGAAATCTGGAACCTGTTTTTCGTGCTCGGTATCGGCATCGGCGGCTTTATCGGCTACCGGCTTATGGGCCACCCCGACACCATTGCCATTTCGGCCGACACCGTGCGCGACCTGAAGACGCAGATGGGGCTGACCGACTTTTCGGGCCTGCTGCCCAAAGAGCTGTTTGCCCTGGAAAACCTGGCCAACTGGAAGGGTTGGGTATTTATGGTACTGGGCGGATTTCTGGTGGGCTTCGGCACGCGCTACGCCGGCGGCTGCACCTCGGGCCACGCCATTTCGGGCCTTTCCAACCTGCAGTGGGTGTCGCTGGTAGCCGTTATCGGCTTTTTTGCGGGCGGCCTGCTCCTGACCTGGGTGATTTACCCTTTGCTTTTTTAACGATGAAAAACCTCAAATACCTGGTGCTGGGCGTGCTGTTCGGCATCATCCTCACCAAAAGCGAAGTCATCAGCTGGTTCCGAATTCAGGAGATGTTCCGCTTCCAGGCCTTCCACATGTACGGCGTTATCGGCTCGGCCATTGTGGTAGGCCTGATTTCCATTCAGCTCATCAAGCGCAACCGCCTGAAAACCATCAACGGCGAAGAAATAAAGCTAACCGACAAGCAGTACAACCACGGCACCTGGATCGGGGGCACCATCTTCGGGCTGGGCTGGGCACTTACCGGCGCCTGCCCCGGCCCCCTGTTTGCCCAGCTGGGCAGCGGTGTGGCGGCCGCCGCCGTCATGGTTCTGGCCGCCCTAGCCGGCACCTGGACCTACAGTGCCCTGCGCGAAAAGCTGCCGATGTAGGCCGCCAAACAGCCTACAGGGCAAAAACCTCAATAATCATCTTCTGGAAGCCAGCCACCCAGCAGCCGATAACCTCCGCTACCTCACCCCTATTAAAACGCAGCACTGTTGCCCTCCACCCCTGCCCGCAGTTCCGGCCAGAACTCCATAAAATCGTCCTCGTAGGCGGACAGCTCGGCCAGGAAAGCCGCCGCTCCGGTAGCCATTACGGCCCCGGCGGGCACGCGGCGGCTGAGGCCCAGCAGGGCCTGCTGCAGGCCGGCGGGGTGGGCGTAGCCGGTCAGCCAGTCGCCGTGGCGCATGTGGTGCAGCAGGGGCTGCAGGCGCTCGGGTATTTCGTGGCGGCGGGCGTGCAGCAGCGTGTACTGCCGCTGGGCGAAGTCGGGTAGCGGCTCGGCCGGGTGGTGGCGAACGAAGTCGCGGGCCAGCAGGTGGTCATAGCCCATATCGGCCACCACGCCGGCCCACTTGCCCAGGCCGGCCTCGCGCAAGCGGGCCGTGGTGCGGCGCACAACGGGGTGGGTATCGGTAAAGGAGTCGATGAAGCGGTGCAGACGGATGCCGCGCTGCACGGGCTCGGGGTAGGCCAGCAGTCCGGCCCGGCCGCGCACGGCTTCGGCCGCGAAGTTGCCCACTACTATGTCATCGTACTGAGGAGTGTGGGCGGGCGAGCCGGAAAGTAGCAGATGGGCCAGAAAATTCATGGGAGCAGGGGGTGGATGGGTATAATACGGGCAATGCGGCCTGCAGAGCCAACCCCAGCCGTAGGCGGGCCGTATTTACTTGCGCGCCTCCGGCCCTGGCCCGGGCGCATTGCTTCTAGTGCCTACCTGTTTACCCCAACCCAAAACCGTACTATCATGGCTTCTAAAACGCCCGTAACGAACGACATTAAAACGCTGCTCGAAAAAATCAAGGATATCAATATCTGCATGATGACGACCACCTCCGACGAGGATCATTCGTTGCGCAGCCGCCCGATGGCCACCCAGAAGCCCGAGGCCGACAACTCCCTGCTCTTCCTGACCGACAAGGATTCGGCTAAGGTGTACGAGGTGAAAAAGGACAGCCACGTAGGCCTGAGCTACGGCAACCCCTCCGACAACGTGTACGTGTCGGTTTCGGGCCGTTGCAATGCCTACCGCGACCAGGCCAAAATCAATGAGCTCTGGAGCGAGGATATGAAAGCCTGGTTCCCCAACGGCAAAGAGGATCCTAACATCATGATTCTGAAGGTGGAAATTGATAAGGGCGAGTACTGGGATTCGCCCAGCGGCCTGCTCAGCCGCGCGTACGCCTACGTGCGGGCCGTGGCTTCGGGCGAGAAGAGCGACGCCGACGACGTGAACGAGCACGCCAAAGTAGAAGTCAAGTAGCGTATATTTGGCTGATTGCAAAGGGCCGGAAGCAATTCCGGCCCTTTTTTGTTGTTCCGCTGGCAGTTCCTGCACAAGTGCGCAGAGCCCTTCAGTTATCCTTTTTCCTTTGCTGACGACGCTTTCCATTATCACGCTTCTCCCCAACCAGCGGCGCTGGGGATTTGCCCAGATGGGTACGGCCCAGCAGCCCCTGCGCCGGGTGGCCGGGCTGCGGTTTGCCCGGTTGCTGGGCAGCGGGGCCGATAACGGTTTCGGGGCCCTGCCCAACCTGCGGCGCTATGGCTTTATGGCCGTCTGGGAATCGGAAGCGGCGGCCGAGGCGTTCTTCGGCCAGCACCCGCTCTGGCAGCAGTACCAGCAGCGCACCACCGCTATCTGGACGGCCCGGCTAGCTCCCATCAAGGCGCACGGCCTCTGGGATGGGGTGAACCCGTTCGACTACGCCTCCGAAACGGCCGCGCCCGACGAGCCGGTGCTGGTGCTCACGCGGGCCGCCATCCGGCTGCTGAAAACGCCCCGCTTCTGGCGCTACGTGGCCCCGGTAAGCGCCACTATTGCCGATGCGCCGGGCGTGCGGGCCGCCATCGGACTGGGCGAGCTGCCCATCGTGCGCCAGGCCACCGTCAGCCTCTGGGATTCGGCCCGCCAAATGCAGGACTACGCCTACCGCAACGAGAAACACAAGGAAGTTATCCGCCTCACGCGGCAGGAAGACTGGTATTCGGAGGAAATGTTCGCCCGGTTCCGGGTGCTGAGTACGGAAGGGGTTTGGGAGCTTAGAAGTGAGAGCTGAGAAGTGAGAACGTCATTCTGAGCGAAGCCGAAGAATCTCTACCGCAATGCCAATCCTGACGACTGCAACGAAGCGGTAGAGATTCTTCGGCTTCGCTCAGAATGACGTTCTCACTTCTAAGCTCCCCCTCTCTCACCGCTTCTTCCGGTCGCGCAGCAGCTCCCGCAGCTCGTCGTCTTCGGGGGTGGGTGGCACCAGGCGGTAGGTTTTGCCAAACCGTTCGGTTTTCACGAGCTTGGCAGCCCGCAATTCTTCGCGCAGGGCGTTCAGCTTGGAGTATTCGGTGTAGAGATGGGTGGCAAAAAGAGCAATGCCCGGCCGCAGGGCCTCGAACTCGTTGAGGGCCAGCAGCCATGAGGTGATGCGCTGGTACACGTCGCGGCCCCTGCTGCTGGCCAGCGCCTGCTCGGTGCGCTCCATTACGGCGTCGAAGGTGGCTTCGGGCTGGGGGCGGGCCGTGAGGGCAAGCAGCTCCGGGACGCCGCCCGAACTCAGCCACTGCTGGGCCAGCAGGTAGGCCAGCAGCTCCGGCGCGCGGTTTTCGGCCACCAGCAGCCCGGCCCCGAACAGCGGGTTGCTGCCGCCCCAGGCCTTGCGCTGGCGCTCCACCTGCTCGTCCACGAACTGCCGCCGTTGCGCCACACTCCAATGTGGCCGCAGCTGCTCGTAATCGGCCAGCGACTGAGTGCTGCGGCAGCGCTGCTCCAGGGCCGTCAGGTACAGGCTTTCGTCGTCGGCCAGCGTCAGGTGTTCGAGGATGTAGGGGTCGAGGCGGTGGCTGAACTGCTCCCGGTACTGGCGCAGCAGCCGTAGCAGGTTGGGGCGGTCGTCGTGCTGGCGGTAATGGTCGAGCAGGCGCTGGAGCAGGCCGAAATCCTGGCCGGCGTGGGCTTCGGCGGTGCGCCGCCACAGCGCGTCGTCGGCCAGCGCCTCGGCGGTGTGCAGCAGCAGGTGGGCCTGGTCGGGGCTCAGGGGCGGCCCGGCAGCTTCGAGGCGCGGGCGCAGCCGGGCCGCGGCGGCCGGGGTGCGGGTCAGGTCGGCCAGCAGGTCGGCGAAGTAGTCGGGCGGGGAGCCTTGCTGGGCGTAGCGGTCGAAAAGCAGCGTTAGTGCGGCCTCCGTTTTGGCGTCGCCGAAGTCGGTGGTTTTCAGCCGCGCATCAACTCCCGACTCATTCAGCAGCCGGTCCCAGCAGTCGAGCACCCGGGCCGGGTAGCCCTCGTAGCTAAAAAGGCTGTAATCGTCGGCGGCGGGGTCGGTGGCGGCCGTGGCACCCTCGTACACGCCAATCCAGTATTCCAAGGCGCGGGTGAGGCGGCCGTGGGCCAGGTGGTCGGCCACGAAGCGGGCAAAGGGCTTGAGCACGTCGCAGATGATTTCGTCGGCCAGCTCCAGCATACCGTCGCCTTCGTCATGCAGGTATTCACCGTAATAATCGGTGTGCTCCGATAGCGCGTCGTCATCGAACACCAGGTCGGCCAGCGCCTCGTACACTTCGGTACTCACTTCCTCGATGGTCGTCAGCTCTTCGGGGGCGGCGACGGGGGCACTGCTGGCCGCGGCCGGAGCGGCGGGGGCCAGGTGCAGCAGAAACTGCTCCCGCAGCCTGGGCTCGGTACGCAGCAGGTTGGTCAGAAAGGCCAATTGGGTGGTAACGGGCGTGTCCAGTAACGCCTGCAGCAGCGCCTGCTCGCTGGTATCGGGCATGGGCAGGGGCTCAACCGGCGAGCCGAACTTTTGCAGCACGGCCAAACCCAGCGCCACGGCGTGCTTGCAGATGCCGTCGTAGTCGTAGGGGCAGTTGCAGCGGTAGGTGGCCCCCGTTCTATCAACCGTTAGCCGCACCTTGTAGCGCTCCGAGCCCTCCACGCGGGCCTTGAACGTGTTGTTTTCGCGGCTGATTTTGCCCACGTAGCCCCGTTTGAAATACTGCTGGCCCCGCTCGTAGCTGGTGGTGTTGGCAGCGGCTTTCAGGTTCTGGCGCGTGAACATAGGCTTGGGGGTAAATGGGCGGGGGTAAATTTCCGTAATTTCGCCCGCTTAACTGCCCCTAATCTACAGCCCGAAAGCTACTGGCTCACGGCTATCCGCTAACCGCTCCGTCAACCATGCCCGGCTACCATCCCCAGGATATTGAGAAAAAGTGGCAGGACTTCTGGAAAGACCACCAGACGTTCCAAGCCGATAACCACTCCGAAAAGCCCAAATACTACGTGCTCGATATGTTCCCCTACCCCAGCGGGGCGGGGCTGCACGTGGGCCACCCGCTGGGCTACATCGCCTCCGATATCGTGGCCCGCTACAAGCGGCTGCGGGGCTTCAACGTGCTGCACCCGATGGGTTTCGACTCGTTTGGGCTGCCTGCCGAGCAGTACGCCATCCAGACCGGCCAGCACCCGGCCGTTACCACCGAACAGAACATCAGCACCTACATCCGCCAGCTCTCGGCCCTGGGGTTCAGCTACGACTGGAGCCGCGAAATCCGCACCTCCGACCCGCAGTATTACAAGTGGACGCAGTGGATTTTCCTCAAGCTGTTCAATAGCTGGTACAACCTCGACACCGACCGCGCCGAGCCGCTCAAAACCCTGCTCGACAAGTTTGCCGCCAATGGCAGCGCCGGCATCCGGGCGGCCGGCGACGAGGCCGAGCGCCACGAGTTTACGGCCGGGCAGTGGCAGAGCTTCTCAGAAAAACAGCGCTTACAGGCCGTGCACCCCTACCGGCTGGCCTACCAGCAGGATACCTACGTGAACTGGTGCCCCGGCCTGGGCACGGTGCTCAGCAACGACGAGGTGAAGGATGGCCTTTCAGAGCGCGGCGGCTTCCCCGTCGAGCGCCGGCTGATGCCCCAGTGGAACCTGCGCATCACCGCCTACGCCGACCGCCTGCTGGCCGGCCTCGACCAGCTCGACTGGCCCGACGCCGTGAAGGAAATGCAGCGCAACTGGATTGGCAAGAGCATCGGGGCCAGCGTGCGGTTCCCGGTATATCTGCGTACTTCCGACGGCGAGATGAAGCCCCAGCCCGAGGAAATTGAGGTGTTCACGACCCGCGTGGACACCATCTTCGGCGCCACCTTCCTGGTGCTGGCTCCCGAACTGGACCTCACGCTGGCCATGGGCGAGCGGGCCGCCGCTCAGGCCGACTATTCGCCCGAGGCTTCGCAGACATTCTCGGAGCTGCAGGCCTACGTGAAGACGGCGACCAACCGCTCGGAGCGCGAGCGGCAGACCGACGTGAAAACCGTGAGCGGCGCGCCGACCGGCTTCTACGTGCAGAACCCGTTCACGCTGGAGTACGTGCCCGTCTGGACCGCCGACTATGTGCTGGCCGGCTACGGCACCGGCGCCGTGATGGGCGTGCCCAGCGGCGACCAGCGCGACTGGCTGTTTGCCACCCATTTCAACCTGCCCATCCGCCAGATTCTGGATGCCCAGCAGAACCTCGATGAGCAGGCCGACCCCACCAAGGAGGGCCGCTACATCAACTCGGGCTTCATCACGGGCCTCACCTACGACGAGGCCCTGGAGCAGCTTCGCCTGCGGCTGCGGGCCAACCGCGTGGGCGAGCCGAAAACCACCTTCCGCATCCGCGACGCCATTTTCGGCCGCCAGCGCTACTGGGGCGAGCCCATCCCGATTTACTACAAGGATGGCGTAGCCTACGGCGTGGCCGAAGCCGATCTGCCGCTGGTGCTGCCCGAAATCGACGCCTACAAGCCCACCGAAACCGGCGAGCCGCCCCTAGCCCGCGCCCAGGATTGGCTGTACAAGGGCCAGTACCCCTACGAGCTGAGCACTATGCCCGGCTGGGCGGGCTCCAGCTGGTACTACCTGCGCTACATGGACCCGCACAACGCCGAGCGGTTCGTGGGCGAAGAAGCCGAAGCCTACTGGCAGAACGTGGACCTGTATTTGGGCGGGGCTGAACACGCCACCGGCCACCTGCTCTACTCCCGCTTCTGGCACCTGTTCCTGAAGGATTTAGGCCTGGTAACGGCCAATGAGCCTTTCCAGAAGCTGATTAATCAGGGGATGATATTGGGCCGCTCGAACTTCGTGTATCGTTTGAATGTAAGCTACTTACAGGCCGATAAAGACAAGCAGATGCAGAAGCTGACTGGCCCTAATGTCTTCGTTTCCAAGGGAATTTATGAGGCGGTAAGTGAAATTGGCCTGCTGGAAGCCCTTCACGACAACACGGGTACGGTCCGCGCCGGTATTAAGGAGGCGCTGAAGCAACTGATGAAACCCAACACTGGAGCTTATTCTTTCGCTAGCGCCCAGTTCGGAACGCCAGCGTTTACTCCTCTCCATGTCGATGTGAACATTGTAGAGAACGATACGCTCGACATTGAAGCCTTTCGAAACTCGCGGGCGGAGTACGCCAATGCTGAGTTCATTCTCGAAGAAAACGGCACCTACGTATGTGGCACCGAAGTCGAGAAGATGTCGAAGTCGAAGTACAATGTGGTGAACCCCGACACGCTGATTGAGCGCTACGGGGCCGATGCGCTGCGGATGTACGAGATGTTCCTGGGCCCGCTGGAGCAGTTCAAGCCCTGGAACACCAACGGCATGAGCGGCGTGGCGGGCTTCCTGAAAAAGCTCTGGCGCCTCTACCACCCCCAGGATGGCGTTTTTGCCGTAACCGACGAGCCGGCCGCCCCCGCCGAGTTGAAGGCCCTGCACAAGGCCATCCGCAAGGTAGAAGAGGACATTGAGCGGTTCTCGTTCAACACCACCGTCAGCGCCCTGATGATTACGGTGAACGAACTGACGGCCCTCGATTGCCACAAGCGGGCCGTGCTGGAGCCGTTGGTGGTGCTGCTTTCCCCGTATGCGCCGCACCTGGCCGAGGAACTGTGGTCGGAGCTGGGCCACGCGGCCGGTTCCATTAGCACGGCCGCCTACCCCGAGTTCCGCGAGGAATTCCTGGTGGAGGACACGGTGAATTACCCGGTGGCCATCAACGGTAAGGTACGCGAGCAGCTGCAGTTCCCGGCCACCGCCACCGCCGCCGAAATTGAAGCCGCCGTGCGCGCCACCGATATCCTGGCCCGCTTCGCCGAAGGCAAGCCTGCTAAAAAGGTGATTGTCGTGCCCGGCCGGATGGTGAATATCGTGGTGTAGCTGGTCAGGGTTTGAGCAAAATATCCTCTTCAAGAACTACCTGCTATTTTCATTGTAGCCCCAGCGGGGCGACATATCGGTAGTAACCCAATAGCCATTTATTTACAAAGCCCCAGCGGGGTGGCACCAATCGTTAAACGGTTGGTGCCGCCCCGCTGGGGCTTTAATTCTTCAACCACAAACCATACTACCGATATGTCGCCCCGCTGGGGCTTTAAAAGGCTTTGATAAGCAATTCCTGGACTCTATCCCTCTATTTCTTGCCGCACAGCCCGCGGCAGGGAAGCGCGCACGAGGTCATAGGAATGGTCAATTAGCTCGCGGAGCTGCTGGCCCGGGATGCCGGTGCCGATGAGCACCGTGTTCCAGTGCTTCTTGTTCATGTGGTAACCGGGCAGCACGTACTCGTGCTGCTCGCGTAGCTCCGTGGCCCGCTCGGGGTCGCACTTCAGGTTGATGCTGGCGAAGGTATTGAGGTCGGTGAGGGCGAATAGCTTACCGCCAACCTTGAATACCAGCGTATCGGGGCCGAAGGGCGTGTCTTCGGTAACACCAGCCTTCAGCAGGCAATAGTCGCGGAACTCTTCGATGTGCATGGGCTGAGCTCGGATAAAAAAACTGTCATCCTGAGCGGAGCGTCGCTCCGCTCAGGATGACAGGTGGTTTTGGCGTTTCTGGTTTAGCGGATAAACCAGCGGTAGAGCAGCACCAGAAAACCGACCAGGAACATGGCCAGGCTCAGCTTATTGATGAAGTGCATGGTCCGGAGGTTGAAGTTGGTGGGCCGGTTGGGGTCGTTTTTGCGGAAGAAATAACCGAATACGGGGCCGAGATTGAACAGGTCTTTGCGCATGACGAAGAAGAAGTTGCGGGTTCGGAAAGATAACACCCGTCGCCAGAAAATGATTTGCCTGGCGGAGACAAAAGCCTCCCATTCGCGGCAATAAAATGGGCTCTAGCCGCGGTAGAGCTGTTCGAGCTGTTTGGTATTATTCTCGCGAATGACCTTGCGCCGCACCTTGAGCGTAGGCGTCAATTCGCCCGAATCCACGCTCCAGGGCGTGGCCAGCAGCGCCACTTTCTTGATTCGCTCCCAGTCGGCAAACGTGGCGTTGGCATCCTGCAGCAGCTGCTCGTAGCGCTGCTGCACCCGCTCGTCGGCGGCCAGCGCTTCGTCCGACAGCCCGGCGGGCAGGCCCTGGCCGGCAGCCCAGGTGCGCAGTTCGGCAAAGGCCGGCACCAGCAGCGCGGCCGTAAACTTCTCGCCCTCGCCCACCACCATCACCTGCTCGACCAGCGGCGACTCCGACAATCGGGACTCCAGCGGCTGCGGGGCCACGTACTTGCCGTTGGCGTTCTTGAACATCTCCTTCTTGCGGTCTGTAATCTTGAGAAACTTGCCCTGCACCAGCTCGCCGATGTCGCCGGTGTGCAGCCAGCCGTCGGCGTCGAGCACCTCGGCCGTGAGGTCGGGCCGGTTGTAGTAGCCGCGCATCACGGAGGGCGAGCGGGTCAGGATTTCGCCGTCTGGGGCAATCTGCACCTCCACGTTCGGCAGCACCGGCCCCACGGCCCCAATCAGGTTGTTCTCAGGCTCAGGCCGGCTGGCAGCAATTACGGGCGAGGTTTCGGTCATGCCGTAGCCCTCCATCACCCGGATGCCGGCCGACCAGAACACCCGCGCCAGCCGCGGCTGCAGGGCCGCGCCGCCGCAGATAATAAAGCGCACCTCGCCGCCCAGCGCCGCCCGCCACTTGCTGAACACCAACTTGTTGGCCAGCGCCAACTGCGCGTTGTACCACCAGCCCTGGTCCTGCTGGGTGTCGTAGCGCAGGCCCAGCGCCAGGGCCCAGTCGAAGAGCTTGCGTTTGGCGCCCGTCAGCTGCTGGCCGGTGGCCACAATCTTGTCGAATATCTTTTCGAGCAGGCGCGGCACGGTGGTAAAGGCGTGGGGCTGCACCTCGCGCAGGTTGTCGGCAATAAGCGCCACGCTTTCGGCGTAGTAGATGCTGAAGCCCAGCTGCAGGTACAGAAACGTGGCCGTGCGCTCGAAAATGTGGCTCAGGGGCAGGAAGCTGAGCGTTTTGGAACCCGGCGCCAGCGGCAGGTAGCTGAGCAGGTTTTCGCAGTTGAAGAGGATGTTGCGGTGGCTGAGCATGACGCCCTTGGGCCGGCCGGTGGTGCCCGAGGTGTAGATGAGCGTGAGCAAATCGTCGGGCTGCACGGCGGCCCGCAGCGGCACCAGCTCGGCCGGGTCGGCGGTGGCACCGCGGGCCAGCAGGTCGGCCAGCGAGGGGGCGCCGGGCGTGGGGTCGAAGGTGAAGATGTGCTCGGGACCCGCTTCAAGCCCGACAATGGCCTGCCGCACTTTGTCGAGCAGCGGCGCATCCTGCACCAGCACCACCCGCACGCCGGCATCCTGGAAAATGTGGCGGTAGTCGTCGACGGTGATGGTAGGATACATGGGTACGCTCACGGCTCCGAGCTGGGCAATGGCCATATCGGCAATTACCCATTCGGGCCGGTTGGCGCAGATGATGGCCACTTTGTCGCCGGCCGCCACGCCCAGCGTCCGCAGGCCCAGGCTGAGCTGGTCGGCGCTTTGCTGCACCTGTTGGGCGCTGCGGGGTTGCCAGCGGCCGTCGCGCTTTTCTACCAGGCAGTCGGCCTGCGGGGTGGTTTCAGCCAGGTGGGCCAGCAAATCGAAGGTGCGGGAAAACGTCATAGCAAACAGAGCGGGGTACGCTGCCGGAACCGCGGCAATCAGCCAAAAATAGCCGGCTTCGCGGTGGCAATGGTGCCAGGCCCTAATTTTATCAGACTACATTCGCTTCAGAGACGCTTATCCGCGCCGTTGCTCCGCCTATGAAACCCCTGCTTCTGTTGCCGCTGCTGCTGCTGAGCGCGCCGGCTGCCTTCGCCCAAACCCAGCCAAACGCCGAAACCGAAGCCGTACAGCAAACCGTTCGCCGGTTTTTTGAGGGCATGCGCCGCGGCGACAGTACCGCCGTGCGCGCCACGCTGGCCCCGGGAGCGATTTTCCATACGCTCGCCACCAAAAACGGCCAGACCCAGCTACGGCCCGAAAGCCCGTCGGGGTTTGTGAAGGCCGTGGGCACCCCGCATCCGCAGGTGTGGGATGAGCGCATCACGTTTGAGAAAGTGCTCATCGACGCCAACCTGGCCAGCGTCTGGACGCCCTACGAGTTTTACCTGGGCAGCACCTTCAGCCACTGCGGTTACAACTCGTTTCAGCTGGTAAAGCTGGCCGACGGCTGGCGCATCGCCCACGTCATCGACACGCGCCGCATGGAGAAGTGTAAGTAACAAAAGTCGGGGAGGTCGATGTAGGGGCGGGGCTTGCCCCCGCCCGCCGTTGGACGATTCCCGCTGAACGACTACCGTTACAGTGGCGCGCACGGCGGGCGGGGACAAGCCCCGCCCCTACGCCGTTCTTCGCAGCTTGGGCAGTTACCCGCTGGCCGCCGCCACCACGTCCGGCACTTCCAGCACTGGCCGCGCGAAGCCGCGCTGCGCTACGTGCAGCATGGCCTGCCCCAGCCCGGCCAGCGTAGAAGCGTAGCGAGGCGCCAGCCCCCGTAGCACCGGATACAGCCAGCCAAGGTACTTGTAATAGGAAAGCACGTGCTGCTGGCCGGGCGTGGGCTTCAGGAAGCCGGGCCGGAACAGGAAGGCCGCCCGAAACCCCAGCCCCAGCGAGCAATTGAGCTTGATAAAGAACTTGCGCGGGTCTTCGGCTTCCTCTTCCTAGAAGTAATCGTGAAACAGGTATCCTACCTGGGAATCCCGGATATCTAGCGCAATGGGGTCACCGGTTGAACCGGCTCCCACCAGCAGCAACCCGGCTTGCCAGGCCCGCTGGAAATCATCTTCCCAATCCAGTTTATTTTTCAGGCCGTTCACCTAGTCAAAATGCACCTCCCCGATTGACAGATCGGTATCGAAGGAAAACTCCGTCAAAAACTGCTGTACCTCTGCCGAAACGGCCCTCTGCTGCAGTAGGTCAGCGTTTTCGGGTCGCAGGCGCTCACGATGCTTCTGGACGTTGATACCAGCCGCCTCCAGTGCTGCCTGCATTTTTTGTATATCCGTCATAATCAATATGGGATTCGTAGTTCAATCACCCTGTGCCAGCAAGCCGCAATGCGCCTGCGCTGCCCGTTGGAGAAGCGCCGCAAACACTATACGCGTGCTTGGGTCCACGGCAGCTTTAGGCAGCTGGCTCATTTGCTGTTGTTTGCGGATAATCAACTCATTGCCCCAGCGGAATTTACCGTAGTAATCAAGCCACGATTCGATAATTCCGGCTGCTTGCAGTTCGATAATCGCCTCGTATTCCATACCGCCAAAACGCTCCAGCGTTAAGCCCTTGCTCGAAATGTTATGGCTATCTTGAATCAAGTAGAAATCCAGCATAGATATGCTTAGTTACAAGAAAAAAACTGGCGTTAAATAATGCGGGGCAATCGTAATGAACATTATCTACACACTAAATAATCAGATAAATTTTACATTAATCAACGTTGCAATGAGTGCAGGTATGATAGTTAAAATGATAGCAATTATCCCTCGTATAAGCCTAGGTATTCCGTGAATTTCTGAAGCTTTTCTTACTATTCTTCTATACTTTTTGTCGTAGATCCGATAAATAATGAAGTAAGAAATTAAACTTGGAATTAGTAGAATCGAAAGAAATAAAACTACCCCGATTTCTACATTGCTTTTGACAACACTTACTGCCAAAAGCACTAGATTAAGAAACAAAATCCCAACGCATAGTCCCATTGCACCGGCAGCCCGAGAAATACCATCAGACCATCTATTTCGATGTGCTGCGCAGTAGTACCAAGTAAAAATGATGTGCAGATATTGCATTAGAAATGCTCGTTACCCTGCTACCGGCTGCTCCAGAAACTCCTTTTCCACCCAGCGGCCGTCCTCGCGCATGAGGTCGATGAGCTGGTCGACGGCCTGGGCTTCGGGCACCGATTTCTTGATGACTTCCTGGCCGCGGTAGAGCGCGATTTTGCCCTTGCCCACGCCCACATAGCCGTAGTCGGCGTCGGCCATTTCGCCGGGGCCGTTCACGATGCAGCCCATGATACCGATTTTCACGCCCTTGAGGTGGTCGGTGCGCTGGCGAATCATGGCGGTGGTTTCCTGCAAATCGAACAGGGTGCGGCCGCAGCTGGGGCAGCTGATGTATTCGGTTTTGCTCATGCGCGTACGCGCCGCCTGCAGGATGCCGAAGCTGAGCTGGTTGAGTTCGTCGATGGTCGTCAGCCACTCCGCTTTGGGGCGCTCGGGCAGCAGCTCGGTGCTCAGCACCACGCCGTCGCCGAGGCCATCGAGCAGCAGGCCGCCCACGTCGGTGGCGGCGTAGAGCTGGGTTTGCTCGGGCGTGAGGGCCGGGTACTGGCGGTTGATGATGACCGGGTTGGGCACGTCGTGGTTCAGCAGCTCGAAGAATGCCCGCCGGATTTCGGGCATGGCGTGGGCGTTATCGGTGTAGAGAATAATAACGACCGTGGTATCGTCGCGCAGCTGCGCCAGCGTGGGCGGCGTGAGCGAGGCCAGGTTCTGAAACACGAAGTTCAGGGCGGGGTGGCGGACCCCGGCGGCGGCGTACTCGGCCTGGGTGAGCACGGGGTAGTGCTCGGGTCGCTGGCCGGCATCGAGCCAGGCGCTGTAGTCCACTAGTTCGCGCAGGCCGTTGGGCAGCATGAACGGCACCGGCTGCTGGCCCGAGTACAGGTAGTCGGCCCCCAAGTCACTCATCTGAAACTTGTCCAAAAACGCCGAATACAGGTGGCCGGCCGCCCGCAAATCGGCGTACTCCAGCCCCGGCAGCCGCGAAAAATCCACCACCACCCGCGGCACGTTCAGCCCCCCGAAGTTGAGCACCTCCCGCGTTACGCGGCGCTGGTACTGGAAGGGATTGATTGGGGAGCTGTCAGTTGTGGGGGGTTGGTTGTCAGTTGTCAGTTGCTCGTTGTCAATGCTGGTCTGCTGACTGACAACTGACAACTGACCACTAACAACTGGAGGAATAGGGCTGGCTTGTTCGGCGCGGTGGGTGTAGCGGTCAATCAGGGCGCGGGCTACCGGCGCTTCCGCTTCGGGGGCTTCGGTGAGGCTTACGCGCACGGTGTCGCCGAGGCCGTCTTCGAGCAGCGTGCCGATGCCCACGGCCGACTTGATGCGGCCGTCTTCGGCCTCGCCGGCTTCCGTTACGCCCAGGTGCAGCGGGTAAGGCTGCAGGCCTTCGGCGTCGAGCTTCTGCACCAGCAGACGGTAGGCCTGCACCATTACCTGGGTGTTGCTGGCCTTCATGCTCAGCACCACGTCGTAGTAGTTTTCCTCCTCGCAAAGGCGCAGAAACTCCAGCGCCGACTCCACCATGCCCAGCGGCGTATCGCCGTAGCGGCTCAGAATCCGGTCGGAAAGCGAGCCGTGGTTGGTGCCGATGCGCATAGCGGTGCCGTACTGCTTGCAGATTTGGACCAGCGGCCGGAACCGCTCGCGGATACGGTCTACCTCGGCGGCGTAGCTGCTGTCGGTGTACTCGATGAGGTCGAATTTCTTCTTGTCGGCGTAGTTGCCGGGGTTTACGCGCACTTTCTCCACGATGCGGGCGGCCAGCTCGGCGGCGTTGGGCGTGAAGTGGATGTCGGCAATCAGCGGCACGGTGCAGCCGCGCTTACGCAGCTCCTTTTTGATTTCGAGCAGGTTCTGGGCCTCCTTCACGCTGGGAGCCGTGATGCGCACATACTCGCAGCCGGCCTCCACCATGCGCAGCGTCTGCTCCACCGAGCCCATGGTATCCATGGTGTCCACGGTGGTCATGCTCTGCACCCGAATGGGGTTCAGGCCGCCCATGGGCAGGTCGCCGATTTTCACCTCGCGGCTCAGGCGGCGCTTATACTCGGTCAGGCTGGGGCAGTACGTCGTGTTCATAGGAGGAAAACCGGGGGCGGCGGGCGAAAGTTGCGCGGCTAGGCAAAGGTACACGCTGCCGGGCAGCGGCCAAGCGGCTGGCCGGGGCGGTTAGCCTGAGCAAACGCGCCGCTACCGCTGCCCTGCTGGCAACAGGATACTTATCTTGACCGCCGTTCAGCACTTTCTCCCTCCTGTTCTATGCGTTCTGCTGGTTTTTCGCGTCGTGGTTTCCTGCACCTTTTTGCCCTGGCGCTGGCCGGCCTGCCGCTGCTGGCAGGCTGCGGCGCGGGCCGCCTGCCCGCCGGCTCTCCAACCGATTACCTGCTGTATGTGGGCACTTACGCCGAAGCAGAGGCCGAAAGCATTTTCCTCTACCGCATGAGTGGCGAGGGGGCGCTAACCCGGCTACGGGCCGAAAAAGCAGGGCCCAATCCGTCGTTTATTGCCCTCGACTCCCGCCACCGGTATCTGTATGCTGCCAACGAGATGGGCCAGTTCGAAGGGGCCGCCAGCGGCTTCGTCAGCGCCTTTGGCGTCAATCAGCAAACGGGCCAGCTTACGGCCCTGGGGCGGCAGGCTTCGGGCGGGGCGGCCCCCTGCTACCTTAGCCTGAGCCCCGACAACCGGGCCGCGCTGGTTGCCAACTACACCGGCGGCAGCGTGGCCCTGCTGCCGCTGGCCCCCAACGGGCAACCGGGGCAGGCCGCGGCCACCCACGCGCACCAAGGCTCGGGCCCCAACCGGGAGCGGCAGGAAAAACCCCACGCCCACTGCATTATCCCCGATCCGGCCGGCCGGTTTGCTTTTGCCGTCGATTTGGGTAGTGACCAGGTGGTGGGCTACCGGCTCGATGCAGCCAAGGGCCAGCTGCTGCCGCTGGCCTCCCCAGCCTTTATAGCGCAACCCGGCGCGGGCCCGCGCCACCTCACCTTCCACCCCAACGGCCGCTGGGCCTACCTGGCCAACGAGCTGACCTCGACTGTTACCACCCTGCGCTACGATGCCGCAGCCGGTACCTTCACCGAAGTGCATACGCTGTCGGCGCTGCCGGCCGGCTTTGCCGCGCCCAACACCGCCGCCGATATTCATGTGGCCCCCAACGGCCGGTTTGTGTACAGCTCCAACCGCGGCCACAACAGCCTGGCCGTGTTTGGGGTAGCCCCTGATACCGGCCGCCTGACGCTGCTGCAAACTGTGAGCACCCGGGGCCAGACGCCCCGCAACTTCGCCCTCAGCCCCGACGGCCGCCTGCTGCTGGTCGCCAACCAGAACTCCAACTCCCTCGTCACGTTTCGCGTCGATACCCAAACCGGCCTGCTCACAGCCACCGGCCACACGGCCACGGTGCCCAAACCGGTTTCTCTGCAGCTAGTGCCCGATTTTATGGCCCGCTGAGCGGGGCGAGCCGAAGCCGGAAGGTCCACTTTAATCCACCGGCTGGCCGTGGGGTTACGCCTTTCCGGCCCGGCTGAATACTTCTTCCAGTGTATCCGTCTGTACGCCCGGAGTTTCATCGAGGGCGGCGTGGCGCATGGCGCGGGCCACGGTGCGGCCATGGATGGGCCGGTAGCTGCGCAGTAGCGGCATCATGCTGGCGGCCGTAGCCAGCCAGAGGCCCACTTTTTCGGCGGGCCGGGTTTCAGCCCGCGGCCCAGCCAGAATACCGGGCTGAATGATGCGAATACGCTGAAAAGGCAGCCGTTTAACATCACGCTCCAGCTCACCCTTCATGCGGTTATAAAACAGCAGCGACTCGGCATCGGCCCCGGTCGAAGATACCAGCACATAGGCGGGTACCCCGTTTTCGGCCGCCGCCTGAGCAGCCTGGTACTGGTAGCTGTAATCGACCTGATACTGGGCCTGCTGGCTGCCGGCCTGGGCCAGGGTGGTACCGAGGCTCGAAAACAGCACATCGCCCTGCAGCAGGTGGTTCCAGGTGCGAGGCTGGTCGAAATCAACTGTGTGCTCTTCGAGCCGCGGATTCTGATAGCCGGTAGGCCGACGGGTAAAAACTTTGATGTGCTGCCACTGCTCATCGGCGAGAAGCTGCCGCAACAGGTAGCTGCCCACGAGACCAGTGGCCCCAATCAGAAGTGCGGTATTCATATGAAATGATGGTTTGAAAAACAGACGGCTGGCCAAGCTCAACCGTAACCAGGCAGAAGACTAACGGCGGCAAGACCCTTTTGTTGGTTGAAAGTTTCGGAAGTGGCGCTAGTGCACCAGCAGCACTATTTTTCCGATGTGGCGGCTGCTTTCCATCAGCCGGTGCGCTTCGGCGGCCTCGGCCAGCGGAAAGGTGCGCTCGATAACCGGGCGCAGGCGGCCGGCCGCGACTACCGGCCACACGCAACGCTCCACCTCGCGGGCCAGCGCCGCCTTAAATTCGGCCGAGCGGGGCCGCAGCGTACTGCCCGTAATGGTCAGGCGGCGGCGCATCAGGTCGAGGGCGTTGAATTCGGCTTTGGCCCCCTGCATGGCATTGATGAACACCAGCCGGCCATCATCGCGCAGCAGGCGCAGGTTTTTGGGCGTGTAGTCGCCGCCCACCATGTCCAGAATCACGTCGGCCCCGCCGGCAGCAGCCACCACGGTTTCAAAATCCTCTTCCTTGTAATTGATAACCTTACTGGCTCCGAGACGGGCCACGGCGGCGCACTTTTCGGCCGAGCCGGCGGTGGCTATTACCTGGCTGCCCAGGGCGTGGGCCAACTGCACTGCCAGCACGCCAATGCCGCTGCTGCCGCCGTGTACCAACAGGGTTTCGCCGGGCAGTAGCCCCCCACGCTGAAACACGTTGTGCCACACGGTAAAGGCCGTTTCGGGCAGGCTGGCGGCCTCCGCAAGGCTCAGTCCGGCCGGAACGGGCAGGCAGTGGCCGGCCTCTACCACCGCATATTCGGCGTAGCCACCCTGACCCAGCAGGGCACACACGGCATTGCCGGGCTGCCAGTGAGTTACGCCCGCACCACACTCCTCCACGTGGCCGGCCACTTCGAGGCCCGGCACCAGGCCGGCCACCTCGTCGGCCCCGGCATATTTGCCCTGCCGCATCAGCACATCGGGCCGGTTAACGCCGGCGGCGGCCACCCGCAGCAGCACCTGGCCGGGGCCGGGCACGGGGCGGAGGCGGGTTTGCAGCTCCAGGCATTCGGGGCCGCCGGCTTGTTTAATCACAATGGCGTTCATGGCAATAAGCTAAAGTAGGGCCGGCAACCGTGGGCCAGCCAGAGCGTAAGCTGAACTTTACGCAGAAACCGCGCCTTTGGGTACCGTTGGGCTTGCTGCGCCCGACCAGCTCCTCGGCCGATTTTCCTACTATCCATGAAAAATCCCTTGCATCTTCCTCCGTTTCTGCGCGCAGTAGGCCAAACGGGCCGGCTGGCGGCTTGGCAAACCGGCCTGCTGTTCCGCAAAGCGGCCCGCTCGGCCCTCGATGCGGTACAGGACGTGTTGCGGGCCGAAGTAGTAAAGGGCAATGGCGAGCTGGTGCGCGACTTTCTGGTGGGCAAGGCCCTGCCGATGGCCCGTGCGCTGCTGCTCGAACGCATGGCCGCCCGGCTGCTGCTGCGGCTGGGCCTGCGCGGGGCGCTGGCTTCGAGTGTAGTGGGCTGGGTGCTGCCGCTGGTTGTCGAGCAGCTGCTGAAAGCCGGCCGCAGCTCGGGTCTGTTCGAAAAAGTAGGCCAGCATGCCACCGTGCAGGACACGCTCCGGCGCCTCGATGCGCTGCGGGAAGCCACCTGGAAACGCCTTGCGCCCGACCACGGCAGCAGCGCCGAAGTATTGCCCGACGACCACGAGCCGCTCGCCCGGATTTCTTCCTGAAACGGCCTTAAACCCCATTGCGGGGCATATAATTCCGTAGACAAATTTTATTTATTTTTTACCTTTTCCAGTGTTCGACAGGAAATCCAAACCTCAAAACCGGGTCGTAAGTGGGCCCGATATGAAGAAAGAGACACCCGCATCAACAGGCCACGCCACCCCGCTTCCGCCCGCCTGCGTAGCCCTGCGCGACTTATACCGCACCGCGCGGCACCTGCCTTCCACCGACCCTTATACCCCTGCCCGCCTGGCCCGCATTGCCGACTAGGCCGACTACCTGCTCGATACCTGGCCCGCCGAGCAGTGGCCGGCCGCCCTGCACTCGGGCCAGCCGCTGCCAGCCCGCGCTGTACTACTGGCCTGGGTGGCGGTGGCCCGCCGCGACATTGGCCACGCCGGCACCGCTGCCGGCACCCGCTGGCCCTACCCGCAGTGGCAGCGCATCACTACTACCCTGCTGGCCGCGCTGGCCCCCTTTGCCTGAACCAGCCGGCCGGCTCTTTCCCGGCTGCCGAAGCTACTTTTATTCCTTCGGACTAAGCATCAACCCCTAAGCTGCGGGGGTAGCGGGTAGTATTTGGCAAACTGCTACTATTTCCGCATTTTTGAGTGATTCACCCCACTCTGTGGTTCCGCTATCCGCTCCATGATGCAAGAACTTACCAATGGCTTCGGCAAAGTATACCTGACCATTGCCTATGAGCCAGCCAATGAGTGGGTGTACAACAACTGGGTAGGTTACCAAACCTATGCAGGCATAGTAGCCGGGGCCAATGCCTGCCTGGCTCCCCTGCTTGCTCATGCCTGCCCCTACCTGCTCAACGACAACCGCGAGGTTATCGGCCCCTGGGACCATGCCGTGGAGTGGATTGTAACCGATTGGGCCCCGCGGGCTCTGGCCCAGGGCCTTACGCACTTCGCCCACGTGGTCAGCCCCGAGGCGCTGGCGGCTATTTCGGCCGAGGCCATGCACATAGGTTTCGGCGGCCGGCTCGAAATGAAGATGTTCGGCGATATAGACGAGGCGAAAGCCTGGCTGCGGCAGGCCCAGCGGGCAGTGGAGGCATAGGCGTAGGCTGAAAGAAACAACGAGCCATACAAGCCGCCGACCGTGCCCGGCAGGTGACAGAAACGACCAAAACAGGCGGATTCTGAAAAACCACGCACGTCATGGGGTCAGGGTCAAGAGCAGTACTTTAACCTACGTTGCGAAGGGCATCAGCACGACGTAGGGGCGGGGGTAAGCCCCGCCCGCCATTACAACGAACTTGCCGGGGCCTCCAATGGTCGTTCAACGCTTCGTGCGAATGGCGGGGGTAAGCCCCGCCCCTACGTCGTGCTTCGCTACTTGCGTTATCTGTTCTCATCTAACGCGGTCAACAGTCTGCCGCCCCACTTACCGGCTGAGTGGCGTGCAGACGACGCCCGTAATGATGCTCCAGACAGGTAGCAGCAATTTTCAGCCTGGGCCACAAAAAAAGCCGCATCCCCCGGATGCGGCCTTTCTAAGATCGGGGCGCGGAGAAAAATTCCCACCCAACTCCGGCCCGACTCTGACCCGGGCTTAGTGCAGGAACAACAGTTCGCGGTACTTTACCAGGGGCCAGTCCTCATCGTCCACCATCAGCTCCAGCTTGTCGGCCGAGCGGCGAATGGTGTCGAAATGCACTTTTACCGTGTCGCAATAGGCCAGCGCCTGCTCGCGGGTGTCGGTTATCTTGTTGGCCGCTTTGCGGGCGTTAATCATTTCGGCCACCTGGGTTTTGATGATGGATACGTGGCGGGAAATGGATTTAATGGTGTCGAGCGTGCCGTTGGTATACTCGTCGTCGAGGCCCAGCTCGCGCAGGCCGCGCACGTTGTTTACCAGCTTGGTCTGGTAGGCCAGGGCCGTGGGCACGATGTGGTTGATGGCCAAATCGCCCATCACCCGGCCTTCAATCTGGATTTTCTTGACATAATCTTCCAGCACAATTTCGTGGCGGGCGTGTAGCTCGACGGGCGAATATATGTGGTGGCGCGCAAACAACGCGGCCGACTCGGGCGTGACAATGGCGTCGAGGGCCTGGGGCGTGGTGGGCAGGTTGCTCAGGCCACGGGCCGCGGCTTCCTCCTTCCACTCATCCGAGTAGCCATTGCCCTCGAAACGGATGGCCTTGGAGCTGATGACGTACTCGCGCAGCACCTCCACAATGGCCACCTCCTTCTTGCGGCCGTCGGCAATGAGCTTGTCTACTGCCTGCTTGAACTCGACAAGCTGGTCGGCTACGATGGTGTTGAGCGTGGTGACGGCCGACGAGCTGTTGGCCGACGAGCCCACGGCCCGGAACTCGAACTTGTTGCCGGTGAAGGCAAAAGGCGAGGTGCGGTTGCGGTCGGTGTTGTCGAGCAGGATGGCCGGAATTTTATCGATGCCGAGCTTGAGGTAGATGTTGTCGCCCTTGTCGAGCGGCAGCTTGGCCGTGCGCTCCAGCTCATTCATCACCGAGTCGAGCATCGAACCCACAAACACCGACATGATGGCCGGCGGAGCCTCGTTGGCCCCCAGGCGGTGGTCGTTGCTGGCCGAGGCAATGCTGGCGCGCAGCAGATCGGCGTGGCGGTGCACGGCCTTGATGGTGGTGATAAAGAACACCAGAAACTGCAGGGTTTCCTTGGGCCGGCGGCCGGGCGCGAGCAGGTTCACGCCGGTATCGGTGCTCAGGGCCCAGTTGTTGTGCTTGCCCGAGCCGTTTACACCGGCAAACGGCTTCTCGTGCAGCAGCACTTTGAAGTTGTGCTTGTCGGCTACGCGGGCCATCACGTCCATCAGCAGCTGGTTGTGGTCGACGGCGAGGTTGGCCTCCTCGAAGGTGGGGGCGCACTCAAACTGGTGGGGGGCCACCTCGTTGTGGCGGGTGCGCAGCGGAATGCCGAGCTTGTTGGCCTCCTCCTCGTACTCGAGCATGTAGGCGTGCACCCGGGCCGGAATCGAGCCGAAATAGTGGTCGTCGAGCTGCTGGCCCTTGGCCGAGGAGTGCCCGAACAGCGTCCGGCCGGTCATCATCAGGTCGGGCCGGGCCGTATAGAGGGCCTTGTCAACCAAAAAGTACTCCTGCTCGATGCCCAGCGTGGTCGTTACGCGGGCCACGTCCTTATCGAAGTAGTGGCACACGTCGAGGGCAGCCTTTTCGAGCACATCGAGCGACTTAAGCAACGGGGCCTTGTAGTCGAGCGCCTCGCCGGTGTAAGCCACAAAAATGGTAGGGATGCACAGCGTTTTGGCCCCGCCGGTTTCAATGATGAAGGCGGGCGACGTGGGGTCCCAGGCCGTGTAGCCACGGGCCTCGAAGGTGTTGCGGATGCCGCCGTTGGGGAAGCTGGAAGCGTCGGGCTCCTGCTGCACCAGGGCCGAGCCCTTGAAGTTTTCGATGGGCCGGCCGTCGGAATTGAGGTCGAAAAACGAGTCGTGCTTCTCGGCCGTGGCACCCGTCAGGGGCTGAAACCAGTGGGTGTAGTGGGTAGCACCCTTGGCCATGGCCCAGGTTTTCATGGCCGAAGCCACGGCGTCGGCCACGTTGCGCTCTACGGGCGTGCCGTGCTTGATGGCGCCCTGCAGCTTCTTGAAGTACTCGCCGGGCATGTTGGCCCGCATGGCCTCCAGGTTGAACACGTTGCGGCCGAAGCTGTCGGAGCGCCGTTCGCCGGTATTAACGACGGCCAGCGGCTGGCGCTGGAAAACTTGCTCAAGGGCTTTGAAGCGGAGGATTGCCATGGGGAAAATGAAATACGCAGAAGAAAGTGCAGGCAGCAGTGCCTATCGATGGGGTCAAATATACGAATCAACTATAAAATACATCTATACCCCCTTATTTTACACCCTTATTTTCGGTATAATTTAGTTTTCATCAGCCTACCCCTATCATTTCACCCCCCCCTATTCAATATGTAGATAGTGGATAGCAACTCGACGTAGAGGCGGGGCTTGTCCCCGCCCGCCGTTCAACGATTCAGAACCGGACCGTTTGACCATTCAGAACCGGACTGTTCAACGGCAGGCGGGGGCAAGCCCCGCCCCTACGCTGTTCTTTGCAGCCTATGCTTGGCAGCGTGGAGCATCCGGGGCCGGGGGGCGTATCTTTACGGGCGTGAAAAGCCGCTTTGCGTTTCAGCCGCGCTACTTTGTTTTCTGGCTGCTGTATTTCGGGTTGGTCCGGGCCCTGTTTCTGGCCTATTACCTGCCGCGTACCGGGGCGCTGCCGGCCGGCACGGTGCCGCGCATCTTCGCCCACGCGTTGCGGCTCGATGCCTCGGCAACGGCCTATCTGTGCCTGCTGCCGTTTCTGCTGTTTGTGGTGGGCAGTCTGGCCGGACCGCGCTTCGGGCTGGGGCGCGTATTACGCGGGCTCACGATGGTGCTGGTGGCGCTGGTGGCGCTGCTCACGGTGGCCGATCTGGCGCTGTATGGCCCCTGGGGCTTCCGGCTCGATGCCACGCCGCTGCAGTACCTGCGCACGCCGGGCGAAGCGGCGGCTTCGGCCACGCCGGGTTTGCTGGGGCTGGGGCTGGGTTTGTGGCTGGCGCTGCTGGGCGCAGGCTGGGGGCTATATAAAGGAGTGGTGGGCCGCCTGCCCGAACTGCCGGCGGGCTTCGGCCGGGGCCGGGCGGCGCTGGCGGGGCTGCTATACCTGGTGCTGCTGGTGGTACCGTTGCGCGGGGGCCTGCAGCAGATTCCCATCAACCAAGGCGACGTGTACTTCTCGCAGGCGCCCTTTGCCAACCACGCGGCCATCAATGTGCCCTGGAACGTGCTCAACTCGCTGCGGCTGCAAACCAGCACCCGCAACCCCTACCAGTTCCTGCCCGACACCACCGCCGCCCGCCTCACCGCCAGCCTCTACCAACCCGGCGGCCCCGATACGGTCCGGCTGCTGCGCCCCGGCCTGCCAAAGCCCAACGTGCTGTTCATTATTCTGGAGAGCTTTACGGGTAAGCTGGTGGGCCACCTGGGAGGCGAGCGGGGCGTAACGCCCACGCTCGACAGCCTGAGCCGCACCGGCGTGGCCTTCCGCAACGTGTTTGCGGCTGGCGACCGGAGCCAGAAGGGCCTCGTGGCGCTGCTCTCGGGCTACCCCAACCAGCCGGCCACCAGCATTATCAAGTACCCGCGCAAAACCGAGCAGCTGCCCCACTTGGCGCGGGTGTTGCGCGAGCAGGGCTACAGCACGGCCTATTACCATGGCGGCGAGCTGGCTTTTGCCAACATGAAAAGCTACCTCGTGACAGCGGGCTACCAACGCTTCACCGAGCGGGCCGATTTCGCGCGCCAGGACCAAAATGCCAAGTGGGGCGCCCACGACCACGTGCTGCTGAACCGGATGCTGCAGGAGTTGCCCCGGCAGCCCCAGCCGTTCTTCGTCACGGCCTTCACCCTGAGCTCCCACGAGCCCTTCGACGTGCCCATGCGCCCCCGGTTTGCGGGCTCCGACGAGGCCAGCCGCTTCCGCAACTCCATGTATTACACCGACCATGTGCTGGGCCAGTTCCTGCAGCAGGCCCGCCGGCAGCCCTGGTGGGCCAACACGCTGGTGGTGCTGGTAGCCGACCACGGCCACCCCCAGCCCGACGACTCGCCCGTGCACGACTCGGCCAAGTTCCGCATCCCGCTGCTGCTGACTGGCGGCGCGCTGGCCCCCACCGCCCAGGGTCGGCAGGTGCCCACCTACGGCTCGCAAACCGACGTGGCCGCCACGCTGCTGCACCAGCTGAACCTGCCCACCACCACCTTCCCCTGGAGCCGCGACCTGCTGGCCCCCGCCCCCCCCGCCTGGCCCGGCGGCGCCGCCTTCTACTCCTTCACCGACGGCTTCGGCGTAGCGACGCCCGCCGGCACCGTCACCTACGACAACGTGGCCCGCCGCATCATCGAGCGCGATTCGGCCGTTACGGCGCGGCAACTGCGCTTCGGGCAGGCGTATGAGCAGGTGTCGTTTGGAGATTTCCTGGGGAAGTGAGGGGATAGCTGGGGTGTAGCTTAGCGTTAAATGGCAAAAGATTCTATTTTTGGCTGGCGTACCTCCTGAGCTACTGAACCTGAACAGGATAGTTTGCTTTCAAACGAAAAAGGGAGCAATAAAATGTTTGTATGAAAAATACACTTCCCTTTGTTTTTGTTTTTATGATTGCTTCTTGCGATAAAGACAGAAAACATCACTGCATATTTCTTGAAAATAGTCATATTGAAAAGGAGATACAAGATTATATGGATAGAAGCAACAAATCAAAAAAAGGGTTATATTATATATCGTGTGAGCAATTAGACGATTCCTGTCAATTTGAGATGTCATCTATAGTATTCAAATCACAGTTTGATGATTTAAAGCCTTGTTCATTGCTAAAAATGAACAATAATTTTGTTTTAATCAAATGCGGGAAACGTGATAATTCAAGCCATATATATCACAAGATCAAATCGAGCTTATTAATCAATAATAAGGAAACGATATCCATTGATTTTAATGGTGATACTATTATTCATCATACTGATTTACTATACAATCCGGAAGTATTGCATCTTAAATACAAAAACTAACAAGCAATATATTCGCAATAAATAATATACAATAAGGCTCTTTATCACATAGGCCAATCAAAAGTAGCTCTTATTACTCTTATCCTCCAAGCCTGCCACCGCACACCGAAAGCTTGCCGCTTCCACCGTATCTTTGCGGCCTTGCTTATGGATATGGAAACCAGGAAAGTTGCCTTTTACACGCTGGGCTGCAAGCTCAACTTCTCTGAGACGTCGGCCATCGGGCGGCAGTTTGAGGAGGCGGGCTTCGTGAAAACCGCCTTCGAGGACGCGGCCGACATCTACGTTATCAATACCTGCTCCGTCACCGACCACGCCGACCGCAAGTGCCGGAAGGTGGTGAAGGAGGCGCTCAAGCACAACCCCGAGGCCTTCGTGGCCATTGTGGGCTGCTACGCCCAGCTCAAGCCCCGGGAGATTTCCGAGATTCCCGGCGTGCACGCCGTGCTGGGCGCCGCCGAGAAATTCCAGCTCGTCGAAACGCTGGCCGGCTTTAAGCGGCCCGCCGCCGGCGAGCCCGGCCGGGTGTTTGCCTCGCCCATTTCGGAAGCCACCGAGTTCCACGCCGCCCACTCCTACGGCGACAGGACCCGCACGTTCCTCAAGGTGCAGGACGGCTGCGACTACTCCTGCTCGTTCTGCACGATTCCGCTGGCCCGTGGAGCCAGCCGCTCGGGCTCGGTGCAGAGCGTGGTGGAGCGCGTGCAGAAGCTGGCCGAAACCGGCGTGAAGGAAATCGTGCTCACCGGCGTTAACCTCGGCGACTTTGGCCTGCAGGGCCCGGAGCGCGAGCGGCGCGAGAATTTCTACGACCTCGTGCGGGCGCTGGATGAGGTGGAGGGCATTGCCCGGTTCCGCATCAGCTCCTGCGAGCCTAACCTGCTCTCCGACGAGATTATCCGCTTCGTAGCCCAGTCGAAGCGGTTTATGCCGCACTTTCATATCCCGCTGCAGTCGGGCTCGAACAAGCTGCTGGGGCTGATGCGCCGTCGCTACCGCCGCGAGCTGTACCAGGAGCGCGTGGCCCTCATCAAGCAGGTGATGCCCCACGCCTGCATCGGCGTCGACGTAATCGTGGGCTTCCCCGGCGAAACGGAGGCCGATTTCCTGGAAACCTACCAGTTCCTGAATGAGCTCGATGTGAGCTACCTGCACGTATTTCCGTATTCGGAGCGGGCCAATACGCTGGCGCCCACCCTGCCCGGCCGGGTGCAGGACCGCCACCGCCACGAGCGCACCACTCAGCTGCGCGGCCTTTCGGAGAAAAAGAAGCGCTTTTTCTATGAGCAGCACGCGGGCCTCGAAACCCAGGTGCTGTTCGAAGACGACGTAACCAACGGCCAGATGGAGGGCTTCACGCCCAACTACATTCGGGTAGTGGCCAAATACGACCCGCTGCTGGTGGGCGAGCTGAAGCCCCTGCGCCTGACGACCGTAACGCCTCAAAACCTGATGGAAGCCGAAGAAATGGGCGTGGCAGTGGCTTTCTAACCAGCCAGCTAGCTGCTTACGGCTTTTTAAGGTCAGGCCGGCTGCTGGGGTGGCTTTTCGAGCGGGGGCTTACCCGGATTGAAGCCGGGCAACGTGAAGCGCTGCCCGCTGGCCAGCAAGTGTAGGCGCAGGTTGCGGATGGAAAAACCTTCGCCCGGCTGCACCTCATAAATAGTATTATCGGTGCAGTCGTGGCCATCGAGCAGCACGGCAATACCGTGGCCCACCACTTCCAGCTCGCCGCCTTTGGTTACCAGCACAGCCGTGTCTTCTTCCAGCCCCAGGCCAATGCAGCCGGGGTTGGTGGAGATAATCTGGGCCATGCGCACGATGCGGCCGCGGGCAATAAAGTGAGTATCAACGGCAACGTCGCGTAGCAGCTGCAAACCCGTCGTGATGTGGATTTCATCTTTGAGGAAGCCGGCGTCGTTGCGGCCCTGGTAAATCATGGGCGTGCTCATGGCCGTAGCGCCGGCGCTGGTGCCTGCAATTACAAAAGGCTCGCGCAGATAACGCTCATTCAGGCACTTGAGCACCAGCGTACCGCCCAGCAACGCCGTGAGCCGTAGCTGGTCGCCCCCTGTCAACATCACGCCATCGGCCCGGTTTAGCATTTCCAGGGCCTCGGCGCTGTTTGCCTGCTCGCGGCTCTGGATATCGAGCACCTCAACGTGCCTGATGCCCAGGCTGGCAAACAGCTTCACATAGTCCTGGGCGGCTTCCGTAGACTCCTGCGAGGCGGTGGGAACCACGACTACCGTATCTTTTTTGGGCAGCTCGCTGACGAACCGCTCCAGAATAAAGTCCGGCGACTGTTCAGGCGGGATACCGCCCTTGTCACGTTGTTCGTGGCCGCCAATAAGCAGCAGCTTGCCTTTGGGAATGGGGGATGAATTGGGCATGAGGCAGGTATAAGTAAGTAAGCCAGCTACCCTTTTCGGCAGCACGGCGGCTCAACCGGAGAACAGGACTCGGCCGCAGGAGCCTGCTCTTTTACGTTGCCAAAACAGTTCTGTGGCGCTAGAAATACGGGTTTTACCTTCGGCAAATGCGTATTAGAGGCTGGGGCTGGCAACATGATACCAGCAGCGGCGCGCTGCCGGATGCCCGGTTTCGCGTTGCGGTGTGCCTGTGCCAGCCGACACCAAGGCAAACAAAGCCCCCGCGCCAGCATGGGGTTGGGGGCTTTGGGTATAGAAAATACTACTACACAAGCTACAATACGCGGCGCGCTGCCATAGCAACCAACCTGGGCCTTTACGACAACTGCCGCTGCATAAGGTCCATCATCTGCTGCATCATGCGCTGCTGGTCCTGCAGGTGCTGGTTGCGCATTTCGGCCATAGCCAGCTGGTGCGCCATTTGCTGGGTGTAGAGGGCCGTTTGCCAGCTGGTGTCTGGTGCGGACGGGGCAACGGCTGCCGGCGCGGGCTGGGGCGCAGCAACAGGAGGGGTGGGCGCCTCAACGGGAGGCACCAACGCTTCAACAGGAGTCGGGGCAACCGGGGCAGGAGCAGCTACCGCCGCTACCAAAGGCGCTGGTTCTGCTGGCGCTGCTGTTGCTGGGGCTGATGCAGCAACTGGCGTGGCGGCTGATGCGGCGGCGGGCTCCGGGCGCGGCTGGGGGGCAACACGTTCCAGGGGCGCCGGGGCCGGAGCTATGGCCCCAACTTCCGCAGTGGCGGCCTCGGTTTCAACGGTTAGCATGGGTTCCCGGCCTTCCAGCAGCCAGTCTTTCGATACATTTGGGTAGACTTCAAACACCTTGCACAGCAAATCAAACCCAGGCTTATTCCGCTCGTCTACAAGGTGCTGAATAACCGTTGCCGTCTTTTCCAGCGACATAGCAAAGGCGTTTTTCGATAACCCCAAATGGTTTATCAGTTGTGTAAAACGCTGCCCTACCGTTGTTTGCGTTGCCATGCCAGAGTATGCTTGTTGAATGACGCTGCAATATACCACCAAATGAATAAGCCGGCTGCCTTCCGAAGAAAACAGCCGGCTTATCCCTATTTAATCATACCTCGCTCCTACTCGAAGCGCAGGCTCTCGATGGGGTCGAGTGCGGCGGCTTTGCTGGCCGGGTAGTAGCCCGAGGCCAGGCCCACCGTTACGCAGATAGCCAGCCCTACGCTCATCCAGAGCCAGGGAACGATAAAGCCCCCGCTGCCCACCAGCAGCGCCACGGCATTGCCGATACCCACGCCCAGCAGGATGCCCAACGAGCCACCCAGCACGCAAATCACAATGGCCTCGATGAGGAATTGCTGGCGGATGAGCAGGGCCGTGGCTCCCATGGCCTTGCGCACGCCTATTTCGCGGGTGCGCTCAGTTACCGACACCATCATGATGTTCATCAGGGCAATGCTGGCCCCGAGCAGGGTGATGAAGCCCACCAGGAAGCCGCCGATGCGCAGGTTGCCCGATAGAGCATCGAGCTTGCCGGCCAGCGAGTCGGAGCGCTCCACCTCGAAGCTGTCGGGCTGGCCCAGCTCGTCGCGGCGCACGGCGCGCATAATACCGGTGGCCTCGCCCGTCAGGTAGTTGAGTTGGCTGGCGTCGGTAGTGGCCGTTTTCACGTCGTAGGTGAGGGCGCGCTGGCGGGGCAGCTGGTTGCCGGTTTCCAGCGGCACGAGCATGAGCCGGTCGGCCCCGCCCCCACCCATGCTGCTGCCGCTCTTTTCCAGCTCGCCTACCACCTGAAACCGCCGCCCCAGCATGTACACATACTTGCCTACCGGGCTTTGCGCAGGAAACAGCTTATCCTTAATTTCAGAGCCCACAATCACTACGTTGGCTCCGTTGTCGAGCTCGGTGGGCGAAAAGCCGCGGCCGGCCTTCAGGCCGTAGCTCTGGATGAGCAGGTAGTTTTCGTCGCCGGCTACCACCTGCATATTGGGGTTGGTTTTCTCGCCGTTGGCCTTCACTTCGGTGGCGCCGGCCACAAAGGCCGAAATGCCCACCTTAGCCTCGTCGCCGAGCTGCTCCTTGTACTGGCGGGCCTGCAGGTAGTCGATGGCCGGGTAGGTTTTGGCCTGCACCCCGCCCCGTCGGCCCCGGTTGTTGTAGCCCTTGGCCTTGATTTCGAAGGAGTTGGCCCCCAGGCTGGCGAAAGTCGAGTTGAGCGAAGCTTTGATGGCATCGATGGCCGTGAGGATGCCCACCAGCGACATAATGCCGATGCTGACAATAAGGGCCGTGAGAATGGTGCGCAGCAGGTTGCTGCCAATGGAACGAAATGCCTCTTTGATGTTTTCCAGCAGGTGCATTGTTTCTGGGCTGTTGGCTGTTGGCTTTCGTTCTGGATGGCAGAATTTGGGCGGCAGCGCGCTGATTGATTGAATAAGCGGCGGGCTGTTACGCACTTAAAACCCGTTTTCCGGGCTCTTTCCGCCAATTGGCCCTTGCAAGGCGCTTATGCAAGGTAGCGCGTTTGGCTCACAACTCCGCCCCGATTTGCTACCTTTCGACTGGCCGCATTTTTAGTCTTTTACTCTATGAGAAATCTTCGTTTGCTGAGTTTGCTGCTCGTGCTGGCTGCCGGACTGCTGGGGCCACTGGCAGCCCGGGCCAATCATATCCTCATCCCGATGGACAAAAGCCAGAAGGAACACCTGAAGGCCTACGGCGCGGCCTACTGGCTGCTGGGCAAGCAGGTAGAGGTAGACTGGCTGCTGAACTACCGCGGCGGGGCCTTTGCCTTCGATGTGGTGCCGGGAGCCGAAAACGAACTGGCCGTACGGGGCGTGAGCTACCAGGTAATTTCCGGGGCGCAATACACCAGCATCCTCTCCGAAATAGCCGACCCCAACGCCAACATGGATATCATGAAGCTGGAGAAGGTGCCCAAAATTGCCGTGTACACCCCCAAAGGCAAGATGCCCTGGGACGATGCCGTGACCATGGTGCTGACGTACGCCGAAATTCCCTTCACCCAGATTTACGACGACGAGGTGCTACGCGGCGAGCTGCCTAAGTACGACTGGCTGCACCTGCACCACGAAGACTTTACGGGCCAGTACGGCAAGTTCTACGCCACCTACCGCAGCCGGCCCTGGTACCAGCAGCAGCAGCGCGACGCCGAAGCGGCGGCCAAGCGCAACGGCTTTGCCAAAGTAAGCCAGATGAAAGGAGCCGTAACCGTGAAGATGCAGGAGTTCATTGCCGGCGGGGGCTTCATGTTCGCCATGTGCTCGGCCACCGACTCGTACGACATTGCCCTGGCCGGCCTGGGCCTGGATATGGTAGAGAGCATGTACGACGGCGACCCGGCCGACCTCCAGGCCCAGAGCAAGCTCAACTTCAACCGCACGCTGGCCTTCCAGAATTTCCAGCTGCGCCCCAACCCCTTCGAGTACGAGTACTCCAACATCGACATGGACCCGCGCGAACGGGGCGTGTACGAAGACAACGACTATTTCCAGCTGTTCAACTTCTCGGCCAAGTACGACCCGGTACCTACCATGCTCAGCCAGAACCACGAGCGCACCATCAAAGGCTTTATGGGCCAGACCACGGCCTTTCGCAAAGGCCTGGTGAAGCCCGATGTGGTGGTAATGGGCGAAAACAAGGCCTCGGGCGAGGTGCGCTACATGCACGGCACGCTGGGCAAAGGCACCTGGACCTTCTATGGCGGCCACGACCCCGAAGACTACCAGCACATGGTGGAGGAAGAGCCCACCGACCTGAGTCTGCACCCCAACTCGCCCGGCTACCGCCTCATCCTCAACAACATCCTCTTCCCGGCCGCCAAAAAGAAGAAGCAGAAAACCTGACGCTCACTGTTAAGAGGTGAGAAGCCATACAGGAATAACCGGCTAACTCAAGTTGCCCAGTAAGTAGGTCTATCAGCCCGACGTAGGGGCGGGGCTTGTCCCCGCTCGCCGTTCGTGACGGCTCAACGAGTTCGTTGTAACGGCGGGCGGGGGCAAGCCCCGCCCCTACATCGTGCTTACACGCCTACTCCGCAACTTGGGTTACCTAATGTCGAAGGGGCACAGACTGTAGTCCGTGCCCCCTTGCAGTATTTGGGTGCTGATTTTTCAGAACCCTCCGGTAAAATGCGGTCTGCTTACTTTTCCAGCCGCATAAACTGCTGCACGAGAGCGGGCAGGTCGTCGGTTTTTTCGGGGTCGAGGCTCAGAGTGAGGTCGACCAGCACGGGCTGGCCTTTGGCTATGCCGAACACGATGTACTGGTAGGCCATGCCACCTGTTTCGGTGGGGTACGCCAGGCGCGTGCCCTGGGCCGGCGGGCCATCGAGCAGCGTGCAGGTGAAGGGCGTTGCCTCCACGTTTTTCCGTTTCTTCTTTGCCACCCGCACATGCTCGGGCGGGTAGGTGCGCATTACGCTGTAGTCGAGGTACACCCACGCCAGCTGGTAAGCCGGGCCGGTTACTTCGGAGCTCGAAACGGCGGTATAGCCATTTTCCAGGGGCAGGTTGACGCCGCAAAAATTAAGTTGAGACCCGGCCGCAGCTTGAGCGCGGCCAGTGAATGGTAACGCCAGTAGCAACGCAAAGAATAGCAGATTCTTCATAAGGAATTGGGCAGAGCAGCAAACGAGTTAAATGGTTGGGGCCTAAGCTACGAAGACCTTGAGCGGAAGGCAAATTTTTTACTCCAACCCTGTTTTTGGCTCGGTAAATAGGCGGTCAGCTGCAACCTGCCAGCCATTGTAGCCATTGGCCAAAGCGAACTACTGGCAACCCGCAGCCAGCTTAATGCATCCGGTCGTCGCGCACGGGCAGGCTGGTGATAATGTCGCCTTCGATGCGCAGCAACTCCTGGAAGCGCACGTCCACCTCCTGCGGGTCGGCGTATTCCTTGGCCAGCTCTACGTAGCTCACAAAATGGCCGGCTTCGGAGGCCATCAGCTCGTAGTAGAACTGGCTCAGGCCGGGGTCGGGAATGTGTTTCCAGAGCAGCTTGAACCGCTCGCAGCTGCGGGCCTCGATAAGCGCACTCACCAGCAGCTGGTCCATGAGCTGCCGCTCGCGGGGGCCGCCCTTGCGCACGTGGGCCAGCAGGGCCACCACGTACTCGTCGCGGCGCGGGCGGCCCAGCGCAAAGCCGCGCTGGCGCAGCTCCTGCAGTACCCGGGCAAAGTGCTCCCACTCCTCGGCTACCAGCGCCGTCAGCTCCTGCACCAGCCGGGTTTTCTCGGGATACTTAAGGATGAGTGAAATGCCGGTGCTGGCCGCCTTCTGCTCGCAGTACGCATGGTCGACCAGAATATCTTCGAGGTTTTTGCTGGCAATATCCACCCACCGCGGGTCGGTATTGAGCTTGAGCTTAAGGATGGTTTTCTCTTTCATGGGGAACCTGGGGCCCGGGGACCTAATTGAAGAACTGCCAGCGCAATCCAAACTGGAGGCGGCGGGGCAGGGCGGCGTAGTAGGGCGCGGTGAAGTAGCCGTTTTGGGGCAGAAATTGATTGATGTAGCTCATTTTCAGGAACACCCCCACCGTTTTGATGTCGGCGTTCAGGAACACATCGGCCACCGGCACATTGCGAATGGTGAAGTGGTCCTGCACGAAGAACTGCTGGGTGCTGGGGCTGTAGTCGTAGGCCTTCCAGCGCGACTGGTAGTAGCCCTGCACCCCCACCTGCCCGAGCAGCGCGTTTTTGAACAGGTAGCCCTGGTAATACACCCGCGCCTCGCCCACCACGGCCGGAATTCGCAGCGCCGGGTTGTCGGAGCCGGCCCCGAGCGTAGCGGTGGCCTGCGTCTCGAAGAAGAGCTTACCCACGCTGCCCCGGTAATGGCCCATGAATGAGATTATCCGAAACGCGTCGGACTGTTGCGCAGGCCCCGCCAGGTGCACCTGGTCGGTCTGCGAATCCGGGTCGACGGAGTAATAGATGTAGTTGCCGATGTTGGCTACCGTGCCCACGGCTTCCACGAAGTGCCGGCCCAGTTGCCGGGCCGCCCGCACCCGCAGCTGCAGCACATTCACGTTTTTAAAGTCGGTATTCCAGGCAAAGTGGTTGCCCGAAAACTGCTGCTCCGTGAGCGTGGGGGCGACGCTGGTTAGCAGCACCTCGCCGCTCAAAAACCCCAGCCGGGCCCGGCCGCTCAGCCAATATTCAAGCTGCTCAACAGAAGGCTTTACCTCGCCGGCCGTTTCAATGGCAAACTGCCGGTACTGGAACGCCGCCGTGCCACCCGCAAACAGCTGGCTGGGCTCGTCGACTGTTGGCAGCGCCTCCCGCACCACGGGCGGAACCCCGTAGGCCGAGCGCGTTTCGAGCGAATACGTGCGGTAGCGGCCGTACAGGCGGTAGTTCACTCGCTGGCTCTGCCCCATTACGCCCACCGTATTTTCGAGCTGCCGGAATTCGGCCCGGTCGTCGGTGGCAGCCGTGCTCAGCCGGTTTATCGGGTAGAATGGGTTGCGCACGCCGCCGGGCGACGGCTGCTCGTCGGTGTAGCGGTTAAGCTGCCGGCTGAAGTTGAAGAGGTGGTAGGCCGTGAAGCCCCGGCCCAGCAGCTGGTAGCTGTGCAGCAGCCGCACCCGGTCGCGGGAGTCGCGGTTTTTGGCGTTGCTGAGCCTTACTTCCTCGCGCTGGTAGTCGAACAGCTCGCTCAATGACGTATCGGTGGCCAGGGGCCGGATGCCGCCCTGCTCGGCCAGCGTGTGCCGGGCCGTGCTGAAGTGGCCCATGGCCTGGTAGCGGTTGTTGAGCGACTGGTAGCGGGCAAAGAACACGAAGTTGTTGTGCTCGACCTGCCCCGTTTTGGTGTTGCTGACGGCAATGGCCTTGTTGGCCCCGAACCGCTCGTAGTTGAAGCCCGCATTAAAGCGCTTTTTCAGGCTGCGGGCATAACCCAGCTCGAACACCTGCTCGTAGGGGTTGCCCTGGAAAAAGCGGAAAAACGTGTAGGGCGACTTCGTATCGTAGTAGTTCACGTCTTCGGGTCCGCGGGCATACTGGTCGAACACGGTGCGGCCCAGGCGGGCACCCAGCTGGCGGTTGGCCTCCCAGAGCAGCGGCCGCGAAGCCGCCCCAAAGTAGCCCAGCGTCTGCTGAAACGTGGTATCGTGGGTCCAGTAGCGCTGCTGAGGCAAGCGCGTGAGCGTCGAGTCCACCATCCGGCCTACGGTGTCACCCTGCAGCAGGTCGCGCTCCTTCAGAATAAACGTGGTGTGCGCTCCGTAGCGGGTACGGGTCGAGTCGTCGAGAATCTGGGCATGGCCGGCCTGGGGGCGCAGCAGGCCCAGCCCTAGCAGGCCGGCCAGCAGCAACAGGCGCAACGAAGAATCACGAAAGCAAAGCAACAGGAAATCAGCCAACGGCGGGAAGCGGAAAGTAGGAACCAAGCAAGGAAGCCAGCCGGGCCTCCCCGTCGGCCAGAAACCGGACGGTAATCGGAATGTAAAATACGGGCAAATCGGCCACACTTGCCGCCAGCGCAGGCTCCTGCAGCCGGGCCGCATCCTTCTGGGTAGTCAGAACGCACTGGCCCGGCTGGCATTGCGCAGCCAGGGCCGCAATTTCGGTGGGCGTAAAGGCGTGGTGGTCGGCGAAGCGGGCATGGTGATTTACGCAGTAGCCGGCCGCCACCAGGTGCGCCAGCAGCGGGCCGGGCTGGGCAATGCCGGTCAGCAGCACCACCTCACTCCCAACCACCGGCACGGCCATCCGGCCGGCCGCCGTACCCGACACGGGCACCGGCGGGCCGTAGTCGTAGGCCGAAAACAGCACCGGCACCTCGGGCCGGGCGTAGCGGTGCACCTGGGCCATAATGGTGGCCCGGGCCGCCGCGCTCAGGTCGGGGGGGCACTTGGTGATGACGACTGCATCGGCGCGGGCGGCTCCGGAGCGGCTCTCGCGCAGGCGCCCGGCAGGCAGCACAAAATCGTTGTAAAACGGCCGCTGCTGTTCGGTAAGCAGGATATTGACGGTCGGCCGCACCCGGCGGTGCTGATATGCGTCGTCGAGCACCACGGCCGTCAGGGCAGGCACTTCGGCCAGCAGCCGCCGGATGCCGGCCACCCGGTCTTCGCTCACCGCCACCGGCACGGCCGCGCCAAACTGCCCGAACTGCTGCCAGGGCTCATCGCCCACGGTAGCGGCCGAATCGGTGGCGGTGGCGAGCCGGTAGCCGCGGGTGCGGCGGCCGTAGCCCCGGCTCAGCAGCGCCGGGCGCTGCCCGCGGGCCTGCAGCCAGGCCACCAGCCAGGCCACATGGGGCGTTTTGCCGGTGCCCCCCACCCGCAGGTTGCCCACGCTGATAACGGGCACTTCGGCAAAGGCCACGCTGCGCTTCCAGCCCCGGTCGTAGAGCCGGTTGCGCACCGCCAGCACGGCCGCGTAGAGCCAGCTAAGGGGCAGCAGCAGGAGCTTGAGCAAGTTGAAAATCAAAAGTCAGAGGTCAAAGCCAGGGACCACAACGGCCATTGGCGGCGCAACGCGTGCGCCGGCCGCCGCAAAAGTAGCGGGTTGGGGCGGGTTAGTGGCAGTTTTATAACAGAAACCCACCTTTGCTCCACCAAGCCCGTAGTCCTACTGCCGTCTTCACTGCGCGCCCTTCCACCGCCCCTATCCACCCCAGCCCGCCCCGATGTCCTTTGCCAGCCGCCTGCTCCAGTCCCTCACCGATTTTCCGCTGCCTCCGCCCCTGCCCGATGGCGTAACGGCCTACAGCCCCTACCAGGAGCCGGAACCGCGGGGGCTGTTTACGGAGTTTGCCCGCCGCTACTACCCCGGCAACCAAGCGCGGGTGGCGGTGCTGGGCATCAACCCCGGCCGGCTGGGCAACGGCCGCAGCGGCGTAGCCTTCACCGACGGGCCTGCCCTCACAGCCTGGGGCCTGGCCCACGCGCTGCCGACGCGCCGCGAGCCGTCGAGCGAGTTTATGCAGGCCGTGGTGGAAGCCTGGGGCGGGCCAGGGCCGTTCTACCAGCAGTTCTACGTCGGCTCGCTTTACCCGCTGGTACTGCTCCGCGACGGCCGCAACTACAATTTCTACGATGCGCCCACCCTCACCGCCGCCCTCTGGCCCGACATCCAGGCACACCTGCAGCAGTTGGTGACGGAGGTGGGCGTGGCCCGGCAAGCGGCCGTGTGCTTGGGCCGGCGCAACGCCAGGTTCTTCCAGCGCCTCAACGACGAACTGGGGCTTTTCGAGCAGCTTTACGTGCTCGATCATCCGCGCTACCTCATGCAGTACCAACGCCGTCACTTAACCGAAAACGTGGCCCGTTACGTGGAAGTACTGGCCCAGGCCGCCGGGTTGTAGCACGATTCGCAGCACAGCCGTAGCGCGAAGCTTCCGCTTCGCGTATCGTTGAACGACGTCGTATAAAAGTCAGCAACTACACGCGAAGCGGAAGCTGCGCGCTACATTCAGGCGGCCTGGGCCTGCTATTCTCACCTTTTAACTCCCACTTGATATGCCCCAACTCCTCGACCTGATGCGCGTGCTCGAAGCCGCCGCCCCGCTGGCTTACCAGGAAAGCTACGACAACGCCGGCCTGCAGTGCGGCGACCCGCAAATGGAAATCCGGGGCGTGCTCATCACCCTCGACTGCACCCCGGCCGTGGTCGACGAGGCTGTTCGGCGCGGCTGCAACGTGGTGGTGGCCCACCATCCGCTCATTTTCAAGCCCCTCAAGCGCCTGACCGGGGCCAACGAGGTGGAGCAGACCCTGCTCAAGGCCATCAAAAACGAGGTGGCCCTGTACGCCGCCCACACCAACCTCGACAATGTAGCCCACGGCGTCAACCGCAAGCTGGCCGACAAGTTGGGCCTGCAGAGTGGCCGCATCCTCGACCCCAAACCCGGGTTGCTGGCCAAGCTGATAACCTACGTGCCGGCCACGCACACCCCGGCCGTGCTGGCGGCCCTGTACGCGGCCGGCGCGGGGCAGATAGGGCAGTACTCCGGGTGCAGCTTTCGCTCCGAGGGCACGTTTACGTTCACGCCCGGCGTGGGCACCACCCCCTTTCTGGGTACGCCCGGCCAGCCCCATACCGGCCCCGAGGAGCGCGTGGAAGTGCTGCTGCCGCTGCACCGGCAACGGCCGGCGCTGGCGGCGCTGCGCGCGGCGCACCCGTACGAGGAAGTGGCCTACGAGTTGATAAAGCTCGAAAACACCCACCAAGACGTCGGTTCTGGCTTTGTGGGCGAGCTGCCCGAGGCGCTGAGCCCCGCCGAGTTTCGGCAGCGGCTGCGCGCGGCGCTGGGCGTGCCGGTAGTGAAGTACACCGACTTCGAACGACCCATTAAAAAAGTGGCCATCTGCGGCGGTTCGGGCGCTTTTCTCATTGGCAAGGCCCGCGGCGCCGGGGCCGACGCTTATGTGACCGGCGACCTGAAATACCACGAGTACTTCGGGGCCGAGGGCCGGCTGATGCTTTGCGACGTGGGCCATTTTGAGAGCGAGCAGTTTACGGGCGAACTGTTCCAGGATTTGCTTGCCGCGAACTTTGGAAGTACTTTTGCGGTCTTAATCGCACAGACCCTCACCAACCCCGTCCGATATGATTTCTAACCCAGCCGCCGCGGAAGTTACCGTTGCCAGCAAACTGGAAGCCCTGTTGCACCTGCAGCAAATTGACTCGCAACTGGACGAAATTCGGCGCGTACGCGGCGACTTGCCCGAGGAAGTGCAGGACCTGGAGGACGAAATTGCCGGCTACGAAGTGCGCGTAGGCAAGTTCGACGAAGAAATTGCCGGCCTCAACGACCAGATCAAGCAGCGCAAGCAGGCCATCAAGGATGCCGACGGCTTGATTAAGCGCTACGAGGAGCAGCAGCAGAACGTGCGCAACAACCGCGAATACGAGGCGGTGGCCAAGGAAATCGAGTTGCAGAAGCTGGAAATCCAGATTGCCGAGAAGAAAATCAAAGAAGCCCAGTACCAGACGGAGCAGAAAAACAACGACATCAGCGGCACCAAGCAGCGCCTGATCGAGCGTAAGAAAGACCTCGACAACAAGAAGGGCGAGCTGGAAACCATCGTGGGCGAGAGTGAGGCCGACGAGAAGAAGCTCATGGACCAGCGCAACAAAGCCGTAAAGCCCATCGAGGACCGCCTGCTGACCGCCTACACCCGCATCCGTGGCAACGTGCGCAACGGCCTGGCCGTGGTAGAGGTGAAGCGCGACGCCTGTGGCGGCTGCTTCAACACTGTGCCCCCGCAGCGTCAGGCCGATATCATCTCGCACAAAAAAATCATCGTGTGCGAGCACTGCGGCCGCATTTTCGCCGACGTGGAGGCCCGGGGCGAGTAATCATCTTATGCTTTAGCTTTGAAGAACGGCCTCTTTCCGGGGCCGTTCTTTTTTTGTTCTATGGAATTTCCCGCCGAGGTGCGCCGAGGGTTTCGCAGAGGTGCGCTGAGAGCGTGCTGGCTGGTAGCACTTTGTGTTGTGAGCCTCTGCGAAACCCTCTGCGCGCCTCTGCGGGAACCTGCTACCGAACTAACTACTGCCCAAACCCGCGCCTACGCTGAGGTGCTGAACATGCGCCCCGCCGCCACTCGTACCCTCCTGGGCACCGGAACCGATGCCGGCACGCTGCTGGTGCAGGACTGCCTGAGTATCACGGAGCTGCTCGTCAGCCAGGATGCCGCCCGCTTCGAAAGCACCGTGGCCGGCCAGGATGCGCGGCTGGAGCAGCTGGAGCAGCAAACCGGCCCGCTGGCCGAGTATGCGGCGGCCGAAATCCGGCTGCACCAAGCGGCCGCGCAGGTGGTGTTTGGGCAGGAGGTGCGCGGGGCCTGGAGCCTGCGCCAGAGCTACGGGGCCATGCAGCGCGTAACCGAACGCTACCCCAACTTTCTGCCGGCCCGCAAAACACTCGGCATGCTGCAGTTTTTCATCGGCTCGCTGCCCGAGGGCTACCGGTGGTTTCTGCGGCTGCTGGGTTTGCCGGGCTCGGTAAATGAGGGCCTGGCCAACCTGCGCCGGGCCGCCAGCCAGCCCAACGACTTCCAGCTCGAAGCCCGGCTGGTGTTGGCTTTGCTCGAAGAAACCTACTACAAGAAGCCCGCCGCAACACTGGCTCTGATGGAGCGCCTGCGCCAGCAACAACCCGAAAATCAACTGGTCGCGTTTCTGCTTGTCAGCCAGCTGAAAAAACAGCACCGTACCGGCGAGGCGCTGGCCGCCTACCGCGCCCGCCCCGCTGGCCCGGCCTACCTGCCGCTGCCCTACCTGCACCACCTGGCCGCCGATTTGCTGCTCTACCAGGGCCAGTACCCGGCTGCGCGACGCGAAAACGAGCTATTTCTGCAGCAGTACCGGGGCCGGCACTACCTCAAGGATGCCTACTTCAAGCTGTACCTGGCCTGCTGGCTGGGGGGCGATGCACCGGCCGCCGCCCGCTACCGTGCCCGCATTGGCGCGGCGGGCCGCAAAGTGCTCGAAGAGGACAACTACGCCCAGCGCTTCTTCGACGACCCGCAGCCACTCGATGCTACCCTCACCCGCGCCCGCCTGCAGATTGACGGTGGCTACTACCGCCCGGCTCTGGCCACGCTGGCCACGTTCCGGGCCACCGCCGCTACGCCCCTGCGCAACCAGTTGGAACACCTGTACCGCCGCGCCCGGGCCCTGCACCTGCTCGGCCAGCCCGACTCAGCCCGCGTGCTTTACGCCCAAACCATTGCCCGCGCCGGCCTCGCGCCCTACTATTACGCGCCGCAGTCGGCGTTGCAGCTGGGCTACCTGTACCAGCTGGCGGGCCAGTCGAATACGGCCAAAACCTACTTTCAGAAGGCTCTGAGCTACCCCAAACACGAATACAAGAACAGCACCGACACCAAGGCCAAGCTGGCGCTGGCCGAGCTGTAACGCGAACTTTGCAGTTCGCGGAGTCGAACGGGTTGCTGGCCTGGCAACTACCGTTCGACTCCGCGAACTACAAAGTTCGCGTTACAGCTCGGCCAGCGCCAGCTTGGCCACTCCATTCTGCCACTTCCCCTGGCCCAAGCCGTACTTTTGCTTTGTGCTGACCGTTCCGCTCACCCAACTGCCCGCCGATTTCCGCGCCCGCGCCCTGCGCTGGGCGGCCGGTTTCGTGCATTGTGCCTACTACGAACCCAATGACCTGCCCTACCCAAGCGGGCCGTTTCGGCGGGTGCTGGCCGTGGCCGCGGCGGCGCCGGATGCCCCGGGCAACCTGGGTGAGTTGGAGGCCTGGCTGGCCGACGGCGCCGACAGCGTGGCGCCGGCCTGCGGATTTATCAGCTATGAAGTAAAGGATGAGCTGGAAGACCTTAGCAGCGCCAACTACAGTAAACTGGCATGGCCAAATCTGCACTTTTTCAGGCCCCATACCTGGCTGACCTGGGAAGGCAACCAGCTAAAAATCCACGGCGAAACGGCGGGTGTACTGGCGGCTATTACGGCCACGCTCCTACCCCAGGTGCCCCCCCCAGCCGTAACAGCCGTTACGCCTCGCATGCCGCAAGCCGACTACCTGCGCGCTGTAGATGCGGTGCGCGAGGATATTCTCAACGGCGAGGTGTACGAGCTGAACTTATGCCAGGAGTTCACGGCCGACAACGTGCGTCTGGACCCGGTTGATGTGTTCGAGCGCCTGAACGCCGCTTCGCCCGCACCCTTTGCGGGCTTTGTGCGACACGAAAATCACTTCCTGCTCTGCGCCTCGCCCGAGCGGTTCGTGCGCCGCACTGGGCCTGTACTGCTTTCCCAGCCCATTAAGGGCACCATTGCCCGCGGAGCCACGGCCGCGGAGGACGCGCAGCAGCGCCACACCCTGCTGCACGACGAGAAGGAGCGCGCTGAAAACCTGATGATTGTGGATCTGGTGCGCAACGACCTGGCCCGGGTAGCCCAGACCGGCACCGTGCAGGTGCCCGAGTTGTTCGGCCTGTACCCCTTCCGCCACGTCTGGCAGATGATTTCCAGCGTAACCGCCCGCCTGCGCCCCGGTCTGGATGTGGTAGACGTGCTGCGGGCTGCCTTCCCGATGGGCTCGATGACCGGGGCGCCAAAAATCAGGGCCATGCAGCTCATCGAGCACTACGAGCGCCGCCGCCGGGGCCTCTACAGCGGCTCGTTGGGCCTCATCTGGCCCAACGGCGACTTCGACTTCAACGTCGTCATCCGCAGCCTGCAGTATCGCCAGGACACCGGCCACCTGAGCTTCCAGGTCGGCTCGGCCATCACCTACGACTCGGTGCCCGAGCGCGAGTACGCCGAGTGCCTGCTCAAAGCCCGCGCCATGCTGGAAGTTCTGGGAGCAGTGGTGAGTGAGTGAATGAAACGTCATTGCGAGCGGAGCGAAGCAATCTGGGCGAGCAAGGTGTTACGCGCTGTGAAGCGTAAAGCCCTAAATATGCCCAAATCAGGGATTTATGGTAACTAGGGCTTCGTCTTTTGCCTGCCTGGATTGCTTCGCTCCGCTCGCAATGACGCGCTGCAGACCGTTCACCAAATCATTAAATCACCAAACCACTTCTCCCCTGCCATTCTGTCATTTTTCACCCCGAAAACCGCTACCTTTGCCGTTCCCTGAACTGTGAAGCTGCTGCCGCTAACCGGCATTTTTCTGATGGCCCAACCCCTGATTACCCTCGATTTTCTCGACACGCCCACCCTGCCTGCGCCCAGCGTGGACGCCGTTACGCACGCCGACACGCCTTCGGGCGAGGTGCGCGTGAACCCGGCCACTCGCACCGGCCGCTCGCGCAAACTCTACCTGGAGAGCTACGGCTGCCAGATGAACTTCTCCGACTCCGAAATCGTGTCGAGCATCCTGTTTGATGAGGGCTTCGACACCACCGACTCGCTCGACCAGGCCGATTTGGTGCTGCTCAACACCTGCTCCATCCGCGAGAAGGCCGAGCAGACCGTGCGTATGCGCCTTTCCCAAATCAACAGCTACAAAAAGCGCCGCCCCGGCATGCTGGTGGGCGTACTTGGCTGCATGGCCGAGCGCCTGAAAAGCAAGTTTCTGGAGGAAGAAAAGCTCGTCGACCTCGTGGTGGGTCCCGACGCCTACCGCGACCTGCCCCAGCTTATTTCCCAGGTGGATGGCGGCCAGAAGGCGGTGAACGTGCTGCTGAGCCGCGAGGAAACCTACGCCGACATCACGCCGGTGCGCCTCAACTCCAACGGCATCACGGCCTTCATCAGCATCATGCGCGGCTGCGACAATATGTGCTCGTTCTGCGTGGTGCCCTTCACGCGGGGCCGCGAGCGGAGCCGCGACGCCCACAGCATCGTGCGCGAGGCGCAAGAGTTGGTGGCGGCCGGCTACAAGGAAGTGACGCTGCTGGGTCAGAATGTAGATTCCTACAAGTGGGCTTCGGCAGACGGCACCGAGCAGGTGAACTTTGCCCAACTGCTGGAGCAGGTGGCGCTGGTGAGCCCGGCGCTACGGGTGCGCTTCTCCACCTCGCATCCCAAAGACATCACCGACGAGGTGCTGCACACCATGGCCCGGCACGAGAACATCTGCAAATACATCCATCTGCCGGCCCAGAGCGGTAACTCGCGGGTGCTGGCCCTGATGAACCGCACCTACGACCGGCCCTGGTACGAGGAGCGCGTGCAGGCCATCCGCCGCATCCTGGGCGACGACTGCGCCATCAGCACCGACATGATTTCGGGCTTCTGCTCCGAAACTGAGGAAGAACACCAGGACACGCTCAGCCTGATGGAATTGGTGCGCTACGACATGGCCTTCATGTTCTTCTACTCGGAGCGCCCCGGCACGCTGGCCGCCCGCAAGCTCGCCGACGACGTGCCGCTGGAAGTGAAAAAGCGCCGCCTGGCCGAAGTAATTGCCCGCCAAAAGGAGCACAGCCGCCAGCGAAACGCCCGCGCCGTGGGCCAGGTGCACCGCGTGCTGGCCGAGAACTTCTCCAAACGCAGCGACGAGCACCTAAGCGGCCGCAACAGCCAGAATCAGGTCATCATCTTCCCCAAAAAGCACTACCAGAAGGGCGACTACGTTGACGTGCTGGTAAATGAATCGACGACCAATACTTTACTGGGCGAAGCGGTTTGATGGTGGTTTTTGAAGAGCAAGTTATTTATTTGATGCACTGACCTTTAGGTTTAATCACATTGCTTCACAACCCTTTCACATCATATTCTTTTAGATGGAAGTATCGCCCGGAGTTGGTATTCTGATATGGCAAATTATCTGCCTGCTGGTGATAGGAACCGTTGGTTTTTTAGTGGTTCGTCTCTTAGTAGTCAATAATTTCCCTCGTAAGGCCCTCCCTGCCAGTAGCTCTTGGGTAAGCCTTCCTGCCTATCCAATCAGCATTTTTTGGCACGCAGAGGACGCTCGGTTTATCGCGGAGGTGCCCGACTTGCCCGGCTGCGTAGCCGATGGTACCACGCAGGTCGAGGCCTTAAACAATGCAGCGGCCGTAACTGCGCAATGGCTGGAAACAGCCCGCGAGTTGGGCCGACCCATTCCGGCCCCGAGCCCGCGTTTGCGCTACGCCTGAAATAAAACGCGCCGTTCTTCGTCTTCCTTCCGAAAGCACTTCCATCTTGACACCTTCAGAGATTCAATCCATCAAGCAGCGCTTCGGCATTATCGGCAACGCGCCTTCGCTCAACTATGCCATTCAGGTGGCGGCGCAGGTGGCCCCGACCGATATGACGGTGCTGATAACGGGCGAAAGCGGCTCCGGCAAGGAGTCGTTTTCCAAGATTATCCACGCCCTGTCGCCCCGCAAGCACGGGCAGTTCATCGCCATCAACTGCGGCGCCATTCCCGAGGGCACGATTGATTCGGAACTGTTTGGCCACGAGAAGGGCTCGTTTACCGGGGCCCAGGAGGCGCGCAAGGGCTACTTTGAGGTCACCAACGGCGGCACCATTTTCCTCGACGAGATTGGCGAGATGCCGCTGGGCACCCAGGCCCGGCTGCTGCGGGTGCTCGAAAACGGCGAGTTCATTCGCGTGGGCTCCAGCAAGGTGCAGAAGACCGATGTGCGCGTGGTAGCCGCCACCAACGTGAACCTGCTCGACGCCGTGCGCGAAGGCCGCTTCCGCGAAGACCTGTACTACCGCCTCAACACGGTGCCAATTACGGTTCCACCCTTGCGTGAACGAGGCGATGATATCTACTTACTGTTTAGAAAGTTTGCTACCGATTTTTCTGACCGTTACCGCGTCAAGCCCATCAGCCTGACGCCCGAGGCGGTGCAGGAGTTACAGCGGTTCCGGTTTCCCGGCAACATCCGCCAGCTCAAGAACGTGGCCGAGCAGATGTCGGTGCTGGAGACGGACCGGGAGGTGGACGCCCGCCGCCTGCGCCAGTACCTGCCCGCCGACCAGGCCAGCCGCCTGCCCATGCTGGTGCACGCCGCCGGCACCGGCGCCACCGACGGGGCCGGCAACAGCTACTCGGAGCGCGACCTGCTTTATAAGGTGCTCTTCGATATGCGCCGCGACATGACCGACCTGAAAAAGCTGGTGCTGGAGCTGGCCACCGGCCAGCGCCCCCACGAAACCCAGGAGTTGCTGCGCCAGAACAGCCACCTGTTCAGCACCACGGCCGTTGCGCCCTACGAGGGCCCGGGCAGCCGCCCCCTGCGGCCCGAAGGCGGCAGCAACGAATACATCATCAGCTCGCGCGAGCTAAGCGACGACGATGACGCCGACTACGAGGAGGAGGAAGTGCAACGGGTAGAGGACATCCCGCACGAAACGGAGGAGGAAACGCTGAGTCTAGAGGCCAAGGAGAAGGAAATGATTATCAAGGCCCTCAAAAAGCACCACAACAAGCGTAAGTACGCCGCCCACGACCTCGGCATTTCCGAGCGCACCCTCTACCGCAAACTCAAACAGTATGATCTGGAACAAGCATGAACAAGCTGCAAGCCGCAAGCTGCAAGCTGCAAGCTATCAATCGCCAGCCCGTCTAAAAAGCTTGCAGCTTGCAGCTTGCGGCTTGCAGCTACTAATGTGGCTTGTGGCTTGCAGCTTCCTTACCGGCTGCGGGGTGTACTCGTTCAGTGGAACCAACATCGACCCGAGTATCAAAACGATTTCCATTGCTACGTTTGCCAACAACGCCAGCAACGGCCCTTCGTTTCTGTCGCAGCAGTTCACGGAGAATTTCAAGGATTACTTTCAGCGCAACACCAGCCTGAAACTCGTACCCCGCGACGGCGACCTGCAGTTTGAGGGTCAGATACTTGCCTATGACTTTGCCCCGGCCGCTATTCAGCAGCAAAACGGCATCGACCAGGCGGGTGCCAACCAGCTCACCATTCAGGTGCGGGTGAAATTCACCAATACCAAAGACCCCAAACAGGATTTCGAGGAAACGCTGCAAACGACCCGCTCCTTCCCCGCCACCCGCGACATTGCCAGCGTCAACAGCGACCAAACGGCGCTCAACGAGCTATTTCGCAACCTGATCAGCGACGCATTCAATAAGTCGGTGGCCAACTGGTAATTGTGGGCGGGCTGCGTTATAGTGCCCGAATTGCCGTATTCTTGTAGCCCGCTTGCCCGGCCGTTGCCGGGTGTCGCCGGTGCTTTTTTCCTGCCTGCAACCTGCCGTATATCTATGGATGGGCTGCCTCTTCTACGCTATTTCGCATGACCCGCGCGTCGCTTTTACGCATTCTGGACCACGTAAACGGTATTTCCGACGATGAAATCCGGGAGCTGGAGCAGTTGGCCGCGGCCTTTCCGTATTGCCAGACGGCGCATGTGCTGCTGGCCAAAACGGCCCACGACCGCGGCAGCATGCTGGCCGGCCAGCGCCTGCGCCGGGCTGCTACCTACGCCGCCGACCGCGAACTGCTGCGCCAGCTGCTGGAACGCCCCACCCCGGCGGCCCTCCCAATAGCCGCGCAAACTACCAGCGCCCCCCAGACGCATACCCTAGCTGCTGCCGAAGTAGCTCCGGCTGCACCAGCGGCCCTTACGGCAACGGCTCCCTCCGAGCCCATCACTGCTTCTGAAGCCGATGTATTCGCAGTAGAAGTTACTGCCGCACCTGCGCCGGCCGACGAACCGACCGGCCACGACTCGCTTGCGCCCGCTGCAGTGGCGGCCCACAGCCCGGATACTACGACAGCAGCCACAGCGGCAACTGCCGATGAGCCGACGACCGCGCACAGTACGGAAACCGAACCAGCCGCTGCCCCGCTCGACATTGCTTCCGAAGCCGGGCCGGCTGAATTGCCCGAGGCACAAACGCCGGTTGATAAGGAGCAGCCGACTTCGGATGAAGCACCGAATCATCCGCCAGAAGCTCTCACAACGCCCTCTGCCACAGCCGAAACCAACGACGACACCGCCGCCGCCAGCGCCGAAACACCGGATGAAGTCGTTGTCGAAGAAGCAGTAGCGCCGGAAGCCGCGCAAGCAACCGAACCGGCCGATGAGCTGCTTCCGGCGGTGGCGCTGCCCATCCGGCCGCCGAGCGACGCAGGTATTTCGCGCTTTGAGTTTGGCCTGGGGGAAGCCCGTTTGCCCGAGCCCACGAGCTACCGGCTGCCAGGCATCGACGACGACGACGATGAGCTTGCGGCGGAAGACGACGAGCTGCCCACGACCCGCTCTGCCGCTCCACCCCGCGTTACGGCTCCCTTCAGGGCCGATGCCGAGTTGGGCTATGCGTTGGGTGGCGGCAGCCGCCTGGGCTACGATTTGCAGGGCCGCACCCCCGACGGTTTCACGCTTGATTTGCCTCTGGAAGCCTTTTTTGAGCCCGATGCCCTGCTACTGGCCCATATGCGCGCCCACCAGCCGGCTGCCAAAGCGTCCTCACTCGACCTGATCAACCGCTTCCTCAAGGCCCAACCCCGCATTAAAGCGGGTACGGCCGGGCTACCCCTGCCCACTGCCGAACAGACTGATTTATCGGTGCGGAGCAGTGTGCCTGCGCCAGCTCTGGCCTCCGAAAGTCTGGCCAAAATTATGGTCCGGCAGGGTAAGACCGCTAAGGCCATTGAAATTTATGAGCACCTGATGGCAAAGCAGCCCGGAAAAATGGCGTACTTTGCCGAGCAAATCCAACAACTGCAACAACCCCCGGAGTAAATGTACTACGTCATTATTGCCCTGATTCTCGTCATTTGCGTGCTGCTCTCTATTGTAGTACTGGCCCAGAACCCTAAAGGCGGCGGCCTGTCCAGCCAATTCGGCGCAGGTGGCGGCGCTGCCCAGATGATGGGCGTAAAGCGTACCGGCGACCTGCTCGAAAAGCTCACCTGGGGTTTTGCTATCGGCCTGATGGTACTCAGCCTGGGTTCCTACATGGTTGGCGGCCATACCTCCACCGGGCCCGTGCGCAGCATCAACCAGCAGCGCGCCCTCGAAACCCGCCTGCCGGCTACCCCGGCTCCGGTAGCACCTGCCACCCCGGCTCCGACTGCTCCCGTAGCTCCGGCTCCGGCCAACTAATCAGCACCAGCCCGTTTTTCGGCTTGGCAGCCGGTGGTTCCCTGCGGGGAGCCACCGGCTTTTTGCGTTCAGGCAATTACACGAGGTGTTGGAGTGCTGGCTTAGGCTGCTGCTCACAAGCCCTGCCAGCAGTAGCCGTACTGTCGAGCTACCTAGCCCAATCTGTGCCATGGTTTCACCAGTTCAGGTCGTTTCCTGCCACAGGTGGCAGGCTCATAATGCAAAACTGGCCGAAAACGGTACCGAATCGTTCATTCTGTCAGGTTTGAGTGGGCTGGCACAGATGATGTAACACGGCTGTGACACCCTGGTAATTCCAGTTTCTTTCAACTTTTCAACCAAAACGTACACTATGTCGCTTAGCATCAAACCGCTGGCTGACCGCGTTATCATCGCGCCGGCCGCCGCCGAAGAAAAAACCAAATCGGGCATCATCATTCCCGACACGGCCAAGGAAAAGCCCCAGCGGGGCGAGGTAGTAGCCGTGGGTGAGGGCAAAGTGGCCGACAACGGCACCACCATCAAGCCCCAGGTAAAAGCCGGCGACCAGGTGCTCTACGGCAAGTATGCCGGCACCGAAATCACCGTCGACGGGCAGGACCTGCTCATCATGAAGGAATCGGACATTTTCGCCGTCCTCTAGGCCAAACGCCGGTTTTTTCCTTTTCTGAATTCAGTTAATTCTCTAGAAATAAGATGGCTAAGAACATCCAATTTGATACCGAAGGCCGCGACAAACTCAAGCGCGGCGTAGATAAGCTGGCTAACGCCGTGAAGGTAACCCTGGGCCCCAAAGGCCGCAACGTGGTTATCGACAAGAAATTCGGCGCCCCGAGCATCACCAAAGACGGCGTGACCGTGGCTAAGGAGATTGAGCTTTCGGACCCCGTGGAGAACATGGGCGCCCAGCTGGTGAAGGAAGTAGCCAGCAAAACGGCCGACCAGGCCGGCGACGGCACCACTACGGCTACCGTACTGGCCCAGGCCATCTACGCGGCCGGCTCGAAAAACGTAGCCGCTGGTGCTAATCCGATGGATCTGAAGCGTGGTATCGATAAGGCTGTGCAGGCTGTAGTTGCCAACCTCAAGTCGCAGTCGAAGAAGATTGAGAACTCGTCGGAAATTGCCCAGGTAGGCGCTATTTCGGCCAACAACGACATGGAAATCGGCCAGATGATTGCCGACGCCATGGACAAAGTGGGCAAGGAAGGCGTGATTACCGTGGAAGAAGCCCGCGGCACCGAAACCGAAGTGAAAACGGTGGAAGGCATGCAGTTCGACCGCGGCTACCTCTCCCCTTACTTCGTGACCAACCCGGAGAAGATGGAGGCCGAGTTCGAGAACCCCTACGTGCTCATCTACGACAAGAAGGTGAGCACCATGAAGGAGCTGCTGCCCGTATTGGAGCAGGTAGTTCAGACCGGTAAAGCCCTGGTTATCATCTCTGAAGATGTTGACGGTGAGGCGCTGGCCACGCTGGTAGTAAACAAGCTGCGCGGCTCGCTGAAAATCGCGGCCGTAAAGGCCCCCGGCTTCGGCGACCGTCGCAAGGCGATGCTCGAAGACATTGCCGTGCTGACCGGCGGTACCGTTATTTCGGAAGAGCGCGGCTACAAACTCGACGCCGCTACCCTGGAGTACCTGGGCCAGGCCGAGAAAATCATCATCGACAAAGACAACACCACCATTGTCAATGGCAAGGGTGAGAAGGAAACCATCACGGCCCGCGTCAACGAAATCAAGGCCCAGATTGGCACCACCACTTCCGATTACGACAAGGAGAAGCTCCAGGAGCGTCTCGCCAAGCTTTCGGGCGGCGTAGCCATCCTCTACATTGGTGCTTCTACCGAAGTGGAGATGAAGGAGAAGAAGGACCGCGTGGATGATGCCCTGCACGCCACCCGCGCTGCCGTGGAGGAAGGTGTGGTACCCGGCGGCGGCGTGGCCCTGGTGCGCGCCCTCGATTCGCTGGAAGCCGTTGATACCATCAACAGCGACGAGCGTACCGGCGTGAACATCATTCGCACGGCCCTGGAGGCTCCCCTGCGGACCATCGTAGCCAACGCCGGCGGCGAGGGTTCGGTAGTAGTACAGAAGGTGCGCGAAGGCAAAGGCGACTACGGCTACAACGCCCGCGAAGACAAGTATGAAAACCTGATGTCGGCCGGTATTTTGGACCCGACCAAGGTAACGCGCCTGGCCCTGGAGAATGCTGCTTCGATTGCCGGCCTGCTCCTGACCACCGAGTGCGTGATTTCGGACGAGCCTGAGGACGACAAAGGCGGCGCAGCCGCCGGCGGCGGAATGGGCGGTATGGGCGGCGGCATGGGCGGCATGATGTAAATCACAGATGTTGCAGATGACGCTGATAGCGCAGATGCAAACGTCAACCGTTCTGAAGCTTTAAGCGAAAAGCCCCGCTGGATTTTGTCCGGCGGGGCTTTTTTGTGCGTAGACGAGGACAGTGTTCATTACCTGACTGCTACAACATGGAGAAGAAAATAACGGATATCGGCGGCACCTGGGCGCTGGCCAACGGCGTAGAAATTCCTTACCTGGGGCTGGGCGTATGGCAGGCCGACGATGGCGCGGAAGTCGTGCAGGCCGTGCGCTGGGCACTGGAAGCCGGCTACCGCCACATTGACACGGCCGCCGTGTACAAGAACGAGGCAGGCGTCGGGCAGGGCATCCGGGAAAGCGGGGTGCCGCGCGAGCAGGTGTTCGTGACCAGCAAAGTATGGAACACCGACCAGGGCTACGACAGCGCGCTACGCGCCTTCGATGCCAGCCTGGAGCGCCTGGGGCTGGACGTGCTGGACCTGTACCTGATTCACTGGCCCGTGCCCGGCAAGTACAAGGAAACCTGGCGGGCGCTGGAAAAGCTGTATGCCGATGGGCGGGTGCGTGCTATTGGAGTCAGCAACTTTTTGCAGCACCACTTGGAGGAGTTGCTACCCGAAGCCCAAACGAAGCCAATGGTGAACCAGCTGGAGTTTCATCCGTGGCTGGTGCAGCCCGAGTTGCAGGCCTACTGCCGGCAGCACGGTATTCAGTATCAGGCCTGGTCGCCGCTGATGCAGGGCAAGGTGTTCGAGCAGGATGTGGTGAACGAGCTGGCCGCCAAATACGGCAAGTCGCCGGCCCAGGTGCTGGTACGCTGGGATTTGCAGCGCGGCGTCGTCACGATTCCCAAGTCGGTGAAGCAAAACCACATCATCAGCAACGCCGACGTATTCGACTTCGAGCTGAGCGAAGACGAGTTGGCCTACATCGACGGCCTGGACCGCCACCAGCGCCTGGGTCCCGACCCGGACGTGTTTCCGAAGTAGGCAGTTCAGCCATAAAACGTAAAAGCCCCGCCGGACCGAAATCCAGCGGGGCTTGTTCTTGGCTATACTTTATGGTTGTTTATCCTCTACCGTGCATCATATGGAAGAGCTTCTTTGCCAGCAAAATCAGAATGAGGCCCGCCATAATCACGAATCCGGCGATGAGACTAAACACCATCAGCGCGCCCAGTTCTTCCACGTATTTCGCAATGTAGCCGCCGGCTATCTGGGCCACAAAAGGAGCCAGGAACCATACTCCCATCAGCATGGAGGTGAGGGCGGGTGGGGATAGGCGGGAAACCATGGACAGGCCCACCGGCGAGAGGCACAGTTCGCCAACAGTGTGGAAGAAATAGGTAGCAATCAGCCACCAGATGCTTGCTTTGATGCTTTGGTCGGCCACATCGCCACCGCGCTCCATCACGGCACCTACCATAAACAGGAAGCCAACCCCGAGCAGCACCATGCCCAGACCCATTTTAACCGGGATGCTTAGGTCTTTGCCCTTACGGCCCAGGGTAACCCACAAGGCGGCAATAGGAGCGCCCAGCAGCACAATAAAGCCGGCGTTAACCGACTGAAACCAAGATGTCGGAATCAGGAATCCTGCTACTTCGCGGTTGATGAACTTGTCTGTGTAGAGCGTCAGCGACGACCCTGCCTGCTCGAAACCGGCCCAGAAAAATACTACGAACAGCGTGATAATGAAGATAACGGCCATGCGGTCCGTTTCCTCCTTGGTAAGCGGTTCCTTCACGCCGCCCTGCTTGTTGTCGGCGCTCTGTCCTTCGGGGTAAAGGCCTACGTCACCCAAATACCGCTTGCTTAGCAGGTTGAAAACCAGCTGCCCGGTCAGCATACCAATACCGGCCGCCATAAAGCCGTAACGGAAACCATAGCTGATTACCTCTCCCGTAGCGCTTTTCACAGCGAACAGGTCTTCTGCCAGGTAGCCGCAAACCAAGGGAGCTATAAACGCGCCCAGGTTGATGCCCATGTAGAAGATGGTGAAGGCGGCATCACGCAATGGGTCGCCCTGCTGGTACAGTTTCCCAACGATGGTGGAAATATTTGGTTTGAAGAAGCCGTTGCCTAAAATCAGCAGCAACAGGCCAAGCAGCGCCGGCCAAGGCAGCCCAAACAAGGAAGCTTCCTTGGAAAGCTCGGGCTGCATAAACAGGAAAAACTGCCCAAGGGCCATGGTGAGACCACCAATCAGAATGGCCCGCCGTTGCCCGATATACTTGTCGGCCAACCACCCGCCGATAATAGGCGTGAAATAAACGAAGCCCGTGAAGTAACCATAGATAAGCGTAGCACTGGCCTCCGGAATTCCTAAGCCTCCCTCGACAGCCGTTTTGGTGAGATAAAGCACCAGAAGCCCCCGCATGCCATAGTAGCTGAACCGCTCCCACATTTCGGTGAAGAAGAGCAGGTAAAGGCCGGGCGGGTGGCTTTTTTGAAAAGCAGCGGGCTGTTGGGCGGCAATAGGAGTTTGCATGAAGGAGTGGTGAGAGAGTATGTTCAGAAGTTCGCCGGCCGCAGCCGGATTGGGGTCGGTAAAACTACAAAAGTTTCCCAGACTGCCCCAAACCCACTGTAACCGGCTGTCGAAGTCGGATTAAAGGATACGCCTATATGGCGAATTTTCGCTATCATTTTGGCTTTTCCCGGTTTTTCGACATCTTTTTCGCTACTTTTGCCCCTGTATTCCCACCGATTTTTCCACCCAACCCCCATCCGTTTTCGGCCCCCTATGCTAGATTCTGCCGCCAACGCCCGCCTCGCCCCCCTGGGTATTTCCACCGCTGCCCAGGTGCACCTCAACCTCTCGCCCGCTGCACTTGTCGAAGAAGCCCTGCGCCGCAACGAAGGCACCCTCACCGACAACGGCGCCCTGATGGCCGATACCGGCGCCTTCACCGGCCGCTCGCCCAAAGACCGGTTTGTAGTGAAGGACGCCAACACCGCCGACAGCGTGTGGTGGGGCGACATCAACATTCCCTTCGACGCCGATAAGTTCGACCAGCTGCACCAGAAGATGGTGAAGTACCTGGAAGACAAGGAGATTTACGTGCGCGACGCCTACGCCGGTGCCAACCCCGACTACGAGCTGAAGCTGCGCGTAGTGAACGAAATGGCCTGGCACAACCTGTTCTGCTACAATATGTTCCTGCGCCCTACTGAGGGTGCCGACACCAGCTGGACGCCCGATTTCAGCATCATCTGCGCCCCCGGCTTCGAGGCCGACCCAGCCGTGGATGGTACCCGCCAGAAGAACTTCGCCATCCTCAACTTCACCAAGAAGATGATTCTGATTGGTGGCACCGGCTATGCCGGCGAGATGAAGAAGGGCATTTTCGGCGTACTCAACTACCTGCTTCCCCACGAGCACAACACGCTCAGCATGCACTGCTCGGCCAACGTGGGCGCCGACGGTGACACAGCCGTGTTCTTCGGCCTTTCGGGCACAGGCAAAACCACCCTGTCGGCCGACCCCAACCGCGGCCTCATCGGCGACGACGAGCATGGCTGGACACCCGACAAGGGCATTTTCAACTTCGAGGGCGGCTGCTACGCCAAGGTAATCGACCTGAGCCAGGAGAAGGAGCCCCAGATCTGGGACGCCATCAAGTTCGGTTCCATTGTGGAGAACACCCGCTTTATTGAGGGCACCCACACCGTGGACTACGCCAACAAGAGCGTAACCGAAAACACGCGCACGGCCTACCCTATCCACTACATCGACAACGCCATCGAGCCTTCGGTGGCCGATGCGCCCAAGAACATTTTCTTCCTGACGGCCGATGCCTTCGGGGTGCTGCCCCCCATCAGCAAGCTCGACAAGAGCCACGCCATGTACCACTTCATGTCGGGTTACACCGCGAAGGTGGCCGGAACTGAAATGGGCATCACCGAGCCGCAGACGACTTTCTCGGCCTGCTTCGGCGCCGTGTTCCTGCCGCTGCACCCCACCAAGTACGCCGAGATGCTGGGCCAGAAGATGGACGAGAATCCCGACGTGAACGTGTGGCTTATCAACACGGGCTGGACCGGCGGATCGTACGGCACCGGCTCGCGCATGAAGCTCTCCTACACCCGCGCCATGATTACGGCCGCTCTCAACGGCGAGCTGACCGACGTGCAGTTCACCAAGCACCCCATTTTCGGGGTGGAGGTTCCGGCTTCGGTTCCCGGCGTGCCCACCGAAATTCTGGACCCGCGCAACACCTGGAGCAACGCCGAGGAGTACGACAAAACGGCCTCCTCGCTGGCCGAGAAGTTTGTAGCCAACTTCGGCAAGTATGCCGACTACGCCAACGAAGAAATTCTGGCTGGTGCGCCTAAAGCGCAGGTTGCTGCCGGTGCCTAACTACCGGCACTTCTAATTTGAAACCGCCCCGCTGGCCCTGTGCCGGCGGGGCGGTTTTTTATAGCTGAAAGGTTTTTCAATCTGCCGGATGCTTAGCTGCATTTACTTGCGCTACTTTTGCGTCCTTACTCGTCACCTTATTACTGCTTACCCATGCGTAAATTTCTGCTTCCGCTGCTGCTGTTGCTTCTTTCGCCGCTGCACCTGTGGGCCTGGGGCGCCGATGGCCACCGGGCCATTGCCCTGATTGCCGAACATCACCTTAAGCGTAGTGCCCGCCAGCAGGTGCAGCAGCTACTGGGCACCGAGAACATGGCACTGGTCAGCACCTGGCCCGACGAAATCCGCTACTACCCCGAAGGCAAGGAAACCGGCCCCTGGCACTACGTAAACTCGCCCTCCGGCCTCGACCACGCCCAGTACCTGACGGAACTACGCACCAACGTTGGTCCCAACGCCTACACCGCCCTACAAACCCAAATGGCCATTATGGCCGATAAGAGCAAGACTACTGCCCAGCGCCGCGACGCGCTCAAGTACGTTATCCATATCGTGGGCGACATTCATCAGCCCCTGCACACGGGCCACGCCGAAGACAAGGGCGGCAACGACGTCAAGCTCAAGTTTCGGGGCCGCGACACCAACCTGCACGGTCTCTGGGACTCGGGCCTGCTCGACTACCAGGGCCTGACGTACACCGAAATGGCCCAGCAGTACAACTCTGGCATAAGCCGCTCCGACGTGCGCCGCATGCAGGCCGCCGAACCCGCCGAGTGGCTCTGGGAGTCGTACCAGGCGTCCGAGCTGCTTTACCCCCTCACTCCCAACGGCACTGAAGTAAAGTACGACTACTACCCTGCCCACAGCATGCTGATGCGCCAGCGCATCCAGGAGGCTGGTGTGCGCCTCGCCGGCGTACTGAACAACATGCTGGGTTAGGGTTTTTGAGCTGTTAGCATCAGTTTACCAGAGGAAGACTCCGGCCATACTCCCCGCTTTTTTCAATCAGAAAGCCCCGCTCAGCAGCTGCCGAGCGGGGCTTCTTGGTAAAATGAAGCTGCTTATCAATTAGCTTTTGCTACCCGACTGCTTGCTTTGACTGGATTTGTCGGCTACCGACCCACGGACGCTGCCGGGCGTGGCTTCGGCCGAGCCGGCTCGCGAGGCGCGGCCGTCTCCGTTGGCGCCTTTGCCGGTGTCCTGCACGTTATCGGAGCTTTGGGTAGCAGCCTGATCGGTGTTTTTATCGGTGGTCGGCGTTGCTTTGTTTCCAGACTTGCGACCGGGGCCTTCACTGCCGTGGTCCGGCGCGGCGCCATTGCCATCATTCTTGCCGAACGCATTGATAATGGCGGCCACGGCCAGGCCCGTGCCGGCCACAATAGCGGCCGTAGCGGCAGGGTTCAGCTTAGCTTTGGTGTAGGTGCTGATTTCGCGGGTGCGGCCAGGGTAGTTGCCGCGTTCCTGCAGCTGGCCCGCGCCCTCATACAAGCCGCTGGGCCGGTTGCGGCGGTCAGCCTGGTCAGATTTCGTCATGGGCGCAAAAGCCGTTTCCATGAATTTATCGAGCAGTGCTGGGGTCCACTCTTCCATGCCTTTAAACAGCTTGCCGGCTCCGCCTACCAGAATGTTGCGCTGGGGTGAGGTGGCCGACTTCAAAATAGCCTCGGCCACCGTTTCGGGGGCGTAGGCGGGCGGCGCGTGCTGGGGCACCTTGTCCATATAGTTCTTGGCGTTCAGCGGGTAGGGAGTATCAATGGCAGCCGGCTGAATCAGGGTAACCGAAATCGGGGCATCTTCCATTTCCAACTCGGTCCGTAAGCCGTCGGTAAAGCCTTTTACAGCGTGTTTGCTGGCACTGTACATAGTTTGCAGAATGGCCGTTACATCGGACAGAACACTGCCCACGTTGATGAGCGCGCCCCCGCGGTGGCGCAGGTGCTCCGTGGCTTCGAGCGAGCCGTACACCAGGCCCCAAAAGTTGGTTTCGAACACCTGGCGCATGTCGTCGATGGACTCATCAGCGACCTTGCCGTACATCGATACGCCGGCATTGTTCACCCACGTATCAAAGGAGCCGAATTTCTGCTTTGCCTCGCGGGCAATGCGCTTCACATCGGCCTGCTTGCTGACATCGGCCACCACATAGATAGCCTTGCAGCCCTGCTCGCTAAGCTCCTGCGTGAGCTGTCGCAAAGCGTCTTCGCTACGGGCAGCCAGTACGAGCCTGGCGCCGGCTTTGGCCGCCTGCCGGGCCGTTACAAGGCCAATGCCCGACGAGGCGCCGGTAATGACAATAGTTTGCTCGGCGAGTTTTTTAAGCTTGGTTTTCATTTGATTAGTCGGTTAGTAGCGCGCGGTTAGCCGCATGATAGATACAACTGACGTACGCGAAAAACCCGCGGGCCGTTATCCTGCCCCCCACGCGCAACTCCTTAAAAGCCGCCCAAACCGCCAACTTCCCGCGTACCTTTGCTGCATGGCTCACACCTTTTTCGCCCCCGCCCTGACCGCCGACACAACCGGCTACACGCTGCCCGAAGACGAAAGCAAGCACGCCGTGCGGGTGCTACGCCTGAGCGTGGGCGCGGCTGTGGTGCTGGTAAACGGCCGGGGCGACGTGTTTGAAGCCGAAGTAGCCGATGCCACCCCCAAGCGCTGCGCCCTGCGCATCAGCGCCCACGTCCACTTCGCCCCCCGCCCCGCCCCCATCCATTTGGCCGTGGCCCCCACCAAAAACCTCGACCGCATGGAATGGCTGATCGAAAAAGCCACCGAAGTTGGGGTCGACACCATCACGTTTTTGCGCTGCGCCCGCTCCGAGCGGCGCGAGCTGAAGCTGGAGCGGCTGGAGAAAATTGCTGTCAGCGCCCTCAAGCAGTCGGGCCAGGCGTGGCTGCCGCGTCTCACGCAACTGAAGAATCTGGCCGACTTCCTGCCCACCGTCGAGCCCACCACCACCTTCATTGCCCACCTCGAAGACGGCGAACGGACCCCGCTGAGCCGCGTGGCCGCCGCTGTTACCGGCTGCACCGTCCTTATCGGCCCCGAAGGCGACTTCACGCCCGACGAAATTGCGGCTGCCTTCGCCCACGGCATCCGGCCGGTTACGCTGGGCAGCTCGCGCCTGCGCACCGAAACGGCCGCGCTGGCCGCCGTGCACACCGTGCACGTAGCGCGGGAGCTGGCTGGATAATGTAGCGCGAAGCTCCGGCTTCGCGCATAGCTGAACTACGCCGTTCGGAGTTCAGCAACGATACGCGAAGCCGGAGCTTCGCGCTACGGTACTACCAACAAGCTGCTTTTGCAGGCTCTATATCGTCTACCCCGCCGCCAACGCCGAGTCGTCGGCTTGAGAGTTAGCGGCGGCCAGCCGGGCGGCGGCTTTGGCCAGCTTCTTTTTGCGCCAGGGGGCGTCCTGCTCCCAGTCGCCGGCCATAATACAGCCGTAGGGCCTGATTTCGTCTACAATGGTCGCAAGGTCGAAGTCCAGGATTTGCTGCTGCACCTGGGCGGCGTTTTTGTAGGCGCTAGGCAGTTCCGAAATATCAATTTGATTAAAGAAGAAGCGAGCGTCAATGCCCCGGGTTTCCTCGGCGAAAATTTCCTCTCTGGTCTGGCCGAGCTTGCTGCGCTTGTGGCCGGTGCGGCTCAGGTTGCGGCCGGCCCCGTGGGGCGCGAAGCCCAGGTTGGTTTCGGTGGTAGAGCCTTCCACAATCAAAATTGGCTGGGCCATGTTGAGCGGAATAATGCGCGGACCGGTGATGTCGGGCATAAACTTGGGATCCATCGGGGTGGCACCTTTGGCGTGGTAGTACAGGTCACCGTCGCGGAACACGAAGTTATGTTCGTTCCAGTATTGCTGCTGCACGGTAGCTCCCAGCTGCCCCGCCACGGCCTCATGCAGGCACAGATGGTTTTGCTTGGTCCACTTGCGAACAGTTTGCAGGGCCGCCCAGTACCGCTGGCCCTCCTCCGACTCAGCGGGAATCCAGGCGTTGTTGGGGTCGGTTTCGGGCGAAAGGGCTTTGCGGAAGTTCTCGGCTACCTTCATGCCCTGCTTGTACAGCAGCGCCCCCGGCCCGCGCGACCCGTGGTGGGTGACGAGCACGGTGTCGCCGGTGTTGCGCGACACGCCCACGTACAAAAAGTGGTTGCCGTCGCCCTGGGTGCCCAAATGCTCGCGGGCCATGCTCAGGCTGCGCCGGGAGTTGAGGTAGGCGTTGGCGCGGAATTCGGCTTCGATGTCGGCGGGCAGCGCGAACTGCCGGCCCTCGGGCCGGCCACCGGGCCCGAAATGGGTGAGCTGCTGAGCCACGTCGAGCACCTGCTTAGGGTCGGACTTGCCCAGATTGGTTAGCATTACCGAGCAGCAAATATCGGCGCTGTGCATGCCGGGGTGAATGGCGTTGCGGGCCACCACGATGCCGCCCACCGGAATGGTACCCAACGGGCCGGCCGGACAGGCATCGGGCATAATAGCACCCGCCACCACCGTAGGCGTGCGCATGAGCCGTTGCATCGACTGCCGCACGTAATCGATGTTGGCCTGCTCGATGGGCGTATCGGCGCTGATGTTTTCGTAAAACGGCACGGGCTGCGCCAGCAGCGGAATAGTCGGGGCGGGCTTTACGGTATCGAGGTAAGCCTCCAGCACCTCACCTTCGAGGTTATGAACATTGATGTGCGCCAGAGCCGCCTTAAACCACTTGCCTGATGGTAATCCTCTATCCAGTAAATCTTTGCCGGTTATCATCTGCTTATCGTGGTGGATTGCGATACGTTCAATTGGCAAGAAAACGAATTAAAGCAGAACCAGCGCCTGCTTTGGGCGCGCCAGGCCCGGCGGCAACTACCGCCGCCCGAACTTTCCCGGTTCTCCGTTACTTTGTTTTAGTGGCGCCCCTGCCCTGCTTCAACTGCTGCCATGCCCAAGCACCTCCTCCTCACCCTCCTGCTCCTGTTCTCACTCACGGCGGCCGCGCCAGTGGCCCCGGCCCCAAGCTTCCGCATCGCCAAGCTGCACTACGGCGGCGGCGGCGACTGGTACGCCAACAAAACGAGCCTGCCCAACCTTATCCGCTTCTGCAACCAGACGCTGAACACCAACATCGCGCCCGCCGAGGCCACCGTGGAGCTCGATTCGCCCGAGCTGCTCACCTACCCCTTCGTGCATATGACCGGCCACGGCAACGTCACATTCTCCGACACTGATGTCCGCAACCTGCGTCGTTACCTGATTGGAGGCGGTTTTCTGCACATCGACGACAACTACGGCCTCGATAAATTCATTCGGCCCGAGATGAAAAAGGTATTTCCCGACTTGGAGTTCGTGGAACTGCCTTTTACGCACCCCATCTACCACCAGAAATTCCAGTTCCCCAGAGGCCTACCCAAAATTCATGAGCACGATGGTAAGCGCCCCCAGGGCTTCGGGCTGCTGTACAAGGGCCGGTTGGTCTGCTTCTACAGCTACGAAACCGACTTGGGCAATGGCTGGGAAGACCTGGGCACCTACCCTGAAGATACCCCCGCTACCCACGAAGCCGCTCTCAAAATGGGCGCCAACCTGGTAGCGTACGCCCTCACGCAGGACTAATAGCGGAAGCCAGCGCAGGAAGTAAAAAGGGGAAGCCCGCCCAGAATACTGAGCGGGCTTCCCCTTTTTACTTCCTGCGCTGACTCCCATTAGTACCGCCGCTGGAAAATCTCGCTCAGCACGAAGGCAGCGCGGATGTCGGCGGGGTTTTGCAGTAGCTCGTTGACGGTGCGACGGGTTTGCTTGGGCGAAATTTTCTTCTGACTCCAGAAATCATCGTTGCCGTGCTCGGTGCTGGTACGGGGCAACGAGGAACCCAGCCGCGCGGCCCGCTTGGGCGCTTCGAGCGAGCGGGCTTCGCGGGCAGGTAGCTCCTGAGAATACTGCTCGACCTCCGTCTTTTCCAGGCCGCGTCCGAAGCGTGGGGCCGGCGCAGGCCGGGCGGGCTTCGCCTGCGGCTCCGGAATTCGCTGCTCCTGCTGCTCCCACTCCTGGGGCGCGGCGCGCTCAGCCATCGGGCCGGGCTCGGGTGGGGCCGGCTGCTGGTTCTGGCGCTGCATCTGGGCCAGCAGTTCCTCAAACGATACAGCCGGCGCCGACGGGGCCGGCCGACGCACCGGCGCGCCGCCGGGCTGTTGGGCCTGCTGCCGGTCGGCGGCCTCTTTGGCTTTTTCGGCCGCCTTCTGCACCATTCGCCAGATAAAAAAGACGATGGCCCCGATTACCCAGACAAATCCTTTGATATCTTCCATGCGAGAGAATGTATTGCTGCCGACAAATAAGGCCGCCGGATGTTCTAACGTACGCCTTTTTCGGGGAAGCGGCCCGTTTTGGTGCGGTAGTAGGCCTTGATTTCCTCCACATCCTTCTCGTAGTCGCCGGTGGGCCAGAACACGGGCCCTACGCCGGCCTCCTTCTTTTTATAGTCGAGGTAGCCGAGCATGATGGGCACGCCGGCGCCCAGGGCGGCGTGGTAGAAACCCTTGCGCCACTTCGGCTGGTAGCTGCGCGTACCTTCCGGCGTAATGAGAATTACCAGCTCCTCGCGCTGCTTAAACAGCTGTACCATGCCATCCACGAGGCTGTTGTTGCGGCTGCGGTCTACGGCCAGGCCGCCCAGGCTGCGCACCAGCGCCCCAAGCACCGGAATGGTGGTCCACTCCTTCTTAATGGTCACTTTCACATCGACATCCATCAGAAAGAATGCGGCCCGGGCAAACAGAAAGTCCCAGTTGCTGGTGTGCGGGGCGGCAATCATCATTCCCTGCTTGATAGTGGGCGGCACCACCGAACCCAAACGCCAGCCGGTAATCCAGAACAGGAATTTCGAAAACAGATACCAGAAAGTAGAAGTACGACGCGCCATAAGCGGGAAACTGGAAACGAAAAAATGCGGCACCACCTACGGGCTACCAGAGTTCAAAGCTAGCTGATTTGCCGCACCAAAGCGCCTGTAGTATCCCACCACCCGTTCTTCGGGCAGAGCGGGCACCCTTGCCAACTCAACTGGGCGGGTCGAACAGCTCGTTTTCCAGCAGCGCCACGAGCTCCGGCGCCCGGGCCAGGGTATAGCGGTAACCGATAGCAAATAGTTCGGTGGCCTGCCCGAAGCTCATCGTACGATACGGGCGCAGTTCGGGCGGCTCCAGCAGCAGGTGGCAGCGTTGTTTGCTGAGCACGGTGTTGCCGGCAATGGCCAGGTTAAACGTGCGCTCGACCAGCCCGCGCATGTTGCTGACCTGCGCGGCCGGGTTGGGCGGGTTGCAGTGCACGCCCACCACCCGCAGGCCCGGGTGCTCGGGCTCCAACAGCGCTTCTACGGGCAGGTTGTTCAGCAGGCCGCCGTCTACCAGCTGCCGCCCCTGGTACACTACCGGCCGGTACAAAATGGGCACCGCCGACGAGGCCAGCAGCGGCGGCACCAGCGGCCCGCTCGAAAACCGCACCGACTCTCCCGCCTCAATATCCGTCGCGACTAGCGTGATGGGCAGCCGCAGCTGCTCGAATGTGGCTCCCGCCCCCAAATGCTGCTCGAACAGCCGCCCCACCGCATCCATGTGCAGCAGGCCGTAGCGGCTGAGCGCCAACCGCGTCAGGCGCGAAATGCTGAGGCCCTGCAGCAGCCGCATAATCTCGCGCGGTGGCATGCCGGCAGCGTAAAACGTAGCCGCAATAGCTCCCGACGATACGCCCGCCAACCGTCCTATCGGCAGCGCCAGCTCATCGAGGGCCGCCAGCACGCCCAAATGGGCAATGCCCCGCGCCCCACCCCCGGAAAGTGCTAAACCAAGGGATTTTTGCGGCATGGAACGGTGGAAAACTGGAAGTAGAACGTCATTCAGAGCGCAGCGAAGAATCTCGCGTGCTGGTGTTAGATTACCATTGCAATATTGGCCCGCGAGATTCTTCGCTGCGCTCTGAATGACGTTCTTTTCTCTTACCTATACTCTGTCCAGATTCCCTACAATTCCTCCAGCCGGAACTTCTCGGCTACTTTAATGCCGCGCTCGGTTTGCTCGACCGTGATGCACTCGGTCTGGTGGTCGTGCTCCAGTATCAGCACCCAGTTTTCGGTGGCGGCCTGCTGCAGAAAGCGGGCTTTCTCGTCCATCGTTATCAGTGGGCGCACGTCGTAGCTCATCACGTAGGGCAGGCCTACATGGTGGGCGCTGGGCAAAAGGTCGGCAGCAAAAACCAGCGTGCGGTCTTTATACAACAGCTTCGGCAGCATCATCTTCTCGGTGTGCCCATCCACAAAAATCAGGTCTTGGAGGCTGCCAAGCTCCTTCGGGGCGCCGGCCTGCGGGTCGATGAAGCGCAGCTGGCCGCTTTCCTGAATGGGCAGGATGTTTTCCTTCAGGAAGCTGGCTTTCTCGCGCGGGTTGGGCGCGGTAGCCCAGTTCCAGTGGGCCTCGTTGCTCCAGTAAGTGGCGTTAGGGAAAGCCAGCTGCAGCGAATCCCCGGCCGTACGCACTACACCGCCGCCGCAGTGGTCGAAATGCAGGTGAGTCAGCAGCACGTCGGTAATATCGGCGGCAGTGTAGCCCAGCCGGCGCAACGACTTTTCGAGCGTGTCGTCGCCGTGCAGGTAGAAATGGCCCCGAAACTTCTCGTCCTGCTTGTCGCCGATACCGGTATCTACGAGCAGCAGCCGACCCGCATCCTCCACCAGCAGGCAGCGCAGGGCCCAAGTGCACATGTTGTGCTCATCGGCGGGGTTGAGCTTCTGCCACATGCTCTTGGGCACGACCCCAAACATGGCCCCGCCATCCAATTTAAACAAGCCGGTATCGAGGGTATGGACGGTCATTATGCAGATAATTTTGAATTATGAATTTTAAATTATGCATTAGCCTGACACGCTATTTTTCAGCCTACTACACAAGACATTATTGGACAGAATTCTTGAGAACGGAATTCAAAATCCATAATTCAGAATTCAAAATTATTCCAGCACCACGCCCATGTCCGAGAACTTGTCGATGCGCTGGCTGATGCGCTCCTCGGGCGAGAGGGCATCGAGCTCGGCCAAGGTGCTCAGGATGGTTTCTTTCAGCGTCTGAATCATGGTGGGCGCGTCGGTGTGGGCACCACCCAACGGCTCGGCCACAATGCCGTCGACGAGCTTGTTGCCCAGCATATCGTTGGCCGTGAGCTTGAGGGCCTCGGCGGCCTGCTCCTTGTAATCCCAGGAGCGCCACAGAATGCTGCTGCACGATTCGGGCGAAATAACCGAGTACCAGGTATTTTCCAGCATCAGCACCCGGTCGCCGATGGCAATGCCCAGCGCCCCACCCGAAGCCCCTTCGCCAATGATGATGCAGATGACGGGCACCTTGAGCAGAAACATTTCGCGCAGGTTGCGGGCAATGGCCTCGCCCTGGCCCCGCTCCTCGGCCTCCAGGCCCGGAAACGCGCCGGGCGTGTCGATGAGCGTAACGATGGGGGTGTTGAACTTCTCGGCCAGCTTCATCAGGCGCAGGGCCTTGCGGTAGCCCTCGGGGTTGGGCATGCCGAAGTTGCGAAACTGGCGCTGCTTGGTGTTGCGGCCCTTCTGCTGGCCAATCAGCATCACCGCACGGCCATCAATTTCGGCAAAACCGCCCACCATGGCCTTGTCGTCGCGCACGGTCCGGTCGCCGTGCAGCTCCACAAACTTCTGGCTCATGCCCAGAATGTAGTCGAAGGTGTAGGGGCGGTCGGGGTGGCGCGAGAGCTGCACGCGCTGCCAGCGGGTCAGGTTCTGGTAGGTTTCCTTTTTGAGGGCGTTGATTTTGGCTTCGAGGGCCGTTACCGCGGCCGATACATCTACCTGGCTGTCGAGGGCCAGTTGCTGCATTTCGCGGAGCTTGCCTTCGAGGGCGGCAATGGGTTGTTCAAAATCGAGAAGCTGGGCCACGGCAAAGGCGGGTTTTGGAGGTGCGAGGGGGAAACAAGAAGGTAGCAAAGGTAAGCGAAGGGGCCGATTCCGGCTGCCTCTGCCCTGCTTCGGCTGCCTGAAAAATCTTTCTACCTGACTAGCAGCCTGCCACGCCGGCATGCGCATGTTTTTTGCGCTTTTTTTGTAGCCGCTCTTGCGCACTTGCTACCGGCCTACTACTTTTGCACCACTTCAACGCTCCCTGAGCCGCGAAATAGAACAACCTGGTTCGGTAGTTCAGTTGGTTAGAATGCCGCCCTGTCACGGCGGAGGTCGCGGGTTCGAGTCCCGTCCGGACCGCAAAGGCCCTTCAGCATCCGCTGGAGGGCTTTTTGCTTTTCCCGGCTGGCTGGCCGAACGCGCCTCAGGCGGCTTTATTCGGTCAAGTAGTAGCCTTCCTGCGGCGCACGGCGCATCTTTACCCCTGTGAAAGCACTGTTGTTCGTCTGCATTCTCCTGTTTTCAGTTCAAATTGGCCGGGCGCAGCCGGCTACGGCTACGCCCCTGTTGCGCGACCTGCAAACGGCCCTGGCCCGCAAGCACACCTACGACCGGCAGCGGCAGCAGCGCATTGCGGTGCTCACGGCCGCCTTTCGGGCCAGCCAGCGCCAGCCCCAGGCGCAGTTCGAACTGGGGCTGCGCATTTATGAGGAGTACAAGGCCTTTCAGTACGACTCGGCGTTTGTGTACAGCCAGCAGCTCACCCGGCTGGCCCGGCAGCTCAACCGCCCCGAAAAGGCCGAGTTGGCCCGGCTGAAGCTGGCCTTTATCCTGCTCTCGGCGGGTATGTTCAAGGAAACCTTCGAGGAGCTGGACCACATCCGGCCGGCCTACCTGAGCCGGGCCGACAAGCAGGACTTCTACTTCCTGCAGGCCCGCGCCTATAGCGACCTGGGCGACTTCAACCACGACCAAGTGTACCGCCCCGCCTACCACGCCCAGGCCTTAGCCTACGCCGATACGGCGCTGCAGTTCAGCCCGCCCGGCTCCTATGCGCAGCTAGCCGTACAGCAGTTCAAAGCCCTGAAAACCGGACAGTTGGCACAGGGCGCGACCTTGTACCGGCAGATCCGGCAGCTGCCCCACCTCACGCGGCACCAGCTGGCTGTAAGTGCCAGCACTACCGCCTACATCTATTCTCAGCTGAGGCAGGAAAACCAGGCCTTCGAACTGCTGCTGGTGTCAGCCATTGCCGATGTGCAGTCGGCCACCAAGGAGACGGTGGCGCTGTTTCAGCTCTCGGAGCACTGCTACCGTCGCGGCGACCTGGAAAACGCCTATATCTTCATCAAAGAGGCGCGGGCGCAGGCCACGTTCTACAAGGCCCGGCAGCGGCAGCTGGCCATCAGCCATATTTCTTCCATTATTGAAGGGCAGAAGATCAGCATTATCGAGCAGCAGCGTCGCTCTTTGCGCCTGTACGCCGGAGCCGTGACGCTGCTGGCGGCGGCAGTCTTTGGCTTTATCCTACTCATTTTCAAACAGCTGCGCAGATTGCAGAAGGCCGGCCGGCTGATTTCGGCCACCAACCAGGCCCTGGAGGAGCGCAACCAGGCGCTGGGCCGGCTGAACACGGGCCTGCACGAAGCCAACCAGATCAAGCAGGAGTACATCGGCTACTATTTTCACAACAACTCCCAGCTGCTCGACCGGCTGGAAACGCTGAAAAACGCGCTGGATACTCAACTTGGCAGCAAGCAGTACGGGGCCGTGCAGCGGCTGGTAAGTGGCCTCAACATCCGGCAGCAGCGCCAGGAGCTGCTACGCGGCTTCGATGCGGTGTTTCTGCGGCTGTTTCCGCAGTTCATTCCGCAGTTCAACGCCCTGTTCGGGCCGGAACACCAGTTCCGGCTCCCCAACGACCAGCTGCTGAGCACCGAGCTGCGCATCTTCGCCCTTATCCGGCTGGGCATTACCGACAGTGAGCAAATCAGCCGAATGCTGGGCTATTCCATCAACACCATTTACACCTATAAGACGCGGGTGAAGAACCGCTCGGTGGTGCCGAACGAGGAATTTGAGGCCCGGATTATGGCCATTGAGGCGGTGTAAGTCGGGTCAGTTATTCGGCTCAACTGTCCTGCTTCATCTGGCGTCCGTCTGCCGCAGCAGCTCTACTGCTGCACTTGAATCACTATGGCAACGAAGTGGCAGAGCTGCTTCGGCAAGCGCGGCATGGCCTTATGGCTGGGGTGTACATTAGCCAAAAGGGGCAATATCCGGTTCATATTTTTGGCTGTATTTTTCAATTTAAAATTCTATAAATCAATAAAATACACCCGACAAGGGATTATATTTTCTTGACCCGGACTTGATAGGTTTCGCAAGGGCGCACGGAAGGCTTGCTTTGTGGTGTTACCCGCCTGCCAGGTGGCCCGGTGACGGCCCCGGCTCCTTCTGCTTTTCCTTTCCCTATGCGTCATTTTTTCTGGCTGCTGCTGCCCACAAGTGCTGCCGTTGCGGCCCCGGCTCCGGCCCCGATTACCGCCCGCCTCGCTAACGTCAGCCTGACCGTCGCCCTCAACGCCGCTGGCCAGCCCACCTACGCCGTGCAATTGGGTCCGAAATCCGTTATCAAATCCTCCCGGCTGGGACTGGCCCTGGCCGATGGGCCGGGTTTCGATGGGCCGCTGGAAATTACCGGCTCCGAAACCAAAAACGTGGATGAGAGCTGGAACCCGGTGTGGGGCGAGGTGAAAACCATTCGCAACCACTACCAGCAGCTCACGGTGCACCTGCGCCAGCCCCAGCAGCCCGGCCGCCGCCTCGACGTGGTGTTCCGGGTGTTTGCCGACGGCGTGGGCTTCCGCTACGAGGTGCCCCGGCAGGCCGGCCTGAGCTACTTCACAGTGCAGCAGGAGCTGACCGAGTTCAACCTGCCCGCCAACCACAAGGCCTTCTGGATACCCGGCGACTACGACTCCAACGAGTACGCCTACACCACCTCCCGCCTGAGCGAAGTGAACACCATCCCCATCGAGGCCATTCAGCAGAAAGCCGCTCCCAACCGGGTGCAGACGCCCCTGATGCTGAAATCGGACGACGGGCTGTACGTGAACATCCACGAGGCGGCCCTGGTGAACTACCCGGCCATGTTCCTGAACGTGGACACCCAAACCTACGGGCTGCGCAGCCAGCTGGTGCCCTCGGCTACCGGCGCGGCCGCTTACCTGCAGGCCCCCGAGCACACGCCCTGGCGCACCATCGTAGTGTCGGACAAGGCGCCCGAAATGCTCACCAGCAAGCTGATTCTGAACCTGAACGAGCCCACCAAACTAGCCTCTACCGACTGGATCAGGCCCCAGAAATTTGTGGGCGTATGGTGGGAGATGCACGTGAACAAAGCCAGCTGGAATTACGCCGACACCAGCAACATCAAGCTGGCCGGCACCGACTGGAGCCGCCTGAAGCCCAACGGCCGCCACGGCGCCAACACTGCCAACGTGAAGCGCTACATTGACTTTGCGGCTCAACACGGCCTGCAAAGCGTGCTGGTGGAAGGCTGGAACGTGGGCTGGGAAGACTGGGCCGGCAACTGGAAGGAGGAAGTGTTCGACTTCGTGACGCCCTACCCCGATTTCAACGTGACGGAGCTGCAGCAGTACGCCGCCGCCAAGGGCGTGCAGCTGATGATGCACCACGAAACCTCGGGCTCCGTGACCAACTACGAGCGGCGCCAGCAGGAAGCCTACCGCTTCATGAAGGACCACAACTACGCGGCCGTGAAAACCGGCTACGTGGGCCGCATCATCCCACGCGGCGAGCACCACGACGGCCAGTGGATGGTGAACCACTACAACCACACGGCCGAGTTGCTGGGCCAGAACCAGCTGATGGTGGACATGCATGAGGCCGTGCGCCCCACCGGTCTGCACCGCACCTACCCCAACTGGCTGGCGTCGGAGGCAGCCCGGGGCAATGAGTTCAATGCCTGGAGCAGCGGCAATCCGCCCGAGCACGAAACCATTTTACCCTTCACCCGCCTCATGGGCGGCCCCATGGACTACACGCCCGGCATTTTCCGGATTATGCTGGAAAGCTGGAACCCCGCCCAGAACAAGGGCCGGCAGGTGCATACCACTTTGGCCAAGCAGCTGGCCCTGTACGTAACTCTGTACAGCCCCCTGCAAATGGCCGCCGACCTGCCCGAGGCCTACGAGCAGCACCTCGATGCCTTCCAGTTTATCAAGGATGTGGCCGTGGACTGGGACGACACCCGCGTGCTGCTGGCCGAGCCCGGCGAGTACATTACTACGGCCCGCAAGGCCAAGGGCCGCGAGGACTGGTTTGTGGGTAGCATCACCGATGAAAACCCGCGCCAACAAGCCGTGAAGCTCGATTTCCTGACGCCCGGCCGGCAGTATGAAGCCATCATCTATGCCGACGGCAAAGGTGCCAGCTGGGACCGGAACCCCACGGCCTACCAGATCCGCAAGCAGAAAGTAACCAGCAAAACCACGCTTACACTGCAGCTGGCACCTGGCGGCGGTGCGGCCATTAGCCTCCGGCCGCTTGGCTGCTAAGCAGTACTCGTCATGCTTCATCTGGCGTCCGCGGAGCCGAAGTATCTCTACCGCTTTGTTGAATGACTACTGCAACGAAGCGGTAGAGATGCTTCGACAAGCTCAGCATGACGTTTCAGAGGTTTCCTACCAGTACAATTTCCACCATCTTCTCTGTACTATGACACCACTCACCAACACTTACCGCGCCAGCCTGGTCCTGTTCGTGGCCGCCGGACTGCTGGGGGCCTGCAAATCTTCCGGCACGGATACCCCCGCTCCTACGCCCCCGCCCACCCCGGGTACGCCGCCGCCACCCCAGTATGGCACGCCCTTCGCGGGCGTGCCCAACCGCCAGGATGCCGTAATGTATCAGGTGAACATGCGCGCGTTCAGCCAGGCCGGCAACTTTGCCGGCGTCACGGCCCGGCTTGATTCCATCCGGGATTTGGGCGTGAACGTGCTGTACCTGATGCCCATCTACCCGATTGGCACCGACAGCAAATCGGTGAACTCGCCTTATGCCGTGAAGGATTACCGCGCGGTGAACACGGAGTTTGGCTCCCTTACTGACCTACGGGCCTTGGTTAACGGTGCCCACCAGCGCAATATGGCCGTTATGCTCGACTGGGTGGCCAACCACACCAGCTGGGACAACCCCTGGATTACCCAGCACCCCGATTGGTACCAGAAAAACGCAGCCGGAGCCATAACGCCTGTATCCAACAACGGCACCACCTACAACGACGTGGCTCAGCTTGATTTCAGCAACGCCGCCATGCGCCTGGAGATGATTTCGGCGCTAAAATCGTGGGTATACACAGCCAACGTGGACGGCTTCCGCTTCGACTACGCCGACTTCCAGCCCAGCAATTTCTGGAAGCAGGCCACCGATACGTTGCGCAACATTAAGTAGTGTTGCATAAGTAAACGGGTGGTACGGATGGGCGTATCTTTGGGCCATGATTTTAGCCCCTCTGCCGCTGACAGCCCTCGAAATAACCACCCTGGAAGCGGCTTGTGCCCGGGGGCCGCACCCGCGCATGCGCCGCCGGGC
>NZ_JAGGPS010000015.1:0-20784 GCF_018613725.1 Hymenobacter sp. ISL-91
CCGTTGAACGATTGTCGGTAAACGATTCCCGTTCGCGCCGCTACAACGGTTTTGTTCAACGGGAGTCGTTCAACGGCGGGCGGGGACAAGCCCCGCCCCTACACCGTTCATACGTGGCCGTTCAACGGCGGGCGGGGACAAGCCCCGCCCCTACGTCGTTCTGGTTTTCCCCAAACAGCGCCAGCGTGTTGCGGGTGGTGGCTTCGGCTACTGCCTCTACCGATACACCGAGCAGCTCGGCTACGCGGCGGGCCACCAGGGGCACGTAGGCGGGCTCGTTGCGCTTGCCGCGGTGGGGCACGGGGGCCAGGTAGGGGCAGTCGGTTTCGAGCAGCAGGTGGTCCAGCCCGATGCCGGGCAGCACTTTATCGAGGCCGCCATTTTTGAACGTAGCCACGCCCCCGATGCCCAGCTTGAAACCTAGTTTGATAACTTCCTCGGCCTCGGCCGGCGTACCCGAGAAACAGTGAAACACGCCCCGCAGCGTGCCGTCCTGGGCCTGGGCAATAATGTCGGCGGTTTCGCGGAAGGCTTCGCGGGTGTGCAGCACCAGGGGCAGCTGGTGCTTTTTGGCCAGCGCCACCTGCACCCGCAGCGCCTCCTGCTGCTCGGCCAGCAGCGTTCTATCCCAGTACAAATCGATACCGCACTCGCCCACCGCCGCAAATGGCCGGCGGGCCAGCCAGTCCTCCACCTCGTACAGCTCGCGCTCCAGGTTGCGCGTTACGTGGCAGGGGTGCAGGCCCATCATGGCGAAGCACTGCGTCGGGTACCGGGCTTCCACTTCCAGCATAGCGTCGATGCTTTCGTGGTCGATGTTGGGCATGAAGATGGTTTCCACGCCACCCTCGTACGCGCGTTGCAGCAGCGCCTCCTGGTCGGGTTGCAGCTGGGGCGAATATACGTGGGCGTGGGAGTCAGAGAAGGTCATATCGGGGAGGGTGGGTAAGGAAGAAGCAAAGATACGGTGCTGCCAGCACGGGAATGGGAGGTCGATGTAGGGGCGGGGCTTGTCCCCGCCCGCCGTTGAACGATTCCCGTTGAACGATTCCGGTTGAACAATTCCGGTTGAACAATTCCGGTTGCAGCGGCGCGAACGGCGGGCGGGGACAAGCCCCGCCCCTACACCGTGCTGATTTCACCACCTTTCGCCCCTATGGCTGTTCCCTCATCACTCCATCACCCCTACGCCTACCGGTAGCTCCGTCCCTTCCACTCGAAGCGCAGCGGCAGCAGCCGAAACAACACCAGGCTCACCGTAAGGGCCAGCGTGTAGAGCTCGAACAGCGGCAGCAGCGCCAGCGGCGGGCGGCGGCCCACCCGCCGGAAGCACACCGTGGCCAGCATACCCTGCACAGCCGCTTTGGCCGCCCACACGGCCAGCGCCACGCCCAGCCCCTCCCCCACGGCCAGGGCCGCCAGCACCAGGTAAAACGAGCCGTACAGCGCCAAGCACGCCTGCAGCCAGCCCGGCAGCTGCTCCACGCCCCGCATCCAGCGCCGCCGCTGGTGCAGCAGCCCGCGCCAGCTGTACATCGGCAACGACTCAGCCATTACCTCGGGCCGGAACAGGTTGCGGTAGCCGAAGCCCCGCGCCCGCACCGCCTTAAACAGCTCGAAATCCTCGGTGACCGAAAACGGCAGCGCCTCGTAGCCGCCGGTAGCTTCGTAGGCGGCGCGGCTGATGAGCATGTTGTTGCCCATGGCCGTTACGGGTCGGCCCAAATCGGTTACTACCTGCACCAACCCCAACGACAACAGCCAGTCGAGCCCCTGCAGCCGATGAAACAGCCGCGGGCCCGTTACCAGCGTCAGGCCCGTTACAATGCCCACCTTCGGCTGGGCCCAGGCCAGCAGCCCGCGCAGCCAGCTGTTGGGCACGGCAATATCGGCGTCGGTAATGAAGAAGAAATCGGAAGTAGCCACCCGCGCCAGCTGGGCCAGCACGTTGGCCTTGCCCCGCGCCAAGCCCAGGTTTTCCCGGATATCGAGCACCCGGAATGTGCCCGCGTAGCCCTGCATAGCTGCCTCGGCCACGGCCGTTGTGGCGTCCGTCGAGCCGTCGTTGCCCAGCAGCACTTCCACCAGCTCGGGCGGGTAGTCAAGGGCTCGAATAGCTGTCAGGCAACGCGCAATGGCCGCTTCCTCATCCCGGGCCGCCACAAAAATGCTCACCCGCGGCAGCGGCCCCTCCCCCACCACGGGCGCAGGCAGCAACCGCCGCCCCAGCACCCAGGCCGAAGCCAACAGCAGCGCAAACCAACCGATGAAGTAGAGGAAGAACAGCATGCTTGATGGTGGGTTGTGAAACGTGAGTAATGAACGTCATTCAGAGCGCAGCGAAGAATCTCGCCTACTGACACTGCAACAGTAATCTGACATCAGCACGCGAGATTCTTCGCTGCGCTCTGAATGACGTTCTTCTCATTATTACCCTCCGGCTCCTGAAAACTTACAGCGCCGCGAACTGGTAGCAGGCTTCGGCGCAGTAATCGAGGTAGCGGGGCAGCACGTAGCGCAGGTTGCGGGCGGCTTTCTGGCTGTCGTGGAACACCACGATGCTGCCGGGGCGGGTGAGGGCGATGCTGGCGCGCAGGCAGGCTTCGGGGGCGTAGTCGGGGTCGTAGTCGCAGGTGAGCAGGTCCCACATGATGAGTTGGTGGCTGGGGTGCAGGGCGCGGGCCAGCGACCGGGTAATGCGGCCATAGGGCGGGCGCAGCAGCGGCCGGGGCTCGGGAGCAGCGCCGGCGGGTTGCAGAGCATCGAGCAGTTGCTGGCAGCGGGCCACATCGGCCAGATACTCGGGGCGCGGGTGGCGCCAGCCGCTGAGGTGGCGGTGGGTGTGGTTGCCCAGGCGGTGACCGGCGGCCAGCACCTGCCGGGCAATATCGGGGTGGCGCGCCAGGTTTTCGCCCACGCAGAAAAACGTGGCCCGCGCCCCGTAGCGCGCCAGCTGCTCCAGCACGAAGGGCGTCTCGTCGGGAATGGGCCCGTCGTCGAACGTGAGGTAAAGTGTGGGCGGGTCGGTGGCGGGCATTTCCCAGATACACTCCGGAAACAGCTGCCGCACCAGCCCAGGCATTCGGTGTAAGTGCAAATGAGTAGTGAGTAGTTTGTACTGAGTAGTGAGACAGCAGGTCGGCAAAAATACGAACGTCATGCTGAGCGCAGCCGAAGCATCTCTACCGCTTCGTTGCAGCCGGCAGGATTAGCACGGCGGTAGAGATGCTTCGACTGCGGCTGCGCCTCCGCTCAGCATGACAGTGCATATTACTCCCTCACTCCCTCACACCTCTCCACCAAATCCGCCGCTCGTTCAATTTCCTGCCATAGCCGCCGGGCGCTTTCGGCCCACGAAAACCGTGCGCCGTTGCGGAAACCGGCGGTTATCAATTCCTGCCGGTATTCGGCCGACTGCTCCACCCGCACCAGCCCGGCCGTGATGGATTCGACCGAGAATGGGTCGACGAGGCAGGCGGCGCCGGGGCCGGCCACTTCGGGCAGGGAGCTGCAGTTGGAGGTGATGACGGGCGAGCCGCAGGCCTGGGCCTCGATGACGGGGATGCCGAAGCCTTCGAAGTAGGGCACGTAGCAGGTGGCGCGGGCGGCGGCATACAGCTGCACCAGTTCCTCATCGGTTACGCGGCCCGTCAGGTGCACGGCGGCGCGGTGTTGCAGGCTTCGGTACACCTCGAAGATGGGGCCGGCCTGCCAGGCCGTGCGGCCCACCACCAGTAGCTTGGCCGGCGAGCCGGTGGCGGTTTTAAACGCATCAAAGGCTCGCAGCAGGTTCTGCAGATTCTTGCGCGGCTGCAGCGCCCCCACAAACAGGTAGTATGGGTGCCCGGCCGCGTACCGCTCGCGGGTGGCCTGCTGCACCGCCTCGGACTGGGGCCGGAACCGGGCGTCCACGGCGTTGTACACCACGCGTATTTTGTCGGGCGCAATGCCGTAGCGGGCCACCACGTCCTGCTTCGTAGCTTCCGACACGGCCACCAGCCGCGCCGAGGCCCGGGCGAAACGGGGCGTGAAGGTGCGATAGTAAGTGCGCACCAGTAGGCCAACATCCTGCGGGAAATGCTCGAAGGCTAAATCGTGCAGCACCGTTACGCGGGGCACGCGGGTGCGTAGCGTGGTGAAACCGTCGGGACTCAGGAAAACGGCCGGGCGGTGGCGGGCCAGCCAACGCGCCACCGCGCCCTCGAACCAGGCCAGCCACAGCAGCGGGTGCCGCGCCGGCGGCCCCAGCACATGCGGCACCACATTAGGACCTAATAGGTACCGCTCGTCAAAGGGCCTGTCGAATAGGAAGTGGAACGTGTGCTCCGGCTGCTGCCGCACCAGCTCGCGCAGGGTTTCGAGCGTAAAGCGCCCGATGCCCTCCAGCTTGTCGCCGGGCAGCAGAAAGCGGACGTTGACGGCAATGTGCATTGGGGAGGCTTATGGGCTTCAGGGCTGAGTGCCGGGTTGGTGCGCAACTACTGTTATGTTATTGGGCAGGGGGCCAATCAGGCTGCCGGCTTATTTTTCCTTAGCAGCAGCTGCAGCTCGCTTACGCGTACTACGCCCAGCGCAAACACCAAAGCCAGCAGCAGCCCGGCAGCCAGCGCCGTTTCCAGCCACCAGGGCAGGCCGGCGTAGGTGCGCAGCGCGTACCAGCCGGCGCACAGCAGCCCAAAAGCCAGGGCCAGCCGCCCCAGCATTTGCAGCGGCAGCGCCACGCCGGTGCGCCGCGGCACCAGCCACACGTAGCCCACCGACACAAATACGGCGCACAAGGTGGTGTTGGCTGCCCCGGCCAGGGCCCCAAAGCGCGGCATCAGCAGGAAATTGAGGCTCACGTTGAGGGCGATGCTGGCCGTTACGAGCCAGGAAACCGGCTTTTCGTGGTCGGTGCTGGTGAGCAAAGTGCTGTAGATGGCGAAAAATGCGTGGACCAGTACATTGAGAAACAGGATTTGCAGGCACTGCGTCATGCGGGCAATTTCGGCCGGCGTGCTGTGCCCGAACTGGAAGAACAGCAGCTCGCCCCGAAACAGCCCGAAGGCTACCACCAGCAGCAGCGGCACCGTCACGACCCGCTGCCCGAACCAGAGCAGCTCCTGCTGCTGGGCGGGCTGGCCGGTGGCGCGGGCGAAGCGGGCAAAAAACAGCGGCAGCACCGTCCACAGGTACATCATCACGGCATCAACCCAGCGGTAGGCCGCGGCATAGTAGCTGGCCTCCCTCGGCGACACCAGCCGCTCAAGCATGAGCATGTCGATGCGCTCATTCAGGCCGTACACCAGCGTAATAAAAGCCAGCGGCAGACTTTCGAGCAGCAGCTGCCGGGCCTGCTGCCAGCGCGGGCGCAAGCCCACCGGCCCATACAGCCGGCGGATGAGGCCCACGAGCAGTAGCAACGTAAACAGCCCCGCCACCACGCGCATAGCCACGTACCGGTCCAGCGTGAGGCCAATTGGCAACAGCCCCAGCACCAGGCCCAGCAGCAATACCCGCTCAAGCACCGAAAGCACGGCATCGGTATTGAAGCGCTGGTGCGCCTGTAGCACGCCCCGCAAAAACTGGGTGTATTGCGTAAACAGCAGCCCGGCGGCCGTGAGGGCCAGCAGTAGCAGCCAATGGTCGCGGTAGCCTAACACCCAGCCCAGCCCCACCGTGAGGCCCAGAAAGCTGATGCCCAGCCCGGCCCGCAGGGGCAGCAGCGTAGGGAAAAAGTCGGTGAAGTAGCTGGCCGAGGCGGCCAGGCGCTTGGTACTGAGCTGGGTGGTGCCCAAATCCGACACGGCGGCCACGATGGTAGCCAGCGTGAGCACCGCCGTGAAAGTGCCGAACAGCTCGTGGCCGATGCGGTCCTGCACTACGTTTTCGAGCACCACCCAACCGGGTTTCACCAGCAGGTTGAGCAGCACTACAAAGCCAATGTTGCCGAAGAAACGTTTAATGTGCGAAGGAGGCTAAACAGACAAAAAGAACCCGCATGGCGGCCACAGCCAACTCCAGTACCAGGCCATAGGGCGCAAAACTACGCAAAAGCCGGCGGGCTTCACCAGGGGCTACAGGCAGTTGGCAGTGCCCATTTTCCGCTATCTTTGCCCGCCGTCAGCCCTTTTCTGTTTCCACTTCCCGAGGGCGCGGCCTACTGTATTTATGTCCGAATCGTCTTACTCGCTGCTGGGCTTGTGGCCCGTTATCAATCGGTGGAAAAAATTGGTGCTGGCCGCTGTGGTGCTGGCCGCCGTACTAAGCACCGCCGTGGCTCTGCTGCTACCCAATATTTACCGCTCGACGGCCGTTTTTTTTCCAACCAACCCCGAAAGCACTGACCCCGACCGCCTGGTTGACGGCGGCAAACTGGAATTGGGTGGCCGCTCCGAAGATCTGGACCGTGTTATCACCATTGGTCAGTCGCAGCCGGTGGCCGAGCAGCTGATTCGGGAGTTCGACCTCTACAAGCACTATAAAGTTGGCGCCCCGGGCGATGATGCGGCCAAAAATGCTGTGCTCTACGAGTTCAGCTCCAACTTAAATATTGTACACAACGAGCGCGACGCTATTGAACTCACATTTGAAGACCGCGACAAGCAGCTGGCAGCCCGGCTAGCCAACCGGCTTGTGCAGGTTATCGACTCGATGAATCAGCAGCTTACGCTCGAAAACCGCCGCAACGTGCTGGGTCTATACAAGCAGCGCTTTGATTTTCTGCGGAACGAGTTCGAGCAATCGCGCCAGCGGCTGGTGCAGGCCCGCCGCCGCTACGGTATCTACGGCCTCGAACAGCAGGGGCGCTACATGGCCCGCGAAATCATTACCCTCGAAAGCAAGCTGCGCCAGGCCGAGGGCAGCGGCAACACTGCCCAGGCGGCCGGTGCCCGCCGGGCCCTGCAGGCACTCACCAGCCCCGGTGGCTCCAACACCATCAACCTGGAGCGCTACGTGCAGGGCACCGATTCGATGGGCCTGTTCGTGGCCCGGCTCAACGATTTGCAGGAGCGCCTAGTGAAAGCCCGTGGCGAATACGAAACGGCTGATCTGACGCTTCAGGGCAAAATCTCGTCGCTCTACATTGTGCAGAAGGCCTACCCCGCCACCCGAAAAAGCAAGCCTGTGCGCTGGCTGATTGTAGTGGGCTCGGTGATTATAACCCTGGCCGTAGCGGTGGTACTCGTGACCCTGCTGGAACTCTACGAGCGGAGCCGGCGCAGTGCTCCGCCCCGGCCCACTGAGGCAACCACCGGCACGGCGGGCTCGTGAGCGGCGTGGCGCAGGCCCTGCTGAGCCGTTGGGCACCCCTGGCGCCGGCTCAGCGGTTGTTCGTAGTCCTGATGCTGCTGCTCCTGCTAGGAGGGTCAGCAGCAGCGCTACTGGCCTCGCCGCTGCCGCTGCTGCCGGCGCTGGCCGGCCTGGGCCTGGTAGTGCTGCTGGTTGACTGGCGGCTGGTGTATTGGCTGTTTTTCCTGACGCTGCCTTTCTCGCGCGAGATTTCGCTTGGCGGCAGCCTCAGCCTCGACGTGCCCTCCGAGCCGCTGATGCTGGTGCTCAGCGGCTGCATTGGCGCCAGCCTGCTTATGCGCCGCCACCGGCTGCCGGCCCGCGAGCTGACGCACCCGCTGCTTATCATTCTGTCTCTCACGCTATTATGGGCGCTGGTATCGGCCTTCTTCTCAGTCGATAGCACCAAATCCATCAAGTATCTGCTGGCTAAAAGCTGGTACCTGACGCCCTTTGTGCTGGGTACGCTGCTACTGCTACGTCGTCCCGCTGATTTGTGGCGCGTGACGCTGCTCTATACTGCCGGAACCGTTGTTACGGTCGTCGTTATCCTGGTTAAGCAAGCTACCAAAGGCTTTGCCTTCGATGCCACGCAGTGGGCGGTGCACGATTTTTACCGCAACCACGTCATTTACGCCAGCGTGCTGGCGCTGCTGCTGCCCTTCATTTTTTACCGCTGGCGCAGCCGGCAGGGCGCGGCGCGGTGGGGATGGAGCGCAGTGCTGGGGTTAGTGCTGGTAGGCCTGCTGCTTTCCTATACCCGGGCCTCGGTGCTGAGTTTGCCGGTGGCGGGCCTGTTTTACCTGGTGGTGCGGCTGCGCCAAACGCGCTTGGTGCTGGCGGGCGCCCTGGTGGCGGCACTGGCCGGGGCCGGCTATTTTATGAGCCAGAACAACTACATGCTCTACGCGCCCGATTTCGAGAAAACCGTGTTCAACGGCGAAAACTTCGGCAAGCACCTGGAGGCCACCTACAAACTCGAAGACGTGTCGGGCATGGAGCGGGTGTACCGCTGGGTGGCAGCAGCCCGCATGGCCGCCGACAAGCCCCTGGTGGGCAGCGGCCCCAACACCTTCTACCCCGAGTACAAGCGCTACACAGTGAGCAGCTTCCGCACCTACGTGAGCGACAACCCCGAAAAATCAACCACCCACAACTACTTCCTGCTGCTGATGGCCGAGCAGGGCTTCCCGGGCATGCTGCTGTTTATCCTGCTGGTCGGGGCCACGCTCATCACCATCGAAACGCTATACCACCGCACCGCGCCAGGCTCCGAGTACCGCGCTGTGCTGCTGACCTGCGGCCTGAGCTTTGTTATCATCGTGTTCCACCTGCTGCTCAACGAACTGGTCGAAGTCGACAAAATCGGCTCATTCTTCTTCATCAACCTGGCCATGCTGGTGCGACTGGGCACCTGGGTACAGGCGGAGAGGCTAGAAGCGTGAGAAGTGAGAAAAGGCTCGTCATTCTGAGCGAAGCGGAGCGTAGTCGAAGAATCTCTACCGCCAAAGCAACTCCCGACGACAGGACTACTTTGGCGGTAGAGATTCTTCGACTACGCTCCGCTTCGCTCAGAATGACGGTCGTCTGGCCTTACACCAGTACCTTCTACTTAAACCGGCAGCTTAGGATGGTTACGTCGTCGGCGAAGCCGGTGCCGGCCTGATCGAAGACGGTGATTTCGCGCAGCAACTCGGCGTGTACGGTGGTGAGCGGGGCGTAGCGGTTTTGGCGCAGTACGCGCAGCACACCCTCCTCACCAAACTCGTTCTGGTCGGCGTCGAATACTTCGGTCAGGCCATCGGTGTAGGTGAGCAGCAGGCTGTGGGGCGGCACCACGAGGTGGCCGACCTTCAGCATGGGCAGTTCCTCCATCACGCCCAGCATAATGGTGCCCTCTTTGAGCGGCTGGCTGGCACCGCCGTCGTCGAGCAGCAGCAGCGGGTCGTTGTGGCCGGCGTTTACGTATTGCAGCTCGCGGGTGGCGCGGTCGTAGAGCCCGAAGAAAACAGTGATGAACTTGTCGCCGCCGGCGTTGCGGAAGATGAGGTGGTTGAGCTCGTGCACTACCGTGGCCAGGTCGGCCCCCTGGCGCAGCAGCGTGCGCAGTCCGGCCTGGAAGTTGGACATCAGCAGCGAGGCCGCCACGCCCTTGCCCGACACGTCGGCCACGCACAGCAGCAGGCGGCCGCCGTCGAGCTCCACCACGTCGTAATAGTCGCCGCCCACGGCCGTGTGGGGCACGTAGCTGGCGTGCACGGCCAGGTGGGCATCGTTGGGCAGGCGCTGCGGAAACAGCATGGTCTGCACCTCGCGGGCAATTTCGATTTCCTTGCGCATGGCCGCCGAGGCCACCCGCTGCCGCACCAGCCGGCGGTTTTCAATGGCTCCCACCAGAATGTTGCTCAGTGTCTGCAGAAACTTAAGCGCTTCTTCGCCGGCATAATCGTCGTGGGCGTTGCCGATGAACACGTAGGCCAGCACCTGCCCGTTGCTGCCCACCGGAATCACTACTTCGAGGTTGGCCCACACCGGCTCCAGTCCCGCAATCTCGTCCAGCCGGCACGAGGCGTTGATGCAGGTATCGGTAATCAGCTGTGGCAATTCTACCTGCCGGAAATCGACCTGCCCGGTCCCGAAATAGGTCATGCACTGCCATTGGCCCTCGTCCAGCACGTACAGCACCAGCCGGCGGATGTTGAGCTGGCCAAGCAGCGTAAACTGGAAAATCCGGTATAGGGCGGCTTCGGTATGGTCCTGGTTGATGGCCTGGGTGATTTCCAGCAGCGCCCCCAACTCCCGCTCTTTCAGGAACAACTTTTTTTCAGGAGTAGTATTGGGCATAGTGATGATGTAGTGGTTTGGCAGTTTGGTGAACGTCATTCAGAGCGCAGCGAAGAATCTCGCGTGTGGCATCTGTTTACTATTCCAATGTCAGCATGCGAGATTCTTCGCTGCGCTCCGAATGACGGGCACCGACTTATTGCTAAAGCGGCGTTTTGGGGTCGTAGGCGTCGCGCAGGCCGTTGCCGAGCAGGTTGAAGCTGAGCACCAGCAGGCTGATAGCAAGGCCCGGCAGCAGCGTGAGCCACAAACCGGCGCGGGTGCCCAGCAGCTGAAAACCTTCGTTCACCATAAGGCCCCACGATGGCGACGGCGGCTGCACTCCCAAACCTAAGAAACTCAGGCCAGCTTCGAGCAGAATGGCCGACGCAAAATTACTTGTGGCCAGCACAATCAGCGGGCCGGTCATGTTGGGCAGCAGGTGTTGGGCAATCAGGCGGCGCTGGGGCAGGCCCAGCACCCGGCCGGCCTCCACAAAAGTGGCCTGCTTTAAGCTCAGCATCTGTCCCCGCACCACACGGGCCACATCTACCCACATAGTCAGGCCCACGGCTACAAACGAGGTCCAGACGCCTTTGCTGTCCAGGGCCAGCGAAATGGCAATGACCAGCATAATGCCCGGAATGCTCCACACCACCGTCATCAGGCCCAGCAGCAGCGAGTCGAGCCAGCCGCCCACGTAGCCGGCCACGGCCCCCACCAGCATGCCCAGCAGCACCGAAATCAGCACGGCCACCAGCCCGATTCCCAGGCTGATGCGGGTACCCAGCAGCAGCCGGCTCAGCTCGTCGCGGCCGGCCTTGTCGGTGCCCAGCCAGTAGGTTCTTTCGATGATGTTCTGGCGGGCCAGCGGGGCCAGCTCGGCGGCCGAACCGCTGCGGCCGGCCACTGCGCTCAGGGCGTAGGCCTGGCGCTGGTCGGCCAGGGCCGAGTGGTTTTGGTAGGGCTGCGTGATAAGTGAGTCGCCCACGATTTGGTAGCCGGCAATGGGCACCTCACGGAAGCGCGGGGCACGGCCCTGCCACCAGGTACGCAGCGGGTTGTCGGCGGCGTCGCGTACGGCATCGGGCCGGGGCAGGCGCAGCAGGGTGGCCCGGAAGCCGGGCGCTTCTTTCTGGAGCTGCACCAGGCCGTTGTTGGCCGCCGGCGAGTTGTCGGGCAGCACCCAGTAGCCCAACACGGCCACCAGCGTACAGAGCACGATAAAGCCTAGCCCGAGCATGGCCGGCAGGTTGCGCAGCAGGCGCTGGCGCACATAATAGCCCGGCGAGCGGGCCGGCGTCGGCGCAGTTACGGCAGCGACGGGGGCAGCAGGCATCAGCGGGTGTTGTGTTGCAGCAGGCCTTCTTTGGAAGCCAGAAACTGGCAGTCGCCCACTAGGGCCCCGAACGAGCTTTCCTCGTAGGCCAGTTCGGTGTCGGGGTCGGGCCAGAAGCTGCGCACGTAGCCCACGTCCATCAGCCGGCGCAGCGTGTCCACGAGCTCGGGGCGCGGCAGGCCGGTTTTTTTCAGCAGCTCGGTAAAAGGCGTGACGAAATATAGCTCGTCGAGTACATCAAATTCGGCGTCGGTCACGGCAGGAAGGGCAGGTAGTGAGGCGTAAAGGTAAATGTTCAGCCGGGGTTTCCCGCAGCGGTTATAGGTAGGATGCGCGGGGTGTTTCAGTTGACTGCTGAAACCACGTATCTGCGCTCCTCCGACTCCACGTAGTCTAAAATCTGGCTGATTTCCTCGTTTGAAAGATTGTAGGAGGGCATTTGCTGCTTATCGTACTGCTCGTAGATTTTCAGGGCGTACTCGTCGCCGCTGGCAATCAGCTTGCTGGAGTTTTTCACCCAGGCATGCAGCCATTTCTCGGGCCGCCGCTTTCGAACCCCGGCCAGCGCGGGACCTACCACCACTTCGTTGATGGCGTGACACTGGGCGCAGTTACCCTTGAACAGCGCGTCGCCGGATGCAATGTTCAAGGTTTCGGCAGCAGTTAGCTGCGGCTGCGGAGCTAAATTATTCTGCTCGGGTATATATGGCCCGGCGCAGGCCGATTGATTGGCTAAATCCATCGGCGGCTCTACAATCAGATTACTGCCCAGCAGCAACAAACAGCCGCAAATGGCCCCAGCTACCACCGCCAGGCTGGCCGGCATCACGATTTCCAGGAGGTTCTTGCTCATCTTGACAACGCAGTTGGAACACCTCAGAAAGTACGCCCCAAAGCGCCGCAATAGCAAGTCAGCAACGCAGTAATCCTGCTCGCGCCTACCCGGCCCTCCTACCCTTCCAAGAGTAGCCGCCCCGCAGGCCGGCCAGGCCCACCAACAACGCGTAGGGCGCATAAGCCAGCTGCAGCAGCGGCGCGTAGGACAGCCAGCGGCGGCGGCCGAGGAAGCGCAGCACCGGGGCCAGAAACCACCCGTCGGCGGCCAGCTTGAGGCCCAGGCCGGCCGCAGCCCCGGGCAGCAGCGCGGGCTGCCAGACCGAGGCCAGCAGCCCAGCCGTTGGCGCCAAATTGGCCAGCAGCACCAGCACCGCCAGCCGCTGTGAGGGCGGGTGTCGGTAGTGCCGCCACTTGCTAGCCCAGCGCACCCGCTGCCGCAGCAGCGCCGCCAGCGTGGGCGGCCCGCCCGTGCGCACCAGCGCGGCCGGGTGTTTCAGAAACCGGATGCTACCCGGAAACGCCGCGTGCAGCTTATGGAGCAGGAATTCATCGTCGCCGCTGGGTAGGTGGGCGTTGCCCGCGTAGCCGGCCACCGCCTCGAAAGCCGTGCGGCGGTAGGCCAGGTTGGCGCCGTTGCACATGGTGGGCGTGCCGGCCGCAATGCCCGCCGCGCCCGTGCCCACCAGCCCCGCAAACTCCAGCCCCGACAGATTTTGCAGCAGCGTATCCGGCCCCGTCAGCAGCACCGGCCCACTCACGAAATGCACATCCGGGCCGGCATCGTCGAGCAGCGTAGCGTAGGCCCGCAGCCAGTCGGGGCCCACGCGGCAGTCGGCATCGGTGCACACCACCCAGGGGGCGCGGGCCTGCTGCAGGGCCGCCTGCAAAGCCGCTTTCTTGCCGACTCCCACTTCGCCCGACACTTCGGCCAGCCGCACTATTTGCAGTTGAAAAGCGGCCGTTCGGGCCGCCGCCGCCAGCAGCGCGGCCGTGTTGTCGGTCGAGTGGTCGTCGGCAATGATAACTTCGAACTGGTGGGCCGATAGGTGCTGGTGGGCTAAATCGGCGAGTAGCTGCGGCAGGTTGGCGGCCTCGTTGCGGGCGGCTACGAGCACTGAAAAGCGTGGCGCAATGGGCAACTCAGAACCAGCAACAGAATCGGAGTTGTCGGGCAGCGGCAGTAGCTCGGGCACCGGCAGCTGCTGCCAGGCGTGGCGCAGGCGCAGCAGCTGCCCCGCGTACAGCGCCGGAAATGCCAGCAGCAACAGGCCCCACGCGCTGCTCATGTGGTGGGTTGGGTGATTTCGGCGGGAGCCGGAGCTGCTGCCGAAACTGGTGTGGGCCCGGTAGGTGGGCCGGCTTGGCGCTTGCGCAGCACTTTCAGGCGGAGCACGAAAATCAGCCCCACGGCGCTGGGCACGGCAATATTGAGCACCCACAAGCTCAGGCTGGCACTAAGCACCGGCAGCGGCGGCTGGCCCAGCAGCCCGAACAAGTGCGTGGCCGACAGCTCGCGCACGCCCACATCGGCCAGGGCATTGAGCGAGGGCACCAGCGACTTGAGCAGGAAGGTGCCCGCCACGGCCGCCGCCGCCGGACCCACGGCCGCATCTACCCCGTAGGCCAGCAGCAAGAGCCCGAACTGCGCCCCGAACACCAGGTAGCGCAGGCCCGAAATCAGCAGCACATCAGTCAGCAGCCGGGCCGGGTAAGTGGGCATTACGGCCACGTAGCGGCTAAACCGACGCAGCGGCTTCACGGCCTGCACGGCCGCTACCAGCAGCTCGGAATGGTACAGTGGCAGCAGCACCGCCAGGTTGATGACCAGCGTGAGCACCACCAGCCCGATTTGCGCGGCCGGGTAGCCGTTCAGATAGAAGCGCAGCCCAAAGTACAGCAACCCCACCGTGCCAGCCGCCACCGTGGCTACCAGCTGGCAATAGCGCCCCAGAAACACGGCGCCCAGCGCATCGAGGCGGCGACTTTTGAGCTCCATAATACGGCCGGCGTAGTCGCCCACCCGGTTGGGCGTCACGAACCCCAGCGTAAGTCCCACCAGCACTGCCCGGAAGCTGCGCCGAAACGAAACGGGCTCCAGGTGCCGGGCCAGTCGCCACCATTTCCAGCTTTCGAGGCCCCAGTTGAGTGGCACCAGCAGCAGCGCCAGCAGCACCGGCACCCGGCCCTGCCCCCCAAGGCTGCGCGCCAGCAGCCCCCGCCACGCGGCGGCTGTGGCTTCATTATCGACCAGCGAATGCCAGAGCAACGCCAACGTGAGCAGCGTAACACCCAGCTTGGCCGCCACCACCCAGCCCCCCCACCGGGCCGGTACCGGGCGGGCAGGCACGCGGGGTTTGGGGCTTTGGGTGTAGCTTTGGGGTGGCGAAGCAGGCAAAATAGCAGCGGGTTGCGTAATTTCGGCAAGTTAGCTTATCAGAGCCTCAAGCTTCAGGCGGTAAGCTTGGTATAGCTTCTTTAGTAGCATCGACTCTTCTGCCTTTGCTCAGTTCCAACGCCCAAAAGGGCTACCAAACATAAAGCTTGCAGCCTGTAACTTGAGGCTTGCAGCTCAAAAAGAATGATTCTTCCCCTCGCTTCTTCTTCCGAACTACTGCCCAAGGTGATTATGGGCGTCGACCCCGGCACATCGGTGATGGGGTACGCCGTGATTGAGGTGCGGGGCCAGAAGGTGACGGTGCTCTGCTACGACGTGATTGACATGCAGAAGCTGGGCACCAACCACGCCCTCAAGCTCAAGCGTATTTTCGAGCGCATGCTGGAGCTGATTGACGAGTACCTGCCCGACGAGTTGGCCATTGAAGCCCCGTTTTTCGGCGTAAACGTGCAGAGCATGCTCAAGCTGGGCCGGGCCCAGGGCATGGCCATTGCCGCCTGCCTCTCCCGCCAGATTCCGTACGTGGAGTATGCGCCCACCAAGGTAAAGCAGGCCGTAACGGGTTCGGGCAGCGCCACCAAGGAGCAGGTGGCCCACATGCTGCGCCAGACCCTCACGCTGCCCCCCATTGCCGAAGCCAGCAAGTTCCTCGACGCCACCGACGCGCTGGGCGTGGCCCTGTGCCACCACTACCAGAAGGGCAACAACGTGAAGGCCGGTGGTAAAAGCTGGGGCAAGTTCCTGGCCGACAACCCCACCAAGCTGGCCGCCCCGGTAGCCGGCAAGAAGGTAGCGGCGGACAGGAAGAAGCCGGCGGCGTAGGCGAGGCTTTCTGCAGCGGGTTTGCGCCGGCAACTTCTCGTGGCGTGCATAATTTCCCCATCTTGACGCAGTACTCACAATCTTACGCTAGCCAAGATGCTCCGCCGCCCCATCCGTTCCACCTCCCTCAAAGCCGTGGGCTACGACCCGGCCACGCTTACGCTGGAAATCGAGTACCGCCACGGTGGGCTGGTGCGCTACACCGGCGTACCCGAAGAGCTGCACCAGGCGCTGCTGCGAGTGCCGGGCAAGGCGTTGTTTGTGGAGCAGGTTATCGAGCGCGGCGGCTTTGGGCGCGAGCAGTTGCGGGGCGGGTAGCGGCGGCCGCGCGCTGTAGGGACGGGGCTTGCCCCCGCCCACCATTGAACGATTGTCGTTAACACGGAGCGAACGGCGGGCGGGGGCAAGCCCCGCTCCTACAGCACGCGGCAAGCAATGCGCATACTGCGTAGCATCAGCTTACATCTCCCCCAACTCCATTTCGCCCTTGAGGTAGGTGACGGCGTGGCCGCTCATCAACACCCGGTCGCCGCGTAGGTCGCACCATAGGTCGCCGCCGCGGGCCGATACCTGGCGGGCGTGGAGGCTGGTTTTGCCCAGCCGCTCGGCCCAGTAGGGTACCAGCGTGGTGTGGGCCGAGCCGGTTACCGGGTCTTCGGGCACGCCCACCCGGGGGCCGAAAAAGCGCGACACGAAATCGATTTCGCCGGTGCCGGGGGCGGTGGCAATCACGCCGCGAAACTCCACCTCGGCCAGCCGGACCTGGTTGGGCCGCAGGGCCCGCACTTCGGCCTCCGAGGCGAACACGCACACCAGGTCGGGGCCGGCCAGCAGGGCCAGCGGGGTGGCTCCCAGGCCGTCGGTCAAGCCGTCGGGGTGGCGGGGCAGCGGCTGGGGCGGGCGGGCTGGGAAGTCGAGCGTGAGCATGCCGTTTTCGGCGCGGCGCACACGCAGCGGGCCGCTTTTCGAGTGGAACACGATTTCGGGCTCCTGGAAATTGAGGTGGCGGTAAAGCACGTGCGCCGAAGCCAGCGTGGCGTGCCCGCACAGCTCCACCTCCACGGTAGGCGTAAACCAGCGGATTTTGTACTCCTGCTCCACCCCGGCTTTGGGCACGAAAAAGGCCGTTTCGGCCAGGTTGTTTTCGGCGGCAATGGCCAGCATGGTAGTCTCGGGCAGCCACTCGGTGAGGGGGCACACGGCGGCGGGGTTGCCGGCAAACGGGCGGTCGGAAAAGGCATCGACCTGATACAGGGGCAGTAGCATAATAGGAAAGCAACGTAGAACCAAAGCTCCGGCAGTCCGGAAGCCCGGCTAAACTACGGTTTCGGCGGCTATTGCGCTTCGCCCTGCTGGCCCCAAGCCGGTAGCATCACGCATTTCCAGGTACTGCCTCAGGCTGCCCGCTCATTGCCCGCACCGCCACACTGCCTTCATCCTCACAAATTTTCCTCCACCAGCTCGCCGCCGATAAACACTTGGTGTACCGGGTTGTCGCCTAGCCAATAGGGTATTTCGGGTAGCGTGGCCACGTTCAGCACCAGCACATCGGCGCGCAGGCCCGGCGTGAGGCTGCCGCACTCCTGCTGCTGACCGATGGCCCAGGCAGCGTTGCGCGTTACGGCAGCTATGGCTTCGGCGGGCGTGAGGCCCATTTTCAGGCAGCCCATGCTCAGGGCCAGCCATAGGTTTTTGCTGGGGCAGGAGCCGGGGTTGAAGTCGGTGCTGAGCGCCACTGGCAGGCCCGCATCAATGAACGCCCGGCCCGGCGCGTACTGCGTCAGGCGCAGAAACAGCGGCACCAGCGGCAGCAGTACGGCCACCGTGCGACCCTGCATAGCGGCGGCAATGCGGGCCGCCGCCTCGGCCGAAAGGTAGTCGGCGTGGTCGATACTGACCGCACCCAGGTCGGCGGCCATTTCGCAGCCGCCCAGCTCGTGCATCTGCTCAGCATGGATTTTCAGCCCGAAGCCCAGCTCGCGGGCCGCGGCCAGGTAAGCGCGCGAGTCGGCGACACTGAAGGCGCCCTGCTCGCAGAAAATATCGACGAATGGCACTTCGGTTGGGTTGATCTGGGGCAGCACTTCGTTTACGAGCATGGCCAGGTAGTCGGTGGGGCGGCCGGCGTACTCGGGGCCGGGCACGTGGGCCCCCAGGAAGGTGGGCACCACCCGCACGGGCTGCTGGTTGCCGGCCGCACGGGCCACGCGCAGCAGCAGCAGCTCGGTTTCGGCGTCGAGGCCGTAGCCACTCTTGGCTTCGAGCGTGGTAACGCCGTAGCGCCTGAAATCGGCCAGATGGCGCAGGGCAGCGGCCAGCAGCTCGGCTTCGGAAGCGGCGCGGGTGGCGCGCACGGTGCTCAGGATACCGCCGCCACCGGCCAGAATATCGAGGTACGACTCGCCCCGCAGCTTGCGCTCAAACTCGGCCGCCCGCTGCCCGCCAAACACCAGGTGCGTGTGGCACTCTACCAGCCCGGGCATCACCACCCGGCCGTGCGCCTCGATTATGCGCGTGGCGGGCGTGAGCTGGCTTTCATCGAGCTCCGCCATTGGGCCCACGGCTACAATCCGGTCGTTTTCGCAGGCCACGTAGCCATCGGTGATGCTGTGCCAGTTGGCCTGGTCGGGGCCGGCCAGCGGGCAGGTGGCGGGTGGGCCGGCCAGCGTGAGCAGCTGGCCGCAGTGGCAGATGAGCAGGGTGTAGGGCATAGCAGCGGCAGTAGAATGAATTGGGTAAAGATGCGCACGAGAGCCATAGGAGCCCGCGGAACTGGCAACAGCAGAGCCGGCCCAACCCGGGCTTTAAGGCGAGGTTCTGGCCTCATGCATCGTTGCTGACTTCTGAGCAATGTTGTTCAACGTAGCGCGAAGCTGGAGCTTCGCGCTACGTTGTTTTTTAGCAAAGCGCTGGCCAGGAGTACCCAAAAGAAATAATGTATCCCAAAGTGAGATTCGCCCGTATGTGAGTCTCAAATAATTGACATATAACTAGTTATTTTACTATATTACATATATACCCGTCCTTCACCCTCCTTCCTTTCTCATTATGAAACGACTTCTTCTTTTCTGGCTGGCCTCGACCCTTGCGCTACAGGCACGGGCTCAACTTCCTACCAATAGCTACGCCGTATCCACCCCCTGCCCAAGCAGCCTCAATCAGCCTTCCGAGCTAACCAAAATCAACACCGACGGCTCGATTACCCCCATCGGCATCGTTAGCGAAGCCGGTACCGGTATTGTAGTGAATGGGTTAGGCTACAATGACAACAACCGGGTTGCGCTGTATGGTATGCGCGTAGTCCCGCCAACAATATCCTCTATTCAGGCTGGCACTCCGCCCGATTTATACCGCATCGACCTGAACACGGCCGTGGCCACCAACGTCGGCCCGATGACGCCGCCCCCCACGCCTACCACGGGCCTGACCCCGCCTTCGGGTTCTTTCGTAACGGCCACCGACTATCGGCAAACGCTAAGTTTTGTGGGCGACAGTAACCCTGACGGTACCTATTACCTCGGGGGAGTTACATTTCGTATTTCTGCTGTGTACTTTTTGGGGCTACCAATTCCGGGTTCGGCCATCGTTACCGATGTGCGCTTATACGTAGGCACCACCAGCTTACCGGCTACACCTGCCCCCGTGGCGGCCCCCACTTGGCAACGAGTAGATGCTTCTGACCCTGCCACGGCGTCCATCATCGAAGCCTACAGAACCCAGACACAAGCCTACATCAACTCCGGGCTCGCCACTCCGGTACCCGAGGGCGGGATTCAGGACTGGGTGTATGACAAGCCCAGTGGTAATCTGGTAAGCTACATCGGGCAATCGGGCCAGTATTTCACCATTACCAACCCCGGCACAGCCCCGGTGGGCGTTACCACTACGCCCACCGTACCGCTACCCCCATTGCCCCCCGGCACCACCGACAGCAATATTGGCTCGATGTTTTCCGATCAGTTCAGCAACGTGTATGTAGTGCGGGCCGGAAGTGGAGAGATATTTCGGGTGGATAACACAACCGGCAACTACGAGAACCGCTCGTTTGGCAATGCCCTGGGCTGCAACCGCGGCGACGCCGTGAGTTTCCCCGATGCCCTGCCCCTGCCCGTTACGCTCACCCGCTTCGACGCTGAAGCCACAGGCCCAACTGTGCGCCTGAGTTGGGCCACGGCCTTCGAGGAGCGGGCCAGCCACTTCGAAGTGGAGCGCAGCCCTACGGCTACAACCTGGACCACCGTGGCGCTAGTAGCGGCCGGCAACCGGGCCACCGGCCAGCAATACGCGGCCATCGATGCCCGCCCCTTGCCCGGCACGGCCTACTACCGGCTGGCCATGCACGACCGCGACGGTACTGTGAGCTACTCCGCAGTCCGGGTAGTGCACAGTGCGGCCACTGCCGCCGTATACCCCAACCCCGTACGCCACACGGCACAGGTGTTGCTGCCAATGCCTGGCCAAAGCGCCACGCTGGAACTGGTTTCGGCCCGGGGTGCGGTAGTCCGACAGCTTACAGTACCGGCCGGACTGGCTTCGGTTGAAGTGCCGATGGCCGATTTACCCGCCGGCTTCTATCTGCTGCGCGTGCAGCAGGCCGGCGCTGCCAGCACCACCCGCGTGGTACTGGAAAAGTAGCATCAGATTTTTTCGTCAATCAGGCCCTCTCAATGCCCCGATGCGCCCTGTCTGCGTATCGGGGTATTTGCTTTCTTATGCCCGATTTTCCACCCACCGCCATTGATGCGCCCCTGATTCTGACCCTGCTCCTCGACGAGGAAGCCCAACAGCATTTCGACCGGCTACGTACGGCGCACTTCCCGCCGGCGCGCAATTACCTGCGGGCCCACGTCACGCTTTTTCACCATTTACCGGGAGCCGATTACGCTGCCCTTGCCCAACAGCTACAGGCCGTAGCAGCCACTACCCCACCCCTGCTGCTGCGTGTTGCAGGCGTGCGGTTTCTGGGCCAGGGCGTTGCATATTCACTCGAAAACGACCAGCTGCGCCAGCTTCACCGCGGACTGCAGACGCGCTGGGCCGCCACGCTACGTCCCCAGGATTTACAACCCCTGCGCCCCCATATTACGGTGCAAAATAAGGTGCTGCCCGCCGTGGCCCGCAGCCTGCACGAACAGCTTTCCGCCGATTTTGAGCCCTACGATGTTACTGGTACCGGCTTGGCGCTGTGGGCCTACCGTGGCGGCCCCTGGGAAGCATTGGCGCAGTTTCCATTTGAGGGCAAAGGGTGAATTTGACATATCAGCTGCTGTCCTCATCGCACGGTGTAGGGGCGGGG
>NZ_JAGGPS010000015.1:20810-42171 GCF_018613725.1 Hymenobacter sp. ISL-91
CCCCGCCCCTACGTCGGGCTACTGCCTCTCCTTCCTCCCTTTATTACCGTGCCTTAATTGTGCGGGTAAGGCTTTTGAACTGCTCCAGGGCTTGGTCGAAATCCTGGCGGGCAACGCCTTGGAGCGCTACGGCCGTGTTGCCAATGACCGTTACTTGCTGGTATACCAGTACCCGCTGGCCCTGCAGCTGCGCAAACCCTTCGGTTTCGTAGGTTACCAGGTCGTTTACCTTGCCCGAGGTCATCTTACGGGGCTTATAGGCCCTGGGGCCATCGGGGCGGGTAAGCAGCTGGGCACTGATATCGGCCGCCGTGATGGACGGATTGTAGGGATAAGTGCTGACGGTGAGCACCGGCTCGGTGCCGTAATCGGGCTTGCGCTGCCCGCCCAGCGTGTAGGTGTAGGTGCCCTGCTGGGCCAGGGCCAGCGCAAAGGGCGATTTCTGCTCATCGAGCACAAATACGGTGTTGCCCAGCGTAGCCGGCGCATCGGCAGCAATGGGGCGGTAGGTGGCCGAGCGCAGGCTACGCCGCAGTGCCCCGCCGGCCGCCGTATCGGCCGCCAGATAGCGGGCATCGAGCAGCACCACAAACGTCGAGTCGCCGAACAGCAGCTGGCTGGTTTCCTGCGTGGGGCTAAGCTGCACCCGCGCCAGCTGCGCCGGATAACCATCTATCTGCAGGGCGCTGAAGCTAATGACGGTGCCGCCGCGCGCCGTGAAGCGCGCCGGGTTGAAGCCGGCCGCCTGGCGATAATAGTTGCTGCCGGGCATCTCCATCACCTGCAGCGCGGCTGGCCCCCGGCGCAGCCCCGTAAGGCCTGCAGCCGGGCCGAAGCCGGCAGGCGGTACCAGCCATACCCGCGTACCTGCTACCGCCTGCCGGGCTGCCGCCTCGGGGGCCGGAACAGCGCTTAGGTATTGGGCCGCGCCCACTTGTGGCAAGCCGCCCAGCAGCAGGCCCAGGCCCACCAGAAAAAACTTCGTCATTACTTCGTGCGCTTTCGGATTGCGGGTCGGGCCCGCCCCTCAATTCGTGGCAAAGTACGCACGAATCGGGCGAGCGGGCCGCGAAGTGGCCCAGCGGGGCTACTTTTGCCCGGCCGATTGGCGTACTGTATATTCCGAAAGCGACCTGCTGCCAGGGCCGCGTACTTCTATTGTTTTGCCCAATGAAAGCGCTGTTGTTGATTGACATCCAGAACGATTTTGTGCCCGGCGGAGCACTGGCCGTACCCGGCGGCAACGCTGTAGTGCCGCTGGCCAACCAACTGCAGCCCCACTTCGGGCTGGTGGTTGCCACCCAGGACTGGCACCCGGCCGGCCACGGCAGCTTCGCCAGCTCGCACCCCGGCCGCCAGCCCTTCGAGCAGGGCGAGCTGCACGGGCTACCCCAAACGCTCTGGCCCGACCACTGCGTGCAGGGCACGCCCGGCGCCGAGTTCGTGGCCAGCCTCGACCAGCACCGCATCGAAGCCATCTTCCGTAAGGGCACCAACCCGGCCATCGACTCGTACAGCGGCTTTTTTGACAACGGCCACCGCAAAACCACCGGCCTGGCCGATTATCTGCGTGGCCGCGGCGTAACTGCCGTGTACCTGGCTGGCCTGGCCGCCGACTTCTGTGTTTATTTCTCCGCCCTAGATGCCCTGCAAGAAGGCTTTGCCGTGTTCCTGGTAGAAGATGCCACCCGCGCCATCAGCGCCGAGGGCTATGGGCAGGCCCGCATCGACTTGGCACAACGCGGTGCACAGTTTGTTGCAACGGCTGAGGCAGCGGTGTAGTGATAAGTGGCAGAACATCATTCTTCGCTGCGCTCTGAATGACGTTCTGATAACTACTAAAAACTAAATACCTACCGTTTTTGGGCGACTACGGAGAACATTAGTGGGAGTTTGCCGGGCATGTGGGCGAGCTGGTAGCCGCCGCCAGGGGCTGGCTCCAGCCCGTTCAGGCAGTCGTAGCACGAGTAGTCGTACTCCTCGAAATGGCGAATGGCCAGCCCCTGGCCCAGCAGCGCCCCCAGCACCTCGCCCAGGCTGTGGTTCCAGCACACCGATGTTTCGTGTAGCGGGGCGGCGTGGTCGGCGTAGGTGCCAGCTTCCTGCTCGATGATGGTCTGACGGTTGAAATAGGAGTACTCGATGCGGGTAAAATCGTTGTCGAACATCCAGACGGCCGGATGAAACTCGATCAGCACCAACCGGCCGCCGGGGCGCAGGCAGCGTGCTACGCCGGCCGCCCACTGCGCCAAATCGGGCAGCCAGCCCAGTACGCCGTAGGAGGTAAACACCACATCGAACTGCCCGTTGAAGTGGGCGGGCAGGGCCAGCACATCGGCCTGCACAAATTCGGCGGCCAGCCCTAGCTGCGCGCTGAGGGCGCGGGCGGCCGCAATGGCTTCGTCGGCCAGATCGACGCCCGTGACGTGGGCACCCATGCGGACCAGCGACAGAGTATCAAGGCCGAAATGGCACTGCAGGTGCAACACATCCTGTCCGGCAACATCGCCCAGCAGCTGCAGCTCGGGCGGGTTAAGCGACGTTTGGCCGGCCGTAAACCCGGCTACATTATAGAAATCTGACGCGAGGTGGAAGGCCGTTTTAGCGTTCCAGAGGCGGCGGTTTACTTCCAGGTAATCCGGTGGAATAGGGGGCGGCGTACTCATCGAATGGTAAGGCGGGTTTGCTGGATAAACTCCCGGATCAGCTCCCGAATCAACCGCCCGGCTTCGCTGCGGAGCTGCCAGGGGTTGTCGGGGTCGCAGTAGCCGGTCAGGGAGGCAAAAGCCGAGGGCGAAGCAACGGCAAAGGCCATCGACCACTCGGGAAACTCGCGCCAGCTCACCGGGCCGTCGGCCAGCTTCACCACGTTGCCATGGCGCGGGTCGCGCCCGATACGGCCATAAAGCTCCTCTACTACCGTCCGCTCGCCTTCCAGCACCTGGAGCACCTGGCCGTTGCAGTATAGCAATATGCCCGTAATACCTACTTGGTGGTTGTAGCGCCTGAACTTTAGCAGCATTTCGCGTAGCAGGCTTTCGTTCAATGTGCCCACTACTTCGCTCGAATATACAATATGGTGCATAGCTGGGGTTTTACCTGACACATACAACGCATACCCGGCACACCGGGGGAAGCCATCAGCCCCGGCCTGCCAGGGGGTTAGCTAGCTTTAGCTGCGCAAGAATGAGTTGTGGACGGTGCAACTTCGCTGCTGGGCGGTTGCCCCGCCCCTACAGCCTACCGGTAGCCTCGTTTCGCGGCTTACGCTACCTAATATACACTTTTAAAGATAGAGCGCCCGAACCAACGGCACTCTGGCCCCGATGCCGGTGTACTTATCTTTTTAGGAGCCGGATTCGTACCTATCATCTTAGCCTCCTTCCCTATGAATTCAACTACCCCTACCCTGCCCGACACCGACGTTGTACTGATTGGTGCCGGCATTATGAGCGCCACGCTGGGCCTGATGCTCAAGGAGCTCGACCCGACGCTGACCATCACTATTTTTGAGCGCCTCGATGTGGCCGCCGCCGAAAGCTCCGACGCCTGGAATAACGCCGGCACCGGCCACTCGGCTTTCTGCGAGCTGAACTACACGCCCGAGCGCCCCGATGGCTCCATCGACATCAGCAAAGCCCTCAAAATTGCCGAGCAGTTCGAGCAGAGCAAGCAGTTCTGGGCTTTCCTGACGGAGAAGTACGACGTCAAGGAAATCGAGCGGTTTATCAACTACATCCCGCACATGAGCTTCGTGATGGGGCGCGAAAACGTGGAGTTTCTGCGCAAGCGCCACGCGGCCCTCACCCAGTCGGCCCTGTTCAAGGGGATGCAGTTCAGCGACGACCGGGCCGAAATAGAAAGCTGGATGCCCTTGGTGATGGAGGGCCGCAGCGCCGAGCAAATCGTGGCCGCCACTCGCATGGACCTGGGCACCGATGTCAACTTCGGCTCCCTGACCCGCGGCATGTTTTACCTGCTGCAGGAAAAGCCGGGGGTAACTATGCACTTTCATCATGAAGTGGAAAAACTACGCCACAAGTTTGACGGCACCTGGAGCGTGAAAACCCAAAACCTCGAAACGGGTGCCGAGCTGAAAGTGCGCACGAAGTTCGTGTTTATCGGGGCCGGGGGCGGCTCGCTGCCGCTGCTCGAAAAGTCCGACATTCCGGAGGCCAACGGCTACGGGGGCTTCCCGGTGAGCGGGCAGTGGCTGCGCTGTATCAACCCGGCTGTAATTGCCCGCCACCACGCCAAAGTGTACGGCAAGGCCTCGGTGGGCTCGCCGCCTATGTCGGTGCCCCACCTCGATACGCGCGTGATTGACGGGGAAAAGCAGCTGCTGTTCGGCCCCTATGCCGGCTTCAGCACCAAGTTCCTGAAAACGGGCTCCTACTTCGATTTGCCGGCTTCCATTCAGTTCGGCAACGTGAAGCCCATGATTATGGCCGGCCTGAAGAACCTCTCGCTCACCAAATACCTCATCCAGCAGGTGGTGCAGTCGCCCGACGACCGGTTGGCCGCCCTGCGCGAGTACCTGCCCGATGCCCAGGCCCAGGACTGGGAACTGGCCATTGCCGGGCAGCGCGTGCAGGTTATCAAGAAAGATAAAAAGCAGGGCGGCGTACTCGAATTTGGTACCGAGATGGTTACGGCCGCCGATGGCTCCATTGCCGCGCTGCTTGGCGCCTCGCCCGGGGCTTCCACCGCCGTCAGCATCATGCTGAATCTGGTGCAGAAGTGTTTTCCCGCGCAGTCGGCCACGCCCGAGTGGCAAGCCAAATTCCGCGAGATGGTGCCCACCTTGGGCCATCAGCTAACCGATGAGCCGGAGCTAGTGAACCAGACCCGCACCCACACCAGCACCGTGCTAGGGCTGATAACGCCAGCCGAGTTGGGAATATCGTAAAGAGCCAACCCGCACGACGTAGGGGCGGGGCTTGTCCCCGCCCGCCGTTGAACGACACCACCCGAACAAATACACCAGCACGGTGTAGGGGCGGGGCTTGTCCCCGCCCGCCGTTCGCGCCGCTACACCGGGAATCGGTTAGTTGGAGTCGTGCAATGATACCTGTTCAACGGCGGGCGGGGACAAGCCCCGCCCCTACGTCGTGCTGTGTGCTCTTGCCCTGAAATTACGTCCAGTACAATACTGGCGCCTTTGGGAAACGCGCCTGCCACTCGGCATAGAAAAACTCCTTGAGCTGGCGCATGTCGGTGGGCTGATACACGAATTTAGTACCCCCGAACTTGTTTCGTTTCACGGCGCGGGTTGCTTCGTCGAGGTCGAGGCTGGTGTTGGGATACCAGTCGAGCAGCACGTTTTTAGAGCCGGGCGTGAAGCGGTGGGTGATGAACTCCACCGTCAGGTCGCAGTCGAAATCGAGGGCGGCAGCCAGCCGGTCGAGTAGCAGGCGGTACTCGTGCTGCCAGTTGGGCAGCGGCATGATGGGGGCCAGTACTACGCCCACCGGGTAGCCGCCCCCGCCCTGTTCGCGGGGCAGCGCCAGTTGTCGGAGCGCCCGTAAGCGGGCCTCCACCGAGGCCGTACCGCCCTCCAGCTGGCGCACCAGCGGCTCGGCATTGAGACTGAAGCGGGCCCGGGTGCGGCCGTAGTGGGGCAGCGCCAGCAGCGAACCAACGTGGTCGTACTTGCTCACAAAGCGCAGGTGCGTGCCCTCGCGCCGACCGAAGTAGCGGATGCACTCGGCCAGCGAGCCGGTGAGGTGCTCAATGCCCAGCACATCGGTGTAGCAGCTTACCTCGAAGCTCGTAGTGCGGCCGGGCTGCTCGTAATTTTGGGTGTTTGCGAGCAACTGAGGTAGGTTGGCGAAGGCCTTGACCACCGGCGGACCGCTCAGACTGCCAGCTAAATAACAGTACTGGCAATGCGCAGGGCAGCCCTCGGCCAGATTCATCTGCCAGTCGGCCGAGGGAGGCGTGGGCTGCAGGCGCAACGCCCCGGGCGGGGCGCACACGACGGCCAGCGTGCTTTTGGCCCGGCGGTAGGTGTCGCGCGCATCATCGCCGCGCAGGCCGGTCAGGCGGTTGCTTTTCAGCAGCTCAATTTCCAGGTTGTGGCTTTCGGCCCGAGCCAGAATTTGCTGACCAAAAGGCTCGTTGAGGGCCGCTGGCGTAAAGGCTACGCGCTTGGGCAGCCACAGCTTGGCCGCGTGCTGGCGCGGGGCGGGTTCGGCTGGAAGAATGTTGAGCGAAGGGAATAGGGCAGTTTGCGTCATCGGATAGACAACGCTTTTTCAGCCCAAAGAACTCCCGAAAACCGCTTTTTCGACGGGGAATTGCGCCTTAATTTTCGGGCAAAAACACCTCTGCCAGCATGCACCGGACGCTGCCACCGCCCAATGTTTCGATGGTGGGAATGGGCAGCGGCAGCAGCTCGGCGTGGCGACTGAGCTGCTGCCGCTGCTCGACCGTAAGCGAGTCGTGGGCACTCTGCGACATAGCCAGCAGCACGGGGCCACCCACGGGCTGCAGGGCCAGCATATTGCCGGCAAAGCAGGCCACCTGCGCCAGCGAAATAGACACGATTTCGTGGCCGGTTTCGGTGAGCGAGTCTACCACGGCGCGGCGCTCGGCCGCATCGGCAATGCTTTCGAGGCAGGCCACGGCAAAGCCCGGCCCGATGCTGAGCATCACGTTGGTATGGTAGATTTCCTGCCCCCGCCCATCGACGGACCGGAACGACACCGGCTGGTAGCCCAGGCGGGCGCAGGCGTCGGCCAGCAGGCCCGGCTCGGTGCGGGCCGAGCGGCCGGCATAGGCACGGCGGTGCTCATGGTCGAAAATGATGCTGCCGGTGCCTTCCAGAAACCGACCCTCTGCCTCCGCGCCCGACAGGTCGAGCACTTCCGTTATCCCGAATTCCTGGCCCAGGGCGGCCACAATATCGGGGCGGCGCTCGGTGCGGCGGTTGGGGGCGCACATGGGGTAAAGCACGGCGCGGCCATCGGCGTGCAGCGAGAGCCAGTTGTTGGGAAACACGGCATCGGGCTTGGCGGGAGCGGGCGTATCGTCGAACACGCGTACCTGCACGCCCCGGCTGCGCAGGGTTTCCACCAGGGCCTCAAACTCGGCTACGGCGCGGGCTTCGGCGGCGGCCGCGCTCAGTCCGCTGGGGGCCTGCTGGAAGTGGTTGGATTCGGCTGTTTCGGCGTTGAAGCCGAACCGGGCGGGCCGGACGACAAATACGGTGGAGGCTGCTTGCTTCATGGGGCTAAACTACCGAAAACGCCCTTATAAATTCATGCCACCACCCGCTTTTAAAGCGCAAAAAAGCACGCCCCTGAATGGAGCGTGCTTTTCGCAACTACAAAAGTAGGGTAGGCTAAGCGCGACGCACTTTAACGGCGTTCAGGCCCTTACGGCCCTGCTCTACTTCGAATTCTACCTTGTCATTGTCGCGGATTTCGTCAATGAGGCCGGTTACGTGTACGAAGATGTCTTCGCCGGTTTCGGCGTTGTTGATGAAACCAAACCCTTTGGTCTCATTGAAAAATTTTACGGTTCCCGTCTGCATGATGCTTGGAAGGAGGTGGAGATGATAAAGCAAGCAGCAGCGGGACGTATTGGCTCAATTCAGGCGGGCTGAGTTGAGTTGATGACTCGTTGGCAATTTGCCTTTTAACGTGCTAAAGATAGACTTTATTTTTGAAACCCGGCAGCCCGCTATTTTTATTCTACCCCGGTAAAGGAGCCGCCAGCGCATGACGGATGCGGCGTTCGGCCAGCTCAGATGAAGCAGACGGTTTACGGGCTTTCTGAACAGCAGCTGCGGCAGTTTTTGCGGTGGCCGCGGCCGGAGCTACAACTTTATAGGGGCCGGCCGGGTAAAGCAGCTGTTCGCTTCGGCGCCGCGAAGGCCACATCTGGCCGTGCCTGCGCGGTTGCTACCCTCCTACCCCAGCTTTTTGTTTTCCATGACTGAATCAACTACTTCACCCACCACTTCCGCTCCGGCCGGCTCGCCGCTGATTGTACTGGCCGGGGCCACCGGGGCGCTGGGCCTGCTGATTGCCCACCACCTGCGGCGGCGCGGGGCCGAGGTGCGGGCACTGGTGCGCCCGGCCAGCCTGAGCGGGGCCGAAGCCGAGTCGTTGCGGCGACAGGGAGTGCAGGTGGTAGCCGCAGACTATGGCAGCCTCGCCGACCTGACCCGAGCCTGCCAGGATGCTACCTGCGTAGTATCGGCCCTTAACGGGCTGCGCGATATTATTGTGGAAGCCCAGGGCCAGCTGCTCGATGCGGCTGTGGCGGCCGGTGTGCCCCGCTTCATTCCCTCCGACTTTTCGGCCGATTTTACCCGGGTGCCCGAGGGTTCGAACCGTAACTTCGACCTGCGCCGCGAGTTTGCCCGCCGCCTCGACGCCGCCCCCATTCAGGCCACGTCGGTGCTCAACGGTATGTTCATGGATTTGCTGCGGGGCACGGCGCCAGTAGTGCTGGCCGGTCCGCGACTGGTGCTGTACTGGGGCAACGCCGACCAGCCCCTCGACCTGACCACCATGCAGGACACGGCCGACTTTACAGCCGCCGCCGCCCTCGACCCCACCACGCCCCGCTACCTGCGCGTGGCCGGCGAGGTAGCCAGCCCCCGGCAGCTGCGCGAGGCCGCCAGCGCCGCTACCGGCCGGCCCTACCGGCTGCTGCGGCCCGGCGGGCTGGGCCTGCTGAGTACGCTCATCAGCATCACTAAAACCATGGTGCCGGCCCCCGACGACGTATTTCCGCCCTGGCAGGGCATGCAGTACCTGCGCAATATGCTTAGCGGCGACGCCAAGTTGCAGGAGCCACTCGACAACGACCGTTACCCGGGCCTGGAATGGACGACGGTGCGGGACCTGCTGGCGGCGAAGCAGTAGCGCAGGCCAATTTGGCAGGGCATTCAATTGGTAGCCCTAGCTTTACTGCATCATCGTCTGCGCTCATGGATAACCGCCCTGCTCCTACCGCCCCGCTCTGGAAAAAACACCTGTACCGCGTCGTTTTCGAAGCCGACACGCGGGCCGGGCAGCTGTTTGATGCGTTGCTGCTGCTGGCCATCGTGCTAAGCGTGCTGGCCGTGATGCTGGAAAGCGTGAGCAGCGTTAATGCGCAGTTCGGACCGGTGCTACGGGTGGTAGAGTGGGTGTTTACGGGCTTGTTTCTGGCCGAGTATATGGTGCGGCTGCTGATTGTGCGGCGGCCGCTGCGTTATGCACTGAGCTGGCTGGGCCTGATTGATTTAATTGCCATTGTGCCGTCGTTGTTGGTGCTGGTGCTGGCGGGCAGCCACTACCTACTGGTGGTGCGCACGGTGCGGCTGCTGCGGGTGTTCCGCATCTTCAAGCTGGGCCGGTTTGTGGGCGAAGGCGAATTCATCCTGAACGCCCTCAAAGCCAGCCGATTTAAAATTCTGGTGTTTCTGAGCTCTGTGGTAACACTGGCCGTGGTAGTGGGCACCTTGATGTATGTGGTAGAAGGTGGGCAACATGGCTTTACCAGCATTCCAAAAAGTATCTACTGGGCCATTGTAACGATGACGACAGTGGGCTACGGCGACATTTCGCCGGCTACCGTGCTGGGCCAGACGCTGGCTTCAATGCTGATGATTATGGGCTACGCCATTATTGCCGTACCGACAGGCATTGTGTCGGCCCAAATGGCGCTGCCAGCGGGCGGGCGGCCTACTGCTCTGCCGGCTTTTAAGCAGCTGGCCTGCCATGCATGCCAGACGCAGGAACACCGCCCCGATGCGGAATTCTGCTGGCAGTGCGGCGAGAAATTGTAGCCGTAGTTACCCTGGCAGGTCGTTCAGCAACGCATAAGCTCGATTTTGCCGCGCCGGAAGCTGCGAAAACGACCTTACCCGTCTGTAAGCGGGCTGTGCTCAAACCCTACCATTACGCTCCACCGGCAGCCGAAAGCGCGGCCCGTAGCTGCTCACTAGTGAACTGGAAGCGAACGGCCCCGCCCGGACACTGGAGGTAGACGGTATAGGTTTTCACCCACAGAAACGTTTCTTCCTGCACCGGCCCAAAGGCACCCCAAGGAATGAACAGCGGCGGGTGGCCGATGTACAGGATGCGCCAGGTAGTTAGCCATACCCCCTGCGGCGTGCTGCCGGCACGCACGGCGTTGTTGTACTTCACCGGCCCGATGCGCACGTAACTCAACAATTCCCGGTTTAGGGCGGCGGGCACTGCTGCTTCGGCATACGCCCCTGCCAGACGCCCCCAGCCCATGCGGGACAGCATCAGGCTAATCAGGCCGAAAAAGGCGATAATCACAGGGATAAGCAGCAGCGGGAGCCAGGGCACAATAGGATGCATAGCCAGCCAATACGCGGGTATTCGGCAAGAGTTGAAGCAGCCCGCTGCTACGGGCCCTTGTAACGACCGAAACAATACGAGCTACCCCGACGCAACGCCACCCTGGTTTCCCAGAGCGGCGTTGTAGATGTTAGCTGGCTGCATACCGGCGGCTATTTCAGCTTGATGCCTTGGGCCTCCATCTGCTGCTCGGCCTTGGCGTGGTTGGCCAGGTACTCGGCGTGCTGGGCTTCGGTGCGCTCGGTGCCGAGGCTCTCGAAATGCGCGCGCAACTCATCGGCGGGCATATCGGCACCGTAGGATGGGGTGCCGGGCTGCTGCCGCCACGACTGGTGCAGGGTGCCGTCGTCCACGGCGTCGAAGCCCAGCTCATCAACCAGGGCCATTACTTTCTGCTTGGCGGCGGCATCATCGGAGGCTACGGGCAGGGCAATACGGCCGGGCGTGCCGGCGGGCTGGCCCTTATTTTCCAGGTGGTCGGCGTAGATGTTGTTGAACACCTTCACGATGGGGCGGCCCAGGTGCTGCTGCACCCACTCGCTTTCGGTCAGCGAGCCGGTTTCCAGGTCCGGAATCTGGCCGTCGCGCAGCATGGGGTAGTAGTTGCTGGTGTCGATGACGGGCACCTCGACCGGTACGCTGGCCAGCAGGTCTTTGGGCAGGTCAGGAATGTTTTTCAGCGGGATGGTTACCACAATGAGGTCGGTGCCACGCTGAGCCGCTTCCTCTGCCGTGACAGGCGTAGCGCCGGTTTTCTGGGCCACGTCCTTCAGCGTCTCGGGGCCGCGGGAGTTGGCAATGTAAACAGAGTGGCCGAGGCTGGTGAGCCGTACGCCTAGGGCGCTGCCGATGTGGCCGGCGCCAATGATTCCGATGTTCATAGTTGGGTTGTTTAGTAGTTCGTGCGCCGGTGATGTGCCGGTGCAGGGAGGTAAACAGCGGAAGTGGGGTTTTGCTTTTTCTTGGGTGGGTTGGAACGAGCAAAGCCACCGGAGCGGGGCTCGGGCGGCGTTGGGTATTGTGTGACGGTGCAAAGTTTGTATCCTCGCTACTTAATAAAGAAGTTTGCTTCGCATGATTGGTTAGATTGATTAGTTATCCGCCTTGGTAGAATTCATGATAGCATGGGCTCTGCACTTTAATATACCCACTAGCGAACGATGGATGAATAACATCAAATTTATCAACTCCTTTCACACTACCCATTACATTGAATTTCGTAGCAAAATCACCGTCATGAAAAACTTTTACAACAAATCCTTGTCCAAAATCTAAGTAATCAAACTTAAAATTAATAGATTTATCATCTTCATCAAAATAAAATACTATGTTATTATATTCACTAACATCAGCAACAATAAAATCATAAATATTAACATCTCCAATAGGCAATATTCTCAATGGATTATTACGAACAAGATCATTGCCATTTATTGTTTGCTTACCGTTATTCCAAAATGCAATGTTAGTGCAAGATAATATATCTATCTCCTTCCCCTTGTAAGTTACAGACACCTTTACATCTGGATTTACATGATCAGGTTTATATGCAACAGTGTAAGACCTGAAGCTAAGTACTGGCTTTTTCTCAATTCTTGATTTAGCATAAAAATAGTACCCAATAAGTAAACTGGTTAGACCAATCACATAACTTGATATAGCAAACCAAGGAGATGCAACTAGCTCATTCAAAGAAAATAGATATACCATAGAATGCATATTAAGAAAGCTTTTTATCGATCAAAGCTAAATAAGCATAGGGACTACGCAGTGACGCATTATCATATCCCTGTAGAGCAGAATACACTGCATTGAGCAAACTGACTGAAGTAGACAACCGACTATCGTCTGCGTATCCTACCCCAGCACCAATCAGGCCAAATATACTACCAAACACCACTTTTTTAAAATTAGATTCGTTCATTTTGGCCTTTATTTCCCCACTTGCATCAAGCATTTCTTCTAGCACCAGCTTGTATTTGCTATCACGTAATTCACTATCATTTAAATCAACAATACTTATCAAATTTTGTTCTAACATATTTCTAAATCTTCTTAGCTGATCATAGTATTTGTTTTTAAAATGACTCAACTTGACAGGATCGACATCAACGGGACAAGGCATAATATCATTTAGCAGTTTACCACGCGTTTGTTGCAAATAGCGGGACATACCTTTTTGTCGCAAAGAAGGATCAATATACTCAATGCTATCAGTTGCGGGGATAAAATCCCCTAATTTAGCAATTACAGTAGCAAGATACATCATTAGTAACCTCGCTGTTTTTATCTCAACTCTGTACCATTGTTGATTTTCTCTATCCCTCTGTGCAAGACCTAACTTTGTTAATTCCTCCCAAAGACTGTAATCAACTTTTGCATTATGAATTCTTGTATCATTTCCCGCAATAAAATCGTTACGCCTTTGATCTATATTAAATCCATATTGATAAACAAGCTGAATAAATGCGTCGCAAAAATTTGCAATTTGGCCTAAATATTCATAAGTATAAACCTGCTTAACTAGTTGATTTTCAATTAAGGACCTCATGTACGATTCGAATTCATTAGGATTATCATTATAAATATCTGGCACGATTGCACCAACAGTATCCCAATACAGGACACTCTTTGTTGTCCATTCATTATTAGGAATATTAATGTATGGGAAGTAAAGGATATTGTTTGACATTAATCTCTTGTTCAATTAGTTAAAAAAATCTTTACCTGTGCCTACCTGTGCTTATTGCAGGTCTGAAACTACTCCCGCCCCGGAATCTGCACCCCGCGCTCCTTGGCTACCTGCTGGGCCAGTTCGTAGCCGGCGTCGGCGTGGCGGAAGACGCCCATGCCGGGGTCGGTGGTGAGGACACGGCGCAGGCGCTCGGCTTTTTCGGGGGTACCGGTGGCTACTATCACCATGCCGGAGTGGGTGGAGTTGCCGATGCCCACGCCGCCGCCGTTGTGCAGCGAAACCCAGTCGGCACCGGAGGCGCAGTTGGCCAGGGCGTTGAGCAGAGGCCAATCGGCTACGGCGTCGGAGCCGTCTTTCATGCCTTCGGTTTCGCGGTTGGGGGATGCCACGGAGCCACAGTCGAGGTGGTCGCGCCCGATAACGATAGGGGCCGAGACTTCGCCGCGGGCCACCAAGTCGTTGATGACTAGGCCGAACTTTTCCCGCTCGCCGTAGCCCAGCCAGCACACGCGGGCCGGTAAGCCTATGAAGGGCACCTTGGCCTGGGCCTTCTCAATCCAGCGGGCCAGCAGCTTGTCATCGGGGAAGGTTTCGAGCAGGGCGCGGTCGAGGCGCAGAATATCCTGGGGGTCGCCGGAGAGGGCCGCCCAGCGGAAAGGGCCTTTGCCCTCGCAGAACAGCGGCCGGATGTAGGCGGGCACGAAGCCGGGATACAGAAACTGGCCCTGCTCGTCGCGCACTTTCAGGCCGCCCTTTTCGGCCTGGCCGCGCAGGTTGTTGCCGTAATCGAGGGCCACGGCGCCGGCCGTCTGCATATCAATAATGGCTTGGCAATGCTTCATGATGGAAGCCAGCGCCTGCTGCCGGAACGCCGCGGGGTCATCCTTACGTAACTGTAGTACCGTCGCAATGTCGCCTTCGGGAATGTAGTCGAGCAGGTCGTGGGCCGAGGTCTGGTCGGTCACGATATCAACCTGAAAGCCAAGGGCCAGCAGTTCGGGCAGCACCGTGGCGGCGTTGCCGGTAAGGCCGATGCTCCAGCCTTTGCGTTGCTGCCGGTACTGCTCGCACAGTTGCAGGGCGTGGCTTAAGTCGCGGGCCTGCTCGTCGAGGTAGCCTTCGCGCACCTTTTGCTTCACCCGCTCGGCTATGGGCTCAATCACCAGGCACACGCCGTCGTTCATGGTTACGGCCAGGGGCTGGGCGCCGCTCATGCCGCCCAGTCCGGCCGTTACGGTAACAGTGCCGGCCAGTGTGCCCGAAAAGTGGCGCTCGGCTACGGCGGCAAAGGTTTCATAGGTACCCTGCAGAATGCCCTGGGTGGCAATGTAAATCCAGGAGCCGGCCGTCATCTGCCCGTACATCATCAGCCCCAACTTATCCAGCTCATCAAAATGCTCTTGGGTGCTCCAGGCGGGCACAAGGTTGGAGTTGGCGATGAGCACGCGCGGGGCGTGGGCCCAGGTGCGCAGCACGCCCACGGCCTTGCCGCTCTGCACCAGCATAGTTTCGTCGGGCTCCAGGTTTTTGAGCGTGCGCACAATCGTCTGGTACTCCTTCCAGTTGCGGGCGGCGCGGCCGGCCCCGCCGTACACAATCAGCTCATCATACACGAGGCTCACGGCCGGGTCGAGGTTGTTTTCCAGCATCCGCAGCGCGGCCTCGGCTTCCCAGGTTTTACAGCGCAGCGTGGTGCCGTGCATAGCTCGCACGGTTTCCTGGGGCTTGTACTCGTAGTACATGGGCCGCGTGGTGGGCACAGCGGCGGCCGACTCAGAAGTGGCTTCGAGGTTTAGCTCGGGAGTTGGCAAGGCAGAGTGAGGCATAGTAGGAAGGCAGCGCGGGGAAAGGCCGGCCGCACCGGCAAGATATTGTTTTTGCTGTGGCTGCCACCACGGCACACAGGCGACACCGGCCTATGTAGGCGGCAGCGGTGCAAGGGGCGCCCAATAGTCATTTTTTTAGTTTTAATTTACGCCGCCCCTCAAACCTGCGTGTCTGGCAGGCCACCCAGGCAGCTAAGCCGCAGCCCCAACCCCCCTTGGCCGCGCCGAAAAATCTGGCAGCACTCCGAACTAACCAACTCATAGCAAGCAACTTTTCAATCCAGCCAGCTCTTCATCCCGACGCATGACTACTTCTGAAAAGATAGTTTTTTACCTTGGAGTGGCCCTGATACTGGGCTCGGCGCTGGCCCGCATTTTCCACTACCTCCCCCTGGAGCAGACATCCGTCTATCTGCTACTCGGCACCCTGCTCCAGTTCAACGGCCTGATGCGCTACAACCGCCGGCTACGGAAGCGTATTGAGGAGTTGGAGGCGCGGCCGGGGCACTAGTAGCGTAGCCGTTTGGGTCGCCGTTATTTATCCGCAACTTTCGCTGTTGATATGAATCAGGTATTTCATTCTAAAGTGAGCTGGTGGCTATTTGGGCCAATACTGGCGCTACTACTAGGTATAGGGCTTGTTGTAACACTCAACGGCCGCTGGATTAGCGCGCTGCCCCTGCTGGCTCCGCTGGGGCTGATTTTATGGCTGCTGCGCCGTACCTATTATGAGATACAGCCACAGTCGCAGCTGCTACGCATAGTGTCGGGCCCTTTTACATGGCAGGTACCAATAAACAGCATCAGCCAAGTAGAGGTCACTAAAAATCCGATAGCCTCCCCCGCCCTCGCCCTCCACCGTCTCCGGCTTTATTACGGCAAGTACGATTCGGTGCTGATTTCGCCGGCCGACCAATCCGGCTTCCTGACTATCTTGCGTCACCTGAACCCTGCTATCCGCTATGAATGAGCTCTTTCGACTTCTGAAAAACGCGTTGCGCTGGCTCGGCGACGTATTGCTCGACGGTCTGTTGGCCGACTTCTTCAACTGGCTGGCCGACTTGCTGTAACCAGGGCCCATTACGTCAGCGAGGCCGAGCTGCTCAAGCTCCGCGAGCTGCTCGGCTGGCACACCCCCGTCGACGCCCAGCGCTGGGAGGAAATCAAAATCACCTACCGCGCCAACCTGCGCAACTCCGGCGCCGGCCAGCTCCTCCAGCTACTGGAAAAGCTGGAAGGTATTACGGGTGGTTTAAGCGGGATTCGGGAGGTGCTAAAGGGCAGTTGAGGCACTATGGATTACTTCTTACTTATTGCGGACACGCTTATAGTATTCTATGGCATATATGTCATTTATATATCAGTCAAACAGCTTCAACTCAATCAATATCTGCGCAGGTGCGGCCTCCTTACTTCGGCTGTGATTACAGAGGTTGAGCTGACTAAGGAAAGAGATTCTTATATCAGCCGTCTCAAAGTCACTTTCCAAGATGAGCGACATCGTACATACGATGCCCATTTTGCGGCTAAAGATTCAGCCGAAGAGTATTTGTATTTGGTTGGCGGCGAAGTTTTAATCTACTATGATCCATTACAGCCGGAGCGTTCGGCTCTGGCCGCAGGTATTGATTCTTCTTGGTCCTTTTATGCACAAATCTTATTCGGATTTATGTGCTTAGCCTGTGGATTTCATCTATTACAGGAAACCTTGACCCGGCTGCACTGGATAAGCCAATTACAATAACCGTTGTCCAGTTAGCCTGCCATGCCCTTGCAAAGATTTACTGCTGGCTTTCTTCAAATTCTTTATTTGCCTGAATATCCTGCTTTACAAAATCTCGCAGGTCTTTTCCCATCTGAAGCCCCTCGTGCAACCAGATGAAATCGTCTAGCTCTTCATTGTAAATCTCCTCCCGAGGAAACCCGTCATGCGCGGCCTGATAAACTATCGTGTCAGCAGAATTCTCGATGCTAATGAAGTAATCGTTGCCGCCCCCGTCTGTGCCAATGCAGAATTTGCCCCGGCATGGCCCCGCCTCCTTGGGCACACCCATTTCCTGGTTTGTCTGGGGAAGCCAATCTGCATCTGTCGCTAGAGAAAGATGAGCCTGGTCGGTTAGTGCTCCTTCCCGTAACTCCTGAATAAGTGATGTTTCCTGCAAATGGAAATTCTTATAGTGAGCAGGAAGCTTGATTTGCAATTGCTGCTCTATCATGTCGAAATCTACTCGTGTTATAAAAATCATTGCTCCTGGGTTTTGAGCGAGAAATATACATCCTGCCTTTCCTAATTCTGGTTATACGCTTGACATAGGCATATCTCTGATGTATTTGTTCTTAGTCTTCCTCCATCCTGCCTCCGATGCCCAAAGTATCCTATGCTTGTTAGCCGGGTCTGCGGCCCTGCTGTGGGGCAACGCCGCCCGCCTCCGCTACCGTTACTTGCGCCGCCACGGCCGGCCCGCTATTGGGGTCGTCAACGGCGTGGTAACCGAGTCGTTTGATTTTGGTGACAGTACCAGCCGCTTGGACCCGTTCATTTCTTTCCTGCCGTTCGCTTTACCACTCTCGATGGGCGGCGGGTTTACCGTACCATTTTCAGCCTATGGCCCACCTACTATGGCGAGCAGCCCCAGGATTTGCCTCTGCGCTACCACCCCGATACGCCCAACGATTTTCTACCTTATCTCTTCGCTCCGGCCCCTACTTGCCGTGGCGGCTATGCTAGATGTATAGTCCCAGAGAGAGATGGTGTATTTTTCGGCCTGGAATTTCGCACACACCTATGGGACAAATACTCCACGGCAGCGCCCGCACAACTTCGGCAATACGGGCCGCTATCCAACGTAGTCAGGAAAGCCTACAAACGCTAGCTGCCCGCCACGGCATTAACCCCAAAACGGTGGCTAAGTGGCGCAAACGCACGACGACAACGGATGCCGCGATGGGACCGACACCGGTTTCCACGGTGCTGACCGTCGCGCAGGAGGCCATTGTCGTGGCCTTTAGAAAGCACACCTTGCTGCCGCTTGATGATTGCCTGTATGCTTTGCAGGCCACCATCCCCCACCTCTCACGCTCGGCGCTGCACCGCTGTCTGCAACGGCACGGCATCAGCCGCTTGCCGCTAAGCGAAGAGGGCCAAAGCCCGCCGAAAAAGAAATTCAAGGACTACCCTATCGGCTATCTGCACGTCGATTTTGCCGAAGAGCACACCGAGGAAGGCAAGCAGTACCTGTTTGTGGCCATCGACCGCACCAGCAAGGTCACCTTTGCCGAACTTCATCCGCGCGCGAAGCGGGTGGTAGCAGCAGAATTCCTACGGCGCGTGCTCGACAAACTGCCTTACAAAGTACACAAGGTATTGACCGATAACGGCGCCCAGTTCACGGCGCAGCCGCATCAAGTACTACCAGGCGGGCACAGTTTTGACCGCGTTTGCCGCGAATACGGCGTGGAGCATCGCCTGACCAAGCCCGCTCACCCCTGGACCAATGGCCAGGTCGAACGGATGAATCGCACGCTGAAAGAGGCCACCGTCCAGCGCTTTCACTATCAGACGACGCAAGAGCTCAACGAGCACCTGCAAGCCTTTTTGCTGGCCTATAACCACGCCAAGCGGCTCAAGACTTTACGCGGCCTCACGCCACATGAATTTGTCTGTGCCGAGTGGCAGAAAAACCCCGTTAACTTTACGCAGGACCCGACCCACCTCACGCTGGGACTATACAGCTAGCCGGCGTGGCGGCCATTGGCTACGCTGGCTGGTCGGTATTAATGCAGGTGTAATTATTCGCGTTCCTAATTAAAAAGTGCAGTTAGGCAGCCCGCAATACCATAAACCCAAACTCCTGCTGCTCCCCCAGAAACTCGCGTAGCTGCGGCAACCGGGCCAACAGGAACTCCGCGAGTTGGGTAACGGGCACTTGGGCATTTTGCACGGCTACCACACGGGGCGGGAAGCCCTCTGCCAGCACCAGCCGCAAAAAGTCCTCGTCTTTAGTCAGCACATCGTAGCCATGCTGCCGTGCGTAGCGCCAGATGCTGGTATCGGGGCTACTGTCCAGGTGTAAGTCGCGCACATGGATTACTGCCTCGCAATGAGGGCGCAGATGGGCCGCGAGACGCCAGGAAATATTTTCGTCCAATAACAGGCGCATTGTTTCTAAGCCGCCGAAAGCAACACGACGCTTTCCTTGTAAGCGGCATAGAGCAGGCAGGCGCGCACCTGCTCCGGCCCGATGGCCGGGAAGTCCTCGGCAATATCGACCGCGCTCATGTCATTGGCCAGCATCTCCAGCACCTCGGCCACCGTGGTGCGCGTGCCCTTCACAATGGGCTTCCCAAACCGAACCTGCGGGTTTAGCTCGATGTAGTTATGAATGTCAGCAATGTTCATAGGGACAACGTAGCTTTCATGTAAGTGGACAGACGAAAGGTAACAAAAAACGCCCCAGCAGTTGCCGGGGCATTTCGTTTAATCAGGCAATGCTGCCCGCCATTACCCCTGACCGCCGCCGCCCGTGGAGGCGTACACCTGGCCGGTGGCGTAGCTGGCCAGCGAGTCGGCGAGCAGCACGTAAATGCCGGCCAGCTCAACCGGTTGACCGGGGCGGCCCATGGGAGTTTTCCCGCCGAACTTCACCAGGTCTTCCTGGGTAGCGCCGCCGCTTACCTGCAGGGGAGTCCAGATGGGACCGGGGGCCACGCCGTTCACCCGAATGCCCTTCGGGGCCAACTGCTTGGCCAGGCTGCGCACAAAGTTGGTGGTGGCCGCCTTGGTCTGGGCGTAGTCATAGAGGTTGGCCGAGGGGTCGTTGGCCTGCTCGGAGGTGGTGCCGATGATGCAGGAACCCGGCTGCAGGTGGGGCAGCGCGGCCTTGATGATCCAGAACGGCGCGTAGATGTTGGTCTTCATCGTGGCGTCGAAATCCTCGGTTGTCAAATCCAGAATCGATTGGCGCTGCTGTTGCCGCGCCGCGTTGCTCACTACAATATCGAGGCCGCCGAGCTGGCGCACGGCTTCGGACACCAGCTTCTGGCAGAACGCCTCTTCGCGGATGTCGCCCGGAATGGCTACGGCTTTCTGGCCGGCTTTCTTGATGAGGGCCACTACTTCCTGGGCGTCGGCTTCCTCGGCCGGCAGGTAATTGATGGCCACGTCGGCTCCCTCGCGGGCGTAGGCAATGGCGGCGGCGCGGCCCATACCCGAGTCGCCACCCGTAATCAGGGCGCGGCGGCCCTTGAGGCGGCCCGAGCCCTGGTAGCTCTGCTCGCCGTGGTCGGGCTTAGGGTCCATTTTACTGGCCAGCCCCGGCCAGGGCTGCTGCTGCTTTTTGAACGGGGGCTGGGGGTACTTGGTGTTCGGGTTCTGGAGCGGCTCGGCAGCCGGCGCACTGGCTCCGCTGCCACCCGTGGCGGCATCGGCGGCCAGCAGCGGCCCGGCGGCTACGGCCAGCCCGGCGGCGCCCAGGCCACCCACAGCCCGGCGGCGGCTCAGGTTGGTTTCGTTGTCTAACATGCTACGTAAAGTTGAGGAGTGAATGAACTGCTTACGCACAAACCGGGGCCGCGCCTTGCGAAGCACAGCTGTAGCCCCACCCGGCCAATTCTGCCCGCGAATGCCTAATCTTGCGGCTCCGCTTTCCGGCTTCCCCCATGATTCACTACCTGCTGATTGACTGCCCCGACGAGCCCGGCCTCGTCTTCCGCACCTCCGAAGTGCTCTTCCGCCACGGCCTCAACATCCTGCGTAACGGCGAGTTTGTGGAGCCCCACGACAGCCATTTTTTCATGCGCACCGAGTTCGATGGCGACTGTGACCCGGCCGCCCTCATCGGCGACCTGCAGGCCGCGCTGCCACCCGCGGCTGTTATCCGCCTTCGCAACGACCAGCCGCGCCGTATTGTGGTGCTGGCCACCCGCGAGCACCACTGCCTTTCCGAGCTGCTGGTGCGCCACTTTTTTGGGCAGTTGCACGCCGAAATCCTGGGCGTTATCAGCAACCACGACAACCTCCGCACCATCACCGAGCGCCTCGATGTGCCTTACCACCACATCAGCGCCGAGGGCCGGAGCCGCGAAGCCCACGAGGCCGCCGTACTGGCCCAGATTCAGCAGTACGAGCCCGAATACGTGGTGCTGGCCCGTTACATGCGCATTCTGTCGCCCGAGTTTGTTGCCCACTTCAGCGGCCACCTCATCAACATTCATCACAGCTTTCTGCCGGCCTTTATCGGGGCCAGCCCCTACGCCCAGGCCTACGAGCGGGGCGTAAAAAGCATCGGGGCCACTGCCCACTTCGTTACCGACCAGCTCGACCAGGGCCCCATCATCGCCCAAAGCGTCATCCCCACCGACCACACCCAGAGTGCCCGCGACATGGCCCAGGCCGGCCGCGACGTCGAAAAGCTCACCCTGGCCCGCGCCCTCACCCTGGTGTGCCGCGAGCAGGTGTGCGTGCACCGCAACAAAACCATCGTGTTCGAATAGGCGGCCAGCCCGAGCTAACG
>NZ_JAGGPS010000016.1 GCF_018613725.1 Hymenobacter sp. ISL-91
CCCCCACCCCACCACGGCGAACCCTGTCGTGACGTCGCCCCGACCACACACCGCCCCCACCACCAAGAATTAAGAAGCGGTCAATTGTTTTGTTTTAAAAAAAGAAAGGAAGAAAGAAAAAAAAAAGGGGGGGGGGGGGGTCTCCCCCCCGCCCGCCGTTGAACGGAACCTGATGTGGTCGTTCAACGGCGGGCGGGGGCAAGCCCCGCCCCTACATCGTTCTAAATCCCGAGGCCTACCCGGATGCCGGTGCCGACGCGGCGGCCCGATTGCAGGCTGGTGTAGAAATCAACCCGCATGACTTTGAAGATATGCTCGATGCCCGCGCCCAGCTCCAGGTAGTGGCCGGCGGTGGGCGTGGTGAGGTAGTTGAGCGAGGCTACTTCCTGCCACTTCAGGCGGCGCAGCAGCGGTATTTTGTTCAGCAGAAAGCCGTTGAAATGATGGTTGTAGTGCGCCTCCACAAACTGGTCGGCGGTGCTGAAGCGGTAGTAGTCAAGCAGCTGGAACTGGCTGAAATCGGCGGCCAGGTAGGTGCGGTTGCCGCTGAAATGGCGGAAATCCATGAAGGATAGTTGAGGTGAGCCGGGGAAGAAGCCCGCCGCGACCCGGTAGTTGCTGGTGCCCAACAAACCAAACGACACCGAATACCGCAATCCGGCTTCCAGCAGCGTGTAGCGCACATCGGAACTCAACACGCTGCCAATGCCCTGCCGCCAGGTGAAGGAGAAGGTAGGCAGCTTCGAGCCCAGGTTGAACTTGCCGGTGGGCCGCGTGATGAACTTCTGGCCGGGCTGGAAGCTGGCCGTCAGCTCGGTGCTCAGGGCTCGGCTGCGGCCGAAACCGGTGCCAGCGGGCAGCTCGGCCGCCGCTGGCTCGTTGGGCGTGAAGGCGCGGTCTGGCGCGTCGCGCAGCAGCTTGGTGGTGGTGTTCTGCAGCTCATGGCGCACGTCGTAGCTGGTGCGGGCCAGCAGCGTAAGGCCATTGAGCGGCTCCCACTGGTAGCCCAGCGCCGCGCCGTCGCGGCGATAAAGCTTGGCGTAGTTGCGGTTTTCGAGCAGCGTGTAGTAGCTGTTGATGAAGGGCGTGAGCTGGCTGCTGCGGTCAAAGTTTTCAATGGTGCGGCCCACCCGCGCCACCAGGCGGCCCAGCCGCACCGGGTGCAGCTGCCAGCTGCCCGACAGGCTCGGGCTCAGCTGCTCGCTGCTGAAGCTGTAGCGCAGGCTCGGCGTAACCGACCAGGTGCGCCGGTCGTCGGTGCGCTGCGTGAAGGTGGCCTCGGGGTTGAGGACTACGCCCTCCACGGTGTTGTAGTTGAGGATATTGAATACCGGGGCCACGTACCAGCTGCGCTTCTCGAAGGTACGGCTGTACGTGTAGCCCGTCAGGAGCAGCTCGCCCACGCCCAGCTCATTGCGCTTGCGGTCCAGCGAGTCTTGGTAGGGCCGCGACTTGCGGATGACTTCGGTGCTGTCCTTCACACGGTAGTCCAGCTGCTCCTCGTCGGTAAGCGGCGTGGGGCGGATGCTGGCCCAATAGGTGGTGTCGCGCTCATTGGCATCCTTTTCCACCAGCATCACCTCGCCTTTGCGCAGCCGACCCACGCCGCTGGTGTCGCGGGTGCTGGCCTGCTCGGCCTGTTTGGCCTGGCGGCGCACGGCCCGGCTCAAGCCGCTCAGGTCGGGCCGCTGGCGCTTCACGTCGGCCACGGTTTCGCGGGTTACGGGCGCATCGTCGGCTACCGGGGGCGCGGGGGCCAGGGTGGGGGCGGGGCGGTTGGGGAAGGTGGGCGTAACGCGGTAGTTGGAAAGCACGGCCGTGGTGTAGCCGCTACCCTTGAACCCGAAGGCCGTAAAGTTCACCGTAATCCGCTGCGACTGCATCACCCACACATCCGACGGCCCCGGTGCGGGCCCGAACAGCTGCTCGATGTGCAGGCGGTCGACGTAGTCAATCTGCGCGTTTTTGCTCAAATCCAGCGACACCGACTGCAGCCGCCAGGTGCCATCGACCACGTAGATGTGGCCGGCAAAAACCGGGTCGGAGCTCCGGCGCGGCGTTACCTTGATTTTATGAATCAGCAGGCCATCCCGCTGGCTACTGCCCTCCAGCTCGTAGCGGTAAAACACAAAAGCGTTGCTGGCAATCGGCGACACGAAGCCGCGCTCCGAAAAGCGGGCTTTCAGCAGGTTCTGGTAGAAGTTCAGCCCCTCGCCGGCCCCGGCCCGGTTGAAGCTCATGCCCCGGGTGTCGCCGCTTACACGGGAGGAAATCATGCGCTCCTTCACCACATTTGGCTGCCGGAAACTCAGCTCCGACACCGATTCGGATAGGTAAAAAATGCCCGGCTTGATGTCGGGACCCACTTTTACCAGGCCCAGAATCTTGCCCGGCACATCGGAGAAGCGGGCCAGGGTTTTGACGTAGGTGCGGGCTTTGAAGGCGGCCACCTCGCGCTCGTGGTAGCGCCGCCACTGCATGGCCTGCTGAATGATGGCGTAGGCGGGGTCTTTGTCGGAGCCGCGCACCACCACTTCGCGTAGCTGGTAGTTTTCGGGCAGCAGCGTTACGTTGAGCACCGTGGCCGTGTCGCCGCCGGCCACGCGCACGGTTTGCAGGCTGGGCCGGTAGCCCACGTACTGAAACACCAACTCGTAGGTGCCGGCCGCCAGCCGCAGCTGGTAGTTGCCCTGCTCGTTGGCGGCGGTGCTGGTAGTGGTACCACGCACGGCTATATTGGCGAAGGCCAGACCCTCGCCCTTGGAGTCGGAGAGGCGGCCCCGCACCACGCCGCCCCAGGCCGGGCTGCTCAACAACAACAGTAATAAGCAGATACCCGATAGTGAAAAGCGCATAAAGTGGGTTTACTCAGACTTCAACAAGGTAGATACAAACTGGTTGGTAACGGTTGTCCGGTGCCCGGTAAACACAAAAAAGGAGTGCCGAGCGGGCACTCCTTTTTTGCTGCTGTTGCCTGAACGGGCTGCCCGGTGCTAAACGAACAGGGCGCTTTTGGCATCAACGAAGTTGCGGGCAATGCTCTTGACCGTAGCGGCGTCGAGCGCCTCATCGAAAGCCTCCGAAGCCGAAGCTGCAGTGGCCCCAGCCGTATTAGTCAGCAGATCAATACCGGCTTGCGTGGTATTGCTGTCGGCGGGGAAGAACAGGTCGGTAGGCCCGCCGGTGGCTGGTGTGCCCGCGCCGTATACGGCCGCTGTCGAGGGCGTGGTGCTGGGCGAAGGCCCTCCGTTGTCGGTACCCGAAATCCAGCTTTTTGGTTGCTTGTTGAGGTCGGCCAGGTTGCCGGGTACCGTGGTAGCGCCGGCATTAACGGCCACCCCGCGGCGCACTGTGCGCACGTGCGAAGAGTGCCGGGCTTCTACGGAGTGAATGTTGAGGGCGGCTTCCAGAATATCTTTGTTGGCCATGAGCTTGGTAGCGCCGCCCTTGTAAGCCCGCACACCCGTATCGACGAATGATTGCGCAACGCCCAGATACAGCGCGTAGTTGCCAAATGCGGCCGCAAACGGCCCGGTACCGCTGCCCTTACCACCCGAGTAGTCGAACGTGGCGCGGCCCGGGTCGGGAATAGCCGCTGAACCCAGCGCCTCGCGCAACACCTTAATGTGGCCCGACTCATCGTTGCGGATGATTTCGAAGGCCGGCCGGTCACTGGCCGGAATCAGGTTGGCTGCCTTTAAGCCAGAGTCATAATAGTAGAATTCGAGGTACTCCAGGCTCAGGGCCAGATTCAGTACGGCTACAATGTCCGCTGGCAAAGCTGTGGTCTGGCCGTAGGCGCGCTGGAAGATGCCGCTTACCAAGTTGGGCACCATGGCCGCCGTGAGCGTTTTGCCGGCCAGCCCGAAGTGCTTGAATACCCGGCGGCGCGAGTCGAGACGGTCGTATATTTCGGGGTCAACCCGCTCAATATCGGAAATTAGTTTGAAGAAGTCCATGGGAGCAAAAAAGCAAAGACGAGAAAGTGAATAGGGCGGCAAAGCGCCTCATTTGATGTTGCTGGCGCTGATTTTAGAGCCATCCTTGAGGAACTTATTGGCCATGTTCACCACATCGTTCGGCGTCATGGACTTCTCCTTGCCGGTGCCCGAACCCACACCCGGTGCGCTGGTGCCGCTGGTAGGCGTAAATAGGTCGACCACATCAGAAGCCACAAACGTGTTGTAGTTGATTAGGTCGCGGATCAGGGCGGCGTGACGAGCCTCCACCGACACGATTTTGCCGGCAATCAACAGGTAAGCTGCCGTCTGGATGTAGCGGCCGGCACCGTTATAAGCAGCTACGCCTAAATCCTCGAACGACTTGGCCGCACCCAGCACACTGTTGCGGTCGTCGAACTTAATGGTCGAGAAATCGGGCTCCAGGGCCTTAATGGCTTTGGTATCAAGTACCTTCCTGAAGAAGTCGGCATGAATTTGCTCATGAATAGCTAAGTCATCGAACACCTGCTTTTCGGCGCTGTTGGCGGCCAGGCCTTTGTAGTAAGCACCGGTTTTCACTTGTGCATAAAACGCGGCTTCGAGCTGCTCCAGCGCGTAGGCGTAGTTGAGCACGCCATTGTCGCCCGAGCCCAAATCGATGGTGCCAGGCGGCGTGATGATGTCGTCGTCGTCGTCGTCGCAACCAGCCAGCAACAGGCCGCCCACAGCCAGCCCGGCCCCGGAGTAGCGCAGGAACGAGCGGCGCGGCAGCCGCGGCATAGAACAGGCGCCGGGAGCAGCCGGCGGCAAAGTGGGGATAGAGCTCATCAGTAAGTAGATATAAAAGTGAAACGTCTGCTTTCTACGCACTGAGGAGGGGCGGGCGTTGAGAGGTTTTTGGTAAATCCGTATTTTAACGAAAGGCTACTCCGTATTTGTAGCAGCTATTCGTTTCCCCGAAAAATGCTTCTAAGGCTAATTTTAGGGCAATGGATACTTCTATACCTCGCCGAACATTTTTAGCGTCGGATATGTCTTTTGTTGCACCCTAACCCTATCGTCTGCTATGTTCAAACCCGCCGCCCCCAAGTTCTATACCCCCACCGAGGCTTTGCGCAAAATTGCCGAGTTCTGCGCCTACCAGGAGCGCTACCAAAAGGAGGTGGAAGCCAAGTTGCGCAGCTACGGCCTCAACGAAGACGAAGCGGGCGAAATCATCATCCGCCTCAGCCGCGAAAAGCTACTCGATGAGGAGCGCTTTGCCCAGGCGTATGTGCGCGGCCACTACAGCAACAAGAAGTGGGGGCGCCGCCGCATCCTGCAGGAGCTCAAGCAAAAAGGCATTTCTGACTATTGCATCAAGTCGGGTATGAAGGAAATTGACGGCGACCAGTACTACCAGAACCTGGTGGACCTGCTCGAAAAGAAGGACCGCCAGGAAAAGGAGCGCCACCCTGGCAAGCGCCGCCAGAAAATCCAGGTGTACCTGATGGGCAAAGGCTACGAGCAGGACCTCATCAAAATGGCGCTGGACGACTTGGGCAAAGAGGCAGACGAGGACGAGTAAAGCTGAACGATGTAGGGGCGGGGCTTGTCCCCGACCGCCGTTGAACGACAACCGTTGATGCGGTGCAGACGGCGGGCGGGGACAAGCCCCGCCCCTACGTCGCCCTTATTGCTTCGTCGGTAACTGCGGGTTTTGCATCTGCCGACTCAGGACAACGCGGCGGCCGGTCATGGTTTCGAGCATGGGCCTGAGGATTTGTTGGGCGTTCTGCTCGGTTTGGGCCAGGATGCCGGAGTTGAGGGCGGCCCGGCGTACGTTCTGCTCGGCGTACTTGTAGCCCGCATCCACCAGCTCGGCATCCTGGAAAAAACCGTTTTCGATGCTGTATACTTTGCTTTTGCTGTGGTCAATCTGCCACACGCAGAGTTCGGGCGCCGGTAGGGCCACGCGCACCACCGAGTCGCCTTCGAGCACCACATCCTGAGGGCGCAGCTTGCGCAAGTCGAGGCAGCCGATGGCGTTGCCGGCCACAATAAGGGCCACTTTGGCGTCGGGCAGGAAGCGGTAAGTGCTTTTTTTGTACTCCACCACGTCGCGGAACTCATATCGTACCAGCTCCATGCGGCCCAGAGCTTCCACCTTCTGCAGCACCGTGTTGTGGGTAACGGTGATGCGGGGTGCAGGGTCGAGCGGATTCTCGAAGTCGGCTAGCGCGGGGCGAACTTTAATCCAGAGAAACCATCCCAGCCCTAACAGAAACAGCAGGGGCAGCAGGCGGCGCAGTAGTTGGGGCATGGGGGCAAGGAGTGAAGGAGGCGGTTGGGCTAGGATACGCAGAAAGCGCCGCCGGGGCCAAAACGGCCCCGCTCGCCGCGCGGCGAAAAGACTGGTTTGCTTTGGTTTGTTCTCCCGTACTTTGTTCCGATGCCGCCCACTGCCCGCCTATTAGCCCTGGTACACCAGGCCACCGCCTCGCCATTGGGGGCGTGGTTACAACGCTGGCACGGCTGGCTGCTGGTGGGCTTGTGGGGGCTGATGCAGCTTTCGCTACTACTGCAGCACCACGGCCCCCGACACGTCAATGATAGTGCCCGCTATCTGATTTATGCCCACCAGATTGCCGATGACGGCTATTTTGAGGCGGGCCACAACCTGCGCTACGTGGGCTATCCGCTGTTTATGGCCTTCTGGCTGAAGCTGGGCACCGGCTGGTGGGGCATCGTGCTGGGCCAGATAGCCATGAGCGGCCTAGCGGCCCGGGCATTTTACCGCACCATGCACCGGCTGAGCCCGGCTGCCAGCGGATGGGTCCCCGCCGCGCTGGCCACGGCGGCCCTCGTCGGCTGGCGCGACGCCCAGCAGTTCAACGTGTATCTGCTCACCGAGTCGCTGTTTGCCAGCCTGCTGATACTTGCTTTCTGGGCCCTGGTGTGGGCCCGCCGCGGCCCAACGGGGCGCTGGCTGGTTTTTGGGCTGCTCGTGCTGCTTGCGGGCATTGCCCGGCCCAATGGGTTTGTGGTAGCGGCCGCCACCGGGCTGGCCGGGCTGGCCTACCTGCGGCAACGGCCCGACCAGCGCGCGTTCCGACGAGCCCTGCTGGCCCTGGTGCTGCTGGCCCCTGCATGGTGGTGGGTGCTCAACAAGCTGCTGCTCACTTTCACGCTGATCGAAACGTATCTGCGGGGCGAAATCATCTATGCCTACACCCCTTGGGTGGTAGAGCCCACCGAGCCGCTGCAACTGCCGCCCGCCGACATGGCGCCACTACTGCGGCTGGCGTATTTCATGCTTGCTAACCCGCTGTACTTCGGTAAGCTGGCTTTACTCAAGGGTCTGTTGTTTATCAGCTACATCAAATCCTATTATTCCCTGTCGCATGTCCTGGCCATTGCGCTGTTCATCTACCCCTGCTACTGGCTGGCGTGCTATGGAATGCGGAGCACCGCCTGGCTGCCAGCCCGGGTGTTTTTAACCGGCGTAGTGCTGTGGCAGGGCCTGGTGGTTATGCTGACGGTGGAAGACTGGGATGTGCGGTTTCTGCTGCCCCTGCTACCCTGCATCTTCGCCCTGGCGGGCCTGGCCGTGGCCGACTGGCTGGCCAAGTGGCCGCCGCCAGCTCCCTTAGCGGAGCAATAGCCCTGGCGCTCAGCCCGGCGCACCCCCAACCCCGGCCCAGGCCTGCAACCCGCCGGTATGAACAGCCAGAACCGTGCTGCCGCGCCGGAAATGGCCCTTCGCGGCTAGGTCAAACAAGCCGCGAAGCAGCTTACCGGTGTAGATGGGGTCAAGCAGGATACCGTGGCGCTGCCGGAAATCAACAATAAACTGCCGCAGCTCCGGCCCCAGCTTAGCGTAGCCGCCGCCATGGTAGTCGGTACGTAGCTCCCAGTTGGTGTAGGTACGGCCGGTGGCTTGCTGGGTAAGCTGGTTGATGTCGGCGCGCAGGAAATCGGCGCCTTTGAGGGCGGCTACGCCCAGGGCCTGGCGCTGGCCGTTCAGGCCGCTGAGCAGGCCGGCCAGCGTGCCGCCAGTGCCGCAGGCCACGGCCAGCACATCGAAGTCGGTGCGGGTTAGCAGCTCCCGGGCCAGTTCGGCGCAGCCGGGCAGCGCCAGCGAGTTGGTGCCGCCTTCGGGCAGCACGTAGGCCGGGCCCGTTTCGTGCAGCAAAGCGGCCAGCACTGCCGGCTCGTGCTTGCGGCGGTAAGTTTCGCGGTCGAGGAAGTGTAGCGTCATGCCGTCGGCGCGGGCGCGGACCAGGGTAGGGTTGAGGGGCCGGCCGGCCAGCTCCTCGCCGCGCACGAAGCCCACGGTGCGCCGGCCCGTCAGGCGGCCGGCCGCCGCCACGGCCGCCAGGTGGTTGGAGTAGGCCCCGCCAAACGTAAGCAGCGTGTTCAGGCCCTGCCGGTCGGCTTCCTGCAGGTTGTGCTTCAGCTTGCGCCACTTGTTGCCCGGTAGCTCGGGGTGCGTCAGCTCGTCGCGGGCCAGCAGCAGCCGCACGCCGTGGTGCTCACCCAGGGGTGTGATGAGGACGTCGGGAGTTGGTGGATGCATATCGGAGGAAGAACAACCGGCTGTCATCCTGAGCAGCGCGAAGGACCCATACAGAAGCACAGATGTCAGGCTTACTGCTACCTGCAAGAACAGCGGCAGCAGAAGCTTAAAAACACGGCATAGCTGAAGCTGACTTCCGAACAGCACCGGCAGGCATTGCCTTTACCGTTGGCACTGGTAGGGCCACAACCAAGCCGTACCAGAGAGGAAAAGAAATTGGAAAACCCGAGGTCATCGTTAATACCGAACATCGAAGCGGCCCTCCGTTACGCGGATTTGCTCCGGTGAACTGGTTTGGCCTGCCGTGAAGTCAAACGTGCCGCTTATAACCCTGGCTACGGTATCAAAGCGGGTAATGAATAGCTCCCCTTTGGCGGGTGGCGTTCCGCTGCCGGTGTAGTAAAAGCTGTAAGCTTCAGTGCGGCTGAAAGAGGCGTAAGCAGGCCAGTCGCCTGGAAAATTGCGAGGCACGAAATCAGTCAATGCGAACCGGCCGACGCGCTCAACGATGGGCACATACAGGTTGATGTTCGTATTCGTATTCGTATTGGGCGTAGTCCTGTCTTCCTGTGGCAGGCGCAACATCGAAATGGAGAGCTGAAACCCGTTGGAACCGTTAGGGGCATAGAAAGCCCGGTTGCGAATGACGCTGACGTCAATAGCTTTAGGCCCGAATAGCACACTGTAAGGCCGCCACACGTCACCATTAACTAGGCAGCCGGCCTCATTTAGGCCCTGCTCGGTGGCAGCCGGGAGTTTTTCGGTGGGAAAGACCTCTTTCCCGCAGCCGGAGAGCACTGGAGCTAGGCCGGTGGAAAGCAGCAATGTTGAAAAGAGAGGAAGAAGACGCATAGGGTATAGAGGAAAAGGTAAGGCACTAATCAGGTAAGACTCACCTGGTAAAAAAATAAAATATTTAGTAACTGTAAAAAAGGCAAGTATTTGTGTAACAGCAGTAAAAGCAGCAAAAATATATTTTCATTTAGTTGCGGATATGTATAGTCCCTTCGCGCTGCTCAGGATGACAGGTGAGTTCCAACTACCCCGCTGCCAGCCCGCCTAGCTGCTCGCTGGCCGGCTGAGCCCGTAAAGCGTAGTAGGCGGCCCCCAGCAGCAACAGAACCAAGAGCACCGACGACACCAGCGACACGGTGTTGCCCAGCGAGTAAGCGGTAGGTTCGAACTTGAACTCGATAGTGTGAGTGCCGGCCGGCACCGGCAGGGCCCGTAGCACGTAATTGGCCCGCAGATGCGGCACCGGCTTGCCATCGAGGTAAGCCTGCCAGCCGTCGGCGTAGTAGATTTCCGAGAACACCACCAAGCCGTTCTGCACAGCGGTAGTGCGGTAGGTGAGGGCGTTGGGCGAGTACTTGGTGAGGGCGATGGTCGAGCCCTCGGCGGGGTAGCTGGTTTTCAGGCCGGGGAACTTGCTGGCGTCCACGACGGCCGTGGTGGCGGGGTCGAGCGTTGTCAGGGCTTTGATTTCCTGGTCGGGGCTTTGCACGGTCTGTACCTGGCTTACGTACCAGGCGTTGCCCAGCGCGCCGGGGTTGCGGATGGCCTGAGCGGGCTGCTTTTCGGCGGGCGGCGTGATGAGGTAGCGCGTGTTGAGCATGTTGAGCACCGGGGCGGCGTCGGGCCGGTTTTCGGTGTAGATGCGCTGGAGCTGAGGCGAAATCTGGCGCTCAATCAAGTCCTGGTAGCGGCGCAGCTTGGCTCCGTGGTAGCCCCCGATGCTCTTGTGGTAGTAGGAGGTTTGGGCGTCGTTGAACGGGTTGGCCATATTCAGCACCCGGTAGCTCAGGTCCTTGTCCTGCAGAATCTGCTGGTCGGTAGCTGAAGGCATGAACTGCTCGGCCACGGTTTCGCGCTGGAAATTGTCGTCGTTGAGGTAGCGCTTATCCACGCCCCACAAGTCAACCAGCGTGAGCAAGCCTACCAGCGCGGCGGCCATGCCGGTGGAAAGCTTGCGCTGCAGAAAAAACCACAGCACCCCGCCTGCCAGCGCCACAAACAGCAGCGAGCGGAACACGTCGGCGTTCAGCAGCGAGGCCCGGTCAGCCCTAATGGCTTCGAGCGGGAAGCCGCCCTGCTGCAGCTGGGCATCAATGGGGGCGGCAAAATCGGAAACCAGGCCCACCAGGAAAGCCAACCCGCACAAACCGGCCGTAATGGCCAGCGCCCGTAGCATGTGCTTTTTCAGGTACGCCGTATCGGTGTCATCCTGGGGGCGGCCCGCCAGGGCGGCCAGGCTGGGGTGGCTGCTGATGGGCGCGGCCGGGGTGGCTGGCGCGAAGCCAGCGCGGCCCCGCAGTACCCGCGCCAGCGCCAGCACTGCCAGCACCGGCATGGCCAGCTGGGCAATTACCAGCGCCATGCTCACGGCCCGGAACTTGTTGTAGCCCGGAAACAGGTCGAACATTAGGTAGTTGAACGTCTCGAAGTTTTTGCCCCAGGCCAGCACTACGCTTAGCAGCGTGCCCACCAGCAGCCAGATGCGGGTGCGCCGGTCGGCCACCATCAACCCCAGCACAAACAGGAAAAACACCACCGCGCCCACGTACACCGGCCCACTCGTGATGGGCTGGTCGCCCCAGTAGGTCGGCATCTGGGCCAGATAATCGGCGAGCTGTACGGGCGGCACGCCGGCCGCCACCAGGGCCTTGCCGGTAGCCGAATTCTCGCTCAGCTTCATCTGCGAAGCGCCGCCGTAGAAATTAGGAATCAGCAGCGTGGCCGTTTCGCCGATGCCGTAGCTGTAGCTGAACGCATACTCGCGGTTGAGGCCCGAGCCCTCGTCTACCGGGTCCTGCGAGGTGGGCTGGCCGGGCGCGGCGGGTGGCGGCGTAGTCAGCTCCGAGCGGCCCCGGATGCTGTACTGACCGTATTCGAGCGTGGTGTACAGGCGACCAAAGCTTACGCCCGCCGCCAGCACCGCGCCCACGGCCAGCAGTGCCACACGCGTAAAAAAGGCGGGCAGGCGCTGCTCTTTGAAGGCAAAAACCAGCTCTACCACCCCAAACACCAGCACCAGCAGCAGCAAATAGTAGGTTATCTGGAGGTGGTTGGAGCGGATGTTCATGGCCAGCCCCAGCGTAAACAGCGCCACCCCCAGCCACTTGTTGCGCCTAAACGTAACGAGCAGCCCCGCCAGCACCAGCGGCGCATAAGCCAGCGCCAGACTCTTGGTGTTGTGGCCCGCCGCCAGAATAATCAGGTTGTAGCTCGTGAAGCCCAGCGCCACCGCGCCTACTGTGCTCAGCAGCGGCGAGAGGCCCAGCGCCAGCCCCAGCGCATAGCCGCACACCAGCGCCAGAAACAGGTTGGCCACCACAGCTGGCAAATTCAGCGTGAACAGCTTGTGCAGGTAGATGCTCAAATCGCCCGGAAAGCGGGTGCTGATGAGGTAGGTGGGCATGCCCGAAAACATGGAGTTGGTCCAGAGCGCCTCCTCGCCGGTGGCCTCGCGGTGCAGGGCTGCCTCGCGGGCGCCCCCATTGAACTGCACGATGTCGTGCTGGGCCAGGGTTTTGTCCTCGAACAGAATAGGGGCGAAATACACGCTGGCCAGGGCCAGGAAAAACAGCAGGGCCAGCAGGTGCGGCAGCACCCGGCGCCACAGCGGCGCGGGCGTGGGGCGAAGAAGAGTAGTCATTCGGCTTGAAAAGAAGTCGGAATCAGAAGCCCGAAGGTAATAGATGTAGCGGCGGTGGAGGTAGCAGAAAGTTTGTAGAGCAGTGAAAAGAAAAGCACGGGTCATGCTTCGACTACGGCTGCGCCTTCGCTCAGCATGACGTTCTTTTTACCAACGTTCTGTCAGCCGCAATTTTCCGCCCGCTCACCCGCTACTTTTGCCCCATGCTCCAGTTCTCCGATCTGCCCGCGCTGCTCGGTGGCACCATGCTCCGGCAACCTGCCGCCCCGGCCCCGGTGCAGCGGCTGCTGCTCGACAGCCGCCGCATCGAAACGCCTGCCGACAGCCTGTTCTTCGCCCTGCGCGGCCCCCAGCACGACGGCCACCGCTACCTGCCCGAGCTGTACCGGGCCGGCGTGCGACAGTTTGTGGTAGAAGCCGACATAGCGCTGCCAGGCGGTCCAGGAGCCTACCCAGAGGCCGGTTTACTGGTCGTGGCCGACGTGCTGGCGGCTTTGCAGGCCTTGGCGGCCCACCACCGGCGGCAGTTTGTGCTGCCCGTGTTCGGCATTACGGGCTCCAACGGCAAAACCATTGTCAAGGAATGGCTGGCCCAATTGCTGAGCCCCGATGAGCTGGTGTGCAAAAGTCCGCGCTCCTACAACTCGCAGGTGGGCGTGCCCCTCAGCGTGTGGGAGCTGAACGAACGGCACACGCTGGGCATCTTCGAGGCCGGCATTTCCGAGCCTCACGAAATGGCCCGGCTGGTCCGCGTCATCCAGCCTACGCTGGGCATCTTCACCAACCTGGGCACGGCCCACGATGCCGGTTTTGCTTCCTGGGAAGAGAAAGTAGCCGAGAAAATGCAGCTGTTCGGGGAGGTCGAAACCCTGTTTTACTGCGCCGACCATCCGCTGGTGCACGCCGCCGCCCGCCGCCAACTGCCGCCCAGCAGGCTGGCCGCTTGGACGCGCCAGCGGGCCATCTACGACGCCGGTGAGGCGCGCTGGCTGGTTTCGGTGAAAGAAACGCTGGCCGACCGCACCGTGCTGCGCATAAAACAAGCCGGCGCCGAGTCGCACACCTTCACGTTGCCCTTCGCCGACGCACCCTCGTTGGAAAACGCCCTGCACGGCCTCGTAGTCCTGCTGCACCGCGAACTGGCTCCCGACGAAATCCAGCGGCGGCTGGAGCGCCTGCAGCCCGTAGCCATGCGCCTGGAGATGAAGCAGGCCCTGAATGGCTGCTACGTGCTCGACGACACCTACAACAACGACCTGGCCGGCCTGCGCCTGGCCCTCGACGCGCTCAGCCGCCAGCCCCGCCGCCTGCCCCGCACGCTCATCCTCTCCGACGTGCTCGAATCGGGCCTCGAAGGCGCCGAGCTCTACTCCCGTGTGGCGGCCCTGCTGCCCGCCTCGGGCGTTGTGCGTCTCATCGGCGTCGGACCCGGCATCAGCCAGCACCAGGCGGCTTTCGCGGGCTTGCAAACCCGTTTCTACCCCGATACCGATGCGCTGCTGGCCGATTTCCAGGCCGATGATTTCCGGCAGGAGCTGCTGCTGGTGAAGGGTGCCCGCCGCTACGGCTTCGAGCGGGTGGTGGCCGCGCTTCAGCAGAAGCTGCACGGCACGGTACTCGAAGTAAACCTCGACGCGCTGGTGCACAACCTTAATTTTTACCGCCGCCAGCTGCAACCCGGCGTGAAGCTGATGGTAATGGTAAAGGCCTTCGCCTATGGCAGCGGCTCGATGGAAGTGGCCAACCTGCTCCAGTTTCACCGCGCCGACTACCTGGCCGTGGCCTACGCCGACGAGGGCGTGGAGCTGCGCCGCCAGGGCATCAGCCTGCCCATTATGGTGATGAACCCGGCCCCCGACTCGTTTGCCACCCTGCGCCAGTATCATCTGGAGCCCGAAATATACTCCTTCGAGCTGCTGCAGGGCTACCTCGAAGCCGCCGCCCAGGCCCCGCTGCCGCCCATTCACCTCAAGCTCGATACCGGCATGCGCCGCCTGGGTTTCGGCGAGGAAGACGTAGCCGAGTTGGGCGCGCTGCTGCACGCCAACGCCGCGCTGGTGCCAGTGGCCAGCGCCCTCACCCACCTGGCCAGCGCCGATGAAGCCGGCCACGACGGCTTTTCGCGGGGCCAGCTGGCTGCCTTTGCCCGCCTCACGCCGGTGCTGGAGCATATTCTGGGCTACCCGGTGCTCAAACACGCGCTTAACTCGGCCGGCATCCTGCGCTTTCCGGAGGCTCAGTTTGACATGGTGCGCCTGGGCATTGGCCTGTACGGGGTGGAGGCCAGCGGCCAGCAGCCCGACGCCCTGCGGTCCGTTAGCAGGTTGCGCACCACGATTTCGCAGGTGAAAACGCTGCCTGCCGGTTACACCGTAGGCTACGGCCGTCGCGGCGAGGCCACAGCCCATGAGCGGCGCATTGCCACGCTGGCCATCGGCTACGCCGACGGCTACGACCGACGCTTCGGTAATGGGGCAGGGGAAGTGCTCATCCGGGGCCAGCGCGCGCCCATAGTAGGCAGCGTATGCATGGATATGTGCATGGTAGACGTAACCGAACTGACCGGTGTGCGGGCCGGCGACGAGGCCATAGTATTTGGTGAAGGCCTGCCGCTGCCCGCGCTGGCCGCCCGCATCGGCACCATTGCCTACGAGCTGCTCACCAACGTAAGCGAACGGGTGAAGCGGGTGTTTGTGGCCGAATAAGGGCAGCGGGTACCATGCAATGGGGCGAGTGGGCAGGACCATAACGGCCCGGTCGGTGGTGCTCCGGAGCCCCGGGGCCGAGGCGAATTTGAGCGCAGGCCCCGAGGCAGTATCCAACGTAAGGACTATGTCTGCGTAAAGCAAACGGTAACCTTCTCATTCACCTAATATTGTATTGTTCCGATGAAAAATTCCTTTCTGCCCGCTCTAGCTGCCATTGCCCTGCTCGCCTCTTCCTGCTCCGACCTCAAGAACCCGGCGGAGGTAAACGAAGCCTCCGAGGCCACTGCCGATACGGCTGTTGTGTTCGATAACGGCCGCACTGCCGAAGGCATGGCCACTTCCGCCGCCAATGCCACCGAAAACGCAGTCGAAGATGCTTTCACGGTGAACGACGCCGACATGCGCGACGCTACAATGGAAGAAATCGATCTGCCCGAGATTAAGGTGCGCGAAAATGATCGTCTTAACCTCTACGGCATTGATGAGGAGGTATTGTTCGATACCGATAAGGCCGTGATCAAACCCACAGCAACCCGGGCTCTTTCCGAAATTGGCGCCTCCATCAACCGCCGCTACCAAGGCAAGCAGGTGCGCGTACTGGGTTTTGCCGATGCGCGTGGCACCAAGGATTATAATATGGACCTAGCCCGGGAGCGTGCCGCTGCCGTTAAAGAGTGGCTCACAACAAAAGGCATGATGAAGGCTGACATGGTCAGCATCGAGTCGATGGGCGAGAAAAACCCCGTGGCTACCAACGCCACTCCCGCTGGCCGCCAGCAGAACCGCCGCGTCGAAATTGCCGTGCTCAAGCAATAACCGTGGATTAGCATGGATTTTAGCGGATTTTGCAGACAGGCCAGTTACCTGATTTCGAATTCTTCCGCTAAAACAAAAAGCCACCTCAGTTGAGGTGGCTTTTTGTTTTAGCGGAAGAATTCGCGCAATTCGTTAGAACCCGCGTCAATCCGTGGTCTTATTTGATCTGGTCAACTTCGGCGCGGATCATGGCGTTGTAGCGCTTGCCGTCGTTGGCCAGCGTAATGAGGCTCCAGCCGCGGCCTATGGTGTAGTTCCAGGTCAGGGCCTCCTTATATTCGAAGGTGGGCTTCAGAATCTGGCCGTAGGGCGTGTAGTTGTCCATGAAGTTGACGGTGTAGAAGTTGTCGCCGCTCACAATCCACTCCATGGCCACGAAGAAGCCTTCCTTCGGTGCCTCGATGTTGTACTCGGTCAAGTCAACGGTGTACCACTCGCCCCCCTTCGGAGCCGACACCACGATGTTCTCGGTCAGCAGGTCAGTGTTGGGCGAATTGTAGTTACCGTCGGCCTTGTAGAGGCGCACCCGGAATGGCTCGCGCGGGAAACCGTTTTCACCGATATAAAACGAAACGGTACGCACGTTGCCCAGGTCTTTGCCTTTCTCGTTCTTCACGAAGAAGGCATACTGGCTGCCGGGCATGCCCTGAATCATGCCCTCGCCGGGCGTGTTGGAGCGCGAGCCCAGTCCCAGGTTCTTGATTTTGGCGCTGCTGACTACGTTTACGTTCTCCAACTTGATGGCCAGCTTGGTTACCTCAATAATCATGTCCTGCACCTTCTGGCCGGGCTTGATGAGAACCGATTTGCGGCGGTAGCCCAGGGCCACGATAACCAGGGAATCCTGCGGGTTTTTCTGGGGCATAGCCATCTGAAAAAAACCGTATTCGTTGGTCAGGGCACCCGTCTGCTCTTCCTTCAGGCCGATGGAAGCAAATGGGATGGGTTCTTTACTAGCCTCATCAACGATGCGGCCGGTAATTTTTGCCTCCTGGGCAAAGCTTAGCAGTGGAAATGCCAGAAGCAGGCAAAAAAGAGCAAGTAAGCGTGTGATCATGGGTAGCCAGACTAAGATATATGCCAAAACTACAATGAAAATAGGCACTACACGCAATACTTCAAAGAATATTTATACTAATGCAATTTCATTTCGGAATAATTATAGGCCAGCTACTTAGCAAGGCATTCCATGCTCAGGAAGCACGACCTGATTTTGGCCGAAACATAAAAGGGTAGTATCTTTGTTTGAATAGAATCTAAATAGCTCCTGCCGTGTCCGAACCTTCCACCCTCGTATCTGCCCCACCCATGCAACGTAGCGTGAAAGACCTGAAAATGGGCGAATCGGCTACGATTTGCTGTCTTCAGGACCCTGAAATGGCGCTCAAGCTGCTCGAAATGGGTTGTATCCCCGGGACGCAGGTCCGGCTCAACAGTCGGGCCCCGCTGGGTTGCCCCATTACGCTGGTAGTCGGTGAGCAGTGCGATTATACCCTGTCGCTCAGGGTGAGTGAGGCAGCCACTATTCTGCTGAAATAACGAGGGCCCGGATGACGAGCGGGGAGGATATGATTACAGACCCGGCCGCTATTGCCGGATCGGCGGAGCGCCTGGAGTTGGCCGCCGGACGGACCGGGGGGCTACTGGCCCGTATCGCGCTAGTTGGTAACCCCAACTCGGGCAAATCGTCGCTGTTCAACCAACTCACTGGCCTCAACCAGAAAGTCGGCAATTTTCCTGGTGTCACCGTCGACCGCAAAACCGGCATCAGCCAGCTTACGCCCCAGTTACGGGCCGAAATAATAGACCTGCCGGGTACCTATTCGCTCTACCCCAAGAGCCTGGACGAGAAGGTAATTACCAGCCTGTTCTACGACCATACCAGCCCGCAATACCCCGATTTTGTAGTGGTGACGGTAGACGCCAGCAACCTGCGTCGCAATCTGCTGCTGTTCACGCAGCTGGCCGACTTAGGTTTGCCCGCCATCCTGGCTCTCAATATGATGGATACGGCCGAGCAGCACGGTATCCAGGTGGATATTGCGGCCCTGCAGCAGGAGTTGGGCGTGCCCGTAGTGCCGCTGAATGCCCGCAAAGGCGTGGGTATTGCGGCCCTCAAAATACTGATGAGCCAGACGCTGGGGGCTCCCACCGAGCGGTTCTACGAGCCTGACGAGGAGTTGCTGCCCATGGTGCGGCAGATTCGCTACTACTTCAACCTGCACAACGATTACCTGGCGCTGCACTACGCCCACCAGTACCGCCACCTCGCCTTTTTGGGCCCCGATGACCGGGCCTACATCGAGGAGTTGACTGAGCAGTACGACTTCAAGCCCACCGTTCGGCAGGCCCAGGAAACCATTGCCCGCTACGCCCGCGTCAATGAGATTCTGCTGAATTGCGTGACCGTGACGCGCACCGAGCAGAACGAGCCCTACAGCAACCGCCTCGACAAGGTGCTCACGCATCGGGTGTGGGGCTACGCCATCTTCTTCGGCATCCTGTTTCTGATGTTTCAGGCGGTATTTGCCTGGGCCAGCTACCCCATGGAGCTGATTGACCAGGGCGTGGCCTGGATTAACTCGCTTATCCAGACCAACTTCGACGGCCCGCTGATCAGTCTGCTGACGGAGGGTGTACTGGCGGGCCTGGGTGGCGTGCTGATTTTCATTCCACAGATTGCGCTGCTCTTCGCCTTTATTGCCGTGCTGGAGGAAACCGGCTACATGGCCCGCGTGACCTTTATGATGGACCGCATTATGCGGCGCTTCGGGCTGAACGGCAAGAGCATTGTGCCCCTGATTTCGGGCGTGGCCTGCGCCGTGCCGGCCATCATGAGCGCGCGCACCATCGAAAACCGCAAAGACCGGCTCATCACCATCTTCGTTACGCCGCTCATGTCGTGCTCGGCCCGCATTCCGGTGTACACCGTGCTTATTGGGCTGGTGGTGCCCGACGAGGCCGTGCTGGGCATCTTCAATCTGCGCGGCTTCGCTTTGATGGGGCTGTACCTGCTGGGCTTTTTCGCGGCCATTTTCTCGGCCTGGGCCATGAAACTGCTTATGCGTACCACCGAGCGGAGCTACTTCATCATGGAGTTTCCGGTGTACCGCTGGCCGCGCTGGAAAAACGTGGGCATTACTATTCTGGAAAAGGTGAAAACCTTCGTTTTCCAGGCGGGTAAGGTAATTCTGGCCATTTCCATCATCCTGTGGGTGCTGGCCACCTACGGCCCGCCCGGCCGCCTGGAGCAGGTAGAAACCCAGGCCCGCACCGCCGCCGCCGCCCAGCGCCTGACTGCCGACGAAACCGAGGCCCATGTGGCTTCTGAGCGACTCGAAAATTCCTACGCCGGCATCTTCGGCCACGTGCTGGAGCCGGCCATCCGTCCGCTGGGCTTCGACTGGAAAATTGGTATTTCGCTGATAACCTCCTTTGCCGCCCGCGAGGTATTTGTGGGCACTATGAGCACGATTTATAGCGTGGGTCAGGAGGCCGATGAACTGACGGTACAGCAAAAGCTGGCCGCCGAAAAGGACATTTACGGCCAGCCGTTCTTCACGCCGGCCCGCTCGTTTTCACTGCTCGTGTTCTACGTATTCGCCATGCAGTGCATGAGTACCCTGGCTGCTACCTACCGCGAAACCAAAGGCTGGAAGTGGCCCATGCTCCAGCTCGTGTACATGACCGGCCTGGCTTACGTGGCCTCCTGGCTAGTATATAGCCTGATGAGCTAAGCACTATAGCACGACGTAGGGGCGGGGCTTGTCCCCGCCCGCCGTTGAACGATTACCGGTGCAGTGGCGGGCGGGGGCAAGCCCGCCCCTACATCCCCACCAAGAACACGGCCGGCTGCTTATGAATATCGGGGCGGGGGCGCTTGCGCCAACCGGCCACCGTATCGGTGACGATGAACTCGTTGGGAGCCGTGAGGCTGGCGGCCACGCAGAGCCGGGTGCCGGGGTGTAGCCCGGCCAGCAAATCGTCGAGCAGGGGCAGGTTGCGGTAGGGTGTTTCGATGAACAGCTGGGTCTGGTGCAGCTGCAGGGCCTGTTGCTGCAGCTTTTTGATGGCCGCCAGCCGCGGAGCCCGCTCGATGGGCAGGTATCCGTGAAAGGTAAAGCTCTGCCCGTTCATCCCCGAAGCCATCAGGGCCAGGAGCAGGCTGCTGGGCCCCACCAGCGGCACTACCGTAATGCCCAGCTGGTGGGCGCGGCGGGCCAGTTCGGCCCCCGGGTCGGCAATACCGGGGCAGCCGGCCTCCGAAATTACGCCCGCATCCTGGCCCTGCAGTACGGGCTGAAGCGCGACCTGCACCTGGGCCTCGGTGCTATCCTTGTCGATTACGCTGATGCGTAGCTGCTCGATAACCTGCGCCGGTGCTACGCGCTTGATAAAGCGGCGGGCCGTGCGGGCATTTTCTACCAGAAAGCACGACAGCGCCGCCACCTGCGTGGCTACCTGCGGCGGCAGCACCTGCGCCTCCGTGTCGTCGGCCAGAATGGTAGGAATCAGGTAAAGCGTGCCGGGCATGGGTATAGCTGAGTGCGTTGGTGAATCATTCTTCATCCTTCGCTGCGCTCAGGATGACAGATAGGCCTGTTTACATCCCCATAAAGGACTGCACCAGACCGAACACTTCATCGGGCTTTTCGGAATGCACCCAGTGGCCGGCGTCGAGTACGGTGGCCACCTGCGAGTTGGGAAACAAGGCCGGAATGCCCTGCCGCTTATCGTCGGCGTCGATGTAGTCGGAGGTGCCGCCGTTGATGAAAAGCGCCGGTTTAAGAAAGGGCCGCGCACCCATAATTTCGGCCCCGATGCTGGCCATCTGCTCGGTAAGCACGGGCAGGTTCACGCGCCAGGCAAACGAGTTATCCTCCTGGCGGTAAAGGTTTTTAAGTAGAAACTGCCGCACGCCGAAGCTGGAGATATGGCGGGCTAGGGCGTCGTCGGCGGCTTGGCGGCCGGTGCATTGGGTGAAGTCGACCGAGTTCAGACCCGCCAGAATAGCATCCTGGTGGCGCATATCGGAGGCGCGAGGGGCAATATCGACTACAATAAGTTTGCCCAGCCGGTCGGGGTAGTTGAGGGCGAAACGCATGGCCACCTTGCCCCCCATGCTATGGCCGAGCAGCGTGGTTTCGGGCCCCAACTCCAGTTGCTCGAACAGGCCCAGCACATCGGCGGCCATAGCCGGGTAGGTATGCTCGGGTGAGTGGGGCGAGCGGCCGTGGTTGCGCAAATCAGCCGAAATAACGCGGTGGCCGGCCTCTGCCCAGCGCCGGGCCAGTGTCTGCCAGTTGTCGAGGGTGCCAAACAGGCCGTGCAGGATAACCAGCGGGGTGCCCTGCCCCGTTTCGCGGTAGTGGAGTTGCAGCATAGGCTGCAAAAATAGTGAAATGGGTTGGGGGACGGCGGCTTTCCTTTCTCAAGGCTCCGCCTAACCCTCCTGGGCCGGAGCTTCGGGCAGGGCGGCGGGCAGCGCAACATATACCGTAGTGCCCTGGCCAAGTGTGCTTTCAATGCGCAGGGAGCCGGCCTGCCGGCTGGCAAAGGCCCGGCATAGTAGCAGCCCCAGACCTGTGCCTGAGCGCGGGCCCTGCAGCGGTTGGGCCAGGGCTTCGGAGCTGTGTAGGGCGCCTATCTGTTCGGGCGTCATTCCTGCCCCCGTGTCTTCTACCCGCAATGTTATACGTCCGGGGCTGGTTTCCGCAGCGGCCAGCCAAACCTGTCCGCCCGAAGGCGTAAACTTGAGCGCATTGCCTACCAGGTTGCGCAGGATGGTCTGGGTCATGTGAGAATCGGCCCAGAGCAAAAGGCTCGGGCTGGCATCGAGGTGCATCGTAAGCTGCTTGGCCTCCAGAGCATTGGCATACAGGCGGCGCGTGTCTTCGAACAACTCGGCCACGGCCAGCGCCCGCGGCCGGAAAGCCAGTTCGCCCGTCTGGCTGACGGCCCAGTTGAGCAGATTATCGAGCAGGTGATTGAGCTGCTGGGCCGATTGGCGCACCAGCTCGGGCAGGCGGCGTAGGCCGGCCTCGTCGCCCTGGCGCAGGTAAAAGTCAATCAGCTCGGTAACGCTGGCAAACGACGTAACAGGACCGCGCAGGTCGTGGGCTACAATGGCATATAGGCGGTCTTTGGAGGCGGCTACCTGGCGCAGCTCGGCCGAGGCCTGCTCCAGGGCCTTATTGTTGGCCGCCACTGCAGCGCGGCTGCGGCGCAATTTAGTATAGAGCAGCCCGCCCCCACCCAAACCCAACAGCAGCGCCAATATGGCTACCACCTGGGCCCGGTTGCGTTGCTGCATCACGTTTTCGCGGTCGGTGAGCTGTTGGATGATTCGCTCTTTGTCGGCCGTTTCGTAGCGGGTTTGCAGGGCCAGCAGGGTTTGCAGGCGCGAGCGGCTATTGAGGCTGTCGTTGAGGCTGCGAAACCGCAGCTGCCACTCGTAGGCTTGGTCGTACTCGCGGCGGGCCGCGCTGATGTCGGCCAGCAGACTGTAAGCATCAAGCACCCGCTCCTGGTAATCGAGGGTGCGGGCCAGGCCCAGGGCCCGGCGGGTGAGCTCCTCCGCTTCTTCCAACTCGTTTTTGAGCAGCAGCACCGTGGCCAGCAGTTCCAGGTGGCCGGCTTCGAAGCGCTGGCCGGGTAGGGGCTCCAGCAGGCTCACGGCTTTGCGCAGCAAGCCTTCGGCCGTGTTCAGGCGCTGCATCTGCAGATAGTATGTGCCCAGGTTGGCCAAATACAGCGACTCGCCGGCCCGGTCGCCGTGGCGGCGGGCCAGTGCCAGTGCCCGGCGGGTAAAAAGCATCCCCCGCGAGCGGTAGCGCATCGTAAAATACAGGTTGCCCAGGTTACCGAATAGCATCAGCTGCGAGCTTACCTTCACAGCGGGCTCGTAGGCATACTGAAGGGCCCGGCGGTAGTTAAGCAGGGCTGCGGCCGTGTCGTTGCGCTCATGGTACACGCTGCCCATGCCCGTAAAGCTGCGCACCAGCCCATCGGTGGAACGCAGCAGCCGGGCCAGCAGCAGCGCTTCCTGCTGCAGCTCCAGCGCATGCGGGCCATCGGCCAGGTTGGCATAGCAGCTGGCCAGCGCCAGCAGCCCCCGCATCAGGCCGGGGCGGTCGGATAGCTTGCGAGCCAGGGTTACTGCCTGCTCGCCGTAGCGCAGTGCCCGGGTTGGGTGGTTGTCGTGCAGCAGGTAGCACAGCTCATTCAGCAGCCGCACACGGCCTGTATCGGCTGGCTGGGTTTGCAGCTGCTGCTGCAGCTCGGGCACCGTCGCAGCTCGCCCCCACAGGCTACTGAGCAGCAAGGCAACGAGCAGAAAGCAGCGCATCGGTAACTGATAAGGAGGAAATATAGCTGGCGCAGGCGCAGCCCCACTGCGGCACTGATGGCGCTAAATATAGTCTTTTGTAACTGTCAATCAACGTGCCGGCGGGCGGCTTATTGCCTTGTCCCCGCTAACGCAGCATAGCGGTACTTAGTTGGCCTCGTAGCGGCTCGGGTGGTGCGTATAAGAGCCGGAACAAACGGTAAGCAACAGTGGCTGCTTCCTGGTAGCGCCCGCACCAGTAGCCGTTACAGCCAGCAAATCCAGGTCTGGCGGCGCTCCAGCGGGGTGTTGCGCAGAAAATCGGTCAGCGGCTGCAGGTCCGTCAGGGCCGACGTCAGGGTTAGCGTCTGGCCGTTTCGCAAGTGCAGGCGCAGGTAGTCATAGGAGCTCCAGAAGGCCCGGCGTGAGCTACACGTTACCCGCTCCACGCGCAGCAGGTCGTGCTTTTCAAACGGAACCCGGGCCCCGTCCTCGTACACTTCCAGCCGATTCTGTTTGGGCTCGAAAACCAGCGTGGTATGCAGGTTACGCAGGCTATACTGCCCGTGCAGCAGCAGCGCCGGACCCGCAAAGCCCAGCACGACCACCGTCATAGCCAGCAGCAGAATCCACTCGTGCGGGGCCAGTGTATCGGCATAAAAAAACGCCCCCAGAAACGGCAGCCCCACGCCCAGGCACAGCAGTGGCCAGAACAACAGCCGCAGTTGCCGGGCATAGTTGAGCCGGTAGGTGTGGCTTTTGCGGCTGAACAGGCCGCTGAACAGCCGCAGCCCCAGCACCAGGGCAGCCACCAGCGCGGCTACCTCCAGAAGCGGCCGTAGGAAGGAGAGAAGCTTCATTCGTGGGGCTTAGCTCACCAGAATCCAGGGCTCGTCGGCCTGATGGGCCCGCAACGTGCCAAAGGGCTCCAGCGCCAGCCCATGCTGTCCGAACACAGCCCGCACCGCTTCGCGGCCCGCCGGGTCTACGCACACGAGCAGGCCACCCGAAGTTTGGGGGTCGCAGAGCCAGGCGCGCTGCTCATCGGTTACGTCGCCCACCTTGTGGCCGTACGAATCCCAGTTGCGCACCGTACCGCCCGGAATCGACTTCTGGGCGTAATAGGCGGCGGCTTCCGGAATCAGGGGCACCTTGTCGAACTCGATTTCAGCGGTCAGGTTGCTGCCTTCGCACACCTCGGCTAAGTGGCCAAGCAGTCCGAAACCAGTTACGTCGGTCATGGCGCGCACGGCTTCCAACGGCCCTAGCTCAGCCCCGATTTTGTTGAGCATCATCATGCTCCGCGGAGCTAGTTGCTCGTCTTCGGGACGTAGGATGCCTTTTTTCTGGGCAGTCGTCAGCATGCCCACGCCCAGCGGCTTGGTAAGGTACAGCTCGCAGCCAGCGGTGGCCGTGTCGTTCTGCTTGAGGTTTTTGATGTCGAGCAGCCCCGTTACTGCTAGGCCGAAAATGGGTTCTGGCGAGTCGATGCTATGGCCGCCGGCCAGCGGAATACCCGCCTCGGCGCAGATGCTGCGGCTGCCTTCAATTACGCGGCGGGCCACTTCGGGCGGCAGCTTATCAATGGGCCAGCCCAGTACGGCAATAGCCATAATCGGCCGTCCGCCCATAGCGTACACATCGGAAATAGCGTTGGCTGAGGCAATGCGTCCAAAATCGTAGGCATCATCGACGATGGGCATGAAGAAGTCGGTGGTGCTGATAACGGCCTGTCCGCCGCCAATGTCGTACACGGCCGCATCATCGCGTGAGGCGTTGCCTACCAGCAGCTTGTCATGGGTGGGCTGAGGCAGGCTGGTGTGCAGAATCTGGTCGAGCACTTTAGGCGCAATTTTGCAGCCGCAGCCGGCGCCGTGGCTGTATTGGGTCAGGCGGATTTTATCGGTTTCAGTCATGTTGTTTCGTTTGGTTGAGTTCCTGTGGAGGAACGCGCAGTACGGTACAGATCTGTTCAGCGCCCTGCTATAGAAATGCCTTTTGAGCCGCTGCCAGTACCAGCCTGGCGTTTATCAGCGGGTCGCAGGTGTCAGAAGGTACAGTTACGAAGGGGCGGCCGTCGAGGCCGTGCGAGTAAGTTTTGTCGTAGTAGTCGAGTACCAGGCTTACCATTTTGGCCATATCGTTTTCGCCAATGGCCGACAGGGCTTCCTTGGTGGCCAGCCCGCCCAGGCGCTTACGGATGCGCAGCACCGAAGCGGCCAGCGCGGCCGGGTCTTGGCGGCCGTACTCGTCGGCCAGTTTGGCTACGCGTACTTCGCGCGGAATTTCCAGCACTACCAACGGGGCCGTGCGCAGCTGCTCGAACAGCCCGCCGGGCACTGCCACGCGCCCAATGCCGCGGCTTTCATCCTCCACCCAAAACGGGCCCTCAACGGGCAGCGCGGCCAGCCGGGCGGCCAAATCGTTCTCAAACTGCTCCTGGGTGGGCTGCTCGGGCTGGCCGATGCTGCCGAAGGCCGAGCCTTTGTGAGATGCTAAGCCTTCGAGGTCGAGCACGGGCTGCTGTTGGGCCGCCAGCGCGTGCAGCACGTCGGTTTTACCCGAGCCCGTGAGGCCACCCAGTACCCACATAGTGCGGGGCTGCTCGAACTCAGCCAGCGCCCAGTGGCGGTAGTCCTTGTAGCCTTTATCCAGCAGCTGCACCTGAAAACCGGCCAACTCCAGCAGCCACTGTACGGCTCCCGAGCGCATGCCGCCCCGCCAGCAATGCACCCGCACCTGTTTGCTGGGGGCCATTTTGCCGGCCAGCTTCACCATTTGGCTCATGCGCGGGCCAAACAAATCGAGGCCCAGCAGCACGGCTTTGTCCTGGCTCTGCTGCTTGTAGGTGGTGCCGATGCGGGCCCGCTCGTCGTCGGTGAAGAGCGGAAAGCTGACAGCCCCCGGAATATGTCCCTGTGCATACTCGACCGGTGCCCGCACATCCAGAACAGGCACGTTGGTATCGGTTTGCAAAAAATCAGGCAGGGTAAGACGGGGCATTTCGTTGAATTGAAAATTTAGGATGACAGCCGAACCTTTGGGCCTGCCAGCTGGCGTAAATACAGCTGCACCGTATTTTCCAGGCCCAGGTACAGCGCGTCGCACACCAGCGCGTGGCCGATGCTGACTTCGGCCAGGCCAGGTAAGTTTTGGGCCATGTAGGCGAGGTTGTCGAGGTCGAGGTCGTGGCCGGCGTTGAGGCCCAGCCCGAGCTGCTGGGCCAGTAGGGCGGCTTCGCGATAAGGCCGCAGGGCAGCTTCGCGGTCGGCGTGGTAGTGGCGGGCGTAGTCTTCGGTATAGAGCTCGATGCGGTCGGTGCCGGTGGTAGCGGCGGCGCGCACCAGCTCGGCTACAGGGTCCAGAAATATACTGACGCGGCAGCCCAGGCCTTTCAGCTCGGCCACGATGCCGCGCAAATACTCCTGGTGCTCTATCGTGTTCCAGCCGGCATTGGAGGTAATGGCGTCGGGCGCGTCGGGCACCAGCGTTACCTGCTCGGGCCGTACTTCGCGCACCAAGTCCAGGAAATCGGGTGTCGGGTTGCCTTCTACGTTCAGCTCGGTTTTCACCACCGCTTTCAGGTTGCGCACATCCTGGTAGCGAATGTGGCGCTCATCGGGGCGCGGATGCACCGTAATGCCTTCGGCCCCGAACCGCTCGATGTCGCGGGCGGCCTGCAGCAAATCGGGGCGGTTGTGGCCGCGTGCGTTCCGCAGGGTGGCTATTTTATTTATGTTTACGCTGAGCTTCGTCATACCGGGGGCGGGCTGAAGGAAAAGTACGGGCCGTAAAGATACGTAGCCCCAACAGCCCGGGCGCGTTTTGGTTGAAGCCGGCGGCCGGCGCTCCGCGTCCGGGATTAAGCCGTAATTTTACCTGTTCCTTATTCCCTGAACTATGTCTCTGAAAGAAACCATCGACGCCGACATCAAAAAAGCCATGCTGGCCAAAGACAAGCTGCGCCTGACCACGCTGCGCAGCATCAAGTCGCAGATACTGCTGGCCGAAACGGCTGAGGGGCAGCACGGTGCGGCCCTCACCTCCGACGCCGAAATGAAGCTGCTCACCAAGCAGGCCAAGCAGCGTCGCGAAGCCGCGCAAACCTATAACGAGCAGTTCCGCTCCGACCTCGAAGAAGTGGAGCTTAACGAACTGGCCATCATCGAGGAGTACCTGCCTAAGCAGCTTTCCGAAGCCGAGCTGACCGAAAAACTCGTCCACATCATCCAGCGCGTGGGCGCTACCGGCCCCTCCGACCTGGGTAAAGTGATGGGCGTAGCCGCCCGCGAGCTGGCCGGTCTGGCCGATGGCCGCGTCATTTCCCAAACCGTCAGCAACCTGCTCAACAACACCAATTTCTAGCGGCAGGAGTAGACCGGCTGTCATCCTGAGCGCAGCGAAGGACCCGGCCCGAAGCCAATCAACGGATATAGCTTCGGGGCCGGGTCCTTCGCTGCGCTCAGGATGACAGCCGGTTTCATGGCAACCCGATGTTCCAAAACCTCAGTCCCCCATGTCCACCTTCGATATTTTCCTGCTGATTCCGCTGGGGATTGGAGCCGTGCAGGGCTACCGGCGCGGGCTGGTGCTGGAGGTGGCTACGCTGCTGGCGCTGGTGCTGGGGCTGGTAGGCGGACTGGCGCTGCTCAACGACGCTATTCCGCTGGTGCGGCACTACGTGGGCGAGGCCTTTGGGCTGCTGCCGCTGGTATCGTTTGTGCTGGTGTTTGCCGCCATCGGCTGGGGCGTGCACCTGCTTAGCGGCCTGCTTAAAACCGCCGTGCACCTCACGCCGCTGGGCTTCCTAGACAACCTAGGCGGGGCCATCGGCGGGATGTTGAAATGGGTGCTGGGTCTGAGTTTGTTGCTCTACGGTGTCGAATCGGCAGGTGTACCCCTCATCTCCCCCCAGCTGGCCGCCGATTCGCAGGTGCTGCCTTACGTACGCCAGGCAACGCCCGCGGCCCTGCAGGTCGTCGGTTTCGCCATGCCGTTTGCTAGCACCCTGCTCACCCGTCTGCGGGAAGTGTTTTAGGGTAGGGGTTAGGAGCTTAGCGCTTAGGTTTTAGAACGATACCCAACCAGCACTCTGCCCTGATTGCCAACTGTCAAGCCCTAATCCCTAAGTCCCTAAGCCCTAACGAATGCGCCTGCTGCTGCTCGACAACTTCGACTCTTTCACTTACAACCTGCTCGATTACCTACGGCAGCTGGGGTGCGAGGTGCTGGTGCGCCGCAACAATGTGCCACTGACCGAGCTGGTGGCCCTAGCTCCCGAGGCCGTTGTGCTGTCGCCGGGGCCGGGCACACCGGCGGGCGCGGGCAACCTGCTGGCCGTTATCAAGGCGTTTCATCAGCGCCTGCCGATGCTGGGCGTGTGTTTGGGCCACCAGGCGCTGGGTCAGTTTTTTGGAGGCGAAGTGGTGCGCGGAGCGCGGCCCATGCACGGCAAGGTGTCCGATATTATCTGGACCGTGCCCGACGTGCTCTGGGCAGGTTTGCCGGCCCGCATGGCCGTTACGCGCTACCATTCGCTGGCCGTGTGCGGGCTGCCGCCGGTGCTAGAGGCGCTGGCCGTTACCACCGATACCCGCGCCGAAATCATGTCCCTGCGCCATCGTAGCTTACCTTTGCACGGCGTACAGTTCCATCCCGAGGCCCTGCTCACCACCCACGGGTTGGAAATGCTCGGCAATTGGGTGCAGAGTTGTATCATTGCAACTACCGCCCCGGCCCCGCCGGCCGGTTTATTTGGATAGCGAAGATGACGTTGCGGATTCAGGAGAAAAACGAGTTTCGGTACGTAGATGAAGGCACCGGCGAAGTGCTATTGCTGCTGCATGGCCTGTTTGGGGCGCTCAGCAACTGGGAAGATGTTATTACCGAGTTCAGCACCCGCTACCGCGTCGTTATTCCGCTGCTGCCCATCTACGATATGCCCCTGCTGAAGGCCGGCGTGCCAGGACTGGTAAGCTTCGTCGAGGATTTTCTGGCCGAAATCGGTTTGCAGGAGCCCTGCACCGTGCTGGGCAACTCGTTGGGCGGCCACATTGCGCTGGTATATGCGCTCCAGAACCCGGATCGAGTGGCCCGGCTGGTGCTCACCGGTAGCAGTGGCCTGTTTGAGGATGGAATGGGTGGATCGTTTCCGAAGCGCGGTAATTATGCCTACGTGGAGGAAAAAGTGGCCTACACCTTCTACGACCCCACCGTAGCCACCCGCGAGCTGGTCGATGAGGTATTCAGCGTCACCAACTCTAATTCCAAGTGTCTGCGTATCATTAGCATTGCCCGCTCGGCCCAGCGGCATAATCTGTCCAAGGAGTTGAGCCGCATACAAGCGCCTACTCTGCTCGTCTGGGGCCTCAACGACACCATTACGCCTCCCGTAGTGGCCCACGAGTTCCACCGGCTGCTGCCCAACTCCGAGCTGCGTTTCCTCGACCATTGTGGCCACGCCCCCATGATGGAGCGCCCCGCCGATTTCAACCGGTTGCTCATGGGCTTTTTGCAAACCACTGTCCCCCAGGCTTCGTAGTTTCTCAACCGGCGGCCAGGCGTTATGCAACCACTGGCCGGTTGGGGGGCTCTTTGTTTTTGATAAGAAGTGTCTTATCTAGCGTACATAGCGTAGGCCCCGGCGAGGCCGCGCAAACCTTCGGCCGGGCCCCGAGCTTATACGGCCGGCGCCTGCCCTGCTTTACTGCTCTGCTCATGAACTCCATCCTCGCCGAAGAACTACTGAACCCGCTGGTGCCGCCGCTCAAGGTAACGGACACTACGGAGAAGGCCGCCCGCTGGCTGGAGGAATTCCATGTGGGCCAGTTGCCGGTACTCGACGAACGTCTCTACCGAGGCCTCGTCACCGAGTCGGACCTACTCGACCAGGAAAACGAGAATGGGGAGGAGCGCCTGCTCGGCAGCCTGCAACTGCAGTACGCCGATGTGCACGTGCAGCACGACCAGCACTTTTACAACATCATCGAGCTGGCGGTGCAGAACAACATCCAGCTCGTGCCCGTGCTCGACGACCAGCGCGAATACCTGGGCGTGGTAACCGTGAGCGATACGCTGGCCGCTTTCGGTAAGGTACCGGCCGCCAGCGGGCAACTGGGTATTCTGGTGCTTTCGATGGAGGAGCGCGACTACTCGCTCACGCAAATCAGCCGCTACGTAGAAGAAAACGACGCTAAAATCCTGAGTGCCCACGTAGCCCAGGACGAGCACGACCCCTACCGCATCCGCCTCACGCTCAAAATCAATACGCCCAACCTAGCCCGCATTATCGCCACATTAGAGCGGTTCAGCTACTCCATCACGGCCCAGTTCAGCGGGGCGGGCGAGCCCAACGAGGACGAGCAGCAGCGCTACGATGCCCTGTTGCGCTACCTCAACGTCTGAGCCGGCTGATTCGGGTGCTGATTACGCTGCTGTTGTTATGGCTGAGCGGGCTGCCCAGCTCGGCTGCCACGCGTTTTCCGGTGGGCCCCGGGCTGGCCGCCCCATTGTTGGCTGCTCCGCTCCCCGACACGCTCCGCCGCGCAGGTCCCGATAGCCTAGTGCAGGCCCAATGCCCGGGCTATACCCGGTTGCGGGTGGGCCGGGTGTTATTTGCAGGCAATCAGGTAACCAAAGAGGTGGTGATGCGGGCCGAGCTCGATTTTATCGAGGGCGATACGCTGAATGCTGCCACCCTGGCCCTCCGCCTCGAACTTAACCGCCGTCGCCTGTTCAACCTGCAGCTGTTTCATCAGGTGTTGGTAAACGCCGTGTGCCGTGAGGGCGAGCTAACGGTGCTTTACAGCTTTCAGGAACGCTGGTACCTTTTTCCTGTTCCCATTTTCTCGCTGGCCGACCGCAACTTCGCGTCGTGGCGCGAACGGCCCGACCGTTGGCAGCGGGTTGATTACGGTCTGCACTTGGTGCGCCGCAACTTTCGGGGGCGCAACGAGCAGTTGCTGGGCAACCTGCAGTTGGGTTTCAATCGCAAGTATGAGTTGTTTTATGAGGCACCCGGCTACGGCCGCCGACGCCGGATAGGATTTGGGGCGGGCTACTCCTACTACCGCGCCCGTGCCCTCGATTACGCAACCCTCAATGACCGCCTCCGCAACCTGCGCCAAGAGAACGACTTTCCCATTGAGCGGCAATATGCTACCGTGGGCCTGCGCTGGCGGCGCACTGTGCAGCTGCTGGCCGCCCTCGACGCCTCTTACCACCGCGAGCAGGTTTCCGATTCAGTCCTCTACTATAACCCCCGCTACTTTCTCAACGGCCCCCGGCGCGAGTACGTCGAGTTTAGTCTGACCACCACGCTCAACCGCCGCAATACTTTTGCTTATCCGCTCAGCGGCCAATATGCCCAGCTGCAGGTCAGCTACCGCTCATTCTTGGATAGTCGCACACCCGGCAGCCTAACACTGCGGGGTCGCTATGCCCGCTACGTAGCCTTGGGTGGGCCTTTTTATTATTCAGTAGGAGCCACTGGACAGTTGCGGGTGGCCCGCGCCTTAGCCTACCCCGACAACCGCGCTCTGGGCTACGAGTTACTAGTGCGTGGCTACGATGCCTACGCCGTGGAAGGCCGGCGACTCGGCTTGCTGCAACAGGGGCTTTCGTTACGTCTGATGGATTTAGGAAAGATCCGGCTCAATGGCCTACCCAGCAGCCGTTTCAATAGCATTCCGCTGGTCTTCTATTTAAATACCTTTACCGATGTGGGCTACGTTGGCCAAAAGGCGGCGCCGGTTACCAACCAACTGCCCAACCGCCTGTTGGCGTCGGCCGGCGTCGGCCTGCACTTGGTCACGTACTACGATTGGGTGTTTACACTCGAGTACGCTCGCACCCGCGAGCAGCAGGGCGGAGTTTTCTTCCGCACCCAGTTTCCCATCTGATGACGCGTGTTAAAGCCGCTCACGCTATCTTGTCGATATGAAAATAGCTATTCTGGGCAAGCCGTTCGCCGAGCAGCAGGCCCCCGTGCTACAGGCGCTGCTCGACGATTTGCTGCGCCGACAGGCCGAAATCCGCATCGAGCACAGCTTCTACGAGTATCTCAGCCAGTACCTCATCATCCCCGAAGGCATCCGCCGCTTCGGCCGCGCCGATTCGCTCGCCGGCTGCCGCTTCGTGCTCAGCATCGGCGGTGACGGCACACTGCTCGATACCGTTACGTACGTAGGAGCACTGCAAATCCCAATTCTGGGCATCAATACTGGCCGGCTGGGTTTTCTGGCTACCATTTCGCCCGAAACCATCCTGCCAGCCATTGATGCCTTATACAAGGGCCACTTCGTGCTCGAAGAGCGCAGCCTCATCCGGGTCGATACCGACCCCGACACGTTCGGCGACATCAATTTCGGCCTCAACGAATTCAGCATCCTCAAGCGCGACACCTCGTCGATGATTGTCGTGCACACCTATATCGACGGCGAGTATTTGAACTCTTACTGGGCTGATGGGCTGATTGTGGCAACGCCTACCGGCTCGACGGGCTACTCGCTTAGCTGTGGCGGACCGGTAATGCTGCCCCAAACGAACAATTTTGTTATTGCACCCGTATGCCCTCACAATCTGAACGTACGGCCGCTGATTGTGCCCGACCGGAGCGTGATTTCCTTTGAAATTGAAGGAAGGAGCAACAATTTTCTGTTGTCGCTCGATTCTCGGTCCCGCACTGTCGAAGCTGGCATTCAGGTTGCCGTTCGTCGGGAAAATTTCAATGCTCAGCTAGTTAAAATGAATCAGGTCAACTTCCTGAGTACCTTGCGCAGCAAATTGAACTGGGGATTGGACCGGAGAAATCCCGCCGATGTACCGGTTTAACCCTTTTTTTGGACATTTCTTTTTTTAGTTCACACGAAGCCTTACTTTTGTCTTCGGCTGAAACTGTGATTTTTACACGTTCGGCTCTCTCCCCGGAACCGCTATTTTTAAATAACGCCAGAGTATGAAGCAGTTTTTCGCCCTTACCGCCGCCCCGCTGTTGGCTCTCACGATGCTGGCATCGGAGGCCGATGCGCAGCAATTCAGCAAGCGCAAACAGTACAACACGGTTGGTGTGTCGCTGAATGCCATGAACTACTTCGGCGACATTACGCCGAAGCCCAGCATTCCTAGCTTCCGTGCTGGCGCCACCCGCCCCAACCTCGGCCTGACGTTCACCCACCGTTTTGCGCCCCGCATATCGGCCCGCGCTTCCCTCTCGTACGGCCGTATTACCGGTGATGACGCCAAAGCTGCTGATCAAAACGATCAGGATGCTAAGTATCGTTACAACCGGAATATGAACTTCCGTAACGATATTTTTGAATTAGCCGGCGTAGGTATATTCGATCTAGTCGAGAATCGCAATAACTATATAAAGCGCCCTGATTTTGTGCCCTATCTGTTTGGTGGTGTAGGTGTTATTCGCCACAACCCCAAGGGTGAGAATGCAACAGGTAATATAGTTGCTCTTCAACCGTTGAGAACTGAAGGACAGTCTAGCGGATATAGCCTCACACAGTTTGTAATTCCTTTCGGTGCTGGTGCTCGATATAAGCTTAACAAAAGCTTCGACATCGGCTTGGAACTGGGCTTCCGTAAGACGTTCACCGATTACTTGGATGACGTAAGCGGAAACTATGCATCCTTGAATGATCTGGGTTCGGAACAAGCTCAGTACTTTGGTTACTATATTACTGGTGCAAATACTACCGGTTATCCAGGTACGTATGATGAATCAATACAATCTGGTCAAATGCGTGGTAAGAGCAACGAGAAGGACTGGTACACCACGCTGGGTGTTTCGGTAAACTATATACTTGCACCACGGGTTCGTAACCCGAAATTCCGGTAGCCATTCTTACTGGCTGTCGTATTACTCAATTGCCAGTCAGTATAATGATAAAAGCAACTTCTCTTAAAATGCTCCTTATCGGCTTCGGGTCGGTGGGGAGCGTTTTTTTTGGTGGTACCGCACAGGCACAGGTTCCTGGAGCTCAAACGACCAGTGAAATCGGGCTGGGTGCAGGTGGACTTGTGTATAAAGGCGAACTGGCTCCACACTACCAGTTTCGCAATAACCGGCCTGCTATAACGGCTTTTTACCGTCGCGACCTTTCGGGAGCCATAACTGCACGGGTTGCCGTAATGGGCGGTATGCTACGAGCCGATGACCGCAACGTACGTGGGTTCAATGGCAATCAGTTACCACTATCGGCCTACCGCGACGCTCACCTGAAGGGCAATTTGCTGGAACTCTCGGGTGGCATCGAATATAATTTCTTCGATTTCCATGACCGGCTCGATAAGGTTCATTTTACACCCTATGTATTTGTAGGGTTAGCTGGCTTCTACGCTAATACGGAGGTAGAGAGCAATGCTTTTCCTGACTTAGATAGGAAGGGGAGCACGCTGAGCTTAGCCGTGCCGGTAGCTGTCGGGTTCAAGTATGCGCTTTCGAGGCACTGGAACCTGGGACTGGAAGTGGGCGCCCGTAAGACCTTTACCGATAATCTGGACCACATCGATGGTAAAACTCGGGGGCAGACTGATGAGATAGGCAATCCAAATGATCAGGACTGGTATTTCTACAACGGGCTGAGCGTTTCGTATACCTTTTATAAGATTCACTGTCCCGACAAACGCGACGATAAAGCAAAGAAAAAGTAGTCATGAAAGGCTATAAAGCCCATACATCTGCCCGGCCTCCGTTACGTATCGTGGCGGAGGCCGTTGGTTGTTGGAATGAGGCGAAGGCAGTCGATAGTGTAGGACAAGTAATGCAACCATTTACGTAACTTGCGGCCTCTTTACGCAAAAAGCGCCAATGGCCGTCCGGTCCGAAATTGATTCTCAAAATATTCCCGCGCACGTTGCCATAATTATGGATGGCAACGGCCGATGGGCCAAGCAGAAGGGTGGCTTACGCATCTTCGGCCACCAGAGCGCCATTACGGCAGTTCGGGAGACGGTGGAAGGTGCGGCCGAAGCCGGTGTACGTTACCTGACGCTTTACGCCTTCTCGACCGAAAACTGGGCGCGTCCGGCCATCGAAGTGACGGCCCTGATGCAACTGCTGGTCCACACTATCCGCAAGGAGACACCCACGTTGCTCAAAAACAGCATCCGTTTGCAAGCAATTGGTCAGATTGATAACCTGCCGGCTTCATGCCAGAAAGAGTTGGCTGAGGCTATGGAACTGACCAAACATGGTAGCCGCATGACGTTGGTGCTGGCTCTGAGCTACAGCGGCCGCTGGGACTTGGCCCAGGCCAGCCGCCGCATTGCCCAGGAGGTAGCGGCCGGCCGGCTCCAGCCTGAGCAGGTAACCGAGGCTACTGTGGCCGGCTACCTGTCTACGGCTGGTATTCCCGACCCCGAACTGCTTATTCGCACCAGCGGCGAGCAGCGCATAAGTAATTTCCTGTTGTGGCAACTGGCCTATACGGAACTGTTCATTACCGATTTGCTCTGGCCCGATTTCCGGCGCCAGCACCTTTATGATGCCCTGCGGGCCTACCAACAGCGGGAGCGTCGGTTCGGTAAAACCAGTGAGCAGCTAACCGTTTCGTAATCGAAAATGAGTTCTCCCTACCATAAGATCCTTCCGGTTGCCGCCCTGGCTTTTACGCTGGGCACGGCACCGCTTACTACCACCCTGGGCCAGGTAGCCGCCCCGGCCGCTGCCAGCAGCACGGCCGACGAGCCCCAGCGCTATACCCTGGGCGGCATCACCATCAGCGGTGCCCGCTACCTCGATCCGAATACGCTTATTGGCCTTTCGGGGCTGAAAGTAGGAGACCCCATCACGATTCCCGGCGAGGAAATCGGTCGGGCTATCCGTAAGCTGTGGGACCAGGGTATTCTGGGCGATGTGAGCGTGAGCATTGCCCGCGTGGAAAACGGGCGCGTGTTCCTCGATTTCAACCTCAAGGAGCGTCCCCGGCTGTCGAAATTCGTCTTCGAGGGCATCAGCAAAGGCCAGGGGGAAGAGTTGAGAAACAAGATCAAACTCATCCGCGGCAAGGTGGTGACTGATGCGTTGCTGAGCAACACCCGCGCTCAGGTACGTAAGTTCTATACCAACAAAGGGTTTCTTGATGCCAAGGTGAACATCGTGCAGCGGCCCGACTCGTCGCTGTCGAACAGCGTGGTGCTGGCCATTAACGTGGACAAGGGCTCTAAGGTCAAAATTGGGGAGATTGATTTCGTAGGTAATACCGCTTTCTCGGATGGCAAGCTGAAGGGCAAGTTCAAGAAAACTAAAGAGAAGAAATTCCCGAAGTTCTTCAACTCGGGCAAGTACCAGGCGAAGGAGTTTGCGGACGACAAACAGCTGCTACTCGACTTTTATAACGCGCAGGGCTACCGCGACGCAACTATCGTGTCGGATTCGCTGACCCGGGTAGGTGATGGCCTGAAGCTGACTGTACGGGTAGATGAGGGGCCGAAATATTACTTCCGCAACATCAGCTGGAACGGCAACTACCTCTACGACGACAAGACGCTGGCCTCGGTGCTGGGCATCAAGGAGGGCAGCGTGTACAGCAAGGAAACGCTTGATAAGCGCCTCAACTACAACCCCATGGGCCAGGATGTAACGTCGCTTTATATGAACGACGGCTACCTGTTCTTCAACATCGAGCCGGTGGAAACGCGGGTGGAAGGTGACTCTATTGACATCGAAATGCGGGTGTCGGAGGGCGTGCAGGCGCGGGTGAAGGAGGTACGGATTGCAGGCAATACCAAAACCTCCGACCACGTGGTGCGCCGGACGCTTTACACGTTGCCCGGCGACAAGTTCAGCCGCGAAAACCTGATTCGCAGCCAGCGCGAGCTGGCCACGCTGGGCTACTTCGACCCCGAAAAGATTGGCCTCAACCCAGTGCCAAACCAGGCCGACGGTACCGTAGATATCAATTATACGGTGGAGGAGAAACCCTCCGACCAGATTACCCTTTCGGGTGGCTGGGGCGGCTACGCGGGCTTTATTGGTACAGTGGGCCTAGTGTTCAACAACTTCTCGCTACGCAAGGCCGCCACCCTGAAAAACTGGACGCCCGTACCCTCCGGCGACGGCCAGCGCCTGTCGCTGAACGTGCAGGCCAACGGCCCGCAGTACCAAGCCTACTCGTTCTCGTTTACCGAGCCCTGGCTGGGCGGGCGCAAGCCCAACTCGTTATCGGTGAGCCTGACTAAAACAGTTTTCCGCAACGGCAGCAGCTTCGATGTGAATGCCGGCTCGCTTAAAACCAATGGTGCCAGCGTGGCGCTGGGCCGCCGCCTGCGCTGGCCCGATGACTACTTCACGCTGAGCAACGCACTATCGGTTACCCAGTACAAGCTTAAAAACTACGGTAGCTTAGGAAGCGACTTCTTCCCAACCGGCACCGGCGACGCTACCAACCTTACGCTTAACACCACACTGGCGCGTAACAGCATCGACAACCCGACCTTTACGCGGCGAGGCTCCTCGCTGGCACTGAGCGTAAACCTCACGCCGCCTTATTCACTGTTTCCGGGAGCACACCCGAGCGTGAATGAGTGGGTAGAGTTTCATAAGTGGATGTTTGACGCCTCGTGGTTTACACCGGTGGTGGGTAAGCTGGTGCTGAATACCCGAGCTCATTTCGGCTTTATTGGTAGCTACGGCAGCAACCGAGCCATCGGCCCGTTCGAGCGGTTTAAGCTGGGCGGTGCAGGCCTGGGCTATGGTGGCTCTACCAACTTCATTGCCGGTACCGAGTACGTGGGCCTGCGCGGCTACGCCGACCCGAATGACCAGAATTCGCTGCCAGCTTCGCGGCAGGGTTCGGCTGGTGGCGTGGTGTACAATAAATTCGTAATGGAAATGCGTTATCCAGTCAGCCTGAACCCGGCGGCTACGGTGTACGTGCTGGGCTTTGCTGAAGCCGGCAACTCATCGGAGAGCTATGCCAACTACAGCCCTTATAAGCTGTACCGTTCGGCAGGTTTAGGAGCCCGCGTCTTCATGTCGGCATTCGGTTTGCTAGGCTTCGACTACGGCTGGGGCTTCGACCAGGTGCCACGTGTAGCCGGCGGTTCGGCGCAGAAGAGCGGTATCTTCCACTTTATCATCGGCCAGCAGATTCGGTAGCGCCCATGGTGAGCGGGCCGGGGCCACCACTTTTTCAACAACATGAACCACTTTGTTTTCCGCGTTTCGGCCGCTTTGGCCCTGTTGTTAGTACTGGTAGGTGCTCCTGGGGTGCAGGCCCAGAAGTTCGGCTACGTCGACTCGGAGTTTGTATTGGCTAAGCTACCGGCGTATGCGCAGGCACAGCAGGAGTTGAATACCCAGGCCGCCAACTGGCAAAAGGACCTGGAAAACCAAAAAGCGGAGCTAGATAAGCTGCTTCGGAATTATCAGGCTGAGGAAGTCGTTCTGACGGAAGCTATGAAGAAAAAGCGCCAGGACGAGATTCTGGCCAAAGAGCAGGACATCAAAACCAACACCAACAAAATATTTGGCTTCGAAGGCCAGTTGTTCCGCAAACGGCAGGAACTAACCAAGCCGGTGCAGGATGTAGTATTTGAGGCTATTGAGAAGGTGGCCAAGAAAAAGCAGTTGGCCATTGTGTTCGACAAATCGGGCGACCTGACCATGCTCTATACCAACCCTGTGCACGATTACACCGAATTTGTGCTGGAGGAACTGGGCTTGGCCTCGCCCGAGGCCAACCAGCCGGGCCAGAAGGGTTCGGTTAGAACTATTACGCCGCCTGCTACCCCCGCCGGCAACGCCTCGACGGCCGACACCGACGAACCGACCCCCCGTCAGCCCGCTGCCCGCCCAGCCGGCCGAAAAAAGTAACTTTGTGTATTCAACTTTCTGACTTTTCCCTTTTTTGATGACGACCACCATGAACAAAATCCGTGTTGCTCTGGCCATTGCCGCCCTTACCCTCACTACGGCTACCGCTTCGATGGCCCAGGCGCCGCTGAAAATCGGCTATACCAGTGTAGAGTATGTGCTGAGCCAGATGCCCGAAAGCAAGCAGATTGAGTCGCAGTTGAAAGACTATAGCACCCAGCTCAAAAACCAGCTCGATACCAAATACGCCGAGTACCAGACCAAGGGCGAGGCCTTCCAGAAGGGTGCCGCCACCATGCCCGACCCCGTGCGGGCCGATAAGCAGAAGGAATTGCAGAACCTGCAGCAGTCGATCCAAGAGTTCCAGCAGAGTGCAGAAACCTCGTTGCAGCAGAAGCAGCAGGCCTTGCTTAAGCCCGCTCTCGACAAGCTCCAGCAGACCATTGATGCCGTAGCCAACGAAAACGGCTTCACGTATGTGCTCAACTCCGATGGTGCCAGCCCGGTACTGTTGCACGGCCCCAAAGAGGGCGACATTTCGGATCTGGTGCTGAAGAAAATGGGCATTACGCCCGGTGCTGCCAGTGCTGCCAAGGTAACTACGCCAGCTGCTCCGGCCGCTTCGGCAGTGCCCGCCGCCACTACCAAAACCAAAACGAAAACCAAGAAGTAAGCGCTCCGGCGCGCTAGCTTATGGCTTCACCGGCGCAGCCGGGGCTTTTGCCCCGGCTGCTGCTGTTTGCTACCACGTCGCGCCCCGGTATGGGCGCTCCGGACCACCGATTTTTCCGTTATATGGCAGAACTGGACCAAGAATTTCCTGCGCCCCACATGCACATGCCTACCCCTGCTGAACTTTCTGCCGGAGAGCTGGCCGACGATGATGGCGACGACAGCGAAGGGGGCGACGAACTGTATGAGCACCACCGCATTCAGGCTAACCGGAAGCAGGAGCTGCTGCGCCTGGATAAGTTTCTGCTGCTGCGCATCCCCAAAACGTCGCGCACCCGCATTCAAAATGCTATTCTGGCCGGCGCTGTGCAGGTCAATAGCCAAGCGGTGAAGTCCAACTACCGCGTCAAGCCGCTCGACATTATCACGGTGACGCTGCCGGAGCCGCCCCGCGAGTTCAAGGTAATGCCCGAGCCCATGGACCTTGACATCCGGTACGAAGACCCGGAGTTGTTACTGGTGAACAAGCCGGCTGGGCTGGTCGTGCATCCGGCCTTCGGCCACTGGCAGGGCACATTGGTAAACGGGCTGGCGCATCACCTTGCCAACCTGCCCACCGGCCGCAACGGCGAAGTGCGCCCCGGCCTTGTGCACCGCATCGATAAAGACACGTCAGGGTTGTTGGTTATCGGCAAGTCGGAGTACGCCATGACCTACTTGTCGAACCAGTTTTTCCACCATACCATCGAGCGTACCTATCTGGCGCTGGTGTGGGGCGTGCCCGCCGAGGCGCAGAGTACCATCAGCACGAACATCGGGCGCAGTATCAAGGACCGTAAGGTGCAGGCGGTGTTCCCATTTGAAGGCGAGTATGGCCGCACAGCGGTTACCCACTATAAGGTGCTGCAAGCCTTTGGGCAGGTGGCGCTGGTGCAGTGTAACCTCGAAACCGGCCGCACCCACCAGATTCGGGTACACATGAAGCACATTGGCCACCCGCTGTTCGGCGACGCTACCTATGGCGGCGACCGGGTAGTGTACGGGCAGCGTAAGGGAGCCTACAAGGCCTTTGCCGAGAAAGCCCTGGCTTTGCTCCCCCGGCAGGCCCTGCACGCCAAATCCCTGGGCTTCGAACATCCCATCAGCCGCGAGTTTATGCAGTTTGAAGCCGAGCTACCAGCTGATTTTGATGCCGTGCTGAAAATGTGGGAGGAGTACGCCAACGCACAGGCCACCAGCTAACGGAGGCCGGCAACACACAAAAAAAGGGAAAGCCCGCTACGTCGGTAGCGGGCTTTCCCTTTTTCAGCTTGACTCAGCAGCCTGCTGCCTGTCCTACTTCCGGCGGGCCGGAGCCTTGGCGGGCTTGGTGATGGCGTCGATAGCCGTCTTGGCCTGCTCATCGGCGGGATTCAGCGTCAGGGCCTGCTGCCAGTAGGGCAACGAGGCGGTCTTGTCCCCCTTCTGGTAGTAGTAGTAACCCAGGTACTTATTGGCTTCCACGAGGCCCGACTTGTAGCTCTCGGGCTTATCGGAAGCAGTAGCCATCTTGATGTACTCCTCGTAGTAAGGCTTGGCTAAGCCCTTCTTCGAGTCTGGGTCGAGGTTGGCGTTGGCGCGGGCGCGCATCTGGTAGCCGGGTACGTACTCGGGGCGCTCCTTCAGCAAGGCACCGTAGAGGCTGTCGGCGGGCATGTACTGTTCGTTCTGCTCGTAAGCGCGGGCGAGGTACACTTTGTCGGTCAGCTCCCCACCATTGTTCTCCTGCATCATCTGCCGGTAGGTTGCAATGGCCTTGGGGTAATCCTTGGCCGCAAGGTAAGCCTTGGCCAGTTCCTTGCGCAGTTCAGTGGCCTTCTTGGGGTCAGCCTTGATGGCAGCATCAACCAGCGCAGCACCTTCGGCCGTTTTCCCGCTCTTGATCAGCATTTTGCCGTAGTACACGTTGTCGTCGGCAATCAGCTTGTCCTGCGCTTTGGCAACCGTCATGTACTGCTGCATAGCGGTCATGGCCTCATCATTCTTACCCATCTCGTACAACGAGTAGGCTCTGATGCGGTTCATGGCGAGGTTGTTGGGGTCGGCGGCCAGCACCTTGTCAATCTCCACCATCGCCTCAGGGTACTTCTCCGTCAGGTACAGGAAGGCCGCGTTCTTGGCTGTAGTTTCGGTTGAGTTTTCGGCCAGCGCAGTGTACTTCTGGAACTGAGCCAGGGCATCGTCGTAGCGGCCGGCGAAGTAATAGGTTTCAGCCAGCGCGTTGTAAGCCGGCGCATAGTTGGCGTCGATGCTGATGGCCTTCTCGAAGTTCTCCTTAGCGCGGTTGTAGTCGCGGGAACGCAACGCCAGCTGACCACGCCGTACGTAAGCCTGCACGTTGTTTGGCTCGCCGGTATTGGCACGCTCGTAGCTGTTCATGGCCTCGCCACCACCCGTCTCGATCTTCTGGTACAGGTCGCCGCGGGCAATCATGAGGGCCGCATCGTCTTTGCCGGTTTTGGCAGCGAATTTCTCGCCTTCTTTCACGTACTCCAGCGCCTTGCTAACGTCCTTGGTGCCCGATTCGGCATAGGCCTGGGCAATCATGGTGAATACGCTGAGGTCTTTGCCCTTCGAGGCCTTTACAGCTTCGTCGAACTTGGCCTGCGCCTCTGTGGCGTTGCCTTTTGCCAGCGCGGCACGGCCGGCGGCTACCATGGTCATCGGGGCCTTTTTGTCGTAGCTGACGCGGCTGAAGTAGTACGCAGCCGAATCGGGCATCTGGCGCAACTGGTACAGGCGGCCCAACTGAAACGACGTTTCGTTGGACTGGCCCTGCCGAAGAAGCGTAGACCGGGCTTCGTTGTAACGCTCCATTTGCAGCGCCTTTTCTACGGCCGTGTTCTGGGCCAGAGCGGCAGTGCCGGAAACAGATAAAGCAGCGAGGAGTGTGAGCTTCCAGGGCTTAATGTTCATAAGAGAAAGGTTTGGTGTAGGGTGAGGAAAAAAAATCAGTTCGATTTCACGTCGATGATCCGAACCTGGCCGGTGGCGGGCATTAAACCGGACTTAAGCATAATGAGTTGGCCCTTGTTGCCTGCCACAAACGATGCAAAACCGGTGCCAAGACCGGCCCGAGCCTCGCGGCTGATAACATACAGCTCGCGCCGGAGGGGATACGTTTTCTGGGCTAAATATGCCTGGTAGGGCTGCACGTAGTCGTCGGGAGTACTATTGCCGGCTTTGGCGCTGATACCCGCTACGCGCACGCGTCCAAGCAGCTTTTGAACACCCTTATCGTCACGGTCCGAAATCCAGTTTACGCCGATTACGCCAATGGCATTCGGATGACTCGCAACGTAATCCAGGAGGGCCGGGTTCGACTCGGAGGCAAAAATACCCTTGGCCAATGCTGTGCCGCGGGTAATAGAATCCTGCACGAAGCGGGCGGTACTGGAATTGTTATTGTCGAAAACGGCCGTAATCTCGCCCTTTTTATTGCCGGGGCTCAGCTGGTTCCACTGGGTAAGCTGGCCCGTAAAAATACCGCGGAGTTGGGCCGTTGTCAGCAGCGAATCGGGGTTGCTGGGATGCAGGATGATGGCGACACCATCCACCCCGATCCGGATGGCGCGAGGCTCTATCTGAATGCTTTTAAAGCGGGCCAACTCAGCTTCCGTCAGCTGCCGCGATACCACAGCCAGCCGCACACTGTCATCCAGAAAAGCCTGCATCACGTCGCGCTCGGGCTGGTAAACGGCCTGCAGGCGGGCATCGGGATAAAGCTTCTGAAAAGTATCAACTTCCGACTTGATAATCGGAGCAAAGGTCTCATCGACTCCGATGCGGATAGTACCGCTGGTGGGCGTGTCGAGTGCTGCCGCCGATTTGTTGTTGCCGTTGCAGCCTGCCAGGCCCATTACCCCAAGCAAACCAGCCGTGAGGCCCGTAAGAATACTATGCTTCATGCCGGTTCTTTTTGAAATACTGTTGATAGGTGCGAACAAATCTAATGATTCCGTAAAATACGAAGACACCGGCCAGCAGTTTACGGGCCGTTTCGTCGAGCCGAAGCATACCAGCCGGCACAAACCATAGGCTTGCTCCCAGCGCCATGTAAAGTACGGCCATAAACAGAGTAAAGTAGCGTATCAGGCCGGGCGACTGACTGGGGCGGCCCAGGCGTTCGTGGGTATGTGGCAGATTGGACATGACAGTTGAGTGAGGCAGAGCAAAAATATCCGGATAAGGAGCAAACGTAAAAATAGGCGCTTTTTGTTCGGCTACCCGTTGCCCTGCATCCCGGTAGGCAGAAACGCAGGCACCCAACCGGTTATTTTACCAGTTGGGTGCCGACGATAGAAAAGATGATTTCCCGCGCTGCCAGTAGCCGGTTGCCGGGGCTATTGGTAAGTAAATGTGATGGGCAGGTTGTAGCGTACCGGCACCGCCCGGTTGTTCTGGTAACCGGGTTTCCAGGCCGGCATCTGCCCAATAACCCGGCTGGCCTCCTCATCGGTGCCGTAGCCCAAACCCTTTAGCACTTCCACATCGGTAATCGAGCCATCGGTGTTCACGGTAAAGGCAATATACACCCGGCCGCCAACACCTGCTCTCAGGGCCGAGGAGGGGTAGCGTAGGTTGCGCTGCAGGTACTTTGCCAGCGCCGCCTGTCCTCCGGCAAACTCGGGCATTACCTCCACCGAAACGAAGGGCTTGGTAATGGCCGGGGCCGACGAGTTAGTCGCCGAGTCATTGCCCGGTGCGCCGGGGCTGGTCGTGTCGGCAAAGCCACCGGTACCGTCGCGGTTGATGTCGCCCAACGCCACCGGCCCGTTTATGTCCGGGGCGGCCACAGCGGGCTGCTGGGACTTTAGTGGCTGCGTATCATCCACTACCGTGGGCGGCAGGTTCTGGCTGAGTTCCGTGCGCAGCGTAATCGTAGCCTGCGAACTGGCCGGCGGCGTTACAGGCGGCTGCGCGATGGTAGGAGGGGGCAGAATCTCAATCGTCGGGCCGGTAGGCACAATAGGCGGTACCACCACCACCGCCGGCCACAGGTAACTGATACCCAGCGGCACGGCAATAAGAAGAGTTGCCAGGGCCACGGCCAATGCTACGGCCCGGAACAGGTGGCGGCCGTAGAGCTGGCGTAACGCATAGGCTCCGTAAGCCTTGTTGCGCCCCTCGAACACAATGTCGTCGAGGGAGGGGAGCGAAATAGGGGCATTAGTGGTCATGGCGTATAGGGATTAAGTGAACGAAACACGTTGAACTTCCCAAGCCATGCCTACTGTCTGCTGCTTCCCACGCGCTGGCTTTCAGGTACTAAACGCCGGCGGCACTACTGGTAGTATGCGTGCCTACTATATTTTTCGCAGCAGATACTTGCTGTTTTGTCTGCCGCTGGCCACAAAATCAAAACCCCGAACCAGACAGGCGTCCGATTCGGGGTTTTACAAATTGGTTGCCGCAAGCGGTCAGCCAGTTTTACTTGATCGAGAAGGTAATCGGCACTGTGTAGTAAACCGATACTGCCCGGCCGTTCTGCTTGCCCGGCGTAAAGCGGGGCAGGCTTTTAACAACCCGCGTAGCTTCTTCGTCGCAACCGGCACCAATGCCTTTCTGCACCTCTACGTTCGAAACAGATCCATCGGGACCTACTACGAACTTAACGAATACGCGGCCTTCAACCTGGTTGCGCAGGGCCATTGCCGGGTACTTGGTGTTTTTGCCAATGTAGGCCAGCAACGCTTCCTGTCCGCCGGGGAATACCGGCATCTGCTCTACGTAGGTGTACGGCTTGGTTTCAACCACCGTCTCTACTGCCTTGTCGCCCTCACCGGGCTCCAGCCCTTTCAGGTCGGCAGGGTTGTCGGTGTTGCCCTTTACCGTTACGGCGGCCACTACCTTCTCCTTTAGCTCTTCCTGGTCCGGAATCTCTTCCTTGCGTACCTCCTCGTCCTTTTTTACAACGGGCGGGGTGAACTTAATAGTAGAGAGCTTGGGTGGTGGCGGTGGTGGCGCCTCCGGTGGGGGTGGCGGTGGGGGCGGGGGGATGTCCTTGTCCAGCGGGGGCGCTTCCATCAGCTCGTTTACCTTGAGCATCTTGTCCTCCACTACCACTTCCTCCTTCTTCAGCATCCGCGCTACGAGCGGGAAGGCAATCAGAAGGGCAACAAGGGCAACGGAAAGCAGGACAGCCCGGGTAACGTGCTTGCCGTACACCCGCCGGATTATGTAAGCCCCGTAGGCCTTATTGCGCCCCTCGAAGACGATGTCGTCGAGGGAGGCGTTGGCCAACTGCGTGTTGTCCATCATAATCCAGAAGATTTAATCAGGTCTTCATCGGCCTTCGAAATGTCCACCAGCGCGTATTTCTTCTGGTCGGTGATGTTCATTTCGTCGAGGATGTCGACCATGTTTTTGTAGTTGGAGTCGTCAGCCGGCTTGATCAACACCACGAGGTCGGGGTTGGTGTGGCGAGAGAGCAACTCTTTCCGGATGCCATCGGCTCCGTAGCTCGATTCCTTCAACTCCGGCTTGGTGTCGTTGTTGAGCAGGCCGTCGTAGTAGTAAATCTTGTTGTCGGCGCTAAGCAGTACGGTGAAGGCGTTAGACGCCTTAATTTCCGACTTCTCCTCGTCGTTCTTGGGTTTCACCGGCATGTTGATTTCCATGACGGTGGGCTTGCTGAACGTGGTCGTCAGCATGAAGAAGGTCAGCAACAGAAAGGCCAGGTCAACCATCGGGGTCATGTCGATTTTGGTCGACATTTTTTTCGCCCGCTTTTTCCCGCCTTTTCCGCCGCCGCCGCCACTTTGTGGGATTTCTGCCATAGTTTCTGTGCGGATTAGTTACCGGCCACCGGTTTGGTTTCGAGGTCGGTAATGAGATTGAACCGGTTAATGTTCTTCTCCTGCATCAGTTTGATGACTTTCTTCACTGTCGGCACGTCGGCCTGTCCATCACCTTTAATGGCGATATAAGGAGCCGTGTTGAACTGCTTCTGGCTAAGCGAGCGGGCAGCAATTACCCATTCAATCAGCTGGTTGTTCAGCGAGTCGGCCGGAATGCCGTCCTGCTTTACTTCCTTGCGCTGCTCAGGGTCGAGGCTGAGCAAGGCGGGCATCTTTTCGATGGGGGTACCAAAGCTGGCACCGGCTCCACGGAAAGCCTGCGTCTGAGCGGGCGAGAAGCTGATACCATACTTAGCACCCATCTGCTTAAGCAACTCATCCTTGATTTCGTCGTCGCCGACGCCAAAGAAGATGCGCTTATCCTTGTCGATGGCTACGGTAAGCACATGCGACTCGGGCAGCCGGATTTCAGAAGTAGAGGAAGGCGTGTCCACCACCACGGCCTCTTCCGGGGCAAACTTGGTGGTGAGCATGAAGAAAGTCACCAGCAGGAAGGCCAGATCCACCATCGGCGTCATATCGAGCGACGGGGAGGTTCTGTGAGGCTTTACTTTAGGCATTGCTGGAGTTATTTAACGCGTGATTCAGAAACGAACAACTCGCGGTTTTAGTGCACAAAGGCGCTAAAACTAAACGGTGGTCGTGTTAACCGGGGCCGTGTGGTCGGTAGCGCCGTGCTGGGCCGAGAAGGTCTGAATGATGCTGAAGCCAGCCTCGTCGATGCTGTAGGTCAGCTCGTCGATTTTGCTGGTGAAGAAGTTGTAGGCAACGATAGCCAGGGCCGAACCGGTGATACCGAGGGCCGTGTTGATGAGAGCTTCCGAGATACCGTTGGCGAGGCCTACTGCATCGGGAGCACCACCCTGGGCCAGCGCCGAGAAGGCCTTGATCATACCCAGTACCGTACCAATCAGACCTACCAGCGTGGCGATAGAAGCCAGGGTCGAGATGATAACGAGGTTTTTCTCCAGCATAGGCAACTCCAGGGCCGTCGATTCCTCGATTTCCTTCTGGATAGCCAGTACTTTCTGATCTTTCTCGAGGTAACGGTCACGCGACATTTCCTGGTACTTTACCAGACCGGCACGTACTACGTTAGCTACTGAGCCTTTCTGCTGGTCGCAGGCGGCAATGGCACCGGTGATGTCGTTTACGTTCAGCTTCTGACGGATGGTACGTACGAACGATTCGATGCTCTTCGAACCTTTGGCACGGCTCAGGGTCAGGGCCCGCTCAATCGAGAAGATGATTACCAACAGGAACATGGTCAGCAGTACGGGTACTACCGGGCCACCCTTGTACACTACGCCGAAGTAATCACCGGCAATTGGGTTGTTGGCATTGTCGCCGCCCTGGAAGTGGCTACCGTCACCGAATACAAAAACGTAAATCAAAACGCTTACGATGAATGCCGCGATGATGGCAATGATGGCAAATGCGGACGAACCACTGCCTCGGGAGTCGCCTTTTGGCGTAGCGGCAGCGGCAGGCCGGGCCGCGGGCTTATTCATAGCATTCTTTTGTTCCATTGGTCCGGAGAATTAGGGGTTGTTGGTGAAAGGTTGAGGTGCTTGTTGAAAAATGGTAAAAAAGTGGTTGAACTGCCCGCTGTCCGACCCATTTGGTTGCGTTATGGTTACTGACTGCTGAGAAAGAAACAGGCAACGACTTTGGCGGCGAAATGGATGGGAAAGCTAAGTTAGCCTTGGCAAACCTACTTAAAAAAGCTGACTGCTACCAAAAGAAAATCGTGTTTAAACGCGCTAAACCGACATAATCCGCAAAAAAAAGCGGTTTGTCCTAAAAAATCAGACGCTTTGCTGGCCTGCCAAACGCTTCGCTTCTTCCCAATACACGTCCATCTGCGCCAAGGTTAAGTCGCTTAATTGATGCCCCTGACGGGCCGATTGCGTTTCAAGGTACTGAAAACGCTGAATGAATTTACGGTTGGTCCGTTCCAGTGCTTCCTCGGGGTTAATGCCGGCATGGCGCGCGAAATTGATAAGCGAGAACAGTAGGTCGCCAAACTCGGCGGCGGCCCGCTCGGCACGGGCGGCATCGGCAGGAGCGTCGGCGGGGGTATGGGAAAACTCCTCCCCGAACTCAGCCAGCTCCTCCTGCACTTTCTGCCACACCTGCTCGGGCTGCTCCCAGTCGAAACCCGCACCACGGGCTTTTTCCTGAATGCGCATCGCCTTAACGAGGGCCGGCAGAGAAGCGGGTACGCCGCCCAGCACCGAAGTGTTGCCTTTCTCGCGCAATTTTAACTGCTCCCAGTTGCGTTTTACTTCGTCCTCGGTTTCGGCCTGCACGTTGCCGTAGATGTGGGGGTGGCGGAAAATGAGCTTTTCGCACTGCGCATTGAGCACGTCGGCAACATCGAAAGCACCCTGCTCGCTGGCAATTTTGGCGTAAAACAGCAGGTGCAGCATCACGTCGCCGAGCTCCTTTTTGAGGTCGGGTAAATCGTTGCGGATGATGGCGTCGCTAAGCTCGTAGGTTTCCTCAATAGTGAGGTGGCGCAGGCTTTCGAGGGTTTGTTTTCGGTCCCAGGGGCACTCGGCGCGCAGGCGGTCGAGCACGTCGAGCAGGCGGCCGAGAGCGGCCAACTGTTCAGTTCGGCGGTTGAGGGTGGCGTTTTGCATCAGGCCAAATATACAAAGCGGGTAGGCATTGGGCTGAAGTGGCCGGACTGGGATGCCAGCGGCTTCGGCCGAAGAGGTAGCCGCTTACGTAGGGAAAGCAGCGGCGGCTCGTTACTTTTGCGGCCGCTTACGGGCCATTTTGCCCCTTCTACCTTCAGCAGCACTTTCCGTGGCTCTTATCAAATCTATTTCCGGCATCCGGGGTACTATTGGCGGCGCGGCCGGCGAGGGCCTCACGCCCATCGACGTGGTGAAATACGCGGCGGCCTTCGGCACCTGGGTGCTGGAGCAGACGCAAAACAACACCATCGTTATTGGCCGCGACGCGCGTCTTTCGGGCGATATGGTGAGCCGGCTGGTGGCCGCTACATTGCAGGGCCTGGGCATCCATGTCATCGACTTAGGCCTGAGCACCACGCCTACCGTCGAAATGGCCGTGCCGGCCAAAAACGCGGGCGGCGGCATCATCCTCACGGCCTCGCACAACCCCAAGCAGTGGAACGCGCTGAAGCTGCTCAATGACAAAGGCGAGTTTATTTCGGACGTTGACGGCCAGCAGGTGCTGGCGCTGGGCGACTCGGAGGCCTTCGACTTTGCCCCCGTTACCAAGCTGGGCACCTACACCACCGACGACACCTTCCTGCAAACTCACATCGACGCCATTCTGGCCTTGCCGTTGGTTGATAAAGCGGCCATTCAGGCCAAAAACTTCCGGGTAGTGGTGGATGCGGTGAACTCCTGCGGGGGCTTTGCCGTGCCGATGCTGCTGGAGCAGCTGGGCGTAACCACTGTTGAAAAGCTATTCTGCGAGCCCACCGGCGACTTCGCTCACAACCCCGAGCCACTGCCCGAAAACCTGCGCGACATAGCCCGGCTGATGGAAAAAGGCTCGTTTGATCTGGGCATTGTAGTAGACCCCGATGTAGACCGGCTGGCCTTGGTAAACGAGGACGGCAGCATGTTCGGCGAGGAGTACACGCTGGTAGCGGTGGCCGATTACGTGCTGGGCCAGCTGGGCGGTGGCAACACAGTGAGCAACCTGAGCAGCACCCGTGCCCTGCGCGACGTAACCGAAAAGCACGGCGGCCAGTACGCGGCTTCGGCGGTGGGCGAGGTGAACGTGGTGAACAAGATGAAGGAAACCCAGGCCGTTATCGGCGGCGAGGGCAACGGCGGCATCATCTACCCCGAGCTGCACTATGGCCGCGATTCGCTGGTGGGCATTGCGCTGTTTCTGAGCCATCTGGCCAAGTTTGGGTTACCCATGACCCGCCTGCGGGCATCCTACCCGAACTATTTTATCTCGAAGAACAAGATTGAGCTGACCCCCGAAATCGATACCGACCAGGTGCTGATCCAGATGGAGCGGCGCTACGCCGGCCAGCCCGTGAATACCATTGACGGCGTGAAAATCGAGTTCGATAAGGAGTGGGTACACCTGCGCAAGTCGAACACCGAGCCGATTATCCGCATCTACGCCGAATCGGAGTCCAACGCCACGGCCGACCATCTGGCCAACAAAATCATCGGCGACATCAAGGAAATCATCAGTCGCTAACCCGCTGCTCAGTGACGTGGCCACCAAAAAACCGGCCGGCTGCCAACCCAATAGGGCTGGCGGCCGGCCGGTTTTTGCGTCCGATTGTCCAGGGCGTTGGGCCAGAAGTTGGGTCGGGCTGTTCGGTGGCAGCCGCGAATCCGCTATTTTTGCGGCTGTCTTCGACTGGCCGATCTGCCCGGCTGGTTTTTACTGCCTTTATGTTTCGCCCATGAACGTGTATTTCGATAACGCCGCTACTACCCCGCTGGACCCCGAAGTGCTGGACGCCATGCTGCCGTTTCTGCAGAATCATTACGGCAACCCCAGCAGCATTCATGGCCCCGGCCGGCAGGTGCGCGCCGCCATCGAAAACGCCCGCAAAACGGTTGCCCACCTGATTAACGCCTCCCCCGCTGAAATAATTTTTACCTCGGGCGGCACCGAGGCCGACAACTACGCCGCCTTCGGTACCGTGCGCCCGCTGGGGCTGAAGCACGGCATCACCTCGAAACTGGAGCACCACGCAGTGCTGCACACCATGCAGGCGCTGGAAAAAAGCGGCGAGATACAGCTGAGCTACCTACGCCACGACGCAAACGGCCGCTTCGACCTAGCTCATCTGGAAGAGCTGCTTGCTACCAACCCGCGCACGTTTGTGAGTTTGATGCACGCCAACAATGAAATCGGCAACCTCAACGATTTAGCCGCCATCGGCGAAATCTGCGCCCGCCATCAGGCCGTATTCCACACCGACACGGTGCAGACCATGGGCCATTACAAGCACGATGTGCAACAGCTGCCGGTAGACTTTCTGGTGGGCTCGGCTCACAAATTTCACGGCCCGAAAGGGGTAGGCTTCCTGTACCGCCGCGCGGGCCAGACGGTAGACGCGCTGATTCAGGGCGGCTCGCAGGAGCGCAACCAGCGTGCCGGCACCGAAAACGTGTACGGCATTGTGGGACTTGCCAAGGCGTTGGAAATAGCCTACCGCGACATGGCCGAGCATCAGCGCCACATCCAGGGCCTCAAAGACCGGTTTATTGCCAAGCTGCGGGCCGAAATAGAGGGAGTGGAATTCAACGGAACTTCGGCTGAGGCCGACCAGAGCCTGTACACGGTGCTGAGCGTGAGCCTGCCGCCTTCCGAGTTCAACGAGATGCTGCTGTTCAACCTCGATATCAACCGGGTAGCTGTGTCGGGCGGGTCGGCGTGTACCAGCGGGGCCAATGCCGGCTCGCATGTGCTCAGTGCGCTGGGCTGCGACCCGGCCCGCGGTACTATTCGCTTCTCGATGAGCAAATACAACACCGAGGAGGAAGTGGACTACGCTGTGGAGCAGCTGGCCCGGATGTACCGCAAAAGTGAGGTAATCAGCTAATAAAGCGGTGCACCGCGCAATAGTCCGGCTGGCGCACGGCGCACTCCACTAGCTCAGTACTGCCCCTGCGCGCCGCCACCGCCGCTTTGGCCTCCCCCAAACTGCAGGCCGGGTTCGGGAGCCTGTGGGGCGTGGGCGGTCTGGGCCACGATGAGGGCTTCGAGGTTGAGACCGGGCCGCTCGCCAGCCTCGTTGTCGGGAGCGGTAGTGAGGCCGTGTCGGGGCGTGCGCAGGTAGCGCAAAGCAGCGGCCATCAGGCCGATAAGCGCCGCGCCAAGTAGGGCGCTGGCCAACGCTGGCGGTAGCACCGAATGGTAAAAGCGTAGTGTATAGCCCGAAAACGCCAATGTCGCCAGCCCCGTGAGCACCCAGACGCGGCGGTACCGGCGCAGGCCATAATAGAGGTAGAACAGCGGGATGAGGGCCGTGAGCAGGTAAAAGACGGGTGCAAATGGAATTGGTGCGGAAACCAGCAGTCCCCCAATGGCCGCGTTGCCCTCCCGCACGATGAGGTAGTTGCCGCCCAGGTAAAAAGTAGCCAGCGCCAGCACTTCGAGCGCCATGAAACAGGTACGGTAATACCAGTAGTCGGAGCGTGCGGCCAGATAGCACACCAGCCGATAAAGCCCCGCCGCCAGCGCCATTATGGCAAAGGGCAGCAGCAGCCGGCCGGCTCCAAACTGCAGCAGGGCATTGGCCAGCAGCAGCAATGCCACCACATAGGCCAGGGCCGCCACCAGCGCGTCGCCGAAGCGGGCAGTGGCCCACAGTAGCAGGGCCAGCACCGGCACCAGCCATAGGGCCAGGTAAGGCGAAGCCAGCGCAAATAAGTCGATGCTGAGTGGAAACAGCGCCAGTACGAAGCAGTACAGCGCGGTGCCCGCAAAGCCTAGGCTGAAGTAGAGGAGTGCCTGATCGGAGCCGGCCCGGTAGGTGCGTGACGATTTGATGGTGCCATACAGCACAAATTGTCCGGCAAAAGCGGCCAACAGGGCCACCACGCCAATCTTGGCCTGTTCTTCCCACGGCACAACTGCATCGAATAGCTCGTAGGCCGACACAGCAATGATGCCTGCCGCGGCCACGTAGCCCAGTACCGTGAGCAGAAACAGCAGAATCCGCAGGTAGATATTGGGCCGGTAGTAGCCGAGCGGGTACGCTTCGCGGATGGCCTGCAGTTGGGGCAGCGGCAGCAGGCCCCGGCGGTTCCAGCGGTGGGCGGCGGCCTGCAGGGCCTCGTTGCGGGCCCAGACCGGGTTATAGGCCTTGTTCATGAGCGTCGGTGCCAGCCAGGCGTTTGAGGTGCGTGAGAAACCACACGGCGGCTACCGTGGAGCCGATGAAGTAGTAGAGGCCCAGCGCAAGAACTATATCCAGGCCCGTGGCCGAGAGCAGCCGCACCAACCCGTAAGTGAAGGCCACGTAGCCGTAGGCCGCGCCCAGCAGCAGGAATACATGCGAGTGCGCCCGTCGGCCATACCAGAAAAGCCCCGCACTCACAGCCAGAATCAGCAAGACCAGCAGGGGTAGCGGCTGTAGCACTTCGGTGAACATGGCGGCAGTAGCCGCGCCCAGCAGCAGGTTGCCGCCCAGCAGCAGGTAGGTGTAGGCAAAATGGGCCTTGCGGCGACGGGTTTCGCTTAGCCAGCCGACCAGCAGCAGCAGCGCCCCCAGCGTTATGGCCGCCCGGCTTACCGAACCAGTCAGGAACTCGTTCTTAAACACGGCCAGCGGCTCCACGCTCAGGCCCACCCAGGCGGCCAGGGCCGTAATGGCCATCGACAGCACACCGCGGTGGTCGAAGCGGTAGGCGAGGTAGAAGAACAGCCCGGCCGGTAGTGCCAGCGCCAAGCCGTAACGGGTACCAAACAGCGTGTACTGAGCCTGCAAATAACCTTCGAGCACCAGAAACAACAGGCAGCCGAGTAGCAGCAGATAGTCGGCCAGCAGGCTGGAGCCAGCCACTAGGCCCCAGCTGAAAGGCTGGCGGTGGCGGGCAGCATAGGCGAAACAGGCTGCCATCAGCAGCGCCACCACGGCAACCACCACACCGTGCCCCAACTCATCGAGGTGCTCATAGATAAGCACGCCCAACCCGCCGCTGAGCAGTGTAATGCCTAAGTACAGCAACGTGCGAACTTCGTAATGCAGCGAGAAAGGCCGGGTCTGTTCGTCGGTTTCGATAGCAACGGCCTGTTCGGGCGTCAGCAGGCCCCGGTTGCGGAGTTCGGCTATAAAAGGGGCAGTACGCATGGGGGAGAAGCAAGCGAAAAGCTGAATATAGCGTTCTTGCGCTGGCTCGTTGCGTTTGGCCGTCGCTTTAGCCGAATCATAATCGGCTCAGACAGCGTAAGGCTAGCGCACGACATACCTCTTCCCCCATGGCCGACATCCATATTCAACGCAAGAAAAACACGCCCAGCCCCTGGCTGCTGCTGCTGGTAGTGCTGGCCGTAGTGGGCTTAGGCGCCTGGTTTCTGTTCAGAGCCGAAATAAACGCTACCCGCACTACGCCGCCGCCACCCCCGCCACCGCCCGCCGAAACCCCACTCGTGCCCGCCGATACGCTCGTGGGCGCCGAAACCGGCCCCCGACCAGTTGCCGACGTTGCCAACGATATGACGGCTACCGCCCCGGTTACGCCCGAGGTGCTGGCGGCTTTTGTGGCCGGCGACGCGGCCCAGCCCGGCTACGGCCGCGAGGCCCTGCGTCTGCTCGCGTCGTCGTTGGTGGGCCTGGTAGACCGTGACGACCTGCGCACACCCGAAATCCAGACCCGCCGCGACGACCTGACCAGCGCCACCGCCCGCCTCGATGAGCCGGCTGCCCGTCTGCGCCCCGGGCTGGTGGCCGCTTCCAATCTGATGCAGGCCATTCAGCAGCAGGGCTACCCCGAACTGCAGGAAGAAGCCCAGCGCCTCAATGCCCAAGCCACCGACCTGAGCGGCCAGGCCGCTACGCCTGAGGAGCAGCAGGCGCTACGCAGCTATTTCGAGCGGGCTACCAAGCTGTTGCGGGCTTTCAATGCGCCGCCAGTGGGGCGCTAGGTCGCGTTTTATTCTCTCCTGATTCCAATGCCAATTTATATGGAAACCCCTTCTGACCCGATTCCTTCGGCCCAGGGCCTGCACCTGCGCCGCCTGCGCGACCTGACCGAGTTCGAGGTAGCCGACGACAACCCCGATGTGCGCGGCTGGGCCGTGCGCGGGGCCGACGGCCGCCAGTTTGGCCAGGTGTTCGAGCTGATTGTAGATGTGGATGCGCTGAAAGTGCGCTACCTCGACCTGCAACTCGACGATAGCCTGGGCCTAGGCGCCCGCGACAACCATATCCTGCTGCCCATTGGGGCAGCCGCCCTCGATGAGGAAGCCGACAACGTGTTCGTGCCCTCGCTCACCTACGAGTCGGTGGCCCAGTACCCGCCCTACAACGAAATTCAGATAACCCGCGAGTACGAGCAGACCATGCTCCGCGCCCTCAGCCTGGGCCTGCCCGAAGCTTCCACCGAGCCCGATTTCTACAACCAGCCCAGCTACGATGCGACCACGTTTTACCAGCGCCGCCGGTTGAAGTAGAAGGAAGTACTCAAAGCAGCACGTCATTCAGAGCGCAGCGAAGAATCTCGCTTGCCAAAGTAACCCCTTATGTCAGGATTACTTTGGCAAGCGGGATTCTTCGCTGCGCTCTGAATGACGTGCTAGCTTGTTTAAAAACCAGTCCTAATTCCGACGAATCATGCCGGCTACGGCTTCCACCCACATGGGCTCGGAGTTGAGGCTGGGCACGAGCTGCCAGTGCTTGCCGCCGGCCTCCTCGAATAGCTCTTTGAACTCTTCGCCCACTTCAATCGTGGTTTCGAGGCAGTCGGCCACAAATGCGGGAGAAAAGGCCAGCACGTTGTGGATGCCTTTGGCGGGGTACTCCTTAATTACCTCGTCGGTGTAGGGTTGCAACCACGGGTCGCGGAGGCGGCTTTGCAGGCGGCTCTGGAAGGTGGTGGTGTACTGCTCGGGCGTGAGGCCCAGCGCCTTGCCCAGCTGGCGCGAGGTTTCGAAGCACTGCGCGCGGTAGCAGTAGCGGTTGTTTTTGTTGTACGAGTTGCAGCAGTTACCCAGCTTGCAATACCCTTTGTGACTGCCTTTCAGTACATGCCGCTCGGGAATACCGTGGTAGCTGAATACAATATGGTCGTAGTCGTGCTTGGCCATTTCGGCCTTGCCCAGCATGGCAAAGGTTTCGATAAAGCCGGGCTCATCCACGAAATTGCTGATGAAGCTGATGTTGGGCACAATCCACCACTTGCTTACTAGGTCCATCACCTTTTCCTGCACCGAGCCGGTGCTGGCCGACGCATACTGTGGAAACAGGGGTAGCACAATGATCCGGCTTACAGCCGCGTCGCGCAGTTCCTGCAGGGCACTTTCGATACTCGGATTCTGGTAGCGCATCCCAAAGGCCACCAGGTAGTCAGAACCCAACTGCTCCTGTACTTTTTTCTGCAGATCAAGGCCGTGAAAGAGCAGGGGAGAGCCGCGCTCAGTCCAGAGCTGCTGGTAGATTTTGGCCGACTTGGGCGCCCGCAGCGGCACCACCAGCCCCCGGAACAGCGGGTAACGGATAGCGGCCGGCATATCCACCACGCGGCCATCGGTCAGGAATTCGTTGAGGTAGCGCCGCACGTCGGGCGTTTTGGGCGAGTCGGGCGTACCGAGGTTGACGAGCAGCACGCCAATGCGGCCTTGGTTGGAAGCAGACATAGTTGTTGAGCTATTAGCTGACAGCTGCTAGCTGTTAGCTTTTTTTCGGTGGAACTGCCAGTGCAGGACTGATGCGGGGCTGTTGACTGGCTATGTAACCGCAAAGTTGGCCGGTTATCTTCAATCCGACCACAAAAAAGCTAATAGCTAGCGGCTATTAGCTAACAGCTTATAAAAGAGCTACCTTTGCACCCCAAATTTCAGCATCTGAAATGACTACCGAACCTACTCCGCACCGTGCTGGCTTTGTGAGCATTATCGGCAAGCCCAACGTGGGCAAGTCTACGCTCATGAACGCCCTGATGGGTGAGCGGCTGAGCATTGTAACCAGCAAAGCCCAGACCACGCGCCATCGTATTCTGGGTATCCTCAACGGCGACGATTTTCAACTGGTGTATTCCGATACGCCGGGCATTATTCAGCCTAAATACGAGCTGCATAACGCCATGATGTCGTTCGTGTACTCGTCATTGGAGGATGCTGATGTGGTACTATTCGTGACTGATATCTACGAGAAGCACGACGAGGAGCCGGTAGTGGAGCGCCTGCGCAAAATGGTGGACACGCCCATTCTCCTGCTGGTCAACAAGATAGACCAGGCCGACCAGGCCGAGGTGGAGGCCAAGGTAGAGTACTGGCGCGAGCACCTGCCCAACGCGGCCCGGGTGCTACCCATTTCGGCCCTCGAAAAGTTCGGCACCGGCGAACTACTTGATTTGGTGCTGGGCTACTTGCCCGTGCACCCGCCCTACTACCCCAAAGACGAGCTAACCGACAAGCCCGAGCGGTTTTTCGCGGCCGAAATGATTCGGGAGAAAATCTTCAAGCTATACAAAAAAGAGGTGCCCTACAGCTGCGAAGTAGGCATTGAGGAGTTCAAGGAAGACGAAGACATCATCCGTATCCGGGCCGTGATTTATGTAGAGCGCGCCAGCCAGAAAGGCATTATCATCGGCCAGCAGGGCGCGGCCCTCAAAAAAGTAGGCACTTGGGCCCGCGAGGAAATGGAGAAATTTTTCCAGAAGAAAGTCTTCCTCGAAACCTACGTCAAAGTCGACGAAAACTGGCGCACCGACCCGAAGGCATTAAACCGGTTCGGGTACAGCCAAAGGTGAAAAGAACGGTGTCATGCTGAGCGAAGGCGCAGCCGTAGTCGAAGCATCTCTACCGCTTCGTTATAATGCTGACTTATTTGTCAGGAATAGTATTGCGGTAGAGATGCTTCGACTCCGCTCCACTTCGCTCAGCATGACGTTCTAAATTAAACATCAATACCCCCCCGACCACTCACACACTCACTTAACTACTCCGGGCACTGCCGAACTTGGTCGGGCCGGCGGCTGGAGTCAGACATATGAAGAACACCATTGCCATTGTCGGGCGCCCCAATGTGGGCAAATCGACCCTTTTCAACCGCCTCGTCGGTCAGCGCAAAGCCATCATGGACGACGAGAGCGGCGTCACCCGCGACCGGCACTACGGCTACGGCGACTGGACGGGCAAGTACTACACCGTCATCGACACCGGTGGCTATGTGCACAACTCCGACGACATCTTCGAGGGCGAAATCAACAAGCAGGTAAAGCTGGCTATTGACGAAGCCGACGTGGTGCTGTTTATGGTCGACACCATTGCCGGCGTACACAGCCTCGACGAGGAGTTTGCCAGCGTGCTGCGCCGCTACCAGGGCAAAAAGCCCATCTACATCGTCGCCAACAAGGCCGATACCAACAACCGCATCCACTCGGCCGGCGAGTTCTACGCCCTGGGCGTGGGCGACGGCGAAATCTACCCCATCTCCTCGGCCAGCGGCTCGGGCACCGGCGACCTGCTCGATGCTGTAGTGAGCCACTTCGAAGATGAAGGCGTAGAGGAGCCCGATTTGGGTATTCCTAAAATTGCCATTGTGGGCCGCCCCAACGTGGGCAAGTCATCGTTCGTGAACCTGCTGCTGGGCACCGACCGCAGCATCGTCACGGACATTGCCGGCACCACCCGCGACTCCATCCAGGCCCGCTACAACGCTTTCGGCAACGAGTTCATGCTGGTGGATACGGCCGGTCTGCGCCGCAAAACCAAGGTGCACGAAGACGTGGAATTCTACTCGGTGCTTCGCTCGCTGCGGGCCCTGGAAGAGGCCGACGTGTGCGTGGTGATGCTGGATGCCACCCGCGGTATCGAGTCGCAGGACGTGAACATCATCGGCCTGGCCGATAAGAACCGCAAGGGCATCGTGATTCTGGTGAACAAGTGGGACCTGATTGAGAACAAGGAAACCAACACGGCCAAGGAGTTCGAGGCGAAAATCATGGAGAAGATTGCGCCCATTGCGTACCCGCCCGTCATTTTTACCTCGGTGCTCACCAAGCAGCGCGTGCACAAAGCCATCGAAACGGCCATTGAGGTGTACAACAACAAGCGCCGCAAAATTTCGACTTCCGAGCTGAATGAGGTGATGCTCAAGGAAATCGAGAAGTACCCGCCACCCATCCAGAAGGGCAAAATGGTGCGCATCAAGTACGCCACCCAACTGCCGACGCACAACCCGGTATTCGCCTTCTTCTGCAACCTGCCGCAGTACGTGAAGGAAAGCTATTCGCGCTACCTCGAAAACCGGATGCGCGAGCATTTCGACTTTTCGGGCGTGCCCATCGGCATTGTGTTCCGCAAAAAATAAACGGCTCTATAGCCCGGTGTTCAATAGGTTAGCGCCGGAGCGAAAAAAAGAATGGTCTTTTTTCGCTCCGGTGGGTTACCTGGCAGCAGTTCGGGTATAAAGACCCAAATCAGCCGGAATTTCCGGGCTGATTTGCTCAAATTGACTTTTTAAATTTCAACAACCCCCATCATGAAAAAAGTACTGTTCCTCGCCCTGGCTGCTGTTTCGTTCTCGTTCGCTTCGTGCGACAGCAAGACCGAAGACAACATGGAAAACGCTGCTGACAACGTAGAAGAGGCCGGCGAAATGAAGGCTGACGCTATGGAAGAGAAGGCTGACATGGTACGTGACTCGGCTGATGCCAAGGCTGACGCTATGGAGAACTCGGCTGATAACATGGACGCTACGGCTCCTGCTGCCACGCCTGCTCAGTAATTACTCCTGCATCCTTCATCGGATGTAAAAAAGAGGCCTCCTGCTCGCAGGAGGCCTCTTTTTTTGTGCTGTTGCGTAGAGGCGGGGCTTGTCCCCGCCCGTCCTTCTCGTCGCTGGCCTAAATGGCTGAAAGGGTGCGGATGGCGGGTGGGGACAAGCCCCGCCCCTACATCGTTCTTTAGCCCAGCCGGCGCTGCAATAGGCCATCAACTACTGCAAACAGCTTGCTCGGCGGGTAGGTGCGCCAGGGCAGGTCGTCGAGTTGGCCGCCAAAGTTGAGGTAGGAGTCGATATTGTACTGGCGCATTTCGCGGCTCACGTGCTCCTGGAAGTTCACGGCCGCAATCCAGCCGTCTTCCACGTCCTCAAACCACTCCTCGTAGTAGTCATCCTCTGAGCCGTGGAAATTGAACACGTTTTCGCCGATTAGGATGAATTTGCGGATGCCCTCGTGCGTCATCAGGTCGATGATGTTGCGCTTGAGTTCCATCACGTCGTTCTCAATGGCGTCGTTCCACTCGCCGATGAACTCGATAATGGCCGCGCCTAGCTCATAATCCACGAACAGAATCTTCAGAAACAGCGTGTCCGACCCCAGGCTGTCCCACTGCGGATGGATGTAGTAACCGTAGATGGTGTTGACGTAGGAATCGAGGCTGTTTTCGGCTTCGTGCAGCGGCGAGAGCGGGTCCTCGGAGGCTGAGTACTGGTCCAGCCAAGCGTAGTGGGGCTCAATGGTGTGCATAGGGAATAGCTTCAGCTTGCAGAGTCGTTAGAACAGTGCCTGCCCTTGGTTTTGTTCGAGAGGCTAAGTATATCTAGTAACTCAATACAGACCCAGCCATACTCGCACTACCGTGAACAACAATCCTGGTATCGCCATCAGCAATGCTAAGACTGCAGTTAGCCAAAGTCTCCGCCGAACGGCCAGAACAGCCGCGATAAGTAGTAAAAACCCAATCGAGCCAGTGAAGGGCACTGATCCCATCATTGTTAACAGCCCTTCACCGCTATGGATTAGCAGCGCGTATAGGCCAAACTGAATTAGAATTAGAACCCAAGTTGATATCCTGATTGCTCGACTGGATAGGGGCATATCAATGCCCGCTATACGCCGCCAGCGCCGCCCGCACCGAGCCGTGCAGCTCCAGCAGCTCAGCGGCTTTGGATTGCTCCAGGCCCAACTCCTCCATCAGCATCCGCTCGCCGCGGTCCACGAGTTTGGCGTTGCTGAGCTGCATATCCACCATTTTGTTGCCCTTCACGCGACCCAGCCGAATAAAAGTGGCCGTAGTAAGCATGTTGAGAGCCAGCTTCTGGCCGGTGCCAGCTTTGAGGCGGGTGCTGCCCGTCACAAACTCAGGGCCGGTTACCACTTCCACCGGAAACTCAGCCGCCGCCGCCACCGCCGAACCGGCGTTGCACACGATGCAGCCGGTGGCCAGCCCGTGCTGCCGGGCCTGCTCCAGTCCGCCAATCACGTAGGGCGTGCGGCCTGAGGCGGCAATGCCCACCACAATGTCCTTGGCGGTGATGTCATAGGCCTGCAAGTCCTGCCAGGCCTGCTCGGCGTCGTCCTCCGCGTTTTCAACCGCTTTGCGGATAGCCGTGTCGCCGCCCGCAATAAGGCCGATAACCACGCCATGGGGCACGCCAAACGTAGGCGGGCACTCCGAGGCATCGAGCACCCCAAGTCGGCCGCTGGTGCCCGCTCCGATGTAAAATAGCCGCCCGCCCGCCGCCAGCCGGGCCACGGTAGCTTCTACCAAGGCCTCCAGTTGCGGCAGGGCGCGGGCCACGGCCTGCGGTACCGTTTGGTCGAGTTGGTTCATGCTGGCCAGCAACTCGGCGGTGGGCAGCGTTTCGAGGTGGTTGAATTCGGAGGGGCTTTCGGTCGTCATCGGGCAGAGGGATAGGAGGAATAAGCAATACTACAGAAGCGGCGCGAAGTTGCCTTGTGGCGCGGCGCTAGTCCACCACCTATGCCAACCGGCCAATCACCGGAAACCGGTCGAAAACGGTGGGTAAGTGAGGTGCCTGAGCCATTTCGGCCGTTAGATCCTGCCCGGCCCAGTGCTCGTAGTGGTTGCCGCGCTTCCACAGGCGCGAGCGGCTCACATCGTAAATCAGCCCCTGGAAGGCCACCCAGATTTCGTCGCGGTCCTGCCCATTGCGCAAAGCCAGTTGCCCGCGGGAGTAAAAGGGCTGATCCGATACCGGCTGTCCATTACCTGTAATCGGTTCAAAATCGGCTTCTGAGCTATCCATTTTTAACTTTTGATTCTCAACCCCAACTTACCCCAGCAAGGCCTGCGTAAGAATCCAACGGTGGGGCACGTCGCCCTGGGCAGCGCGCAGGTAGTCCTGGTAGCTGCAGGGCACAATGCGGCGGGCGTTGCCGGTCAGGTTCACCACTTCCATCCACCAGCGGTCCGTCTGGCGCGACTTATAGAACACGATACGGTCGGGGCCATCTTCTTCCTCCTCGTCGGTAGGCCCGCCGGGGTGCGACGGGGCATAACGGGCGGGGCCGTGCAGACCGGCGGCGTAGCGTAGGAAGGTGGGCCCGCGGAAGTCGGTTTCGCGGCGGCGGTAATAGTAGCCTTCCACAAAATACCACAGCATAGTGGCCTGTACCATAGCGGCCAGCCCGTGCGGGTCGTTATCGGGGCGGTAGCCGTAGAGGCCGAACGACGTGAGTTGGTCGTTGCAGCCGGCGTACCAGGCCAGCTTGGCGGCCTCCTCGTTGGTGAGGCCGAACGGGTTGGCCGGCTGGTAGCCCGGCGCATCTTGCCAGCGCACGGCGGCCATATCGAAGCTCACGAAATCGGCCTGGCGCAGCAGCGGCTCGGCCTGCCGGATATCGTCGCGGATCTGGCCTACGCGCAGAGTCTCGAAGTGCAGCTTTTCGAGGGCCGCCAGCACATCGGGAGCCACCAAGTACTGCTGGTGGGCCAGTTGGGCGAAGTTGAACAGGAAGCTGGGCGCGTGCAGCAGCATGCGGCGCAGGTGCGTGTCTTCGGGCGCGGCACTGGTATCGGGCTCGGCCATATCCACGCGGGCGTCCACGGTGGCGAAGCTCACGGCGCGCTCTAGGGTTTCGTAAGCCAGAAACTGGCCGTAATCGAGGTCGTGAGAGCCGCCCAGCAGGATGGCTACGGTACCTTGTTCGAGCAGGGCGGCAATAATTTCGCGCAGCCGCTGGTAGCTGTCTTCGAGGGTAAGGCCGGGGCGCAGGTTGCCCAAATCGGCCAAGCGGCAGGGGCTACTGCCTTTCTGTAGCTGGTAAAGCTGGCGGCGCACGGCGTTGGCGCCGTGGCCGGCTGGTTCGCCGGCCGCACTGCCGCGCCACTCATCTAGGCCAATCAGGGCCAGGTCGGCGGCGCGCCAATCGGGGAAGGTGCCACCGGTAAAAGCCGACAGGGCCCCGGCCAGCACGGTAGCCGGCGCACCGGCCGGCACAAGCTCTTCGGGCAGCGGATCGAAAAAGATAGCCAGATTCATCGGGCGCGGAAGGGACGTTGGACAAAGCTACGCAAAAGCCTGCCACGCGCCGTGTGGTTTTTAGGCCCGTATGGCGGAGGTTTACAGAAAAAAAGCAGTTATTTAAGGTGCCTTATACCCTGGTCGGAGCCAACGCGCTGCCGCTTTGCACTTGCCTTTCTCTCTTCCACTCCCATCCTCGCACAGTTTGTTGCCCATGGAAATTAGCCGCACGTTCGATATTCTGCCCCGTCTGCAGCAGAAGTACAATAAAGCCGACTGTCTGGCTGCCAAAATAGATGGCCGCTACCAGCCCATGAGTACCGACGAAGTGGTGCGGCAGGTGAACGAAGCCAGCTTGGGCCTGCGTGCGCTCGGTATCGGCAAGGATGATAAAGTGGCCCTGATTTCGCTGAACCGGCCTGAGTGGATGATTGCCGACTTCGCTATTGCCCAACTCGGGGCCGTGAGCGTGCCTATGTACCCCACCATCACCACCGAAGACTACAAGTTCATTTTCGCCGATGCCGGGGTGAAGGCCGTGCTGGTGTCCGACCAGAAGCTGCTCGACAAGGTGACCGAGGCCATTGAAGGCCTCGATGTGCCAGCTGAAAACGTGTTCAGCTTCGATAAGCTCGATGGTGCGCGCCACTTCGACGAACTGCTTGGAATGGGCCAGAAAGGCAACCCCGCCGACCTGGAGCCACTCAAAGCCGCTGTGCAGCCCGACGACCTGCTCACGCTCATCTACACCTCGGGTACCACTGGCAAGCCCAAAGGCGTAATGCTGACCCACAACAACATCCTCAGTAACTGCCGTAACTCCCAGCGGTTTGTGCCGGTAACCCAGAACGATAAGGCCCTGAGCTTCCTGCCGCTCTGCCACATTTTCGAGCGTATGGTTACCCACCTCTACCTCATCAATGGCGTAAGCATCTACTACGCCGAGAGCATGGAAACCATTGCCGACAACCTACGTGAGGTGAAGCCTGAAATCTTCACCACCGTGCCCCGCTTGCTGGAGAAGGTGTACGACAAGATTGTGGCCAAGGGCCATGCCTTGGAAGGCGTGAAGAAAAATATGTTCTTCTGGGCCCTCAACCTCGGCCTCAAGTACGACAACCAGCAGGACCACGGCTTCCTGTACAACACCCAGCTCAAGCTGGCCAATAAGCTCATCTTCAATAAGTGGCGTGAGGCGCTGGGTGGCAATCTGCGCTGCATTGTGAGCGGCGGCGGGGCCCTGCAGCCCCGCCTGGCCCGCGTGTTCTGGTCGGCCGGCATCCCCGTGATGGAGGGATACGGCCTCACCGAAACCTCGCCCGTTATTGCCGTGGGCGGCTACGACCCCGAAAACAACATGATCGGCACCGTGGGCCCCATCATCGATAATACAGAGGTCAAGATTGCCGCCGACGGCGAGATTCTGACCAAGTCGGAATCGGTAATGAAAGGCTACTACAACCAGCCCGAGCTGACGGCCAAGGAATTCGACGCCGACGGCTGGTTTCATACCGGCGACATTGGCGAGATGGTGGACGGCAAGTTCCTCAAAATCACCGACCGCAAGAAGGAGATGTTTAAGACCTCAGGTGGCAAATACATTGCCCCGCAGGTGCTGGAAGGCAAGATGAAAGAGTCGCCGCTCATCGAGCAGTGCATGGTGGTTGGCGACGGGCAGAAGTTTGCTTCGGCCCTCGTTGTGCCCTCTTTCGACGACCTGAAAGGCTGGTGTAAGCGTAACAACGTGTCCTCCGATGGTGGGCCTGCCGAGCTGGTGAAGAACGAGAAGGTGGTGAAGATGTACGAGGATCTGGTGCACAAGTACAACGAGGGGTTCGCCAAGTGGGAGCAGGTGAAGAAAATTGTGCTGCTGCCTGAGCTCTGGACCGTAGAGTCGGGCGAGATGACGCCCACCATGAAGGTAAAGCGCAAAGCTATTACCACCAACAACCAAAGCATTATTGAGGGCCTATACCAATAGGCGGTTCAGTGCTGAACTAAGCGCCAACGGCCGCCGTGGCGGGTCTGCATTCTGACGAAAGGATTATGCCCGGGACGTACGTTTCGGGCATACCTTTTGCCGGTCAGTCAGAACCTTATCCACTTACTACTTTGTTGTATGCACCTTTCTCTACGCCCTTTTATACTGGCTGCCACTGTAGCGGCCGGCAGCTTACTGGCTAGCTGCCGCCCTGATGCCGACCCGGCCCCATTGTCACCCGGCGCTATTTCCGGCATAGTTACGGCGCAAGATGAAACTGGCCGCCTCGAGTCAGCGGCAGGCATAACGGTTTCACTGAAGGGAATTCCCACCTCCCTTACCGCCACTACCGACGCCACGGGCAAGTTCGAATTCAGGAACCTGCCACTCGGCACGTACGACGCGACCTTCACGCGCGGCGACCTGGGTACCTCCCTGGCCAGTGCCATCGTACTCGACGCCCAGCGCCCAACAGCTGAACGCACCGTGCAAATGGGAAAGCCGGCTACTACCAGCATAACCAGCTTCACCCTGACGGGCCCCACACCACTACCCAATAGCATTCCCTACACACTGCAAGTAGCTTACAATCCAGCTCTTTATCCCAACGGATTCAGCTACATGATGTATATATCAAATAAGGCCAACGTGAGTAATACAGATCACATAGTGGCGTCTTATGCAAGTGCAGCAAGCGGGACTAACCGAACCCAATTATGGATTTCAATTGGTGGTTTAAAGGGGCGGGGCTTTGTGAGTGGTAGCACCGTGTATGTCGTAGCTTACGGTGCTCCAGTTTTCCACACCACATATCCCGGAATTACAGATGGCAGCAACGGTATTACTTCAGCAATTATTTCAAATCTGAATCCCGTTCGCTCGCCAGTTCTGTCGTTTATAATGCCTTAGATAGAAAGCCTTTTCAGGTTTGGCCCCGGCTCTAGCCTTTGTATAGGTGAAGGCTGAGGCCAAAACTTTTTTCGGGCAACATAGTATGCAAGCATAACATATTTTCCGTATGTTTACCGGACTTGCGACACTCTCCCATGACCCCCGAAGAAACCGTCGATTATAATATCAAGGTTGCCTGGCACGCCATTTCGCGCATGTACAATACGCAGGCGGCCAAGCACGATATTACCACCAGCATCGGTTTTGTGCTGCTGAACATCGACCAGGAAAACGGCACGCCCGCTACCAAAATTGCGCCCCTGTTGGGCCTCGAAACCCGCTCCCTGACGCGTATTCTGCGCTCAATGGAGGATAAAGGCCTGATTTATAAACAGGCCGACACCCAGGACAAACGTTCGGTGCGCATTTTCCTGACCGAGGATGGCCTGCGCAACAAGGAAATCTCGCGCCAGACCGTGCGGCACTTCAATCTGAAGGTGCGCGAGGAAATCCCGCAGAGCGAGTTGGATGTGTTTTTCCGCGTCGTGGGCCAGATTACCGGCATGATTGAGGGCAAAACGCTCTACGATAATTTCAAGCTGAAGCCCCTGCGCTCCGCCGAGTCATCGGCTACGTGACGGGGCTTTTTTAGTTGTCAGTTGTCAGTGCTTAGCTGTTAGTGGTTTCCCTTGTGAAAGTGAGGCCGGTCGCATGCAAATCATCCAAGCACTAACAACTGACAACTAAATCCTGACAACTAAAAACTAACCACTACCCACCACTATGAATCGTACCATCAAGAAAGTAGCCGTACTGGGCTCCGGGGTGATGGGCTCGCGCATTGCGTGCCACTTCGCCAACATCGGCGTGCAGGTGCTGCTACTCGACATTGCGCCGAAGGAGCTGCTACCCGCTGAGGAGGCTAAGGGCCTCAAGCTCGACTCGCCGGCCGTGAAGAACCGCCTCGTGAACAGCGCCCTGGAGGCTACCGTGAAGGCCAACCCTTCGCCGCTCTACCGCAAGGCCGACGTGAGCCGCATCAAAACCGGCAACTTCGATGATAACCTCAAGGATATTGCCGGCTGCGACTGGACGATTGAGGTAGTGGTGGAACGGCTCGACATCAAGCAGAGCCTGTTCGAGCGCGTGGAGCAGTTCCGCAAGCCCGGCACCCTGATTACGAGCAACACCTCGGGCATCCCGATTCATATGATGACCGAAGGCCGCTCCGACGATTTCAAGAAGCACTTCTGCGGTACGCACTTCTTCAACCCGCCCCGCTACCTGAAGCTACTCGAAATCATCCCAACCCCCGACACAGACAAGGATGTGGTGGATTTTCTGATGCATTACGGCGACCTATACCTGGGCAAAACCACCGTTTTGGCCAAGGATACGCCCGCGTTCATTGCCAACCGCGTGGGCGTGTTTGCCATCATGGATGTGCTCCAGGTGATGCAGGAACTGGGTTTGTCGGTGGAGGAAGTGGACAAGCTGACCGGTCCGGTTATCGGCCACGCCAAGTCGGCCACCTTCCGGACTTCCGATGTGGTGGGCCTCGATACACTGATGAACGTGGCCAACGGCCTCGCCCAGAACCTGCCCAACGACGAAGCCAAAGCCGTATTTGCGCTACCCGACTATCTGAAAAAGATGGGCGAGAACAAGTGGCTGGGCGACAAAACCGGCCAGGGCTTCTACAAGAAAACCAAGGACGACAAGGGCAAAACCGCCATTCTGGCCCTCGACCTGAACACGCTCGAGTACAAAGCCAGCCAGAAAATCAAGTTTGCGACTCTCGAAAGCACCAAGCCCATCGAGAAGCTGGCCGACCGTTTCAAGGTACTGGTAGCTGGCAAGGATAAGGCCGGTGACTTTTACCGCAAAACCTTCGCGGGCCTGTTTGCCTATGTGAGCAACCGGATTCCCGAAATCACCGATGCCCTCTACAAGATTGACGACGCTCTGCGCGCCGGCTTCGGCTGGGACATGGGCCCCTTTGAAACCTGGGATGCTTTAGGCGTGCAGAAGGGCTTGGAACTGGCCAAGGCCGAAGGAAAAACGGTAGCGCCCTGGGTAGAGGAAATGCTGGCCGCCGGCCACGAAACCTTTTATAAGGTGAATGAGGCGGGCGTAAAGCAGTTCTACGACATCGATAGCAAGAGCTATCAGGCCATTCCGGGCGTCGAGAACTTCATCATCCTCGACAACCTGCGCGCTACCGGCAAAGTGCTCTGGAAGAACGCCGGTGCTTCGGTGCTTGACCTCGGCGACGGTATCCTGAACGTGGAGTTCCACAGCAAGATGAACGCGCTGGGTTCCGACGTAATTCAGGGTTTGCTGAAGGGCGTGGAGCTGGCCGAAAAGGACTTCCGCGGCCTCGTGGTGGGCAACGACGCGCCGAACTTCTCGGCTGGCGCCAACTTGGGCCTCGTGTACATGTTCGCCCTCGACCAGGAGTATGACGAGTTGAACCTGATGATTGCCCAGTTCCAGCAGGCCATGATGCGGATGCGCTACAGCAGCATTCCGGTGGTAAGCGCGCCCCACGGCTTGGCCCTGGGCGGTGGCTGCGAACTGAACCTACACGCCGACCGCGTAGTGGCGGCGGCCGAAACATATATGGGCCTCGTGGAATTCGGCGTGGGCCTGATTCCGGCCGGTGGCGGCACCAAGGAAATGACCCTGCGCACCGCCCTCAAATACGAGGAAGGTGAGCCCGAATACAACCTGCTCCGCAACACGTTCATGACGGTGAGCACGGCCAAGGTGTCCACCTCGGCTGCCGAAGCCTTCGACCTGGGCTTCATGCGCCCCGGCGACGAAGTAGTGGTGAATTCCAACCGCGTGATTGCTCAGGCCAAGGCGGCCGCCATTGAGCTGGCTGATGCCGGCTACACCCAGCCGGTGCAGAAAACCAACATCAAGGTGCACGGCAAAGGGGCGCTAGGCATGTTCATGACCGGCGTACACGCCATGCGCCAGGGCAACTACATCTCCGACCACGACGTGAAGATTGCCAACAAGCTGGCCTTCATCATGTGCGGCGGCGACCTGAGTGCGCCGACTGAAGTATCGGAGCAGTACCTGCTGGACCTGGAGCGCGAAGCCTTCCTGAGCCTCACCGGCGAGCGGAAAACACTGGAGCGTATTCAGAGCATCCTCACGACTGGCAAGCCGTTGCGTAACTAGTATTGAGTGGTTGGTATTGAGTATTGAGACTTTCGTGCCATGCACCAATATAAAGAGCTAAAGGTGTGGCAGAAGGCAATGAGCATTACGAAGCTTACCTATAAGCTCTGCGAGGGTTTTCCCGATAATGAGCGGTACGGTTTAGTTTCACAGATGCGGCGGGCGGCAGTTTCAATGCCCTCCAACATTGCGGAAGGCGCCGGCCGGAACTCAAAGCTCGAATTCCGGCAGTTTCTGGCAATAGCCAATGGGTCGGCATACGAACTGGAAACCCAGTTGCTGCTCGCCAACTCATTTGGTTATATCTCGGCCGAAAGTCTCAATACCATTTCCATCGAACTCACCGAATTGCAGAAAATGCTGTTTGGCTTGCAAAAGTCTCTGATTGAAAAGCAGTAGCGCTGGAACAGCATCTAACTACTCACTTCTCACTACTCAATACTAAGAAATGAACGCATATATCGTAGCAGGTTACCGCACGGCCGTGGGCAAAGCCACCCGCGGCGGTTTCCGCTTCACCCGCCCCGACGACCTGGCCGCCGACGTTATCAAGCACCTTGTGGCCTCGGTGCCCGCCCTCGACCCTACGCGCATTGATGATGTGATTGTAGGTAACGCCGTGCCGGAAGCCGAGCAGGGCCTGCAAATGGGCCGCCTGATTTCGCTGTTGGCCCTGCCCATGAACGTGTCGGGCCTCATCGTAAACCGCTACTGCGGCTCGGGCGTGGAAACCATTGCCATGGCCACCGGCAAAATTGCCGCCGGCATGGCCGACTGCATTGTGGCCGGCGGCACCGAGAGCATGAGCATGGTGCCCACCGTGGGTTGGAAAACGGTGCCTAACTACAACCTGGCCCAGAAACACCCCGACTACTACCTCGGCATGGGCCTGACCGCCGAAGCCGTAGCCCAAGACTACAAGGTGTCGCGCGAAGACCAGGACCAGTTCTCTTACAACTCCCACCAGAAGGCCATCAAGGCCATTCAGGAGGGCAAGTTCAAGGAGCAGATTGTGCCTATCACAGTCAATGAAACCTACCTCGACCAATCCACCGGTAAGAAGAAAACCCGCTCCTACGTAGTGGACACCGACGAAGGCCCCCGCGCCGATACATCGTTGGAGGTGCTGGGCAAGCTGCGGCCGGTATTTGCGGCCAACGGCTCGGTAACGGCTGGTAACTCGTCGCAGACGTCTGACGGTGCCGCCTTTGTTATCGTGATGTCGGAGCGCATGGTGAAGGAGCTGAACCTGGAGCCGATTGCCCGCATGGTAACCTACGCCACCGAGGGCATCGACCCGCGCATTATGGGCATGGGCCCCGTGAAGGCCATTCCGAAGGCGCTGAAGCAGGCCGGCATGAAGCTGCAGGACATCGACCTGTTCGAGCTGAATGAGGCTTTCGCTTCGCAGAGCCTGGCCGTGATGCGCGAGCTGGAAATGGACCAGAGCAAGGTGAACGTGAACGGCGGCGCTATTGCCCTTGGCCACCCACTCGGCTGCTCCGGCGCCAAACTCAGCATCCAGCTGTTCCATGAACTGCGGGCCCAAAACAAGAAGTACGGTATGGTAACCGCCTGCGTAGGCGGTGGCCAGGGCGTAGCCGGCATCTACGAGCTACTGAAATAGCGCTTACAGCCCGCCGTCTATCTGCGAAGGATAACCGGCAATTTTGAAAACCCCGGAAGGTATTTCGGGGTTCTCTTTTCACAAAGTACTCGGCAAGCATAACAAATTTTGTTATCTTGCGCTACGAGTAACGGCCCGCCGCCTTACCCTGAGTAGTAGGCAAGCCGAACAGTTTTTCTCTCGATTTCCCACTTCAAATCTCACACTATCATGGAAGTAGCTAACCAGCTTGTAAAAGGCGGCGAGTTTATCATCAAGGAAACCGACGCTCAGGATGTGTTTACGCCCGCCGATTTTTCGGAGGAGCAGAACATGATGCACCAGACAGCCCTCGACTTCGTGGAGAAGGAGGTGTCGCCGCTACTTGACCGCCTCGATAACCACGAAGAAGGCCTCATGCGCGGCCTGATGGAAAAGGCCGGCGAGCTGGGTCTGTTCGGCGTGAGCGTACCCGAGCAGTTCGGCGGCCTCGACATGGACTTTCCTACCTCGCTGCGGGTAACCGAAGGCGTGGGCGGTGGCCACTCGTTCCCGGTAGCCTTTGCGGCCCACACGGGTATTGCCATGTTGCCTATTCTGTACTTCGGCAACGACGAGCAGAAAGCCAAGTACTTGCCCGGTCTCACCAATGGCGAGCTGATGGGCGCGTATTGCCTCACCGAGCCCGGCTCGGGCTCCGACGCGCTGGGTGCTAAAACCAAGGCCATGCCGACGGAAGACGGCGAGCATTACGTGCTCAACGGCCAGAAAATGTGGATTACCAACGGTGGTTTCGCCGACGTATTCATCGTGTTTGCGCAAGTTGACGGCGACAAGTTCACCGGTTTTATTGTCGACAAGGAAACCCCCGGCCTGACCCTCGGCAACGAAGAGCACAAGATGGGCATCAAGGGGTCCTCGACTCGCCAGGTATTCCTTTCCGACGCTAAAGTGCCGAAATCGGCCGTGCTGGGCGAGATTGGCAAGGGCCACCTGATTGCCTTCAATATCCTTAATATCGGCCGCATTAAGCTGGCTGCTGCCTGCCTGGGCGCCACCAAAATGTGCGCCACCCAGAGCGTGCGCTACGCCAACGAGCGGGTGCAGTTCAAGCTGCCCATCAGCAAGTTCGGCGCCATCAAGTTCAAGCTGGCCCAGCAGGCTATCCGGATTTATGCCGTCGAGTCGGCTATTTACCGGGCTGGCATGGACATCTTCCGTATGGAGCAGGAACTGCTGGCCAAAGGCCAGAGCCACAACGAAGCCCTGCTCGGTGCCGCCCGCGAGTTTGCCGTGGAGTGCGCCATTCTGAAAGTAGAGGGTTCGGAAGTGCTCGACTACGTGGTGGACGAAGGCGTGCAGATTTACGGCGGCTACGGCTTCTCGGCCGATTACCCCATGGACCGCGCCTACCGGGATTCGCGCATCAACCGCATCTTCGAGGGCACGAACGAAATCAACCGCATGCTGGCCGTTGATATGATTCTGAAGAAGGCGATGAAGGGCGAGCTGGATCTGATGGGCCCCGCCCAGGCCGTGCAGCAGGAGCTGATGGCCATTCCGGATTTCAACCTGGAAGAAGAAACCGGCCTGTTTGCTGCTGAGAAAAAGACCATTGCCAAGCTCAAGAAGGCTATTCTGATGGTGGCCGGCACGGCGGTACAGAAGTACATGAACTCGCTCGCCAAAGAGCAGGAAGTACTGATGAACATTGCCGACATGGCCATCAAGGTGTACACTGCCGAAAGCACCCTGCTGCGCGTGGAGAAGGAAGCCGCCGCCAAAGGCGAAGACGAACTGTCGACCCAAATAGACATTGCCCGCGTGTACCTCTACGACACCGTAGACCAGGTGAACAAGGCCGGCAAGGATGCCATTGGCACCATGACTGAGGGCGACGAGCAGCGTTTGCTGGCCATGGGCCTCAAGCGCTTCACCAAGGCCGATCTGTTCAATGCCAAAGAAGCCCGCCGCCGCATTGCCGACAAGCTGATTGCCGCCAACGAGTACGTTTACTAAAACCACGGATTATTAGGGCACTACCACGGGCTCCAGAGCCTGTTCCCGTTCTTACTGGTTATTTCTCGAAACAGCCGCCCCCGATTGGGGGCGGCTGTTTCTTTTGAGTAGCTTAACGGCCCCACACAACGCAACGGCGGCATCTGCCGTTTGCTGAGGTTACTATCCCACCCATTTCTCCCAACTTATGGCCAACGAACAAGCGAAGGGTAAGGCGTTTTACGACAGCGTCCTGCAGTTCTATGACCACGCGGCCAGCTTTTCGAAGCTGGCTCCCGGCATTATTGCCCAAATCCGAACCTGCAACAGCATCTACAAGGTAAACTTCCCGGTTGAAGTAGATGGGCAGGTGCAGGTATTTGAGGGCATTCGGGTGCAGCACAGCCACCACAAGCTGCCCAGCAAGGGCGGCATCCGGTACAGCATGCACGTCGATGAGGATGAGGTAATGGCCCTGGCTACGCTCATGACCTTTAAGTGCGCCCTTGTAGACGTACCCTTTGGGGGGGCCAAGGGGGGCGTGAAAATCAACCCGCGCACAACTTCCGTACAAACCCTGGAGCGCGTTACGCGCCGCTACGCCAGCGAGCTGATTAAGAAAAACCTGATTGGCCCCGGCATGGACGTGCCCGCGCCCGACTACGGCACCAGCGGCCGCGAAATGGCCTGGATTGCCGATACCTACATGACGTTCAAGTACGGCGACACCAATGCGCTGGGCTGCGTAACGGGCAAGCCCGTAGGCCAGGGCGGCATCCGGGGCCGGACCGAGGCAACCGGCCTGGGCGTGTTCTTCGGGCTGCGCGAAATGCTGCTCGATGAGGTGATGACCAAAAAGGTGGGCCTCACACCGGGTATTGAGGGCAAGCGAATTATTGTGCAGGGCCTGGGCAACGTGGGCTATCACGCCGCCAACTTCTGCCACAAAGCCGGCGCGCTTATTACCGGCATTGCCGAGCGCGAAGGCGGCATTTACAGCGAAAAGGGCCTGGATGTAGCCGCCGTGTTCAAGCACCGTGAGGAAACGGGTTCCATCCTGGGGTTCGAAGGGGCTAAGGACCTGGCAGACTCGCTGGAACTGCTGGAGTACGAGTGCGACGTGCTGCTGCCCGCGGCCCTGGAAAACCAGATCCATGAGGGCAACGCGGCCAAAATAAAAGCCAAAATTATAGCCGAGGGCGCCAACGGCCCCACTACCCAACCCGCCGAAAAGATCCTGCTGGAGCGTGGTATCCTCATCCTGCCCGACCTCTACTTAAACGCCGGTGGCGTTACGGTATCGTACTTCGAGTGGCTGAAAAACCTGTCGAATGTGCGTTTTGGGCGCATGGGCAAGCGGGCCGAAGAAGGGGCCATGCGCCGCTTGGTAGCCACCATTGAGCGCACCACTGGCCGCACCGTTTCGGAAGAGGAGCGGCAGTCCATCATCCATGGGGCCGACGAAATCGACCTCGTACACTCGGGCCTCGAAGACACCATGATTACCGCCTATCAGTCCATCCGCAAGGTGATGGACGAAGTGCCCGGCATCACCGACATGCGCACGGCGGCCTTCTATACTGCCATCGAGAAAATCGGCGTCAGCTACCAGTCGCTCGGTATCTTCCCGTAATCTTGTTAGCTGTTAGCTGTTAGCTGTTAGCTGTTAGCTGTTAGCTGTTAGCGAAAAGCGCCCCTCCCCACATGTATGGGGGAGGGGCGCTTTCGTTTCCGGCCACAAAATCCGGGCGTTTCGTTACAGTCTCTGGTCCCTACTTGAGCACGATTTTATTAAGCATCAGGGCCGCCGACTTCTTGCTGGGGCGGCTGACGCCGATAATGGTTTTGGGGTCGAGCCAGGCCGTGAAATCCTTGACGTAGGCCAGGTTCTGGTCGGCGGCCACATTCAGGCCCAGACCTTTCGGCTCGCTTACCACACCCGTCGGCACGTTCAGGCGGCGCAGGTACAAGTCAGATTTCCCCTTGATTTTCTCCCAGGTAAGCAGCTGTACCTCCGGGCCGAACACGGCAGCCCGGTAGCTAATGCTGCTGTAGCCGTCGGCGGCGGGAGCAACCTGGTCTTTGGCCACGATACTGCGCCAGCTGGGCGTCAGGAACTCGTTGTAGCCGAACAGGTGTAACTCGCGGGTGTGGCCGGGCGAGCCTTCGCCGCCCTCCTCGTATTTCTTTTCGGCCAGCACTACCACCTGCTTGTCGTCGGTGAGCAGCACATCGGTCAGGTACACGTCTTCGAGGCGCTTGGCGGGCGTGCCGCCCACGGCCTTGTTCACCTCAGCTAGGTAGTCGGCCGCCAGCAGCACTTCGGGGGCAAACTTCATGTCGCTTTCGCCTGCAAAATCGAATTTTACCAGCTTAAGGCTGTGGTAGAGGCCGGTTGCCCGCTCGTTGCAGATGGCCGCGGCATACAGCGTGTTATCGGGCCGCAGCACGAAGCGCGAGTCGAAAATATTCACCACTTTTCCTCCAAACGTACCGCCTACCGACACTGACATTACCTTCACATCGGGCGAGTCGTTGCGGTAGCGGCGCACACTGAGTTTCTTCATCTGGTCGCCGGCCAGCGTCACAAACTGGGTGCCGTCGTTGCCAACATGCACCGTCACGGAGAAAAAGTCGCCCTGGTCGTGAAAATCGTAGCTGCGGTCTTTCAGCTTCTGTAGCTTTTCATCGTACACGCTGGCACTGATGACCTTGATCTGGTTGCTTTGGGTGAGGTAGCGCCAAGCCACCAGCTGGCTGCCATCGGGCGAGAAGGCTACGCCAGGCCGCCGGTCGCGCGCGTTGGCTTCTACCAGCGTTTGGGCGGGGCTTTTGCGGCCATCGGCCAGGCCCAGGGTGTAACCTACCAGGCGCTGGCTTCCGGCCGTGTTTTGGTAAACCACCACCGTCGCCTGTTCGCTGCTCTGGCTGAAGCCGTCCACCACTTCGCTCGCACCCAGCGGTAGGGCCGTGCTCCAGCGGCGCTTCAGGTCGGCATCGTAGCGCTCCACAGCGTATTGGTCGGCAGTCTGGTGAGCCAGCACAAGAAAGCCGCCATCGGGCAGCGGCAGGGTTTTGCGGCTCACGCGCTGGTTGTAGCGGTCGGTTCGGGTTTCGGGCAGGTAGCTGAAAGCGGCCGATTTCAGGCGCTGGGCCGAGGCCGGCTGGTAGACCAATAAAGCCAGCACAAGACTAGCGACGAGCGGGATAGTGAAACGCACAGGCAAAAAAGGCTTTATGACACAGCGGGCTGAGTCCCGCAAAGTTGTACTCTTCAAAGGTACCTAACTTTTAGTTGAACAAACGCCAGGCGGCTTATCTATAGAATTATCAAAGCCTTAGGTAGGTTACGGTCGAGCAAAAGACTACTTTTGCGGGCCGAAACGCAACCCGACCGAAAGCCTTTCGTTTGAAGGGGCGTCGGTAAAGGAGGCTAACCTAGTCGAGGTGGCGTTATTACCACGTTTCTTATAAAGTGAGCCAGCCATATATAGTCGGGCTCGCCATCGAAAATAGGAAAGCACCGAATTCTGTACCTGTTGCGGCGTAGTTCTTGCTGCCCGCTTTACACGCTTAATTTCTTCTACTTTATGAAATCTTTACTCCGCTTTGTTTTGATGATTTCCCTGGTCGTTATTGGGAAGCTTAACACTACACCAGCCGACTCGCAGCTAACCTCAAACGACGAACCCCTGTGGATAATTCCGGCGCATAGCACCTCGTTGCACAAGTTATCATCTGACGCAGAAACCAGGTTATTGTCCGAAAGCGGCAAGTTTCGCTCCTGGCAACTACTCCGCACCACTTCCGATAAAAACGAATAAACGGCATCAGTTTCCCTTAACGGCTCTTCAGGAGCCGTTTTTTATGCCCGGTAGTTTGGTGCCTTAGCTGATGCGGCTCCAGTTGACAGCCGTAGCGGGCAGGCTCTCAATGTGGTGGCGGATGGCCTGGTTGGCGGGCAGGGCCAGGTTGGGGTCGGCCTCCAGCAGGGCTTGGGCCGCGGCCCGGCTCTCGCTCAGAATGCGGCCGTCCTTGGCCAGGTCGGCAATTAGCAGATCCAACACGCCGCTTTGCTGGGTGCCCATCAGGTCGCCGGGGCCACGTAGCTTCAGGTCGATGTCGGCAATTTCGAAGCCGTTGTTGGTGCGCACCATCGTTTCAATGCGCGTGCGCGAATCCTTGCTGAGCTTGTAGCCGCTCATCAGTATGCAGTAGCTCTGGTCGGCACCACGGCCCACGCGGCCCCGCAGCTGGTGCAGCTGCGAGAGGCCAAACCGTTCAGTACTCTCAATCACCATTACCGAAGCGTTAGGCACGTTTACCCCCACTTCAATTACAGTCGTGGCCACCATAATCTGGGTTTGCTTGTCCACGAAACGCTGCATTTCGGCGTCCTTCTCGCCGGCCGTCATGCGGCCGTGCACAATGCTGATCTGCAGTTCCGGAAAGGCGCGCGCCACGCTCTCGTAGCCGTCCATGAGGTCCTTGTAGTCAGCCATGGCCTCACTTTCCTCAATCAGCGGGTACACGATGTATACCTGCCGGCCCAGCTTTACCTGGTCGCGCAGAAACTGGAATACTTTCAACCGGTTCGAGTCGAAGCGGTGGACCGTAACGATGGGCTTGCGGCCGGCCGGCAGCTCGTCAATTACGCTAACATCCAGGTCGCCATACAGCGTCATGGCCAGGGTGCGCGGAATGGGCGTGGCCGTCATCACCAGCACGTGGGGGATAACGTGGGGGTTTTTCTGCCAGAGCTTGGACCGTTGCGCCACCCCAAACCGGTGCTGCTCATCCATGATGGTGAGGCCGAGGTTCTTGAACTGTACCACGTCTTCGAGCAGCGCATGCGTGCCCACCAGAATGTGCATTTCGCCCGAGCGCAGCTGCTCGTGCAGTACCCGGCGGGCAGCCGTGCGGGTCGAGCCGGTCAGCAGCCCTATTTTCAGGCCCAGCAGGTCGGCAAATTCTTTCAGGCCGGAGTAGTGCTGGTTGGCCAGGATTTCGGTGGGAGCCATCAGGCAGCTCTGGGCCCCATTGTCGGCCGCCATCAGCATCGAGATGAACGCTACAATGGTTTTACCCGAGCCCACGTCGCCCTGCAGCAGCCGGTTCATCTGCTGGCCGGCGCAGAAGTCTTTGTAGATGTCGTGGATAACCCGTTTCTGGGCCCCGGTTAGGTCGAAGGGCAGCACGTTTTTGTAGAAGTGCACCAGCGTGGGCACCTCCTTGAAAATCTGCCCGGCCAGGCTCACTTTGCGCTGGTCGCGCTGGCGCAGCAACTTGAGCTGGATGTAGAACAGCTCCTCAAACTTGAGCCGGAAACGGGCCGTTTGCAGCAAATCGGGCGTTTGCGGGAAATGAATCTGCTGTAGCGCCGTCGCCTTGCTCATCAGCCCATATTGCTCGATGAGAGCCGGCGAGAGGGTTTCCTGCACGTGGGGCAGGGCCAGCTTTAGCAGGTCGGCCACCATGCGGGCAATGGCCTTGCTATCTACCCGATGGTAATTTTTGAGCTTTTCCGACGTGTTGTACACCGGCTGCAAAAAGCTCTGGCCGGGCTTCTGCTCGGTTACTTCCTCCAGCTCAGGGTGGGCCATCTGGGGCCGCCCGTTGAACATCGTAGGCTTACCGAATACGATATATTCCTGGTGATTCTTGATGATTTTCTCCAGGTAGTTTACCCCCTTGAACCACACCAGTTCCAGTTCACCGCTGGCGTCGGCCACCTTGGCCACCATACGCTTCTTGTGGCCCTCGCCAATCACCTCCCGGTTTCGCAGAATGCCCTTAATCTGCACGTACGGCATATCGTCGTGCAAGTCCACGACGTTGTAGAACTGGGTGCGGTCGAGGTAGCGGAAGGGGTAGCGCTGGATCAGGTCGCCGTAGGTGAACAGCCCCAACTCCTTCTGCAGCAGCTGCGCCCGTTGCAGGCCCACACCCCTCAGGTATTCAATTTTGGTCTGAAAAAAACTCATTGGTTGAGCTCCAAGCTACCAGCTTCAAGCCGCAAGCTTTCGAGCGGAAACTGGTTTAACAGGTAATGTATTCAGTAAAAACGAAGGCTTGTAGCTTGAAGCCGGCAGCTTGAAGCCTACTTAAAGCGCAACGTATTCAGCAAATGAATCATGTCCTGCTTGACATATTCGATAACCGGGGCCAGCGAGTCGTTGGCTGTAGCGGTCCGGAAATATAGCGCCCCCCGTAGGAAGTGGCGGGTGCTGTCGGTGGTATAGAACTGGAACTGGCTGGGTACCTCGCCCTGCAGCTCGAACACCGTAGCGCGTAGTCCGCCGGGCATCTGCAGTACCCGCTCGTCAATGGCCGATGCCTTAATTTCGTGCTTGCCGGTGAGCTTGCGGGCATCTTCGAGCAGGCGGTTGAAACTCTTGCGGTCGGCCCGCACATCGGCGTAGGTGAGCTGCACGTTGGCCTTGAGCTGGGGATAGTACACGTTTATCCAGTGCGGCTGGGCCAAATACGACGAGTCGCGCAGGATTTTGGCTGCCCGCGAGTACTCAAACGTGTACGGCCGGCCCGGTGCCAACTGCTGGTAGCTGTGGGCCGGCAAATCGATGCGGTTATAGCCTTTGGGCTTGGGCGTAAAATCGGGAGCCGAAGTGCAGCCGCCCGCCAGCAGCAAGCCAGCCGCAGCCATACACCAGAAGCCTGAAAAACGGGAAGCGACCATGCAGCAAAATCGGGAGGAGTGAAGAGGTAAAGGTAGCCACGAAATGCCACGCAACGCGCCCGCCCGCACGCAAAAAGCCCCGGCCAGGCCGGGGCTTCGGTGTAAGAATGCGAGTGCGGCAGTTTAAAACGGTAGTTGGTCGAGTTCAGGCTCTTGGCGGAAAGTAACAGGCTCTTCGGCTACCGCCGCGGCAGCGGGTTGGGCCGCCGTGCCGGGCCGAGAGCCAAGCAGCGAAATTTCCTCGGCGACTATTTCGGTAACGTAGCGGGTCTGGTTGTCCTTATCCTGGTACTGGCGGGTTCGGATGCGCCCCTCTACATATACCTGCTGGCCCTTGTGCAGATGCTTCTCGGCCAGCTCGGCCAGGCCGCGCCAGGCCGCAATGTTGTGCCACTCAGTCCGCTCGATGCGCGTACCCTGCTTGTCTTTATAATACTCATTGGTGGCCATCGTGAAGTTGGCTACTGTCGTGCCGCCCTCCAAATGCCGTACCTCCGGGTTTTTGCCTAAATGGCCAATCAGAATAACTTTGTTGACGCTTGCCATACGATTAGCGTTGAAGTGATTATGTGAAAAGTGAGAGCTTGAAATCAACGTATTAAAGATAAGAAATAATAGGTTAATGCCAAAATAATTGGCTGTTTAAATTTGCCTTGTGCTAACATAATTAGTTATAAGAATCGATTTGGGCAATTGCTCAATCTCCGCGCTGCGGTAAGCAGCTAGCCCTGCTGTTGCAGTATCAACCGGCAATGGTTCAGCCAGCCACACTTCATGGAACCGCGCTTCCACCTTCTGATGGCTCAGCACGTGACGGGCGGCCACGGCGGGTTCCTCGGCCCGGTCGGTAGCCACGCGCCCGCCCAACCGTTCCACCTCCGCCAGCAGCTGCGCTCCGGCTAACTCTGCCGACTCCGTTTCGTGGAGGGCGAAATCGTAGAGGCCCTCCCAAATGTCTTTCGGGCCGCGCTTGCGCAGATACACCGTATCGGCGTGGCGTAGCACCAAGTAATGAAAGTAGCGGGTGCGAGCCGCCTTCGCCTTGCTTTTTACCGGCAATTCGGCCACCATGCCATGCTGGAAGGCAAAGCAACGGCTCTGCATGGGGCAAAACATACAGTCGGGCTTGGCAGGCGTGCATTGCAGCGCCCCAAACTCCATAATTGCCTGGTTGAATTCGGCCGGCTGGTCGGCCGGAATCAGCTGGTCGGCCAGCTGTTGGAACTGCTTGCGGCTGGCGGGCGCAGCAATATCGTAGTGCAAGCCAAACACCCGGGCCAGCACTCGGAACACGTTGCCGTCGAGCACGGCTACCGGCTCATCGTAAGCAAATGAAGCCACGGCAGCGGCCGTATACTGGCCCACGCCTTTCAATAGCAGCAGTCCGGCATAAGAGTCAGGGAACTGACCACCAAACTCGGCTACCACCTGCTGGGCCGTGTAGTGCATGTTGCGGGCCCGCGAGTAGTAGCCCAGGCCCTGCCAGTGGCGCAGCACTTCGTCGGATGGGGCGGCGGCCAGGGCCTGCACGGTAGGATATTTGTTGCTGAAAGTCAGGTAGTAAGGAAGGCCCTGCTTCACGCGGGTTTGCTGCAGAATAACTTCCGACAGCCAGATGAAGTACGGGTCGCGGGTGTGGCGCCAGGGCAGGTCGCGGCGGTGGCGCGGGTACCAGGCCAGTAGGGCTTGGGCGAACCAGGAATAGGAATCCGGCGTTGCAGATGCGGAAGAAGAAAGGTCCAAGGTTTTGATATATAATTAGTTGAATGAAGAGTAGGGGGAAAGGCAGATTGCAGCGTAACGGTTTGTAATCCCAAAAAAGGGGGCTACCTTTGTGGCCCTCAAAACGTGGGCAAACTCTTACCGGGCAAGTGCTTACGTTTTCAGGATGGCGCTCTGTGCCAACCCTTATTTTTTCACCCTTAGTACACTTACCAGCGTGACTAAAGCAGAAGTAATTGCCGAAATTGCCGACAAGACCGGCATCGAGAAAGCCGACGTATCGGCTACCGTAGAAGCCTTCTTCAAGGTCGTAAAAGACTCGATGGCTGACGGCAACAACATTTACGTGCGTGGCTTTGGCTCGTTCGTTAACAAGAAGCGCGCGAAGAAAGTAGCCCGCAACATCTCGAAAAATACGTCCATCATCATCGACGAGCACTTCATTCCGAGCTTCAAGCCCTCGAAGACGTTCATCGGGAAAATCAAAAACAGCAAGAAAATCAAAGAGATGGCTGCCTAAGCAGGTAGTCACTTTCCGTTGCCGGCCGGGTCGCCGGCAGTCCCTGCGCGCAGGATACCCCGGCGACCCGCCTTTTCCCCCCGCCCACTCGATGGCCCTCAGTACTTCTTCTTCCAAGCACCAATTACTGATTCTGGCTTTGGCCCTGGCCCTTATAGCCGGCTTGTTTCTGTTGCCGAAGGTGATTGTGAAGCCCAAAGATGGCCAGCCCACGCTGGCCCAGGACGGGGCCGCCAACCGCGACCAGGGGGCAGCTGCCCCCGCCGTGGGTGAACTCGACGAGCATGGCCACCCGGCCGGCAGCCACGACGAGCCCAGCGGCCCGACTGCCGAAAAGCCCCACATGACGATGCCCACCGCCCAGCGGCGGGAAATCAATACGCTGGTGGCCAAGTACACAGCCGAGGCTGACCAGGGCGCTAAAATTGGCATAGCCCGCGAGTTGGCCGAGAAGTATAAAGCAGTAGAGCGTTTTGATAGTGCCGGTTACTACCTAGAGCAGATTGCCCTTGTACGACCCGGTGAACAGACTTTCCAGCGCGCTGCCGACCAGTACTACGAGGCCTATAGCTTTGCTACCACCGAGGCCCGGCAGAAACTGCTGGGGGCCAAGTGCCGCGAGCTGTACGAACGAGTGCTGAAAAACAACCCCGACAACCTCAATGCCAAAACCAACCTCGGCATGGCCTACATGGCCAGCGAGAATCCGGTGAAAGGCATTACCCTGTTGCGGGAAGTTTTAGCGACCGATCCGCGCAACGAGCAGGCCCTGTATAACCTTGGCTTACTGGCTGTTCAGAGCAATCAGTACGACAAAGCGGCCGAGCGTTTTGCCGAGTTGGCGGAAATCAATCCGAAAAACGTCAACGCACAGTTCTATCTTGGCGTTTCGTTAGCCCAAACGGGTGCGAAGCAGGAGGCTCGCAAAGCCTTCCTCGCCGCCAAAAGCATCAGTTCCGATCCGGCGCTGGCGGCGTCGGTAGATGAGCAACTGCAAAAACTCCAGTAAATGAGTTGTCAGTTGCTGGTTGCTGGTTGTTAGTTTGCTTATAGAACTGATAGCCGCGGCTGACATCTGACAACGAATGACTGACAACTAAATAAAACTCAACCACTTAACCCCAACAACATGCCTTGCGGTAAAAAAAGAAAGCGTCATAAGATTGCTACTCACAAGCGGAAGAAGCGTCTGCGCAAGAACCGTCACAAGAAGAAGTAAGCCCCAACGGGGTTTGCTGACAGTGTTTCTCAGTGAAGAAACGCTTGTCTATTTCTCACTTAGGTTCTTCCGAGAGTGGCCAGAAACGTGCTTTCCCCGAGGCTGACAAGGGAAGCCGGTGCCCATGTGCGCCGGCTTCCCTTTGCGGGTTTCGGGGCCGACAGGTTGATTGCCGCTACCATTCGGGGGGGCCTTTCTAAGGCTTAATCCATTGAGTAACGAATTAATCATTAATTCTACTCAGGACGGAGAACGGATTGCCCTGCTACAGGATAAGCGGCTTATCGAATACCATTTCGACCGCAATGACACGGCCTACTCGGTTGGTGACATTTTCCTGGGCACGGTCAAGAAAGTTATGCCCGGTCTGAACGCCGCGTTCATCGACATTGGGTATCAAAAAGACGCGTTTCTGCACTACGGCGACTTAGGGGAGAGCTTCCCCTCGCTCATGAAGTGGAGTAAAGGCGTTCAATCGCAGAAAATTACCGTCGGTGCGCTGAAGACTTTTCAGTTTGAAGCGCCCCTCGACAAAGTAGGGAAAATCGATACCGTACTCAAAAAGGGCCAGCAACTGGTGGTCCAGATTGTAAAGGAGCCGATTTCAACCAAAGGTCCGCGCCTGTCTACCGATATTTCGATGGCTGGCCGGTATCTGGTGCTGGTACCGTTTTCCAACACCATCAGCGTGTCTAAAAAAATTGTCAGCCGCACGGAGCGGGACCGGCTTAAGCGCCTTATCGCCTCCATCAAGCCCGACAATTTCGGCGTAATTATCCGCACCGTGGCCGAAGGCCGCGAGGTGGCTGAGCTCGACCGGGACATGCAAAACATGACCGAGAAGTGGAACACGCTGCACGGAAACCTGAAGGTGGGCAAGCCCAACGACAAGATTCTGGGCGAGCTGGGCCGCACCTCTTCCATGCTGCGCGACATGCTCAACGAGTCGTTCGATGCCATTACCGTGGACTCGCCGGCGCTGCATGAGGAAATGCGCAGCTACCTGCAACAGATTGCCCCCGACAAGCTTGGATTGCTGAAACTACACACCGGTAAGGTGAAAGTATTTGAGCAGCACGGCATCGAGAAGCAACTCAAAACGCTGTTTGGAAAGGCCGTAACGGCCCCCGGCGGCGGTTACCTGGTTATCGAGCACACCGAGGCCCTGCACGTTATCGACGTGAACTCGGGAAACAAGAGCAACCAGGAAGGCGACCAGGAGGCTACGGCGCTAGCCGTAAACCTCGCGGCCGCTAAGGAAGTAGCCCGCCAGCTTCGGCTGCGCGACATGGGCGGCATCATCGTAGTCGATTTCATCGATATGAAATCGGCTGAGAGCCGCAAGAAGGTAGAGGACGCGGTGCACAGCGTGATGAAACACGACAAGGCCCGCTATACCATCCTGCCCATCACCAAGTTTGGTTTGCTTCAGATTACCCGGCAGCGTGTGCGGCCGGCCGAAGCCATTGTAACCGGCGAGGTGTGCCCCACCTGCGGCGGTACGGGCAAGATTTCGGCTTCCATCCTCGTGACGGACGAAATCGACAACAGCATCGACGACCTGCTGGTAGCTCAAAACCAGTCGGGTATTACACTTTCGGTGCACCCTTTCCTGCACGCCTACTACACCAAAGGGTTAGTAAGCCGGCAGATGAAGTGGTACCTGAAGTATTACAAGTGGGTAAAGGTGATGAAAGACACCAGTATGGGTCTCACCGAATACCGCATCGAGGACGAAAACGGCGAGGAAATCGAGCTGCATTCGGCCGCGGCGGCCATGAGCCGGTTGCAGGACCGGGAATTGGAAATAGTTGACTAATTAACTGCATACTGACGGATTTTTTCTGCGAAAAAAACTCCTCCTGATAGAAGAAACCCCCGCGCGGCTCAGAGCAACGCGGGGGTTTTTCGTTGAGGTTGGTACGGGGAGAATGTCATTCTGAGCAGCGCGAAGAATCTCGCGTGCAATGGCAAACCTGTCGTAAGAAATTACTTTGGCACGCGAGATTCTTCGCTGCGCTCAGAATGACACCCGTTTCTGAACCTCTAAAACTTAATACCAAAGTCCAGCGCGAACTCGCTGTTTTTCAGCTCGGCGTCTTTAATACCCGCGTTTTCTTCAAAGTACTTATCGATGTTGAGCAGGCCGCGGTGGTAGCTGGCGCCGAGTAGGAAGCGGGTGGTCTGGCCCAGCTGACGCTCGATGCCGGCCCCAAGGCGCAGGTTGGCATCGGGGATGATGACGTGCTTGGTGGCTTTGGTGCGGCTGCCCGTTACGGGACTGGTGTAGAATTTGTCGCCATCGACGCGGGCCCCGATAACGCCGCCCAGCGCCCCGCCGAGCTGGAAATACACCTTGGTGTCTTCGGCTACGTCGTTGGTGAACAGCTTTACCGTGAGCGGCACCTGCAGGTACTGCAGGCTCAGCTTCTGCTCGTAGCGTCGGCGGCTGGCCCCATCGAAAAAGCTAACCGTGCCGCCCTTGCCTACTAACTCCAGACCGGTGCTGAAGGCGTAGTTCTGCCCGAAAAAGTAGTCGACGATGAGGCCACCGCCTAAGCTGAACTTGGCGCTTTCGTTCTTTAGCTCGTCGCCGTTGGGCGAGGCGGCACGCAGGCTGGTGAGCGAGGGCGATACCTTGAGGCCGATTTCAACCTGGGCAGACGCTGCGCCGAGCGTGGCGGCGCTGAAAAGAAGGGCAAGCAGAGCCTTTTTCATAAAGGGAGAGGAAAAGCGTTGACGAAGACCAGGCGCCGACGATAGGCCGGCAGATTTGGCTACTTTTGATTCAAAGATAGAACCGTGATGCATATTTCTGCCCGTTTGCGTACCCTGCTGCTCGTGGCGTCGGCCGCTGCTGGTTTAAGCCTGGGGGCCTGCGCGAATAACGACGAACGATGTGAGCTGAGCCCCGAGGTAGCCAAGGTAGAAGCCCCCGTTACGCTCGAACGGCTAGAAGCCCCTTTTTTCAAGCTGAAAACGCCTGCTGGCGCCGAGCAATTTCTGCAAAACAACGGCCTGTTCGCGCGGCAGTTTCTGCAGGCCGGGCAGTACCCGCCGGGCGTGCTGAGCGCCACGCTGACCCGGCTGGCCACCAATGAGGGCCTTCAGAAGCTGGGCGTTCAGGCCGACAGCACCTTTCGGGGACCCGGGCTCCAGCAGAACCTGACGCAGCTGTTTCAGCATGTGCGCTACTATTACCCCAGTTTTCGGGTGCCGCCCATAAAAACCTTTGTGAGCGGGCTGAGCCAGGATTTGTTCGTCAACGACAGCCTGATTGTGCTCAGCACCGACTACTTCGTGGGGCCCACGGCAGCCTACCGGCCCAATGTGCCCGCTTACATTCAGCGGCGCTACACCCCCGAGCACTTGGTGCCGGGCTTGGCGCTGGCCATCAGTACCAAGTACAACCAGAAGCCGGCCGCCGGCCAAACCATGCTCGGCGAAATGCTGCACTTTGGCAAGGCCCTGTACTTTGCCGAGCAAATGCTGCCCTGCACCCCCGACTCGCTGCTGATTGGCTACAGCGCCGCCGAAATGGCGGGCGTAGGGTTCAACGAGGGGAAGATATGGGCCCACTTTATCGAGAAGAGCCTGCTTTACAATACCGCCCCATTTACCATCCAGAAGTACATTGGCGAACGGCCTAATATTCCGGAAATTGATAAAACGGCTCCCGGCAGGGTGGGGGCCTGGGTGGGCTGGCAGATTGTGCGCAAGTACATGGCCGAAAACCCCCAGGTAACGCTGCCCCAGCTGATGGAGGAGAAAGACGCGCAACGTATCCTCAACCAGTCGCGCTACCGCCCCAAGGTAAACAGTGGGCGCGTGAATAGCTGAGGCCAGGGAGCCAGGAGATAAACGAGCGAATTTCGCCCGGTTGCCCTACGCCTGATATATTGCCGAGAATATGTAGTTGCTGCGCTCCTTTCCCTACTCCTTCACCTGCCTAACCCTCCGCCCTATGCTCACGAAAACGTTTGGCTCGGCCGTGCAGGGCGTGAATGCCTACACGATTACCATTGAAGTGGTTGTGTCGCAAGGAACCGGGTTTTTCGTGGTGGGATTGCCCGATAATGCCATCAAGGAAAGCCAGCAGCGGGTAGAGGCGGCCCTGAAATTCCGGGGCTACCGCATGCCGCGTACCAAAGTGGTGGTGAACATGGCCCCGGCCGATATTCGCAAAGAGGGCTCGGCCTACGACCTGCCCATCGGTTTGGGCATTCTGCACGCCTCGCAACAGCTGGATACCGACCGGCTGGCCGACTACGTAATTATGGGCGAGCTGGCCCTCGATGGCGAGCTGCGGCCGATAAAAGGCGTGCTACCCATTGCCATTCAGGCCCGCAAAGAAGGCTTTAAAGGGCTGATTCTGCCCCGCGAGAATGCCCAGGAAGCGGCCATCGTCAACAGCCTCGACGTTATTCCGGTGGGCACGATGCAGGAGGCGGTTGACTTCCTGGAGGGCCGGCTAGAAATTGCGCCCGTAACGATGGACACGCGCAACCTGTTCCAGCAAACAGCCAACCAGTACGAGGCCGATTTTGCCGACGTGCAGGGCCAGGAGAACATCAAGCGGGCCCTGGAAATTGCTGCCGCCGGGGGCCACAACGTTATCATGATCGGCCCGCCCGGCGCGGGCAAAACCATGCTGGCCAAGCGCCTGCCCAGCATTCTGCCGGCTCTTAACATGCAGGAGGCGCTGGAGACCACCAAGATACATTCGGTGGCCGGCCGGCTTGGCAGCCACGCCTCGCTCGTGCATACCCGGCCTTTTCGGGCCCCGCATCATACTATTTCCGATGTGGCCCTGGTAGGAGGGGGTAGCAACCCGCAGCCGGGCGAAATCTCGCTGGCCCACAACGGCGTGCTGTTTCTCGATGAGCTGCCCGAATTCAAGCGCACGGTGCTGGAAGTGATGCGCCAACCGCTGGAGGAGCGTCGGGTAACTATTGCCCGGGCCAAGCTGAGCATCGAGTTTCCGGCCAATTTCATGCTGATTGCCTCCATGAACCCCTGTCCCTGCGGCTACTACAACCACCCCGAAAAGGAGTGCGTGTGCGGCCCGGGCATGGTGCAGAAATACCTGAACAAAGTGAGTGGCCCGCTGCTCGACCGGATTGACCTACATGTGGAGGTAACGCCCGTTACGTTCGACCAGATGACCGAAACGCGCCCCGCCGAAACCAGCCGGGCCGTGCAGGTACGCGTGGCCGAGGCCCGCCAACGCCAGGCCGTACGTTTCGAGAGCTTTCCCGACATCCATTCCAATGCCCTGATGCCTTCGCAGATGGTGAAGGACATTTGCCGCATCGATGATGCGGGCCGTGCGCTGCTGAAAACGGCCATGGAGCGTCTGGGTCTTTCGGCCCGCGCCTACGACCGGATCCTGAAAGTAGCCCGCACCATTGCCGACCTGGCCGCTGCCGAACACATCGAGCTGCCCCACCTGGCCGAGGCCATCCAGTACCGCAGCCTCGACCGGGAGGGCTGGGCCGGATAGGGCGAAGTAGGAAGGGACGAAAGATGCGACTCTTCGCAGCGCTCCGGATAGCATCTTTGCCACTGTTGCCTCATCACTTCGCCGTTCATGTACCACGCCCTCGTCAAGCCGCTACTGTTCAAGCTCGATGCGGAAAAGGCGCACCAGTTGGTGTTCGACAACCTGAAGCGGGCCCACAAGCTGCCGGGCGCACGGGCCCTGCTACGTGGCCTCTACGACCTGCGGCACCCCAACCTGGAGCGCGAAGTGCTGGGGCTTCCCTTCCGCAACCCGGTGGGGCTGGCCGCGGGTTTTGATAAGAATGCCGAGCTGACCGATGAATTGGGGGCCTTGGGCTTCGGCTTTGTGGAAATAGGAACAGTAACGCCCCGCCCCCAGCCGGGCAACCCCACGCCCCGGCTGTTCCGGCTCCCGGCCGATGGCGCGCTCATCAACCGCATGGGTTTCAACAACGACGGGGCCGAAGCCGTGGCCGCGCGCCTGCGCCACCGCCGCGACCGGGGCCTGATTGTTGGCGGCAACATTGGCAAGAACAAGGACACGCCCAATGCGCAGGCCGCCCACGATTACGTAGCCTGCATAGAAGCCTTGCACGAGGTAGTAGACTATTTCGTGGTCAATGTATCGTCGCCGAATACGCCCAACCTGCGGGCCCTGCAGGAGCGCGAGCCGCTAATTGAGCTGCTCCAGCAGGTGCAGGAGCGCAACCAGACGCTGCCCACGCCCCGGCCGCTGCTGCTCAAAATCGCGCCCGACCTCACCGACGCTCAACTGGATGACATTCTACTCATTGCCCGCGAAACCAACCTCAGCGGCCTCGTAGCCACCAACAGCACCATTGCCCGCACCGGCCTGACGACGCCCACCGCCCATGTGGCCGCGTTGGGGGCTGGCGGGCTGAGTGGGCGGCCACTGCGGCAGCGAGCTACCGAGGTTATTCGCTACCTAAGCCGCCACAGCCGCGGGCAACTGCCCATTATTGGCGTTGGCGGCATTCATTCGGCGGCCGACGCGCGCGAGAAGCTGGAGGCCGGTGCCTCGTTGTTGCAGCTCTACTCGGGCTTTATTTACGAAGGCCCGGGGCTGGTAAGGCAAATTAACAAAGCTTTGATTACTGCTGACAAACGCTAAGTGTTTTTCGCTCGAGCACTTGATGCAATAGCGGATCTGTTCTGTGCCGCGACTGATTTAATGGGTTTGTTATTTACGATATTGACGAATACTTTAAATAAATTTTGAACTAGAAAAATATTGAAAATAAATATAAGTACTTTGTTAACAATGCTATATAAGAATTGTATTTGAATGATTAATTGCTTTCAAGGTGGGGTTAGTGGCTTATTTAATTTGTTTTTTAATTATATTTTCTCTATATTTGCAGTATATCAAATTCATACTTCCACTTAATCTTATTAAATGCTTTACGCCATCAATGAAATTACCAGTATTCCTGACAACCAAATAAAGAAGCTGCACGAGCAAGGTATTAAAACGGCCGATGCACTTTTAGATGCCGCTCGTACTCCTGCTGACCGGCGCGCTCTGGCTTCGGCTACGGGTATCGAAGAAATCAAGATTTTTAAGTGGGTCAACTATGCCGATCTGTCGCGCATCGATGGCCTGGATCCGGATTTGACAACGCTGCTCGAAGAGGTGGGCATCACCACGATGCTCGACTTGCGTGGCCGCTCGCCATTCAGCCTGCATAGCAAAATGGTTTCCACGAACCAGAAGCGCAATTTGGTAGATCAGGTGCCGGATATGCTGCACATGGCCGACATCGTGAATCATGCTAAAAACATGGAGCCCGAAGTAGCCTACAAGGACTAACGAAGTAGCGCGCCGGACCAGCCAACGCCATCCCTCCCGTTTCGGTCGGCTGTATTCCTTAACTGTACCCTCTCCGCCAGCGCGTATGCTTCAGTGCAAAAGCGCCACCCTGTTTACTGGGTGGCGCTTTTTGTGTTGCTAATACAGGCCAACCGGCGTTTGGGCCCGGCAACACCCTAGGGCTGATGCCGGATTTGGGCACATATGGGCGTTGCAGCCAGATAAGCAGCGGCTGATATGACGGCTGAACCGACTGCCGCTTCGTTTTAGCCCGGAGCCGGCTGCGTAGCTACAGGCGCATACCGAGCCGCCACTCAATTACATCGGCTGCCCCCCGGTGCACCTTCAGGTCGACGCTGCCGAATACGCGGGGCGTGATGTGGTACTTGAGGCCTAGCCGCTCGTAATAGAACTTGTTGGACTTATAGGGATTATAGATATAGAAACCCAGGTGCGAAACGAAGGCGAGCCGCCCAAAGAGCAGCTCGTGCCCCACGTAGGCTCCGGCCTTCTTCACGTCGGTCAGGCGGTCGGTGGTGCGGGCCGAGTCGCGCTGCTGGGCATTCAGGCTCCGGTCGTAGAAGCCTTCGAGGCCGACGACGACGTTGGATTTGCGGTTGATGCGGCGGCCCGCAGCCAGGGTTACCGCGTTTACCAGGTAGCGCTGGCCGTCCGACTGGCTCCACTGCTTCCAGCCAGCCGATGTGCTGATGTTGAAGAAGTTACGCCCCACATCTTCGGGCATTGGCTCGGGTGGCTGGCCCAGGGGGCGGAAGGGGCGCTGCTGGTGGTAGTTGAGGCCCACCAGCACCGTGGGCAGGTTGATGCCGAAGTTGGGCTTGGTAGTAGCTCCGTTCGAGTAATGGTTCAGCCCCAGCCCCAATAGCAGTCCAACCTGCTCGCTGAGGGCTATATCGTACTCCAGGCGGGCCTGGATAGTGGCGTTGAGCCCAGAGCTGATGATGTTGTTTTTATGGTTGGTGGCCTGGTCGAAGTGCTTCGGGAAGTAGCCCACACCGGTGCCGATGCGAAAGTTGAGCTCGGTGCGCTGGCTGCGCCAGAAGGATTTGTTGAGGTAAAACCCGGCTGCGTAGGAGCGGCCCAGCGTGGGATTGTGGTAGTCGTAATACGTGAGGGCCAGGCCTACTTTGGGGTAGCGGTACCAGGCGTGCCAGGGCGCGCTGCCGTTGGTTTGGCGCTGCACATTCAGCTCGATGCCCGTTGGGTGGGACACCGCCAGGTGACGGATGGAGGGCGTATGCGGAATGATAAAACTGCCCAGCCCATGTACCCCCACCACCAGCGGCCCCGCTGGTACGCTGGCCGACTGTTGGCCCCGGGCCTCTTGCAGGGCCAGCACCGCCAGCCCGCCAACCAGCGCCAAAACGTACCGATTCATCATAAAAAACGTGCGGGCATAAAGGTCAAAAGTAGTCAAATGCCTCCAAAGCGCAGGCCGGAAACCCGAGGTATTTCAACTTTCGGCAATGCGTTAGCAATGTGCTGATTAGCCGGAAACCACTGATTTTCAACTGTGTTAACCTTTACCACGAGGCAACCTTGCCTGCCACTTTTACGATATGAGGCCCTGAAACCACGAGGAGCATGACTGTGATAGGCGGCGAAGTGGTTGTAACCTGTGTTTTAAACTTTCTTACGATTATGAAAAAAGTTGCTCTCCTGGCCGCTATTGGCGTTGCCTCCATTTCTGCTGTACAGGCTCAGGACGCCGGTGGCTTCCGTATCGGGCTGAAAGTTGGTGGTACCTACTCCAACATCTCGGGCGACAATGTAGGCCAGATTACTGGTGCCAACTACAGCGCCGACCTGGGCGACTATAAGCTGGGCTACAATGCCGGTATCGGCGTAAGCATTCCGATTTCGTCCGACGGCTTCTTCTCCTTCGCACCCGAGCTGCTGTACAACCGCAAAGGCTACGAGCTGACCTCTACCCAGTCGAGCGGATTCAACCCGGGTACGGTAAATGGCAAGACCATTGACAAGCAGGAAACCGAGCAGCAGCGCGTGCTACACTACCTCGATGTGCCGTTGCTGGCCCGGATCAATGCTGGTGGTCTGTTTTTTGAGCTCGGCCCGCAGGTAAGCTACCTGTTTGGCTCGAAGGTGAAAAACCAGGTAACGACCAAGTACACGGACGGCAGCAAGGACAAAGTAGAAAGCAATAGTGGCTTCCGCGACTACACCGGCGTAAGCCGCGACGATGCCTACAAGTCTGACCTGGCCCAGTTCGATATCAGCGGTGTGGCCGGTGTGGGCTACATGACGGAGGGCGGCATCAGCCTGGGCCTGCGGTACGCCCGGGGCTTCAACTCGCTCATCGACACCAAAGACCAGGATAACGAGCCCAAGGCCTTCAACAACGCCTTCACCCTGCAGCTCGGCTACCTGATTCCGACCCGCTAAACCGGCGCTCCGCGTCGCTCGATATAAAGGCTGCTTTCCTGCTGGGAAGGCAGCCTTTTTTTGTGTGCCTATATGCCAGATAAACAGGCGCTCTGGGCGTGTCTGCTATGTGTCCGCTAACCAGGCGGGCAACTGGCCGGCGCCTGAAACAGGCTTGTGTGCCTCGGAGAAACGGCTTCGGGAAACGATGGACTACAAACTTTCCGCGTAGCTTCGCCCCCGATTTTGCAGTCTATTTCCGAAGCCAACGCGCATGAACAAGCTATTTTTTTCTTTGATACTAACCGGGGCCACTGTAGGGCTGTCGGGTACGGCCGTGGCTCAGCGCAACGTGTCGCTGGGCCTGAAAGCAGGCGCTTCACTGTCCAATTTTGTGGGTAAGGATGCCAAGGCCTACAAGGACATTGTGGGGTTCCAGGCCGGCGGCTTCGCCAATATCGGCTTCACCAACCTATTCGCCTTTCAGCCCGAAATCATCTACTCCCGCAAGGGCGCCAAGCTCGAAACGCCCGACCTGACCACGCGACTCGACTACGTAGATGTGCCGCTGGCCTTCCATGTCAACGCCGGTGGGCTGTTCTTTGAGGCAGGGCCGCAGGTGGGTTTCCTGGTATCAGCAAAGGACAAACTCGGCAATGCGACCGTCGATGTAAAGGATGCCTATAACACAGTCGATTTCGGCTACCTGTTTGGGTTAGGCTACCAGCGCAAAACCGGCCCCGGCATCGGGCTGCGCTACAACGGTGGCTTTACCAACGTGCTTGAGTCGGCAACAGTCGGTAACGTTACGTTTCAGAACCAGCGCCGTAACAGTGTGTTCCAGCTCTACGCCACGTTCTCGTTTCAGGGCCGCTAATGCCACCGAACCGCGTTTTTGCCTGGCCCATGTTGCTCGTGGGCGGGCTGCTACCTGCCCTGTTGCTGCTGAGTACGGCAGCTGCGGGGCAGCGGGTGCTGCTGGGCCTGAGAGGCGGCGGGACTTTTAGCAACGCTATTGGCCCCGATGCTACGGCCAGCCGGCTGCGCCTGGGAGCCACTGCGGGGCTGCTGGTGCGCCTGGAGCTGCCTGCGGGCCTGGCGCTGCAGGCCGAAGGGCTGTACGCCCAGCGCGGCGACAACGGCGCCAGCTACGGCTTTTCGGTGGGCCACCGCCTCGACTACCTGGCCGTGCCGCTGCTGCTGCAGTACCACCGCGACGGGCTGTTTGTGGAGGGCGGCGTGCAATACGGCCACCTGCTGCGGAGCACTCCCAACGAGCCACCCGCTTTCCGGCTGAGCGAGCTGACCTTTGAGCCAAGCGACCTGAACTTTGTGCTGGGCATCGGCTTTCAGGACAGCTCGGGCGTATCGGTGGGTTGGCGCTACGTGGGCGGGCTCGATAACGTGTTTCAGCCCGGCCAAATAAGTGGTACCGGCCAGCGCCAGCTGCGCAACAGCAGCCTGGAGCTGTACCTGAATTACGTGTTCGAGCCCCGGCAGGTGGGCCAGCTTACCGTAGCCACTGGCCGGGGCATCGGGCGGGGCGCACTTGGGGCAGTGCGGCTGATAGGCCGGGCACCGAGCGCGCTGTTGCGGGCCGTGCAGCGGCGCCAACGTCCGCCCGCCCCAGCACCAACTCCTGTTGCCACGCCGCCCGCCCTGCCCGAGTAGTTGGCCTATACCAGCACAAGTCATCAGAAAGCACATCAGAACAGCGCATTCGGCCGGCCGGTATGCGCCAGCTAAGAAAACACGCTAATCTGGCACGCTTTTCGTCCTGCTCGTGTTTGTACCCACTTTTTTCAACTAAACGGGTTTCTCCTATGAAAAAGTCTCTGCTGGCTGCGGCCGCTCTGCTCGCTACTGTTGCTGTTACCGAAACCAAAGCGCAGGGCATCCGCCTGGGCCTGAAAGGCGGTGCCAACCTCTCCAACCTTTCCGGCGACCTGGTTAACAAGGATGGCTACGACTACAAAACCGGCTTCCACGGCGGCCTGATGCTTAATGTTGGCCTGATTGACGACGGTTTCCTCTCGCTGCAGCCCGAGGTGCTGTACTCGCAGAAAGGCTACGAGTACGACAGCAACCAGGCATTCGGCACGTTCCGCCGCGAAGGCGACGTCACGTATAATTACATCGACGTGCCGGTGCTGCTCAAAGTGAAAGCCGGCAACCTGTTCTTCGAAGCCGGCCCCCAGTACAGCTACCTGCTGAAAGTAAAGGACGAGTCGACCCGTTCGCTCGGCGGTACCGTAATTGCCCGCACGGAGGCCGAGCGCGACCTGAAAAACGTAAACCGCAACGAGTTCGGTTACGTGGCCGGCCTGGGCTTCCAGTCCGATTCGGGGGTACTGCTGGGCGTCCGCTACAACGGAGCCCTCACCGATTTCGCCAAGAACGACAGCTACAACAACGGCGAACTGACCAACGCCCGCAACCAGGTGTTCCAGGTTTCGCTGGGCTACCTGCTGCCCGGCCGGTAAGCAGTAGCATTCCACAGAAAAGGGCTTTTCTGTGGAATGCTACTGCCATAAAGCGCCAAAGGGCTTACTTCATGGCCGCCGCATAGTTCTGGTAGAAGTGCGGGATGGTTTCGATGCCCTTCATAAAGTTGAAGACGCCGTAGTGCTCGTTGGGCGAGTGAATGGCATCGGAATCGAGGCCGAAGCCCAGCAGTACGGTGTCGAGGCCCAGCTCGGTTTTGAACATGGCCACGATAGGGATGGAACCGCCACCGCGGGTGGGAATGGGGCGCTTGCCGAAGGTGGTTTCCATGGCATCGGCGGCCGCTTTGTAAGCCACCGAGTCGGTGGGGGTTACTACGGGCTCCCCGCCGTGGTGGGGCTTTACCGTTACCGTTACGCCGCTGGGCGCAATACGGGTAAAGTGCTTCTGAAACAGGGCCGTAATTTCGTCGGAGGTTTGGTTGGGCACCAGCCGCATCGAAATTTTGGCGTAGGCCTTGGAGGCAATAACCGTTTTGGCACCCTCGCCGGTGTAGCCGCCCCAGATGCCGTTCACATCGAGCGTAGGCCGGATGCCCACGCGCTCAACGGTGGTGTACCCTTTCTCGCCGTACACGTCGGGCAGGCCGATGCTCTTTTTGAACTCGTCGTCGGAGTGCGGTACGCGGTTTAGCTCCTCGCGCTCCTCGGCACTCAGCTCGGCTACGTTGTTGTAGAACTCGGGGATGGTGATGTGGTTGTTCTCATCGTGCAGCGAGGCAATCATCTTACAAAGCACGTTGATGGGGTTGGCCACCGCGCCGCCGTAGAGGCCCGAGTGCAGGTCGCGGTTGGGGCCGGTTACCTCTACCTCGTGGTAGCTCAGGCCGCGCAGGCCCACCTCAATGCTAGGCTCATCGTTGGCCAGCATGCCGGTATCGGATACCAGAATCACGTCGGCCTTGAGCTTCTCCTTGTTGGCCCGCACGAAGATGCCCAGGTTGTTGGAGCCCACTTCCTCTTCGCCCTCAATCATGATTTTGATGTTGCAGGGAAAGTCACCGGCCTGCTTCATCACCTCCAGCGCCTTCACGTGCATGTACACCTGGCCTTTGTCGTCGCAGGCGCCACGGGCATAAATCTTCTCGTTCTTGATGACCGGCTCAAACGGCGGCGAATCCCACAGCTCGTAGGGGTCGGCGGGCTGCACGTCGTAGTGGCCGTACACGAGCACGGTGGGCAGGCTGGGGTCCACCAGTTTCTCGCCGTACACGATGGGGTTGCCGGCCGTAGGGCACAGCTCCACATTATCGAGGCCTACTTCCTCGAAGCGGGCTTTGAGGTAATCGGCGGCCTTTAGCACGTCGCCGTGAAACTTAGGGTCGGCCGAAACCGACGGAATCCGGAGCCAGTCAATCAGCTCGGTAAGGAAGCGGTCCTGGTTTTCTTTCAGATAGGTCGTATCCATATGAAGGGAGGCAAGTGGGGGTAACTATTGGCTGTACAAATGCGTGTGACTATGGGCCGAAGCTCAGCAACTTATCTGGCGTTGCATTGCCGGAGCCATTGCATGGCCGCCTGCTCGTCGCTGAACATCTTCACCTCAAACGCTTTTAGCTGAGCGTAGAAGGCCTGGGCCGATTCGTCGGCCAGCGAGTCGGGCGTGGTAACCATGGCAAAGTAGCGCAGGCCGGCGGCGGCGGCGTTGGGGGCCCATTCGTTCAGCACCCACTCCAGCGAGTGGTCCCAGGGCCCGATAACCTTGCGCGTGTCGTTGAGTACGCAATAGAAGCCTGCTTCGGCCAGCGCCGTAGTGTAGGCGTGGGCACCAGCCTTAATGCTCTCAGCCGTAAGATAACCTACCCAGTCCACGGCAATCCAGCGGTTAACCGTGTCATCCTCCACCGTGATATAGGGCCGGCCCAGGGAGCTTTTGAGTTCTTGTTTCATAACAACGGCAAAGGGAAGCAGCAAAGAGAATAGGAGAGAGTATTAGCCAGCGGCTGGCCCGTGCAATGCCTGCTGCAGCCAGTGCTTGGCCTCAGGCAGGGTGCGGTAGTGCACAACCTCAATGGTGTAGGCGTCGGCGTTGGCGGTGTTGGCCGTATAGCCCTGCACCGACATCTGGCCAAACACGCTTTCGGGCGACACAAAGCTCACGTGCCGGATGCCGGCGGCGTGGGCCCGGGGATTCCAGTCGGTGCGCAGCCAGTGCTGGTCGTCGGGCGTGACGGCACTGACCAGGCGGGTATCGGCCAACCAGCCCAGCGGACGAGTGCGGTGACTTTCCTCGATGTAGAGCGCTAGGCCACGGTCCATGAGCGACTGAAACTGCTGCCGGTTGGCAAAACTGTGCCACTGCACAATCAGGCAGGGCACTTCGGGGGCCAGCAGCATGCTGCCGTATGTTTCAGTAATCAGAATCCTGTCGGGCACGGGCAAAGAGAAGGGTACGGCGGGAAGGAACAGGCTGGCCGGCCGGTGCTACGCACCGGCATCGGTTCCCGCGCAAACATACCGAAATCAGCCCGTATGCCCAAGCTGCGCCGGAATCCTGTTGCTGCCAACGCCAGGGAGTGTCTCTCCGGGGAATGTATGCTATTTCGTGTCCCAGGGCATGGGCACGCGGCTTTCGGTACCGGCCCGCAAACGGCCGATGTTGGCGCGGTGGGTGTAGACGAGCAGCGCCGCCAGCACAAAGCCAAACCAAAGCAGCAACGAGTTATTGGGCCGGAAGCCGGGCAGCAGCTGCAGCAGCGCAAACGTAACGCCGGCGCTCATGCTGCTCAGCGACACGTAGCGCGACACCAGCAGCACCACCAGAAACACTAGAATGCACACGCCCACCGTGGCCGGGGCAATGGCCAGCATCATGCCCAGCACCGTGGCCACGCCCTTACCGCCCCGGAAACCCGCCCAGATGGGGTAGATGTGCCCGACCACTGCCAGCACCCCGCAAGCCAGCTGAAAGTAAAGCAGCTGCTGAGGCAGAATGGCGCCCTGGTTCAGCATAAGGGTAGCCAGCGAGGTAGCGGCCCAGCCTTTAAACACATCAATGGCCATCACAAATGAACCCGGCTTTTTGCCCAGCACCCGGAAGGTATTGGTGGCCCCCGAGTTGCCCGAGCCATGCTCGCGAATGTCGAGCCCGAAGAAGGCCCGCCCTACCCAAAGAGCCGTCGGGATGGAGCCAATCAGGTAAGCGGCCACCAGCAGGCCAAGCACTAACGGTAAATTCATGCGGAAGGGAAGGAGGGGAAGGACGGGTAAAGATAAGCCGCGGCGCGAAGCTTCCGCAACGCGCAGCATTACCGACGCGCCTAAATACTTTCGTTCGACGATATATGGGCAGAAGCTTAGCCGGGCTGTGGTTCGCACTACACGCAAAAAGACCCGGCAGCTTAGCTGCCGGGTCTTCCATTGAAGCTGTTTAAGTAGTCATGCAAAAGTAATCGTGTATTGTTTGCCGACGTTGGTTAAGACGTCTTCGAGTCGTTGGAGCAGTGTTTGGTCGGTGGCATAGTCTTGTGGCCTTATCCAGTAATGCTTGCAGCGGTGCCAGAGCAATTCGATGTGGTTGAGTTCGGGACTGTAAGGGGGCAAAAACAACAGGCTCAGGCCTGCCGCTGCCCACTGTTTGTGGCAGGCCTGCACCACGTGGGCTTTGTGAATGGAGGCGTTGTCAAGCACCAGCACCGTAGGACCGCTGAGCGTTTGACAGAAGTCGTGGACAGCCAGCACAAACAAGTCGGCTGTCAGGCTGCCTTCGCGCAGATAGGCTTGCACGGGCTGGCCTGGCACATGCGCCTGCCAGAAGCCCAGCACCGAGTGCCCGCCCCGTCCGCGCA
>NZ_JAGGPS010000017.1 GCF_018613725.1 Hymenobacter sp. ISL-91
GGCCCCGCAGAAAGCCGGCTTTGCCCAACCGAATCCGGAGATATGATTGGAGAAAGCCGGCTTTCTGCGGGGCCGTTGCGTTGGCAGTTAGCGCTACACCTTAGTCCTCGGCGGGCTTAGCGGGGCCGCTTGGGGCATCATCGCCAAACTTCTGCTCCTGGCTCCGGATGGCATTGCCCATCTCGTAGCTGCCTTCCACATCGAAGCCCGGGCCGGTGTTGGGCTGGGCCGTGTCGGAGTGGTCGTTGCCTCCCTGGGGCACGCCTTCGGCTCCACCAATAGTCAGGTTTTCAAGCTGATCTTTCTGGTCGGCGCGCTGGGTGTAGCCGCCGGCGCCCGTGTTGCGCAGGGCCGAAGGGTCGGAAGCATCTTTGCCGTTGCTGAGCAACTCGTCATAATCCTGCTTCTGCTCGAGCTGTTCGTTGTCGGGAATTGCGCTTTGCTGCGCATTCACCACTTCCTTGTTGCTATTGAGGTCGTCGTCGTTGGTCTGGTTGGAGGTAGCCATGCGGGGGTAATAATTGAGTGGAAAAAAGATACCTGCTTTACGCGGGGCCGGCAACCGGGGTTAAGGCCGGATGCGGGCTATTTCCGTAGCTGAGCCGAAGTGACGCTGCTTTAAAATACCTTGCGGCCGTAAGTACACGCAGTTTGCGGCCCCGGGTAGTTTTACAACCGCCCCGACACCCTTTCGTTTTTTCCACTCAGCGCTATGCACCTCGTACTTATCGGCAACGGCATTACCGGCGTAACGTGCGCCCTCACGGCGCGGCAACTGCGGCCCGACGCCCGCATCACGCTGGTGTCGGCCGAAAGCGCCCACCATTTTTCGCGGCCCGCCCTGATGTACGTGTACCTGGGCCACATGCGCTACCAGGACATCAAACCCTACGAGGACTGGTTCTGGGCCGAAAACCGCCTGGAGCTGGTGCACGCCACCGCCACCGGCCTCGATACGGCCGCCAAAACCGTGCAGCTCGACAACGGCTCGGTTCTGACGTACGATAAGCTGCTGCTGGCCACCGGCTCGCGGGGCCGCCGCGGCTCCTGGCCGGGTTCGGAGCTGGCCGGCGTACAGACGTTTGTAACGCTGCCCGACCTGGAGCTGCTCACCCGCGACACCCGCCAGGGTGTGCAGCAGGCCGTAATTGTGGGCGGCGGGCTGATTGGGGTGGAGCTGGCCGAAATGCTGGCCGCCAAGGGCATGGCCGTTACCATGCTCATCCGCGACGCCCGCTACTGGGGTGCCATTTTGCCCGCCGAGGAGGCCGCCCTGGTGCAGCGCCAGCTCGATGCCCACCATATTGTGACGCGCTACGAAACCGAGCTGGAGGAAATACTGGCCGACGAGAACGGCCGGGTGCGGGCCGTGCGCACCACCACCGGCGAGGAGTTGCCCTGCCAGTGGCTGGGCCTAGCCATTGGCGTCGAGCCCAACCTCGACCTGGCTCGGGCCGGCGGCCTGGAAACCGACAAAGGCGTGCTGGTGAATGAGTTCTTGCAAACCAGCGCCCCCGAGGTGTACGCCGCCGGTGACTGTGCCCAGCTGCGGGCCCCAGCCGCGGGCGAAGTGGCCGTGGAGCAGCTCTGGTACACCGGCCGCCAGCAGGGCGAAACCGTGGCCTACGCGCTCTGCGGAACCGCGCCCCGCCCCTACCGCCGCGGCACCTGGTTTAACTCGGCCAAGTTCTTCGACCTCGAATACCAGACCTACGGCCGCGTGCCCGCCGAGCCGGACGCGGGCGAGCACAGCTTCTGCTGGCAGCACCCCACCCGCAACGCCCTGCTACGCATCAACTTCCGGGCTGATACGCTGGCCGTAACGGGCTTGAACGTGCTGGGCCTGCGCCAGCGCCACGACACCTGGGCCGCCTGGCTGCAGGCCGGCACGCCGGTTACCGAGGTGCTGGCCAACCTGGGCACCGCCAACTTCGACCCCGAGTTTTTCCGCCAGCATGAAAAGGCTATTGTGGCGCAGTTCAACCAGCAGTTTCCGCAGCACGCGGTGCAGCTGCGCCGCCGCAAGGGGCTGTTTCGCGTATAGCCCAACGGTTATTTCTGCCTTTATCTTCTTTCAAGTATGGATTTCAGCAAACTCTACCATCCCAGCGCCCTCAACAGTTTCCAATACATTGCCATAGTAGGTGCCATCATGAGCGGTGGCGCGCAGCTCATCATCCACCTGCTCAGCTACCCCCGGCCCGAGGGCTACCTGTACCTGTACTGGTGCTGGCTGGGCCTCTACATTTTCGGCTCGCTGCTCAACCTGTTCGGCAAACCGCCCGAGGGCCATCACCATCATCATTAGGTGTTAGGACCAAGAGAAATAACCGTCATTGCGAGCAGCGCGAAGAATCTCGCGTGCCAAAGTAGCCCTTACGTTTGGCAACCAGTGTACCCTCCGCACGCGAGATTCTTCGCACTGCTCGCAATGATGTTCGTTTAAGTATCACCTAATGACCTCTGCCCAAACCCTTACTGCCGATGCGCCCCTGCCCGAGGTGGCGGGCACCGAAAAGCTGCTCCTGACCCTTGTGGGCCTGGGGCTGCTGCTACTGCTGCCTGCTACCTTCGATGCCGATGCGCAACGGGCCCACTGGTGCTTTTTTGCCGCGCTGGGCCTGATTAGCGTGGGTACACTGAGTTGGGCCGGCTGGAAGTACGGCCGCAAGCCGCCCGGCGTACACCACCACAACCTGTGGCAGCGGGCCAGCACCAGCCGCGGGGCCGTGGCCTGGGTAACGGGCATTGTGCTCACCGGCTTCTACGTCATCCTCTACTGGTTCAGCAGCCCCGACGACCAGGGCAACTATGGGCCGCTCAACCAGCTCGTACATGCCCTCGACCCGTTCAGCCAGTGGCTGCGCGGCAGGCCCTCCGACCAGTGGTTTCTGTACGGTACTTTCTACACGCTGGCTATTCTGGTGATGGGCGTGCGGGGGCTCTTGAAATACCGCCACTCGCCCTACCACCTCATCCGCACCGGTTCGCTGATGTTCTTTCAGCTGGGGTTTGCGTTTTTGCTGCCGGGGCTGCTGCTGGCGTTTCAGCGGCCCGAGTTTTACTTCAGCTACTTCTGGCCCCTCAAGCAGGACTACCTGTTTCCCGACACCGTGGGCTACTTGCTGAAGGATGGCGGGCCGGCGCTGGGCGTGTTCATGGTGTTCTGGACGGCCGTTATTTCGTTTGTGGGCGTACCGGTACTCACCTACTTTTTTGGCAAGCGCTGGTACTGCTCGTGGGTGTGCGGCTGCGGTGGCCTGGCCGAAACCGCCGGCGACCCGTACCGCCAGCTCTCCGACAAAAGCCGCACTGCCTGGAAGTGGGAAGTGCGCATTATTTACTCCGTGCTGGTGATAATCGTGCTGCTCACGGCCCTGCTGTGGGTGGGCGCTTCGGGCGCGGTGCCGGCCCTGGCCATCGTCACCCAACCACTTAGCCAGGCTTATGGCTTCGTTATAGGAGCTCTGTTTGCGGGCGTAATTGGGGTAGGCTTTTACCCCTTGATGGGGGCGCGGGTGTGGTGCCGGTTCGGCTGCCCGATGGCCGCCTACCTGGGCCTGCTCCAGAAGCACTTCTCGCGCTTTCGCATCACCACCAACGGCGCCCAGTGCATTAGCTGCGGCAACTGCTCCAACGTCTGCGAAATGGGCATCGATGTAAAGCAGTACGCCCAGCGCGGCGAGCCTATCATCCGGGCCTCCTGCGTGGGCTGCGGCATGTGCTCCACGGCCTGCCCCCGCGGCGTGCTCAACCTCGAAAACGGCCCCCGCGAAAACCGCTACCAAGGCTCCCAACTCATCCACGCCGACTCGCTGCGGATATTGAGCTAGGTTATGAATGCTGTCATTTCTTGAAAGAATAATATGAGCCGTATACTCCTGTTTCTTTCTCTTGCAATGAGTGCTTGTTCAGCCGAGGAGCAGCAAAATGGAGTACCGACGGACCTAAACATTAGAATCTCGCAGGCTCCTCCCCCACCACCCGACTTCTCTAAACCAAGCCGAACTGACCCAGCCTGTCAGGCTGAGCTACAACAAGCAAGAGCAGAGGCGCGGCAAGGTCAGCTAACTTATTATTTATTAGGGCGTTTTCCCTATGCTTCCGACTTAGACACGCTGCTGAGTGAGCAGAATATCGGCTTCGTGCACGAACCCATGCCGTGCACAGGCGAGGGGTTATGCTACGCCTACTACATGGATAGCGTTATCACCAGCATCCATGGTTTTGGCTTTATTAGTCGTCTCAAACACGCTGCGCACCGCCGGTTTCTATCTCAGTGGCGTACGCGCCGTTATGGCCCAGGAGACGCAGATATTGCTGCTACCAGTTCCGTGGGAGACGTGAACACATACATTACGGCTCGCCTACCCCGTCCGCAAGGCTGGGACCCGCTCCCGAAACAGGATTCTACAGCTAGTTTCGCACAACGGCAATACATAGGAGGGGAATTCACCATTGACAGCACAGGGAAGATAATGGGCATCGAATGGTCGGATGTGAATATCAAGGATAGTAACCAGCGACACCTTCCCTATTTTCGTCGTGAAATCAGCCGCCTACTTCACACTACGGGTCCATGGCAGCCAACCCGGCTGGCGGGACACAGGGTGGCATGCTACGAATTCCTGGACGTGACGCTTAATCCAGAGCTATAAGAGTGTATTCCAAGCCAATTTTGAGAGATAGACTTACTGCATCCTATACCTCATTTTGGTGTTTGAAGCAGGAGTCCAGAAACAAAACAGGCCAGTATAACACCATTGCAAAAAAGCGGGCCCACAACCATTGGAATGATTGTGGGCCCGCTTTTCCTTCGGTTTATTCTCTCAGACTTCAACTCTTAGCCAGCTTGGTCAGCACTTCCTTGGTTTTGCTTACGTGGTCGGCGGCGTTGCTTAGCGAGTTGAAGATGTACTGGATGACACCCTGCGCATCAATCACAAACGTGACGCGGCCGGGCAGCAGGCCCAGCAGGGCGCGGGGCACTTCGTAGAGCTTGCGCAGCTGGCCGTCGGTGTCGGCGAGCAGCGGGAAGGGCAGGCGGTGCTTGTCGGCGAACTGCTGGTGTGAGGCTTCCGAGTCGGAGCTGACGCCCACTACTTCAGCCCCGAGGTCCTGGAAGTCCTGGTATTCGTCGCGGAACGAGCAGGCCTGGGTGGTGCAGCCGGGCGTGTTGTCGCGGGGGTAGAAATAGAGCACTACGCTGCGCTGGCCGCGCAAATCGCTCAGGCGAAACGTGTTGCCGGTTGCGGTGGGCAGGGTGAAATCGGGGGCTTGGTCGCCAATCTGAAGCATGGAAAGGGGGCGGCTTGGGGGCCGGTAGCGGGGCGCGGAGGTGCGCGGGTTCAGCCCAACAGCGGGCCGGCGCAAAAGTAGCCCAAAACCCCCGATGCATCCCGCAGCCGGGCTTACCTGCCGCAAGCCCGGCCGTAAGCCCAACAGAAGCCGGGGCATCTGTGCATCTTTGCACCACGTTGGCTGCCGCTGGCCGTCTGCCAAGGCTGGTCAACGCCCGAATCGGGCCGGCCGCCCCCCTCCTCCCCGCTCCCCACATGGTCATCGACGTTATCATTCCCGCCTTTAACGAGGAGCAATCCATTGGCCGCGTACTGGCCGAAATTCCGGCCGGGCTGGTGCGCGAGGTTATCGTGGTGGATAACAACTCCAGCGACCAGACGGGGGCCGTAGCGGCGGCGGCCGGGGCCACTGTGCTGCGCGAATCCCGCCCCGGCTACGGCCACGCCTGCCTGGCCGGGATGGCCCATGCCTTCGCCCGCCCCGCTGCCGAGCAGGCCGACATCATCGTGTTTCTCGACGGCGACTACTCCGACTTTCCGGCCGACATGACGGCTTTGGTGCAGCCCATCGTGCGCGGCGAGGCCGATATGGTAATTGGCTCGCGGGCCCTGGGCGAGCGGCAGGCTGGCTCGATGCTGCCCCAGCAACTGTTCGGCAACTGGCTGGCCACTACCCTGCTGCGCTGGTTCTACGGCGCCCATTTCACCGACCTGGGCCCGTTCCGCGCCATCCGCCGCGAGGCACTGCAACGCATCGGCATGCAGGACACTACCTACGGCTGGACGGTGGAAATGCAGCTCAAGGCCGCCAAGCTCGGGCTGCGCTCCACGGAAGTGCCCGTGCGCTACCGCCGCCGCATCGGCACCAGCAAGGTGTCGGGCACTGTAAAAGGGACGCTGGGTGCCGGCTACAAGATTCTGTGGACGATTTTTCGGTATTTGTGATTGGGGTAAAAAGGTAGTGGGGGCAAAGAAACGGTCATTCTGAGCGCAGCGAAGAATCTCGCGTGCCAAAGTACTCCCCGACGCCAGAAGTCACTTTGCCACGCGAGATTCTTCGCGCTGCTCAGAATGACAACCCACTTCCTTGCTTTTTCACCCGCATTCCATCACCCGCTTACCGCCTACATGTTTGCTCTTCAAGTTTTACTGCTAACGGTATACGGGCTGTGTCTGCTGCTGCTGCTGGGCTTCAGCCTCACGCAATGGCACCTCACGCGGCTGGCCCGCCGCGTGTACACCGCGCCCCGGCTGCCCGCCCTGCCGGCCCCTGCCGAGTGGCCCCGCCTGACGGTACAGCTTCCGCTCTACAACGAGCAGTTTGTAGTGGAGCGCCTGATCGACGCCTGTGCCGCCCTCGATTACCCCGCCGGCCGCCTGCATGTGCAGGTGCTCGACGACTCGACCGACGAAAGTGTGGCCCTGGCGGCGGCTCGCGTGCAACACCACGCAGCCCGGGGCCTGCACATCACGCACGAGCGACGGGCCGAGCGCACTGGCTATAAGGCCGGGGCCCTGGCCTACGGCCTCACCCGCACCGAAGGCGAGCTGGTGGCTATTTTCGATGCCGATTTCCTGCCCGAGCCCGACTTTCTGCGCCAGGCCGTACCGCACTTTTTCGGTCCCGACAGCGCCCGCACGGGGGTTGTGCAAACCCGCTGGGGCCACCTCAACGAAGATTACTCGCTGCTGACCGAGCTGCAGGCCTTTGGGTTGAACGCGCACTTTTTCGTGGAGCAGGTGGGCCGGCAGGCGGGCGGGCACTTCTTGAACTTCAACGGCACGGGTGGCATCTGGCGGCGCGCCTGCATCGAAGATGCCGGCGGCTGGCACGCCGACACGCTCACCGAAGACCTCGACCTGAGCTACCGGGCCCAGTTGCGGGGCTGGCACTTTCACTACCTGCCCCAGGTAGCCGCCCCCGCCGAGCTGCCTATTACCATGGACGCGCTTAAGTCGCAGCAGTTCCGCTGGACCAAGGGTGCCGCCGAAACGGCCCGCAAGCACCTGATGCAGGTTTGGGGCTCGGCCTACTCGCTTGGCACCCGCCTGCACGCCACGTTTCATCTGCTCAACAGCGCCGTGTTTGTGGCCATTTTAGTGATGGCCGTGCTAAGCGTGCCGCTGCTGTTTGTGCGGACCCTGGGGGCCGAGCAGCTGCGGCCGGTATTTTACCTGGCCTCATTGTTTCTGCTCACGCTGCTGCCACTCACAGTTTATTTTCGCACGGCCTGGCGGCAGGCGGCCCGGCGGCGGCCGGCCCCGATGGGCTTCGTAGGCCAGCTGCTGCTGTTTCTGGCCTTTTCTATGGGCCTGAGCCTGCATAACTCCCGGGCAGTGCTGCTGGGGTTGCTGGGCCAGCGCAGCGCCTTTATCCGCACGCCCAAGCTGGGAGCCGGGGCCAGCAAAGCCGCTGGTGCCGGCAGCTGGCGCGGCCGGCGCTACCGCACCAGCCGGCTGCTGGGCGGCCTCACACTGCTCGAAGGCCTGCTGGCTGCCTACTTTCTGTTTGGCATTGGAGCCGGTATTTATCTGCAGGAATACGGCTTGCTGCCCACCCACCTGCTACTGGCCACCGGCTACGGGCTGGTGTTCTACTATTCGCTTAAACACGCGTAACGGGTCTGGGGTTGAAGGCAGCACGCTGTAGGGGCGGGGCTTGTCCCCGCCCGCCATTCGCGCCGCTTCAACGGTATCGTGCAACGATGCATACGGCGGGCGAGGACGAGCCCCGCCCCTATAGCGTGCTGCTCTCAATAACGCAGCTTCTTCCTTCCACTGGACCATACATGAAACCCGCTCACCTGTTTGCCCTGCTGCTGAGCGCCGCCGCCTACGGGCTACTGGCCTACGCCACCCCACGGTCGGGGTTCGGGCAACTGGCGGGGCTGCTGGCGCTGGCGTTCGGGCTGTACTGGTGGCTGCTGAAAACGGGCCTGCCGCTACGCCAGGGGCTGCTGGCGGCGCTGCTGCTGCGCCTGCTCTGGCTGCCCGCCCTACCCGCTCTCTCCGACGACTACCACCGTTTCCGCTGGGACGGCCTGCTGCTGAGCGAGGGCCAGAACCCCTACCGCTACCGCCCCGACGAGCTGGCTGGCCCCACGGCATCCGTGAGAACCAATAACCAACAACCAACAACTATAAATCAAGAGCTACCAGCCCTCTATCCCCGCCTCAACTCGCCCCATTACTACTCGGTATATCCACCCGTCGATCAGGCAGCGTTTGGGCTGGCTGCGTGGCTGGCCCCAGCTTCGGAACGAGGCTTTGTAGTGGCACTACGGGGGTTGCTGCTGCTGGCCGAAGCGGCTACGGCCGGGCTGCTGCTGGCGCTACTACGGCAGTTCGGGCAGCCTCCTGAGCGGGCCTTGTGGTATTTACTGAACCCGTTGGTGCTGGTGGAGCTGACCGGCAACCTGCATTTCGAGGGGCTGGTGGGCTGCTTCGTGCTCCTGATGCTGTGGCTGCTGGCGCGGGGCCGGACGGTGGCCGGTGGCGGGGCGCTGGCGCTGGCCGTGGCCACCAAGCTGCTGCCGCTGCTGGTGCTGCCACTACTGCTGCGCCGCCTGGCCTGGCCGCAGCTACTACGCTTCGGACTGGCGCTGGCGGTAGCGCTGGTGGCACTGTTTGGGCCGTTTTTGAGTCTGGAGCTGGTCGAGAATATTGGCCGCAGCCTCAACCTGTACTTTCGCTCCTTCGAGTTCAATGCCAGCGTGTACTACCTGGCTCGGGCGACCGGGCAATGGCTTTCGGGCTACAACCAAATTGCGCTGCTGGGGCCGGCGCTGGCGTTGCTCACGGCCGCGGGCGGGCTACTGCTGGCCGCCACCGAGCGGCAACCCAACTGGGCTACGCTGCCACGGGCACTGCTGCTGCTGCTAACGCTGTATTTTCTACTGGCCACCACGGTGCATCCCTGGTACCTCGCGCCGCTGGTGCTGTTGAGCGTATTTACGCGGGCCCGCTACGCGCTGATATGGTCGGGTATGGCGGTACTGTCGTATGCGGCCTACCGCACCACGACCTACACCGAAAGCCTCGGACTGGTGGCCCTGGAGTATACTGTTGTGCTGGCCGTACTGGTACTTGATTTCCGCCAGGGCAGGCTCAGTGGCGCATATCCCCAGGGGCCACTCAAGCCAACGCAGACCAGTTAGCCGCGGGGTAGCACGGGGCCGGTGGCCGAAGCCGGGTTTTGCTGCCAGGCGCGCAGGTCATCCACGGTGTCGAGGTCCTGCAGTTCGGGCAGCAGGTGTACCTGCAGACCCAGCCGGGCGGCATCGGCCAGCGTATCGGCCAGTACCGAGGCCGTGCTCCAGGCTTTATTGACGAATAACAAAGGGTGCAAGCGTTTCATACCCAGCAGGTAATAGCCACCATCGGCGGCGGGCCCCAGCACGACATCGTGCAGGCGCAGGGCCGCGAAGGCGGCCGTCAGGTGTCCGGTCGTCAGGCCCGGGCAGTCGGTGCCGATAATTACGGCCGCCTCAACGGGACGAGCGAAATCGTACGCAAAAGCGGCCTGCATTTTCTGGCCCAGGTCACCGTCGGGCTGGGGGCGCTGCTCGAAGCCCGCCCACTCGGCGGCGGCAGCCGGGACATTAGTACCGGTCATCCAGGCGGTTTTGTGCACGGCCAGCGGGGCTATTACGGCCCGCGTGTGGGCCAGCAGTGCCCGGTAAGCAGCCAGGGCGGCCTCGTTGCCGATGCCGGCCGCCAGCCGGGTTTTCACACGCCCTAATTCGGGATGCCGGGCAAAGATGATGAGCGAATGCAAACAGCGAAGGGCTAAGTTGAAGAATCTATGGAGCCGTCAGCTCGGCCGTAAATGTAGGCGAACGAGCGTTAAACTCACTATTCAGCTCTTCTGCCGCCCTATTTTGCTTCGTAGACCGGGTTGCCGGTTTTCAGCCAGGGCCACCAAAGCACCGAGTACGGATGTACATCGGTGGTGGGCCCCTGGGCATTTACAACGCCCTGGCCGTCGTTCATCCACTGGAAGATACCGCCGTACAGGTTGCGCACATCACGAAAGCCCTGCTCGCGCAACCAACTGCCTACCTGCTCGCTACGAGCCCCTACGGTGCAATACACCACCACGGGCCGGGTGCGGGCCACCTCCCTCAGGTCCAGCTTGCGGAAGGTATCGAAATCCACGAAGCGCGCCCCGCGCAGGTGGCTGACCTTGTACTCGGCCGGTGTGCGGGTGTCGAGCAGCAGCACGTTGCCGCGGCCGCTCACCGGCTCCTCGTGCAACAGCGTGGCCAGGGCCTTGGGCTGAATGGTGGGCACTGTGTTTTTGTACAGCAGGCTCAGCATCCGGTCGTAAGCCGTCGTCGTCGTCATGGAGTGGTTGTGGGTGGCGGGGCGCTGCTGGCCGCAGGCGCTGGTGCCGGCCAGCAGCACCAGCAGCCCAAGCGCCGGCAGCCGGCGGCCCCAGAGCGTTTTTTCAGACAGGAAAGTAAGTCGTTTCATCAGGATGCAGTGATTGGCTACCAACCAATAGTCAGCAGCAGAACAGGTGGTCCATGCCCGACGGTTCACTGCCCGGTACCAGTCGCTCACCCGGGCGCTACGTGGTGGCTCCACCGCAGCTGGAACCGGCACCAGCCGTGCAGCCGTAGCAGTGCTGGTTGATGACGATGCTACGGTCCTGCAATCGGGCCTCATCGAAGTCGCGGATGTGCTTGGGAGCTGCGCCGCTTACCAGCAAATCGAGCTGCTGGTTGAAGTCGCAGTCGTACAGCTGCCCGTCCCAACCAACACTTAGGGTGCTGCGGCACATCACGTTGGCCGCCGCCGTGGGGTTATAGGCGTCTACGAGTTGCTGCATGTACTTTTCGTAATTGCCGCTTTCGAGCAGGTAATCGAGAAAGCGGCTCACCGGCAGGTTGGTGATGGTGAGCAGGCTGTTGAAAACGATACCGAACTCGCGCCCCAGCCGCTGCTTGAACTCGCGCTCCAGCGAGGTCTGCGAGCCGGGCAGAAACGCCCCCGAGGGGTTGTATACCAAGTCCAAGGTCAGGTCGGAGTCGGGCTGGCCATAGCCCACGGCGTTCAGCATTTTCAGCGCCCGAATCGACTTTTCGAACACGCCCTCGCCCCGCTGGGCATCGGTGCGGCCGGCCGAAAAGTGCGGCAACGACGACACCACCATCACGTTGTGCAGCGCGAAGAACTCGGGCAGGTCGTAATACTTCTTGTTGGCGACGATGATGGTGAGGTTGCAGCGCACAATGGTACGGCGGCCCAGGGCCGAAATCTGCTCCACCAGCCACCTGAAATCGGGGTTCATCTCGGGCGCTCCACCCGTCAGGTCTACCACCGCAATATCGGTTTGGGCCAGCGCGTCCAGGCACTGCTGCATGGTTTCGCGGGTCATTATCTCCTTGCGGTCGGGGCCGGCATCTACGTGGCAGTGCTTGCACACCTGGTTGCACATGCGGCCCACGTTTATCTGCATGGTTTGCAGGGCCGTGGGGCGCAGCGGCAGCAGCCCGGTTTCGCGCAGCTTCTGCCCAAACGCTGGCAGCCGCGCCCCCGCCGCCTGGGCCTCGGTAAGCACGGTAAGCTGGTAGCCGGTGTCGGCTAGTGGGGCGTGGCGGGCCTGAAGGGATTTTATCACTGTTTTTCGCTGATTAGTCGGAATGGCACTGAGCCAGTCCGTGAAGCTGCTTTGATAAAGCTATCCAGAAAGTCAACAGAACGTTATGCCTGATCGGGCGTCTGCCTGTCGGAGCACGACGTTCTTACTTGATGTCAATTACTCTTTGAATAGTTTCCGTGAGTTACATGCTCATCTCCTTGGCCTTATTCATCATCTGTACCCCGTGCACGAGGGCGGCTCCACCCTTAATGGCGGCGGCTACGTGCACGGCTTCCATCATCTGAGCTTCGTCGGCACCTTTCTGCAACGAGTCGGTGGTGTAGGCATCAATGCAGTAAGGGCATTGCACGGCATGGGCCACGGCCAACGCAATCAGGGCTTTTTCGCGCTCAGTCAGAGCTCCTTCCTTAAATACTTCGGCGTAGTAGGCGAAGAACTTATTGCCCATCTCAGGCTGCCACTCGGTGATATTGCCAAATTTGGCCAGGTCAGCGGGGTTGTAGTAAGTAGAGTCCATGCGAAAGGCGTGAAATAGACGTAAGTAGTAAGAGAATTTTTCAAGATACAGCTCCTGGCCATACTGTTCAGCTACTGGCCGGGACGGCAGCCTCAATCAGTTCGGCGGCGCACCCAGATGCGCACATGTTCCCCGTTTTCGCTGGTCGTTGGCTCTACATCAATGCGGTCGGCTTCGTTGTAGTACATGGCCAAGCCGCGCACAATGCCCACGGCCAGCCCCCCCATGCGCCGCGCCGATACATAGTCGATAAACAACTCGTCGGTCGAAATGCGGGTGACACTAAGCACGGGCGGGTTGTTTTCGGCATGCTCGGAGCGTACTTGGCGGTGCATGGTGTTTTCGGTATGCTCCAGCATGTCGAGCGTTGTCCAGTTTGGGTCAAGCAGTTTCTGATACATATACATCAGATCGGGCACCAGATACTCGCCAAACTTTTCGTGTAGCTCATCAGCCGAGAGGCCGGTAAGGGTAGCGGCCTCCCCGATAAGGCGGTACATGTGCTCGTCGGGATACACGCTTTTGTGGTCGAAATCGACCGGCGACAGATTGGCGGCTTCCAATAGCCGCACCCAGGCACTGTGGTCGTACTGCGTCTGAACGTACCGCTTAAGTAGTGTGAAAATGGTACCGTGCAAGGCAAAACAGCTTAAGAAGATAAAAGGAAAAACCGAAGCTGCGTCACAGCGTCTGGTTACCGACAAGTAACAAACAAACTGTGAGACTCAGCTCCGGTCTATCCTCTTTCTTTCGCTGGTTTGGCTTACCTACGCCGATTTAGATGTTGCCAATCACCGTGAGCGTGCTCATGGTGGGAGCCGGCTTGCCGCCGATGTCTTCCACCGTCATGGCGAAGGCCTGGGCACTGGCAATATTCTTCATCTGCTGGATGCTGTCGCCGGTAGCCGTAGCGGTGGCCAGCATACCGGCATCCACTGGCTGGCCGTTATCGAGGGCCCACAGTTGGTACTGCTTTCCTTCGGGTAGCTCGGGCAGGTTGCGTACATCTACATACACGGCCTTGGTAGTGGTGTTGTAGTACACGCGGGCCAGCGCTTCGGGCGCTTTGGGCGTGCCCTTCAGTTCCACGCTCCGGAAAGCCTGGTTACGCAGAATGGCTAACTGCTGGTCGCGCTCATTTAAGGCCGCCTGCTGAGTGGCCGCATAGCGCGACTGCTCGGCCTGTGCCAGCTCCAGCGAGCTTTCGGTTTGCCGAAGCCGGTTGTAGAGCAGATAGTTACCCAGCCCACTGATTAGCAGCAGAGCAATAGAGGCCGCTACCAGCCAACGGGTACGCCCCGCGCTGGCGGCGGCAGGCATCTGCCGCACAACGGCACCTCCCTCATCACCTTGGGTGGGCACAGCGGTAGCCGTAACCGGCTCGGCGGGCGCTATTGCCATGCGTGGCGTGAGGGCCTCCGTGGCCATAACCGGTGCCGCTGGTGCCACGGCCGGGCCAGTTTCGCGCAGGGAATTTTCCCAGGCCTGCAGTACCCGTTCGCGCATGGCGGCGGGCGGAGCTACAGCATGGGCCGCGGCGTAAGAGTCGAGGGCGTTGGTGATGGCTACCAGCTCGCGGGCTACGGCCGGCTCCTGCTGGGCCACACGCTCCACTTCGGCGCGTTCATCGGCGCTGAGTACGCCCAAGGCGTATTCTTCGAGGATGCCCGACTCGATGTATTGCTGTATGTCCATCATTACCGGACTAATTTAGAAAGTACTTTGATGGCCGCCCGGGCACGGGTTTTTACCGTTCCCAGGGGCAGGTTGAGTTCTTCTGCCACTTCGCTTTGCGTAAATCCGCCGAAATAAAGCAGATCCACAATCTGGCGCTGATCTGGGTTCAGCTGCCTCGTCATCTCCTGCAAGCCAATGTGTTCGGGCCGAAACGATGTATCGGCGGCCAGACGCATGGCCGCGGAGCTATCCTCCAGCGGTTGCGTGCGACTACCTACGCGGTACTGCTTGGAGCGGATTTTATCGATGGCCAGATTCCGGCTCACATTCATCACCCAGGTAAACAAACGGCCCTTGCTGGCGTCGTAGGAGGCGAAAGAGTGCCATATTTTTACCATTGCCTCCTGCAGCACGTCTTCGGCGGTTTCTTCTTTCTTGACAATGCGCAGGATAACGCCGTAGAGGGCAGCGGCATACTTGTCGTAGAAGATGGTCATGGCCCCTTCGTCACGGTCGCGCAGGCGTTGCACGAGCAGCATTTCGGTTTCCAGGGCAACGGTATCGGGGGAGGGTGCAGACACAAGCAGCAACTAAGGGAGATAGAAAGGCGTAGCACTGCCTATCTGGCGGATAAAGCGAAAGTACGGTATAAACCGTTACCTCAATACGCGGCAGGCCGAAAAAGCACTATACCGATACCGGTTAGATTTGTTTTGAGGGCAGTGCGCCTGCGCCACTAACAACTTCCGCGGGCCATCTGGGCCGTTGCCACGCTCGCCCCACAGGCAAATCAAGGCAATAACGCCATAAAAACCAATTGCTTACACAGTACAATCCACTACCTGCCGACTGCTATGTTTCGCGGCAACCAGTCTTTACCAACTCCCTCCTACTGTTCTGCTTCCATGCCTATAGAATCTGTAAATCCCTACACCGGCCGCACCGAGCGGACATTCGACGCCTTCAGCTGGGTGGAAACTGAGCGTATTCTGGCTGAAGCTCACTCGGCATTTGCCGCCTGGCGCAGCACCAGCTTCGCCCACCGCAGCCAGCTGATGCGCCGCGCGGCAGAGCTGCTGCGCGAGCGGGCCGAGGAGCTGGCCCGCCTGATGGCCGTGGAAATGGGCAAGCCCCTGGCCGACGGCCGCGCCGAAGCCAACAAGTGCGCCCTGTGCTGCGACTTCTACGCCGACCGGGCCGCCGAATTCCTGGCCGATGAGTTTATTGAGACGGAGGCGCAACGCAGCTTTATTGCCTATGAGCCGCTGGGCGCGGTGCTGGCCGTGATGCCCTGGAACTTCCCGTTCTGGCAGGTGGTACGCTTTGCCGCCCCGGCCCTGATGGCCGGCAATGTGGGCCTGCTCAAGCACGCTTCCAACGTGCCGCAGTGCGCACTGGCCCTCGAAAAAGTCTTCCACGACGCGGGCTTCCCGCCTGCCACCTTCCGCACGCTGCTCATCGGCTCCGATCTGGTAGAAAAGCTGCTAGCCGACGACCGGGTGGTAGCCGTAACGCTGACTGGCTCGGAGCCGGCCGGCGCGGCCGTGGCCGCCACGGCGGGCCAGCACATCAAAAAAACCGTGCTGGAGCTGGGCGGCTCCGACGCCTTTATCGTACTGGCCGACGCCGACCTGCCGCTGGCCGCCAAAACCGCTGCCCAGGCCCGCATGATAAACGCCGGCCAGAGTTGCATTGCCGCCAAGCGCTTTATCATCGAGAAGCCGGTTATCCGGGAGTTCATCCAGCAGCTGAAAGAGCACCTACAGGCCCTGCGCTACGGCGACCCGCTGGCTGAGGGCACCGACTACGGCCCCCTGGCCCGCCCCGACCTGGCCGACGAGCTGACCGAACAGGTGGAGGACTCGGTGAAGCAGGGCGCAAAAGTGGAGCTGGAGGGCGGCCAGCCCAAGGCTGGCAGCGCCCAGTTCGCGCCCGTTATTCTAAGCAACGTGCAGGCCGGCCAGCGCGCCTACACCGAGGAGTTTTTCGGCCCCGTGGCCCTGGTGCTCGAAGCCCAGGACGCCGACGACGCCATCCGGCTGGCCAACGACTCGCGCTTCGGCCTGGGCGGCTCCGTCTGGACCCGCGACGTGAAGCGCGGCGAGCAGCTGGCCCGCCGGGTGCAGGCCGGCGCCGTGTTCGTGAACAGCCTTGTGAAGTCGGCCCCCGAAGTGCCCTTCGGCGGCATCAAGAAATCGGGCTACGGCCGCGAATTATCGCACCTGGGCATCCGCGAATTCGTCAACCAGAAGACCATTTGGGTAGCGCAGGAAGAGAAAAAGGCGCAGGATAAGAAGGTGGAGTAAGCGAGGAGGCACGCTATAGAAATGTGTCATGCTGAGCGAAGGCGCAGCCGCAGTCGAAGCATCTCTACTGCCAAAGTAAGCTTGGCGTAAGGATTTACCATTACAGTAGAGATGCTTCGACTGCGGCTGCGCCTTCGCTCAGCATGACAGTTCTGTATTGTCTCTCACACCCTCCCTATTCACTCACAAATAGCCCAGCACTTTGTACACCACGTAGCCGGCCATTTCGTGCAGCAGCACGCCCCACAGGCGCAGCGGCTCTTCGGAGGGCAGCAGCAGCGAGGCGGGTGTGTAGCGCCGGTCGATGGAATAGTAGGCGGCCGGAAAGGTGGCCGGATGCAGGCCAGCTTTGGCGAAGCAGCCGGCGGCCCGGCGCATATGGAAAGCCGACGTAATGAGCACCGTGCGCTTTATTTCAGGATGCTGGGTTAGCAACTCCTTCGTGAACAGGGCATTTTCGTGGGTGTTGCGGCTGCGGGTTTCGAGCAGAATGTGCTGCCGGGGCACGCCGGCCAGGCGCAGCAGCGTTTGCAGGGCCTGGGCCTCGGTGCGCGCCACCGAATCGAAGGCTGCGCCCGAGCCGCCCGAGATGATGATGCGGCGGATGCGGCCGGCCCGGTAGAGCCAGAGCGTGTGCAGCAGCCGGTCGGCGCCTGCGCCCAGGTACACCCGGTCGTGGGGCGACTTCTGCACGTCGGTGATGCCCGTGAGCAGGATGCCGGCATCGTAGCCGGTGCCCAGCTGCTGCAGCGTTACGGGTGGCCGCTCCCAGGCCAGTAGCGCCTCATTGGCCAGAAACGAATTGGTAAAGAGCAGCAGCAGCCCCACCGCAGACCACAACAGCCGGCGGCGGCGCCACAGCAGGCCCGCCAGCAGCAGCCCCACAATCCAGAGGGCCGGCGAAAGCAGGAAATCGAGCAGCTTGGAGAGCAGAAAAAACATGGAGCTGTGAGAGGAACTTCCGCCTTCCTTACGGAGTGTCGGTGCAGGTGTTCAGGGCCCGCAACATTGCTTTCACTTGGTCCTCGGTCAACAGGGTGTCGCACTCAGAAAGCTTACCCCGGCAGTACGACACGAAGAACGGGGCCACACGGGTATCCATCAGCTTACGGGCTACCGGGTTTTCGCTTACATCGAGGCGCAGAAACAGCGTATTCTGGTACTCCTCTTCAAGAGAAAACTTGATGAATGGCGGGGCCAGCAGGTCGCAGACGGCGCAGTTGTCGGCCGTGAACTTGGCAATTACCCGCGGATAGTCATGAATCAGGGTACGCAGGCCCTCGTCGTTCGTATCAACTACTTTCATGCCCCAAAGATACGCAGGGGCAGCATGGTTTGGCCGTGGTTTAGCGGTTTTTAACGCTGCCGCCGCTGCTGGTATTCTTGGTTAGCCGGGGCGAACCGCTGTAGCTGATGCCGCCGCCGCTGCTGGCACGGGCCTGCAGGTTTTCCTGCACATTCACGGCAACCATGCCGCCGCTGCTGGCACTGGCTTCGCAGGTTGCCGCCTCCAGGGTGCGCCCCTTAAATACCGCCCCGCTCGAAACGCCCACTTTCAACTGTTTCACTTTGCCGGTGAGCGTAGTGGTGGCTCCACTACTCAGGTCGAAATCGAGCACGGCGGCCCGGAAATCGGCCACCAGTGTGGCGCCCGATGAGAGGCCGACGGCCAGCTTATCAGTGGTGTAGGGGCCGGGCACGGTGAGTTGGGCGCCGCCGCTGCCGCTTAGCTTGCTGACGACCGGGGCCACCACTTCTACCCGTAGGTTGCGCACCTGGTTTTTGCGGCCGAACTGCTCCTCTTTCTCGCGTTCGAAGGAAACGACGAGCACCCCGTTGCGAACTTCGGTTTTGAGACGGGCCAGCAGCGCGGCCGATTCGGCGCGGGCCTCCACACGCTGGGGGCCGGCAGTCAGGTTCAGCTCGATGCCATTGCTGACTTCGATGGCCGTAAAGGGGGCCAAGGTGCGGGTTTCGGCAGCCGATTGGGCCAGGGCGGGCACCAGGGCCAGCAGCCAGAGCAGGGCGAGTGTGGTCAGAGCTTTCATAGGAAGCAGGAAAAGATGGAGGATACGGCGGCAGATGCACAACGCCGCCGTTCGGTTGCCTGGCGGTTGCGCGGGTATTAGCTACTGGCAGACGATACCACCCAAATGTGCACAGGCAAGGCCCGAAGACTATTTACCGGCGGTTTTTTTCAAGCAACGACAGACGTTTTGTTTTGCTGGTTTTCATAAGCGAAGATGTTTAGGAAGGGTAAGGAAGGGTAAGGACGGTTATGCCGAAGAAGCCGCAGCCTCGCCACTGCTTTGTTAGAACTGGCAACGACGCAGTAGCCATGCTCCGGCTTCGTCCATCGTAACGGTCTGCCTGATTCCAAACCGCTTCTTAAAACAGCTTTATTTTTCGCAGACTCCCCGCATTGTAAGCGAGGCGTATTGCGCCGGTTATTCTATCCGTCCTACATCTGCCACACCCGATACCAATAAATATCTGTCGCGCCAGGCAACGGTGGTGGCGCCGGCTCCATCTACCCGGCTATCGGGGCCGCTTAGGCTGCTGCTCACCTACCCAAACCGCTCAGAATGCCAGCTTTTCATCAAAAGCTTAAATTATTTTCAACAGTACCTTGCGTTACATAGTACCTTTGCTTACCTTTGGTTCGTTGATTAGATAACCTCTTGGCCGCGCGGCTGCTCCTTCAGCGGAGCCCGGCGCGGCCCTCACCAAACACCGCCTTTGCGCCAAACGGGCCGGGTGGTGGGTGGCGGTCGGAAGCCTGGCTTCCCTGCCGCTGCCCCGCGTGTTTCGGTTTCCTGGCACCCGCCTTTTCGGTGGTTTGTGCCCCTGTCACTCACGTCTGAAGTACTGGCCAACAGGCCCATCCGGCGGAACCGCGGCCACCGGAAACGGCCCCTGCTTGCCTTTTACTTCCGGCTCAACCTTCCTTTTTCATGGCTTCCTTTACCACTTCCAGCCAGTCCCCACGGGACCTGGGGTTCCTTGCTGCGCCCTTTCTGGGCCTCACCTTCGGCTTGTTTTCGCTGACTGCCGCTGCCCAGGGCCCGGCGCCAACGGCCCCCGCCGGCCGCGTAACCGGTACCTTGTTGGAGCAGGGCACCGGCCAGCCCCTGCCCTTTGCCAGCGTAGTGCTGCTGCGGGCCCAGGATTCGAGCTTTGTGGCCGGGGTCGAAACCCTGGAAAACGGCTCCTTCCGGCTCGACCAGCTGGGCCTGGGCTCTTACCTGCTCAAATCGTCGGCGGTGGGCTACCAAAGTGTGCGCCGACGTGTGACGCTGACGGCGGCGGCACCCGAACTGGCGCTGGGCACGCTGCGGCTGGCCTCCATCACAACCCAGCTGAAGGGCGTGACGGTGACGGGCGAGCGGGCCGTGGTGGAAAATGAGCCGGGCAAGCGCGTTATCAACGTAGAAAAAGACCTGGCCAGCGTGGGCGGCATGGCCACCGATGTGCTGCGCAACGTGCCCTCGGTGGCCGTGGATGCCGGCGGCAGCGTGAGTTTGCGCGGCTCCAGCAACCTGACCATCCTTCTTGATGGCAAGCCCAGCGGCGGCTCTAACGGCGGCCCCGGCCTGCGCCTCGACCAGATTCCGGCCTCCCGCATTGCCCGTATCGAGGTGATGACCAACCCCTCGGCCAAGTACGATGCCCAGGGCACCGGCGTCATCAACATCATCCTGAAAAAGCAGACCAAAAACGGCGTGAACGGCACGGCCAGCGTGCTGGGCGGCACCGGCGACAAGTACAACGCCAGCCTGAGCCTCAACCGCAAGCAGGGCCCCGCCAATCTGAGTTTGAGCTACGACCGCCAGGACGAAACCTACCGCGAGCAAACCCGCAACCGCCAGTCCAGCGGCCTGATTGCTACCCGCCAGAACGGCACCGGCACCGAGCGCAATTTCTCGCACAGCCTCAACCTGGGCCTCAATCTCGACCTGAAAAAGGAGCAGAGTCTGAGCCTGAGTTTCAACCCCACCTGGCAGCAGGAAGCCAACCGGGCCGAGCAGCTGCTGAGCACCGCCCGGCCCGGCGAGCCTACCACCACCCAGCGGGGCGTGCAGCAGCTCGATGTAGATGTGAAAGTGCTTGAAAACGTGGCCAGCTACCGCCGCGGCTGGGAAAAACAACCCGGCCGCGAGCTGACGGCCGTGGGTGGGGCCGTGCTCATCCGGGCCGATGTGCCCGTGACCCAGACCCTGGAAAGCGGCGCCCTCACCAGCTGGCGGCAGCAAACCGACGTGGCGGGTAACATTTACTTCGCCCAGCTCGACTACACCCACCCGCTGGCCGGCAATAAAGGCAAGCTGGAAACCGGCCTCAAAGCGCAGTATCAGCGCAGCAACGGTACCTCCGACCTGTTTGCCCGGCAGCCCGACAGCCCCGACGGCTACGTGCGCGACGCGGACCGGTCGCTGGCCTATAAAACGCGGGAGCTGGTGCCGGCCGCCTATGCCACCTACCAGCGCGGCTGGGCCAAGCACTGGAACGCCCAGGCTGGCCTGCGCACCGAGTACACCCGCGTAAACGGAGCCGTAGAAGGTGGTCAGGGGCAATTCGACATCAACTACCTCAGCCTGTTCCCGACGGCCAGCATCAGCCGCCGCTTCGGCCAGCGCGACACGGCCAAAACCGCCGAGCAGCCCCAGCAGCTGACGTTCAGCTACGCCCGCCGCCTCAACCGGCCCAATTTCATGCAGCAGCTGGCCGTGCCCATCTACCAGGATCCGCGCTTTTACCGCCTCGGCAACCCCGGGCTGCGGGCCGAATTCAGCCACAATCTGGAGTTGGGCCACCAGCTGAGTTTGCCCGGCGGGGCCGAAATCACGACCACGCTGTTCGGCCGCTTCACCAACAACGCCATCCAGCGGCTGCGCGACGTAGACACGGTGGCTACCAACCGCAACCCCGCCGCCGGCCTGGTGCTGGTGGAAACCTACCGCAACCTGGGCAGCACCACCAACGTGGGCCTAGAGCTCACCTGGAGCCAGCCGATTACGGCCTGGTGGCGGGTGCAGGCCAACGGCTCACTGTATCGGGCCCAGTTGAATACCAATGCTCTTGACGCCGGCTCGCGGCAGGCCCTCACCGGCACAGCCCGCCTCAATCAGAACTTCAGCCCCACACCCGCCCTCGATGTGCAGCTGACCGGCTCTTACCGCTCGGCCACCCTCACGGCTCAGGGCCGGCAGCTGGCTACCGGCGGCCTCGATATTGCCCTGCGCCAGCGCCTGTGGCAGAACCGCGCCGCCCTCACGCTCCGCGTATCCGACCTGCTGAACACCCAGGTACGCCGGGCCGAAATCAATTCGCCCGAGCTGCAGTCCACGCTCTACACCAAGCCCGAAACCCGGGTTGCCTGGCTGGGCTTCACCTGGTACGTGGGCGCCAGCAAAGCCAAAGCCGGCCGCATCGAAGCCGCTCCAAGTGGCGGTGGCGGGTTTGGGGGGTGAACCGCCAGTTATTGCGTGTAGTGCCACACCTTTTTTAAGCGCAAAGCCCCTGACGTTAGTGCTGACGTCAGGGGCTTTGCGCTTTGAAGTTAACGTTTTGGGTATTGCCGATAGTGGGGATTTCTAGCACTGAACTTCATTAAAAGTACTAAACCTGAATTAAGAACTTCACTTTCTTGAATGCACAAAACCCTCACTTTTGCAAAACCGCTGTTACCATACGTTTTTTAGTCAAAGTATTCATATTTATAGTACAGTGGCACATATACCCTTATACTTTTTAACAGTCCATTATCTTCATAAGTGTAGATCAAATCGTATTCGCTTGTTCTGTCATTTCTAAAAATACTTTTAATTTCAAATTTTAAAAGCTGTCCTTTTTCGTTAAAAATATTTTTAGTTATTTCTTCTTCATAAAACCTTTGTCTATCAGCTTCATTAGAATATGAATAAACTCCAATTATTCCATTAATTTCGATTTGCTTTTCTTTCAATTTTGCTTCCAAAACATATCCATAAAACCTTTTTACATAAATTTTTTTTTCATACTCCTTTGTCTTTTTATATGTAACTACGGTGTCTATCTTAGTTGAAGTTGTCGATGTAAAAGGATGATGAGAATAGATTGTTTCACTAGTTGGTTTTATAAAGTTGCCTTTAAAATACTTCGATGAAGTCAACATATCGCCTTCGTAGTAAAAATATGTTTTTTCTATACTAAATGTATTATCATAATAAAATACTGTATCTATTTTTTCATTTATTTTGCCAAGCTCATCATAATTAATTATTGCCACTCTATCAATTGATTTCAACTTTCTTGATTTGTTATTATATGATGCGTTATAATTTTCGACTCTTACCTTTTTACCATTCCTGTCTAATTCAATAATTTCGGATAAGTCTTTGGGTGAATTTTCGTAAACAAAAATTCTTTTAACTTTCATGCCTCTGTACACACTGTCAGATTGCCACCGATTTTCAACTTGCCCAAAACTCAATATTGAGTTTAAAAAAATCATCATTAAAATGGCACTTGTCTTCATTTGTCTTTGGTGTCGTTTTTCTTTTAAAATTACTACCAACATCAGCCTTGCCGAAACTTTGTGCGGCAGCGAGTTTTAGGAAGCGACACTAGGTACGCCACAAACCTTCGGGAAACAAGCCAAATTGGGCGTGTTTCCCGAAAGTTTATTCCGTACTTATAAGTCATCGAGCGGAAGCCAAAGCAGGCAAATCGAGCAGCTAAAGACGCAGCTACTGCGGCTCCGCAAACCGAGGATCCTTCACGAACTCCTCATCGGTCAGCGTCTTCAAAAAGGCCACGATTTGGCGTTTTTCCTGGGCCGTTAGTTCCAGGTTGGGGCTGATCTGGAGTGGGTCGTTGGTGGTGTTGAGCATCAGCGGGTCGAGGTTGGGGCTGTTGAACTGCACGTGCTCGTTGTAGTGGTCGAGCACGTCTTCGAGGGTGGCCAGGCGGCCGTCGTGCATGTAGGGGGCCGTGAGGGCAATGTTGCGTAATGATACCACCCGGAATTTGCCGTTGTCGGTGGGGCGGCCCGTGAGGGCTCCCAAGCCCCGGTCGGGGCCGAAAGTGGCATCGAGGCCGTTATTGCGGAAGTTGCGGTCGGTTTGCAGCGTGCCGGTGTGGCAGTCGCCGCAGTTTCCGCCCCGCAGGCGGCCGTTGGGGTGAATACTGAACAGCTCCATGCCCCGCACCTCGTCGGCCGTCAGCAGGTCCTGGTCGCCGCGGTTGTAGCGGTCGAAGCGCGAGTTGCCCGAAATCAGCGTCCGCTGAAACTGGGCCAGCGCCTTGAGTACCCGCTCCTCGGTAACGGTGCTCGTGCCGAAAGCTTTGCCAAACAGCGCCGGATACTTGCCCAGCTGCTGCAGCCGGGTTACGCCGGCGGCTAGGGGCTGGTGCATCTCCAGCGGATTTTCGATGGGCACGCGGGCCTGCTGCTCCAGGCTGGTGTGGGCCCCATCCCAGGTCAGGCGCGGCTCCCAGAGCAGGTTTTGCAGCGGCATGGCGCTGCGGCCGTGGCGGGTGCCGCCCACGCCCTCGGCCCGCGCCAGCCCGTCGGTAAAGGCCTTGCTTTGCTGGTGGCACGAGCCACACGAAACCGTGTTATCAATCGACAGCGCCTTTTCATAGAACAGATGGCGGCCCAGTTCCACGCCTTCCTCCGTGAGCGGGTTGTCGGCAGGCTGGGTCTGGGGTTTGGGGAACAGCGGCGGCACCTGCAGCACGTAGGGCGTGGGTCTTCCGAACGGCTCGGGGTTGGGGTCGCCGCCTTTGCCGTCGCCGGTACCGCAGGCCGTCGTCAGCAGCAGCAGTAGCGCAAGGCCGGGAAGCACCCCCAACCGGGCGAAAAAGCGGCTTTTAGTAGTTTTCATGCGCGGAAAGGAAATAAGTATAGCAGCACGGTGTAGGGGCGGGGCTTGTCCCCGCCCCCCGTTGAACGATTACCGTTGAACAAAACCGGTGCAATGGCGCGAACGGCGGGCGGGGAC
>NZ_JAGGPS010000018.1:0-29591 GCF_018613725.1 Hymenobacter sp. ISL-91
CCCCTTCCGGTTGAAGCGGGCTGCAAAGGTAACTAATCCTTTTCGCTTTCTGCAAGACCCAAGCAAGAAAAAGTTTTTCTCTTTTCGGCCTTCCTGCTAGTGTGCGCCGCCTTTTCAGACAACTCGTTACGCCGGGGTGCAAGTGCTTCCGGTTGAAGCGGGGTGCAAAGGTAGTAAAACCTTGCCGACTTCTGCAACCCTGCAGGGCAACTTTTTTTTTACGGGCCGTTTCCGAGGAAGCCGCCGGCCCGACCGCGTTCCGGTTGGGGATGCAAAAGTGGGGCTTTGTGCCGGGTTACGCAACCCCAACGAGTAAAATAGCCGTATAAGGCCGCTTCTACTCACAGAATCAGCTACTTTCTTTTTACAAGAAACTTCAGCGGATAGTTTCTGACCGAGAGAATTCAGCCGGTATGTAGGCAATAGGCCTCTTTCGGGTGGCTTCGTAGCGGCGGATTTGCTGGCCTAATGCGGCGAGGAAAGGTAGACCTACCGTTTCGTATTCGTAGGTCCCATCATTTATAACACCATTCTTATTCACGTAGAGCACGGCGCTAAGCATAAATTCCGTTTGATTGGTGGAATCAGCAAAGTAGGCTACATCGGATAAGTAGCCGTGCGACATGCCTACTATATTATAGATGCGCAGGCCGGGCTCAGCGGCTAAGCCAGGTTGGCGACCATAGTAGAGGTACTTTTTGTAGGCGTCGAAATAGCGGGCGGGCTGGTAGAGTGAGTAACCGGAGCCGTGGGGCGTATGGTGCAGATAGTAGAGCAGGAAGCTGTAATCATCGGGGTTGAGCTGAAAACGCTGACTGGCAGGTACGGCCTCGGGAAAGTGCAGTGCCCGGAGCATATCGGTTATTGATTGCAACGGCAGGTAATTGGCCGTGGTGAAATCGTAGGGGCTAGGTACGATGCGGCCGCCAGCCTGATGGGCGCGGCCCTTGCTGACGCGGCCCAACGGGAAATTAAACGGCCGGGAGTTTACGGCAGCGGGCTGTTGGTAGCTAATCTGACCAGTGGCTGGGTTACGGAACTCGATGGGGTTGGTGTAGCGGTTGGCAGCGGTGTCGCAGGGGGCAAAGCGGCGCACGATGCGGGTTTCGGGGTAGCCCAACTCGGCCACGCGCTCATTGAGCGGGCGCTGACCTAGGAACTCGTATAAGCGGTTGTAGGCTTGGTTATCACTGACGAGCAGCATGCGCTTGGCATAGTTACCGACGGTATTGACGCGGTCGGAATCGGCTGATTGCACGTAGGGGGCAGGCGTTTGGCAGCGGAAGGCGGTGCCGGTACGCATGGGCGAGCGGCGCGAAAGGCCGGGCTGGTGTAGGCGGTTGAGCTTTTCGAGGGCCAAGGCCACGGTAGGCAGCTTCACGAGGCTGGCTGGGTTGAAGTACTGGCTGGCATCGAGCCGATACGTATGCTCGACAAAAGTAGGACGCTGCCGGGCGTCGCGGTTGATCTGGGTGTAGATAATCTGCAACTCGTATTCCCCGGCGCGCTCCACAACGGGCAGCAGGCGGGCATCGGCGCGCAGCAGGCTGTCGAGCAGGGGGCTGTCGGGGCTGCTCTGGAGTGGCACTTTTGACTCGGCTACCGGGCCAAAAGAAGTCAGCAGGGTTGAAAAAAAGCCGCAGGCAAGCAGGGCAAGAGGACGCATCATATACCTAAAGGTCGGCAAAAACTTTGCCTCCCTAACTAACCCTTCCTATAAGCACGCGATTAACTCTACCAGCTTAGCGAGCCTTTATATAAGGAGCGCCCCGGCAAACGGCCAGCGCCAGTGGTACTACGTTTCCAAAGACGGGGCTCCAGTTGCTGACCGATTCCACAAAAAAGCGCCGGGCTCCTGCTGGAACCCGGCGCGGCGGTTTTGGAGCAGCCTCCCTCCTACTCAGCTACGGGGCTGGCGCGGCGGGCTAACAACAGGTTGGAGTCGTTTTCGCGCCAGTTGTAGCCGGTACCGAAAGGCAGCGGGCGGGGCGGATTCGCCTTATCGGTATACGCGGCTGTCAGCTCGGGCTGGTACTGCTTGGCAAACAGGTTGATGGGTCGCTTGTAGGTGCCATAGTAGGTCAGCTGCCAATCGGCGGGCTGGAAGTACTTCATGGCAATACCCGAATCGTCCTGCAGCACGTAGTTGCTGCGTTCCAGCACCAGGTTGCGCACTTTGCTGAAGTAAGTTTTGTGCATCAGGTAGGTGGCCGACTTCACGTAGGTAGTCAGCGGGCCCAGGGTGCGCACATATTTGAGGGCTGCCTCCTGGGTCTGACCCAATTTCCAGTCGCTGATATCGGCCGAGAAGTATTGCACCGTTTTAGACTGGCCACTGGCGGAGCGCAGCTTCAGCTCGACGCCGGGCACTACTTTCGGGCCGGGCTTGCGAATAAGGGCCGAATCGGCCTCGGCGAGCTGGCCGTCGGGCAGGAGTTGCACGTAGCGCACAGCCTCTACCTGGTGGTTGGTGCGGGCGGCGAAGAGTAACATCAGCGGCAAGGCTCCATCCAGTTCCACCGATTTCAGGTTGACGGCCATTGAGTTGGTACGGAAGAAGCTGAAGTTCAATACCGACCACAACGACTCTTTGAGAGCCGGGAAAAGCTTGCTGTTTTCGAGGTTGGCGCGGCCGGGCACCGTGCCCACGGGTTCGAGGCCCAGCAGCACGTAGGTCTGGCTGCCGGGGAACATGGTAGTCACATTTAGCAGGTCGGGGCCACTGAAGGGATAGAAAATGGTGGGACTGGCGGCGCGCACCGAATCCAGCTCGGTGGCGGCCCAGGCTTCTATTTTGGCTGTGCGCGAGGCGTGGTACTGGGTCCAGCTTTTGTTGGCATCGATGGCATACGCCTGCCAGGCGGGTTGGGCTTGCAGCTTTTGCAGGTTGCTGCCTTGGCTTACAGGCAGGCCAGCCAAGTAGGCGGCCACATTGTGGATAGCCGCCGTATCGGGCGCGGCAGGCTTGGCCGACGCCACGGCTACAGCCGTGTCGGGCGCGGCGGTTGAAGGCGTAACGGGCTGTTCGGTTGTGGTGGTAGCAGGTTCGTTGCAGGCCGCCAGCAGCAGCAGGGTTGGCAGCAGGCGTTGAGCTATTGAAAAGCGCATTATTCTATAGAGGGGTTGAGAAGTTGTTAGTTTTTCCGCAGCCGGCTGAGGCCATACACCAGCAAGCCGGCCACCAGAGTAGCGAGGCCGTAGAGAGTTTCGGTGGGTTTGTCGCGGGCGATGTACCAGAGTGTCCAGCCGTTGAGCAGCAGAAACAGCAGCGGCGTGAGCGGGTAGCCCCAAGCGCGATAGGGCCGAACCAACTCGGGCTGTCGCACCCGCAGCACAAACAGGCCCAGCACCGTCAGGAAGGTGAACAGCGTCAGGATAAATCCGGCGTACACCACCACCTGCGCAAATGACGACTCCAGCACGAACAGCAGCGTGAGGGCCAGCTGAAACAGCAGCGCCCGCACCGGCACACCCGCCGCACTGCGCTTCGCCAGGAACCGCAGCGCCGGCAAATCCTCGCCCATCACTTGCACAATGCGGGGGCCGGCGAAAATCATGGAACTGATGGTGGATACGAGCAAGGCCGCAATCAGCCCGCCCATGAGCCGCCCGCCGCCCGGCCCGAACAGGCTGGTGGCCGCTACGAAGCCCACTTCTACCTGCCCTTTTAAGGCGCTGATGGGCGTGGAATACAGGAAAATGAAGTTCAGGGCTACATACAGCACCAGCACCAGCGCGGTGCCGGTTAGCAGAATCCGGGGCAGGTTGCGCTGGGGCTGGTCGATTTCGCCGGTCAGGTACACGGCCGCGTTCCAGCCCGAGTAGGCGTACGACACGAAGATGAGCGACACGGCGAAGGCCGGGCTCAGCAACACGCGCCAATCGGCCGGGCCCTGGGGCGCGAAGGCCAGCGGCTGGGGCGTGGCCACCAGCAGCCCGACGCCAATAAAGCCCACCAGCACCACCACCTTAATAGCGGTTACCGCCACCTGTAGGCGGCTGCCGGCCCGGCTGCTGATGCCATGCACCAGCGTCAGCAACAGCACCACGCTCACCGCCAGCAGCTTGGGCGGCAGGCCGGGCCACACGCTGGCGGCGTATTGCTCCAGGGCCAGCGCGGCGGCGGCCGTGGGCGCCGCGAAGCCTACCGTGGCCGATACCCAGCCCGACAAAAACCCCAGCGCCGGGTGGTAAATCTTCGACAGGTAGTGGTACTCGCCGCCTGAGCGGGGCATGGCAGCGGCCAGCTCGCCGTAGCTCAGCGCCCCGCACAGGGCAATAACGCCGCCTACCGCCCAGAGCATCAGCAGGGCAAACCCGCTCTGAATATCGATTACCTGAAAACCGAGACTGGTGAAAACGCCAGTGCCCACCATATTGGCCACCACGATGGAAATGCCGGTCAGGACACTGATTTTGTAAGCGGGGGCAATCGGTTGGCTCATGAAAGAGTAATTGGCAGGTCAAAGATGCGGAATTATGCATGTTTGGCCCGCACTCAGCCTGCGCCCCGTTTCCTGAAACCGCCCTCCAGATTTGAATGGGGAACCATTCGCGTCTTGTAATCAGTATGAAATCAACGAGAAAGCCCCCGAAACCTGCGCTTCGGGGGCTTTTCCTATAGTATTCATACTTAGCAGACCAGGCGTCTAAAGCCTCGACTAAACTGAAGCTACTTTGGGACGCTTGTAAAGCGGCACAGTACTGCACGGCTCGCCGTACATGATGCTGCTGGCAACGGGCAGCAGTTTCTGCATGATGGCCACGTAGGCGTAGGTGGGCACGGGCTTCTCGCCGCAGCCTTTAATCACCAGCTTGGCGTCGCGGTACTGCTCGGCGTCGATGCCGGCAATGGCTTCGTGGAACAGGTCCTGCTCCAGCGCGGCCAGGTCGCCGAACACGTAGTGGTGGGCGTGGCCCTGGAGCTTGCCGGCCAGCACCATGTAGGCCCAGGTGGGCACAATGGCATCCACGGAGCAGATGATGGCCACGTTCTGGCCGTCGTACTGGCTCCAGTCGTGGTCTTTCACAAAGGCGCGGAAGTCCTTTTCGCGCAGCATCAGGCCCTGGAAGAGGTTGTCCTTGATGTCGTACACCACCCGCTCGCCGGGGTGAATAAACTCTTCGAGGTTGAGCGTGACGAGGGCGCTTTGCGCGACGCGGTTGATGAATTCGTCCATGATAGTTAGCTGGTCAGGGTAAAGAGGAAGCTACTTTTTGGATGTGGTTGTGTACACTTCCTTCAGGTAAAACGGCTCGTAGTAGGCTACGTCGCGGAATTCCTGGCGCTGGTAGGCCTCCAGGGCCAGCTCGCCCACGGCCACGGCCGAAGGCTCGATGCCAGCCAGGAAAAAGGCGTTAGGCTGCCCGGTCATCAGCGGCTGGAACTTGGCGGCCCCGCTGCCAAAGAATAACACCGGCTGGGCGGCCATTTGTTCGGTTAGCGTGGTTTCGTCGAGCAGCAGCGGCGCGGGCGGCAGCACTTCGGCGCCATCGGCGCGGTAGAGGGCGGCGTACACCTCCATGCGGCGGGCATCGAGCATCGGGCAATACTGATACTGTTCGGGGCGGGCGGTGCGGCCCGCTACCTGCCGGGCCAGCGCGGGCAGCGTGCCCACGGCCAGCAGCGGCACATCGAGCGCGTAGCACAAGCCCTTGGCGGCGGCGGCCCCGATGCGCAAACCCGTATAGGAACCGGGTCCATCGGACACGGCTACGGCGGCCACATCGGCCAGCGAGTGCAGCGTGTTAGCTAACAGCTGCTCCATCAGCACGCTCAGGTGCGAGGAATGCGACTTGTCGAGCCGGAGCTCGGTCTGGCCTAACAACCGGCCCGTTTCGAGGTGGTGCAGGGCCACCGAGCAGATGGGCGACGAGGTTTCTAAAGACAGCAGCAACGAGGACATGGCGCAAAGGTACGGGCGCAGCCGGTAGCTGGTGCCCGGCGTGGAGGTAGTTGCCTTGGGCGAGCGTGTGGACTATGGGAACCGCCTGGGCTGGAAGGATGTATATCATCTCCCCAATTCACCAAGCACAAGCGCGACTACGCCATGGGTTCCGGTATCGGCTCATCGGTTGCCTGCTTGTCCAATTCAGCCTTTTCCAATAGCTTGTTCAGGCGAGGTTGGATAAACCAGACGCCCACTGGCCAGAAGAAATACAGCAGAAACCACTGAACAGTCTTCAGAGCATCGGGCCGATGGCCAGTTTCAACAGCATGCAGCAGCGAGGCCGGAAACCAGTGCACGTGCAGATACGCAAATACCACGTAAAAAAAGAACCACCCGCTAACTCCTTCAACATGCCAGCTTGTTGTGGAGATGTGGAAGTCCGGGTCTTCACTGATAACGCTATAGCCCCAGGCACCCAATACCAGAAAGCTGTCTACCAGCAGCCACGTACTGCTATACCCATCGTGCATGGGTCGCAAAGCCAGTAATTGGTTTGATTGCAGCACCAACCAAGCCACTAGCGACAAGGCACACAAATAACCTAACAAACTATCGGTAATAGTGTCTCTGGTGTACCATGACAGGAAATGAGGCGCTAGTAGCAGTAAGAATACTTGCCAGTGCTTGGCTCGCAGGACCATAAAGTATATGCTTTGTATAACAGAAAAGCAGCCCAAATTTAGGCTGCTTTTCTGTTATATCATATCTGATCTACTTACTTCCCGGCGCCACCGCTGCTGGTACTGCGCTTGGCTTCGGGGCGAGTTTTGGCCTCCGTGGTGCCGGGGCGCAGCAAAGCGGTATAGCGGGGCTGGTCGTTGAGCACACTTAGGGCCAGCAGAATGTTGGGGTCGTCGTCGAAGCTGGCCTCGATGCTGCCCTTCTGGAAATAGTAGCGCGACACGATTTCCTGCTCCAGCAGCTCCCGGATTTCGGGCTTGAAGCGTGTCAGGTCGTTGGCTTTATTGGTCGTGACTTTGCGGCGGGTGGCTTCCAGTTCGGTTTTCACGTCGTCGTAGTGCTTTTCGGCCTTGAGCTTCTTGGTGAGGCTGGTCAGGGTCTTCTCGGTTTCTGTTTCGTAGCTGACGTCCTTGCCTTTGAGGTAATCGACAAACTGCTGATAATCGGCATCGGTGAGCTTGAACTGCCGGGCCGCTGCTATGCTGGGGTGCTGGGCCCGGTAGCGGGTGGCATAGTCGAAAAGGTAGCTTTTCTGGAGCAGCACCCGGGTGATATCGGCAATTTCGCGCTCCTGCACGGCCACATCGGGGGCCACGCCGCCACCGTCGTACACGGCGCGGCCGGCCTGGGTTTTAAAGGCCGTGCGCAACGAGTCGGGCACTTTGCCCAGCGTACCGCCCTCGGCGCGGTGCGTGTAGTCGATTTCCTGGATGCAGCGCCCGCTCGGGATGTAGTATTTGGCGGTTGTTACCTTCAGCTGCGAGTTGTAGCTCAGCGGCCGGGTGGCCTGCACGAGGCCCTTACCAAACGTGCGCTCACCCACCAGCACGGCCCGGTCGTAGTCCTGCAGCACGCCCGACACGATTTCTGAGGCCGAAGCCGAGCGGTTGCTCGTGATGACGACCATCGGAATCTGAGTGTCCAGCGGCACATCGAGGGCCTTATACGTCTTGTTCCAGTCGGCCACCTTGCCCTTGGTGCTCACAATGTCGCGGCCCTTGTCCACGAACAGGTTGGAGATGTTGACGGCCTCGTTGAGCAGACCGCCGGGATTGTCACGGATGTCGAAAATCAGCTTTTTGGCCCCCTGCTCCTTGAGCTTAGTAACGGCCAGCCGCACTTCCTTGCCCGCATCCACCGTGAAACCGCTGAGCTGGAAGTAGCCGATTTCAGGTGTCAGCATGCCGTAGTAGGGCACATTGTCTACCTGGATTTTGTCGCGGGTGATGTTAATTTCTACCGGAGCCTCCTGGCCGAAGCGGGTCACGAGCAGCTTCACCACCGAGTTGGCCTGGCCTTTCAGCAACTTGCTCACATCGGCATTCGACTTCTTCTCGACCAATACCCCGTTGATGTTCAGGATTTCGTCGCCGGGCAGCAGGCCGGCTTTCTGGGCCGGATACCCTTCGTAGGCAGCCTGCACCACGGTTTTGCCGTTGCGCTTGCTCACTACCGCCCCAATGCCGCCGTACTGCCCGGTCGTCATCGTGCGGAAGTCCTCAATGTCGTCCTCGGCAATGTAGTTGGTGTAGGGGTCGAGCGACTTAAGCATGGCGTCGATGCCCGTTTTCACCAGCTTGGCCGGCGGCACCTCGTCTACGTAGTAGGTATTCACCTCCTTGAAAAGGGTGGCGAAAATATCGAGGTTCTTGGCAATTTCGAAGTACCGCTCGTTATCGGCCGGCCGGAAGGATACGAGCAGGGCGGCTCCACCCAGGAAAGTGGCCGCCAGAATAGACTTTTTGCGCATAGAAGGAACTGAATAACAACACAACGGTGCGGCACTGCCGGAACGTTCCGGTTGGCCTGCTGCGATGCGCGTCGGTTACATTAGGAACCGCTGCCGACGCCGGGAGTTGCACCGGCATCTGTCAGTAAACGCTCCAGCCCTGAATTTAGCTTTTTTTCGAGCAGCGCCAAGGGCTTTTTTTCCTTGCCGGTATAAATAATGGCCAGTTGGGCCACCCGATGGCCACCTTCGGCTTCCACGAGCCGGTATTTATTGAGGCGCCAGGCCTCGCGCATCAGCCGCTTGAGGTAATTGCGGTCGACAGCCCGCTTGAAGTTGCGCTTGCTCACGCTCACCAGCACCTGCGGCGGTGCGGCGGTGGGCTCGGGCGCGGCCAGCCACACCAGCCGCAAAGGGTATAAACCAAAAGAAGAACCCCGGCCGAAAAGCTCATCGATAAGCTTTTTGCGGCACAGATGTTCTTCTTTCGGAAACGAGTAATTTCTGGCTGTTGGCTCGCTCACGGGCAGTTGGTTTTAGAATTCGGGCCGAATGCCATAGCCCTGTAGCGCGAAGCTTCCGCTTCGCGTTTCGTTGTCGAGTGCCCTATTGCGGGTAATCGTTCAGCGAAACGCGAAGCGGAAGCTTCGCACTACAGCCCAGCGCCTCGAAAACTACGGAAGCGCGGCAATAAAAAGCTAGTCGCTATCAGCCAAAGGCTAACAGCTAAAAGGCTACCGCTTATGACGGCCTTCGTCGGATACGGTCAGGCGCTTGCGGCCTTTGGCCCGGCGGCGAGCAATTACATTGCGGCCGTTAACGGTTTCCATGCGCGAGCGGAACCCGTGCTTGTTGCGGCGCTTGCGCTGCGAGGGCTGAAAAGTACGTTTCATGGTATTGGTGATTGACTCAGTTACAACTAGGGCGGGCAAAGGTAGCGCACTGATTTTAAAAAGACAAGTTGCCGGGCACAAAACCTGCTAGCAACTTAGTTGCCGAACCCTGTAGCGGCGGGCCGTGGCCCTGCCCGCCGTCCGCACTGTGTCCCGACAACCATGCAACGACGCCAACGGCGGGCGGGGGCAAGCCCCGCCCCTACCAGTTCAAACAACCAGCTGCCCGTACCTTCGTTACCCTCCCAAAACTGATATCCATGCTACACTACCACGTTTCCTTCGATAACCCGCTTACCGCTTACCTCCAGATTCAGATGACATTTGAGGTGCCCGCCGCGGCCACCGAACCGCTGGAGCTGCAGTTGCCGGCGTGGCGGCCGGGGCGCTACGAGCTGCAGAACTTCGCCCAGAAGCTGCAGCATGTGGTGCTGGAAGATGCCGCGTCGGGGGAGGCATTGGAGGCCCGCAAGATTACCAAGGACCGGTGGCAACTGAGCGGCGCGGCGGGCCGCATGGTGCGGGTGCGCTACAATTTCTATGCCCACCAGATGGACGCCGGTGGCTCCTGGCTTGATGAAAGCCAGCTCTACCTCAACCCCGTGCAGGCGTTCATGTACATCGAGGGCCGGCAGAACGAAACCTGCCAGCTGCTGCTCGACATTCCGGAGGACTGGCAGATTGCCTGCGGGCTGCCCCAGCGCGGCCCCCGGCTGCTGGAGGCCCAGAGCTTCGACCACCTCGCCGACTCGCCCCTGATTGCCAGCCCCACGCTGCAGTACCGCAACTACGAGGTGCAGGGCGTCCCGTTCTATATCTGGGTGCAGGGCGAGTGCCCCATTGATTGGGCGCGGCTGGTGCGCGACTTCCGGGCCTTCAGTGAAGAGCAACTGCAGCTGTTTGGGGGCTTTCCAGCGCAGGACTTTCACTTCCTGAACGAGATTCTGCCCTACCCCCACTACCACGGCGTGGAGCACCTCAACTCGACGGTAATTACGCTGGGACCGGGCGAGTTGCTGATGAGCGACGGGCTGTATAAGGAGCTGCTGGGCGTGAGCAGCCACGAGCTGTTTCATGTCTGGAACATCAAGAGCATCCGGCCTGTGGAGCTACAGCCCTACGATTTCAGCCGCGAAAACTACTTCCGCACCTGCTTCGTGGCCGAGGGCCTCACTACCTATTATGGCGACTACCTGCTGGCCCGGGCCGGCGTGTTTTCGGCCGCGCAGTATTTCCAGGAACTGAATGGGGTGTTGCGCAAGCACTACGACGATTACGGCCGCTACCACCTTTCGGTGGCCGATGCCAGCATGGACCTCTGGCTCGACGGCTACAAGCCCGGCATACCCGACCGCAAGGTGTCGGTGTACCACAAGGGCGCGCTGGCGGCGTTGCTGCTCGATTTAACCCTGCGCCAGCTTTCGGGCCACCAGAAGAGCCTCGACGACGTGATGCGCCAACTCTGGACCGAGTTCGGCCAGACCGGCACGGGGTATACCGAGGCCGACTACCAGCGCGTGGTAAACGAGGTGGCCGGGCGCAGCATGCAGGCCTATTTCGATAAGTTCATCTATGGCACGGCCCCGCTCGAAGAGCCGCTGAACCGGGTGCTGGGCTTTGTGGGCTGCCGGCTACTGATAGAGGAAAACGTTTCGGCCGCTGAGGGCATCTACGGCTTCCGGGCCGTGTTGCGCGAGGGTCGCACCGAGGTAACCAGCATCCTGCCCGATGCCCCCGCCGCCCTTGCCCTGACCGTGGATGATGAAATAGTGGCCGTAAATGGCCGCCGCGTGGCCCAGAACCTGCATACGCTGCTAGCCGACGGCGCCGACCGCCACGAACTGACGGTATTCCGCCAGCACCGGCTGCTAACGGTAGAATTGCAGGCCGACCCGGCTCACCGCTTCTGGCAGAAGTTTACGGTAGAGAAGCTGACGACGGCTACGCCCGAGCAGCAGGCCAGCTTCAGGCAGTGGCTAAAACAGGATTTCCAGCTCTCAACCAACTCCTGAGAGTTACGGGCTGGCTCTTGCGTAACCCAGGTTGCAGCATAGCTTACCGAGATGCAGGCGGCTTTAAGACGCCTGCCCGGCCGGCAGTTTGCCTTACGGCAGAAACAAAGCTGGGCAGGTGTTGAGAATGTTGGGGTTATCCCCATGATTTCCGGCCGTACCATGCGTAACGAGCGGGCGGTTTTGGTATCTTTGCAAAACGGATTCTGCCTGGCTGGTAAAATTCAGTTTCGTCTGTGTGGCTCCGCCTCACCCTGCCCCCGCCGCCGGCTTTTAGGCACTTAGTAGCTTGTTTCTGTCCTTCCGCTTCCTATCTGCCCGACAACGCCGCGTCTTCCGAATCACCTCGACCCTGCCCGTCATGTTCCGGTTTCGTACTGCCGCCGCTGCCTTGCCCCTGGCACTGGCGTTGCCGGCCTGTTCGTTGCGGATGCAGCCGGCGGAGAAAGCCCGCCCAAACGTTCCGCTGCTGGCACAACTGGCCCCGGCCCCTACACCACCCCGTATCTATCGGCTAGAGCGGCTCGATACACTGGTACAAGTATCGGGGCGGGTGCTGCGCATTCATCCGGCGTCGCGCCCGGTGTATGCGCAGCTGCATAGCCCTGCCTGGGTGGTGGCCAAGCCCGCTTCGGCCGAGGAAGAGGAGTCGTTTCTGGATTTCACGGCCGAGGAGCGGCAGCGGCTCACCAAGGCCGGTCCAAAAGTAGTGCGCGCCGGCCGCACCCTGCACCTGCGCCCCGGCAAAGCCGCCGAGCTACGGCTAACCAACAAGCCCGTAGATGATGAGCGCTACATTGCATATGAGTATGTAGCTGCGCTGCCCGAAATCCGGCAGTGGCTGCTGTCAGTGCACCTGTACGAGGGCGGCTACTTCATGCTCATCGACCAGCGTACCGGTCGCCGCACGCAACTGATGGCCGCCCCCGTTATTGCGCCCGACGGTCGTCATTTCGTATGCGGCAACTCCGACGTGCTGGCTCGTTTCGAGCCCAGCGGCCTGCAGCTCTGGAGCCTCGACGAAGCAGCTCCGCGCCTGCTCTGGGAGCGGCGAACCGAATGGGGCTGCACCCAGCCCCGCTGGCTCGACAACCGCACCATCCTTTTCGAGCAGGATTTCTTCGACAAAGGCGACGTAGATACGCGGGTAGTCCGGCTCCAGGTTCTTCCTTAAGCTGTTAGCTGAAAAACGAAAGGGAGCCACACTCGGCTGAGTATGGCTCCCTTTTTTAGTAAGGAGGAATTGAGACTCCTAAATAAAAGCGAACAGCTGGTAACTCTTCGCTAACGGTTTAAACGCTAGTTATCTTGACTGTTGTCGCTGCCATTGCCGGCTTTGGCGTTGCCATCAACGGAGGCAGGCTTGTTATTTTGAGGGTTGCTACGCGGCTTGTTGTAGGGCGCCTGCGTGGTATCGTTGAGGTTGCCGCCGGCCGTGTTGCCTTTGGTGGGGTTGCCGTCCTGGGTTACCGAGTTGCGGCTAGGGTTCTGCACCACCGAGTTGTTGCTATCGGTATTGGCGGGGTGCGTGTTTTCACCGCTGCCGTCGGGGTTTTGCAGATTCGGTACCTCGGGGTTCTCTTTATACTGCGTGTCCTTGCTCATGACTTTAGGATTTTACGAGTGGAAAGAAGGTTTTTCTGTTTTGCGGCGCATGGGTAAGATGCAGAAGCGACAGGGCTGATTTCAGCCAGCCCAAGTGCATTTCGGACGCTTTCGCATGCGCTGCCCCCTTATTTACCCCATCATGCTCCGAAAGGTTGTATGCTCCGGCTCGAACATTCGGGCCATAAAAAAGCGTCGTGCCGGCCAACAGGCCACCACGACGCTTTCCATTTGAAATGCAGCAATAATTGTTAGCCCTGCGCTACGACCACAGCGGGCTGCACGGCTACGAGGTCGGCGAAGAGCTGCTCACGGGCCTCAATTTCCTCCTGGCTCAGGTTAAGCAGGCGCTCGGTACCGAACTTCTCGACACAGAACGAGGCCATGGCCGAGCCATGCACCACAGCCCGCTTCATGTTCTCGAAGCTGATATCGTCGGTGGCCGCCAGGTGGCCGATGAAGCCGCCCGCGAAGGTGTCGCCGGCACCGGTTGGATCGAATACTTCCTCCAGCGGCAGCGCCGGGGCATAAAACACATGGTTAGTGTTGCCCTTCCGGTGGAACAGCAGCGCGCCGTGCTCCCCCTTCTTGATGATGAGGTATTTCGGACCCATGGCCATAATTACGTTGGCGGCTTTCACCAACGAGTGCTCACCCGACAGCTGGCGGGCCTCCTCGTCGTTGATGCTGAGCACGTCGACCATCTCAATGGTTTCCTTCAACTCATCCAGCGCAATATCCATCCAGAAGTTCATCGTATCCATCACGATGAGCTTGGGGCGGTTGACGAGGCGCTGGATAACGAGGCGCTGGACCTGGGGCGAGAGATTGCCCAGCATGAGGTACTTGCAATCCTGGTACGAATCAGGCAGCACGGGGTCAAAATCGGCCAGCACGTTAAGCTCGGTTACGAGGGTCTCGCGCGAGTTCAGGTCGTTGGAGTACTTGCCCGACCAGAAAAACGACTTTTCGCCTTCCTTTATCTGCAGACCTTCGGTATCGACACCGTGCTCCTGGAGCAGCAGAATGTCCGACTGCGGGAAGTCGTCGCCCACTACGGCCACAATTTTCACCGGCTTTACCGAATACGAGGCCGACAGGCCGATATAGGTGGCCGCGCCGCCCACGATTTTGTCGGTTTTGCCAAAGGGAGTTTCCAGGGCGTCGAAGGCCACCGTGCCGATAATTACCAGACTCATAAAGCAGAAGAGAAAAAAGGGTTCATAGGTGAAGATACACTGGCAGGCCAACAGCCAACGGGCCGGAATCGTGCACGGAAACGGCCGTAGCCCGCCCCGGCAGCCCAATGGCAGCAAAGAAAAAAGGCCTCTACCAGAGCGGAGAGGCCTTTTTATAGAGAGGGTAAATAATGGGGCTCGAACCCACGACCTTCGGAATCACAATCCGACGCTCTAACCAGCTGAGCTATATCTACCGTGTTGGGTATTGATGCCACAAAAGTAGCGTACTGCGGCGGATTGCCAAAGATTTCGCGCACTTTTTTTGCGAGGCCTGCCCTCCTTTGATCTGGGCACCGCCAGCGGCAACGAAGCTGGCGGGCCTCAAACCCGTACCTTTGCAGCTTACAACCCGTACCATGTCCGATTCGCCCGCGCCCGTTGCCTTTGCCGATTTCAAGCTCAACAAGCAGCTGCTGACGGCCGTGGCCGAGGCGGGTTTCACCGAGCCCACGCCCGTGCAGGTGCAAACCATTCCGCTGCTGCTGGCCGGCCACGACGTGCTGGGCATTGCCCAGACGGGCACCGGCAAAACGGCTGCCTTTGGTTTGCCGCTGCTCATGAAGGTAAAATACGCCCAGGGTACCCACCCGCGGGCGCTGGTGCTGGCCCCTACCCGCGAGTTGGCCATGCAGCTGGAAAAGCACCTGCAGAAGCTGGCCACCCACACCGACCTGCGCATTTTCGCCATCTATGGTGGCCTGGGGCCTAAAACCCAGATCGAAACCATTGCCCAGGGCGTCGACATTCTGATTGCCACGCCCGGCCGCCTGATGGAGCTGTACCTGAAGGGCGCACTGGTGCTCAAGGAACTGAAAACGCTGGTGATGGATGAGGCCGATAAAATGATGGATATGGGCTTTATGCCTCAAATCCGGCGAATTCTGGAAGTTATTCCGCGCAAGCGCCAGAACGTGCTGTTTTCGGCCACCATGCCCGATAAGGTGACCACGCTGAGCGAGGAGTTCCTGGAGTTTCCGGTGCGGGTGGAGGTAACGCCGGCCGCTACCTCGGCCCAGAACGTGACCCAGAGCCTGTACGAGGTGCCCAACCTCATCACCAAAATCAACCTGCTCGAATACCTGTTTCTCGACTGGGACACCTTCCACCGGGTGATGATTTTCACCCGCTCGAAGGCTAATGCCGAAAACGTGGCCAGCTTTCTGGCGCGCAAGGGCCACGGAGAGGTGCGGGCCATTCATGGCAACAAGGGCCAGAACACGCGCATCAACGCCATGGAGGACTTTAAAGCCGGCAAGGTGCGGTTTTTGGTGGCCACCGACGTAGCGGCCCGCGGCATCGATGTGCCCGAAGTCAGCCACGTTATCAACTTCGATGTGCCACTGATTTACGACGATTACGTGCACCGTATCGGGCGCACGGGCCGGGCCCGGCACACCGGCGCGGCCATTACGTTTGCCAACGAGGCCGAAATGCACCACATGCAGCGCATCGAAGAGCTGATCCGGCAACCAATTCCGCTACTGCCGCTCCCGGCCGAGGTGAAAGTAGTGGCCACCTCATTCGAGGAGCAGCAGGAAATGGACCGTGAAAAGGACGACCGGCGCAAACGCGAAGACCCCACGTTTCAGGGTGCGTTCCATGAGCGGCAGGAGTGGCTGAAGCCCGGCGTCACCATCGACAAGCGCACCGGCCGCGAATACGAGGCCCGACCCGCCCGTAGCCAGAAGGGCAACAAGACCAACCCTGGTAAGGGCCGCGGCTCTTCGCCCGCCGCTAAAGGGGCCAAAGCGGCTATGGCCCGCGCCGAAAACAAGCGCAAGCGGCGGTAGCGGAGTAGTTTAGGGACTTGGAAACTGAGGGACATTCCTCTATACCCTTCCCCTCATTTCTCCAAGCCTTTATTGAAATATAGACAGGTGGCTGAAGCGCACGACCAGCAGGGTGAGGGCGAAGCTCCAGAAGGCGGCGCTCCAGGCCATATGCAGCAAAATGCGCCAGCGCGGCACGTGCAGCTGGGTGGCAATGACGGTGCCCCCGATGGGGCTGAACAGGATCGGGGTCAGGAAAGCAATGCCCGTCATGCCGAAGCGGCGGTAGATGCGCACGATGGTGCGGGTGCGGCGACTGAAAAGGGGCTTACCCCTCTCGATGCGCCGCCGCCGCAGGTGCAACGCCCAGGTTTTGCCTACACCCGAAATCAGCACTACAGTCGTCATCATACCGGCCACCGTGAGGGCCCAGGTAACGGCTACCGGCAGGCCCGCTGCCACACCCGTGATGGGCGCGCCAGCGAACTTGAACATGCCGAAAGCAAAAACGGCGGCGTATTTCAGCAGGGCAGGAAACACGGGAAGTATTGAGTAATTGGTACTGAGTAGTTAGTAAAACGTCATTCAGAGCGCAGCGAAGAATCTCGCATGCTGACGTTGCTATACCAACTATAACGAATGGATTACATTTGACGCGCGAGATTCTTCGCTGCGCTCTGAATGACGTTTTACTAACTACTCAGTACCAATTACTCAATACTAGCTTAGAGTTTGCTGCCATACGACAGGTCGCCGGCGTCGCCGAGGCCGGGTACGATATAGGCGTTTTCGTTGAGGTCGTCGTCGAGGGCGGCGAGCCAGAGGGTAGCTTCGGGCACTTCGCGCGTCACGTATTCGACGCCCTGGGGCGAGGCGATGACGGCCGCAATGTACACCTGCCGGGGCGTGCCGAAGCGCAACATGGCCCGGTAAGTCTGCACCAGGCTCTTGCCCGAGGCCAGCATGGGGTCTACCAGAATCAGCACCCGGCCGTCGAGGCTGGGGGCCGAGAGGTAATCAACCTGCACCTGCACCTGGGCCGTGCCCTCGATGCGGTAAGCGGCTACAAACGCTGAGGGCGACTGGTCGAAATAGTTGAGAAAGCCCTGGTGAAACGGCAGGCCGGCCCGCAGTACGGTGGCCAGCACCGGGAAATCGGCCAGGTGCATGCTGCTCGATTTGCCCAGCGGCGTGCGCACAGTTTTGGTAGTGAAATCGAGGCCGGCGCTGATGTTGTAGGCCATGATTTCGCCCAGCCGCTGCAGGTTGCGGCGGAAGCGGAGCGAGTCTTTCTGCACATCGACGTCGCGCAGCTCGGCCAGAAAGTGGTTGGCAATGGAGGGCTGGGCGCACAGAATCCGCACACGCGCGTTGGCGTGGGCGGCGGCAGTCGAATCGGCAGAGTTAGGCGTTAGGGCATCCATTGCAGGTACCAGGGGCGTTGGGAGGTGAACGATAAGGACGCGTACGGGACGGGCGAGGCCCCGAAGTTGGCGAAAAAACGGGCAATGGCGGGTAGCATGCCGCCTTCAAAATCGAGTATCAGCCCCGGTGTACCGGCGTGGCGACGGATGGCGTCGTTGAGCAGCAACAGCGGCGCGGCAGCTTTTTTGCCTTCATCGGAAGCCGCCGCAAACAGGTAGATCAGGCGGCTGCGGTAGCGCACGAACAGGGCCCCGGCCAGCAGCGCGCCGGTTTCGGGCTGGCACACGGCCCGGGCTTCGAGCAGCTGCCGGCGGTGCAGTTCGGCCAGCAGCCGGCGCAGACGGGCGTAGTGGCGCGGGCGCAGGCCGGCGGCCGGGCCCTTGGTTTGCTGAAACAGGGCCAGCAGCGGCGCGGTATCGGGCAGTGCGGTTACGGCCAGCGAGGCAACGGCTGCCTCGTGGCGGAGCAGGCGGCGGCGGTAATCGGAGCAGTAACCAGTCCGCAGGGTTTCGTAGGCGGGGCTAAGGTCGAGCTGGTAGGTTTGCCGGACTTCCACCTGAAACTGTTCGGTTATGCCTGCTAGGCTGTTCGCTTCGTTGAGCTGAGTATAGAAGCGGGCGTAGTGCGAAGCCAGCCGCGCCAGCCCGGGGCCGATAGCCGGGGCGTTTTCCAGCTCAGAAAGCAAGCCCAGCTGCTGGGTAAAGGGCGGCTGGTATACCTGCCGGCCGCCCGGCCGCCACTTGGCCGGCAGCGGCCAGACGCTGAGGTAACGGCCGGTTTCGGGCTCGATTTGCACCAGCGCATCCCAGCGGCCGGCCGTGGCCCGTAGCCACCAGCTATGCGCGTACGGCACCTGCTGCTGCGCTCCGGCAACGCAGGCGTCCCAGGCAGGCAGGTCGAGTTCCGGGAAGCGCAGCAGGCAAAACGGGGGCATGGGGCAAAGGTAGGCGGTGCGCAATGAGCAACTGATAGTTTACGCAGCCTGCCAATCTTTCCCCCACTGAAACTCCGTAGTTTTGCTGCCCCGCCAACCAGCTCCGGCGTCGCGGGCTTTCGCTTATGAAAAACACCTACCTGCTGCTGCCGTTGCTGGCGCTGCTGGCCGCCCCGGTGGCGGCCCAGGACACGCCCACCACCCGCCCCGCCGACGGCCAGGGCAACTGGCTCATTTACGACCAGCCGCCTAAGCCCGCTGTAAATGAGCCGGTGGCTAAAACCACAATGGGCACCACCTACGTGCCGCTCGACAATGATATCTACCGGCTCATCGACCGGTACGCCATCCTGCAGGGCTCCGATTCGGTGGGCGATATTCATACGTCGGTAAGGCCTTACACCCGCGCGGCCGTGGCCCGGCTGGCTGAGCGCATGCTGGCCGATTCCAGCGCCGGCCTCTCGGTGCAGGACCGCTTTAATGCGCGCTACTTCCTGCGCGACAACTGGCACGACACCCGGCTCGATTCGGAGACAAACGCCCGCTCCAAACCCTATCTCGGGGTTTTGTATGAGCGGCAGTCCGATTTTTACAGCGTGGAAACGCCCGACTTCTCGTTGCGCGTGAATCCGGTGGCGGGCCTGAGCCTGGGCAACAACGACGGGGCCAAGAGCTACTCCTTCCTCAATACCCGCGGCGTGCAGGTAGAAGGCACTGTGGATCAGCGCCTGGGCTTCTACACCTTCCTGGCTGACAACCAGATGGCCGTGCCCCTGTACGTGCAGCAGCGCACGGCGCGCGACAGTACCGTGGCCCACGAAGGCTTCTGGAAGCCATTCAAAACCACTCCCGGGCAGTACGATTTCCTCTCGGCCCGGGGCTACCTCACTTACGCTGCCGGCCGCCATGTGAGCCTGCAGCTGGGCCACGACCGCAACCAGATCGGCAACGGCTACCGCAGCCTCATTCTGTCGGATTACTCCGCGCCCTACCTGTTTCTGAAGGTCCAGACTCGGGTGTGGAAGTTCAAGTATCAGAACCTGTTCGCCCAGCTGGTAGCTGACAACCCCGCCCTCGATCGGGACTATCAACGCAAGTACCTGGCCTTTCACCACCTGAGCCTCGACATCAGACCCAACCTGAACGTAGGCGTATTCGAGAGCGTGATGTACAGCGGCTACAAAACGGTAACCGACTACATAGACAACGACAACGACCCGGCTACGCCCGGCGACCCGCAGAACCGCCAGGCGCGCCGGGGCCTGGAGCTGCAGTACCTCAACCCGATTATCTTCTACCGGGCGGTAGAGCAAAGTGCGGGCTCCGAGGACAACGCCCTGCTGGGCCTCGACTTCAAGTGGAACATCAAGCAGCGGGTGCAGGTCTATGGCCAACTGGTGCTGGATGAGTTCGTGCTGAGCCAAATCCGTTCCGGCAACGGCTGGTGGGCCAACAAGCAAGCCGCGCAGCTAGGGGCTAAGTACATCAACGTGGCGGGCATCAAAAACTTCGATCTGCAGGGTGAGTTCAACTTCATCCGGCCCTTTACTTACCAGCACGAGGACAAGTTTAGGGCCTACCAGCACGCTGCCCAGCCGCTGGCCCACCCCATGGGTGCCAACCTCTGGGAGCTGATCGGCATTGCCAGCTACCAGCCCCTGCCCCGCCTGCACGTAGTGGGCAAGGGCTTTTTGGTGAAGCAGGGCCTCGACCCGGTGGGCCAGAACTTCGGCTCCAACGTGCTGCTGCCCTACACCACCCGCCCCGGCGAGTTCGGCTTCAACGTCGGCAGCGGCATCACGTCCTACCTGCTGCACACCGACCTGACAGCCTCCTACCAGGCCGCCCACAACCTGTTCCTCGACGCCAAGCTCGTTTACCGCAACCGCACCTTCTCGGGCAACGCGCCCGTGCCTACTTACTACACGGCTGGCAACGGGGCCCTGGCCTCGGTGGCCCTGCGCTGGAATATTGCCCAGCGCCTGCACGAGTTTTAAGTCAGGTATTAGGGAAAGAACGTCATGCTGAGCTTGCCGAAGCATCTCTACCGTAGCAGTAATCATATACTATTGCGGTAGAGATGCTTCGGCAAGCTCAGCATGACGTTCTTATTTTACCACCGCCACGCATTCGCCCCACCATGCGCCACGACCCGGCCACCCTGCTGCTCTACCGGCCCGTAAACCAGGCGGAGCTGGATTTAATTGCCGCTGCCGACTGGCTGGCGTTTCCACCGCGGCTGCCGGAGCAGCCGTTTTTTTACCCGGTGCTCAACGAGCAGTACGCCACCCAGATTGCCCGCGACTGGAATGTTCCTTACTACGGCGTAGGCTACGTGCTGCGCTTCGCCCTTGATGCCGACTATGCCGCCCAGTTTCCGGTGCAAAACGTGGGGGGCCGCGAGCACGACGAGCTTTGGGTACCAGCCGAGGAGCTGGCCGAGTTCAACCGCCAGCTAGTGGGCCGCATTGAGATAGTGGGCATTTTCGGGGTCGATTAAGGCACCTGACGCGCTTTGCAGTCAACAAATCCATCGGCCCGCGCTATGCCCTACCTTTGCGGCTGCCCATGAAAACCTACCTCCGCATTCTGCAGTACGCCCGACCCTGGGCCGCTTTTCTGCCTCAGTACCTGCTTTTCACTGTGCTGACTATCTTTTTCAGCATCGGCAACTTCACGCTCATCATTCCTATGATGCGGGTGCTGTTCGACAAAACGGACAAAGTGCAGTTGGTTGCGCCCACCTCTCTTCCGGCGTTCAAGCCCACTATTAGCTGGGTAACTGACACGTTTCAGTACTTTTTTGCCGGCGTGCTCGAAAGCCAGGGCAAGCTGGGGGCGCTGGCTTTCGTGTGCGGAGTAGTGGTGGCGTCGGTGCTGATGAGCAACGTCTTCCGCTATCTGAGTCTGCGCCTGCTGGCCACGGTGCGCGCCCGCGTCATCCGCAACCTGCGCCGCGACCTGTACCACCGCGTGATTGGGCTGCAGCTGGGTTTTTTCGGGGGCGAACGGAAGGGCGACCTGATGTCGCGCTTCACCTCCGATGTGCAGGAGGTGGAAACGTCGGTGGTGAACACCATGACGGCCGTTATCAAGGAGCCGCTGACCATTGTGGCCTATTTCGTGGTGCTGTTTCATATTTCGGTGCCGCTCACGCTGTTTACGCTGGTGCTGCTGCCCATATCGGGGGCTATTATTGCCACGGTGGCCAAGCGCCTGCGCACTCAGGCCAAGCAAAGCCAAAGCACGCTCGGCACTATGCTCTCGGTGATTGATGAAACGCTGGGCGGCATCCGGGTTATCAAGGCGTTCAACGCCCAGCAGTACATCAAGGGTAAGTTTGAGGAGCAGAACGACCTGTACGCCCGCACCTCGCGCCGCATCGACAACACCCGCGACCTGGCCTCGCCGTTCTCCGAATTTGCGGGCGTTTCGGTGGTGGCCGGACTGCTTTATTTCGGCGGCTCCCTGATTCTGGGGGGCGGCTCCGACCTGGATGGCGAAACGTTTATCGGCTACGTGATTCTGTTTTCGCAGGTGCTCACGCCGGCTAAGGCGCTGTCGTCGTCGTTTGGCAATATTCAGCGCGGGCTGGTGGCCGGCGAGCGGGTGTTGCGCATTATCGACACCGAGCCGCTGATTCGCGACCGGCCCAACGCGCAGGTGCTGCCGCCCTTCCAGCACCGCATCGAGCTGCGCAACCTGCGCTTCGGCTACGGCGAGGCCACGGTGCTCGACGATATCAACCTGAGCATTGAAAAGGGCAAAACGGTGGCGTTGGTAGGCCCCAGCGGCGGCGGCAAAAGCACACTGGCCGACCTGCTGCCCCGTTTCTACGACCCTACCGGCGGCCAGCTGCTCATCGACGGCCTCGACGTGCGCGACTGCACCATCCATTCGGTGCGCGACCAGATGGGCATCGTCACGCAGGAGAGCATTCTGTTCAACGACACCATTTTCAACAACATTCGCTTCAATACCGAAGCCACCGAGGCCGAGGTGATGGAGGCGGCCCGCATTGCCAACGCCCACGAGTTTATTGAGGCTACGCCCGAGGGCTACCAGACCGTTATTGGCGACCGGGGCTCGCGCTTGTCGGGCGGGCAGCGGCAGCGCTTGAGCATTGCGCGGGCCATTCTGCGTAACCCGCCCATTCTCATTCTCGACGAAGCCACTTCGGCCCTCGATACCGAGAGCGAGCAGCTGGTGCAGCAGGCCCTCACGCGGCTCATGCAAAACCGCACCAGCCTCGTAATTGCCCATCGCCTGAGCACCATTCAGCACGCCGACGAAATTATTGTGCTCCAGCACGGCCGCATTGTGGAGCGCGGTACCCACGAGCAGCTGCTACGCAAATCGGGCGGCCTCTACCAGCGCCTCAATACCATGCAGGCAGCCGGCAGCGAATCGATTTAGCCCGCTCAAACGTCCTCAAGCTCAACTATAGATTTCTCGTTGCTTATTTGTAAAATACTATATTTAGTCCGCCTATTCATTTTACCCGTATGAATAGGCCGCTCTTTTTCCTCTGCTTTCCCTTTCCGTTATGCTTGCTCTAAAACGTCTGGTTACCATTCTGGTCATGCTTTTTCTGGTGCTGGCACTGCTGATTCTGCTGCTACCCTCGGTACAGACCAGCTTTGTGGGTATGGCCGGTTCGGCCGAAAGCCTCTACTACACCTTATTGGCGGCGGCTGTGGCGCTGTTGGGCCTGCACCTGCTCACCGAAAACCTCGACAGCACCTTGTTGCGCCGCGAAATGGCTGCTTCCGACCGCAAAATCAACGAGCTGAAAGCGCGCCTCTACGACAACCAGCTGGAGCAGCAACGCGCTGCTGAGCGGCCGCCCATTACGCCCCGCACCGGCGTTACCACCTACCCCGACCAGCCCCTGCAGCCGCAGCCAGACCCCAACCCAGGCACCGTGCCCGGCCAGCAGTCCAACGTCATTATTCCGCCCGCCGACAGCAGCTCCCGGCCGCTGTAAGTCCCTATTTCCGTGAATTCCTCTTCTTCGCTTACCGAGCAAATTCGCGCCGAGCTAACGGAGGCGCAGACTGTGCTGACGCAGTTCGTGCAGAACCCAGCCAACTTGGCCGCCATCGAGCAGGCGGCGCGCCTGATGGCCGGCTCGTTGCGGGCCGGCGGCAAAATCCTGACCTGCGGCAACGGCGGCTCGCTCTGCGACGCCCAACATTTTGCCGAGGAGCTCACCGGCCGCTACCGCCAGAACCGCCCCGCTCTGGCCGCCATTGCCCTCACCGAGGCTTCGCACATGAGCTGCGTAGCCAACGACTTCGGCTACGAATACGTGTTCAGCCGCTACGTGGAAGCCCTGGGCCGCCCCGGCGACGTGTTGCTGGCCATCAGTACCAGCGGCAACTCTCCCAACATTCTGCGCGCCGCCGAAGCCGCCCGCGCCGCCGGTATGCGCGTGGTCAGCCTCACGGGCAAAGATGGTGGCCTGCTGGCTGGTCTGAGCGACGTGGAAATCCGCCCCCCGCACACCGGCTACGCCGACCGGATTCAGGAAATCCACATCAAGGCCATCCACATCATGATTCTGCTGATTGAGCAGCTGGTGAATGGGGAGGACGAGGTGCTGGGGTAAGGAGGTGAAGCGGACAAAAGAACTGTCATTCTGAGCGAAGGCGGCGCCGAAGTCGAAGAATCTCGCGTGCAGTGGTGACCCTAACGTTAGGGTCACCATTTCAGTGGAGGTTCTTCGACTCCGCTGCGCTGCACTCATAATGACAGTTCTTTTGTCCGCTTCGCTCAGAATGACGTTCTTTTGGGCGCAAAAAAGCTAACAGCCAGCAGCTATAAGCTAACAGCTCGACAAAGAATGCACATTGCCGTTTTCAGCCAGTACCACACCAACCCCGACTGCCCGGCCACCAGCCGGCACTACTCGTTGCTGGCGCAACTGGCTCAAACGCACCGCATCACGCTTATTACCACCCGCACCTGGGAGCCTCAGCGCCTGACCCAGGAGTTTGCCTGGGTGCCGCCCGGCGTTGAGTTGCACGCCGCCGACATTGCCTACGAGAACCGCATGGGCGTGGCCCGGCGCGGGCTGGCCTTCGCGCAATACGCTGCCTACGCCCTGCGCGAAGGGTTGCGCATAGCGAGGCCCGATGTTATCTGGGGCATCAGCACACCGCTTACGGCAGCCTGGGCCGCGGCCCAGGTGGCCCGCTGGCGGCGGGTACCCTGGGTGTTCGAGGTGCAGGACTTGTGGCCCGAGTTCCCGATTGCCATGGGCGCCGTGCCCAACCCACTGGCCCGCCGCGCCCTGTATAGGCTCGAAGGCCGCCTCTACCAGCAGGCCCAGGCCATTGTTACACTTTCGCCCGACATGAGCCGCCACGTGCGCCATATCGGCCAGGCACCCGGCTCGCGCTGGCCCTTCGACCCCGCTAAAGTACACACCAGCCTCAACGGCACCGACCTGGAACTGGCCGCCCGGGCTACTGATGCGGCTGTGGCCACGTTGCGCCGCGAGCAGCAGCTGGAGGGCAAGCGCGTGATTTTGTACGCCGGCACGTTTGGGCGGGCCAATGCCATTCCGCTGCTGCTGGCCGCCGCCGAGGCTCTGGCCGTCACCCGCCCCGACGTGGTTTGGCTGTTCATGGGCTTGGGCTACTATGCCGACGAGCTGGCTGCCGCCGCCCGGCGCACACCTACTATCCGGGTAGTGCCGCCGCAGCCGCGCCACGCGGTGTTCAGTTGGTTTCGGCTGGCGGAAGTGTCGGTGGCGCCGTTTTTGGGTATGCCGGTGCTTGATACCAACTCGCCGGCCAAGTTCTACGACAGCCTGGCCGTGGGCACCCCAGTTATCGTGACCAACCCGGGCTGGACGCGGGAGCTGCTGGAGCGCCACGGCTGCGGCTGGTACTCGCCTGCCGACGATGCCCCGGCCCTGGCGCAACTCTTGGCCGAACTGCTGGCCCAGCCGGCGCTGCTACGGGCGGCCGGAGCCCGGGGCAAGGAGTTGGCCGCCGCCGAATTTGACCGTCAGCAGCTTGGTCGAACCATGCAACGCCTTCTGGAACAAGCTGCTGGCTGAGGACACAGTTTATATACCTGCTAAAACCACTTATTTACTTTGTTGTACTGATCTTACTTTCATTTACGCTTAATTTGGCCTTAGGTGCGGCTTTCTGCGGAAGTGCGGCCTGCTTGCTAATGACGTCGGCGTAGTACTTGCACCAACTGGTAAGCGGGCACTGGGCGCATTTGGGCTGGCGGGCTACGCACACGTAGCGGCCGTGCAAAATCAGCCAATGGTGGGCCTTCGGGATGAGGACTTCGGGAATATGGCGCACCAGTTCTTTTTCCACTGCCAGCGGCGTGGTAGCCGTTTTGGGCACCAGCCCAAGCCGGTGCGACACCCGAAAAACGTGCGTATCAACGGCCATAGCCGGCTGGTTGTACACCACCGATACGACTACGTTGGCCGTTTTGCGCCCCACGCCGGGCAGCCGTTGCAACTCCTCAATAGTGCCGGGCACTTCGCCCCCGAAATCCTGCGTCAGCATTCGGCCCAAACCCGCCAAGTGCTTGGCCTTGTTGTTGGGGTAAGAGATGCTGCGGATAAACGGGAAAATTTCCTCGGCCGAAGCGGCGGCCAGATGCGCGGGCGTTGGAAATTGCGCCAGCAGCGCGGGCGTCACCAGGTTTACGCGCTTATCGGTGCATTGGGCGCTGAGCACCACGGCCACGATCAACTCGTAAGGGTTGGCAAACGTCAGCTCGGTTTCCGGCTCCGGAAAGTGCGTAGTGAAATAGTCGGTAAAGTGGCGGTACCGTTCGGTTTTGCGCATGGGGCAACATTACGAAGAAACCCGAACACCACCATCTCCGCCGAAACCCAAAACCATAAAAGCCGCGCTACAGCGGGTTAGGGCAGTAGCGCGGCTTAAGGCGGCAGGGCAGGAAACCGAGGTTACTTCAGTTGCGGAAACGTGCGCGAGTAGCGTAGAATAGTATCGGTAGTGCGGGCCGAGGGAGCGGTGCGCAACTCGTCGAGGCTTTGCTGAGCCAGCAGCAGATCGGCGCAGGTGGCGGCCAGTTCGGGGTCGTGGAGCAGGGCCTGCTCTACGTCGCGCTGCTCATCAGCCGGCAACTCGTTGTACACGTACCGGAGCAGGGTCTCTTGGGTAAAGATTTTGATCATAGAAAACGGGTTGCGCGGACATTTTTTTCCGCAGGTTGATCAGCGCATAGCGCATCCGCCCCAGCGCAGTATTAATGCTAACCCCCGTTGCATCGGCAATTTCCTGGAAGCTCATATCACCGTAATGGCGCATGAGCAACACCTCCTTTTGCGCGGCGGGCAGCTCCTGAATCAGGCCCCGCAGCCGCTCGTGGGTTTCTTCCCGCGTAAGCATAGCCTCGGTTCCCTCTTCTGCCATCGACAACGAATTGAAGTGATGACTTGTTGTGTCGAGGGCCACCAAAGGGCTACGTTTTTCGCGCCGGAAGCTGTCGATGGCCATATTGTGGGCAATGCGGCAAATCCAGGAAGAAAATTTTCCTTCCTCGTTGTAGCGCCCGCTCTTTAAGGTATGAATGGCCTTAATGAAGGTATCCTGCAACAGGTCTTCGGCCGTATCGGGGTCGCGCACTATCAGCTGAATAGTGGTAAACACGCGGGCCTTATGCCGCTCCAGCAGTTGGGCAAACGCCCCTTCCTGACCAGCAATGTAGAGGGAGATGAGCGCGGAATCGCTCGGCTGCGGGGTATCCATAAAGGCTACGGGTTGATAAAGACTACGAGAAAAAATTCTGAAACGTAGAGCTTTAAACCATAGAGCGCAGCTGGGGAATGGGGGCCGGATGAAAGGGTGATGAATAACCGGCAGAATCCAAATGTAAAGAACCGTGCCGCCGTTTACAATGGCCCGCCCCGGAAAAGGCCAAAATATTTTTCGGGCAGCTTATACTACCATATTACCCGGCGGCCATATTCAGGCGCGGTGCCGGCCCGTAGCCACCTGTACCCCGGAACGGCCACCATTGGCTACAGCACAACGGCTTAGGGTTTGCCCACCGAATCCGGGCTTCGGCGCACAACGGAGGGACAAGCCCAACCCTCCGTTGTGCGCCGAAACGTTCACACAGCCTAAGTGTAAAGGCCGGCCCTCTACCAGCCAGCATTAACGGCTCAGCTGGGCACTGAGCGCCTGAATTTCCTTTTCCAGGCCGGGCGCGGGGGTGGTGCCGCCAGCCAATGCGGCCGTGCGTTGCTCCAGTAGTGCGGTTAGCTGCCGTAGCTGCGCGAGGCGGCTGGCAGTGCGCTCGAACTGCGGCACCAGCGCCGCCATGTTGGCCGCGGCCGGAATGCTGACGGTGGTGGTACTGCCGCCTGTAGCAGCCTTGTCGGCGCGGGCAATGGCGGCGGGCGTGAGCATATCATCGCGCAGCAGTACTACGTTGCCTTCCATCGTAACGGCTTGGCCGTTTTGCAGCAGTTGCCGGGTTACGCCGTTTCGCACGAGCCGACCATCAGGACGCAGCTCGAAGCCGTTGCCCAGGGGCAGGGTTTCGGTGAGGCGGGTTTGCTGACCACCGAGCAGTCGATAGGTCTGGCCGGCCCGGCGGAAGGCTCCGTCTTTCAGTTGAGTAGCGGCCGGAAAAGCTTCTGAGGCGGTTTGGGCCTGGGCAACGAGAGCAGCAGGCAAGAGCAGGCTTGCTACCAGAAACAGGCGGGGCAGAATATGCGCGTTGGGCATAGCAGATGAAGAAGGAATAGATAGCAAATGGTATTTTGCCCCGGAAGATACGGTTACAGCCGGGTTTTGGGTTGCTGACCGCGAAGCACCACAAAATCCGGGCCGGGCAGGCCGGCGGTGGGCTGCTAGTGCCGTCCGGCCTCGCATCGAGTCTGTTAAGGCCGTCATGCTGAGCGCAGNNCTGCGCTCAGCATGACGGCCTTCTGGCCGCCTAAACACCCTCATTTAATACGCCGACGGAGGCGCGGCGCGTACCTTTGGCCGGCCGCTGTTTTTCCGGCTGTTTGCCCTATGCCCTCCCCCGCTTCCGGCGCCGCCCGGCACGACCCTTATGCCGCGCTACGGCTGCCAGACTTCCGCCGCTACCTGCTGGCCCGCATCTGCCTCACGCTGGCCACCCGCATTATGGGCCTGGTGATTGGCTGGCAGATTTTCAAGCTCACCAACGACCCGCTGGCCCTGGGCCTGATTGGCCTGGCCGAGGCCGTGCCCAGCATTGGCGTGTCGCTTTACGCCGGACATGTGGCCGACTCGGTGAACCGCAAGAACATTATTGTGGCCACCGTGGGCGGGCTGCTGCTGTGCGCGGTGGCCCTGTGGCTGCTGGCGTCGCCGGCCGGTGGCAACCTGTTGGCCCGCGACGCCTATTATACGCTGCCGCTGTACGGCGTCATTTTCGTGAGTGGTATTGCCCGCGGCTTTATGGGGCCGGCTACGTTTTCGTTTATGCCGCAGCTGCTACCCAGCCGCGAGCATCTGGCCAACGCCATCACCTGGAACAGCACCACCTGGCAGGCGGCCTCGGTAGTGGGCCCCGCCATTGGCGGCTACCTGATTGCGCATTTGGGCATTGCCTCCGCTTACCTCACGGCCACAGTGCTGCTGGCCGTGGCGCTGGGCCTGTTTGCCAGCATCGCCCCCCGGCCACTGCCCGCCCAGGTAGGGGCCCGCGAAGACCTCAAGACCAGTGTCCTCAGCGGCATCCGCTTTATCTGGGGCAACCAGCTGATTCTGGCCGCTATTTCGCTCGATTTGTTTGCCGTGCTCTTTGGCGGGGCGGTGGCGCTGCTGCCGGTGTTTGCGGTGGATATTCTGAAAGTGGGCGCTGCCGGACTGGGCCACCTGGAGGCCGCGCCAGCCGTGGGCTCGGTGCTCATGGCCACGCTGCTTACCTATTTCCCGCTGCACCGCCACGCCGGCCGCAAGCTGCTGTGGGCCGTGGCTGGGTTCGGGCTGGCCACTATTGGCTTCGCGCTGTCGACCAACATCTGGCTTTCGCTGGTGCTGCTGTTTTTCACCGGCGTCTTCGATTCGGTATCGGTTATCGTGCGCTCCACGCTGCTGCACACCTTCACGCCCGAGCACATCAAGGGGCGCGTGTCGGCCGTCAACAACATCTTCATTGGCTCGTCCAACGAAATCGGCTCCTTCGAGTCGGGCGCGGCAGCCCGGCTGATGGGCACGGTAACCTCGGTGGTGTTTGGCGGCACCATGACGCTGGTAGTCGTCGCCCTTACGGCCCTAAAGGCCGATAAGCTCCGCCGCCTGGATATGACGCCAATAAAGGAGTGAGGCCGGTTATAATTAGGAGTGCAGCACGGTGTAGGGGCGGGG
>NZ_JAGGPS010000018.1:29616-48378 GCF_018613725.1 Hymenobacter sp. ISL-91
CCCCGCCCCTACACCGGGCCCACATCCTTACGCCTCAACTTTGGTTGGTAGGAGCATAACACGACATAGGGGCGCAGCTGAGCCCCGCCCCTACGCACCCTAACGGCTTACTTTGCCACCGCTGCCTTTTACCAGCTGCTTTTTAAGTGGCTCACCGGCTCCGGTGGCCACGGGCTGGGGGCGCTCGGTTTTGCTGAACACCCACTCGCGGATTTCGGTCAGGGCCTTGGGCGAAAACACGGGCTGCTGCTCTCCGTTCACTACCGGCCAGTCCTTCATTTCGGGTTGAAACCAGTGGTTGACGCCCGGCAGGCGCAGGGCCGTGGTGGCGCTGTTGCGCAGGCCCTTTTTTAGTGGGGGCAGATTCTGGCTCGTCGCTACCTGCAAATCGGTGGTGCCGCCGAGCAGCAGCACAGGGCACTTCACGGCGGGCAGCGTGCGCACGGGGTCGAAATCGAGGAAGTAGCGCGACCAGGGCGAGGTAAGCTGCACGGCGCGGGCGCGAGCCATATGCGGGTCGAGGTCGGTGTTGTGGTAGCGCAGCAGGCCGGCCACTTTGCCGCGGGCCTGGTTGTCGTTGGGCGTCTGCCGGATGATACGAATCATCTCCTGGTTCAGGGCCAGCGCCGCCTTTACTTGGGCCGGGTTCGAGCCGATAAGGCGCATGATTTCCAGCTGCTGGCGCTGGATTATGTCACGGCCCGGTACGCCGTAGGGTGCCAGCGCCACCACAAAGGCCGGTGCAGTGGCCGGGGCAGGCTCGGCGGCAGCCAGCAGGGCCACGTTGGCGCCTTCGCCGTGCCCAAGCAGGCCCAGGTAGCGCGCATCGAGCAGGCGGCGGGTGCGCAGAAACAGCAGCGCCGCCTGCGCGTCGCTCACTACATCGGCAGTGGTGGTGTTGAAGTGGCTGCCCTGCGACTGGCCCACGCCCCGGTCATCAAAGCGCAGCACGGCAATGCCGCGGCGGGTAAGCTGGTCGGCCAGCGAGCCAAACAGGCGGTAGTCCTGCTCGGTCACGTCGCGGTCGTGGGGGCCCGAGTCGGAGAGCAGCACCACGGCCGGAAACGGGCCGGGGCCGGCGGGCGTGGTGAGCGTACCGGCCAGCCGCAACTGGGCTTGTTTGTTGTAAAAGCTGACCTCCTCTTCGCGGTAGGGCTTGGTGAGGCGGGGCTTGCCGGCTACGGCGGCCGGTTTGGGCGCGGCGAGGCGGGTAAGGGTGAGAGAGCCTTTCAGGCCGGGCTGGCTCCAGGTACCCTGCAGGGTGGCACCGTTTTTCAGCACTTTGCCCACAAAGCGGCTGCCAGCCTGCTCGATGCTCACCGTAATATCGGCTCCTTTTACGGTGGCCGTGGCCGGCATACGGCTGATGCGCTGCTGGGGCGCGTCGAGGGCCGCGTAGTAGCTGCCGTTGGAGAGCGGCACCAGCGTGATGATGAGCTTGAGCTTGCCTCCCGGCACCTGCAGCAGCCCGGCCCACTGGCCGTTCAGTTTGGGCGGGTCGGCGGCCCAAATCGGGCTACCAGCCCAGCTGAACAGTAGAAAAAGGAGTAGTAACTTCTTCATAAAGTCAAATTCAAAAGTGGTTTCCTCTGCTTACAGAGGGCTAACGAATTGAAATTATAGAATTTGACGCAAATTCCTTCTATGATGTTGCACCTCCAGCTGCGAAGCTGCCAAATCAGCCGCTTGACCAAAAAAAATTTAAGTAAATGGTAGTCGCGGCGCGCCGACGCGCGAAATCCGGCAGGCTGGCGGCGCGGCCGCGGACTACCACTGTGCCTTCGAGCAGGGCCGCCGCCCTTTCGGTTGCTAACCCAAGTTGCGAAGAACGCTGTAGGGGCGGGGCTTGTCCCCGCCCACCGTTGCACGATTACCGTTGAACCGGCGCAAACGGCGGGCGGGGACAAGCCCCGCCCCTACAGCGTGCTAGTAGCTTACTGCGCATTACCGTTGCGGTAGAGATGCTTCGGCAAACTCAGCATGACAATTCCTAAACATACCCTTAGAAAGCCACGGCTGCTGTAGCCGCTTCGGGCAGCAGCCGGAGCACGTGCAGGGCGTTGGCCACGCAGCTGGCCGCGCTGTAATTGGTGTGGATGTAAAGCGGCCGGCCGTGCAGGGTAGTTTCTTTGTAGCCGATGCCCTCCTTTGGTTTGTTCCAACTAAATAGGGCAGTCTTTTTACCCGCCTTATCGGGGTGTGGAACGGGTACTGACGGGCGCTGCTGCAGCACAAAGAGGCTGAGCTGCACCAGCACATCTTTCCAGGTTTTGATGGGCACCACCGCGCCGTTGGGCAGCCGCAGGGCCGTGGGTTTCTGGCCGGGCGCCAGGGCCTGCGGGCTCACCTGGGCGAGCTCCACGAAAGCAGGGGTATGGCTGCCGCCCGGAAGCGGGAGGGGCGTGCGGCGACTTTTGCTTACGGCCGCCGCGCCAGTTGCTGCCGTAGGGTTTGCCGCCCGGGCCGTGGGTTCAGCTGCCGGAACGCCGTGGCCGCTTTGCGCGGCATCCAGCCATTGCAGCAGGTGCAGGGCCGCTTCCACGAGTGGCGTTTTCAGCAGGGAGATGGTTTCGACCGGCTGGAAGTTGGAATGCCCGGGCGAGTAGTAGTGCCAGTGTAAGCCGTCAGTGATGAACAGTTTCTGGGGCTTAAGCGAAAATGCATAGCCGATGGCGGCACCGATGTGCCCGAGCTTGTCGAGGCTTTCGCCCAGCTTCTTGGCCTCTATCACCACCGAAACTGCGCCGGTGGCGTCGTACAGCACGTAGTCGAGGGCCTGCTTGACGCCAATTGTTTTTTCGGGCTCCACCATCCGTACATCGGCCGTGTCCCAGCCCAGCGCCCGCAATACCGGGTCGATGAGGGCGGCGCGGGTGGCAGCTTCGTTTTTGCGCAGGAGTTGGGCGTTGGTTTCGGCGCTGGCGCGAACAGTCTGCAGAACAGCGTACAATGTGGCTAATGGACTGAGAACAGGCATTTATAGTAGTATAGATGAGCAGGCTACAATGTTAAGGATTTACGCGCTTCGTGCTCCGTAGAATTCACCATGACTCCTGCCGTACCTTCGCCGGGCCCAAACCGCGCCGGGCCGAAACCAAATCCGGGCGGCTCGTTGTTACTGCTCCTATGGCCGACAATTCCGCTTTGCAACTCGCCGCTCCCGCGGCCGACCCGATTGACCAGCTCGACCCGCGCGAGTTCATCCTCATCAAAAACGCGCGGGTACACAACCTCAAAAACCTGAGCGTGGCGCTGCCGCGCAACCAGTTCATCGTCGTTACGGGCCTGTCGGGTTCGGGCAAGAGCAGTCTGGCCTTCGATACGCTGTATGCCGAGGGCCAGCGCATGTATGTGGAGAGCCTGAGCAGCTATGCCCGCCAGTTTCTGGGCCGCATGGACAAGCCCGACGTGGACTACATCCGGGGTATTTCGCCGGCCATTGCCATCGAGCAGAAGGTGAGCATCAAGAACAACCGCTCGACCGTCGGCACCAGCACCGAAATCTACGACTACCTCAAGCTGCTGTTTGCGCGGGTGGGCCGCACTTACTCGCCCGTTAGCGGCCAGCAGGTGCAGAAGGATAACGTGGCCGATGTGGTGGACTACCTGATGCGCCTGCCCGCCAATACGCGCCTGACGCTGCTGGCTCCGCTGCAGCGCTCCGACGACGGCCGCCCCATGCGCAAGGAGCTGGATTTGCTGCTGCAAAAGGGCTACAGCCGGGTGGTGGTGAACGGCGCCATGGCCTTCATCGAAGACCTGCTGCCCGACGACCAGCCCGAGGTAACGGGACCGGTATTCATCATGATTGACCGCGCCGTGATAGTGCCCGGCGACGAGGACCTGGCCTTCCGCCTCGCCGACTCGGTGCAAACTGCCTTTTTTGAAGGCCACGGGTCGTTAGTTGCCAGTTATCAGTTGTCAGTTGTCAGTGAGGGGGAAGTTGGTAGTGAGAACGGCCAGCAGAACGGCCTGACAACTGACAACCAACAACTGACAACTAACCTAGCAACTGACAACCAACAACCGACAACTAAACTCTTCTCCGACAAATTCGAGTTGGATGGGCTGATGTTTGAGGAGCCGAGCGTGAACTTCTTCTCCTTTAATAACCCCTATGGTGCCTGCCAGACCTGCGAAGGCTTCGGCTCGGTGCTGGGCATCGACGAGGATTTGGTGATTCCCGACAAGAGCCTGACGGTGTACGAAGGCGCCATTGCCCCCTGGCGCACCGACAAGCAAAGCGAGTGGCTCAAGCCGCTCATCAAAAACGGCATCCGTTTCGACTTTCCGATTCATCGGCCCTATAACGACCTGACCGAGCAGGAGCGCGCCGTGCTCTGGACGGGCAACAAGTACTTCGACGGCCTCGACGACTACTTTAAGTGGGTGGCCACCCAAACCCATAAAATCCAGTACCGGGTGCTGCAAAGCCGCTACCGGGGCCGCACCACCTGCCCCGACTGCCGCGGTAGCCGCCTGCGCAAAGACGCTCAATACGTGAAAATCGAGGGCCAGAGCATCACCGATTTGGTGCTGCTGCCGGTAAGCGAGGCGCTGGCGTTTTTCGATGGCCTGCACCTGCCCGAGCACGAGGCGAAAGTGGCCGAGCGGCTGGTAACCGAAATCACGAACCGGCTGGGCTACCTCAACCGGGTGGGCCTGGGCTACCTCACGCTCAACCGCCTCAGCAGCACCTTAAGCGGCGGCGAGAGTCAGCGGATTTCGCTGGCTACTTCGCTCGGTTCGGCGCTGGTGGGCTCGATGTACATCTTGGATGAGCCCAGCATTGGCCTGCACCCCCAGGATGCCGAGCAGCTGATTGGTGTGCTGCGCTCGTTGCAGCAGCTGGGCAACACCGTGATTGTGGTGGAGCACGAAGACAAGATGATGGAGCAGGCCGACCAGATTATCGACATCGGCCCCGAGGCCGGCAGCGGCGGCGGCATCCTGCAATTCCAGGGCACCTACGCCGAAGTTTTGACCTCCGATACCTACACCGGCGAGTACCTGAGTGGCCGCCGCGAGGTGCCCGTACCCAAAACGCGCCGCCCTTGGCGCAACGCCTTGGAGCTGACGGGCGCCCGCGAGAACAACCTCAAGAACGTGAGCGTGAGGTTTCCGCTGAACGTGATGACGGTGGTTACCGGCGTATCGGGCTCGGGCAAGAGCACGCTGGTAAAGCGCATTCTGGCCCCGGCGTTGCTCAAGCAGCTCGGCGGCGGTGCGGGCGAGGCTACCGGCAAGTTCGACCGCCTCACCGGCGCGGCCGGCCAGGTAACGCACGTCGAGTTTGTAGATCAGAACCCGATTGGCAAGAGCAGCCGCTCGAACCCCGTTACCTACGTGAAGGCCTACGACGCCATCCGGAGCCTGTTTGCCGACCAGCCGCTGGCCAAGGCGCGCGGCTTCAAGCCTTCGCACTTCAGCTTCAACGTGGAGGGCGGGCGCTGCGAGGTGTGCCAGGGCGAAGGCCAGGTGAAAATCGAGATGCAATTTATGGCCGACATCTTCCTGACGTGCGAAGCCTGCGAGGGCCGCAAGTTCAAGCAGGACGTGCTGGATGTGCAGTTCCAGGGCCAGAGCATCAACGACGTGCTCGAAATGACCATCGAAGACAGCCTGGATTTCTTCAAGGAGCAGACCAAAATCATCGAGCGCCTCAAGCCCCTGCACGACGTGGGCCTGGGCTACATCCGGCTCGGGCAGTCGGCCAACACGCTGAGCGGCGGCGAGGCCCAGCGCGTGAAGCTGGCCTCGTTCCTGACCAAGGGCAACACGCTGCAGAACGATAAAATCCTGTTCATTTTCGACGAACCCAGCACCGGCCTGCACTTCCACGACATCAACAAGCTGATGCTGGCCCTCAACGCGCTGGTCGAGCAGGGCAACTCGGTGCTTATCATCGAGCACAACATGGACATTATCAAGTGCGCCGACTGGCTGATTGACCTCGGCCCTGAAGGCGGCCTCAACGGCGGCCACCTGCTGTTCGAAGGCACGCCCGAGCAGTTTGTCAAGCTGAAGGACACGAATTCCACAGCGCGTTTTCTGGCCGAGAAGCTGTAAGAATGGGTAGGGGCGGGGCTTGTCCCCGCCCACCGTCGAACGGCCCGATTGGGTTCCGGGCATGCGGCGGGCGATGTAGGGGCGGGGCTTGTCCCCGCCCGCCGTTGAACGGAATCGTTGCAACCGGTGGCAGGCATGCCGTCCTTAGGGCGGGCGGGGACAAGCCCCACCCCTCCCGTTCGCAGTAGCCTACATGCTACAAACGCCGGATTTTGCGGTTATTGGCGGCATGAACACCACTACTTCTTTCGATACCCCAACTTCGGCTGGCCGCGCCTGGCGCTGGGCGGCTGCGGCCGCTACGGTAGGCAACGTTGCGCTCAACTACGTGTCGCAGGCCTACCCGTTCAATGGGCAGACCAACGCCGTAGTGTCGGGGAAGTACCCCACGCCGGTTACGCCGGCCGGGTATGCGTTCAGCATCTGGGGGCTGATTTTCCTGAGTCTGCTGGCCTATGCGGTCTGGCAGCTGCTACCGGCGCAGCGCCGCAACCCGCTGCCCGATTTGCTGGCCCGGCCGCTGGTGCTGGCCAACGTGCTGACGGGCGGGTGGCTGGTGGTATTTGCCTACGAACTGCTGCCGCTGAGCGCGCTGGTGATGGTGGGCATTCTGGCCGCGCTGGCCGTGGCCTACGGGCGGTTGCGGCGGCAGGCCCGCCGCGCGCCGGACACGGTGCCGTGGTGGGTGAACCTGCCGTTTGGGCTGTACCTGGGCTGGATTTCGGTGGCTTTGGTGGTGAACACGACAGTGGCGCTGGGCCAGTACTGGCAACCGGGGCTGGCCAAGGGCGTGGAGTGGGGCATCATTCTGATGGGTATTGTGGCCGGACTGGCCCTGAACATCACCAACCGGTTCCGGGAGCTGGCTTACCCGGCCGCCGTGGCCTGGGGCTTGGTGGGCATTTGGGTGGCCCGCAACGGCGTGCCCGATACGCAGTTTCTGGCCGGCGCGGCGCTGCTGGCAGCGGCTGTGGTAGCCGCCGGGGCCCTGGGGCTGGTGTGGGCGGCCCGGCGTGGGCCGACAGTGGGGTAAGCGGGCAAGCCCTAACTTGCAGCCTCACCCCCACCCTAACAATTTTTGTGATGCGCAAGAATATAGTGGCCGGCAACTGGAAGATGAACACCACGTTGGCCGAGGCTCAGGCCCTGATTTCCGAAATCGTGCACATGGTGCAGGACGAAACCACCGGCGCGCCGGCCGTAGAAGTGGTGGTCTGCCCACCCTTCCCGTTTTTGCTGCCCGTGGGTAAGCTCCTGCCCCAGGGCGGCCAGTTTCATCTGGGTGCTCAAAACTGCCACCAGAAAGCCAGCGGCGCGTTTACCGGCGAGGTAGCTGCGCCCATGCTGCAGTCGGTGGGCTGCGAATACGTGCTGCTGGGCCACTCGGAGCGGCGCCAGTATTTCCGCGAGGATGATGAGCTGCTGAGCCAGAAGCTGAAAGCGGCGCTGGCCGCTGGCCTCAAGCCCATTTTCTGCGTGGGCGAAACGCTGGAAACCCGCGAGCAGGGCGACACCTTCAAGCACCTCGAAAAGCAGCTCCAGGACGGCCTGTTCCACCTCAGCAACGAGGAGTTCGACCAGGTAACCGTGGCCTACGAGCCCATCTGGGCTATTGGCACCGGCAAAACGGCTACCAGCGCGCAGGCCCAGGAAGTACACGCCTTCATCCGCGAGCAGATTGCCCGCGCCTACGATGCCAAGGCGGCCCTGGCCACGAGCATCCTCTACGGCGGCTCCTGCAATGCCCAGAACGCTCGAGAGCTGTTCAGCCAGCCCGACGTCGACGGCGGCCTCATCGGCGGCGCAGCCCTCAAGTCGCGCGACTTCACCGACATCATCAAGTCGTTCTAACTCAAGTTGCGAACTACGGCTGTCAGCACGGTGTAGGGGCGGGGCTTAGCTTCGCTGTCCTGCGGTTGTCCCCGCCCGCCATTCGCGCCGCTTCAACGGTAATCGTGCAACGGTGGTCGTGCAACGGCGGGCGGGGACAAGCCCCGCCCCTACACCTTGTCAGCATCTTTACGTCGCAACTTGAGTGTTCTAGGTTTAGAGCTTAGTTGAATTCGGTATCATTTATGAAGCGGCACTTTTGTAACCGGCGTAAGCACTAAGCTCACTCAACCAAGCACAAACCTACTATGCTCCTCTCCTTCCTTGTTTCCGGGCTGTTGGCGCTGAACCCGTTTGCTGCGCCGCCCCGGGTTCCGCTAGCCAATCCGGCGGCGGCCGTGGCGGGCTCCATCGACCCCTGCCGGATCTATGGCTCGGTGTACCTGGAGCGCGACCCGCGTCGCCGTGGCTACTGTTTTGCCACGGTGTACATCGAGCCCGAGGAGGCCTTTGCCGACTTGCTGGTGTACCCCGAAACCAACAAGCTGTTTGCCGACCGCGCCGGCCTGTGGTACCTCACCGAGGCCCGCGACTTTGCCGATTACGCCCTGTTCGTGACCGACAACCGCAACCTGGCCGACTTCTCGTTTCAGTATACCAAAGTGCGCAACTACGCCGGCTGCCGGCAACGGTAACCGCTACCCACTGATACTTGTAAAGCCCCTGACGCCCATTCGGATGTCGGGGGCTTTTTCGTTGGCCGGTGCGTATTGCTACAGCCGACTGGCAGGCGCACTAGTTTCGGGCAGCGGCTTTTAACTTGCCGGGGCTCTGGTGCAAACTGCTCCAGCACCCGATACGCAATCCGGCTACTCAATGGAATTAGAATTACGAAACCTGACAAAATCGTTCGGGCCGAAAATAGTGCTGCGCGACCTGACGCTACGGGCAGAAACGGGCTACTGCGTGGGCGTAGTAGGCCGCAACGGGGCCGGCAAAAGCACGTTGTTTAACCTGCTGGTGAATGTGCTGCTGCCTACCTCGGGCAGCATTGTGCTCGACGGGCACGAACTGGGCGAGACGTTTCCGCTGGCCGTGAAGCGGCGTATCGGGGCGCTCATCAACCAGGGCCACCTCGTCGAGCAGCTCACGGCCGAAGAATACCTGCAGTTTGTGGCCCGCATCTATGAGCTGCCCGAGGCCGCCCCGCGCATTGCGAGTTTGCTGGGGCATTTGCTGGAGGAGTTCGAGCAGGTGCGCCACAAGCAGCTCAGCGCGTTTTCGACCGGTATGAAGCAGAAAGTGGCCCTGGCCGCCTGCCTGCTGCACCGCCCCGAGCTGCTGATCCTGGACGAGCCGCTCAACGGCCTCGACGTGTTTTCGGCCGAGCGGGTGCTGGCCCTGCTGACCAGCTACCGCCCCCAGGCCCTCACGTTCATTTCCTCGCACAACCTGGCCCACCTCGAACAGGTGGCCACCCACCTGCTCATTATCGATGAGGCCGAAGTGAAGTTCTGGGGCACCAGGGCCGAATTTATGGCCGGCCGCGAAACCATTCTCTCCGACGCGCTGCTGCAGCTGCTGGCGCCCACCACGTCCACCCACGACCTCACATGGCTCACGCATCAGGCCGGTTAGGCCACTTTCTGCCCTACCTGCTGGGCCGGCAGTTGCGGGCTGTGTTTTGGCCTGCCGGGGCCGGGAGCCAAGCAACCGTAGGGCTGCTGGGGCTACTGTCGGTCATCTACGGACTGGTACTGGGCTACTTGCTGCGCCACCACGACAACCTACCAACCGGCACGCTTCCGAAGCTGCTGGCCGCCATCAATGGGGTGCTGTTTGCTACGGCCCTGCTGGCCGACTTCCTGCCCTCCTACCGGGCCGTGCGACGGCCGCTGCCCGAGCCGCTGCCCGTATCGGCCCGCCTGAACGCCACTACGGCTTTCGTGCTTGATGTGGTATCGGTGCGGCGGGGGCTGCTGCTGCTGTTTCTGCTGGCGGCGCTGGTGGCTTCCCCCGAATACTGGCAGCCGTTGGGCCTGAGTTTGCTGGTGTGGCTGAGCGCAACGGCCCTGAGCTTCAATTTGCGGCTGCTGCTGTCGGTGGGGCGCTGGCGGCATCCGCTGTTCTGGCTGAACCTGCTGTGCCTGAGTGCGGCAGTGTTCTGGCTAAGCCGGGAGTTTGAGTTGATGGCTGGCCCGTGGACTGGCTGGGTTCGCGTGGTAGCTGTGGCCGGGCCGCTGCTGCTGTGGGCGGCGGCGCTGTGGCTGGTAGCCCCCTGGTTCAGTGCCCGCTACATGCCCGAGCCGAACTATGCCCCCGGTACCAACGGGCGCTGGCTGGCCCGCCTTTCGCCCGAGTGGAAGCTGTATCTGCGCAAAGTATGGCCGGCCCTGGCTATGGGACTCGTATTCAAGGTTCTGATGCTAGTGGCGAGTGGGTTGCTGGTGCTCAAAGGAAACGAAGGCTTCATGAAAAGCCTTTTCTACTTCGCCTTTATGCCAGTCATCAGCTTCACGTATGTGAACAACAACTTATTTGGCTACCGCTGGGCCGCGACGGCCGACGAACTGCAGCGTCTGGGCCTGACCGCACGGCTGTTGCGACTTTACCTGCGGCTCGTGCTGCCCGTGGTAGCCATTGAATGCCTGCTATCAGCCGCCATTCTGCTGGGACTGTTCCCGCCCGACCGATGGCACCTACTTGGTCTGCTGCCGCTGAGTGCGCTACCCTTGCTGGCGCTGGGCTTGTGGGGCAGTCTGCTTAAGGCTAAGCCGATCCACAAAATGATTGACTTCAGCACCATGCGCAACAATGCTTCCACACTGATAAACTTCTTGAGCATAGCCGTGGCCGCCGCCCTCTACCTGATGCCCTGGTGGTGGGCACGCATGGCCTTGGCGCTGGTGGTTACGCTTACCGCCATAGTACCCGTGCGCCGCATGCTGGGCAACCACGGCCCCACCCGCCGACAACTCTGGCAGGCCCTTATGAAGGTCTGATTTCTACGCGGCGTAACAAAGCAGCGCATATAACAAGCAGGCCCCTGATATCCATATAGATATCAGGGGCCTGCTGCTTACAAATACGTTCGGCCTTCAGAGAGCCCTTGGTCAGGCGCCAGCCCGCTCGGTTACCGGCCTACTGTTTTACCAGTTCCACGCGGCGGTTCCGGGCGCGGCCGGCTTCGGTGGCGTTGTCGGCCAGGGGCTGGGTTTGGCCGAAGCCGGCGGCCTGCAGGCGGTTGGCACTAATGCGCGCGGCCGTGAGGGCGGCCACCACCGACTGGGCCCGGGCCTCGGACAGCTGCTGGTTGTGTGCCGGCGCGCCCGCGTTGTCGGTGTGGCCTTGCACGGCCAGGCGTAGCGTGGGGTGCTGGCGCAACAGCGTGACAACCTCGGCCACCGTCGGCCCCGACTCGGGCCGGATACTGGCTTTATCCGTGTCGAAGTTCACGTAGAGCGCCACCCGGCCCTCGGTGTCTAGTTTTTTTTTAGCTCGTCGGCCGGAATCGTGGACACCTGCTGGGGCATGGCGGCCCGCTCGGTTACCACCACATCCATGTAGGTGTCGCCGGGCTGCACCTGCACCCACACTTCCTTATCCTTCTGCCGGATGAGGTAGGTGTCTACCTGTTCGCCGCTGCTGATATTGCCCGCGTACTTTCTGTAGGTATCGTCCCCAACCTTTTCCACGGCTTCACGCGGCAGCTCCGCCGATGATACCTGCACGCCGCCCAGGCTTTTAATCAGCGCCTCGTAGTTGCGCTGCTGCATCAACTCCGAGGTCTTCTTGTTGTCATCAATCACCCGGTACTGGCGGCGCAACACCTTGCCTTCCACCGGAATCAGCTGCTTACCATCGTATACATAAGAACGGTCGAACTCGTAGTAAGCGCTGTCGCTGGGGTTCGGGAATTTGTATCCCTTGGGGCCACTCACGTACGGAAACCGGCCCAGATTGGCCGTCGAAACCGGCACTTTGCTCAGGTCGAAGGTGGCGTTGGCCGACGTAGCGGCCGGGTCGGTCGGTGCAGTTTCAGCAGGCGTGGTTTCGGCCGGAACTTCGGTGGTTAGCGTCTCGGTCGTCGTTGTCGTTATGTCGGTGGCTGTCTCGTCGGCCGTATCTTTGCTGCCGCAACCGGTAAGCAGCGGGGCGAGCAGGGCGGCGGAGAGCAGATAGTGGAGAGCAGGCTTCATATAAAATGGAAGAATGGTTAGGCCCTCAAAGAAAGCAATATTTGGATTGATATATATGACAAGCTGCTGATTACCGGCCGGTAGCGGTGGGAAAGCGCCTTTTTTAGCCGACCTTTGCCGCCCCTTCCGAGGGAAAATTCCGACCTGTACACTTCTCAACCTGAATATGGATTACGTTGAACTGCGCGTGCAAGCGCCTCACGAACTGGCCGACATACTGGTAGCCGAGCTGGCCGAAGTGGGCTACAACACCTTCGAAGACAACGACGAGGGCTTCTGCGCCTACATTGACGAAGACCAGTTTGCGTCCGACGATGTAGCCGAAATTATGGCCCGCTATCAGGGCCAGGGCGAGTTGCAGTTCGACCACCGCATCATTACGCGCCAGAACTGGAACGCCGAGTGGGAAAAGAACTTCGAGGCGCTGGTTATTGCCGACCGCGTATCGGTGCGGGCCCCCTTCCACCCGGCCCGGCCCGACTTGGCGCACGAAATCGTGATTATGCCCCGCATGTCGTTCGGCACTGGCCACCACGACACCACGGCCCTGATGATTACCAACCAACTCGACGTTGACCATCAGGGAAAGCGGGTGCTGGACATGGGTTGCGGCACCGGCATTCTGGCCGTAATGGCCGTGCACCTGGGTGCCAGCTACGTGCTGGCCGTTGATGTGGAGCCGTGGACGGCCGAAAATGCCGCCGACAATGCCCGCGAAAACAACGTGCAGGATACCGTAGAGGCCCGCTTGGGCGACATTACGGCCCTCGAAGGCGAGGAGCTCTTCGACCTCATTCTGGCCAACATCAACCGCAACGTACTGCTCGACGATATGCCGGCTTACGCCCGCTACCTTAAGCCCGGCGGCCCTATCCTGTTCTCGGGCTTTTACGAAGAAGACTTGGCCCAGATCCGGGCAGCGGCCGAGCAGGCCGGCTTCCGCTACGAAAGCCACCGTGTCCAGAATCACTGGGTATCGGCCATCTTCCGGCAGCCCGCTTAAGGCGCGGCCATCTATGCAGAAATCCGTTTTGTCCGGCACCGGGCGAAACGGATTTCTGCGTTAGGGTCATTTCGCAAGCCGGTGGCTATCAGAATATAAGTAAAATTGGGAAGAGTAGGAATGTAGGCAGGCACCCGGCCAATAGCGCCGGAAAGTGCCGGCTTTTACCGAAATTGTAGGCGGTTAGGTGACTTGCTGCGCGAAAGCCCCGTCCGGGCCTGCGTACAGGGCTGCCGGCCAGAGTACAATTTCAGCGGTCCGTGCCCGTTGTCGGTCGGCCCGGCTTATTTATGGTTGCTTTGACGAAGACGCTACACACTATGAAGCAGGTTGCTTTCACTTGGGTTTGGATGCTGCTGCTAAGCCTGGGGCTGGCAGCTCCGGCACTGGCCCAGCAAAAACCGGCGCCGGCCGCCAAGCCCGGCGCGCCCGTGCCCGCTCCGGCGCCGCCCAAGTTCACGGGCAAGTTCAGCTCGGAGCCCGAGCAGTTTATGGTGGATGTGCAGGCGCTGATGGCCACCACCAATAACGCCGCTGCCAAGGCCGCCGGCGCGCGCCTGCAGCAGGTGTGGGCCAGCAGCCGCCTCACGGCCACCCAGCAGCGCTACATTGTGTCGCTGAGCCAGTATATGCTGGCGCGCAAGCTACGGGCGCGGCCCCATTTCGAGGATTTTTTTACGGCCATCGGAGCTGGGGCGCTAGTCCAGAACCTGAGCGACGACCAGATGACTCAGCTGCTGAATGCCGTGGGCAAAACCCTGGAGAAGGACTCGCCGGCCGATGCCGCGAAGTTTCTGGCCACAGCCGCTCAGTTTCTTGACACCAAATACCTGCACCGCTCCCGCTATAGCTCGTTGCGCGCCGTAGGCGGGCAGTTCCGCTTCGCCTACAACGCCACCGACCTACCGCCGCTGGCCCCTGCGGCCACCGCCGCGCCGGCCGCAGCAGCAGCCCCGGCAGCCAAAGCCAGCCCCAAAAACGCCGGTTGGGGCGACGATGACCCCTGGGCCACTGACGATGCGCCCGCTAAAAAGGGAGCCAAGCCCGCCGACTCGGGCTGGGGCGATACCGGCGCAACCTACGCCGCCGGCTACGTAACTCCGCCTACCCGCGGGGCAGTTATCATGCTCGACAATGCCGATTTGTTGCTGACTACGGCTTCCGACTCGGTGTACATTGCCAAAACCAGCGGCGTGGTAGTGCCGGCCCAAAACCGCTTTGTAGGCTACGGTGGCACATTTGCCTGGGAAGTGAACGGCAACCCCGCCTCGGCCGCCCTGGCCAGCTTCGACTTTGATATAACAAAGGCCGAATTCATGGCCAACCCCGTAACCCTCACCTATCCGGCCGTACTCGAAAACCCGGTGCAGGGCTGGCTGGCGTTTAAGAGCGTGCAGCGCAAGGCCGGCGACAAAAAGGACACCGGCTACCCGCGCTTCATCTCGACCACCAACGACGCCCGCGTTAAGAACATCGGCGACAACATCCGCTACTTCGGGGGCTTCTCGCTGGCGGGCACCCAGGCCCTGTCGTCGTCGCTCGACGGCTCGCTGTCGCGCATTATTGTGGATGTGGCCGGGCAGCCCAAGTTCCGGGCTTCCTCGCGCTCCTATGTGCTGGGCGACTCGCTGATTATGGCCCAGCACGCGGCCATTTCCATCTTCCAGGGCAAAAACGACTCGGTTACGCACCCGGGCGTGAAGCTCAAGTACAACAAAAGCACCCAGCTGCTGCAGCTCACCCGCGAGCAGGGCCTGTACAAGAACACAGCCTACTACGACTCCTACCACCAGATGGAGATTACGACCGAGCTGCTGAGCTGGCCGGTCCGTACGCCGTTCATCGATTTTTCGATGCTGACGGCTAAAAACCAGGTGGCCGCCGGCTTCGAGTCGAAGGAGTTCTATACCAACACCCGCTATCAGCAGATCAAGACGATCAATAAGCTGCACCCACTGCAAATGATGGTGGGCTACAGCCTCGAAAATGGCAACAAACGGCTGTTTACGGTGCAGGAGGTGGCCAGCTTCCGCAAGCTGAAAGTAGAAAACGTACGTGCCGTAGCCGCCGGCCTGGCCCGCGACGGCTACGTGGGCTGGTACCCGCAAACCGACCAGGTGGTGCTATTGCCCAAGGCCATGCACTACGTAAACTCGTCGCGGGGCAAGAAAGACTACGACCACATTTCGCTGAAGAGCCTCTCGCCTTCGGGCAAAAACGCTACCCTCGACCTGAACTCCAACGACCTGATTGTGCGGGGCGTGGACCGGTTCAACTTCTCCGACGACTCGGTGACGGTATTCGTGCGGCCCGACTCGAGCATCGTGCGGATTCAGAAGAACCGGGGCGTACTGTTCAACGGTACGGTGGTGGCCTCAGCCTTCATCTTCAAGGGCAAGGAGTTCAAGTTCGACTACGACGGCTTCTACATCGACCTGGCCAAGATTGACTCCATTATTGTGAAGGGCAAGGGCACGAAAGGCTCGGTAATGCGGGCGCGCAAAGACCCCGACTGGGCCCTGACCAACAAGAACCGCACCTCGACGGGCCGGCTCTACATCAACGCGCCCAACAACAAATCGGGCCGCAAAAAGCTGGGGGCCTACCCGTCGTTTGATGCCAGCACCGGCGCCTACGTATTCTTCAACAAGCCCGAGGTGCTCGGCGGGGCCTACGATACCACGCTGTACTTCGACATCCCTCCTTTCAAGCTCGACTCGCTCAACAACAAGAACCGGGCGGCGGTGGGCTTCAAAGGCACCTTTGTGTCGGGCGGCATCATGCCCGATTTCAAAACCAAGCTCAGCATGCAGGAAGACGGCTCGCTGGGCTTCGTGTACGATGTACCCAAGGCTGGTTTCCCGCTTTACGGCACCAAGGGCACACTCTACAACAAGGTCAGCATGAGCAACCGGGGCCTGCAGGGCATCGGCAACATCAAGTACCTGACCGGCGACTTCAGCAGCGACCAGTTCATCTTTTACAAAGACTCCGTGGTGACGGTGGGCAAAACGGCCCGCATTCTGCCGGGCCCGCTGGGCGGCACCGAGTTTGCGAAGGTGGACCTGCTGCCCGGCTATCAGATGAAGTGGGCCGTGCGCCAGGACTCCATGTATCTGACCAGCCAGCCCAAAGGCGAGGCCTTCCGCATCTATGACGTGGCCTACGGTTTTCGAGGTACGCTTACGTACTCGCCCGGCGGCCTGCGCGGCAACGGCACCATGGACGGCCCGCAGTCGTTCGTGCGCTCCACAGCCTTCCGGTTCAAACCTACCCAGTACACCGGGCAGCAGGCCACGTTCAACATCAAGTCGGCCGAGGTGAACAAGCCGGCCCTGACGGCCAACAACGTAAACTTCACCTACGACCTGAAAGCCGGCAGCACCGAGTTTGCCCGCGAATCATCGGACAACATGTCGAGCATCGATTTGCCGTATTCTGACTACCGCACCACGCTTTCGGGCGGTAAGTGGGACTTCAAGAAGAAGCTCGTGCAGCTGCGGGTAGCCCCCGGGGCCGATTCGTCGCGCTCCTATTTCTACAGCACGCTGCCCGAGCAGCAGGGCCTCAAGTTCCAGGCCTCCACGGGCCAGTACGATTTGAGCCGCTACCAGCTGGTAGCCGGCGGCGTACCGCGCATTGCGGCCGCCGACGCCTGGATTGTACCCGATTCGAACCGGGTGTACGTGCTGCCTAACGCCCGCATGCGCGAGTTCAAAAACGCCAGCATTGTGCTAGACACGCTGCAGAAGTACCACCAGCTGTACCAGGGCCAAATCAAGGTACTCTCGCGCACGGCGTTCAGCGGCAACGCGCTGTACAACTACAAAACCTCGGCCGACTCGTTCGCCATCAAGTTTGCCAATTTCCGGGTCGATTCGCTGGCCACGGCCACGGCTATGAATACCAGCGGTAAAAAGGGTGGCGGACTGCTTAAGCGTGGCCCCGATGCCAGCGACGATGCTCCGGTTTCGCCGCCCACACTGGCCGTGGCCACTATTGCGGCCGCCGACAAGTTCAACCTCGCTCCGCGCATTGGCTTTAGAGGAGGCGTGAAGATGAACTCGCAGAAAAAAGGCTTCTCGTTTGATGGCCAGGCCAAGCTCAACTTCGTGAAGACGGCTTCGGCTTCCGACTGGTTTGCCGTCCAGGACACCATCGACCCACAACGCATCCGCATCAAGCTGAACGAGCCTAAGGATGAATCCGGCACCCCTATGGTCTCGGGCCTGTTTCTGTCGGAAAGCACCGGCAAAGTGTATCCGCTGTTTGTGGCCACCAAGCCCGGCGTAACCGACGCCAACCTGTTCACTGTGGATGGCACCCTGAGCTACGACCAGCGCCGCCGGCAGTACGCCATCAGCCGCCACAACTACACCGACCCCGACATATACGAGGGCTCGGTGCTGACGCTGCAGGACTCGACCGGGGCGCTGAATTTCCGCGGTAAGCTCAACTTCATCAACTCCAACAAAGACTACACCCTGACGGCCGCCGGCCTGGGCTACGCCAAGCCCGACAGCGCCATTTATGACATCGATACGTTTATGGCCTTCGACATCAACCTGCCCGAGAAGGCGGTGGAGGCCATGGCCCAGGACCTGGCTGCCGGGGCCCGTGGCAACCCCGAGGCATTGAACACCACGTCGGGCCAGCTGTATAAAGTGGGCGAAATGGCGGGCAACGCCGCGGCCCGCGACTATGCCACCCGCAAAAGCGGGGCGCTGTCGTTGCAGAAGCTCTCGGCTAAGTTCCTGCACACGCTGGTGCTCAACCAGGTAAACATGCGCTGGGATGAGAAGCGCCGGGCCTGGTACTCGGTAGGCAAAATTGGCTTGGTGAGCGTGGGTAAAAAGGACATCAATGCCATGGTCGACGGCTACATCGAAATCAAGAAGGAAAGTACCGGCGACGCCGTGGACATTTACCTGGAGGCCGAGCCCCGCACCTGGTACTACCTTAAGTACAGCAACAACGTGCTGCTGGCTAAGGCCCAGCACGGCTCGTTCGACGAAATCATCGGCCTCAAAGCCAAAGGCGACTACAACACGGCCACCGAGTACGGCTTCTACCTCGGCGACGAGCAGGAGGTGCAGCTGTTCCTCAACCATTTCCGCAAAGACTACCTCAACGAAACCACCAAGCGCCGACTGGACGTAACCCAGCCCCAGCCGACCGGCAACTTCGACTTCATGGAGGATACGGGCAAGAAAAAGAAGAAGAAGAAAAACGACCCCGTGGATGAGGCACTGCAGGATACGCCGCCTCCGGCCGAGGAAACCGGCCGCAAAGGCCGCAAGCAGAAAGCCGAGCCCGCCGCCGATACGCCCCCCTCGGCCGCACCTGCAACTGCCCCGGCCGATGACTCGGGAAAGAAAAAGAAAGCGGTAGAGGCCACGCCGCCCACCGACGAGCCCCCGGTAGAGGATTCGAAAAAAGAGAAAAAGCGCAAGAAGAAAGCCGGCGACGACCCGTTTGCCGAGTAGTACAAGTGGTAATGAAGCTGTTTAGGAAGTCTGAGAATTCAAGATTGGACGTCATGCTGAGCTTGTCGAAGCATCTCTACCGCTTCGTCAGGTTCGTTCAATGAAGCGGTAGAGATGCTTCGACAAGCTCAGCATGACCGCCTGACGACTATCCTAAGTAGTGTTGCATAAGTAA
>NZ_JAGGPS010000001.1:0-3812 GCF_018613725.1 Hymenobacter sp. ISL-91
TTTTTCGGAGAGGGGGCCGGGGGGGTGAGGCGCACGCGGAGGGCGACATGCGGGAACTTAAGCCCCAATCCACCCCCACTTAAGGGCCCAACCCCAAAAACGGGTCATTACAGTGAGCGGTTCCCGGCGGGGCCGCTCGCCACCTGCCAGCAGTATGCGCAAAATTAAAATCGGAATTGACGTAGGCGGCACCTTCACGCACGCTGTGGCCCTGGATGTGAACGGCCTGCAAGTGGTGGGCAAGGCCTGCGTGCCCACCACCCACCAGGCCGCCGAGGGCGTGGCCCGCGGCGTCGTCGAATCGATGCAGGTGCTGCTCGAAGCCGCCCGCATCGACCCGGCTGAGGTTATCCTGATTGCCCACTCGACCACCCAGGCCACCAACGCGCTGCTGGAGGGCGACGTGGCCACGGTGGGCATAGTGGGCATGGGCAGCGGGCTGGAGGGCCGCCGGGCCAAGGGCGAAACCAACCTGCGCCACGTGCAGCTGGCCCCCGGCAAGCTGCTGCCCACCCGCTTCCGCTTCCTCGACACCCGCCAGCCCGTGAGCGAGGCCCAGGCCCGCGCCGCCATTGAGGAGCTGCTGGCCGAGGGTGCCCAGGTGATTGTGGCCTCCGAGGCGTTTGGGGTCGATAACCCCGAAAACGAGGAAACCGTAGCCCGCGTGGCGACCGAAATGGGCTTGCTGGCCACCGCCGCCAGCAGCATCTCTCAGCTCTACGGCCTGCGCGTGCGCACCCGCACGGCCGTCATCAACGCCAGCATGATGCCCAAAATGCTGGACACGGCCAACATGACCGAGGCCAGCATCCGGCAGGCCGGCATGACGGTGCCGCTGATGATTATGCGCTCTGACGGCGGCATCATGGACATCAACGAGATGCGCAAGCGCCCCATCCTGACGATGCTGTCGGGCCCGGCGGCGGGCGTGGCGGCGGCGCTGATGTACGCACGCATCTCCGACGGTATTTTCCTGGAAGTAGGCGGCACGAGCACCGATATTTCCGTCATCAAAAACGGCAAGGCCCAGATAAAAACGGCCCAGATTGGTGGCAACCGGCTGTACCTGAACACGCTCGACGTGCGCACGCTTGGGGTGGCCGGCGGCTCGGTGCCGCGTTTGCAGGGCAGCAGGTTTGTCGATGTGGGCCCGCGCAGCGCCCACATTGCCCGCCTGCACTACGTGGCCTTTGCCGACAATTCCGACTTTGCGGGCCTGCAAACCCGGGCCGTGCAGCCCCTACCCGGCGACCCCACCGACTACCTGGCCCTGCAGCGCCGCCAGGACGACCGGCCCGAATACACGCTCACGCCCACCTGCGCCTCCAACCTGCTGGGGCTGGTGCATGATTTGGGCCACGGCCAAGCCAACCAGGCGGCCGTGGCAAGCGGTTTTGCGGCCCTGGGTACTGCTTTGCAACGCCCGCCCCACGAGCTGGCCACCGAGCTGCTGAGCCTGACGGCCGAAAAAATCCGGCCCGTCATCCGCCAGCTTAGCCGCGAGTACAAGCTCGACCCGGCCCTGATTCAGTTCGTGGGCGGCGGGGGCGGGGCCTCGGCCATCGTGCCCTTCGCGGCCCGGGCACTGGGCGTCGAGCACACCATTACCCACAACGGCGAGGTGATTTCGGCCATTGGGGCGGCGCTGGCCATGATTCGGGATTCGGTGGAGCGCAATATTCTTAATCCTACCGAAGCCGATTTGCTGGCCTTGCGCCAGCGGGCGGTGGCCTCGGTGGTGAGCATGGGCGCCGAGCCCGACACGGTGGAGGTGACCATCGAAATCGACAGCAAAAACAAAAAAGTAGTTGCCACGGCCATGGGCGCCAGCGAGCTGCGGGCCCGCGAAACCAGCGGCGAAACGCTCAGTGAAGCCGATTTACTGGCCCGCTGTGCCCAGTCGCTGAAGTGCGAACCGGCGGCCCTGACGGTGGCCGGGCGCACCCGGGCGCTGCGGGCCGTGGCCCACCGCCACGAGCACCGCGCCTGGCTGGGCCTCGTGCGCCAGCAGCGCCAGGCGTTGCGCGTCATCGACCAGGAGGGCACCATCCGGCTCCAGCTGGCCGACTGCCTAGTGGCTACCGGTTCGAGCAGCGGCGTGAAAAACACTATCCGTGGGCTGGTGGAGGAGCTGACCAGCTTCGGCGACGCCGGGGCCCTGGTGCCCGATATATTCCTGCTCACCGACGCCCGCGTGGTGGATTTGACGGGCCTGATTCAGGAGTCCCAGATTATGGCCCTCGTGGATATTGAACTACACAAGCTGCTGCCCACCGATGAGGTAGTGGTAATTGCCGCCGAGAAAAAATGAGTGCCGACTACCCCGCAACTGCTAATCAGCAACCGCCCGCTACGCCCATCATCTTCGGGACCGATGGCTGGCGCGGCCTACTTGATACGGAAATGACGGCCGCCAACGTGGCCCGCGTGGCCGCCGCCCTGGCCGAGTACCTGCACCAGCAGCCCGGCCCGCCCACCGCCGCCGTGGGCTACGACGGCCGCCGCCAGTCGGCCGAGTTTGGCCGGCTGCTGGCCGAAATCCTGGCCGGCCGCGGCGTAGCGGTGCAGCTGGCCGACGGTATCGTGACGACGCCCGCACTGGCTTACGCCGTGCGGAGCCGGGGCCTGCGAGTGGGAGTGATGGTGACGGCCTCGCACAACCCGGCCGAGTACAACGGCCTCAAGTTTAAGGCCAGCTACGGCGGGCCATTTCTCACCGAGGAAACGCACCGCGTCGAGCAACTGCTCGACGGCCCGGCGGCCCCGGCCCCGCGCGCCGAACACGTGCCCGAAACCGACCTGGCGGCGCCCTACCTGGCCCAGCTGGCTTCGTTGGTGGACATGGACGCCATCCGGCGGGCCCAGCTGCCGGTGTTGATTGACTCCATGCACGGAGCCGGCCAGCGCCTGCTCCAGCAGCTGCTGCGCGCCCACGGCTGCCCCGCCGACACGCTGGCCGGCGACGCCCGCCCCGATTTTGGGGGCCGGGCGGCCGAGCCCATCGAAAAGAACCTGATGCCCCTGCGCGATGCGCTGGCGGCCCAACCCGGCCGCTACGCCCTGGGCCTGGCCACCGACGGCGACGCCGACCGCCTGGGCGTGCTGCTCGAAACCGGTCAGTGGCTCAGCGCCCAAGAAACCATTCTGCTGCTGGCCGATTTCGTGGTGAACGACAAGGGCCTGGCCGGCGACCTGGTGAAAACGTCATCGGTAACCGACAAGCTGCGACTGTTAGCCGCCCCCGGCCGCCGCATCCACGATGTGCAGGTGGGCTTCAAGTACATCTGCGAAGCCATGCTGGCCCACGACGTAGCCTTCGGGGCCGAAGAAAGCGGCGGCTACGGCCTCAAAGGCCACCTGCCCGAGCGCGACGGGCTGCTGTCGGGGCTGCTGGTACTCGAAATGCTGGCCCGCTCGGGCTACCGTACCTTGGGCGAACTGGTGCAGGCCAAGCGCCGGCAGTTCGGCCCCATCTACTACGACCGCATCGACCAGGAGTACCACCACCCCGACCGCCCTGCCAAGCTGCCCGCCCTGCACGCCGCCCCGCCCGCCGCACTGGCCGGCTGGCCCGTGGAAGACACCGCCGCTTTCTATAGCAGCCGCGGCATCGTGAACGGCCTGAAGCTGCGGCTGCACGGCGACACCCGCTGGCTGCTGCTGCGCGCCTCCGAAACCGAGCCGTTGATGCGCCTCTACGCCGAAGGCCAGTCAGATGATGAGGTGCGGGCGCTGCTGGCGGCCGGGCAGGCGCTGCTGACGTAGCGCCTCACCCCCTAGCCCCCTCTCCGAAAAGGAGAGGGGGGACTAGC
>NZ_JAGGPS010000001.1:3839-74778 GCF_018613725.1 Hymenobacter sp. ISL-91
GGGCTAGGGGGTGAGGCGCAACGTCAGGCTAACCGCATGAACAACACCATTTCTGCCCAACTCGCCAACCCCTACGGCCACTTTTCGGCCGATGCCCGCGAGTACGTGATTACCGACCCGCGCACGCCGCGGCCCTGGTTCAACTACATGTGGAACGAGCACTACGCCGGCCTGATTTCGCACACCGGCGGGGGCTTTAGCTTCCTGGAGTCGCCGCGCGACAACCGCCTCACGCGCATGCGCTACAACTGCCTGCCCTGGGACCGGCCCGGCCGCTACATCATGGTGAAAGACGCCGCAACGGGCCAGTACTGGTCGCTGAGCTGGGCGCCCACCATCGAGCTGCAGTACGACCAGTACGAGTGCCGCCAGGGCCAGGGCTACACCACGATTATCACCGAAATCTACGGCGTGCGGGGCGAGCTGACCTACTTCGTGCCCACCGACGTGAATGCCGAGGTATGGCGCGTGCAGCTCACCGACCTGAGCGGCCAGGACCGGCAGCTGGAGGTGTACGCCTTTACCGAGCTGATGATGGGCAACGCTTTGAACGACATCATCAACCAGCCCAACGACAAGCACTTTACCGACATCCATTTCCAGAACGATTTGCAGGCCCTGGAGTGCACCCGCCGCTACTGGGTGCTCAACAAAAAGGTGTCGGTGGCCCAGCCCAACATCGGCTGGGACTACAACCTGTACTTCACGCTGAGTTTGCCCGTGACGGGTTTCGATGGCAGCCTCGACAAGTTTATCGGCCGCTGGCGCTCCGAGGCCAACCCCGAGTGCGTGGAAACCGGCCAGATGCACAACTCCGAAATCACGGCCGGCGACCCGGTAGCGGCTCTGCAAAGCAAGCTGACGTTGAAGGCCGGTGAGTCGGTAGATTTTGCGGCCGTGATGGCCGTGGTGAAAAAGGATGAGGACGTACGCCAGCACGCCGCTTTCCAGTGGCAAGACCTGCGCGATACGGCCTTGCTCGACGAGAAGCTGGCCGCCGTGCGCGCCTACTGGGACGATTACCTGGGCCACATCCGGGCCGATACGCCTGATGCAGCGCTTAATACCATGCTCAACGTGTGGAACCCCTACCAGGCGGCCGTTACCTTCGACATGGCCCGCAACTCGGGCTACTACCACGGCGGGCTGCTGTTCGGCAACGGCATCCGCGACCAGTTCCAAGACATTCTGGGCATGGTGATAACCCACCCCGAGCGGGTGCGCGCCCGGCTGCTCAACGCCCTGCAGTTCCAGCTCCAGGACGGCTCGACGCTGCACAACTTCTTTAAATTCACGAACAACGGCGAGAAAACCAACCACTCCGACACGCCCCTGTGGCTGAGCTTTGGGGTGGTGGAGTACCTCAACGAAACGGCCGACTTCAGCATCCTCGACGAGTTGGTGAGCTTCTACGACGGCGGCGAGCCGGCCACAGTCTACGACCACATCGTGCGCTCGTTGGACTTCTGCCTTTCGGCCACCACCGAGCGCGGGCTGCCCAAGATGATGAACGGCGACTGGAACGACACGCTCGACCAGATTGGCCCGCTCGGCAAGGGTGAAACCGTGTGGGGCGCGTTTTTCCTGGCCTACGGGCTGCGCAAGTGCTTCCCGCTGCTCGAGCGCCGCGGCGACACTGCCACCCGGCAGCGCTGGCAGGCCGCCTACGAGCGCCTGGGCGCGGTAACCAACGACGTGGCCTGGGACGGCGAGTGGTACATCCGCGCCTTCAAGGACAGCGGCGAGCCGGTGGGCACCAATGCGCACAAGGAGGGCAAGATTTTCATCAATTCCCAGACCTGGTCGGTGATTTCGGGCCTGGCTCCCGAGGAGCGCGGCAACGCGGCCCTCAACTCGACCTACGAGCTGCTGGGCCGGCCCAACGGCATTCAGATTTGCTGGCCCTCATTTACGGAAGTAGATGAGACAATGGGCCTTATCAGCCGCTGCGTGCCGGGCAAGAAGGAAAACGGCGCCATTTTCAACCACGCCTCCTCGTGGTTCGCGCTGGCCTCGCTGCTCAACGGCGACATCGAGCGCGGCGTGGAAGTGTACCGCCGGATGCTGCCGCCCAACTCGGCCGCCCGCATCGACCGCTACGAAGTGGAGCCCTACGTATTTGCCGAATACGTGACCAGCCCCGACCACGAAACCGAAGGCCAAGCCAGTCACTCCTGGCTCACGGGCACGGCTGTCTGGATGCTGCGCATCGGCCTCGACTACATCCTGGGCTTCCGCACCTCGCTCGACGGCATCACCATCGACCCGCGCATCCCGGCCGCCTGGCCCTCGTTCACGGCCGAGCGCGTGTTCCGCGGCAAGCGCCTCAAGCTGAGCGTGCAAAACCCCCAAGGCCGCAATCAGGGCGTAACCCGAATGCGCGTGAACGGCCAGCTGGTGGCGGGGAACTTCCTCAATCCCGCCGACTACGCCGAAACCGAGTTGATGATTGAGGTGACGCTGTAGAATAGCTCGAACGAAACGCGACTACGCCCCCAAACTAGCCTGTTGTTGCTAGTTTGGGGGCGTAGTCGCGTTTCGTTTGAGCTGCCCTTGCCTCCGGTTAACCTGCTCGACCTCCGCGCTTCCCACTCCCCCAACTGGTAAAGCCGCCAGTTTGGTCAGCTTAAAACCGGATTTTGCGGTAGGTAGAAGCGCTTCAATCTAATGTCCCGCATCGTTGCGGATAAGTTTACAAAGCCCCCTGTCACTAGCAGAAAACGGCAGTACGCGTACACGCTGACCGTGCGGGCTCCGTCGCAGTACATTAAGCATCTGAATATCCTGCTTCAAGTACTAACGCACTACCACAAAGCGCACCGACTGGCGGGTTTCGTTGGTGGTTATGGTGGCCAGGTACACGCCGGCCTGTAGGGTATCGGGCAGGCGCAGAGTCTGGGCGCCGGCACGCAGCTGGCCGTTGGCCAGCACGGTGGCCACCTGGCGGCCCGTCAGGTCGAACAGCTGCACAGTGGCCGTGGCGTTGCGGCGCAGGCTGAAGCGGAGTTCGGCCGGGCCGGTGCTGGGGTTGGGCACCACGGCCAGCTGCTGCACCTGCTCGGAAGCCGCTTGCGTGGCCAGCGTGAGGCCGGGGGCGTTGTAGCAGGTTATCTGGGGGTTGAAGTTGGTCCAGCCGGCGGCCCAGTTGCCGGTGTTGGCGCCGTTGGCACCTTCGGGCGCGAAGGCTCCGCGGTAGCTTACCTTGTCGAAGAAGGCGTCGGCGGCCTTACCCGTGAAGGCAGCCCCGGTGGCCAGCTTCGAGGAGGCTTTGGGCTGGAAGAAGGGGCTGGTCAGGTTGAAGTTCTCGGTGGCCAGATTCAGGTCGGCTACGGTTGAGGCAAGGTCGTTGCCATTGTCGGCCAGAAACTTGCGGGCATCGAAGGTGCTGCCCGTTACCACAGTGCCCACCCGGTTGTCGGCGAAGCCGGCAAACACGTTGTTGCGCAGCTGCAGCCCGCTGCTGGCGTTGCCCTCACTGGCCGCACCGTCGAGCAGCAGCCCCACCGGGTAGCCGGCCACTACCGAGTTATACACGCTCAGGGCCGAGTTGCGCCGGATGTGCAGGCCACGCTTGTAGTTGCCGTTGAGCGTGCCGGTAGCGGGGGCAATAAAGTGGCTGATGTTGGAGAAAACCGGGGCCGTCTGGGGGCCGTTGGCCGAGCCGTTGGCGTCGTTGTCCGACTCGAAGCCGTTGGAACCCGATACGTCGGCAATGTTGGGGTCGCGCAGCGCCACCCCGAACTGTACCTTACCGGTAAAGCCGTTGTCGGTGTCCCACTCGTCGTCGGTGCCGCGGAAAGCCACCAGGTACTTGGCATTCACCGTGCCGCCGAACCACTCAAATGAGTCGTCGCCGGAGTACGACACCTGAATGTGGTCAATGGTGGTGCCCGCGCCTACGCCGGCCAGGGTCAGGCCATTTATTTCGTTGTCGGTGGTGAAGGCAATGCCCGGAAACTCGATGCGCACGTACTGCAGCACGCCCGAGTTATCGTTGGGGTCGGTGCCGCCAAAAAAGGTGTCGGGCGTCAGGCCGCCTTCCAGCTTGGGCAACGGCTGGCCAGGCGCCGCCGGAATGTTCTGCGGGGCCCGGCCGGCCAGAATCAGGCCGCCCCAGTCGCCCCGGTCCCGCTCGCCGGGGGCCTGGTTCGAGGTGAACACGATGGGCCGGGCAGCCGTGCCGCGGGCCTCAATTTTAGCGCCCTGCTTGATGGTAAGCGTGCCCTTTGAGGCTTTATCACCCTTGATAATGGTACCCGGCTCGATGGTGAGCGTGGCGCCACTTTCCACGAATACGAAGCCCTTGAGCAGGTACACCCGGTCGGCCGTCCAGGTGGTATTGGTCGTAATCGAGCCCGACACCTCGACCGGGGCCGGGGCTACGGGGCAGGTCGTCTGGGCCTGCGCAGCGGAAGTGGCGCCGGCAACGGCAGCGGCGGCCAGCGCCAGCGAGAGTACAATCTTTTTCATAGCATCAACGGAAAGAGGTGAAGTGAAAACGGGTTGAAGTAAGTACCCTGCAAAGGTCCGGCAGCGGCAGTGCGAAGGCGTTAGCGGGCCGTTATCATTGGGTTACCGAAAGGTTGCGTTTGGCGAGGCAGCAGAACGATGTAGGGGCGGGGCTTGTCCCCGCCCCTACATCGTTCTGCTTCAACGATAATCGTTCAACGGCGGGCGGGGACAAGCCCCGCCCCTACTTAAAACTGGTAGGTCAGGCCCACGGTAGAGTACTGGCCGCGGCGGAAGCGGGCAAATGCGCCGCCATCGGCCCCCGTAATTTTACCGTCGCGGTTCGAGTCGTAGTATTGGCGGGTGTGCTGGTTAAGCGCGTCCTGAATGCCTACGCGCACGCTCAGGTGCTCGCCCACACGCTTGGTGGCGGCCAAATCGATGACGTGGCGCGAAAGCTCGAAAATGGTAAAGTTCTGGGTGTTGCTGCTGGCGAACAGAATCCGCGGCCCGATGACGTTGTACTGCGCTGACACCTGCCAGCCCCGCGCATCATCCTGGTAGAAAATGCCGGTGTTCACCACGTACGGCGACTGGCCTTGCAAGGCCCGCTCGTTGAGGTTGCCGGCCAGCTGCTCGTCGTCGCTCAGTGTCACCCGGCTTTTAATCAGCGAGGCGTTCAGTACAAAGGCGAAGTGCTGTAGAAACCGGTTGTCGGTGATGTCGGCCAGGCCTTTACGGGCTTCCACCTCCACCCCCACATCGTAGGCGCTACGGGCATTCACGAAGCCCAGCTCCAGCGCGCTGCCGGTTGTCGAGCCGGTTACCTGCTCAATGGCGTCGTTGAATTTCTTGTAGAACACGCCCACCGAGAGCAGCTCGGCCTTGGTAGGGTAGAACTCGTAGCGCAGGTCGGCGTTGTAGATTTTGGCCGTGCGCAGGTCGCGGTTGCCCTTTATCAGGGCGTTGTTGTTGAAATCGTAGTAGGCGTAGCCCGCCACCTCCCGAAACTCGGGGCGGTTGAGCGTAACGCTGCCCGCCAGCCGCAGCAGGCTGCGCAGGTTGAAGTTGTAGGTGCTGTTAATTGAGGGCAGAAAGAACGTGCGCTGCTCCTCGTAGGGCGCGGCGCTGCCCAGGCCCGAGCGCAGAAATTTGCGGTTGTACTCCATCCGCACCCCACCCGACACGCTGACCTTGTCCGATACCGGGGCTACGGCGCTCAGGTAGCCGGCTGCCAGCAGGTTGTCGGCGCGGTAGCTGTCTTCGTCGCCGGTTCCTTCGCGCAGCGTGAAACCGGTATTGGGGTCGATGTTTTCGGGCGAGAAAATCGTTTCAATCGGCAGCTGCAGCAGGTCGTAGTTGAAGCGGCCCGGCCGGGCGGGCACGAAGGAGAAGAAGCGGCTGGCGTAGTTGCGCTCCTTGTATTCGGTGTAGAAGCCGGCGCGCAGCTTGTACTGGCTTTCGCGGGTGGTGTCGCGGCCGCTCAGGCGCTGCTCCCACTGCCCGCTGCCCATGTAGGTGTCTTCGCGCAGCCGCGAGTAGTACGACGATACATCCTGCTGCGAGCCAATCTGGCTGATTTCGACCTGAAACGGGGGTGCTGGGTCGCCGGGCAGCGGCACGTCGCTGCCGGTGCGGTAGCGGCGGTAATCGGGCTCGTTGCGCAGCACGTAGTTGTAGCCCGACTGCCAGGTCAGGGTCGAGTTTTTGGCCGCGCCCAGCTCGTGGGTGCCGGCCAGCTGGCCCGAGTAAATCGTGCGGCTCTGGTAGTGCAGCGCGTAGTTGTCGCGGGCCCGGCCGTCGCCTCCCTGGGCATAGTCGAGGCCCGTGCGGTGGGTTACCTCGTCGGTGCCATATTGGTTGAGGAAGTTGCGCAGCTCCAGCCGGTGGTTGTCGCTCAGGCGTACCTGCCAGTTATGAATCACGCCCAGCCGGCTGGCGGTCTGGGCCTGCTCGTCGGAGTAGTTGTAGATGTAGTTGCCGGTGCCCGTTTCCAGCCGCTGCCGCTGCACTTGGTACTGCTGGTGCGTGTTCGAGTACGACACCGACGTGACGTTGCTCAACTGCGCGCGCCCAAGCGCATACTTGCGCGTCAGGCCCAGCGAGGCGCGCAGGTCGGGCAGGGCGGTGCTCAGCCGGGGCTTCCAGTTATTGTCGAGGGCGCGGGCGGCCTGTAGCAGTTGGGCGTCGGTCAGCGGATTCTGGCTGTCGTAGGGCTCGGTGCCGATGGTAGTAGGCATTTTCCGCTCGCCGCCGTCGTAGCCCGCCCACTGGGTGCCGCTGCGCTGCGGGCTCTGCTGGTAGCCGCTCTTGAACGTAGTGCCCGACCGGTGCCAGGCCGATACCGACAGGCTGGTCGTGTTTTCGAGCACCGAGTTCTTCGTGTACACTTTCACCGCGCCACCGCCAAACTCACCCGGCAGCTCCGGTGCGCCCGACTTAAAAATCAGCACCCGGTCAATCACCGACGACGGCAGAATGTCGAACGAGAAGGAGCGGGTATCTACTTCCGACGAGGGCGTGAGGGCGTCGTTGAGCAGCACCGTGTTGTAGCGCTCGGCCAGCCCCCGAATCACGATAAACGAGTTGTTCTGGATGGTAACGCCCGGAATGCGCTTCACCACTTCGGCCGCGTCGCGGTCCAGCGTCTTCACAATCTGGTCGGAGCTCATGCCGCTCACCACGACTTCCGATTTCTTCAGGTCCTGGAGCAGGGCCACCTCGGTGCCGGTCTGCTTTTGGCCTGTCACCACCACTTCGCCCAGCGTCTGGGTGCTTTCCTCCAGGCCTCCATTGAGCGTAGTCGTCTGGCCCTCGCGCAGCACGATGCCCGGGAAAGTGAGCGACTTGTAGCCGATTGACTGCACACTTATAGTATAGGTGCCCGGCGCGGCCATAAGCCGGTACGTGCCATCGAGTTCTACGGGGGCGGCCTGGGTGGTACCGGTGATGATAACGGTGGCCCCAATGGCGCCCTCGCCGGTTTTTTTATCACGAATCGTTCCGCTCAGTGTGGCCTGCTGGGCCCGGGCCAACGAGCTGGTGAGCAACAGCAGGAGCAGGAGGAAAAACAGCGTAAGTGTGCGTTGCATACAAGGCTCGAAAAGGGTTTGACAAAACTACCCTGGCCCTGTTATGCTAATATTGCGTGGCCGTTATGTTTGTGTTACTGCCGCGGTCCGCACCCCATCTGCCCGCCGAAAGAACTACTTTCGCGGCCCCAATCACCCCCGTTTCTGCCCATGCTCCAGTCCATGACCGGCTACGGAATCGCCACCCGCGAAACCGACCATTACGCCGCCACCGTCGAAATCAAGTCGCTCAACTCCAAAGGCTTCGACCTTACCCTGCGCCTGCCCCGCTTCCTGCAGGACAAGGAGTTGGAGATTCGTAATCTGCTGGCTAAAAGCCTGGTGCGCGGCAAGGTCAACCTCAACCTCGATTTCACCCGGCCCCGCGCTACGGCCATGGGTGGTTCTATTGTGAACGAAGCGGCCCTGACGGCCGCCTGCCAGGAATTGCAGGCCCTGAGTCTGCGTACCGGCCTGTCGTTCGACCAGGTAACGGCCGTGGCCCACGCCTTGCCCGGGGCTCTGCGCCTGCCCGCCGCCGATACCACGGCCACCGCCGAACCCCTGGAAACCGAAACCAGCTGGGACGAGCTGCTACCACTGCTACACGAGGCGCTGGAGCGCCTGCACGAATTTCGCCGCGCCGAAGGCCGGGCCCTCACCACCGAAATCCTGAGCTACGTCGAACACATCAGCCGGCTGCTGGCCGAGGTGGAGCGCCACGACCCCAGCCGCGTGGCGCAGGTACGCCAGCGCCTGCAAAGCCACCTGGCCGACATCTCGGCCAACGAGCATTTCAACAGTATCCGCTTCGAGCAGGAAATTCTGCACTATATTGAGAAGCTTGACATTGCCGAGGAAAAAGTGCGGTTGGGCAACCATTTGCGCTACTTCATCGAAACGGCCAGTTTGCCCGAACCCACAGGCAAGAAATTAGCGTTTATTTCGCAGGAAATTGGTCGGGAGATTAATACCATCGGCTCCAAAGCCAACGACTCAGACATGCAGCATTTAGTAGTGAGCATGAAGGAAGAACTGGAAAAAATCAAGGAGCAGATCAACAATATTCTCTAGCGCTCAAACCAAATTCAGGTTGTCATCGTAGGTTTCGGATAGCACTTTAAGGGTATTGATATGTATAGTTTGTTATTGATATATACTTGAACTTTTCCTAGTGTTCGATTAAATAATGTAAAAATCATATTGGGCCCATAAGCGTTCATTACTGCTTCGTGAGTGGGTTTTTTGAACATAAAGGAACTTCTACAGTAATAGGTGCCAGGTTGTTTTTTATAAATAACTTGCACTTTGAGTTTTTCATCGTAAATTGTGTTATCCAAGCAGCCCGGCAAACGCCTTACCGCTGGATCACCTTACTTAGCAACCCACCTTTTTTCAGCCTACTTCTATGAAAAAAGCACTACTTACCTTACCCGTACTCTTCCTGATGGTGCTGCTAATGGCAGCCCGTCCTTTCGCCGAGGTGGAGCTGATCAAAAAACGCGTTCTAAGCGAGCGGGTCGAAATCCTCATCCCGAAAGGGTTTGATGTGATGAGCGAGGAGCAGATGGACTTCAACTACGCCAAGTCGCAGAGCCGTCCGAGCGTCATCTACACCAACAACAAGGAAGTTAGTCTGGCCTTTTCCTACACCGATAACACGGCGGATCAGGACATGATGGACATGTACCACGACAACTTCTACAAGATTTACACCAAGCAGTACAAGGAGGCTAAATGGTTCAGCCACGGCGTAAAGGAAGTGAGCGGCCGCAAAGTGGGCTACCTCGAGCTGATGAAGCCGGAGTTGGGCCGCGAGTCGTACACCTTCATCTTCTTCACCGATGTGGAAGGCAAGCTGCTGATGTGCACTTTCACCTGCGCCGACCGCCAGAAGCCTGAGTGGGAGAACGTAGCCAAGCAAATCATGGGCTCGTTCAAGAGCAACAGCTAAAGCACTGCCGCTTGTCGGCAACCACAGTTCAAAAGCACTTCACCCGGAGTTTACCACAAGGTAGATTCCGGGTGAAGTGCTTTTAGGGCAGTTGCAGTACAACACAGCTGGGTGCAAAGTCATCAGCATCAATCAGCCTGACATACTGCGCTATTCGAAGCATCTCGGGACAATAGCAATCCTATCATCAAGACGAATATTGGCTGGTTTCTATTCCAAGCAGAACAAAGAATGCTAGCCGGTTAACTTACCATAGCCTCACTTGCCGGGAGCTGCGCCCGAGGTGTTCAAAAAGTCGCGCAACAAACCAAAAACACTGCGGAAAGCCGTGAGGGGCAGGGTTTCGGGCCGGTCCTGTACATCGTGGTAGGCTGTAATACCGCCGCGGGTGTAGAAGAACAGGGCCGGAACGCCGCGCTCTGAGAAGGGGAAATGGTCGGAGTTGGCGGCCCGACCGCGGGCAGCCAGGGAAGTTACGTAGCTGCCTGCCGCGTTCAGGCGCTGCAGGCGGGCAAACTGGTCTTCGAATACTCGTCCGTTTACTACCGTTAGCCCTTCCTCACCAGTACCCAGCAGATCTAAGTTGGCCAGCACCCGGATATTAGCCAGCGGAAGCAGTGGGTGCTCGACAAAGTAGTGCGAGCCGACCAGGCCAGCCTCCTCGGCCCCGAAAGCCAGGAAAGCTACCGAGTAAGCCGGGCGGTTTTCGGGGCGGGCATAATAGGTGGCCAGTTCCAGTAGCATAGCCACGCCACTAGCGTTGTCGTTGGCCCCTGGGAAGTACGTGTCGCGCCCCAGCCGGCCCAGGTGGTCGTAGTGCGCCGACACCACCACGAACGAATCGGGGCGGGCGGTGCCGGGTACGTAGCCAACTACGTTCTGGGTGCGGTAGGCCGGGTGCAGGCGGGCATCGAGATGCAGGCGCACGGTGCGGGCAGCGGCCGGCCAGGCGGCGGCTCGTACTTCCAGCCGGGGCCGCAGCGCCTGCTCGCCGGCTATGCCGGCCGTTAGCTTGCCAGGCACCAACGTGATTTGGGCGGCGGCCGTAGCCAGGTGCGCCTGCACCTCGGGTGGCAGTTCCGCCAGCCGCCCGGCCTGGGCCTGGGTGAGTACCAGCACCGAGCCAGCCAGCGGCGTGGCCAGTAGCTGCTGCCGGGCTGCTGGCTGCGCGAAAATCAGCGAATCGAGCTGATACACCGGGCCGCGCACTTCGCCGGGTCCCGAGTGAGGGGCCGCAATAAAATCGAGGCCAGGACGCAGCAGCTGGCCACCAACGCTGAGTTCGGCGCGACCGGGAAAGGTATTAACGGGCAGCGTGAAAAACTGGTAGTAGTCGGGGGCAAGAGGCTGCAGGCCCAACGCGCGAAAACGGCCCTGCAGGTAGGCCGCCGCCCGCTGCTCGCCGCCGCTTACGTACCCCCGGCCGTGCAGGTCGGGAGCTGTGAGCCGGTCAATCGTCTGCCGGACGCGGACCATATCCTGCGCCGCCGCCGGTGGGGTGTAGGCCAGGGCGCTGCCGAGTAGCAGGCCCAGCGCCGCCAGGGGCCGGGCGGCGGAAAACAGCGGAAGGTGCATTGGCGACGGCATGGGCAGGGCTCAGATGAAACTAAAGTGGCAACAAGCACCGCTCCCCCGAGCGCACACCCTCGCACGAAGGTTATCAGCTTCAGCGAATATCATTGCCAGAAACGGCGGGTAAACCACATGCAGGCGGTGCCGGCTGCCGCGCCCAGCGCGTCGCTGAACAGGTCGGACCACTCGCCGTGGCGGCCCATGGCCAGCAGGTGCTGCAGTACTTCCACCAGCGCGCCCAAACCTACTGCCACTGCCAATACCATGAGGAACGCCTGCGTCTGCCACCACCTCGACCACCGTTGCCGCCGGGCCGAGAAGGTGGCCAGCATCGTGAACACTAAGAATACGCCGGCGTGGGCGGCCGTGTCGAAGGAAAGGAACTCCCAGCGCGGCGTTACAGGCATGTCGGCGGCGGGCGTGAGGGTGCTCACCAAAATAAACGCCGCCCACGCCAGCGGCAGCCCCACCAGAGGGCGCCGACGCGGCGTGGGCGGCGTTTCGGAAGGCAAAGCCAACGGCAGGCGCGGCGCTTAGGCGCCTACCAGCTCACCGTAGGTTTCCGACGTGAGCAGGCTGTCCAGCTCAGAAGCGTCGCTCATCGAGAGCTTGATGATCCAGCCGTCGCCGTAAGGGTCGGAGTTTACCAGCTCGGGGTTACCGTCGAGCTTGTCGTTTATTTCGAGTACGGTGCCGCTGAGGGGGCTGAACAGGTCGGAAACCGTTTTAACGGCTTCTACGGTGCCAAACACGTCGTTCTGGGCAACCTCTTTGTCGAGGGTATCGATGTCGACGTACACGATGTCGCCGAGTTCTTTCTGGGCGTGTTCGGTGATGCCGATATAGGCCACGTCGCCCTCAACGCGGACCCACTCGTGCTCTTTGGAATACTTCAGGGAGGCGGGCAGATTCATGGGATGGTGCTTAGGGAATGAACTGAAAAGCGAGGCGCGCCGCGCGCCGCTTCAAAAGTACAGGTAATAGGTGAGATGGTGAAATGGGGAGGTGGGGAGTTTAACAGCACGGCAAACTCCCCACCTCCCTCATTCGGCCTTACTGCGAGAGGCTATAGCGGAGCTGGATGCCGGCTTCGGTGGAGGTGTTTTTGAAGGCGTTGCCGGTTTTGGGCGTGGTAATGTTCTGGGTAAAGAAGAACTGCAGGTTCAGGCGCTGGTTGAGCACGTAATCGACGGTGGGGCGCAGCTGCACCTGGCGGGTGCCGGCCGTTACCTGGCTGGAGGCTCGCCCAATGCTGGGTTGAACGCCGGTTTCGGCCGCAACTACGGGGTCTATTACATCCAGAATAGTACGCTGGATGGCGTAGTTCTCGCTGATGCTCAGGTCGAGGCGGGCGTTGAGCTCGTTTTTGAGCACCCGCTGTTCGCCCCCGATTTTGAAGGGCAGCCGGAAGCTGTTGGTGGCGAAGCCGGCCCCGATTACGATGTCGTTGCGGCGTAGCTCCGTTACCTGGGCCACGGTTGAGTTGAGGCCGATGGTGCGGTCGACGCGGTACTCCAGGCGGCCGGTGAGGCGGCCGGTAGTCTGGAAATCAACCCCGATGAGCGGGGCCAGCCGGTCGGCAATGGTTACCTGCCCCAGAATGTAGTAGGGAATGAATCGGTTGGCCTGGTTGATTTCCGTCGAGAGGTCATCAGGCTCGTTTTTGTAATCGAGCGACGTGTTGTAGCCGGCAATGTTGTAGCTGGAGCCGTACACGTGGTTGAGGCGGAACGAGCGGAAGTAGCGCTGCACCAGCGGTATTTCGGAGAGGCCATTGTAGCTGATGTTCCAGTTGGGCAGCGGCAGCTGGGCAAAGGGCTTGAACTTCTCGGCCTTATAGCCATCCGACGAGCGGCCTTTATAGGCATCAATAAAGGCCGGCAGCAGCACATCCTGCGAGTTATAGCCATAAAAGCCATCGGCCCGTGCTTTAGCCGCTTCCAGCCGCTGCTGCACCACCTCGCGGTTCTGCACGAAGCGCTGGAAAGCTTTGGAAACCGTGCCCTCCCGGCTCAGGTCGCCGAACATTGTCTGGATGGCAATGAACGAAGTGCTAAACGTGCCATTGCCCAACGGATTGCTCTTGGTTGGAATTGTCCCCTGCTCGGGCTCAAAAGTTTCTTCATTAACTACGTTTCGGTAGAAAACCTGCCGGCTACGCACCAGGTTGCGGCGGGCATCGAGCTGGATGTTGAAGTCGCGGATGGGCTCCAGGGTGGTGCGCAGCGTGAGGGCCTCGGTGAGCAGCGAGCTGAGCGGGGCATTGAGGTACTGGCTCTGGTTGGTGTACCAGCCGTTGCCGTAGGCCTTGCCGAATAGCCCGTCGAGGTCCTGCTGCTGACCCAGGATGAAAGGCAGGCCGGGGGCATCGAACCCGTTGTCGAACCCGAAAAAGCGGGTGTTAGGCAGGTAGCCGGGCAGCAGCGTACCGTTGGAGCGCACGTAGGTGAAGTTGAGCGAGCGGGCCGTCATCAGGGAGCGAAGCACCGCTTTCAGGGCCCGGAACTCGGGGCCTGTGGCCGAGTCGGCCTCGGCGGTTTCGGGCCCCGTGCCAGCGGCACCCACCACGCCGGGCTTGGCAATTTTAGGTTCCTTGGGCTCCTGGCCGGGCGGGGGCGCGTTGTTGATGATGTTGAGGAAGCGCACCTTGTTGTAGAGCTTCACCAGGTCAATCTTGCCGTTGGCGCTCAGCTCGCCGGTGTTCTGGATGGTGTTGCCCAGGTTCAGCGGCAGGGTGGTCGTATCGGCGGGGTTGCCCGGGTTGGCAGGCTGGCGCAGCGCCGTGGAGGCGGCCTCCCAGCCGTAGGTAGCCGCGTAGCGCGCATCGGCCGAGAGCCAGTCGGTAAGCGGGAACTTATCGAGCGGCAGGCGGTAGGTGAGGGCGACGGTCTGGTTGAAGTTGGTGGTGCGGCCGCCGCGCAGCAGGTTGTCGCGCAGCTGCTGGCGGTTGTCGCGGGCAATCTGCGATTCGCCGAGGGTAGTGCCGGGGCCCTCATCCACTACGGCGCGGTTGGTGGCCGTGTAGTCGAAGGCCAGGGCCTTGGTCAGGTCCCAACGCAAATCGTAGATGCGGCTGAAGTAGAATACCTTCTGGAACACGCCCGGAATATTGCCCCGCACCGGCACCTGGCCGGGCTCGAGGGTGCGCTGCAAAAACCGCTCATTGTAGCGCCGGTCCAGGTCGGCCCGGAACGAGAAGCGCGAGGGCAGCGGCGTGAAGTTGACTTCCTTGAACAGGGCCAGATAAGGCGAGTCGAAGGCTTTTACTTTGGCCAGCGGCGTGTAGTTTTTGGGGTTGGCCTGATACACGTAGGCCAGTGCGCCGGTGTAGGTGCGGGTGTAGTCGCGGTCGGTGCGGATGTCGGTGTGCTTACGCTCGGTCAGCGAGTAGCTCAGGGCCAGATTCTCCACGTCCCAGGGCTGCACTTTCTTTTCAGGGTTGGTGCGCTCCTTGCGCACGTTCAGCAGCGAAATACTGCGCTGGCTGGTCTGGTCGATTACCTCGCGGCGGTAGGCAGCCCGCTCTTCGGCATCCTCGAATTTCTCCAGGCTCTGCTCCAGGCGGGTGTCGGGGTCGAGCGGGTCATACTTGGGCGAGCGGCTCTCGATGCCGGCCTGCAGCAGCACCGGCACGCGCAGGCCCAGCTTCTCCGGGAAAAACTTCTCGGCCGCCACGGTGGCATTCACGTCACCACGCAGAATGTTGTCGATGGAGCGCTGCTGGGGGCGGTCCTGCAGGCCGCCGAAACCGGTAGTTACGTAGCTGCCGGTAGCCGTGATGTTGGCCACATCGGCCAGCTTGGTATTGAAGCGGGCGGTAGCGGCCCAGCCGCTCTCGTTTTCAAACTCGGATACCCGCAGCTCGTTGGCCCACAGCGTCAGCGACTGGCTGGCACCGTCGTCGCTGGGGTTCAGGATGCCAATCATCGCGCCCTGCACCGACGACAGATCGGGGTTGCCGACTACCGTAATCGTGTTGCCGTTACCCAGCTGTACCACGTAGGGGGTGCCGTAGCTCACGCCGGCCTTGTTGCGGGCCGACTTGGCGTCAATCAAATCCTGCAGCGTCAGGTCGATGCGGTTGGCAATCGGCCACACCTGATCGACGGTGTAGCTGGCGCCCGCGCCGGTGGGCTGGGGCGTGAGCTCCAGCGGCAGCGCGTACTCGTAGTAGTTCTGGGTGTAATCGGTGCCCAGGCGCACGAAGCCGCGGGCCTGGCCGCTGCGCAGGTTGCGGTCCTGGGTTTCGGCGTGCAGAAACAGCTTCAGGCGCTTATAGCGCAGCATGTTCACCGTCAGGTTTTTGTAGGCTGCCTTGGCGAAACCGTCGCGCAGGCCGCCCACTACCAGGCGCAGGCTCTGCTCGTTCTGCAGGCGGCTGGTAGTGGTCGAGCCGAACTCCTGGTCGCGCCGGATGTTGGGCGGCAGCAGGTACGGAATCGAGCCGGCCCCGGCCTGCTCTACGCGGCCGTTTTCCTCAATGCTCACCGTCGAAATGCTGAACTCGTCGGCATCGGTATCGGGGTTGAGGATGCCACCGGGCTCGGCAATTTTGGTGAGGTAGCGGCGCCACTGGTTGGCCACAAACTGCGGCTGCACCATGCGCAGCACCACCGGCTGCTCCCAGCCCGTGAGGGCCAGCCGCAGAAACCGAATCGACTTAAAGCCGAACTCCTGGCCGTCGGGTGTGCCCACGGCCCGGTCGTACTGCCGGATCGGGATGCGGAACTGGTACCAGCTCACGGGCTCGCCGTTGGTGTCGTCGTTGTTGTTCGTGACTTTATCGACGATGTAGTTCTGGCCCACTTCGAGGCTGCCGGGGCGCAGGCGCACGCGGTACTCGTAGTAACGCTCAATCTCCGAAATCACGTTGTCGCGGTTCAGGTCTTCCTTGTCGGGGTAGGCTGTCGAGCTCAGGCGGCTGCCCTCGGGCGAGTTGCCCTCCATGCCGTTGAAGTCCTTGTAGCGGGCCAGCACCTTGGCATTAGCCTGGTCGTAGCTGGGGTCGAGGTGGTGGCGGAAGTTGTCGCCGGCCGGGTCGGGTACGCCGGCGTAGGCGCCCCGCAACTCAGGCAGGGCCTGCTCAAGGTCGTCGGTGATACCATCGAGGCCCACATCCTGCTGGGCCCGGGCCCCGGCCGCGGGGTTGAAGGCGTCGGTGAGGAAAGGCTGACGCGATACCCGGCCCCAGACGGTTTCAGTGGCGTCGGGGCTGGGGTTTTCCACCGGCAGGCCGTTCTCAAACTCGTACTGGTTGTTGTTGGCCAGCACGTCTTCCGACACCGAACCCAGGTTCACGAACAGGTCGCCGCCGGTGTCGTTGTTGTCATTGTGCCCGTCGTTATCAACCACGCGGCCATTTTCGCCCGGCAGGAAGGGGTCCATGAGCCAGAACTCCAGGTACTCTACGTTGGCGTTATCGAAGTCAGTATCGAAGGTGATTTCGCGCGAAATAGCCGCCTGCCGGGTGGCGTTGTCCGCATCTGTCGTGCTGGCGAAGAACGTGGGCCGGGTCCGGTCGAAGTCGGGCGTGTAGTTGTACTGGCCGCGCTGGTCGGGGAAGTAGGCCAGGTCGAACGTTGTCTCGAACGAGTTGCCGTTGGCTCCCAGGTTGCGGTTCGGGAACACCTCGTCGCGCTTGACGCCGCGGATGTAGTGGTTCTTCAAATCACCCGTGCCAATGTTGCCGGGCTTGCTCTGGCCGTTGGTGTAGTAGGTCTGGTCGATGGTGTACCAGGCCAGCTTGGCGCGGTTGTAAGCCGTGGCCAGGCCGGTGGGGGCGCGGCGTAGCGGCAACGGGGTGCTGCCCAGCCGCCAGGCCACCGCCGAGTTCAGCCCGCCCAGCGTGTAGGGGGTGCGCGCATTCTCAAAATCATCGAGGTACGAAACGCCGTTTTCGCCGCCGCTCTTCTCGTCGCCGAGCTTGCTCTGGCTGGGCAGCAGCTGGGCAAACTCGCCGCTGAACGAAACCGTCGAAATTTCTTTGGTCGAGAGGAACGGCAGCGCGTTGAGGTAGCGGGTAAGCGCCCGCGACTCGCGGCGCATGTTTACATCAAAGCCGTAGATGGTGTTGTTGCCCGGCTCGTCGCCGATGTTTACGCGGTTGATGCCGGGGGCCTGGTTTTCGCGCAGGTGCAGCACCGTGGCCCCGAAGTACATATCCGACGATACCCGGTAATCAAACCGGGCTCCGATCAGCTTGCGGGGCTGCACCTGCACCAGGGCGTTTTTCTCGAACTCCACCCGTAGCTCGTTGGCCGAATTCAGATAGGCCGGGTTCAGGATTTTCACCTTGGCCTGGTCGTAGAATACCTGGTAGTCGGTGCCCTCGGTGAGCAGCGTGGAGCCCGAGCGTACCCGCACCGAGCCCTCGGCTACGCCAATGCCGGGCAGGTTAATCTCGTCGGTGCTGGTGGCTTGGTAGCGGCCGCGCAGATAGAACTTGTCTTTTTCCTGGCGCTGCTGGGCGTCGCTCTGTACCTGGTTGTACAGCTCGCGGTAGGCGTACTTGCGGGCCAGCTGCTGCTCGGTAGCTGAGGTGGCGGTGTCGAACTTGCCGGCCAGGTAGCTGCCAAACGGCTCCACCTGCGGGAAAATAATGCGCCCCAGCTCGGTATCGACGGTAATGCCGGGGAAGAAGTCGAAGTTGCCGTCGGGGTTCCGGTCGTTGTTGGGGTTTACGTTGTCGAGGTTGAATACCTCAATCAGCGGCTGGTTGGCAATATTCTGGCCCTCTTTCAACGAAATCAAATCCACGCCCGTCGCGTCGTCCTTGTATACCAGTTGCAGCTCGAAACGGTCGCGGCTGAGCTGCTGGGCGTTCAGGGGATAGATGTTTTTCATCATCAAATCCCAGGTCGGCAGGTTGCGCGTGAGCAGGTTCTCGTTTAGGGGGTTCTCGCTGGGGTCGGCCAGGCCCACGGCGGGGTTGGTAGCCTTCAGCATCTTCAGGAAAATCACCTGGTCGGTGCCCACCTGCGAGTAGTCGTTCTGAATCTCGCCAACGGTGTAGGTCTGGCCGTTGTAGAGGTACTGGTACGACACGCCCAGCACCTGCTCGGGTAGCAGCTGGGTGTTCAGCGAGAGGTAGCCCAGCTGGGCATTGTAGGTGTACTCGCGCGGATCGAGCTTGCGGGCCCGCACGTGCTCAAAGTCGGTGTTCTTCTCCAAGCCCAGGCTGCGCAGGTTGTCATCGACCTGCAAATCCTGCCGGAAATCGGCACCCGTGGCGCGGATGTCACTCAGCTCGGAATTGGCGTCGTTGCTGGCCAGGGCGCTGGGGCGGGCCCCATTCAGAAACTGCTGGCGGTACACGCGCCGGGGTTCGGCCACGTCCATGAGCGTTACGACGTTGCGCAAGTTGTCGCTCTGGCGGTTGTCGTTGGTCACCCACACTTCGAGGTAGGTGATGTTGATGCCACTCTGGATGGTGGGTAGGTTGCGCAGCGAGTTGTCGTACCGCTCCCGAAACACTTGGTTCAGGAAGTAGTGGCGGTCCTTTTCGTACTGGCTGGCCTTGATTTCAAACGGCCGGCTCTGGCCCCCGTTCTGAATACGCACCTCATCGGCCTGGCCGCGCAGGGTGCTGGCAATGGTAGTTACGCCCAGGCGGCCGAACTGCAGCTGGGCCTTCACGCCAAACAGGTTCTGGCCCCCGGTAATCAGCGAGTTGTTGAGCGGCAAACTCACGTTGCCCAGCTCCACCTTGCGAATAATATCGGTGTCGAAGCCCGTGTAGTCGAGCTTCATGTTGTTTTCGAAGTCGAAGGCCGCCTTGGTGTCGTAGTTGAACGTCAGGCGTAGCTTCTGCCCAATCTGCCCGGTCAGATTGAGGTTCATGTTCTGATCGAACTGGAAGTCGCCGTTGCGCTGCTGGCGCAGCGTGAGGGTGGGGTTCTCGTTGCGGTTGCCGCGGTAGCCCATGCGCAGCGTCACGGCGCCCTGCGGCCGAATATCCACGTAGCTGCCCCCAAAAATGCGGTCGGCCATGGGGCCGAGGTAGATTTTGGGAATCAGGCGGCGGTTGTCGGGCTGGTTGGGGTCGCCGGCCACACCACCACCGCTGGCCCGCTCGCGGAAGTAATCGCGCACGGCCTTTTGCTGCTGCCAACGCGAGTACTCCTCGAATGTCATGCGGCTGGGGTCGCGGAAATCAAGGCTCTGGCCGATGCCCTCTCGGATATCGAAGTTCTTCAGGCTGTCGTCGGGCTGCACCTGCAGCTGCACGTTGTCGGGCAGGGGCAGCACCAGCGGCGAGCGGCGGCGCTCATTCGAAAAGCGCGAGCCGCGGCGGTCGGCGGGGTCTACCCGGGGGCGGGTGCCGGGCTGGTAGCGGGTGGTATCGATGCGGGGCGTATCGGCGGCGAAACCCCATTGACCGGCCGGCCGCAAGCCGGCCGGCCGCCAATCGGCCCACAACTGGCCCAGCGCAAAGGCACCCGTTGTGCCTTCTGCCAGCGGTGCGGCTTCCGACCACCAGGCCACCAACGAGACCAGGACCACGAAGGCGCTGGCGGAGAACTTCTTACCGGTAGTCAAGCGTCAATATCCGTCGAAGGGGTAGTTGTTAGTTTTCAGTGGTCAGTTGTTAGTGTCAGTTAGGCTGTTTGAATAGTAGTTGTTAGAAACCGGGGCAGACCTGCGTTCCATGGCTTCAGCCCCGTAAGTTCCCTCATTACTAACAGCTAATCACTGACAACTAACAACTAAGGCTTAGCCAGACTTCAGAGCGAATTTAATCAATTCCTCTACCGTCAGGTCGTTGCCGTGCTTGCGCTGAATCTGGTCGAGCGACTTTTCGGCCGCAACCCGTGCGAAGCCCAGCATCACTAAAGCGGCTAACGCCTCCGAGCGGCTGGTATTGTGCGCCTTGGCCAGCGGCACGGTATCGATGCCGGCTTTGGCCAGCAGCTCGTCTTTACGCAGCTTATCCTTCAGCTCCAGAATCACGCGCTGGGCCGTTTTGGGCCCCACACCCTTGATGCTCTGGATGGCGCGCACGTCTTCGCTCACAATAGCCTGCCGGATTTCGCCCACCGACATCGACGACACCATCACGATGCCCGTACCCGGCCCGATGCCCGACACCGAAATCAGCTGCATAAACAGCGCCTTTTCGTTGGGGTCGAGGAAGCCATAGAGCGTCTGCCCGTCTTCCTTGATGTGCTGGTACGTGTAGAGCTTGATTTTCTCGTCCTCGGCCGGCAGCTTGGCATAAGTAGCCAGTGAAATCCGGATTTCGTAGCCGATGCCCTGCACGTCGAGAATGGCCTGGGCGGGGTCTTTGTAGGCGAGCTTGCCGTCAACGTAAGCAATCATGCGGGGTGGGAGAGGAATAGAAACAGGTGGAACCGGCGCAACGCGGCCGTAGCCGCTTTGGTGCCAAGTTAAGGAGTTTAGAAGGGAGTGGAAAGCGGAAGTGGAAAGGACGGGAAACAGAAACGTCATTCTGAGCGAAGGCACAGCCGGAGTCGAAGAATCTCTACCGCCATGCTAACCCTGTTGTCAGGGAATTACCATTGCACGCGAGATTCTTCGACTGCGGCTGCGCCTTCGCTCAGAATGACGTTCTTTTTAAAGCCTATAGAACTACAGCCCCTTATTGCCCGGCTGCTGGGCATCGACTACGGCAATGGCAGTCATGTTCACGATTTCGCGCACCGAGGCGCCCAGCTGCAGAATGTGCACCGGCTTGCGCATCCCCATCAGCACCGGCCCAATCACCTCGGCACCCCCTATTTCCTGCAGTACCTTATAGGCAATGTTGCCGCTGATAACGTTGGGGAAAATAAGTGTGTTGGCCCCGCCGTGGTTGGCCAGCGGCGAAAACGGGTACTGCTCCTGCAGCAGCTCGGGGTTGAGGGCCGTATTAGCCTGCATCTCACCGTCGAGTAGCAGCTCGGGGTAGCGGGCTTTGGCCAGCTCGGTGGCGCGGCGGGCCTTGTCGGGCAGCTCGCCGGGGTTCGAGCCGAAGTTGGAGTAGCTGATAACGGCCACCCGCGGCTCGGCATCAAAGAACTTCACGGCCCGGGCCGTCAGCCCGATGATGTCCACCATTTCCTCGGCCGAAGGGTCGATGTTTACGGTGGTGTCAGCGAAGAAGAACGGGCCTTTTTTATGCTGGATGATGTACATCGAAGCCACCCGCTTGGCGCCCTCGGCCACCCCGATTACCTGCAGCGCGGGCACAATCGACTTGCCGTAGTCCTTGCTCAGGCCCGTGATGAAGGCGTCGGCGTGGCCGGCTTCCAGCATCATGGCGCCAAAGTAGTTCCGCTCGCGCAGCAGCCGGCGGCCCTCGTAGAGCGTGATGCCCCGGCGCTGCCGCTTCTGGTAAAACAGCTCGGCGTACTCTTCGCGCTTGGCTTCCTCGCGGATGATGTCGATGATTTCGCAGCCCTCCAGATCGAGCGAGGTTTCGGCCGCAATGCGCTCAATTTTGTTGCGGTTGCCCAGCAGAATGGGAAAGGCAATGCCTTCCTCGCGCAGAATCTGGGCGGCTTTCAGCGTCTTGTACGTGTCGCCTTCGGCAAATACTACCCGCTTGGGGTTGCTGCGCGCCGCCGATGTAATGCGGTTCATCAGCTTCTGATTCACGCCCAGCCGCGCCCGGATATCGTCCTCGTAACCAGCCCAGTCAGTAATGTGCACGCGGGCCACGCCGCTGTCCATGGCCGCTTTGGCAACGGCGGGGCTAACGGTGGTAATCAGGCGCGGGTCGAGGGGCTTGGGAATGAGGTAGGTGCGCCCGAAGCTCAGCGTATTGTCGCCGTAGGCCCGGTTCACCATCTCGGGCACCGCTTCCTTGGCCAGCTCCGAAAGGGCGCGCACGGCGGCCAGCTTCATTTCCTCGTTGATTTCGGTGGCCCGTACATCCAGCGCGCCCCGGAAAATGTAGGGGAAGCCCAGCACATTGTTTACCTGGTTGGGGTGGTCGGTGCGGCCGGTGGCCATAATCAGGTCGGGCCGGGTGGCCATGGCTATGTCGTAGCCGATTTCGGGGTCGGGGTTGGCCAGGGCAAATACAATCGGGTCGGCGGCCATCTTCAGTAGCAGCTCGGGCGCCAGCACGTTGCCCGCCGAGAGGCCCAGGAACATGTCGGCCCCTTCCAGCGCCTCGGCCATCGTGCTGATGGGCCGGTCGGTGGCGAAGAACAGCTGCATGTCGGCCAGATCGGTGCGGGCCGGCGTAATCAGGCCGTCCTTGTCGAACACCACAATGTTCTCGCGGCGCACGCCCAGCGCCAGGTACAGGCGCAGGCACGAAATGGCCGCCGCGCCCGCCCCGCTCACCACCAGCTGAATCTGTTCAACCTGCTTGCCCACTACTTCCAGCGCGTTCAGCAGCGCCGCCGACGTGATGATGGCCGTGCCGTGCTGGTCGTCGTGCATGAGCGGAATGTTCATCTGCTCGCGCAGCGCCGTCTCAATCCGGAAGCACTCGGGGGCCTTGATGTCTTCCAGGTTGATGCCGCCAAACGTCGGCTCCAGCGACTTCACGATGCGGATAAACTCGTCGGGGTCGGTGGCGTCAATTTCGATGTCGAAGCAGTCGATGCCCGCGAACTTCTTGAACAGCACGCCTTTGCCTTCCATTACCGGCTTGGAGGCCTCGGGCCCGATGTTGCCCAAACCCAGCACCGCCGTGCCATTGCTGATAACGCCCACCAGATTGCCTTTGGCCGTGTACTTGTACACGGCGTCCTTGTCGGCGGCAATTTCCTTGCACGGCTCGGCCACGCCCGGCGAGTAGGCCAGGGCCAGGTCGAGCTGGGTACTCACGGGCTTGGTCGGCACCACTTCAATTTTGCCGGCCGGCGTACGGGAGTGGTAATCGAGGGCGTCCTGTTTGTTTATTTTGAGCATGAGGCAGGGCAGAAGATGAGCTTCCAAAGAAAAGAACAAGGAAGCAAGATGCGGCAAAATGAGCCGGCTTCAAAGGTACATGCCCCGTCCGGAACCGAAAAGCCCCGAACCGGGCAGGGTTCGGGGCGGGCAACAGCCTGGGAAGCGAGCAACTTCCGGCCTCCGGTGCTTAGCGCACGGGCACATTAGCAAATTCGCCGCTGACCACTACCTCGCAGGTGCGGACGGGGCGGGTGGGCATCAATTCGGCGTAGGGGTCGGCCAATTCGTTCAGCTTCATGCTGTACGAGCCGCTAATAACGCCCCGGCCGGTGTCGTAGGTACTAATGGTGAGGTCGCCGGTGGTTTTGTAGGCGCTAGCCTGGTAAGTTCGGCCGGCAAATGCGTTCTGGCCGGTGCCGTAGGTGAGCGTATACGTGGCCTGCGCGGGGTTGGCGGCCTCAGAAACTGACTTGAGCGGGTACTTTCCTACTCTGCCTGGCACAAGTTTAGGGTACTCAATCTGGAAAACGATATGGTCCCCCGCGGGGTCGCCGGAACGGAAGCGAAGCTCCAGCCCATCCCCTCGGTTAAGCGCGGTGCCGGTAATGGCCAACGGAGAATAACTGACTCCCGAAGATTCTGCGCTGGCGGGATAGTATACCATCCGGTCAAGCGTATAGGTGGCATCCGGAGTGGGCTCGGGCGCTGGGTCGGAATCTTTGTGGCAGGCCGCGCCGAAGAACGATGCGGCGCAAAGGCTGGCAAATAGTAGGTATCGGGACATAAGGATGGTTGGATAGGCACTCCCTTGGCAACATCGTGCCAGTAATAGTGTAAAAGGTTCCTCTTCGTGAAATTATTTTAGGTTCTGCGCAATGCAGCTAATTCGAGCCTGCTGCGGCGGGGCCAACGCAAGCTTGGTGCACGAACCGAAGAACCGTGAAGCTCCCGCTAAGGGTGCCGCAGCGCAAAGCCCAACCGCCCGGACACTTCATCACTGCCCAGACGAAAAACGACTACCAGGCCACGAGTTTTTGCGATGCTCATCCGAGCGCACTATCCGCTGTACCAATCAGCCGCCCACCACCAGCTTCTGGCCCGGCTGCACGGCATCCGACTTCAGGTTGTTGAGTTCGCGCAGACGCTGCACCGTCAGGCCCTGGTAGCGGCGCGAGATGTTGTAGAGCGTGTCGCCGGGCTGCACCAGGTGCAACGGCGGCGCAGGAGGCAATGCTGCAGCAGCCGCGGCCGAGGTAGCCGGGCGGGCCGCCCGTCGCACCGGAGCCTGAGCGGCGGCGGCTACGTTGCGGGTCACCTCCGTAAGGTCGGCCAACGCTTCGTTTGCGGCGGCTTCCGGCGGGGCTTTCAGCGTCAGCTCCTGGCCGGGCTGCAACACGTAGCTGCCGAGCTGGTTCCAGGCCTTGAGCTGCGCCACGGTTAGGCCGTTGGCGGTGGCAATCTTCTCCAGAAAATCACCCGGTTTTACCACGTAGCGGTCCGGTACAGTCGCATCGTCGGCAGCGGCTGAAACTGCCGCCACGGCCCGGCGCACCTCGGCGGCCTGTTTGGCCGGAACGCGAGCTGCCGTTTCGGTGGTCGATTCTGGTTCGGTGGCCGGAGCCACCGAAGCGGTTTTAGAAGTGGCTACCCGTGCCGGCACTGCCGCTGACTTAACCACAGCAGCAGCCGAAGCAGTGGTGGCTGCCTTGGCTGCCGTTGGCAACTCCTTGAACAGCACCAGCTGCTGCCGGCCGGCCAGCGAGGTGCTGTTGCCCAGCTTGTTCCAGCGGCGCACCTGGGCCGGACTTACCTTGTAGCGGGCCGCCACCGAATTCACCGTTTCGCCGCGCTTCACCGTGTGGCGCAGTCGCTCGAAGCGTGGCTCGGCCGCTACCGTCGCAGATGAAGCGGCCGTCGGGTTGCGGCCGGGTAATGGCATAACGCCGCTCAGCGCTACCAGGCGCGGAGCCAGCGGGCGGGGCAGGTCGGCCAGCGGGCGGCAGTAATCAAACAGCGCCTCACGGCTGGCTACGGCCAGGGCAGGGCGGGCGCTGGCAGGCACCTTCAGTATGTAGGGGCGGTAGCCGGCCGGCAGGTAGGGCTTGCGCAGCTCCGGGTTCAGGCGCAGCAAAGCCAGCGAATCGGGCGCACCGATGGCCTGGGCCAGGCGCTTCAGGTCGAAGGGCCGCCCGCCCAACTGCAGCGTATCCATGGCCTGGGCATATTGGTAGTTAAGTGTGGGCGCGTGCAGCTGGTGCTCTTTGGCGTACTTCATGGTGTACATGATGGCCGTGAAGGTGGGCACGTAGTTGCGGGTTTCGGCCGGCAGATGGGGGTGCACTTCCCAGTAGGTTTTCTTGCCGGTGCGCTTCACTACACGCTGCATGTTGCCCGCGCCCCAGTTATAGGCCGCCAGCACCATTTCCCAGTCGCCGAACACGCGGTACAAGTAGCGCAGGTGCTTGCAGGCCGCTTCAGTGGCTTTCTCGGGGTCCATGCGCTCATCTACCCAGTCGTCGCGGTGCAGGCGCAGGTCGTTGGCAGTGGGGCCCATAAACTGCCACAGGCCCGTAGCACCCACCCGCGACTTAGCCGTCGGAATCAGGGCCGATTCTACCACGGCCAGGTACTTGAGGTCGAGAGGCAGGTTGTACTTGGCCAGGTACTTCTCGAAAAGCGGGAAATATAGGTTTTCGCGCTCCAGCACCCGTTGCGTGTAGCCGCGCTGCCGCTCGGTAAACAGCTTCACGAAGCTCATCACGTGGTTGTTGAACACGTGGGGTACATCAGTCTCAAAGCAGCTCACCCGGTCGCCCACCAGGTCGCGCAGCTCGGGCGGGGTGCGCAGCCATGCCAGCTTCACCGAATCGGGGGCCAGGGGCGCAGCGGCCAACGAGTCGGGCAGCAGCGGCAACGCAGTCAGCACCGAATCGGACGGCAGGACACTCGGGGCTGTTGAAGTGCCGGGCCGCACCTGGGCCCGGGCGGCGGGAACCAACGTACAGGCCAGCAGAACGGGAGCGGCAAACCGCAGCAACTTCATCATGCTAACTCACTCAAAAGGACAATGGCCGGTAGGCCCCAACGCAAAACGCTGAGCTACAACCCAGCGTTTTGTCAAAAATAGCACAGTTTATCAGAACTCCCAGCCTTCCGACTTAAAGCGGCGCTTCAACAACAAGCCGTTAGCCACTAGCTGACAGGTGTTACCTGCCGTTAGGTGAGCAGAAGCGAGCAGGGTTGAGCTAAAATTTCAACGAGTTGGCAAAAGCCAGCAGCTGCGACTCGCGGAAGGCTCCGGCCAGCACCTGCAGGCCAATCGGGAGGCCCTGCGAATCGAGGCCGTTGGGCACTGAAATGGCCGGCACACCTGCCAAAGAGGCCTGCACCGTGAAAATGTCGGCCAGATACATGGCCAACGTATCCTTGTTTACATCACCAATCTTAAAGGCCGTGGTAGGCGTAGTGGGCAACACCAGGAAGTCGTAGTCGCGTAGCAGCTCGTCGGTTTTCTCCTTGATGAGCCGGCGTACCCGCTGGGCCTTGGTGTAGTAGGCGTCGTAGTAGCTGGCACTCAGTACAAAGGTGCCCAGCAGAATCCGGCGCTGCACCTCGGGCCCGAAACCCTGCGAGCGGGTTTTCTTGTAAAGCGACTCCAGATCCGTCACGTCGGGGGCGCGGTAGCCGAACTTCACCCCGTCGTAGCGGCTCAGGTTGGAGCTGGCCTCGGCTGTGGTCAGAATGTAGTAAGTCGGTACAATGAAGTCGAGGTAGGGAAACTCCACGGCCTCCACCACATGGCCCTGACCACGCAGCTGTTCCAGTGTGGCCTCAGTGGCCGCCTTTATTTCGGGGTTGAGGCCCGGGCGCACCAGGCAGTCCTGGATATAGCCGATGCGGTACTGGGGCGCCGGTGCCAGCTCCTGGCTGTAGGCGGGCACCGGCTGCTGGCTCACGGTGCTGTCGAACTGGTCGGAGCCGGCCATTACTTCGAGCAGCAGGGCGGCATCTTCTACCGAGCGGGTGAGTGTGCCAATCTGATCAAACGACGAAGCGTAAGCCACCAGTCCGTAGCGGGAAATACGCGAGTACGTGGGCTTAAAGCCCACAATGCCGCAAAAAGCTGCTGGCTGGCGCACCGAGCCGCCCGTATCGGAGCCAATCGAGGCCAGGCACATATCGGCCTGCACGGCCACGGCCGAGCCACCCGACGAGCCCCCGGGCACCCGGTCGGGGGCCAGGGCATTGCGAACCGGACCGAAATAGGAGGTTTCGTTGGAGGCACCCATGGCAAACTCGTCGCAGTTCTGGCGACCAATTAAAATGGCGTCCTCATCGAGCAGCCGTTGCACGGCCGTACCGGTAAACAACGACTTGAAACCGTCCAGAATGCGGCTGCTGCTTTGCAGCGCGTGGCCTTCGTAAGCCAGTACATCCTTCAGCCCGATAACCATACCGGCCAGCTTGCCGGCGGTGCCGGCGGCCAGCTTGGCATCAACGGCTACAGCCTGGGCGCGGGCCTCCTCGGGCCACACTTCCAGAAAAGCATTGAGGTTTTCCTGCCGGGCAATACTGTCGAGATAGTGCTCAACCAGTTGCTGGCACGAAACAGTGCCGGCGGCTAGTTCGCGGCGTACTTCGGAAAGGGAATCGAAACGTCTCAAGACGAAGAAATTAAAGAGGAGGCCTGCGAAACGAGGCGGAAGCGCGAAAATAGCACCCTCACCGCTAAAAACAGAACCGCCGGCAGATTTTGGCTGCCGGCGGTTCGGGTATGATGGAGCTTAAAGCGGCTGAAACTAGCTCGTCTGGTCGAGGCGGGAGCGTTCGGGCTCGGCGGCCGGCGACTGTGGCGTTACCACGGGCGCAATGCCACCGTCCATGGGCGGTGCAATAACAGGGGCTGCTTCGGCTACCGGCGCAGCGGGCTGGTAGGTCTGCTGTGGCTGCTGCTCCTGAAACTGCTGCTGGTAAGGCTGCTGGGCCGGCTGGCCGTAGTTCTCTACCTCGCTGCGAATCTCGCGCGAGGCGTCTTTGAACTCGCGGATGCCTTTACCCAGCCCGCGGGCCAGCTCAGGAATCTTATTGGCTCCGAAAAAAATCAGGATGACGACCATGATGAGCATCAACTCACCACCACCAAGGTCACCTAAAAACAGAAGAACGGGCATTTGCATAGCGAAAGGGGTTATGAGCGGGGCGCAGCCGGGTCGTTGGGGTTAGCCGGGTTTACGGGCCGGTCGCGAAACTCGGGCTTCTCTTCCTTCGAGGCATCCTTGAACTCGCGGATTCCCTGGCCCATGCCGCGGAACAACTCCGGAATGCGCTTGGCCCCGAAGAGCAGAATTATGGCTAGGCCGATAAGTAGCATTTCGGTGCCGCCAAGGCCTCCGATTCCGAGCAAGAGAGTGGCAAAGTTCATATGAAGCAGACCCGGGGGCCAGAATTAGAAGGTCAAAGGAGAGTATACGCAACCCATACGCGGGTAGATTGTAAAGGTACCCCATAATTTGAAAAACAGTTCCGTCAGTCCGGCCATATCGATGCGCTTGGTACAGCCAGCCGCGTTTTTTCAGCCGGTACTTAACTCAGGCAAAGAACCCGACCAGTAAAGGAGGCTATTGATCCGGTAAAAAGTGCGCTTTAGCGGTTTCACCCAATTCAAACGGGGAGTACTGTGTTATTTAGTGGTGACAGAAACCCGTTTTCCTTTTATAATTTACTGCCATATTATGCTATTGGAAGAAGCCACTTCCTCACCCAAGACGCAGGCCGGTCTTTCGCGGGCGCAGGAAATTCGGCGCCTTACGGCCCTGCAATCCTATGAAATCCTGGATACCACCCAGGAAGCGGCCTTCGACGATTTGGCGCGGCTGGCCTCTGTGATATGCAATACGCCCATCTCCCTGGTTTCGCTGCTCGATGGTGAGCGGCAATGGTTTAAAGCCCGCACCGACTGCCGCTGGCCTGCCAGTACGCCCCGCGAGTTGGCTTTCTGCCACTATGCCATTCAGGGCGATACGCTCTACGAAGTAGAAGATGCTGCCTGCCACCCCTCGTTCGAGCACAACGAACTGGTAACCGGCGAGCCCCATATCCGCTTCTATGCCGGCTACCCTTTGCTCACGCCCCAGGGCGATGCGCTGGGGACACTCTGTGTTATCGATACCGTGCCTCGCCGCCTAACCGATGGCCAGCGCGATGCCCTGGCCGTGCTGAGCCGCGAGGTGGTAGCCCACCTGGAACTGCGCCGGGCGCGCCTCGAACTGGAGCAGGAGCGCCGCAAGCTCGACGACCTGCTGCGCCTGGCCAATGATACGGCCGAGAGCCTGTACCTCAGTAAAAGTCAGAACGAAGTCTTTATCAAGCAGGATAGCAAGCTGTTGCGCTTAAAGACAGCCGATATCCGCTATGTTGAGGCGCTGGGTGACTACGTGAACATCTACGCCGGCCCCGAGCGGTATACTATTTACAGCACCATGAAGGAGCTGGAGTCCCGGCTGCCGGCTCGCGACTTTGCCCGGGTGCACCGCAAGTACATCGTGCGCCTCGACCGGATTATTGCCATCGAAAGCGACGCGCTGCTGGTAGAGGCCGACCGTGGTGCCGAGGCTGGTCCCAGCCTGCTGCCCGTGCCCATTGGCAACTCATTTAAGGCCGGGCTGCTAAGCCGGCTTAACCTCGTCTGAGCCGGTTGGTTTGAGCGCAACGCACGAATTGCGCTTTTCGCCGAGAGAAAAAGGGTATTGGGCGAAATTGACAATGGGTGGGCCTGGCCCTCCAGTATCTTTCGTCTGGTTATCGGGAGTTTACCCTACCAGTGGCGGCTAGTTATAGCCGCTCACCGGTAGCAGGGGATTCCGGTAGCTAAGTTTGTTTTCATAGCTCGGAAAGCCCGGTTCCCTTGGATCCGGGTTTTTTTATTGCGAAGCTGTGTAGAAAGTAGCTGGAATCAGTTAGCACGTCATGCTAAGCGCAGCCGAAGCTAGAACGTTCTTTTGCCTTTCTAAACAGACTCCTGCTCAAGCATGGCGGGTGGTTGGCGATAATCAGGCCTCATTACCAGTGCTTACTTGCGGCCAAGCCAGTTCTCGGGGTTGAGGTTGGCACTGTTGCGCCACACCTGAAACTGTACTTCGGAGGTACCCTCGGCGTTGGTCGAAACCGTGCCCAGGGTCTGGCGGGCCTCAACGGTCTGGCCCTCGCTCACGCTCACGCTACGCAGCTTGGCATACACCGTAAAATAGTCGCCGTGCTGCACCATCACGATGTTGCCCATGCCCGGCACGCTGGCCACAGTAAGCACTTTACCACTGAACACAGCCCGAACCGACTCGCCGGAGTTGGTCTGGATGTCGACGCCGCGGTTCTCGACCACCACGTTTTTGAGCACCGGGTGGTTGTGGCGGCCGAAGCGCTGGCTGATGAAGCCTTTGCCTACGGGCCAGGGCAGGCGGCCCCGGTTGTCGGTGAAGGAGGCCGCCAGTTTGGCCGTTTCGGGCGTCAGCGTTACGCGGTCGGTGCGTTCGGCCCGGGTGGCGGCAGCTTCTTCGGCGGCGGTAGTGGCGGGGGTGCGCGAGGTGGCACCGGGGCTGCGGCCGGCGTTGGCCGCCACCTCGGCGGCACGGGCCTTGGCTGCGGCCCGCCGCGCAGCTTCGCGGGCGGCGCGGGCAATTTCTTCGCGTACGCGCAGCGCAATCAGGTTATCGAGCCGGCTGATGGCCCGCTGCCGGTTGGCCAGCTCCTTGCGCAGGCCTTCCTCCTGCTGGGTGAGCTTGGTAATCACTTGGTTCTGCTGCACTTTCAGCGTAGTCAGGGTCTTTTTTTCCGAGAGCTGGGTGCTCAGCAACGAGCCTTTCTCCTGGCGCTGCTGCTGCAGGCCGGTTAGCTGCCGGCCCAGGCGCTGTTGGGTTTGGGTGATCTGTTGGGCCTGGGCCTGGCGCACCTCGGTATACTGTCGGATGTAGCGCAGGCGCAGCAGGAACTGATTGAACGACTCGGCCGCAAACAGAAACATGAGGCGGTTGTAGCCGTTGGCCGTTTTCGAGCCTGCATAAATCAGGCGGGCGTACTCGGCCTTGAGGCGCTCTAGGCGCTGGCGCGTCTGTTGCACCTGGCCTTCGGTCTGCTGCACGTCGCCTTCAATGTAGCGCAGCTCCGAGCTGATGTTTTTGATGACGCCCTGCTGCACCACCAGCTTTTCCTGAATGGCGTTGAGCTGCCCCACCGACGCCTGCTTTTTCTGCTGGGTCTGGGCCAGAATGCGGCTGGTTTCCTTGATGCGCTTGAGGTTGGCGCGCCGCTCGCGCTCCAGCTGGGCTTTGCTTTTTTTGGCGGCAGGAGCTTTTTTTTGGGCCAGTGCTACCGGGGCTGTTGGGCCAACCAGTAGCAGCAAGAGCAGCAACAGCAGCAGCCGGCCGGTTTTACTTCTTGCGTGCATAGCCTTTGGGTACGGAAAACGGGAATTGCAGGCGGCCCTTATCCAGATTGACGTCTCGGTAAGTGAGCGTGACCTGAGTAGGGGGCTGCTGGCGCTGCTGCACCTGCACCTGCGTTTCGAAGGCGAAGGGCTGCGGGTTGCTTTCGAGCTGGCGGAAATCGGCGTAGTCGACCGTTACCTGGTTGGCCTGTACCGAGTCCTGCACCAGCAGCTGGCGCGGGCGGCCCTGGGCCAGATCGACGAGCTGCATAATCAGCAGGCCCGCCTGCTCGTAGCGCACGCGCTGCACCGTACCCTCGGTGGTTACGGCCGGCTGGGTGTCGGGGCTGATGGGGGCCAGGTAGTTGCCCAGCAGCAGCGCCTGCAGCATATCGAAGGTAACGGGCACATTCAGCCGCTGGCTCAGGTAGGCAAAGTCGCCCGCGTAGTACTCGCGGCGCAGTTTATCAAGCACCTGCACCGAGTCGCGGGTGATGTAAAGCCGCGCGCCCTCAATGCCCAACAACGACGCCGACAGCCAGATAGCACTGTCTTTGCGCATCCGCAGGTTCACGTTGGCGCTCTGGTCGCCAAACTGGGCTTTGCCCTTGGCCGTCATGTACTGGAAATCGAGGTTAACGGCCTTCACAGTTTCCGGCACCGGGTTGGCGGCCGAAGGTTGAGTGGCAGTCGGCAGCAGCTTTTTGGTGCAGCTGCCGAGTAGTAGCGGCAGGGCCAGCAATACGCTCAGCAGCAGCGCGGGGCGGTTATTCATACAGCTTCTTGTCCTTTATTTTTCGGTTGATGAGCGCCGAGGCCCCGCCCTTCTGGTTGGCCCGCTGCCACTCGGCTACGGCCTTCTCCTTGTCGCCGAGCTGAAACAGTACGTCGCCGTAGTGCTCGACAATAGTGGCGTCGGAGGAGTAGCGCAGGGCAGTTTCAAGGGCCCGGCGGGCACCAGCGTAGTCTTTCAGCTGGTACAGTACCCAGGCGTAGGTGTCGAGGTAGGTAGGGTTTTCGGGGAACTGCTTCACCAGCTTGCCCGCCATTTCCTTGGCCTTATCCAGCTTTTCGCGCCTTATCGACAGAAAGTAGCTGTAGTTGTTGAGGGCCTGGGCGTTGTTGGCATCGAAGGTCAGGGCTGATTCGTAAGCGGCATCCGACTTAGGGTAATCCTTCAATTCGTGGTACACATCGCCAAGCTGGGTGTCGAACTGGGCTAGTAATTCGGGGTTGTCGGTGGCCAGCTTCCGGCCGTACTCAAACGACTTAACGGCCCTGGCTGGCTGTTTTTCCAGCTGATGGCCGACGCCGTTGTAAAACCAGAGCGGTGCCTGATTCGGAAACAGCTCCAGTGCCTGCGTGGTATGGGCCAGCAGCGAATCGGTCTGGCTCAGTTCGGCGTCAATCAGCACCACCTGCTGCCAGATCTGGTAGCGGGAGTTATCGAGGCGCAGGGCCCGCAGGTAGCTGGCGCGGGCGGCCGCCCGGTTGCCGGTTACAATTTCGATGTCGCCGGCAATGGAAAAGGCTTTGGCCTCGCGCGGATGAACCCGCATGGTAACGGCCGCCAGGTCGCGGGCCATTTCATTCAGGCCGGGGTCGGGTAGCTGCTTCAGGTACTCAATCAGAATGCGCACCTTGTCGTCGATATCCAGGCTGGGGCTCTCGAAGGCTAGTTTCAGTTGCCGCTCCGACTCGGGCCGGTTGTTCTGGAGCCGGTATACGTCGGCCAGAATCATGCGGGCCCGGGGGTTGTCGGGGTCGGTTCGCAGGGCCTGGTTGGCCACCCGCACGGCATCCTCGAAGCGGCGGTTGGTGGCGTACAGCTGGGCCTGGGCCAGCACGTAGCGCGGCTCGTCGGGGTTCGATTTAATGAGCGACTCGCCTTCCAGCAACGCTTGGTCGAGCTTGTTCTGGCGCAGGTAAATCTGCTGTTTCTTAAACGATATTTCGTCCTGGGGGCCAAATTTCTGCTCAGCCTGCCCAAATGTTGTCAGGGCTTCATCGAGCCGGCCCTGGGCCACGTACAGGTCGGCCAGGTTGAACAGGTAGTAGTTGGAGTCGGGCACCCGCTCGATAAGCGCGGTATACACGTTGGTGGCCTCCTCGTACTGTTTCTGCGAGGTATAGATCTGGGCCAGCAGCAGGTAGTAGTAGGCGTTTTCGGGGGCCAGTCGCACGGCAGCCCGGCCAAAGTTGGTGGCATCCTGCAGGTTGCCACTTAGCAGGTTGGCCTCGGCAATCTTGTAGTTCACGGCTGCATTGCCCGGGTTCAGTGCATAGGCTTTCAGCAGGCGCTCCAGGGCCTTGTTGTAGTCTTCGAGCAGCACGTAGCGCACGCCATCCACAAAGTAAGCCTCGCTCATCTCACGCTCTTTAGGGGTGAGCACCCTCGGCTGCCGGGCGGCTTCATCGAGCATGGCGCGGCGAGCCAGTTCGCGGCGCTCCTTGCGGCTGAGCTTGCCCGGTTTGGCTTCCGGCTTGCTCTCGGGCCCGGCTTTAGCTGGCAGGGCGGGCTTACGCTGGGCGTACCCGGGCCCGGCCAGCAGCAGGCTCAACAGGAAGGGCAGCAGCAACGCGCGGAAAAGAGCCATAGAGGAAGCAGATAAGCCCGGAACAAGGGCCTGCCGTGAAGATAAAGAAAAGGCCGGCGGCCAGCTATAAAGCGGGAGGCAGCCATAAAACAGTACGTCATCCGGAATGAAACGAATGAGCGGGTGTAAATCCATTGAAACGGTTGCCGCTCAACGGGTTAACGCCTCATTATTCGCCTCGATCCGAATGACGTACTGTTGGATAACAGCAAACGGCGCGAAATATTACAGTCGCATCGTGTTATAGTCGCCCACGCTCAGGTCCAGCGCCTTGCCGCTGAGGGTGGCGTGCGAGCCAAGCATCGAGCCCGCTACGTTGGCGTGCTCAATGGTAGCCGACTGCTGCACAATGCTGTTGGCCACCACCGAACCCGTAATGCGGCTGCCGGCACCAACCGATACGTGCGGGCCAACGACCGAATTGGTAATCGTCACGTTTTCACCCAGGTAAACCGGCTCAATGATAACCGAATTGGTTACCTGCGCTGAGGCAGCCGTGAGCTTCTCGCCGCGCTCCTGCAAAAACTCCAGGTAACGCTGGTTGGTGTACACGGTGGCGTCCTTGTTGCCGCAGTCGAGCCACTCAGTTACGCGGCCGGGCACAAACTGGGTCCCCTTGTTCTTCATGTTTTCAAGGGCATTGGTGAGCTGGTACTCGCCTTTGTCCATGATGTTGTTGTCGAGCAGGTATTGCAGTTCCCGCTTCAGATATTCGCCATCCTTGAAGTAGTAGATACCGATAATAGCCAGGTCCGACACGAACTCCTGGGGCTTTTCCACGAAGTCGGTAATCTGGCCCGCGTCGTCGAGCTTCACCACACCGAACGGCTTGGGGTCTTCCACACTTTGCACCCAAATCGTGCCGTCGACTGACGTATCGAGGGTGAAATCAGCCTTGAACAGCGTATCGGCAAAGGCCACCACTACATGCCCGTCGAGGGCCGACTGGGCGCACAGGATGGCATGGGCGGTACCCAGGGCTTCATCCTGGTAGCAGATGGTGCCCTTGCCGCCTACCGATTCGGCAATTTTGATGAGGTCCTGCTCGACTTCCTTCCCGAAGCTGCGCCCGATGATAAAGGCCACTTCCTCGACCGGCTCGGCGCAGACTTTGGCAATATCCTCCACCAAACGGTGCACAATGGGTTTGCCGGCAATCGGAATCAGGGGCTTCGGAACGGTGAGCGTGTGGGGGCGCATGCGCTTACCCATACCAGCCATCGGGACAATAATTTTCATGCTGAAAAGAATTTTTAATTATGAATTTTTAATTATGAATTTTGAATTGATAATTACGAAATGCAAATCGGTGGTTGAGAGAAAAGCCCAAGTAATACCAATTTATAATTCATAATTAAAAATTCATAATTCAGGCGGAGCCCGTGCTGCCGTAGCCGCCCGTACCACGACCGGTTTCTGATAGGGCCTCGGCCGGCTGCCAGGCGACTACTTCGTGGCGGGCCACCACGAGTTGGGCAATCCGCTCCCCATCCTGTACCACAAACTCCTGGTCCGAGAGGTTAACGAGCAGCACCTGCAGCTCGCCGCGGTAATCGGCATCGATGGTGCCGGGGCTGTTTACGAGGCCGATGCCATGCTTGTAAGCCAACCCACTGCGGGGCCGCACCTGCATCTCATAGCCCACCGGAATTTCTAAAAACAAGCCAGTAGGAATGAGGGCGCGCTGCAAAGGCCCTAACGTAACTGGCGCGTCGAGGTTGGCCCGCACGTCGAGGCCGGCCGCGTGAGCCGTCTGGTACTCGGGCAGCGGGTGGCGCGAGCGGTTGATAACGGGAATCTGCATGGGGCAAAGGTAGGTTTTGAGCCGTAAGCTATCAGCCACAAGCCGCAGATACGTTCAATAAAGCTTGTGGCTGATAGCCGGCAGCTTGCAGCTCCAAACTAAATACTTCGCAGCCGCCGGCCTTCTATAGCGGCCACCAGACCCACGAAACCCAGCGTGAGCAGCGCGTGGAAGCCATAGCGGCCCCAACCTGCCTCTACCGGCACGTACCAGCTGATGGCTACCACGGCCACGGCCACCAGCAGCCACAGCAGCAGGCGGCCCACCGGGTAGGGCACCGGGAAGTGCCGCTCGCCCAGCCACCAGCACAAGGCAGCCATCATAAAATAGCAGGCCAGCGTGGCCAGCGCCGAGCCCATGTAGCCCAGCAGCGGAATCAGCAGGAAGTTGAGGGCAATGGTAAGTACGGCCCCGCCAAAGCTGATGTAGGTGCCGTAGTACGTTTTGTCGGTGAGCTTGAACCACACCGACAGATTCCAGTAAACGCCCAGAAACAGGTTGGCCAGCAGCAACACCGGCACCACGGCCAGCCCCTGCAGGTACTCGCGCCCGTGCAGAAACAGCTTCGCCACCAGATCCAGATTCACGCTCACGCCCACAAACAGCATGGCGCAGCAGAGTGTGAACCACTTGAGTACCAACGCAAACGTGCGGGGCGAGTTCTGGTCGGTGCTCTGGGCGAAGAAGAACGGCTCGGCCGCGTACTTGAAGGCCTGAATGACCAGGCTCATCAGAATACTGAGCTTGTAGCAGGCCCCGTAAATACCCACTGCCGTCAGGCTGCTCTGGCCGGGGTAGAAGTTTTCGGGCAGCCACTTGGGCAACAAAATCCGGTCTAGTGTTTCGTTAACCATGCCCGCCAGGCCCATCAGCATAATGGGGTAGGCGTAGCGCAGCATGGGCCGCAAGGGCTCCAGGTTCAGGCGGAAGCGGAAGTCGGTTAGCTCGCGGCTCAGCAGCAGCAGCGTGAAGGCGCTGGCCGCCGCATTCGAGATAAACACGTAGCCCACGCCAATAGATGGGTCGTAAACAGCCCGCACCAGCGGCTGCAGCGCCGACAGGTATTTACCAGCCAGAATATCGGGGCAGGCCACGATAAAAAACAGGTTCAGCCCCACGTTCAGGCCGATATTGGCCAGCCGGATAGCGGCAAACTTACGCGCCTTGTTTTCCAGGCGAAGCCGGGCAAAGGGCAGAGCCGCCAGCGCATCGAGGCCCAGAATAGCGGCAATCCAGTAGGCGTAGTGCTCGTGACCGGGCGGCAAACCCAGCAGGCCCATCAGCGGGCGGGCCAGCAGCAGCAGCAGCAGCGTAAGCACCACGCTGCTGAGCAGCAGCAGGGTCAAGGACCGGTCGTAGAGTTCCTGCCGGTCGGTGCCCGGGCGGTTGGCAAAGCGGAAATACATGGTTTCCATGCCGTAAGTGAACACTACGTTCAAAAACGACACGTAGGCAAACAGCCCCGTCACGATGCCGTACTCAGCGGCCGCAAACCGCGCAGTATACAAGGGTACCAGCAGAAAGTTGACCACCCGGCCCACAATACTGCTTACGCCATAAATAGCCGTTTGGGAAGCCAGCTTTTTCGCTAAACCCATCTTTTTTAATTCTGAATTCTGAATTTCGGATTATGGATTGTGAGCTAAAGAAGCCTGTAATTTTGGGTCATCGCAGCGGCAGGCGAAATTAGGGTAGCTTCCTCACATTCATAATTCATAATTCGGAATTTCTAATTTCCTGTAAAGGCAGCCGGGCGCTTCTCCAGGAAAGCGGTAGTGCCTTCTTTGAAGTCGTCGGAGGCGAAACAGCGGCCGAAACCCTGGGCTTCGGTCTGGTAGCCGTGGCGCTGCTGGTCGTAGTAGGCATTTACCGAGTCGAGGCACAGGCCCACGGCCAGCGGGGCCTTGCCCAGGATGCGCGCAAGCAGCTGGCGGCTAAAATCGAGCAGTTCGGCCTGGGGTACCACATGGTTGACGAGGCCCAGGCGCAGGGCCTCGTCGGCTTTCACCATGTCGGCCGTCAGCAGCAGCTCAATAGCTTTGCCTTTGCCCACCAACTGGGCCAGGCGCTGGGTGCCGCCATAGCCCGGAATCAGGCCCAGGTTCACCTCGGGCTGGCCGAAGCGGGCGTTTTCGGCGGCTATCCGCATGTGGCAGGCCATAGCCAGTTCGCAGCCGCCGCCCAGCGCAAAGCCGTTTACGGCGGCTACCACAGGCTTGTGGCTTTCTTCTATCCGGCCGAATATCTCCTGGCCCCGCTCCGATGCCTTGCGGGCCGCTACAACATCGAGTTTGGCCAGCTCGGCAATATCGGCTCCGGCTACAAACGCCTTTTCGCCGCTGCCCGTCAGCACAATGCCGCGTACCTGCGCATCGTCCTGGGCCTGCGCGAAGGCACTACCGATATCCTCAATAGTGGCAGCATTCAGGGCGTTAAGCTTGTCGGGGCGGTTGACGGTGATGGTGAGGATACCGGAGGCGGCATCGAGGTCGTAGAGCAGCGTGGCGAAAGAAGCAGGCATACTGGTGGGGTAGGGTGGGAAAAGGTGAACTAGTGCGGGGGCCAAAGATAGAACGAAATGCCGCGCCCCAGTCTGCTCAGCTCACCCGCTATAATAGCCGGCTAAACGCCTGAATGATGGTGTTGGGCGAATTACCGCACCAAGCCAGAGCGTATATAACCACCTTTGACACTACAATTTGACAAATGCCTGTTTAGATATTAAAAGCCCTATATTGGGCTTGCATCTCTCTCTTTCCCTCACTTAAGCTTTTTTCGCGTATGGGTTTTGTTTCCGAATTCAAAGAGTTCATCTCCAAAGGCAATGTGCTCGACTTGGCCGTTGGTGTTATCATTGGCGGCGCTTTTGGCAAAATCGTCACCTCGCTCACCGACGATATCCTGATGCCCATTCTGACGCTGCTCACTGGCGGCCTCGATTTCAAGGAGTGGTATCTCTCGCTCGATGGGAAAACCTACCCTACGCTGGAAGCAGCCAAGGCTGCCCAGGCCGCTACCATCAACTACGGCCTGTTTCTGAATGCCGTAATTACGTTCCTGCTGATGGCGTTTGCCATTTTCTGGCTGGTGAAAATTGCCAACCGCTACAAGAAGCCTCAGGAAGTGGTGGCCGTAGCCGATCCTGTTCCAACAAAAGAGGAAATCCTGCTCACTGAAATCCGTGACGCGCTCCGTAACCGGGCCTAAATCGTAAGGCTCACGCTTACAAAGCCGGTGCTGGCTGCCTTCGGGCTGCCAGCACCGGCTTTGCTACGTCGGGGCAGGTGGTTCATTCGCAACTTTTTGTGCGCTTTGAACTAACTTCGCTGGGTGCCAGTTCGTTTGCTGAATTCTATACTGCCGATCTTTTCGCTGTTTTAATGAACAAATTGCTTTCCCTACTGGCGCTTGCCGCTGTTACCTGGGCAGCTTCCCCCGCCGCCCACGCCCAAACGGCCGTACTCGATGGCCAGACCCGTGAGGAAACTCAGGCCCGACAGGCCACCCAAAAACAGGCCCGTAAGCGTGGCAAAGCCTCGGCCGATGACGTCGCTAATATGCAGCGACGCATGAACATGAACGCCGCGGAAAGCAAGCGCGACCAACAGCTGGAAGTGCTTGATGCCCGCTCGGGCGCAGGCAACTCCAGCCTCAGCCGCGCCGATGGCGGTTACCGCCAGTACGATAGAGGAAGTGGCGGCTTCACGGTGCGTAAGTTCAAAGACAAGCGCGTTGGTGCCAAACCGCCCAAGCGCGGCCAGACTCGCCAAGGTGGGTACGTCAACCCCAAGGGCAAACCCATGACGGATAAGCAAAGGAGCAACCGTAGCCGCAACAAAAAAGGCTTCCTGTTTTTTTAAGCAGCTATACGTGGCATAGAACTATTGAAACTGTGCCTGCCCATAAAGCAGCCGGCCCCTATCCGTTTGATGGATAGGGGCCGGCTGCTTTATGGGCAGGCATAAGAGTGTTTATTGATACTCATTTCCGAACTTCTCCCGAAAACCAATGGCCGCCATCCTGCTTGATAGGATGGCGGCCATTAACTTGTTTAGAAGCAGCGTTCTAACGGCTTTGTAGCTGACTACAGCGTCCGCTTGATTTCCTGCTCTTCGAAGCCTTCGATGTTGTCGCCCTCCTTGAGGTCGTCGAAGTTTTTGAGCGAGATACCGCACTCGTACCCCTGGCGTACTTCCGACACATCGTCTTTGTAGCGCTTGAGGTCCTTGATTTCGCCCGAGTACACCACAATACCGTCGCGCACGAGCCGGACCTTGGTTTTGCGGGTAAATGTACCGTCGGTAACCATGCAGCCACCGATGGCGCCCACCTTGGTGATGTTGAACACTTGGCGGACCTCGGCGTTGGCCACCACTACTTCCTTCACCGTTGGGGCCAGCATACCTTCCATGGCATCCTTCACCTCGTTGATGGCGTTGTAAATGATGGAGTAGAGGCGGATGTCAATCTGCTCCTGCTCGGCCAGCTTGCGGGCACTGATGGAAGGCCGCACCTGGAAGCCGATGATGATGGCGTCGGAGGCCGAAGCCAGCAACACGTCGGATTCGGAAATGGCACCCACGCCTTTGTTGAGGATGTTAATGGCAATTTCCGGGGTGCTGAGCTTGAGCAGCGAGTCGGCCAGTGCTTCCACCGAGCCATCCACGTCGCCCTTTACAATCACGTTCAGCTCCTTAAACGAGCCAATAGCCAGACGGCGACCAATCTCGTCGAGGGTGATGTGCTTCTTGGTGCGCATGCTCTGCTCGCGGGCCAACTGCTGACGCTGGGTGGCCAGTTCGCGGGCTTCGCGCTCGGTTTCCATCACCTGGATTTTGTCGCCGGCCTGGGGTGCGCCCGTCAGACCAAGAACCTGTACCGGCGTGGCCGGACCAGCTTTCTTCATCTTCTTGCCGCGGTGGTCGGTCATGGCCTTCACGCGGCCAAAGTGCGGACCAGCCAGCACGATGTCGCCTACTTCCATGGTGCCCGTCTGCACCAGAATGGTGGTTACGTAGCCGCGGCCCTTGTCAAGCGAGGCTTCGATAACCGTACCCACGGCCTTGCGGTCGGGGTTGGCTTTGAGTTCGAGCAGTTCGGCTTCGAGCAGCACTTTCTCCAGCAAATCATCAATGCCGACACCGGTTTTGGCCGATACTTCCTGGCTTTGGTACTTACCACCCCATTCTTCTACCAGAATGTTCATCACCGACAGCTCCTCGCGCACCTTATCGGCGTTGGCACCGGGCTTGTCGATTTTGTTGAGGGCAATAACGATGGGCACACCAGCCGCCTGCGCGTGGTTGATGGCTTCCCGGGTCTGGGGCATTACCGAGTCGTCGGCCGCTACCACGATGATAGCAATGTCGGTGACTTTGGCACCGCGGGCACGCATGGCGGTAAAGGCTTCGTGACCGGGCGTATCAAGGAACGTTACGCGCTTGTCCGATTTGGTCATCACGTCGTAGGCACCGATGTGCTGAGTGATACCACCGGCTTCGCCTTTGGCTACCGTAGCACTCCGAATGTAGTCAAGCAGCGAGGTTTTGCCGTGGTCGACGTGGCCCATGATGGTCACGATGGGGGCGCGGGGCTGCAGATCAGCCTCATCGTCCTCAATTTCAGTCACGGTTTCCTCTTCTTCAGCCGACAGGAACTCAATATCGTAGCCAAACTCGTCGGCAATTACGGTAATGGCTTCGGCGTCGAGGCGCTGGTTGATGGAAACGAACATGCCCATGTTCAGGCACACCTTAATCACCTCGTTCACCGACACGTCCATGAGCGACGCCAGGTCGTTGGCCGAGATGAATTCGGTTACTTTCAGCGTCTTGGCATCCAGCTCGTTCTGAGCGCGCGTAGCCTCCCGGTCGTCGGCAGCATTGCTACGCTTGTCGCGGCGGTACTTGGCGCGGTTCTGCGACTGACCACGGCCGCCGCTGAGCTTAGCCAGCGTAGCCTTGATCTGCTCCTGAATCTGCTTGTCGTTCTGCTCGGGCGTGAGTGGCGCGGCAGGCTGGCGTGGGGCACCTGTACGGCCACCTGCTCCGCGATTGGCCGCCGGGCCGGTACCCGTTGGGCGGGCACCCTGGCTAGGGCTTACTGGACGAGAGTTACCAGTTCCCCCAGTCTGGCCGGGGCCATTCATCGGGATACGCTGGCGCTTTTTCTTATCGGCGTTCAGACCACTCTTACGCACATCCGACGAAGCTACCGGGCGGGCACCCCGGCCGCCGCGGCGCGACGAGTCGGTGGGCAGCTCAATTTTGCCCAGTACCGTCAGGCCCTTAAGCTGGTCGGCTTTGGCAACGATGGTGTTGTCTTCGGCAGGCGCCTCGGTAGTTGGTGTGGCCGCGGCCGGAGCAGCTGCCGAAGTGCTGGTAGTGGGCTTGGCTTCGGAAGCTGGCTTGGTAGCTTCGGCTGGCTTTTCGGCAGCTTCCGGCGCTTTAGTTTCGGGGGCTTTAGCCTCAGGAGCCTTGGCTTCAGCAGGTGCTTTAGCCGCCTCCGGGGCTTTGGTTTCAGGGGCCTTTACTTCCGGCGCTTTAGCCTCGATAGGGGCTTTGGCTTCAGTTGCCTTTGGCTCGGCTGCTTTAGACGCCGGAGTTGCGGCTTCGGGCGCTTTGGGTTCGGCAGCTGCCGCAGGCTTCTCAGCCTTGGGGCGCACAGGGCGGCCCTTTGCGTCGAGCTCTATTTTACCCAACACCTTCAGGCCAGGCACCCGGGTGGTATCGGCGGTTTCAGAAACGGACGCTGGCTCCGCGGCCGGGGCCGCAGGCTTAGCTGCCACCGGAGCTTCCGGGGCCTTGGGAGGAGTGGCGGGAGCCGGCACAGCGGCAGCAGGAGCGGGCTTGGCGGGAGCCGGCTCGGGCTTGGGCTCAGGAGCCGGAGCGGGCGTCGGCTTGGCAGCCTCGGCCGCACGCGACTGAGCCGCAGCAGCTTCTAATTCGCTCTGGCGCTTGGCCTGGCTGACTTTCTCGGCTTCCTTCTTGTCCTGCACCGACGAAGCAAAGGCCTTGTTGAGCTGGCTTACCTGCTCGGCCGTTAGCTTGGTCGTTGGTTTGTTTTCGATGGAATGCCCTTTTTCCGTCAGGTAGTCCACAATCGTGGAGATGCCAACGTTCAGGTCTTTGGCCGCCTGATTTAGCCGTTTAGTTGATGCTTCCGCCATTCTGTGCTCGCGAACGATGCTCTTATTCAGTTGCAAAGGTACTACATTAAATCTTGCCGGGCGACGCTGAAATCAAGCCACCCGGCCTGATTTCAGCGTCCTTGCCGTACCGGCCGCCGCGCACTCATTGCGCGGCGCCGGAATTTGGTGAATCGTCTTTCTTAAGCGGCTCCGAATCCGGGGCAGCGGCCGTTTCCGGCTGCGCTGCGGGGACTTCGGTGGCCGAAGGCTCATTGCCTGTTGCATCGCCCGCGTCGTCGTTGCTGACGATGTTGGCTACTGCGTCGGTGTTGCTAACGTCCTCGGTACCGTTGCCGGTAGCTGCCGCTTCGTCGTTGCCTGCCTCCTCGTCGTCAGCAAAACGGGGCTTGGGAGTAGCTTCCGCCTCGTCCTCAAACTCGTTGCGGATAACACGGAACAACTCCTCTACAGTTTCCTCTTCCAGCTCGGTGCGGCGTACAATGTCCTCTTTATTTACAGCCAGTACGGCGCGGCCGGTATCGAGGCCAATTTTCTTCAGCTCGTCGATAATCCAAGCCTCCACTTCGTCGCTGAACTCGTCGAGGGCAATGTCCTCTTCGAAGTCGCCCGCGTCGCGGAACACGTCGATTTCCATGCCCACCAGCCGCGAGGCCAGCTTGATGTTGGCACCACCGCGACCAATAGCCAGGCTTACTTGGTCGGGCCGCAGAAACACCGATACGCGGCCGGTCTGCTCGTTGATTTTCATCGACGTGAGCTTGGCCGGCGACAAAGCCCGGGCGATGTACAGCTCCAGGTTGTCGGTGTAGTTGATGATGTCGATGTTCTCGTTTTCGAGCTCGCGCACTACAGCATGAATCCGCGAACCTTTCATGCCTACACAGGCACCTACCGGGTCGATACGCTCGTCATAGCTTTCTACGGCCACTTTGGCCCGCTCGCCGGGTTCGCGCACGATGTTTTTGATGGTGATGAGGCCGTCGAAAATCTCGGGTACCTCCTGTTCCATCAGGCGCTCGAGGAAGGCCGGCGCGGCGCGCGACAGGATGATTTTGGGTGTGCCGTTGAGCACGTCTACGCGGTGTACCACGGCGCGGATGTTGTCGCCCTTGCGGTAGCGGTCCTTCGGAATCTGCTCGCCTTTAGGCAGGCTCAATTCGTTGTCGTCCTTGTCGAGTATGAGCGCCTCGCGGCCCCACACCTGGTATACTTCGCCTACTACAATTTCGCCTACCTGGTCCTTATAGGCCTGGTAAAGGTTGTCGCGCTCCAGATCTTTCACGCGCTGAATCAGCGTCTGGCGGGCCATGAGCACGGCGCGACGACCGAAGTCTTCGAGCTTCACTTCCTCGGCTACTTCCTCACCTACCTCAAAGTCAGGCTCAATCTTCTGGGCCTCAGCCAGCGGAATCTTGTCGAAGTCCCAGATATCCTCCGAGTTATCGTCCACGATTTCGCGGTTACGCCAGATTTCCAAGTCGCCCTGGTCCACGTTGAGGATGACGTCGAAGTTGGAGTCGTCGTCGTACTTTTTGCGAATCATCGTGCGGAACACTTCCTCCAGGATGCTCATCATGGTGGGCCGGTCGATGTTTTTCGAGCGGGCGAATTCGGCAAACGATTCAATCAGGACGCTGCTGTTCATGTCTTTTGAGCTTCAGGTTTCAAGCTCCAAGCGGCAAGCTGCTCGGCAGGCTTGAAAATGAATAAATAAAAGGCTTGCGGCTGGTAGCTTACAGCTTGCCGCTTATTTAAACGAGATAACCACCACAGCCTCCGTAATATCCTGGAAGGGTACGGTAACGGCAGGCAGCATTTTCTCTTTGTGCTTTTCTTTCAGGATTTCGGCCAGCTCAATACTACCTCCTTCAGGCGAAATGGCTTCGAGCTTGCCGGTTTTTTCGGTGCCGTCCTGTAGTTTCAGATGCAGGGTACGGCCCACGTGGCGCACGTACTGGCGCGGGTCGCGCAGGGGCTGGTCGGCACCGGGCGAGGTTACTTCGAGCGTGTAGCTCAGCTCGTCGCCGTAATGCTCCTCGATGCGGCGGGCCAGCCGGCGGCTCACCTGGGCGCACTCATCAATGCCCAGGCCCTGCTCGCCATCAAGCGTAACGGTTACTTTGGGCCGAACGGAATCCGAAACGGTCAAATCTACCGCAAACAGGGTGCCTTCGAGAGGCAGGCTGTCGCGCAGCATTTCCAGTAGCAGGTTACGGTCGAGGGACATAGGCAGCGGGCTCTGGTAAGGGCAGGAAAAAGAAAGAGGGGACGATACGTCCCCTCTGGTCTTGCGTCAACTTGTGGGGCAAAGGTACAAAAAGAAAGTGCCGTAATCAAGCCGCGAGAAGTGAGTACAGAGAAGTGTGAGGTGAGAGGAACGTCATTCTGAGCGCAGCCGAAGAATCTCTACCGCTTCGTTGCGGCCGAGGGGGTTAGTATTTCGGTAGAGATTCTTCGACTACGCCTCCGGCTGCGCTCAGAATGACGTTCCTCTACTAACCACTAACCACTAACCACTAACCAGACTATTGGACTATCGGACTACCGTCAGCCAACCTTTGGCGGTGCGGCCGTCGGCATCTTTCAACTGGTAGTAGTACAGCCCATCGGATAGCCCCGTAGCCTGCCAATCGTTGCGGTAATCGGCCGTTTCGTACACCTTGCTGCCCCAGCGGTTGTACAGGCTGAGCTGGGTGGTACGGCAGCTGAAATACGGAATGAAGGTCTGGTTTTGCTGGTCGCGGTTGGGGGTGATGATGTTGGGCACGAAGGTGCGGTTGACGATAACCGGCGCGAAGCTGGTTTCGACCACGCAATTGGCGTAGCGGGCCACCAAGCGCACGTTGTACCGGCCAGGCTGCGTGAATACATGCTCGGGGTTTTCTTCGGTCGAGCGGGGGCTGCCGTCGCCGAAGTCCCATTCGTAGGTGCCGCCCGTGAGTACCGGCTTCATGGAAAGGGTGAGCGGGGCCAAGCCGGTAAACTCCGGAAACTGTTCGCACACCGGCACCTGCAGTGGCGCGTTGGTGGTGGGCGAAGGCGCCAGCAGCACCCGCCGGGTAGCTGTAACAGCGCAGCCGTTCTCGTTCACGGTATACGTAAGCGTGAAAATGCCACCCAGCAGGCGGGTATTGGGCGGCGTGAACAGGCCAGTGGATGTAACACCGGGGCCGCTCCAAGTGCCGCCGGCAGGGCTTGCGCCGGTTAGCTGCACGGGTGCGGTTTCATAGGCGCACAGCGTCAGGTCGGGGCCGGCCTGGGGCGTGGGCGGGGCGTTTACGGTAACGGTGGTACTGGCTACGCCGCAGGCCAGCGTGTCGCTTATCGAGTAAGTGAGCGTGAACGTGCCCGGCCCCGACAGGCGCGGATCGAAGGTGGTTCCGCTCAGGCCCCGCGGACCGCTCCAGGTGCCGCCGGTGGGCGTGGCCTGCAGCGTTATCGGGCTGGCGTTGGCGCACAGGTTGGCCACCGGGGAAATGGTTACGGGCGAGGGTTTGGCTACAATGAGGGCCATGGGGCGGGTGCTCACGCATACGCCGGTGGCCTTTACTGAGTACTGAAGCACATTGCGGCCCACCAGCTCGGGCGTGGGCCGGAACTCGTAGCGCCCATCGGGGCGGCGCACCACGCCGGGGCCGCTCCAGGTGCCGCCCGCCGGCTGCCCGCCCAGCAGCACCGGCCCGTCGGTGGCGCAGGCGTAGCGGGTGGCGCCGGGGTCGGCCGTGATGATGTCGAAGTTGATGGCAAAAGCGGCGTTGTTGCAGTTGGTGCTGCCGTTGCGGGTGTTATAAAAGCTGGCCCCTGGCGGCCGTGGGAAGCCCTGGGTGCCGCCGCAGCCGCCGCACACGGCCTGGTACACCACACCCTTTTTACTGAAGCGGGAAGTGCCGCCGTCCACGTGTTCGCCTCGGCCCCCTTGCTCACCATAAAACGTAGCGTACTCGAGGCCAGTGAGGCCGGCCGCAAACTCGGCCAGGTAGAAGTCGTTGCCGTCGGTGGTTTTTTGCACGGCGTCGGGCGTAACGGGCAGGTTGCGGGTGCTGCCTGTGCTGTAGCCCTGGTTGGTGGCGCCGCCCCAGCCGCTCACGTACACCCGCTCGCAGTCATCCACCAAAAAGGCCGTGGGCGAAAACTCGTGCTGCGACTGGGCCGAGCCGAACGTGGTGCTGAACATGGTGTTGCTGAGCGTGGCATCGAGCTTATGGATGAACTGCCGGGCACCGGGCGTACCGTAGAGGCCGGCCGTTTTGGGGTAGGCATTCGAGTTGGTCTGGCCCAGCACGTACACGTCGCCGCTGTTATCGAGCTGCACGAAAAAGGCCAGGTCGTCGGCCGAGGTGCCCAGGTAGGTGCCGTGGCGCAGGGTGCCGGCATCGGCATCCAGGCCCAGCACAAACCCCTCGCGCCCGCCCGCCGACTGCGGGTGCAGGCTGCCGGCTACCGTGGGGAAACCCGTGCCGGTAGTGGCGCCGCCCACATAGAGCGTGCGCCCGGCCGAAAGCTGGAGCGAGAAGGCCGCGTCGGTGCCGGTGCCGCCCAGGTAGGTGCTCCAGTTCAGGCGGTCGAGCAGGCGGGGCAGTTGGCAGACTACTGCGTCGGTGGCGCCGCGCAAATTTCTCTGCAGGGCTCCGGCCATCGGAAAGTTGGGGCTGTTGGTGGTAGAGGCGATGTACACGTTGTTGGCACCGTCAGTCAGCACGTCGCCCCGAAACTGGTCGCCATAGTTATTGGCCAGGCCCAGGTTGAGGCCGTCGTTGGCCGAGCCGCCCAGGTAGGTGGCGGCTACCAGCTTGCTGCCATCGGGGCTAAGTGTGGCCACGAACAGGTCGGAGCCATCGGAGTAGCCCATTGGGTCGAGTGGTGAGCCACCAAACGGATTTACCGGCTGCCCGCCCCGGAAGGTGCGCTGTGCTGCTGCGGTACCCACGGGGAAGTTATCCGAGCTGGTGGTGCCCAGCATCACCAGCTCATCGCGGCCATTCACTACCAGGCTGTGGGGCGCATCGGTGCGGCTTCCGCCCAGGTAGGTGGCATACAGACGGGCCGCCGCACCACTGGAGGTTACCTTGTATTTGATAATGGCCACATCGGCCATGCCGGCAAAGCTGGTCTGGAACGCGCCCGGCGAAGTGGGGTAGCCCGGCCCGAATGCTACGCCGCCCGAGTACATGTTGCCCTGCGCATCGTGGGTGGCCGTAAAGCCCCAGTTATCAGCCAGCGAGCCGGTAAACGACGAAAACAACACCGTCGGGTCGATAATCAGCGGCAGCTTGGCATCGTAGGCACCCAGGCGAAACCGCACCGTGTTGCCCTGCAGCTCGAAGCGGCAGCTCACTGGCAACCGCCGGCCCGCGGCCGTAGTCTGCCAGGCCAGCGGAGCCTGCTCGACTACGGTGCCCACGCTGGTTTCAATCAGCAGCTGGCCCTCGGCCGAGAGGCGCACGGCGTCGGGCCCGGCGTAGCGCAGCCGGATGTTGTCGGGCTTCGCGCCGGGGGCCAGTTCGAAGTCGTATTCAAGGTTTTGGCCGGCGTTTTCGTACACCCGCACATCGATGCCGGGGTACACGGCCTGGTAGCGCACCTGTCGGTAGCCAGTTACGCCGCTGGCCCACTCGCGCGGGTTGCTGCCCACAAAATAGTTGCGCTTACCACTGGTAGCCTGTTCGGGCAGCAAGGCGGCCCGGGCATTGCCGCCCTCAAACGACACTGTGTAGGCATGGCCGCGCGCCTCGGTAGGAGCGGGCGCCGCCGAACGGGGCGGCGTATTATCATCTCCGTGCCGATGATTTAGCTGGGCGAAGGTGGCCGCGCTCAGAAACGAATAAGTGAAACCGGTGGGCGTGAGGTAGAGCCGCCCGCCGGGCAGCTCGGCCTGGTAGCGCACCGCCTTGGGCCACTGGCCCTTGTTCTCAACGAATTCCAGCGTTTTTTCGGGCCCTGGGGCGGCTGCGGGGCGCGAGGCGGCAGCCAACGATAAAGGCAATAGCAAGCACAGCCAAAGCGGTAGTAGTCTACTCATATAAAGAGGGATAGAATGCCCGGGAAAGATACGCAACCGGCCGCGTAAAACCCGAGTTACCGGGCAGTGAGCAGAAGCGGGCAGCTCCAGCGTGGCCTGTACGCGGGCCGGGTTGGGGTAGAGCACCAACTGGCCCGCCCTGACTGCCGCTGCCGCGCTGGTAGCAAGCACCGGCGTTTGGGCCCGGCTTGGCCGCGGAAAGCCGCAGAACAGGCCATAGAGTAATGGGTTGCGCGCAAAGCAAGCAGAAAAGGGTGGCTGATGGCCCGCAATATCTGCAACGGCAGCCGTAACTCCCGGGCCGGAAGCGCTACCTTTACTCATCTGCTTCCGGTTGATAGAAAAAGGAATTCGTGCGTCGTTCGTTTGCTTTTAAGTGCACTTTGCTGGTGATGGGATGGGTGCTGGTGGGCATTGCCTGCGAGCAGATACCCGCGTACACGTTCTGGCCGGCTATTTTTGGGGCCCTTACGCTGCCCGTGGCCCTGGGCCTGAACCTGCTGGCGGCCGGCTACTGGCTGCTGCGGCGCTGGCCGGTGGCGCTGCTGCCGCTGGCGCTGGCGGTGCTCACGTGGCCCCACTTCCAGCGTGGGCTGGCCCTGCACCCGCTACGCCTGACCACGGCCGCCGAGCCGGCCACGGCCGGCCCGGTAGTGCAGGTGCTGTCGGCCAATGTGCGCATCTTCAACGTGTATCCGCAGCTGCGCAACGATGGGCTGCAGTCATCTAAAGAGATGGTGCGCTGGCTGGCCGAAAGCAAGGCCGACGTGCTGTGCCTGCAGGAGTTCTACAACGAGCCGACCGGCACTAAATCGGCCGACGGCAACGTGTTCCGGACCGTGGACAAAATTGGCCGGCAGGCGGGGCGCGAGTCGTTTCTGTCGAAAACCCTGACCAACAGCGCCGGGGCCGAGTTCGGCATGGCCATCTTCTCGCGCCACCCCATCGTCAACAAAGGCACCATTCAGTTCGGCAAGCTCACCCAGAACCACGGCATGTGGGCCGATCTGCGCCTACCCAGCAACGATACCATCCGGATCTACAGCTTCCATCTGCAGAGCATGAGTATGGATGAACGGGACATCGTGGACAGCTATTCCAGTAAATCGGGCCTGAAAAAGAAGGGGCTGGGGCTGCTGCGCCGCTTCAAGCGCGGGGCCGTGCTGCGGCATGCCCAGATTGATACGCTGGTGGCGCGATTTGCCAAATGCCCGTACCCCATCCTGCTTTGCGCCGACCTCAACGATGTGCCCTACAGCTACAGCTACGACCAGCTGGCCGACGGCTTTCAGAACGCCTGGACCAGCGTAGGCAACGGCGTGGGCAGCACCTACAACGGCCGGATTCCCTTTCTGCGCATCGACAACCAGTTTGCCGGCCCGCGCTGGCTGGTGCGCGACTTCTGGGTGAACTACGAAATTCCCTACTCCGACCATTACCCCACAACGGCCACCTACCAGTTGAAATCAAAGCAGTAGCGACAGTCCATCAGCCGCGCTACGAAGGCACCCTGTCTGAATGATTTTATACTCGTTCTTACGCCTTATAAACTGCCGTTTGAACTTTATAGACTGGTGATGCAGGGTTTTGTGCCGTTTGAGTTGGTGTTTAGACTTTGTTCATCATAATTCGGGCGTAAATCCCACGTTATCCCGTTTCCTCTACACTCTGCGAAACTGCCGTTACTTTTGCACTGCACATGCTCTCCCGAAGATTCCTTCCTGTAATAAGTGAAGTTGTCTGGCCACCAAACCGAAAGCTACCAGCTAAAAGCTAGTAGCTAATAGCCCAAAAAATGACCCAGCCCCTCTCGCTCTACAACACGCTCACCCGCCAGAAAGCTCTTTTTGAGCCCCTAAACGCCCCTTTTGTGGGCGTGTACCTGTGTGGGCCTACGGTGTACAGTGAGGCCCACGTGGGCAACGCCCGCGGCCCGGTGGTTTTCGATGTGCTTACGCGCTACCTGCGCCACCTGGAGTACAAGGTGCGCTACGTGCGCAACATCACCGATGTAGGCCACCTGGTAGATGACGCCGACGAGGGCGAGGACAAAATTGGCCGCATTGCCCGCGCCCGGCAGGTAGAACCCATGGAGGTAGCCGAGGGCTACACCAACTTATACCAGGCCCACATGCTGGCCCTGGGCTGCCTGCCGCCCGACATTACGCCCCGCGCCAGCGGCCACATCATCGAGCAGATTGAGATGGTGCAGCAGATCATGGCCAACGGTTTCGCTTACGAATCCAATGGCTCGGTGTACTTTGATGTGCCCGCTTACAATGCCGCCGGCCGCGCGTATGGCAAGCTCTCGAACCGGGTGGTGGAGGAACTGCTGGCCGGCTCGCGCGACAACCTCACGGGCCAGGACGAGAAGCGCAGCCCCCTCGATTTCGCGCTCTGGAAACGGGCCGATGAGCGCCACCTCATGCGCTGGCCCTCGCCTTTTGGGGAAGCACCCGGTGAAGGGTTCCCCGGCTGGCACCTGGAGTGCTCGGCCATGAGCCGCAAGTACCTCGGCGCCGAGTTCGACATTCATGGCGGCGGGCTGGACCTTATGTTTCCGCACCACGAATGCGAAATTGCCCAGAGCCAGGCCTGCGAGCATCCCACCAACGAGGCTCGGGTGTGGATGCACAACAACATGATTACCATCAACGGCCAGAAGATGAGCAAGGCCTTGGGCAACTTCATCACCATCAGCCAGCTGTTTAGCGGTGAAAATGAGGTGCTGACCCAGAGCTACTCGCCCATGACGGCGCGCTTTTTCCTGCTCCAGGCCCACTACCGCAGCCCCGTTGATATTACCGATGAGGGCCTGCTGGCCGCGGGCAAAGGCTACCGCAAACTGATGAACGGCCTGCGCCTGCTCGATAAGCTGCAACTGCCCGAGGGTACCGAAGCCGCCGCCGACACCAGCGCCACCGACGCCGAGCTGCGCAAGCTGGCCGCCGACTGCTTCGCGGGCCTCAACGACGACCTGAACACGGCCCGCACCATTGCCAGCCTGTTCAACCTGCTGCGCAAGCTCAACGGCTACGCCGCCAAACCCGATACGCTGGCCCAGGTGAGCCCCGAAGTCCTGGCCGAAGCTACCGCCACCTACCGCACGCTGGTGCAGGACGTGCTGGGCCTGCGCGACGAGCCTCGCGCCCGCGCCGAAGACCTGCTGGGCCTCACGCTGCACTTCTACCAGGAAGCCAAAGCCGCCAAAGACTACGGTAAAGTCGATGAAATCCGGGCCGCGCTCAAGCAGCAGGGTATTGTAGTGAAGGACTCCAAAACCGGCATCGACTGGGCCTATAGCGAAGAATAGAAAAATTCGAGCCGCAAGCTGTAAGCTACAAGCGGCAAGCTGACGTTCAACAATAGCTTACGGCTTGCCGCTTGTCGCTTGCCGCTCATCCGAAGCGTTTTTATTCATGAAATATATCCTCCGACTTGCCCCGGCCGCGCTGGTGGGCCTACTGCTGCTCACTGGCTGCCCCGGCAAAAAAGACACCGCCGACACTACGGCCGCCGAGGCCGCACTGCCCAAAACCCCCGCTTTCAACGCCGATTCGGCCTATGCCTACACCGCCCGGCAGGTAGCGTTTGGGCCGCGGGTGCCCAACACGCCCGCCCACGTAAAAACCGGCGACTGGATAGTTGGGCAGTTCAAGCAGTATGGCCTGGCAGTGCAGGAGCAGCCTTTCGAAGCCAAGGCTTTCGATGGTAACATCCTTAAATCGCGCAATATTATTGCCCGTTTCAACCCCAGCGCCCCGCGTCGGGTGGCCGTATTTGCCCACTGGGATACCCGCCCCTTCGCTGACAAGGATACGGAGAACAAGAATGCCCCCCTCGACGGTGCCTCCGACGGCGCCAGCGGCGTAGCCGTGGCCCTGGAGCTGGCCCGCGTGCTGGCCGCCCAGCCCGACAGCCTGGCCCCCGGCGTGGGCGTCGATTTCATCTTGTTTGATTCGGAAGATTACGGCTATGACGGCGTAACTCAGTCTGATAAAACGAACCTGCTTAATGGCCAGGATACCTGGTGCCTGGGCTCGCAGTATTGGGCTAAAAACATGGTGCCGGCCAACTACAAGCCCAACTTCGGCATCCTACTGGATATGGTAGGTGCCCAGGGCGCGAAGTTCGGCCGCGAGGGTCTCTCGCGCGAGAAGGCGCCCGATGTAGTAGAGAAAGTCTGGAATACAGGCTCTCAGCTAGGCTTTTCCGACTTTTTCCTGTACGCCGATGTGCCCCAGGTCAGCGACGACCACGTGTATACCAACCAGGCCGGCGTGCGCACCATTGATGTCATCGACTTCCTGCCCAGCGGCGAGTTTCGGCCCTACCACCACACCACCCAGGACAATATGAGCGTGATAGACCGGCGGACCCTGAAGGCGGTGGGCCAGACGGTGCTGACGGTAATTTATGGCGAGTAGGTTCTGTTGAACTGATAGCTGCCAGCGGTTAGCCGTTGGCTTTCGTTCAAGTGATAATATTACACAGAGGATAAGGCCGTTTGCGCTACTGGCGAAGGTTCGAAACCTGTTTTTCAATCAGCACGCTCCGGCAACGTAAGATGCCGGAGCGTGCTGCGTTATGGCTGGTTCAAAGTCCTTTCATTACGTGCGCGATTTGTGGCCCAGAACAAAGCTGACAGCTTGAGAACAATGCTCCTCGTCGACGACCTGCGGCTTGAGGCCGACATTCTGCCGCTGTTCAACTTCACGCATTGTCACGCAGCGGAAGCGGCCGTGCGTGGGCTGCTCCGCGAGCTACCGGCCAGCACGGAGTTGGTGTTACAGAAACAAACCGTGTTTCGGGCGCTGCTGGCGCAGTGGGACGTCATCGGCGAGTTCAGCTACTCGCGCATTCAGCTGGCCGAGGTGCAACGGTTTCTGTACGAGGTAGTGAGCGGGCAGCTGGCGCTGGAAGCCAACCGGGTGCGGCTGGCGGTGCGGCTGCTGGTATCGGAAGAAACGCGCTACCGTACCCGCGCCCGCTACGTGCAGGCCATTCAGTTTCTGCAGCGGCTGGAGCAGCACTATTTCCGCCGCCTGGAGCCGGCCGGGCTACCGCCCTTCGCCCGGGCCCGCCTCGCCACCATCACCCGGTTTCTGGAGCGCTTCAGCCTGAACTCGGCCGCCGAAGCCGTGGCCCAGGACCAGTTTTCGGCCGCCCGCATGGTGGACTTTGCCCGGCAGCTGCATGCGGTGAGCGAGGAGGAGCTGGCCGCGTTCTGGGCCGCGTTTTTCTGGCTGGAAGCCTGCTGGTCGGTTTCTAAGGGCTTACAGGAGCAGGGCTTTGTGTTTCCCGGGTTTCAGCCGGCGGGCCTGCACCTCACCGATTTCTACCACCCGCTGCTGGCTGCCCCGGTGAAAAACTCGCTCGACCTCGACCCCGCCGACAACGTGCTGCTACTAACCGGGCCAAATATGTCGGGCAAATCGACGCTGCTTAAGGCGCTGGGACTGTGCGTGTACCTGGCCCACGCGGGCCTGGGCGTGCCGGCCGCCGCGGCCCGGCTGCCGTTCTACTCGTCCATCGTGGTGGCCATCAACCTGGCCGACAGCCTCAGCGGCGGCTACAGCCACTTCCTGGCCGAAATCCGCAACCTGAAGGCCGTGCTGGAAGCTGCCCAAGGGCCGGGTCGCGTGTTTGCCGTGTTCGACGAGCTGTTCCGGGGCACCAACGTGGACGACGCCCTCGACATCACCCGCGCCACCGTGGCCGGACTGGCGGCTTTCCCCGAGTCGTGCTTTCTGATTTCTACTCACCTGCTGCAACTCGAAAGCCAGCTGCCCGCCCAGCCCGGCCGCCGCACCTTCTGCATCGAGTGCCGCCTGCACGAGGGCCTGCCGGTGTTTTCCTACCGCCTGCAGCCCGGCTGGTCGCAGCTGAAAATCGGCCGGATTCTGTTTGACAAGGAAGGCCTGCCGGAGCTGCTGAAAGGATAGGAACTGAAAAAGGCCTGTCATTCTGAGCGGAGCGAAGAATCTCGCGTGCCACAGTAATTCCTAACGATAGGGTTACCACTGCAGGCGAGATTCTTCGCTCCGCTCAGAATGACAAGCCTTTTTCAGTCATTGATTCCCACCAAACTCGCCCCGGCCTCGTTCACCGTCAGCCGCACCGGCTGGCCTACTATTAACGCCAGATTGCGTGGCTCGTGGCCGACGGGAAAGCCGTGCGCTACCGGGAAATCGTACTTGGCGGCGTAGTGGTTGATGATTTCGTTGGGCGTGCGGCCGAATGGGATGGTGTTGTCCTGGGGATTGGTGAAATGGCCCACTACCAGCCCGGCCAGCCCGGCCAGCTTGCCGGTACGGTCGAGGTGCACCAGCATGCGGTCGATGGCGTAGAGGTACTCGTCGATGTCTTCCAGAAACAGAATACGGCCCCGCGTAGCTACGTCGGAGGAAGTGCCAGTGAGGGTTTGCAGGATACTTAGGTTGCCGCCCACCAGCTCGCCGGTAGCCGTGCCGAAGCGGTTGAGCGGGTGGGCCGGCACCACATATTCCAGCGCCTCGCCAAACAGCGCCCGCCGCAGGCTCTCCAACGATTCGGCCCCGCCTTCCTGATGGAACAGCAGCGGCATCACACCGTGGATGCTCTGGAAGCCGCGGGCCAGCAGGTGGCAGTTGAGCGTGGTGATGTCGGAGAAGCCGGCCACCCATTTGGGCGCTTGGGCAAACTGCGTGAAGTCGAGCCCGTCGATGATGCGGGTGGTGCCATAGCCGCCGCGGGCGCAGAAAACAGCCCGGATATTGGGGTCGTCAAGCTGCTGCTGGAGGTCCTGGCGCCGCACTTCATCAGCGCCGCCGAACTGGTGCTCCGTTACGTTGGTACTGGCACCCAGCCGCACGCGCAGGCCCCAGCTTTCGAGCGTGGCCACGGCGGCGGCCAGTTCGGCGTGCGAGGCCGCCCGGGCGGGGCAGACGATGGCCACCAGGTCGTGGGGGCGGAGCGGGGGCGGGGTGATGGTAGGCATGGGGGCAAAAGTAGCTGGTGAAAGAACGTCATTCAGAGCGGAGCGAAGAATCTCGGGTGCTGACGTTGGATTATTCGTTGCAACGTCAGCACGCGAGATTCTTCGCTCCGCTCTGAATGACGTTCTTTCACCAACAACCAAACTCCCTCCCTTCCACGTTACCCACCCGTGCGCTTACTTCTCCTGTTCTTCCTCTTGATTGGCCTGACGGCCCCAACCCTACACGCCCAGTCGGCCCCGCCTGATACCACCAAAGGCCGCTACCACCGTCCGTTGTTTGGCCAGGTGAAGGTGCGGCGCAATGTGGAATTTGCCCGCGTAACCGGCCTGCTGGGGCAGACCCAGCCGCTCTACCTCGATTTCTACGAGCCCAGCGGCGACACCGTGCGCCGCCGGCCGCTGGTGCTGCTGGCCCATGAGGGCGCCTTCGTTACCGGCACCCGCGACGATGTGGTGATGACCGAGCTATGCACCCGCCTGGCCCGCCTCGGCTACACGGCCGCCAGTATCGATTACCGGCTGCTGTTCTTCCCGTTCGACAGCGTAGGCATCGGTCGGGCCGCCATCCGCGCCACTCAGGACATGCGGGCCGCCGTGCGCTTTTTCCGGCACGATGCCGCCACGGCCCGGAAGTTTAAGGTGGATGCGCGCTACATTTTCGTGGGCGGCTCGTCGGCCGGGGCCTTTATGGCGCTGCAAACCGCTTACCTCGACAAAGCCGCCGAAGTGCCCGCCTACCTGAATCTGGCGGCCCTTGGTGGCCTCGAAGGCAGCGGCGGCCACGCCGGGTACAGCAGCCGCCCGCGGGGCGTCATCAACCTGTGCGGCGCGCTGGCCCGGGCCGAGTGGCTGCAGACCGGCGACGTGCCGCTGCTCAGCATCCACGGCACCCGCGACGGTATCGTGCCCTACGGCCGGGGCCTGATTGGTGGGCCGCTGCCGGCCCAGGTAGTAGCGGGCAGCGCCGTGCTGCGCCGCCGCGCCCAGGCCGTGGGCGTGCCCAACGTGCTGCGCCCGTTGCGCGGCGCCGGCCACGTCCCGTATTCCTTCGAGCCCACGTACATTGATTCGGTTTTCGTGCCCATGCGCGACTTCCTACGGCCGCTGCTCGGAACCGGCGCGCCCGGCCCGCTGCTCGCCGCCGCCCTCAATCCGCGCCGCACGGCCGTAGCCACGGCCGCGCTGCTGCCGCGCCGGGTGCCGCTAACCGTAGCCGCGGCCGATTCGGTAGGTGCCGCGCCGCCGGAAAGCCTGCCGCCGGCCGCAGCTTCGACGGAAGAGGCGGCAGTCGATGCGCCGGAATAGCTTGGCAAACCATCAGGCACCTTAGAAAAGGCAGTAGTAGCAGAATAGGGCGAGCCCCAGCGGGGCGGCATATCGGTAGAAGACCAATAGTTTGATGCGCAATCAAGCCCCAGCGGGGCGACACGACCAATGCAACGGTTAGTGTCGCCCCGCTGGGGCTTGGTTGCGCTCGGCTACGTTGCGGCTACCGATATGTCGCCCCTCCGGGGTTGAAAGGCAGAAATCGTTACCTTATTTGACGGCCAGCAGCATTGCCCTCTGAGGGGATAAATACCGAAACCCGCTACTTCATCTTTGCAGCATATTTTTCAGAAATGAAAAAATAGGCTGCAAAACCCGGCCGGCCTACCAGCTGCGGCCGGCCGTTTCCAGCGCCGCTGCGGCCGCCTCAGTTGCTTCGGCGGCCTCGCCCACGGGCCGCAACTGGTCGGTGCGCACAATGAAAGCACCGTGCTCACGCAGCAAGTCGCGGTGAGTAATAAGGTGAGCCAGGGCCACGTAGCCGACTACGTAGCCATCCTCGTCGGCTTCTTCTGACACCTCGCTGAAGTCGAGCAGGTCGATGAGGCGGGGCTCGTCGGTGCGCAGGTAGATTTCGATTTCCAGGTCGGTGGCGTGGATGGGCGGGGCGGCGGTTTTGGCGTAGTGGTAGGCGAAGCCCTGGCGCAGGGCGGCCAAATCGGCCAGCACGGCCGAGCCGGTGGGGTGCCCGCCGGCCCCGCGGCCCCGCAGGAACTGCTCGCCCGCAAAATCGGCCTCCAACACCACGCCGTTAAACTCCTCATCCACCCCAAAAAGCGGCGACTCGGGCCCAACCAGCTGCGGCGTCACCAGGGCCGTCACGCGGCCATCGGGCAGGCGCTGCAGGCCAGCTACCACCTTTATTTTCTGGCCCCGACTGGCTGCAAAGGCAATATCAGTGGTCGAAATACCTTCGATACCGAGGTTGAGCACCTGCTCGGGCTCCAGGAACAGGCCGTAGGCGTGGGCGGCCAGCAGTACGGCCTTCGAGCGCGGGTCGAAAGCGGCCATGTCGAGGCGGGGGTCGGTTTCGGCGAAGCCCAGCTGTTGGGCCAGCGCCAGGGCCGGGCCGTAATTGGCGTCGCCGGTGCCCATGCGCGTGAGTACGTAGTTGGAAGAGCCGTTGAGGATGCCCGCCAGTTGTCGCAGGGGCTCGGTTCCGAAGTAGGCATCGAGGGTGCGGATGACGGGAATGCTGCCGCACACCGCCGCCTCATACAACAAGGTGCCGCCGTGGGTGCGCTGCAGCTCCACCAGCGCGGGCAGGTGGCGGGCCAGCATGGCCTTGTTGGCCGTTACCACCCGGCGGCCCCGGCGCAGGGCGCCCGCTACCAGCCGAAAAGCCGCGTCGGCATCGTCAATCAGCTCCACCAGCACGTCGAGCGAATCATCGGCCAGTAGCGCCTCGGTTTCAAATTCGAACCGTGCAGCCGGCAGCGGCCGGACCTTATCCGGGTTTTTTACCACGATGCGCGCCACCTCGAAGCCGCTGGCCGGGTGCTGCTGCAGAATATCGTAGAGACCCTGGCCCACGCAGCCAAAGCCGATGAGGCCGATGCGCCAGGGCTGGGCGGGGGCAGCAGGAGCGAGGAGTGCGGCATTAATGGGCATAGGTCAGGGAGTGGAATCGTTCGAGAAAATGCGTGATTTGGGCGGTTTCCAGCAGGAAGCCGTCGTGGCCGTAGGCCGAGTCCATTTCGGCGTACATGGCCCCCGGAATGTGGCGGGCCAGCAGCTGCTGCTCGGCCACCGGAAACAGCGCGTCGGAGGTGATGCCGATAACCAGCGTGCGGGCCAGCACCCGGCGCAGGGCCGCCGCTACGCCGCCCCGGCCGCGGCCCACGTTATGGCTGTCCATGGTGCGCGTGAGGGCCACGTAGCTGTAGGCATCGAAGCGGGCCACCAGCTTGTCGCCCTGGTAGCGCTGGTAGGCGGCGGCCCGGAAATCGGTTGGTAGCGCGTCGGTGGGCTCGGTTTGGGTGCGGCCGTAGGCCTGATAACTGCGGTAGCTGAGCAAAGCCATGGCGCGGGCCGCGCGCAGCCCGGCCGCGCCCCCGGTCGGGGTGTTCAGTTGGTAGGTAGCATCAGCGAAAATGGCCAGCCGCTGGGCCTCGTTGAAGGCAATGCCCCAGGCCGAGTGCCGGGCATTGGAAGCCAGCAGCACCAGGTTTTCGAACACTGCCGGTTGCTGCACGGCCCACTCCAGGGCCTGCTGCCCACCCAGCGAGCCACCGATGAGCGTATGCACCCGCGCCAGCCCCAACTCCTTACGCAACGCCTCGTGGGCCACCACCAAATCGCGCACCGTCAGCAGCGGAAAATCCTGGAAAGCAGCCTGGCCGGTAGTGGGGGCGGGCGTGAGCGGGCCAGTGCTGCCATAGCAGGAGCCTAGTACGTTGGCGCACACGATAAACCAGTCGGCCGGGTCGAAGTAGCGGCCGGGGCCCACCATGCCGGGCCACCAGTCGGCCGCGTCGGCATTGGCCGTGAGGGCGTGGCACACCCACACCACGTTGTCGTGGGCGGCGTTCAGGCACCCCCAGGTTTGGTAGGCTACTTGCGTGTGGGCCAGCTGGCCGCCGTTTTCGAGGAGTAGCGGGTGAGGGAGCTGGAATTGGTGCGTGTACATGAGACGGGGAGCTTGGTTAGTAGCGCGATGTAGGGGCGGGGCTTGTCCCCACCCGCCGCTTAAACGTGGCTGTTGAACGATACTATTGAAAGGGGCCGCTTGATGGTGTGCAATAACATCGTTCGGACGGCGGGCGGGGACAAGCCCCGCCCCTACGGCGTTCTGTTGGGCCTATACTTCCAGCGGCTGCTCGTGCTCAGCGGCCGGCTCGGGCAGGGGTTCATCCTGAATATTGTCGGGCGTGGCGGCGTTGCGTACGGCGTCGAAGGCCTGCTGCAAATCGGCTTGGATATCGTCGAAATGCTCGATGCCGAGCGAGAGGCGCAGCAGGGTGGGCGTTACGCCGGCGGCCTGCTGGGCTTCTTCGGAAAGCTGCTGGTGCGTGGTGGCGGCGGGCTGGATGATGAGCGTTTTGGCGTCGCCCACGTTGGCCAGGTGGCTGATCAGCTTCAGGCTGTCGATGAATTGCGTGGCCGTGTGCTTGCTGCCCTTGAGGGCGAAAGTGAGCACGCCGCCGTAGCCGCGCTTGAGGTATTTGCGGGCCAGTTGGTGATAAGAGCTGGACGCCAGGCCGGGGTAATTCACGGCCTCTACCTGCGGGTGCTGCTCCAGCCAGGTGGCGATGCGCAGGGCATTTTCCACGGTGCGCTCGACGCGCAAACTCAGCGTTTCGAGGCCCTGCAGCAGCAGAAACGAGTTGAACGGACTCTGCGAGGGGCCGAAGTCGCGCAGCCCCTCCACCCGGGCCCGGATGATGAAGGCAATGTTGCCAAACGGCCCGTTTTTGCCAAACGTGTCGCTGAACACGAGGCCGTGGTAGCCCTCGGAAGGCTCGGAGAACTGCGGGAATTTGCCGTTGCCGAAATCGTAGGTGCCGCCGTCCACAATCACGCCGCCCACGCTCGTGCCGTGCCCGCCAATCCACTTGGTAGCCGATTCCACCACGATGTTGGCGCCGTGCTCCAGGGGCCGGAACAGGTAGCCGCCCGCCCCGAAGGTGTTGTCGACCACCAGCGGCAAATCGTGCCGGCGGGCAATGGCGGCAATGGCCTCGAAATCGGGGATGCTGAAGCTGGGGTTACCGATAGTTTCGAGGTAAATGGCCTTGGTGCGCTCGTCAATCTGGGCTTCAAAACCGGCCGGCTCGTCGACGTTGGCAAAGCGCACTTCAATGCCCAAACGCTTGAAAGCCACCTTGAACTGGTTGTAGGTGCCGCCGTAGAGGTGGGTCGAGCTCACGAAATTGTCGCCGGCCTGCAAAATGTTGTTGAGGGCAATGAACTGCGCCGCCTGCCCCGACGATACGGCAAGCGCTGCCACGCCGCCTTCCAGCGCCGCCACGCGCTGCTCGAACACGTCGGTCGTGGGGTTCATCAGGCGGGTATAAATGTTGCCGAATTCCTTGAGAGCAAACAGGTTGGCGCCGTGCTCGGCGTTTTTAAACACGTAGCTGGTGGTCTGGTAGAGCGGCACGGCCCGCGAACCGGTTACGGGGTCGGGCTGCTGGCCGGCGTGGAGTTGCAGGGTTTCGAAGTGGTGGCTGGAGGACATGGCTATTTAGTTGTTAGCGGTTGGTTGTCAGTTGTTGGTTTTTTCGGTAACCGGTTTTCGCACACGAATCCGCAGAAAGCAGCGGGCAAAGGCCGCGGAAAGGGCGCGCCGGGCCGGAGCCGGAGCAAGCGAAAAAGAAGGAAAAAGCAGGGGAGGCCCGCTGGGGGCCGGGGCTGGGCGCTTAGGCTAGCAGCCGCAACACGCGCTACAACAGCCGCGCATTCGCATTCGGGCGGCAACCGGAGTAGCAGCCGGCAAGGCGGCAACGGCCGGAGCCGGAACACCAAAAGCCCCCGACGCGGCAGGCCCAAAGGCGGCCGGAGCGGTGGGGGAAACAGGGGCAAAAGTGCGGGAGTGGCTCATGGGACTCGGAGGTTATAGTCCCCGCCGCCGTACTGGTCGTACTGGCTGGTCGGGCAGGCATTGGCACCTTTCGCGCGGTCGAAGGTTGCCAGTGGGTCAGGGAGCCTGTGCTCTCGCCACTTCTGTATAAATCCTATGAAAACTACTCCGCCGCGAGCGGGGCAGTACCGGGTTGGTGTTGCAAAGGTATAGCCCTTATTTTATCAAATGCAAGAGGAATGACAATTATTTTAACTTCGCTCTGTTATTCTATTTGGTTTCTGATATTGGGAATAAGTGTGCTGTGTAGTAGATAGTTAACCAGATAAAGTGCAGCGGGTTGCGTACTTCTGGCACCGTCTGATTTGCCGAGTCACTTGTTTCGGGACTTTTGGACTGGTGTAAAAAAGTAGTTATATCCGCATTTTTCAGCCTGAATTAACGCAAAAAAGCCACTCCGTTGGGAGTGGCTTTTTTTGAATATTTCCGCGAAGCGAGGGTGCTATACCTTCGGTAGCGTGAGTACCTGGCCTACCTCAATGTGGTCGGGGTTGGAGCCGATAGTAGACTTGTTGGCATCGTAAATCTGGTGCCACTTGCTGGCGTCGCCGTAATGGTTCTTGGCGATTTTCGAGAGCGAGTCGCCACTCACTACGGTGTACGTTTCACCGGTTGTGGTGTCGGCAGTTTTGTCGGTGCCGAAGAAGTCGGTGTTGCCGCCGGTTGGGGTATTGGCAGGAGCAACAGGCTTGGTTTCACCTTTATCGGAAAGAAAATCAAAAAGTCCCATGATAGCAGTGCGTTAGGTGAGGGGAGAGAGTAGCCGGCCGTAGCATACTGTCCGGCTTAGGTGTTGGCCCTTCTTACGACTTGCTAAACAATAGGTTGTGCTCGTAAGCAGAAACACGCTGCTATCCGTCGGTGCCCGAACTTCTTGCTTAGCGCTACCGTAAGAGGCGCATTACCGGCAGTTGGTGCTGCCGTCTTATTCGTCTCAACACTTTCACCTATTCTCTTTCCCTTTCTTTCTCTCCTCATGAAAAACTTCACCTCTTCCGCCTCGCGCCTGCTGGCCGGCCTGTTTGTGTTTGTACTGCTCTTCACGGCCGCCTGCGGTTCCAAGGAAGGCACTGTCGAAAGCGTTAACCAGCTGTACGGCACCGACAGCAAAACCTGGAAAACCGACAAGGAAATGAATGCAGCCGGCGACAAAGTGGCCCAAACCGACGCCATGGACGACCAGCGCGTGACCTTCTTTGCTAACGGCCAGTACAACATGGCCTCAGGCTCCCAGACGATGAATGGCAAATACACCTTCGACCAGGGAGCCAAAACCATCACCATGATGCCCGAGGGCGCCGGCCAATCGAACACCTTCACGGTGGTAACGCTGACCGACGACAAGCTGACCCTCAAAGGAACCGACGGCTCGGAACTGCGCCTAGAGAAGGAGTAACCTTCCGCGCTCAGCCGAATAAGTAGCAAAAATCCCCTTCTGCCGCTGGTAGAAGGGGATTTTTATGTCTGGCGGCGGTGAGCTAGGCAGTGTGGCGTGCTACGCTTCCATAATTTCGTGGGCGACGCGCTTGCCATAAATGCGGCCCACCCAACGGGGCAGAAACACGGCCCCGAGCACTAGGTAGAGGTAGTACGTAGTGATGCGGTAGAGCAGAACCATAAAGTTGGTCATGGTAGCCGTGCCGATGAACTTGCCGAAGAACGTGGGGAAGGCCCCCTCGGCAATACCCGCGCCGCCGGGTGTAATGGCAATCAGCAGGATGACTTTGTAGGTGAGGTTGCGGCCAAAAATCAGCCAGAAATCGGTCCAGCCCACATCAATAAACGCCCCAATCAGGCAGCCGATAACCAGGTAGCGGGCCGACCAGACGAAGAACGTGCTTAAAGCGGCCCGCAGCCAGTACACGAAGCCGTTGCCGCGCAATTCGGCCGAGGCCTGCACCAAATCGTGGCCCAGCTGGTAGGCGCGGCCCCGGAACCGGCGCAGCACCCGCGCCGAAAACAGCCGCACCAGCAGCCGCCGCACGGCCCGCGGGTTGATGAAAATGGCGTACACCATGAGCAGCGCATAGGCCGTTACGAACACGTAGCTCAGAATAAAGCCAATGCGCAGCGTGGCAATCAGCCCTCCGTGCAGGGCCTCGTTCGGGTACAGCGCATCGCCCCCGATGAGCACCACGAGCGGCACCATGAGCACGTAGTACATATTGTCGAGCATGGCCGTGGCCATGATGTAGGCCACCGAGCGGCCCAGCGGAATGCCCTCTTTGTGCAGCAGCACCGGGGCCACGGCCGTGCCGCCCACCGCCGAGGGCAGAATGCACGACGAGAATTCCCAGAGCATAATCACGTCGAGCGAAGCGCGCCAGCTGAGCACTTTCTGGGTGAGGTAGCGGATGCGGTACACGTAGCCGGCGTCGCGGGCCAGCAGCACCAGTACCATCACCAGCAGCCACCAGGGCTTGGCGTTGGCCAGCGGGGCCAGGTCGCCGGGCTTATAGCTGCGCCAGAACATGAAACCCACCACGCCCAGGCCAATGAGCACCGGCAGCACAATCCGCGAGGGGCGGAGCTTGTCGAGCAGTTGCTGGTCTTCGGAGGAAGTGGCGTTGGTAGGGAGCTGCGGCATCCGGCAAAGGTAAGGAAGAGGGGGAGGTAGGGGGATGAAGGGATTAAGGGATTAAGAAATAGTCATTCTGAGCGAAGGCGCAGCCGTAGTCGAAGAATCTCTACCGTAATGGTAACTTCTGCCGTTAGGATTGGCATCACATTAGAGATTCTTCGACTACGCTCCGCTTTGCTCAGAATGACGGGCTGTTCCAATCACCCCCACACCATTCATCCACCAACACGGAAAACCCGTAACTTTGCTCGTTGCCCATTGTCGGGCCGGCCGCGAACATAACTTTCGGGCCGGGCGTTGGTTGCAACCCTACTTATTCCTTTGCCTACCTACCCCTGCGCGCATGATTGTTGAACCCGGGCCCCTGCTGGCGGAAATTAATTCCCCCGACGACCTCAAAAAGCTTAGCCCCGACCAACTGGTGCAGGTGAGCCAGGAATTGCGCCAGTTTATTGTCGATTCGGTTTCGATTTACGGTGGCCACTTCGGCGCATCGCTCGGGGTGGTCGAGCTGTCGGTGGCCCTGCATTATATCTTCAACACGCCCCACGACCAGTTGGTATGGGATGTAGGCCACCAGGCATACGGCCATAAAATCCTGACCGGCCGCCGCGACCAGTTCCCCACCAACCGCCGCTACAAGGGCATGTCGGGCTTCCCTAAGCGCAGCGAAAGCCCCTACGACGCCTTCGGGGTGGGCCATAGCTCCACCAGCATCGGGGCAGCGCTGGGCATGGCCGTGGCTTCCGATTATAAAGGAGAGTTCGACCGCCAGCACATTGCCGTGATTGGCGACGGGGCCATGACGGCCGGTATGGCCTTCGAGGCGCTTAACCACGCCGGCGTCGAGAAGTCCAATTTGCTGGTTATTCTCAATGATAACTGCATGAGCATCGACCCCAATGTGGGCGCGCTCAAGGAATACCTCACCGACATCACCACCTCGCGCACCTACAATAAAGTGCGCGACGAACTGTGGAATGTGCTAGGCAAGCTCAGCAAATTCGGGCCCAACCCCCAGCAGATTGCCCGCCGCGTCGAGCAGGCTATGAAGGCTACGCTGCTCAAGCAGGGCAACCTGTTCGAGGCCCTGAATTTCCGCTATTTCGGCCCCGTTGATGGGCACGACGTGCAGCACCTGGCCACTATTCTCGAAGACCTCAAGCATATTCCGGGCCCCAAGCTGCTGCACTGCGTAACGGTGAAGGGCAAGGGCTACGCGCTGGCTGAAAAGGACCAGACGCTGTGGCACGCGCCGGGCCTGTTCGACAAAATAACGGGCGAGATTTACAAGAAAACGCCCGACAAACCCCAGCCGCCCAAGTACCAGGACGTGTTCGGCCACACGATTGTAGAGCTGGCCGAGGCCAACGACAAAATAATGGGCGTGACGCCGGCTATGCCCTCGGGCTGCTCGCTGAACATCATGATGAAGGCCATGCCCGACCGCGCCTTCGACGTGGGTATTGCCGAGCAGCACGCCGTTACGTTCTCGGCCGGTTTGGCCACCCAGGGGCTGGTGCCGTTCTGCAACATCTACTCCTCGTTCATGCAGCGCGCCTACGACCAGGTGGTGCATGATGTGGCCCTGCAGAACCTGCACGTCGTATTCTGCCTCGACCGGGCCGGTTTTGCCGGTGCCGACGGGGCAACCCACCACGGTAACTACGACCTGACCTATATGCGCTGCGTGCCTAATATGGTGGTTTCGGCCCCCATGAACGAGGAGGAGCTACGCAACCTGATGTACACGGCCACGCTGCCCGAAAACGCCGGCCCGTTCACTATCCGTTACCCACGGGGCGAGGGCGTGATGCCCGAGTGGCGCACGCCGCTAAAGAAAATAACCATTGGTACTGGCCGAGTGGTACGCGAGGGCGAAGGTGTGGCGGTGCTCAGCATCGGCCACATCGGCAACTATGCCGCTAAGGCTACCCAGCAGCTCGTCGCCGAGGGCCTCAACCCCGGCCACTACGACATGCGCTTCTGCAAGCCGCTCGATGAGGAGATGCTGCACCGCATCTGCCGCCAGTACAAGTCTCTGGTAACGGTGGAAGACGGCTGCCTGCCCGGCGGTTTTGGCTCGGCGGTAATCGAGTTTATGGCCGATAACGGCTACGCGCTGCCTGTGCGCCGCCTCGGCATCCCCGACCGCGTAGTGGAGCACGGCACCCAGGACGAGCTGTACAAGGAGTGCGGCTTCGATGTAGCCGGCATTGCCAGCGCCCTGCGCGAGCTGAGCGGTAAAGTAGTGAAGCCGACAGCGGAAAAAGTGCTGCTGTAAAACATTCAACAACAAGCAAAAGAGCCGGTGCCGCTATGCGGTACCGGCTCTTTTGCTTACCAGGCGAGCATTCAGGAAAAAATAAATATGTGTATGTACATTAATTAAAATAATGTACATACATTTGTTGCGTGCCGGTCAGGTATAGTACCGGCCAACATTCTGCATCAATCTGAACCCTCTAACCACCACCAGCATGGCCACTACCAAATGGGCGCTTGATCCCACCCACTCCGAAGTACAGTTCAAAGTAAAGCACCTCGTCATCTCGACCGTAACCGGCTCGTTCAAGCAGTTCGAAGGCGAGGCGGAAACCGAAGGCGACTCATTTGAGGGAGCCAAAGTGCGCTTCTCGGCCAAAATCGACAGCATTGACACCAACCAGGAGCAGCGCGACGAGCACCTGAAGAGCGCCGAGTTCTTCGATGCCGCTACCTTCCCGGAAATGACGTTTGTATCGACGGGCTTTACCAAAAACGACGGCGGCGAATACAAGCTCATCGGCGACATGACGCTGCACGGTGTAACCAAACCCGTAACGCTGGACGTGGAGTATGGTGGCCAGGCAGGCGACTTCTATGGCAATACCAAAGCCGGGTTTGAAGTGACAGGCAAAATCAACCGCAAAGATTTTGGCCTTGCATGGAGTGGCGTAACCGAGGCCGGCTCCATTGTAGTGAGCGAGGAAGTAAAGCTGATGGCCAGCATCCAGTTCGCCAAGCAAACCGAGCCGGCAACCGTATAGCGCCTGCCTTGCGGAGAATTACGAAGGCCCGTCACTGCTCAGTGGCGGGCCTTTTGATTAGCGGCCAGGGCGGGGGTGGCTCCGGCGGCTTCCGTTTCGCAGCGGCGGCGGATAACCTCGAGGATGCGGCGCTGGATTTCGCTCATAATGTAGCCGGTCCAGAGGCCGGCGTAGGGGTTGATGCGGGTGCTGAGGCGTTGCTGACTGTAGAGCACCAGGCGGGTGCGGCCGGGACCGGCGGGCTCCAACTCGTAGGTGCCGCGCAGTACGTCGAAAAACCGGCCGCCCACCGTTACGTGCTCATCGAACGTGGTGGGCGGAATGGTGGCTGTGTTGGGCACGATGCTGAACGAGATGCGCCGCTGGGGTTCCCACACATCAATGGTTTCCAGAAACTCCACGCCCCGCTCAAAGGTGGCCCGGCGCACTCCGCCCACGCCCTCGTGGCTGAGCGTAGCTTCCACCGGCCGCGGGAAACCCAGCCGGTCCACAAGGCTGGGGCCCAGGTCCTGCGCCGTGATGGGCGGCACCCGCACAATGTGCTTCCACACCACCTCGGCCGGGGCCGCAATGACGATGGTATTTTCGACCCGGCGGTACTCATCGGGCGTAGTGAGCTGGCTTTCGACAGGGGCAAGCACGAAGGGCAGCAGCGCGAAGGTGGCTACCACATAGGTTTTGGTCTGGTCGCTTTTGTCTTTGGTCAAGTCATAATAGAGGAGCGCCCCCAGGCCAGCCGTAATGATGAACAGCGGGAAAATCATCAGCACGCAGATCATGCCTTCCAGATGGAATAGGAGAGCCGTAACCAGAAACAGCAGCACCGTCAGGAACGGCCCGAATACCAGCCGCCACCACCTGGAGGCGGTTCGCGGAGTGAAATGCGCCGTTACGGCTCCTAACGCCGCCGGTATCAGCAGCAGAAAGCAGAGCATCAGCAGGCCCCCGGCATCGTTGAAGTAATTGGTGGCGAAAACGAAGCGTCCCAGCAGGGCCACGAACAAACCCGCGCCGCTGGCAATCAGGTAATGGTAATACTGCCGCTTGATATATGCCATGCCGGGAAGAGGTAACGGGAACGGATGCGGCAAATGTGCGTATTTGTCGGGATTCGCCTGTACTTCCTGCCCGCCGCTTATGCCTGCCACCCAACCCACCCTCGTCTTTCTGCATGGCTTTGCCGAAAGCCCCGCTATCTGGACCAGTTTCACCCGCGACTTTCCGGCCCGTTACCGGGTGCTCACGCCCGCGCTGCCCGGCCACGGTTCCAACCCGGGCCCGGTAACCGACTACTCGATGGAGGCGCAGGCGCGGGCGGTGCTACAGCAACTGGATGCGGCCGGCGCCGAAAAGGTAGTGCTAGTCGGCCACAGCATGGGCGGCTACGTGGCCCTGGCGCTGGCCGAGGCACACCCCGAGCGCGTAGCCGGCCTCGCAATCTTCCACAGCACCGCCCTGCCCGACCCCGAAGAAAAGCAGGCCGCCCGCGACGAAAGCGCCGGTTTCGTGCGCCGCCACGGGGTCGAAAAATACATGCGCTCCAGCATCCGGAATTTGCTGGCCCCCACTAACCGCAAGCGGCTGGCCGCCGAGCTGAAAGAGCTGGAGGACATAGCCGCCGCCACGCCCGAAACCACCGTGCTCGGCTGCCTCGAAGCCATGAAGCACCGCCCCGACCGCACTGCCGTGCTACGCGAGGCCAAGTTCCCGGTGCTCTTCATCGGCGGCCACGACGACCCGGCCGTGCCCCTCGACACGCTGCTGCCCCAACTAGCGCTGTCCACCCAAAGCCACGCCCTGCTGCTGCACGGCGTGGGCCATTTGGGCTTTATCGAGGCACCGGAGTCAACACAGCGGGCAGTGCTGGATTTTGCGGCGGGCGTGTTTGGCGAGGCTACTTAATGGCGAAATCGATCGGAATGACAAAAAAGACCCGCACGGGTTTGCCTTGGTGTTGCGCCGGTTGGTAAGTTGGAAGTTTGTTTTGAATTGCATTTTTGACTTCCGCATCAATCTCGCGAGATACCGACTGGATAATCCGGATGTTATCTACCAGCCCGTTCTCCGCCACCTCGTAGTAGGCCAGCACCACCCCCTGAGTGCGGTTACGCAGTGCGCTGGCCGGGTATCGAATGTTGCGTCCAATATAGGTTTGCACCCCATCCGGATAGGGGAAAACGGGCATTTGCTCGGCATAGGCGTAAGCGTGTGAAGCGGGTAAAATGCTGCCTACGAAGCGTACGGGCACGGTGTAGGTAGCCGCAACGGCCTTGCCCTTGTGCTGGGCGGGCGTCCAGGCAGGCATGGCGCTTATATGCCTGACGGCGGCGGCCCACAGTTCTTTACGCCGAGGCCACGGGTTGCCAGGCACGGGTTGCAGACCCCTCACTTGACCAACTTTGCCATTGGCATCAACCACAAACGAGACGAATATTTCGGACGGCTGACCCTCCGTAAGCTGAAATCCGGCCGGTAGGGGCACAGTATTCAGATAAGTCCGCAACGCTTCGGGGCCGCCATCGAACTTGGCAATGAATTCCTGCTCCAGCGCGTTCGTGGTGGCGGAAAGTTCACTAGTAGCAGCTGAGGGCTGGGCCAAAAGCGTGCCCGGGGTAGCAGACCATAACAGGCCGCTTAGCAAAGACAAAAGGATAATGCGCATCGAAAATAATAGAAGGAATTAGTCCCGCAAATTAGATAGTAATCAGGGAAATAACCGCCTAGAGCGAACAGGTTGCACCGATTTTTGTCTGCCCGAGAAGAATAAATGTTGCGCTTAAGCTTCCAATAAGCCCATCTTCAGCATCACCTCGGCAATCTGCACGGCGTTGGTGGCGGCGCCTTTGCGCAGGTTGTCGGCCACTACCCACATGTTCAGGGTTTTTGGCTGGGTTTCGTCGCGGCGCAGGCGGCCTACCAGCACGGCATCCTGGCCGTGGGCGTCTTGGGGCATGGGGTAGGTGTTGTTCTGCACGTCGTCGACCAGTTCCACGCCTTCAGTGTGGCGCAGCAACTCGCGCACGTCGGCGAGGTCGAATTCATGGGCGAATTCCACGTTTACGGCTTCGGAGTGGCCACCCATTACGGGCACGCGCACGGTGGTGGCGGTGAGACGGATGGCGTCGTCGCCGAAGATTTTCTTCGTCTCCAGCACCATTTTCATTTCCTCCTTGGTGTAGCCGTTGTCCTGGAATACATCAATGTGAGGCAACACATTCAGGTCGATGCGGTGGGGGTAGGCGGGGTTGCTGGCCGTCTGGCCGGCGCGCTCGGCCATCATCTGGTCGACGGCCTGCTTACCGGTGCCGGTTACGCTCTGGTAAGTGCTCACTACAATGCGGGTGGCCTGGTAGCGCTTGTGCAGTTCGTTGAGGGCCACGACCAGCTGAATGGTGGAGCAGTTGGGGTTGGCAATGATTTTATCGTCGGCCGTGAGCGTGTCGGCATTGATTTCGGGCACCACCAGCTTCTTGGTCGGGTCCATGCGCCAGGCCGAGGAGTTGTCGATAACCACGGTGCCCACCGCGGCGAAACGCGGCGCTTCCTGCAGCGAAATAGCC
>NZ_JAGGPS010000019.1:0-73837 GCF_018613725.1 Hymenobacter sp. ISL-91
CCCCTTCCGGTTGAAGCGGGCTACAAAGGTAACTAATCCTTTTCGCTTTCTGCAAGACCCAAGCAAGAAAAAGTTTTTCTCTTTTTCGGCCTTCCCGCTAGCCTGCGCCGCCTTTTCAGGTGGCTTGTCTAAGCAAGGTGCAAGCGCTTCCGATTGAAGCGGGGTGCAAAGGTAACTAATCCTTTTCGACTTCCGCAACTCCACAAGGCAACTTTTTTCAAGCACCGCTTCCGAAGAAGTAGTGATCCCCACCGCGTTCCGGTTGGGGATGCAAAAGTGGGAGTTTACCAATGACTTTGCAAGTGCCTTCTCCAACATATTTTAAGGTTTGTGAAACCTTTGGCGTCAGCAGGCTGAATAGTAACCAGTTGAATATCTCGATTGGTTCACTGTTGTATCAAGATTTCTTTTTGGACCTTTTAATAGAAAAGAAAAAACCTGGATTGCTGGTAGCAATCCAGGTTTTTCAAGAGTTAATTTCTCTTTTTAGTTTAGTTCATGTGTAGCGTACTTACCCGATCGGGGCCGACACTAACTATGCTGATCGGCACTTCGAGATGCTTTTCTAAAAACTGAACGTAGTCTTTTAACTCTACCGGAAGTACGTTTGGATCAGTGAGAGCCTGTAGGTTAGTACGCCAGCCGGGCATACTTATATATATGGGGGTCAGTTTTTCTAAATCGCCATGATCGGGAAGATGGTCGGTTTGCTTACTGTTGGGCATCTGGTAGTGCGTGCAAATACGAATTTCGTCGAATTCGTCCAGCACATCGGCCTTCATAAGGTGGATTTCCGTGACGCCGTTGAGCATGATGCTGTAGCGCAGGGCGGGCAAATCGATCCAGCCACAGCGGCGGGGGCGGCCGGTAGTCGCGCCAAATTCGCGGCCAGCGGCCCGGATCTGCTCCCCTACTTCGTCGTGCAACTCGGTGGGGAACGGACCGGCGCCTACGCGGGTGCAGTAGGCTTTGCTGATACCGTACACTTTATTGATGTGGCGCGGGGCAATGCCGAGGCCAGTGCAGGCGCCCGCTACTATAGTGCTGGAGGACGTAACGTAGGGATAGGTACCGAAATCAATATCGAGCATGGAACCCTGGGCACCTTCGGCTAGGATATTCTTACCCTCGCGCAGCAAATCGTTCAGTAAGTACTCGGTATCGGTGAGTTGAAGGGTACGCAGAAAGGCCACGGCAGAAAAGAAATCGGCCTCGAACTGTTCAATGTCGAGGCCGCGGCCGTGGAATTCAGCAATGGTGGCGTGCCGGGCAACAGCTTCACGGTAGCGCTGCTCAAAATCGGGTAGCAGAATATCGCCGACGCGCAGACCGGTACGGCCGATTTTATCTTGGTATGTGGGGCCGATGCCCTTGAGCGTAGAGCCAATCTTGTCGCCTCCGCGAGACTCCTCGTTGATACGGTCGAGGGCGCGGTGCGAGGGTAGAATAAGCTGGGCCTTGCGGGAGATGTAGAGGTTACGGCTGTAGTCGACGCCCCGATCAGTGAGCTTTTGTAACTCCTGACGGAAGACAACCGGGTCGAGCACCACCCCGTTGCCAACGACATTGAGGATGTGCGGATGGAAAATGCCCGACGGTACTTGGTGCAAGACGTGCTTGATACCGTCGAAGGTGAGGGTGTGGCCGGCATTGGGGCCGCCCTGAAAACGGGCTACTACATCGTACGTGGGGGCGAGAACATCGACAATCTTGCCTTTGCCTTCATCGCCCCATTGCAATCCTACCAGTACGTCAACGGGCATTAGTTCGCGGTTTTCAAAAGTTGAGTGGCCGCTGCTTCATCATCAGCCACAGAAAAAATTGCGTTCAGCTTGGTTAGCGCCAACATTTTGCGCGGATGGTCGGCAGGGTTGATAAGCACCAGCTCACCGCCACGGCTGCGGAACTTAGTGAGCAACGACACGAGTACGCCGATACCGGTGCTGTTGATGTAACGGATGCCCGACAGATCGACGGCACAATGAAGCAGCTCTTCGCCCAGGTGCTGATCGACGCTCTGGAGTAGTTGCTGGGTGTCGGGACTACCGATGAGGTCGCCGGAGAGGCGCACGAATAAAATACCGTCCTGGACGGAGGAATCAGTTTTCATGAGATTTGGAGGGCGGTGGCCTGGGCACGGCAGTCGCCGCACACGCCATACAGGTTTAAAGAGTGGTGCAAGATATGGAAGTTGAGTAACTCCCCTACCATCGTCTGGATGCCGTGGATGCGTGGGTCGCAGAACTCAACTACTTTGTGGCACTCAGTGCAGATGACGTGGTCGTGCTGGCGGTAGCCGTAGCTTTTCTCGTATTGGGCCAGGTTACGGCCGAACTGATGACGACTTACGAGGCCGTGCTCCACCAGCAAATCGAGCGTGTTGTACACGGTAGCCCGGCTCACGCGCAGCCCCTGCTCCTTCATGCCGGCGTATAGTTGCTCGACATCGAAGTGGCCGGTGCGGGAGTATATTTCCTCCAGGATGGCATAGCGCTCCGACGTTTTGCGCAGGCCTTTGTTTTCGAGGTAAGCGGTAAAAATCTTCTTCACCTCCTCATACTTTTCTTTATCGAGATGCTTCTCGGAAATTGCCATGTTTCGTGCTCTTATATTATAAGGAGTGAAAACAGTAAGTATTATAAGGAGTGAAAACAGTAAGAAAACTTCTGCTGATCAGTAGTTGGAACTGGTAACAGTTACCAAAACCGGTCCGTTGTTATACCGTTATATACTCTCGGTTTTGCGGAATACCTTTTAGAGCTTTTAACCAATTACTCATCCTCTGAACAGGGTTCATCCCGCTATTCTGACGTCATTTAAGAATCGAACCGCTCTACAGTCATTACCCCATTCACTTTGTTTAGGCGCTGTATCAGACGGTTGAGATGAGCAGTGTCGTTGACGAAAACCATGATCTGGCCTTCGAAGACGCCGTCGTTAGAATCCATGGTGATGGAGCGCATATTGACTTTGAGACTGGTACTGATGATCCGGGTGACGTCGTTGACGAGACCTACGCGGTCGGCGCCTTTGATGCGGATGCCCGCCAAAAAAGCCAGTTCCAGCTGCTCCGTCCACTTGGCGCGCACAATACGGTTACCGTAGTTCGACATCATCTGCACGGCCTTAGGGCAGGAAGTGCGGTGAATGTCGATGCCCTCATCGGTTTCGAAGCCGAATACATCATCGCCGGGGATGGGGTTGCAGCAGGATGCGATGGTGTAGTCGAACTTGTCGGTACGCTCTCCGATAACAAGCATATTGGCATTCACTCCGCGCACTTTCTGCACTTCGTGGTCGAAGGAACGCGGCTCCAAGCGCGAAGGCAACCGTGGCAGCTCGCCATCTTTGAACACGGCCTGCACGATTTCGCGCCCATCGAGCTGACCAATGGCAATGCGATAAAAGAATTCGGATAGGTTGCTGACGTTGAAAAAGGCCAACAGCTTGTTCAGGTTTTCCGGATTTACGTCGACGCCAATCAGTTCCAGGCGTTTTTCCACCAGAAAGCGGCCGTCTTCAGCTTTGGCTTTGCGGTCGTCGCGGAGCCAGTCTTTGATGCGGGTACGGGCCTTGGAGGTGGTTACGTACTGCAGCCATTCATCGGTAGGGCGCTGCTTCTGGGAGGTCAGGATTTCCACCTGGTCGCCGTTGTGGAGCTGATAGCTTAGGGGCTGCAGCTTTTGGTTAACTTTAGCCCCCAGGCACTGCAGGCCAATCTGGGAGTGAATCTCGAAGGCGAAATCGAGGGCGGTGGCCTTATCGGGCAGGATGATGAGCTTGCCTTTGGGTGTAAAGGCATACACCTCCTTCACGAACAGGTTCTGGCGGAACTCGTCCATGAATTCGAGGGCGCTGGAATTGTTGGTTTCCAGCATCTCGCGCACCTTATTTATCCAGCTTTCCAGCGTCGATTCGGGCTGCGGCACGCCGGTATCCTTGTATTTCCAATGAGCGGCATAGCCTTTCTCGGCAATGTCGTCCATGCGGCGGCTGCGCACCTGCACCTCCACCCATTGCCCGGTGCGCGACATAACGGTGGTATGCAGGCTCTCGTAGCCGTTGGCTTTAGGCGTGCTCACCCAGTCGCGCAGGCGGTCGGGGTTGGGTTGGTAGAAATCGGTAACGATGCTGTAGACCTGCCAGCAGGCCGCCTTTTCCTGCTCCGGTGGCACATCTAAAATGATACGAACGGCAAACAGATCATACACTTCGTCGAAAGTGATATTCTGTTTGCGCATCTTCTTGAGGATAGAATAGATGCTTTTGGGCCGGCCTTTTATTTCGTACTTGAACCCCTGAGCTTTCAGCTCATCGTCGATGGGCTGCACAAATTCTTTGATGAAGCGGTTGCGCGACGTGCGGCTCTGGCGCACCTGGGTTACCAGCTCCTCATACACTTCAGTGTCGGTGTATTTGAGGTGCAGGTCCTCCAGTTCAGTTTTAATAGTGTACAGGCCAAGCCGGTGCGCCAGCGGGGCGTAGAGGTAAATGGTTTCCGACGATATTTTGAGTTGCTTGTGCCGAGGCATCGACTCCAGCGTCCGCATATTATGCAGGCGGTCGGCGAGCTTGATAAGGATAACGCGCACGTCGTCGGAGAGCGTGAGCAGCATTTTCCGGAAGTTCTCAGCCTGCTCGGAGGTGCCGTATTCAAATACGCCCGAAATTTTGGTGAGTCCATCGACAATGCGCGCCACCTTGGGGCCAAACTCGCGCTCTACATCGGCTACTTCCCAGGGCGTATCCTCTACCACATCGTGCAGCAGCGCCGCTACAATGCTGGTAGTGCCCAAACCGATTTCCTCCACTACAATCTGAGCTACGGCCAGCGGGTGCAGAATGTAGGGCTCACCTGACTTGCGGCGCATCTCCTTGTGGGCTTCCAGCGAAGTATTGAAAGCCTTTTTAATAAGCTTAGCATCGCCGGGTTTAAGCGAAGGTTTGGCAGTACGGAGCAGGCGGCGGTAGTGGCGCAGGATTTCCTGACGTTCTACTTCAGGGTCGATGGCGATGGACATGGCGGGCGGGCGGCACGGAGCGGTACCGAAAAAACGAGTAGCGAAGATACGAGGCCCTCGGCCGGAAAGTAACAACAACGGGGCTGAGTTGGTGCGGCGGGGCCGCTACAAGCCCCACCGAAGAAACATAATAAGGCAGGTAGTTGGGAAAGACGTTGGTTTTGTAAAGGCGCTTGCGTAGTTTTGCGCCCCCGAGGCAGTTGGCCTCGTACTGCGGATGTGGCGAAATTGGTAGACGCACCAGACTTAGGATCTGGCGCCGCAAGGTGTGTGGGTTCGAGTCCCTCCATCCGCACAAAGTGGGTTTTAGCTTAGCTGAAACCATATTTAAACCCTCAACCCACCCGTTGGGGGTTTCTTTTTTAGGGGTCGGTCCCAAACCGGCCCTTTTACCCCAACGTAGCACCTTTAACCGACCAGCAGTGGATATCACCCTCGACAAGCAAGACGACCAGCTTCATGCCATCCTGACAGTAAACCTTACGGAGGCCGATTACGCCACCGCCGTAGAGAGCAAGCTGAAAGAATACAGCAAGAAAGCCCAGATTAAGGGCTTCCGCCCCGGCAAAGTGCCGGTTACGCTGGTGCGCAAGATGTACGGCAAAGGCATTTTGGTTGACGAAATCAACGAGCTGCTGGGTAAGTCGGTTGATGGCTATATTAAGGAGAACAACCTGCGCATTCTGGGCGAGCCCCTGCCAGTGGCTTCTGACATTGACTTTGACAACCAGAAGGACTACTCGTTCCAGTTCGAGCTGGGCCTGCTGCCCGACTTCGAGCTGCCCGCTGACCAGGCCATTACCGTTGACCGCCACAAAGTGACGCTCGACGAGAATACCAAGAACGAAACCTACGAGCAGTTGGAGCGTCAGTTCGGCGAAACTACCGAGCCCGAAGCTGCTGAAGCCGGCGACTACCTGGTAGGCCGCCTGCGCAAAGACGGCGAGGAAGGCGAAGGCCGCCTGCTGATGCTGCCAACCAATAAAATGAAGGCCGAAGCCGATAAATTCGTGGGTGCCAAGCCTGAGGATGTTATCAGCTTTGACCTGAAAAACGCGTTCGACGGCGACGCTAAAACCATTGCCAACTTCACCGGCATGAGCCGCGAGGAGGCCGAGGCCGTGGAGGGCACCTATACCCTGACCGTGGAGAAAGTGCAGCGTACGGCGCCCGCCGAGTTCAACCAGGAGCTATTCGACAAGGTGTTCGGCAAGGACATCGTGACGTCGAAGGAGGATTTCGACGCCAAGGTGACCGAAACGGTAATGGAGAACTACGACCGGGAGTCGGATAACCTGATGAACCGTCAGATTATCGACAAGATGCTGGAGAACGTGAGCATCGAGCTGCCTAAGGAGTTTTTTAAGAAGTGGCTGGTGCGCGCCAACGAAGGCAAGCTGACCGCCGAGCAGATTGAGGAGCACTACGACTACTACGCCAAGGAGCTGAAGTGGTCGATGATCCGCAACAAGGTAGTAGAGGCCAACGAGTTGAAGGTGGAAAACGAGGAAATCGTAGACCGCACGATGCAGAAAATCCTGGGCCAGTTCAACATGGAGATGACGCCTGAGCTCGAAGAGTCGGTGCGTGGCTTCGCTGATAACTTCCTGCGCCAGGAGAATGGCAAGAACTACGTACAGGAGTACGAGGCCATTCTGGCAGAGAAAGTGCTGGAAAACCTGCGCGGCAAAGTTGTTGTTAACGACAACGAGATTACGGCCGAGGACTTCCGCAATCAGAACGCCGGCTAACCTTAGCCGCTGTTCCGGTTTTCAAAACCACAAAAAAGCCCTTACTTGTCGTAGGGGCTTTTTTTGTTTAGATGTGAGATTGGAGAGGTGAGAAGTGAGACTTTTAGTTTCGCTTCTTTTATCAACCACTCTTTTCTCACTTCTCACTTCTAATATCTCACTTCTATTACCTCCCATGCTGAATAAACAAGAGTTCCGCAAGTTTGCCGTAAAGGGCCAGGGTCTGAATGGCCTGGGCGTTGACCAGTATCTGAACCACGTAGAAGGCCAGGTGCGCAACGGCATGATGTTGCCGTCTAATATGACCCGCTCGGTAATTGAGGAGCGTCCGACCCGCTTCGCCGAAATCGACGTATTCTCCCGCCTCATCATGGACCGGATTGTGTTCCTGGGCACGGCGGTGGACGATTACGTGGCCAACATCCTGACGGCGCAGATGCTGTTTCTGGAGTCGGTGGATGCCAAGAAGGACATTCTGCTCTACATCAACTCGCCCGGTGGCTCGGTATACGCCGGCCTGGGCATTTATGACACCATGCAGTACGTGAACCCCGACGTGGCCACCATCTGCACCGGCTTGGCAGCCTCGATGGGCGCTGTATTGCTGGCTGGTGGCGCTAAAGGCAAGCGTTCGGCCCTCCCCCACGCCCGTGTGATGATTCACCAGCCTTCGGGTGGCGCGCAAGGCCAGTCGTCGGACATTGAAATTACGGCTCGCGAGATCCTCAAGCTCAAGAAAGAGCTGTACGACATCCTGGCTGACCACACCGGCAAAACCTACCAGGAAATCCACGACAACTCGGACCGTGACTACTGGATGCGCGCCGATGAGGCCAAAGAGTACGGCCTGATTGACGAGGTGCTCGAAAAGAAGAAGGCCGAGTAATTGAACGGCTAACTCAAAACGGTATCATGCTGAGCAAGGCGGAGCATAGTTGGAGCAGTTCTACCGCTTCGTTGCATCTAATGGAGTAGCATTGTCGTAGAGATGCTTCGACTACGCTCCGCTTCGCTCAGCATGACACGTTGTTTAGCAACCTGATACCAAAAAAGCCCGCTGGTGCGGGCTTTTTTGTTTTCCTGACTTCCACCCATAGCGGCACGTTTTGCCTCTCTGTTGGCGTTGGGGTTTTCGTACCTTTGGGGCCGGCTGGGTAAACCAGCCGGCTTCTCCTCTATTTCAGCGAGTTCCTTTAGCAATGGCAGATATTACGTGTTCCTTCTGCAGTAAGAGCAAGAAAGACGTTACGGTGATGATTTCGGGTATCAATGCCCACATCTGCGAACGGTGCGTGGGGCAGGCCCAGCAAATTCTGAACGAGGAAAATAAGATTCGGGCCACTTCCAAGACTCCGAAGTTCAACCTCGTGAAGCCGCGAGAGATGAAGGAGTATCTCGACCAGTATGTGGTGGGCCAGGACGAAGCTAAAAAGGTGATGTCGGTGGCGGTGTACAACCACTATAAGCGCCTGATGCAGACGCCGCAGAAAGACGATGTGGTGATTGAAAAATCGAACATCATCATGGTGGGCGAAACAGGTACGGGAAAAACCTTCCTTACGCGCATGCTGGCCAATATTCTGCAGGTGCCTTTCTGTATTGCCGACGCTACCGTGCTTACCGAGGCCGGCTACGTAGGCGAGGACGTGGAAAGCATCCTGACGCGCCTGTTGCAGGCTGCCGACTACAATGTGGAAGCGGCCGAGCGCGGCATCGTGTACATCGATGAAATAGACAAAATTGCCCGCAAGAGCGACAACCCCAGCATCACGCGCGACGTGAGCGGCGAGGGCGTGCAGCAGGCCATGCTGAAGCTGCTGGAGGGCACTACGGTAAACGTACCACCCCACGGCGGCCGCAAACATCCTGAGCAGAAGATGATTACGGTGAACACCGAGAATATTCTCTTCATCTGCGGCGGGGCCTTTGTGGGTATTGAGCGCATCATCAAAAACCGCCTCAACACCAAGCCCATTGGTTTTGCCAAAACCCAGCTCGATGAGAAGGTAGACACCAACAACTTCCTGCGCTACGTCACGGCTCAGGACCTTAAGTCGTTTGGCCTGATACCCGAGCTGATTGGCCGCCTGCCAGTACTCACCCACCTCAATCCGCTCGACCACGCCACGCTGCGCAAAATTCTCACGGAGCCCAAGAACTCGATTGTGAAGCAGTACCAGCGCCTGTTCGACATGGAAGGTATAGCGCTAAGCTTCTCGGAAGGCGCGCTGGAATACATTGTGGTGAAAGCCGATGAGTACCGCCTCGGTGCCCGGGGCCTGCGTAGCATCTGTGAAGGCATCATGACTGATGCTATGTTTGATATGCCTTCTGAGGAAGGTACCAAGGAGTTGGTAATCGACGAGGACTACGCCCGAAGCAAGTTTGAGCAGACGGCTATGAAGCAGCTACGAGCAGCCTAACCTACCATTCAGCCATACAGCACGGGGCCATCCTTCTATACTGAAGGATGGCCCCGTGCTGTATGGCTGAACAGAAGCCTGAACGCCGGACGCTTTTCAGCTAATAAACAGGGGTGGTATCTTTGCCCCTATGAACTTTACCATGAGACGCCGGGCGCTGGCGTGGCGGCAGCAGCTCGACCAGCCACTACGATTTAACCCATTCGTATTCAGCAAGATATTCCTACTTTGGGTAGCCATAGGTATTGTGGGCGGCCTGATTGCGGGGCTCTACTGGACGGTGCTGGAGCTGTTGCTGCACGGGCTGAGCTGGGTTGAGGGGGGGTACGTTATTCCGCTGATGGGCGCGGCCGGACTGTTGGCCGGACTGATTATCCACCGATTGGGCGACCCGGGTGAGATGGACCTCATTGTGAACAACATCCGCTTTAAAGGAGGACGGCTGGAGCCAGGCAACAACCCTGCAATGGTGCTTTCGTCGCTGCTGTGCATTGCCAGCGGTGGCAGCGCCGGCCCCGAGGCCCCGTTGGTGCAGGTGGTGGGCTCGACTGGCACCTGGATTGCCCGTAAGCTGCGTATTCGCGGCGAAGACCTTCGCTCATTGAGTATTGCGGGTATGGCGGCGGCTTTTACGGCCCTGTTCGGGGCTCCGTTGGGCGGCACACTCTTCGCCCTCGAAATTCTGCACCACAAGCACGTCACGGAATATTACCAGGCCCTGATGCCGGCACTGGTGGCCAGCTGTTCGAGCTACGTGGTATTCGTGCTCATTACCCACATCGGCATTGGGCCAACCTGGTCGTTTCCGGTGCTGGGTACTCCTACCCTCAACGACTCGTTTTACGCCGTGCTGTACGGTCTGGCAGGCACAGCCGTTGGTTGGGGGTTCATCTTTCTGGTACGACGCCTGCGCAAAGGCTTTGCATTGATGACGGTACCCATCTACATCAAAATGCTGGTGGGCGGCCTGATAGTTGGCACCATTGCGTATTTCGTGCCCCTGTCGCGCTACTTCAGCCACGACCAGCTACAGGTGCTGCTGGAGCAGCCTTTTACGCTGCAGATGTTGCTGGGACTACTGGTTGCCAAGTTGCTGGCCATTGCATTTACCGTTACTTCGGGCTGGAGGGGTGGCTTTATCATTCCGCTGTTTTTTGTGGGCGCCGTCACCGGCCTCATTCTCGACCAGCTGTTTCCAGGCCAAAACTTGGCCCTGATTCTGGTAAGCTGCATGGCCGCCATCAACGCCTGCGTGACGCGCACCCCCATCAGCACGGCTGTGTTGTTGGCTACCATGACGGGCTTCCACCAATTCATCCCGATTATGTTTGCCAGTCTCACCGGCTTCTTCCTGGCTCCCAAAACGCCCCTCATCAACGCGCAACTGGGTCGCCCCGAGTAGCAGGGCATATTGGCTAGTCCGCATCCTGTGGCCTCCCTCCTGCTGTAGTTGTCTTTTATCCGCTAGCTAACAGCTGTTTGCAAAGCCGAAAGAACCACATACTGATTAATTCCGGGTATTTTCCTGACAGCTTCCCAATAACAAACGCTGTATAGCAACACCATTAGCCGGCTGAAATCATACAGTTCGACTGAATCTACTATGCCTCGACCTGCTACTATAGCCCAACGGCAGCACTTGGTGGCCCAACGGCTGCCGGAGCCACCCATGGCGCCGGAGCGCCCACCCTATGCGGCCGACTTCGCCGAAGGGTTGGCTTACCAGTTTGCCCACGCTACGCCGGCGCAGGTACCAACACTGTTGCAGACCCACTTTCCGGCTCCCGACCAACTCGACTGTGCCTACTTGGCCAGTGTGCTACAAGCTATAGATGAAGCACGCTACTGCGAACGAGAAGTGGGCTGCGGCACCGATTTTGTATTCTGGGGCATCGAGTACTCGGCTCCGAACGTAGCCGCGGCCCGCAACTGGCTGGAAAATGTGCGGGTCCGGCTTGCCTGAACAGTATCAACATCCTCAAGCTGTTTAGAAAGGGCAATTTGTGCGGGTAATTTCGTTCTGCCTTAAACAGCATTATTTCGGGCGGGGCAGGCGGTGCGAACTGTGGGGCCAGGGATGGCCGCCATTGAGTGCTTGGCATAGCCTCCAGGCGGTTGGTATTGTCGTGTTCAACGCGTATTTTTAGTAGTTGCGGATTAGCTAAAACAAACGACGCTACCATTTTATATGCCCCGTACAGCATGAACATACTTGTTGGAATTCATTACAGAACCCGGTTGTTTGTGCTGTTTTTGCTCGTGATGCTGGCCGTACTGGGCAGCAGCATGCTCGAACGACACCTGTTGCACCGCTTAGGCACGTCGGTTTCATCGTTGTACCAAGACCGCTTACTGCCGGCAATGGGCCTTTATGAGCTCAACGATTTGCTGTATACCCGGCAGAGTGAGCTGGAAAATTATCTGGCCACTGCGCCATCAGCCCGCTTGGCAGCTACCCCGGCCCGGCTTCTTATATACCGCCAGCAACTCGACGCGCTGGTTCAGCAGCACCGGGAAACCTACTTGGTAGCCGAGGAGAAACAAGCGCTAGGGGCGTTTCAGAAACAGCTTGACCGCTTCAATGCTTTCGAAGGGCAATTGGTGGCGGCGGCTGGGCCACTCACAGCCACGCAGGCCACGGAGGTAGCACGACAGTTCCGGCAGCTACACAACAGCCTCGGCCAACTCAAACGAATTCAGCAGCGAGTGGGCCAGCAACTGCTACTACGGGCCCGGGCGACGGAGGGAAACGCTGAGCTGCTGAGCAACATTAAAATTGCGTTGCTGCTGTTTTTTACGCTGGCCATCCAGCATGCGCTCCTGACGGCGCGCCATCCGTTGGCTTCGAAAAAACTGCCGGATTTTCGGATGAACTGACATATCAACCCGGGTTGAGGTAGGCTTGTGCCGCTGTGCGCAAGCCACAGCTAACGACTACCCAGGGAGCCTGTGCCTGGGCGTGGGCGGACGCTCGGCCCGGGTTGCCCGCCAAATAATCAATGGCCATCAGCCTCCAGAACAGCGTGGGGCCCTGCCGTACCTGGCTTACGCCGGATGCAGCAGGGCCCCACGCTATTGGGCATAGGCCGCTTAATCGAAGTTGGAATCGCGCAGGTGCACGGGGCCTTGGGGCGACTTTTTGCGCAGCCGAATGTTGAATAGCTCGACCAGCAGCGAGAAAGCCATTGCGAAGTACAGGTAGCCCTTCTCGATTTCCTGGTGACCGGCTTCCATTACCAGCATCACCCCAATCATAATCAGGAACGACAGCGCCAACACCTTGATAGTAGGGTTGTTGTTGACGAAGCCAGCTACTGCACCCGAGAAGGCCAACATCAGGCCCATTGAAATAACCACGGCTATAATCATCACCAGCACGTTGTCGACCAAGCCGACGGCCGTCAGAATGGAATCGAAGCTGAATACAATGTCGACCAAGATAATTTGGAAGATGACATTGCTCATGGTAGCCGAGCCGACGCTGGGTGTGTCTGTTTCCTCTTCGCCCTGTAGCTTGGTGTGCAGCTCGGTGGTGCTTTTGTAAATCAGGAACAGGCCACCGCCCAGCAGAATCAAGTCGCGGCCACTCACGCCGAACGGCACATCCTGCCAGGGCAGATTAAGCGTAAACAGTGCCTCCCGCAGCCCAATAATCCAGCTGATACTCAGCAGCAGTCCGAGCCGGAATACCAAGGCCAGAATAAGGCCGATTGTACGCCCGCGCGCCTGTTGCGCGGCCGGCAGCCGGTTGACGATGATGGAGATAAAGATGATATTATCGATGCCCAGCACTATTTCCATCAGCGTCAGCGTGAGCAGACTAACCCAGGTAGCAGGCTCAGCGAAAGCGGCAAAGTCGTACATGAAACGTAAGGAAGTGGTAAAGGTGAAAAATTGGAGGTTCAGGCGAATGCGGCTTCCTCAACATGTTGTAGCCGTTGCCAGGTATGACGCGGGGTTGTTACCGGGGCGCAAATTGCATTGAAAGGAAGGGAGGAAACCCGGTGGCAAAAATACGCCCCTTTCCTTACAGAACTTACGCAAAAGAGTTGCGCCCTGCAGCTATAGTCCGCGGCTGGAGCTTCGCGCTGCAGGCGCTTTGTACAGGTGCTATTATGCTGTTAGCTCACCATGTCGCCGCTGGCCTCAGGCTGGTGCAACACGGCCTCAACCAGGTAAGTAGCCTCGCCCTTGGGCATGGGCCACACCACTGTATCGCCGGGGCGGCAGCCGAGTACGGCAGTGGCCACGGGGGCCAGAATGGATATTTTGTTGGCCTTAATGTCGGCGTGGCGGGGATATACGAGCGTAATTTCGAGCGTACTGTCGTTGGTTACGTTGCGCAGTCGCACGCACGAGTTCATCGTTACCACGTCAGGCAGCACCTCATACGAATCCACCATTTCGGCCCGCTTCAACTCCCGCTCCAACCCTTCAACCACCCGATTGCCCGTTTGCTGGCGCTCCAGGCGTACCAGTTCGAGCAGGCGCTGGTAATCGACCTTCGTAATATAGATGGGGCCGGAAGTAGATGGGGTGGATTTCATGGATGAAAAGGCAAAAAAATGAAAGAATATGCACGGCATGGCCAGCAGGTGGCCGAAGTGCTTTGCTCAAGTTACTAAAAAGGGTGCGGGCCGGGCAGTGCGCCGCTGGTGGCAGGTGGCCACTAGCAACGGCAGATGATGATTTGCGCCCAGGGTCAGCGGGCAAATACCTCCTGGCTAGCGCTGCTGCAACTTATTTATATACTGCATGGAATACGGCCAGCGGGGCGCGGCGGCCCACGTTCAGCATCAGTGTGTCGCCCTGCAGGGTGTAATTGTCGGCCTGGTTGAGGGCATCGAGGAAACCACGCTCATTTTCGGGGCCGGGGCAGGCACGAAGTGTTGTGAGCACGTTGGTGAAGCGTAGGCGCATCTGCTGCTCGTTCAGCTCGTACGAGCCGTTGAGGTTGTTGCAGCCCCCGTAGCCCACCACGCGGCTACTGTCGGTGAGCATGAAGTAGGCGTCGCGCTCCTGGCCGGCAACCATTTTCACGGGCTGGCCTTCCAGCATCACCAGCTGCCAGTGCCGGTTTAGCAGGCCATTGGTGTTTGGCTTCATTCCGGCAGTGCTTTCGGGCATGGTTACCGCATTTTTAGTCGATTCGCAGCCGGTTAGCAGTATGGGCGCGAGTAGCAGCGCAAGCAGGCAGTTTTTCATGGTAGTCTTTTGGGGTCATGACGTACGCAAAAGCAGCTAAAAGTAGGTAGCGCGAAGCCGGGGCTTCGCGCTACCTATCTATGCCCAGACGTAGGTCTTGCACACAGTGAAAAAGAAGAACAGAGGCGAAAATCAGCTGCCCCGGTAAGTGGAGTAGCCAAACGCCGACAGCGTAATCGGTACATGGTAGTGGGCGCCATCCGTCAGCTCAAATACCACTTCAATGTAGGGGTAAAACGACTGCTGCTTTTTGGCTTCGAAGTACGGCTTGGTGAGGAAAGTGAGTTTAAAAATACCCTGCTGTCCGGCTGGCTGACCAGCGGTGGGCAGGAAGTTGCCGATACGGCCAGCCGCATCGGTCTGGCTTTCGGCCACCGCCCGCCAGCTTTTCTTGGCCGCATCATACTTTTCGAGGCGCACCGTTACGCCCGCCGCTGGCATGCCCTGGTTGATGTCGAGGATATGGGTGCTCAGCTGGTAGGCTGGCGGAGTCTGAGACTTTTGCTGGGCCATGCTTAGCAGTGGCAACAAGCTCAGAAGGGCAATCAGAAGGTTTTTCATGCGAAATTGACAGGACTACAAGTAAAAGATGGCCGCCAGAGGCAGCCGTGAACTACGGAGTGGTAATGCCCGCTTCGGGCATGCTGGCCGCGTGGCCGATGAGGTCGTCGTTTTCGGCCCCGCCCCCGCCCGATACACCTATTGCCCCAATTACCTGGCCCTGGTAGCGCAAGGGTACTCCGCCGCCAAGCAGCAGCAGTTCGGGCAGATTAGCCAGGTTCTGGGTATCGGGGTTGGCGCGGGCTTTGCGACCCAGCACCAGCGTGGAGGTTTTAGTTGATAAAGCGGTGAAAGCCTTGCGGCGGGATGCCTCGGTATTATGCGGCCCTACCCCATCGCCCTGCGCGAGCAATATGGTCTGGCCACTGGCATCTACTACGGCCACCGACACCTGGTGGTTAAGCGTGGCCGCCTTGGCACGGGCGCGGGCCGCCAGCTCCAGGGCAGTGGCCAGCGTCAGGCGAAAAGCCGGCGCTACCGCAATGCTGGTACTGGGAGCAGCCGGCCGGGTGGTTTGTGCCACGGCCAGGCCCGGTAGCAACATGGCCAAGCTCAGGCCGGCCAGTTTTCTTACTTTACGCATCAGGTATGCATGTCAATTAAAACAGGAAACGAGCCTAGCGCTGCTGGCGAAACAGATGTACCAGTGCCTGGCCCGACTTTTTGCCGGCCTCAGTGGCAATGTACAGGTCGCCGGCGGGCGTAAAGGCCAGTCCTTCGGCCTGCGGAAACAGATTTTCCGGCAGCGTTGCAACGGCCAGCAGCTCGCCGTTGTCGGCCAGCTCCACCAGCGCATTCTGGCGGGCCGATAATACGAATACGTGTCCGGTGAGCGGATGGACAGCTACGGCCGAAGGCGCAAAGCTCTTGAATCCGCCCGCGCCCTTCTTGCCCTTTTTGCCTTTCGTTGTTGCTTCCGGAGCAGCAGGCTGGGGTACGGCCGCCACAATGGCATCAACATCAAGCACGTAGGCCGCCGGCGTTTGTACCTTGTAGGTGGTGGGGTCGAGGCGGTACACGGCGCGTTTGGTGGCGGTCAGGTCGCCACCCGGAGTGCCTTTGCAGGCCACCAGCAGCGTTTTCGAGCGGGCATCGTAGGTAAGGCCCTCGGCGTTATTGTCGATAGTGAGGCCGGTTTGATACTGCTTGGTACCGGTAGCCGAATAGCGAAACAGCGTACCGTCGCTGCGCAGGATAAACCAGTCGTCGCCCACCCGGGCCAGGTCTTCATAGTCGCCGGCCGGTCCGAAATCCACCGTGTTGGTCACGCGCTTATCGGCCAGGCTGTACTCGTAGAGTCGGCCCGCTTCGTCCTGCACGCCGGTCAGCTGGCCGTCGCGGCTCAGCACAATCCCCGATAGCTCAGCCAGCTCGGCAGGCATAGGATACGTGGCAGCTGGCCGGCTGAAATCGTAGGCCAGGCGGCTCGTGAGCGGCACGCTGCCGCTGCTGATACCCGGGCCAGTAGCAGCGGTGGCAGCCAGCATCGTGGGGGTATCGGAAGCAGGCGCGCAGTAGTTGAGCAACAGCGCCAGGGGCAAAAACAGTGGGTTGAACATACCAGGTATGATTGGGTTCGGGTAACCAGTAAAAGAAATAAAGGGAAGTCAGCGGCGGGCCAGCGAATCGGCCGCAGCACCGTCGGCCGCTACCGACGCGGTTGCCCGGCCCTGGCAGGCCGCCAGGCGCAGGCGCGTCTGGCGCAGTTCATCATGCAGGGCAGTCCAGGCACTATCCTGGCCTTCGTCGTCGTCGTCATCGTCGAAGAAACCCAGCGTATGAGACGCTGCTGTGCGGCTTTGCCGCACCGACTGGTATTCGGGCGTGAGACAGTACAGGTTTACGCCCACCGATAGCACCAATGCTCCGGCCAGCAGCCAGGCCAGCAAAGAGCCATTGGGGTTAACAGGAGCAACCATACGTAGTGCGCTACAGTGGATAGAATACAAAAGTATTTCTCCGGTATTAACGCCGTCTGAGTTCTACATTAAAATAGAGTTAACTGCCGGTCGGAATGCAGGGCGCATCAGGCGGCCGGCAACACCATTTCGGCCTGCGTGCCCTCCCCCACCACCGACGTAATGCGCAACTGACCGCCGTGGGCCTGCACAATTTTCTGGGTAATGGGCAGGCCCAGGCCAAAACCCGGCCGGTCGCGGCTGTTCTCTCCCCGAAACAGCGGCTCGGTCAGGCGGGCCAGTTCGGCGGCCGTTAGGCCAGCCCCAGTGTCGGCAATACGCAGCCACAACTGGCGGGCGGGGTTGTACTGCAGCTGCACGGTTACGCTGCCGGCCGAGTACTTGCAGGCATTATCGAGCAGGTTAAGCACGGCCGTGTGCAGTAGCTGCTCGTTGCCACGGGTGCCGAATGGCACTTCTACGGCATCGGGCCATTGGCCGAAATCTACCTGCACCGTGCGGCCGGGGTAGCGGGTGCGGCAGCTGGCCACGGCGCGCAGTACCACATCATCAAAGGGCACCCGTTCGGCGGCCGGAGCCGCCCCCTCGGCCTTGGCCAGGGCCAGCAGGCCGTTGGTAAGGTCAATAACTTTCTGAATTTCTTCCACCGCCGACTCCATGCTGCGGCGGGCGGTGGGCAGGTCGGGGTCGTAGGCGGCGGCCGTTTCGAGGGTACCCAGCACCGTAGCCAGGGGGGTCCGCAGCTCGTGCGAGGCGTGCGACACGAAGTTTTTGTGCGCCTCAAAGGTCTGTTCCAACCCGCTCAGCATCTCGTTAAAGGTCATGGCCAGCTGAGCAATTTCGTCGCGGCGGTTGCCTTCGTTCACGCGCTGGCGCAGGCTGCTGGCCGTAATGCCGCGCACCTCGGCCACCATGCGCGCCAGAGGCCGCAACAGGCGACCCGCAAAAAGCCAGGCCGCCCCAATAATCAGCACCAGCGCCCCCAGGTTGCCGCCCAGCAGAATGGCGCGCAAGGTGGCAAACTCGCGCCGCCCGAATGCATCGCGCCCGGCCACAAAAATCAGGTAGCGTTGGCCCTTATGCCGGTACTGCATACCCAGCACCTCCACGGCCCCCTTATGAAAGCGGGCGGGCTGCTGGCGCGTAATCTGGCTGAAATAGGCCGCATCGGTCGTGGGCGCACCAGCATCCTTCTTCTCCTGTGCAATATGAAAGACCAGCTCCCCCCCGGGCTCATAAATGCTGATGCGCTCATTATGCATCGTCAGCAAATCCTTCTTGCGCAGGCTGCTCAGGTCTTCGGGCTTCAAATCGAGCCGGCCGATGAGCAGGTGGGCGGTCTGCTCGGCCTTGCTTTCGAGGCGGTGGTAAAAGCGCAGTTCCCGCGCCCGCACGCTGTAGTAGTAAATAAACGCCGTCAGGCACAGCTGAATGGTGAATACCAGCGCCATGAACCACAGCATCAACTGATTCCGAAACAGCATGCCTTTTATAATTATGAATTTTGGATTATGAATTCTGAATTTCGCGCAACTGGAAACCTGACTCGTTTATATCTCATCAAGCAAATTCTGGCTTAGTATGAGAGGGTTTCAGATGGACTAATTCATAATTCATCACTCCCGCATCACGTAGCCCATGCCTACTACCGTATGGATGAGCTTGGGAGAGAAGCCCTTGTCGAGCTTGCGACGCAAGTGGCTGATGTACACGTCGATAACGTTGGTATTGGTATCGAAGTCGAGCTCCCAGACCTTCTCAGTAATATCGACCCGCGAGATGATACGGCCACGGTTGAGCAGCAGGTATTCGAGCAGCGTGTATTCGCGGGCCGTGAGCTCGATGCGCTGGCCGGCGCGCATCACGGTTTTGCGCTCCAGGTTCAACTCCAGGTCGGCTAGGCGCAGGGTGCGGGTTACGGCCGAGCGGCCGGCCTGGCGCTTGGTAAGGGCGCGGGCCCGTAGCAGCAGCTCCTGAAACTTGAAGGGCTTGGCCAGGTAGTCGTCGGCACCGGCCTCAAAGCCGCGCACTTTGTCGTCGAGGCTGTCGAGGGCCGTGAGGAACAGCACCGGCACCTCGGGGTTCTCCAGCCGGATCAGCCGGCACAGCTCGAAGCCGTTGTAGTGGGGCAGGTTCACGTCGAGAATCACCAGGTCGTACTCGTTTTGCCGGAACAGCGACAGGCCCATCTGGCCATCGTAGGCCACATCGAGCTCGTAGCCTTCGCCCCGAAAGCCTTTTTCGACGAACGACGCGAGCTTCGGCTCGTCTTCTACCAACAGTACTTTCATAAACCGGAAGCTGAGAATGCCCAAAGCTACGGTAAACCCGGCGGCGGCTCAGCGGCCCGGCAGTTCGCACGTTTTTCGCAACTTGCCCTCATGCACGCTCCCCGCTTTACCCCGCCCGGCCTCGTTCCCGAACTCCAAACCGAGCGGCTGCTCCTCCGCGCCTTCCGCATCGAGGACCTGCCCGAGTACGTCGCCCTGCACCAAGACCCCGATTTCTATCGTCACCTGACTAAACAACCAATGCCCGAGGAGGATACCTGGCGGCGTATGCTTACCCTCATCGGGCACTGGGCGCTACTGGGCTACGGCTACTGGGCGCTGGAAGAGCGGGCCACTGGTCGTTTCTGCGGCACGGTAGGCCTGGCCGAATACCACCGCGACTTCACGCCTTCCATCAAGGACGTTCCGGAAGCCGGCTGGGTGCTGGCCCCGCGCCTGCACGGGCAGGGCTACGCCGCCGAGGCCGTAGCCGCCGCCCTCGCCTGGGCCGATGCACACTTGGCAGCCCCGCGCACCGTCTGCATCATCAACCCCGAAAATGCCTCCTCGCTTCGGCTGGCCGCCCGCTTCAGCTACCGCGAAATTGCCCGCCCGACCTACCACAACGAGCCCATTGTGTTGCTGGAGCGCCGCGTGGGCGCATAACTACAGTTGCGCGCAACCGCACTCATTTACTGGATGAAGTCCGGGCGAATCAGGTTTTCGAAGGTGAAGATTTCGTCCCACTTTTTCTGCGTGAGCAGGCCGCGCTCGGTTACAGCAATATCGTGGACGGATTTGCCGGTTTTGAGGGCCTCCTTGGCAATATCGGCCGAGGCCTCGTAGCCGAGCAGCGGGTTGAGCTGCGTGACGATGCCCACGCTGCCATACACCAGCTCGGCGGCGTGCTGGCGGTTGGCCGTGATACCCACCACACACTTTTCGCGCAGTGTGCGGCAGGCGTTGCTCATGTAGCTGATGCTGGTAAACAGCGCGAAGCTGATAACCGGCTCCATCACGTTGAGCTGCAGCTGGCCCGCCTCGGCAGCCATGGTCACCGTCAGGTCGGCCCCGATAACGTAGTAGGCCGTCTGGTTCACTACTTCGGGAATAACCGGGTTTACTTTGCCGGGCATGATGCTGGAGCCGGGCTGCTGGGCGGGCAGGTTGATTTCGTTGAAACCGCAGCGTGGGCCCGAGGAAAGCAGCCGCAAATCGTTGCAGATTTTGGACAGTTTGACGGCCGTGCGTTTCAGTACGCCCGAAAGCTGCACGTAGGCGCCCGTATCGTAGGTAGCCTCAAACAGGTCGCCGGCCAGCAGCAGCTCCAGGCCCGCAATGGCACTTAGGTGGCGCGTAACCAACTCGGCGTAGCCGTTGGGGGCATTTACGCCGGTGCCGATGGCCGTGGCGCCCATGTTTATTTCGCTGATAAGGCGGCGGCTGTCCTCGATGCGCGAGAGTTCCTCGCGCAGGTTGTTGGCGAAGGCGTTTAACTCGTCGCCCATGCTCATTGGTACGGCATCCTGGAGCTGGGTGCGGCCCATTTTCAGCACGTCGCGAAACTCGTTGCCCTTGGCGGCAAAGGCTTCGGCCAGCTCGCCAAGGCCTTTGCTGTAGCTCACCAGCTTTAGGCTGAGGGCAATGCGGAAGGCCGTGGGGTAGGCGTCGTTGGTACTCTGCGAGCAGTTGACGTGGTTGTTAGGGTGGCAGAACTGGTACTCGCCCTTCTGGTGGCCCATGATTTCGAGGGCCACGTTGGCAATTACCTCATTGGCGTTCATGTTCACCGAGGTGCCCGCGCCGCCCTGAATCATGTCGGTCGGAAACTGGTCGTTGAACTCGCCGGCTGCCACCCGGTCGCAGGCGGCGGCAATGGCCTGGGCAATGTCGACGGGCAGCACGCCCAACTCGTGGTTGGCCAGGGCGGCAGCCTTTTTCACGAAGGCCAACGCGCGCACAAACAGCGGCTCGGAAGAGAGCGGAATGCCCGTAATGGCGAAATTTTCGAGGGCCCGCAGCGTCTGGATGCCATAGTAGGCCCGGTTCGGAATTTCACGCTCACCCAGAAAATCGTGTTCGAGGCGGAAGTCGGCAGTTGTCATAAGCAGTGAGTAGCAGATGGTGGGAAGTAGAGGACGAAGGTAAGCCCCCTAACCACAGCAGCCACCCGGCAGTGCCAGAGTGGCGCTACCAGGTGGCTGCTGCGGTTGGGGCGGCGTGTTTGATACAGTGCCTAGAAGTTGTAAGCCAAACCGCCGGTTACAGCCGTAGACTTACCTACGTTGCGGCCCGCCACATAGGTACTACCGCCCACTACCAGCCCAAAGCCCTGCGCCAGCGGCCGAAAACCGCTCACGCCCACCCGAATAAAGTTAACGCGGGTAGCCGGGAAAAAGCCGTCGAAGCCCGGCTGCAGGATGTCGGTGCCCGAGCCCGAGCGTTGCATGGTAGCCCAGCCGTCAACGTAAATAGAAGGACCCGCATAACCGGTTTTCAGCTCGGCCAAAAAGGCGTTGGGCACCCGGCCCGAGCGCAGGCTGTAGCCCGCCTGCCCGGTTACAAACACGCCCGACGCCGTTTGCAGGTGCGCAATACCGGAGCTGGACACTTTGGTAGCGCGGTTGCCGATGGCAATAATATACTCCAGTCCCTGCTCGCTTTTATAGTTGCTGGCCGGCGTACTCACGCTCACGGCACCCAGCAAATTGAGTACGCTGCTGCCCAGCACCGTGGAGTAGGCTTTGAACTTGAGCAGCCCGGTTACGTCCTGCAGGCCCTGGCGCACATTGGTATAGCCCAGGTCGCTGAGTACCTGCTCGCTGGCATGGCCTTCGGAGCGGACATAGGGCAGGCTTACAACGGCTTCGATTTTATCGGTGAGGCCGTAGTTGGCAAACACATTGACCGATTGAATCTGAATCCGCTCGAAAATCGGAACGCGGTCTACCTTTTCGGGTACCAGATATACCTGCTGATACCACTCCTGGGTAGTAGAGATGGAAACCGAACCGTGTTTGCGGCCCGACATAAAGCCGTTGCTTAGGCTTTGAGCCGAGGTGTGCAGCGCGCTCAGCAGCAAAACAGCCATGATGGGCGAGAAGTAGTGTTGTTTCATCGAAAAAAAGAGGTTAAACAAGAAAGAAAGTTAAAGAGCTTTAACCGGAATAACACAATTCTCGATTTGAGAACAAAAGTAGCCTTTCGCCGTTATTCTGGTTGCCGACTTACGGAAAATAATTAGCCCGCGGTTTGCAAATTCACTAAATCCGAAGAACTTTTGTTCTCGTTAATACGCCCTGACCTCGGCAACGACTGCCGAAAAAACCCAATTTTTGTTTGTCAAAAACATGAATAAATTCTTTACAGGGCGTTTTTACTTCTTTGGCGCTGTTTCGATGCTGCTGGCTGGCTGCTCCGAAAAGCAGGATATCACCCCCTCAATTGCGGCCATTGCCGTAAACACCACCGATTTCCAGATATTGGAAGATGCAGCCGTTCGAGGCGGGGTGGTGCCGCTGCTGTCCAATAAAAATCCTAATGACCCCAGTGGTAACTTCACTGTTTTCGCGCCCAACAACACGGCTTTCGCCCGGCTGGGCCTGAATGCGGCAGCCGACCTGAACAGCCTGCAGAAGGGGTTCCTGACCAACACGCTGTATTACCATGTAGCCAGCGGCAACCTGCCAGGCACCGAACTGACGGCCGGCAGCACCTCACCCTCGGCCCTGACTTCCGCCCAGGATATGCCAGTAACCCGCCGCATTGTGGTCCGGGCCGATGGCACACGCTACGTCAATGGTTCGCGCATCGTGGCCACCGACGTACCAGCCGCCAACGGCACCATTCATGTAGTGGATAAGGTATTGCTGGCCACCGGAGTAGATATCGTGCAGTCGGCGGTGGCACTAAGCGAGGCGAAGGTGTTTGTACAGCCCGAGCTGACATTTCTGGTGGAAGCCGTGGTGTACGCCGATCTGGCTGGTGCCCTGTCGGCCACGCCGGGCGGCCCACAGCTCACCGTTTTTGCGCCCACCGATCAGGCTTTCCGCGACCTGGGCACCTTACTGAACGTGCCGCTGCTGGTGCCGGCTGATATCCGCAGGCTACCCAAAGCCACTGTGCAGGCCGTGTTGCTCAATCATGTGGTAGCCGGCAGCCTGTTCACGCCGGAGCTGCCCGAAAACGCTGCGGTAAAAGCGCTGGGTGGCGGCAGCCTGCGCCTGGGTCCCTTCGCCACCGGCACGCTCACGGTGCAGGGCGCTGGCAACGCTGCCCCGGCTGGCATGGTAATCCCCGATGTGCAGTGCACCAATGGGATAGTGCATGTAATCAACCGAGTTCTGCTGCCCTAATACCCGATAGGCTTCCGGCGGCGGGCTGCCAAAAGCCCCACTGTATACTCCACACCTTGCGGGTGGCAACCTTATGACTATTGATACAGCACTTAGCCGCTTTCAGCGCGCGACGTTTCACTTAAGCTTACCGGCACTAGCGGGGTTGCTGGCGGGGCTACTGCTGCTGCTGCTGGCAGGAGTGCAGCCGGTGCGGGCGCAAGGCCCGGGCAAGTACTCACTCGAAGGTGAATGGAAAGGCCCTCTGGCCGTGCCAGGCGGCAGTCTTCCCATTCAGCTTATCGTAACGGAGCTGGCCAGTGGCAACCGCTTTGCCGTGCTAAATGTGGTGCCTCAGCGCATCAACCGAATTCCTACGTCGGTGGAGCAACGGGGCGATACGGTGCTGTTTGTGGCCGAGCAGGTAGGTTGCCGGTTTAAGGGTGTGCGTACCCCCGAAGGCAACCGCCTGACCGGCATCTGGAGCCAGCCCGGCTATCAGGCGGCCCTCACGCTGGAGTTTGTGCCGCCCCCGGTGGCCGCCGCCCCCAAAAGTTTCAAGTTTCCGCCTCCCTACCGGGTGCAGGAGGTGAAATTCGCCAACGAAGCCGACAAAATCGTTTTCGCCGGTACGCTCACCATCCCGGCCGGCGAGGGGCCCTTCCCGGCGGTAGCGCTGCTCTCCGACTGGGGTGCCCAGGACCAGGATGGCCGCTATGGCGACTACAAACTGCTGGGCGGTTTGGCCGATTACCTGACCCGGCGCGGTATTGCCGTGCTGCGTTTCCCCGACCGGGGCGTGGGCGAAACCGGGAGCCGCACTGAGCTGAGCAGCCCCGAAGACCGGACCCGCGACGCCCAGACGGCCCTGCAGTTTATGCGCACCCAGCCGCTACTCGACAAAGCAAACCTGGGCTTGCTGGGCCACGGCGAAGGGGGCAACGTGGCGTTGCTGGCCGCCGGCCGCCCCTTGCCTCCGGCCTTTGTAATCACGCTGGCCGCCGCTGGGCAGTCGGGCCTGGAGGTGCTTAGCGCCCAGCCTGCCGTGGGCTGGCATGCCGCCATGGCCGATACGCTGCTGGCCCGTACCACCCGCGAGCGAAACGCTGCCCAGGTAGCCGCACAGAACCGGGTAGAGAAAATGCGCAGCAGTGGTGCCAACGCAGCGCAGCTACAGATACAGCAGGAACAGGTGTTTTTACGGCAGCGGGCCGAGGAGAAGAAGCGCCTGGAAGCCCTGGCCCGGGAGCAGCGGCCCCTGCTCGATATTGTGCGCCGCACCCCCGACGATGCCACTGCCCGCGACCTGCTGCTGCAGGCACTGCGAGTGCAACGCCCCAACCAGCCCGATTCGGCCTATGCTACGGTAGCCGACCGCCTCACTACGCCCTGGGCCCGCTCGTACCTACGCTTCTACCCTCAGCAGGAACTGGCCGCGGTACAGTGCCCGGTGCTGCTGCTACACGGCTCCGACGATTTGCTGCTTAGCCCCGACGTTAATCTCGGCCTGCTGACGAAAGGCCTGAAGGGCACCAAACTGGCTGAAAGCCGCCAGCTGGCTGGCGTCAACCACCTGTTTCAGGGCCCGGCCAACGAGTGGCCGCTTATCGACGGCCGGCAATCTCCGGCAGTATCCACAGCCGCCCTCGATGCCATCCGCAGCTGGATTCAGGCCCTGGCCCCACCAGCCAAGTAAAGTATACCTATCAGTCACTATAAAAATAAAGCAACTGGGGCCGTTTCCCATGAGAAAACGGCCCCAGTTGCTTTGTGGCAGCCAACAACGGCCACAGCTATTTTACGCTGCCCGGGCCAGCGGGGCCAGTACTTCAATGTCCAGAATCTCCACCACAAACCCCTGTTCTGGGGCGTAGCTTTTGCAATAAGACACCAGCAGCATCCGCCCCTTCGACGACTCGATAGTAGTAGTACAGATTTCGCCATAGGCCTGCTCTTTTTCCAGAAAAGGGCGCAGCTGCTCGATGGCGGGCAGGAACTCGGCAGGCAGCAAACCCTGGCGCTCCTGCAGTTGCACGGCACTCACGGGATACATAAAACGGGTGGGAAGCAACAACATAAAATCGGGGAAAGAATGACAGAATAACAACCCTGAAAAAACACCCCTATCCACTGGATAATTCCCTGAGTTATCGAAGCTGTTTACAAAGCCGTCAATGGTTGCGAAACTGTCATGCTGAGCTTGCCGAAGCATCTCTACTGCTTCGTAGCAGTCGTTCAACGAAACGGTAGAGATGCTTCGGCAAGCTCAGCATGACGTTCTTCCGACTTTGTAAACAGCTTCATTCTATTCGTAAGCCCCGTTCAACTATTGGTTTCCAAACCAATGGCAGCCCGATTTTACCGCTCCTAAATCACCAAGAAGCGCTTCTGCCTTTTCCTATCCGGGTAAGGGCCACACGAACTGATGACTTAAACAACGAGTTCGGCCAATACGGCCGTCGAGCCGCCCGTATCGTCGTCGGTTACCAGCAGTAGCTCGAAGCGGCCACGAGCCAGCTGGCGGCGCACGGCTACGCTTTCCACCTTGCCGAGGTAGGGCCGGCCGTCGGGCCAGAGCAGGCGGGCCAAAGCGGCAGTACCCGCTTTGGGGGGCAGAACGCCTACAAACGAACCCAGAACAGCCCCGTCGAGCACGGCGTCGGCCGTGTCTTCTACTGAAGCGGTTACAAACAGCCGGCCCGCAAACCAGGCGGCTCCCGAGAAACCGGCCGGCTTCCCATTAATAGCTGGCAGCTGAAAACGTTGTACCCGCACCGGGGGTGGCAGGGGCTGCCGGCGGTACAGAAAAGCCAATGTGGCGGCCAGCGGCATCCGAAACATCAGGTTGCCGCCAACGGCGGCCCCTACTGTGCGCTGCAACAGCAACAGCTCGGTTTCGGTAGCGGCAGCGGCCTCCAGGTTGAGCGTGGCCCCGGCTGGCAGATGCGGCCGCAAGGCCGCGTATAGCCCCGCCATACCTAATGGGTACACGCTGCCGGGCAATTTTTCGGGGCCGGCCAGCGGCACCCAGTAGCCCTGCTCGCGGGCCGGGGTGGCACCCGAGCCCAAGGCCAGCAGCCCGCTTGCACCATCGGTAGCACAAACAAAAGTCAGGCACTCCAGGTCGGGCTTGAGGTGCTTGGGAATGCGCCCCTGGCTGAAATGGGCCGTTTCGAACAGTGCCGTGGCCTCGTCGGTGGCCAGTGTGGCCGCATCGAGCCGGTAAAGCCACGGCGAGTCGTCGCCGATAATATAGAGCGCGTCGCCTATCAGTTCGGCGCCCGAAGCGGAGGGCAGATTAGGCAGAGCAACTTCGCGCTGAACTATAGCATGCATGGCAGCAATCGGGTAGCGGAGCCGCCGCGCCGGGCGCTCCAGAAGGATTACTTTACAATAGTGAACTCGACACGGCGGTTGAGCTTACGGGTATTTTCCTGGGCGTTGGAGGCGCGGGGCCGGCTGCCGCCCAAACCAATTGTGCTGATGCGGCGCTCGGCTACCCCCCGGCTCACGAGGTAGCGCTTCACCTCGTTCACGCGGTCTTCCGACAGCTTCACGTTCAGGTCGGCATTACCCTGGTTATCGGTGTGGCCTTCGAGGCGGATATTCACCATGGGATTATCCTCGAGGGTGCGGGCCAGACGGTTGAGCTCGGTGTAGGAGGCCGGTAGCAGCGTAAACTTGCCTTGGGCGAAGATGAGCGTCGGCAGCTCTAAGCTGGAGCCTACGGCAGCCGGCACGAGCGTCAGCTCAACACTGCGTGAGCCGGTCATAGTAATCGTGTCGGTGGCCGTGAGGTAGCCTACGCGGGTGGCCTGAATGCGGTAACGACCGGGTGGCAGCGTCATCTGGAAGGCGCCCAGCGCTACATCGGTACGGGCAGTGGCATTGAAGAGTAAGTCGTTGCCCAGGCGGTTTACCTGCACTTGGGTAGCCAGGGCCTTGTTGGTTTTGGCATTGAGCGTGCGGCCCGTGAGCAACGTGCGGGGCGTGGCGGGGGTAGGCGTAACCGCGGCTACCGGCGGGGCCACTACGGTATCGGGGGCGGCGGGCTTGGTACCGGTGGCCGTCCGGAACAGGTCGGCGGGGCCGTTTACCGAGGCAGTAGAGGAGAAAAACGCCTGTTTCTCATCCGCCGACAGGCTCAGATAGGCATTGAAGCCTGGCCCATTGATGGGAAAACCCAGGTTGCGCGGCTCGGTCCAGTTGGTCCAGGAGTCATCGAGGCGGGTGCTCACGAAAATATCGGCGCCCCCGTACCCGGCATGGCCATACGAGCTGAAGTACAACGTTTTGCCGTCAGCTGCCAGCCAGGGGGCGAAATCGAAGCCCGGCGAGTTGATGACGGCCCCCAGGTTGAGCGGCTGGGTCCAGAGGCCGCTGGGCGTGGGCCGGCTCACGTACAGGTCGTTAGCTCCTTCTGAGTCGCTGCGCTCCAGGCTCAGCAGCAAAATCTGCTCATCGGGGCTCATGAAGAAACCGGTTGCCGGGCCAGCCGAGTAGTAATTGGCCACTTCCACTTCCTGCGGCCGGTTTTTCTTGGCCGACACGTTGCGCGGCACCTTGCTCAGGCCCGCATCCTGAAACGAGCCGTCGCGCCCGTAGCTGCCGCGCACTATCAGGGCCCGGCCCTCCTCTACGATGCTCATCACGCCGTTGTGCTGGCTGGTATTGAGCACATCGAAGCGGGTAGCCGGGGCCCAGGTGCGGCCGTTGTTGGCCGAGGTACTCACCCAGATGTCGCCCGACTCAGTTACCCCTTCGGTGTTGCCAGCGAAGCGGGTGCGGCTGAAGTACAGCGTATTGCCATCGGGCGCTACAATGGGCTGCAGTTCGTTGCCGGCGGGCGTGTTCAGGCTCAGTAGCGGCTCGGGTACGCCAAAGCCGGGTAGCGAGGGGTCCAGGTTCAGGCGCAGCTTAAACAGCTTCCACTGCTGCGAGGCACGGTTCTGGGGTTTCTGGCCCACCACGGGTGTGCCGTTAAACTTGTCGGCCGCCGCCAGCGAAGCGCACTTGTCGTTGCCCCGGCTAACCAGCATAAAACTACCCAGCGGCCCCGAAGGCACCAGTTTCCATTGCTGGTAGAAGCTGCCGTCCCAGGGGCGCTGGCTCAGGGGCGCGTTTTCTTCAGGACCAGTGAGGGTAAGGCACTGGCCGGTATGGCGCACGACAATCCGGAAGAACTCGCTGCCCGCCGAAGCCGGCACAAAGCGCCACTGCTGGCTGTCGGTGTGGGTGAACTCCCATTGCACGGCGGCGGCCCCGGCTTCGGCCGAAGCATTGGTAATATCGAGCGAACGGCCGCTGCTACGCGCCACTACCCCATACCAGGCCGACGCATCGGGCAGTAGCGGGCCGCCCGGCTGGGCCTGGGCGCTGGCCGACAGCACAAAAAACAAGGAAACAAACCAGGTGGTCCGGCAAAGCAAAAGCTGAATCATGCACACAAAACGATGAACGAGCCGGCAAGTTACCCCATTTGCCGGGCTGCCTGCCTGTGCCCCCAACATCCCCCCCAACACCAGGGCACCACGCCTCCCAACGGAAGCACGGTGCCGGTTTACCAGGTTCAACCACCTGAGTAAGGGTTAGCGCGTGGCTAGTTGTTGTGCATATACTTGAAGCGCACGAACCGCTCGTTCTCGTAAATGGCCGCAAAATGGCCACCGGGAGTTGGGTTTTCGACTTTGCGTGGAGCAGACTTACGGTTGGTGGTAGCAGTGGCGGCGGCATGAGACCCAGCACTCATTGCTGGTACGTGGCAAATGAAGGAGAGAATTTTCGACGACATGGCAGCAGAAAGTTTATATGAGCAGAGACGTAACAGAGGAGTATTCTCGGCGGCTGAGGGTACCGTCGCCTGCAGAAAACGACGTTAGAGTGGCACCTTACAACATGACGATAGCTTTATTCAATTGAATGATACCAAGGTACATTTTTTATTGGTAAAATCTAAAACATCCTGCAAATACCCTGAAAAATACGTGGCAGCACGTAGGCGCGGTACTGCATCAGCTGCCAAAACAGCTTACCCTATGATTGTTGCACCGCAACTCTACGGAGCAGCAAGGAGGTAGCCCCCAGGCACAATACAGCCAAAACACCCGCCCTGCAACCCCATATCTTCTTTGGAAGGTGAGCGGTTGCGGGGCGGGTGTTTTGGTAGGTGGCTTGGTAGCAGCTACGTTAGCAGGTTGTGGCGGATAGCATATTGAATCAGCCCCACCACTGATTTGGAGTTGGTTTTTGCCAGCAGGTTGCGGCGGTGGGTTTCCACTGTTCGTTCGCTGATGAACAGGGCCTCGGCTATTTCCAGATTGGAGTGTTCGCGGGCCACGAGCTGCAGAATTTCCCGCTCGCGTGGGGTGATGGCAGGCGGGCGCACGGCCTCCAAGCCGGCAGCAATCTGCTGGCTTTGGAGCAATGTATCGGCTACATCCTGGCTGAAGTAGGTGCCACCCGCAGCTACCTGCCTGATGGCCGTGCTCAGTTCGGTGCGGGTGGCCGTTTTGAGCACGTAGCCCGCCCCACCGGCCTCCAGCACTTCGGCAACTGTAGTATGGTCATGAAACATGCTCAGGGCCAGCACGCGCACATCGGGCCAACCCGCCCGAATGGCACGGGCCAGCTCGATGCCACTCATACCGGGCATGCTCAGGTCGAGCAGAACCACGCGCACATGCGGGTGAATTTTGAGTAGTTCCAGCGCCTGCACCCCACCATTGGCTTGGGCCACCACCTGTAAATCAGCCTCGGGCAGCAGCATCTGACGGATGCCCTCCATTATCATCGGATGATCATCTACCAACAATAAGCTGATAATAGCTTCAGAAACAGGCAAAGCAGACATAAAATAAGACCTATGTAAAAGCAGGCCGCAGATATAGAATGCGAGCTGCAGAACGGTGGAGCAAAGCTTCGGCCTGGCATACCGAGAACTACAGCCACCCGCACTTAAGAAAGCTATACAGTAAGCTAATGCCCCGCTTGGTGCGTGCTACATTCCATCTGCCTATACGACCATACGAAACCCGGGGCTGTTGTAACGGGCCTGGGCTATAGGAAAGATACGTAAATCCGGGTGGGCGAACATGGGGTGAGGCCGTGCCTGGCAACATGACCGGGGCAATGGCAGTAAAGCAGAGAACTGCTGCTACTTTATTTTTCTCACCCGATTCTCACACATCTTCTTATGCGCAAAGGCACTCAAGTAAGCTGGAAATACGGCACCGGTACGGCCACCGGCAAAATCGAGGAAACCTATAGGGAATCCGTCAGCCGTAAAATCAAGGGGGCCGAAATCACCCGGAATGGCACGCCCGAAAACCCCGCCTACCTCATCGTGCAGGAAAACGGCGACAAAGTGCTCAAGCTGAAAAGCGAAGTGACGGCTGCCTCTTAGCACCGTTGGCGGCGCCCAACGCAAAAGCCCCGTCAGGAAATTCTGACGGGGCTTTTGCGTTGTTTAAAACCGTTGGACAGGTTTCTAGAGGTTGTCTTTATCGGGCTTGATGAAAGCTTCCTCGTCTATTTCGGTGGGCACTACCACCACGCCCTTCTGGAGCATAGAGTTGCGCTTGCCATACAGGAAATACACAACAAAGCCCAGCACCATCCAGATGGCCGCTACTTCCAGCGTGGCAATGTCGAGGCCGATGATAAGGGCCGAACACACAACCGCACCCATGATGGGTACCAGCGGGAAGCTTGCTGACGAGAGAGGGGCCCGGAACGGACGCGGCTGCTCGGGGTTCGACTTACGCATGATCCATACGCCCAGGCTTACCAGCACAAAGGCCAGCAACGTACCGAACGAGGTCAGGTCGCCGGCGAGGTTGCCGGGCACGAAAGCTGCAAACAGGCCCACGAACAGCATCAGGATGAGGTTGGATTTGTAGGGCGTGTTGAAGCGCGGGTGCAGTTCGGAGAAAGCCTTAGGCATCAGCCCGTCTTTGGCCATCGAGAAGAAAACCCGGCTCTGCCCCATCAGCATAACCAGCATAACCGACGTGAAGCCCAGCAGGATACCCACCGTAATGGCTGTGGCCAGCCAGCCGTAGCCGGTCATGTGCGCGCTAATGGCGTAGCTTACCGAGGCCTCTCCGCCCACGGCCGGATCAGCAAATTCGCGCCAGTTGGCCACGCCCGTCAGCACGTGCCCGAACAGGATGTAGAGGACAGTACAAAGCGCCAGCGAGCCAAGAATACCGATAGGCATGTCGCGCTTGGGGTTACGGGCTTCCTGCGCAGCCGTACTTACGGCGTCGAAACCAATAAAGGCGAAGAACACGATGCCCGCGCCGCCCAGAATGCCGCCCCAGCCGTGTTTGTTCCAGCCTTCGTAGGTGCGCACCACCTCACCGGCAGCGTTTTTCACTACGGCATCGGCCGGAATCAGGTAAGGTTCGTGGTTGGCGGGGTCGATGAACTGCCAGCCCACGCCGATGAAGACAATAACGATGAGCACTTTCAGCACCACAATGATGGCGTTGAACATGGCCGACTCCTGCGTGCCTTTCACCAGCAACAGGCTCAGGGCCACAATGATAAGCAGCGCCGGCAGGTTGATAATGCCCTGCTGGGCCACTCCGTCAATCACGGCGCGCTCCAGGGGCGAGTGGCTCAGACTATACGGTATGGCCGTCCCAAACGTCTCCAGCAGCTTGTTTAGGTACTCGCTCCAGGCAATGGACACGGTAGCCGCCCCCAGGGCGTATTCCATGATGAGTGCCCAACCGATAATCCAGGCCACCAACTCGCCCATCGTAGTATAGGCGTAGGTGTAAGCCGAGCCGGCAATGGGAATCATGGCGGCAAACTCGGCGTAGCACAGGCCGGCGAAAACGCAACCAAAGGCAGCCAGCACAAATGCCAGCGTTACGCCCGGGCCGGAGGCCTGCGCAGCAGCAGCGGCAGTGCGCACAAACAGGCCCGCTCCGATGATAGCGCCCACGCCCAGGGCTACCAGATTGCCCGCGCCCAGCGTCCGTTGCAGGGTGCCGTGCCCGGTGGAGTTGGCCTCGCCCAGGAGCACGGCCAGCGGTTTTTTGGCGAAAACATTTGCCATAGAGGGAAATGAAAATGTAAAGGAGTGAAAAGATGAGATATCAGGTAAGCGAAATGAACTGCCGCCTCTTTAGAAGGCCCAATATAGGGCGATAATCCGGTTTCGAAGGCCCTGTTTGCCTGCGCAGACAAAAAGCTACCCCCATTAAACCTACCGGGCGCACAGGGGTCTATCAGTCGAAAACCAAGTCCACAGACTCCTCTATCATGAAAAAGTTGCTCATTCTACTGGCCGCCGCAGCTCTGTCGGCCGGCACCGCTACTGCCCAGACTGCCAACCCCACGCCACGCTCTGCCAACGGCCGGCCGGAGCCGGCTACACCTGAACAGCTGGCCGACCGCCTCACCCAACAACTTACCCTTTCGGCCGACCAGCGCAAACAAATCGTAATCCTGGAACAGGCCCGCCGCTTAGAAATGCAAACAAGGCGTGGCCAGATGCAGTCTGGCGGCGACCGAACTGCCATGCGCCAGACTATGCAAACCGCCCGCGACAAGTACGATACTCAGCTCAAGAGCATTCTCACGGCCGACCAGTACAGCCAGTACACCCAGTTGCGTGAGGAGCGCGCCGACAACCGGGGCAGCCGGAAAATGAAGATGAAGACTAAAGGCTAAGACCCTGCTTGTAGCCTTGCACCATGAAAGCCCTGAGCCACCCGGTTCGGGGCTTTTTTGCGGGCCAACGGCGGCGCTTTAGTAGCAGGTTTTAGGGCCGGTGCGCACAACTTTTACAGCACAGCGCAGTTGGGTTACGTATATTTGAAAGTATGCTCCTTTGTAATGGCCGCCTAATGGCCTGGGCACCTTTCACCACACCCAACACCCCATGAGTCCTCTGCCCAGTAGTACCGGCTCGGTACAAATTCAGCAGTTTTACGATAAAGGCCTGGCCCACGCGAGCTACGCCATCCGCAGCGAAGGCCAGATTGCCCTCATCGACCCCGCCCGCGACCCGCAGCCCTACTACGATTTCGCCGATGAGCACGAGGCCCGCATTGTGGCCATCATCGAAACCCACCCCCACGCCGATTTTGTTAGTTCGCACCTCGAAATAGCGCAGGAAACCGGGGCTCCCATCTATATCAGCCGACTGGCCCAGGCCAGCTACCCCCACCAGACTTTCGACGACGGCCAGCGCATTGTGGTCGGCACCGTTGAGCTGCACGCGCTCAACACGCCCGGCCACTCGCCCGACTCTATTAGTATCCTGCTGATGGATGAGATGGCCCAGACCCGGGCCGTTTTTACCGGCGACACGCTGTTTGTGGGCGACGTAGGCCGACCCGATTTGCGCGAGTCCGACGCGGTAGGCGGGCACAGCCGCGAGTCGTTGGCGGCCCAGCTTTACCAAAGCACCCGTCAGAAGCTGATGACGCTGCCTGCCTCTACCAAGGTATACCCGGCCCACGGCCCCGGCTCGCTGTGCGGCAAAACCACCAGCCCCGACCTCGACTCCACCATCGGCAAAGAAACCAAAACCAACTACGCCCTGCAGCCCATGAGCGAGGAGGACTTTGTGAAGGCCCTGCTCGAAGATCAGCCGTTCATGCCCAAGTACTTCGGCCACAATGTGCTGCTCAACAAGCTGGGGGCCCAGCCCTTCGAAGACAGCATCCGGACGGTACCGCGCCTGCGCGACGAAACTGAACTGCTGCCCGGGGTACTCTTAATAGACACCCGTCCGGCCGATGCGTTTCGGGCCGGTCACCTGCCCGGAGCCATTAATTTGATGGATGGAGGCAAGTTTGAAACATGGCTGGGCTCGATTGTGGGCCCCGACGAGCCGTTCTACCTGCTGGCCGACTCGCAGATTGCCCTCGATGCCATCATTCGTAAAACGGCCAAAATCGGCTACGAAACCAACATCAAAGGCGCCCTGCTTGCCCCCCGCGAACAGCCCCACACCAATCCTGCCACCGATGTGGACCGCGTGCGCCAGCACCCTGAGGAGTTCACCATCGTCGATATCCGCAACCGTACCGAGGCCAAAGAACGGCTGTTCGAAAACGCGCTGGTCATCCCGTTACCCGAGCTGCGCGAGCGAACCGCCGAAATTCCAACCGACAAGCCCGTGCTGGTACATTGTGCCGGCGGCTACCGCTCGGCGGCCGGTGCCAGCATTGTGCAGGCGGCTTTGCCTGGAATGACGGTGTACGATTTATCGGAGGCAGTAACGTCTTTTCAGCCGCTGGTTATGTAAGGCGCTGGCGGGTCTGAGACAAAAAGCACTACCCGCTGCAACCTTTCGCTACAGTACGATATCTGAGGGTTGAAGCTGCTAAAGCTTTGACTCTCATTTTTTATAGAAGAAACCCTATGAAACATTTCCTGCTACTGCTGACACTTGGCACGCTCGGTTTTGCCGGGTGCAAGAAGGATGAGATATCCCTGGAATCCGGCCCTACCTGCATCAGCGAGAAGGCCCAACAGTTTGCGCAGGGTAACGGCTGCAAAACCAGCACACTTACGATAGGCGCCAGCGTAAAGGAATACCGCTTCCAGGATCGGCTGGTGTACGTCTTCGATCCGGGCAACTGCGGGGCCGACGAGGCGTCCCAGGTACTCGACGCAAGCTGCAAGACCATTGGCTTTCTGGGTGGCTTTGGGGGCAACATAACGGTAAACGGGGATTCATTCGAAAAAGCCGAGCTCAAGCGTACCCTCTGGCAGCAGTAGGCTGGCAGATAGTAGCCGGTTGCACTCCCGGACCCGACGCGCCGGGTTTCTGCGGAGCGAAGTACCTTCGTACCCATGCGCATTCTTCATACCGCCGACTGGCACCTGGGCCAGCGGTTTATTCAGGGGCACGAGCGAACCGAGGAGCATCGCCACTTCCTCGACTGGCTGGTGGCTACTATTGAGGCCGAGCAGGTTGAAGTGCTGGTGGTGGCCGGCGACATTTTCGATACCGGCTCGCCCTCCAACCAGGCCCTGGAGCTGTACTACGATTTCCTGCTGAAACTGCGCCAAACCGGCTGCCGCGACGTGGTGGTAGTGGGCGGCAACCACGATTCGCCGGCGACCCTGAACGCGCCGGCCCGGTTGCTGCGCCACCTGCGGGTGCATGTGGTGGGCTGCGTGCCCGAGTGTTTCGAGGACCAGGTGCTGGTGCTCGATGATGCCACCGGCAAGCCGGGCCTGGTGGTGTGCGCCGTGCCCTTTCTGCGCGACCGGGATGTGCGCCTCTCGGTGCCCGGCGAGAGTGCCGAGGAGCGCGAAACCCGCATCAGGCAGGGCCTGGCCGACCATTATGCCCGCGTAGCCGAGATAGAGCAGGTGTGGCAGCTAAAGGCGCTGGGGCTGCCCGTGCTGGCTACCGGCCACCTCTACGCCGCCGGCGCCGCCCCCTCAGACTCGGAGCGCACCATTCATGTGGGCAACCTGGGCCAGGTAACCGCCGACCACTTCCCGGCCGTGTTCGACTATGTGGCGCTGGGCCACCTGCACCGGCCCCAGCGGGTGGGTGGGCAGGCGCATATCCGCTATTCGGGCTCGCCTATTGCCTTATCGTTTTCCGAAGTCGACCACGCCAAGGAAGTACTGCTGGTAGAGTTTACAGCCGGCAAAGTGGCTGGCCTGCACAGCCGGCCGGTGCCGGGCGCACGGCGGTTGGTGCGCTTTCATGGCACACTGGACGAGGTGAGTACGGCCCTTATGGCCTACGACAATGCCGGTTACGCGCTGCCGGCCTGGGCCGACGTGCAGATACACTCCGAGCTGAGCCAGCTGGAAGTAGCCGAAACGCTGCTGAAGGTGATTGATGCCCTCGACCGACAGCGGCTCGTGGTGCTGGCCCGGCGGCACCTGCGCCTGCTAACCCTGCGGCCGCTGGGGGCCACCGAGGAAACCGAGGCCAGCCTCACCCGCAGCCTGCACGATTTTACGGCCCGCGAAGTGTTTGAACAGCGCCTGGAAGCCGAGCCGGCTGAGGCCCGTGCCGAGCTGCTGCGCACGTTCGATGAGTTGCTGGAAAGCCTGTAGAAGGCGACTTCTTGGTCGTCGGCCGTGGTGAGTCTTGTATCTTTGGCTCAGCGAGCCGGAACGCCCTTGCCGTGCTGCAGCTCGCTACCCTGGGCCCGCGGCAGCTTGTAGCCGCCGGCCTGCGTACTCCTACCCTGCTGGTTTCTATGGCTGTATCTCAAATCGTTCGTCCGCTGGTGCGGCCCTTTGCCGAGTTTTTCCGTCGCGAGGCGGCGGGCGGCATCATGCTGATGGCCAGTGCTGTGCTGGCCCTTATACTGGCCAACAGCAACTGGGGGCCGGCGCACTTTTTCCCGCAGTTCTGGGACAAGCACCTCAACCTCACCGTTAATGGTCTGGGCCTGAACCTGAGTTTGCTGCACTGGATCAACGACGGGCTGATGAGTATTTTCTTTCTCATCGTGGGCCTGGAAATCAAGCGTGAGCTCCTGGAGGGCGAGCTTTCGGACCGGCGGCAGGCCACGCTGCCCATTGCGGCGGCCATTGGCGGCATGGTGGTGCCGGCGCTGGTGTACTTTCTTATCAACCGGGGCGAGCCCGCCGCCAACGCCTGGGGCATCCCGATGGCAACCGACATTGCCTTTGCGCTGGCCGTACTGCAGCTGCTGGGCCCGCGCGTGCCGCTGGGCCTCAAGGTATTCCTCACGGCCCTGGCCATTGTTGATGACCTGGGGGCCGTGCTGGTAATTGCCGGCTACTACACTACCAACCTGCACCTCAACTACCTATACCTGGCCCTGGGCGTGTGGGTGCTGCTGATGAACCTGAACCTGCTGGGCGTGCGCAGTCTGGTAGTGTATATGCCGTTGGGGGTACTGCTGTGGTTTTTCATGCACGAGTCGGGCGTGCACGCCACGCTGGCGGGCGTTATGCTGGCCTTTACAATTCCGTCGCGCATTGGCATGGCCAAGCCCGAGCTGCTACTGATGCTCAATAGCCGCCTGAGTATGCTGCAGGACGAGGTGCATGGTGCGGGAGCCAACCCGCGCATTATCAGCGAAGAGCTGGAGTACCTTTCCGACTCTATCAGCTCGCCGGCCCAGAAGCTGGAGCAGCGCCTGCACTCGGTGGTAGCCTTCGTGATTATCCCGCTCTTCGCCTTCGCCAACACCAGCCTCGAAATCGACGCCTCGGTGTTCCGCGACCTGCTTACGCCGCTGGGACTGGGCATCATCCTGGGCCTCACGGTGGGCAAGCCGCTGGGTATTGGGGCCCTGAGCTGGCTGAGTATCCGGCTGGGCTGGGCCTCGCTGCCGGCCGGCGTTACGTGGCGGCACATCTGGGGGGCGGGCCTGCTGGGCGGTATCGGCTTCACCATGTCGCTGTTTATCACGCTGCTGGCTTTGGGCGAGCACACGGCCGGCGAGCCGGTAGCCAAGCTGGCCATCCTCACCGCCTCGTTCATCTCCGGCACCCTGGGCTTTTTGCTGTTACGCACCACGCCGCTGCCAAAAGTGGAGATTATCAGTGGGCGGTAGCTCACACCAAGCGGTGTAAAACGGTGTAGGGTGCGGAGCTTGCCCCCGCCCGCTTGTCGGCTACCACCCATCGGACCCTTCGCACGGCGTTAAAAACGCTTGGTGCCCTGGTGGCCCCAGGCAAAGCCAGTTTATCAACAACGAGCGGGTCATGCTGCCAGAGCGCGGCTATTACGTCTTCGTGCATCCTTTTCAGGTAGTTGCCGGCCGGGTGCTGGTAGAACTTCAGCAACTGGTGCGGGTATTGGTTCAGGCGCTGCGCCTGAATGAGAAGCACAACCGGGTTCGTGACAGGCGAGAAACACCCGGTCGGGATGTGGCTGTCCTGTAATGGTAAGCTAGCAAACAGCCCCGGCCGAAGGGCTTATCTTTGCAGCGCCCTACTCCTGCCCCATTTATTCCGCATGAAAATTCTCCGCGTCCGCTTCCTCAACCTCAACTCTTTGCGCGGCGAGCATTTCGTGGATTTCAGCATTGCCCCGCTGGCCGATGCGGGTTTGTTTGCCATTACCGGGGCTACCGGGGCGGGCAAAACCACCATCCTCGACGCCATTACGCTGGCCCTGTATGGCCAGGTACCCCGCCACGAAACCACGGGGCCCGAGCACGTAATGAGCCATGGTACGGGCGAGAGCTGGGCCGAGGTGGAGTTTGAGGTAAACGGGCAGCAGTACCGCAGCAAATGGGGCCAGTACCGCGCCCGCAAGCGCGCCGGCGCCAATCTGCAGGACCCTAAAATGGAGCTCAGCGAGCGGAAGCAGGCCGAAGACGGCACCGAAACCTGGGAGTTTCTGGAAACCTACAAGGCCAAGGTGCCGCGCCGGGTAGCCGAGCTGAGTGGGCTTGAGTACAAGCAGTTCCTGCGCTCGGTGCTGCTGGCCCAGGGCGACTTCACGCGGTTTCTGAAGGCCCCGGCTGGCGAGCGGGCCCAGCTGCTGGAAAAAATCACCGACACCAAGAAGTACTCCGATATTTCGCGGGCAGCTTTCGAGCGTGCCAAGCACGAAACCCAGCAGGTGGAGCAGCTGCGCCAGGGCCTGAACGGTGTGGCGCTGCTCTCGCCCGAGGAAGTAGCTTTTCTGGAAGAAGAAGCCCACAGCCTGACCCGCCAGCTGACCGAGGCCACTGCCCGCCAGGAGCAGCTACGCGAAACCCAGCGCTGGCACCAGCGCCTGCACGATTTGCAGCAGAAGCAGCTCGGAGCCGAGCAGCGCCGCCGGCAGCTGGCCGCGCAGGCCGAAACCCTGGCTCCGCAGGCGCAGCGCCTGGCGTTGCACCTGCAGGCCCTGCCCTTTGCCCCCGAGCTGGCGCTGCTGCGCCAGGACGCCGGGCAGCTGGCCCGCCTGCAGGCCGAAGCCGAGCGCCTGCGCCAGCAGCTGCCCCGGCTACAGGAGCGTCGCGCCGCCGCCGAAACTGCCCACACCGCCGCCCGCGAGGCCCTCGAAAGCGCCACCGCTACCCGCGAGGCCCAGGCGCCGGTGCTGCTGGCCGCCGAAAAGCTCGACCTCATCATTGCCCAGCAAGTCCGGGAGCTGGACGGCCGCCGCCAGGAGTACCAGCAGCGCAACGAAGCCTGCAAACGCCTGAGCGCCGAGCTGGCCACCATTAGCGCCCGCAGCCAGCAGGCCCACGAGCAGCTTGCCACAACTACTGCCTGGCTTCGCGAGCATGGCCGCCGGGCCGAGATGCTGGACGCTTTTGCCACGTTTACGGGCCTGGTGCAGGACTGGGACCGGCTGCGCACCGAAGATGGCCAGTTGAACCTGCGCGTAACTACGCTTGCCAGCCGCCTGCACACGGCCCGGCAACAGGAGCAGCAGGCCACCGCCGCCGCCCGCCTCGCCCGCCAGCACCTCGAAGCCGCCGACCAGCAAATGCAGGTTGCCGCCGCCACCCGCGACGAGCGGCTGCGCCTGCTACACCACCACATACAGACGCTACGCCGGGAGCTGGCCGAAAAAGAAACCCACCGCGAAACGCAGCGCCAGCTGGCCCAGGCCCAGCAGCTCATCCTCAGCCACGAAGAGGCCCGGCGGCAGCTGGAGCCCCACGCACCCTGCCCGCTGTGCGGCGCTTTGGAGCACCCGTACGCAGCCGGCGTGCTCGGGCTCACCGATGCCGGGCTAGCGCAGGAGCAGGCCAAAGTGGAAAGCCTGACCCAGGAAGCCCACGCCCTCAACACCCGCATCAACCGCCTCAGCACCTTTCTCAACCTGCTCGAAAATGCCGGCGGCGACGCCAGCCGCATAGCGCCCGACGCCCCGCTGCAGTTCGTGACGCCAGCCCGCGAGGAAGCCATACCCGCCGAAAGCCGGGCGCTGGTGCAGCAACTTCAGGACCTAAATAAGCAACGGGCTGAGGCCGAAATGCAACTGGCCAGTGCCCTGGCCGCGCAGCTGGCCGCCCAAAACGCTCAGGTAGGCAGCCAGCAGGACTTGCACGAAACCCAGCAACAGCTCCGCGACGTGCAGGAGCAGTTGCCCCATATAAAAACCCAGCTGGAAAGCCTGCTGACCAACTTCGACCTGACCTTTACGGGGGAAAACGGCGCCGCCATGATCACGCAGCTCCGGACCCTGGAAGCCGAGTTCAAAGCCCGTCAGGCTGAATTCAATGAAGCCACCAAGCAAGTCGAAACAGATCAAGTACGCATCGACCACCTTATTATAGAAAAGCAAAAAGCGCAAGCTTGGCTGCAGGAAAACAAGCAGAGTTTAGTCGAGCAAAACCGCGCCATTGAGCAGCAGCGAACCGAGCGGGTGGCCCTGTTGCCCGAATCCGACGTGGCTGGGGTGCGGCAGGCGCTGGAGCAGGCCGTGAAATCGGCCGGCCAGCGCCGCGAGCAGGCCGATGCGCAGTTCCGCCAGCACGATACGGCCCTTACGGTGGCCGCCGACCAGCTTCGCCAGCGCGAGCAGGATGCCACGGCCCAGCAACTCGCTCACAACCAGCGCCACGCCAGCCTCGCGGCAGCCCTGGCCGCCGCCGGCCTCGCCCCCGAACCCGCCGCGCTGCAGCCCCTACTACTTCCGCAATCCGAAGCCACCACCCTGCAAACCCAGTTGCAGCAGCACGAGCAAGATGCGGCCCTGGCCGAGCGGGTGTTGCTGGATGCCGGCACCGAGCTGGAGCAACAGGCGGCCCGCGCCCTCACCACCGATGCCCCCGAGCACACGGCCCAGCAACTGTCGGCGGCCAACGAGCAGCTGGCCACGCTTAACCAGCAGCTGGGGCAGCGCCAAGAGCGCCTCAGCGCCCACCGCGCCGGCCAGCAGCGCCACGCCGAGCTGGCCACAGCCCTCGAAAGCCAGCAGCAGCAGGCCCTGCGCTGGCGGCACCTGGCCGAGCTTATCGGCTCGGCCGACGGCAAGAAGTTCAGCGAATTTGCCCAGGGCCTCACGCTGGCCCGCCTCGTCGATCTGGCCAACCGCCACCTGCAACGCTTCACCGACCGCTACCGCATCCTGCGCCACGCCGAGCAGCACCTCGATCTGCTCATCCAGGACGAGTATCAGGCCGGTGCCGTGCGCTCGATGAACTCGCTTTCGGGTGGTGAAAGCTTCCTGGTGAGCCTGGCGCTGGCCCTGGGCCTGTCGGAGCTGGCTGGCCGCCGCACCCAAATCGACACGCTTTTCATCGACGAAGGCTTCGGTACGCTCGACCCCGATACGCTCGACGTGGCTCTTTCGGCCCTCGAAATGCTGCAGGGTACCGGCAAAACCATTGGTATTATCTCGCACGTCGAAGCCCTCAAGGAGCGCGTCAGCACCCAAATAAACGTCCGCAAAGGCACCGGCGGTATCAGCTCACTGCAGGTGCTGGGCTTTGGCGAGTGAGAGGTAAGAAATAAGAGGGGAAATTGAGAACTGAGTAGTGAGTAGTGAGTAGTGAGTAGTGAGTAGTGAGTAGTGAGTGAGGTACGGAACCTGGGGGGAATAGACCGTCATTCTGAGCGGAGCCGGAGGCGTAGTCGAAGAATCTCTACCGTAATGGTAATCCTGTTGGCTGCAACGGGACAGTAGAGATTCTTCGACTGCACCTCCGGCTTCGCTCAGGATAACGTGCCTTTTCTCAGTTCTCAGTTCTCAACATCCCCCCACTCCCCGGCGCCTTCACCTCCGCCCAGCTCCAGTACTTTTTCGGCTCGATACCCGCGTAGGCGGCTTCGAAAAACGCTACCACTTGCTGCTCCAGCTCGGCGGGCACAATAGAGGAAGCAAAAATCGGACGCTGATCGGGGTCGGCGTAGCGCTGGGGCTTGCTGAGGGCGCGGCCGCTCAGGCGTAGCAGCGGGCCGGTGTCGGTAATGCCTTCGTGGGTCCAGCGGCGGGCGGTCTTTTCCAGCTCGTTCAGGCGGTCGGCCAGGGCACCGAGGGGCAGGCGGGGCAGGGTGGGGCGGCTTTCCAGGTCAATCCAGGTGGTGTATTTATACTCGAATTCGTAGCGCTGGCCGTCGTAGAGGCTCAGCACCATATCGGTGCCAATGCTGGGGCCGAACAGGGCATAGTAAGGCACTGGCTCGGGCGTCTGTACCACCGTCAGGCCGATGGCGGGGTAGCGGCGCACGGTGGTGGCAGGCCCCTGCACAGCGGCTACGGCTTGCTTGATGTGCGCAAACGCAGGCTCCCAGGCGGCGCGGGCGGCCTTGGGGTTTTCCAGCAACTCGGCGAAGCGGGGCAGAAACCAGGCGAATTTTTCGGCGGAGGCCTCATCTTCGCGGCGGCGGCGGGCAGGAGCCCCAAACGGCTCGTAGAAGCGGGCCCTTTCTTCGGCATTCAACCAGCAAACCAGTTGCAGGGCATGGTCGGCGAGCGGGTGGTGCCAGTCAATTTCGCGGAAGTCGCCAAGCGTGGCCACCAGGCGCAACAGGGGCTCGTGGCGCAGGGCCAACTCGGGGTTCAGCAGCGCCCACACGCCCACAAATCCATCCACATCAAAATGGTTGGCCGTTACGGCGCGCGCCTGCAGCCCAGGCGTAGCGGGGGCATGCAGGGCCCGCAGCGCCGAACCGGCGCTGGTATCGTCGCGCAGGGCCACGGGGGTGGCCGCCCCGCGCCAGTGCGCCAGCGTAAGCGCGGCCCCCAGCCCCGTGCTGTCGACCACAATGGTAGGCTGCCGGCGCAATGCCTGAAAGGGAACGAAGTATCGAGACAAGGAGTAAGCAGTCAGTCAGTTGAAAAGAAACAAGAGAGACATTCTGCACCTACCATCCGCGAAGCCGGCGGCAGAATTGAATACTTTCTGCTGCAATACTACTGCTATCCGCCACAAGGAGGTGGCTGGCAATTTCGGCTTCGCGGGCGCCGGAGACAGAAAAACGTTCTTCCCCGCATCCTTCCCGCGCCTTGCGGCCTGCGTTTCAGCGCCGCCCCGCACGCCGGTTACTGATGCGCTCTACCCGGCTGCGGCGAATCCAGTGCAGGTATTTCTGCAGCTCCTCGGCTGTGCGCAGCTGCTCTATACTAGCGTAGCGGCGGGCCAGGGCTTTGTTATCGAGCAGCAGATGAATGGTGCTGTGGCAGGGCTGGCACAGGTCGGCGGTGGGGCCGTGGCGCCCGCCCTCCTCGCGGGGCACCAGGTGGTGGCGCGACGTGCGCTGCACCTCCCGCTCGCACAGTGCGCACCGCTGGCCCTCCGGTTCTTCGGCAGTAGTTGTAGTGATATTACCAGACATAAACGAACCCAGTTGTTGGCAGGGACTGATGGACCGCATGGTGCGGCCAGTTGCCGGATTTTGCCAATTTCGCGGCTGTGTTCAGCAGTACACTCCGGTCGGCAAACATGTTGGCGGGCTACTACTTAACCCCGCAAAACCACACCGGGTTTCAGCAGCGCCGCACCTATTCCTTGCTTTCGTTATCCGTCGTTCAAGTAATAATACAATCACAATAATTTAAATGCCATAATCTTGTAGAAATAACCTGGATAGTATTTATATTTGATTACTTCTTGTATATATTCCCAAATATTACCCGGCTACCTCAGCACTGTCGGGAAGCAAGAACCATCTTCTCGTTGACACTCTTTTTCACTCTTTTGCCGCCGTCTATGCGTCTTTCTACTCTTGATTTTGTTTTGCGCCGTCTGGTGCCTTCTGCTGCGCTGCTGTTTGTGCTGGCGGTTTTTTCCCCTTCGCAGGCGCGGGCCCAAACCTGGCTCGTATCCACCGAAACCTTTGCCAAGCTGGGCGTGGTTGATAAGTTCGGACAGCTGGGTGCCTACTCGGCCAAATTCGTGGTAACGAGCCAGCGCACCGGCAAGGCCTTCTTTCTAGTGAAGGAAATTGAGAAGGGCCAGAACGGCGTTGATGTGCTGTTTCCTTCGCTGGCTACTGAGGCCGACTACTTCAAGGCCTCTTCTGGCGAGGCGGGCACGGCTGCGCCTGGTGCCTACACCTGGGAATGCCAGGTAAACGGCAAAAAAGTGGTGGGCGGCAGTTTCAGCTTCTCCGAAGTAGCCAACGATGTAAACCTGATAACCAAGCAGTAACCGGCAAGCCCGCTTTTGCCCCTTCCTACCTAAAGCCCGGTGCCAGCGCACCGGGCTTTTTGCATGCCGCCGGACCGGTTCCGCTACTTTTGCCGGGCAGCCGCGTACCTCTATGTGTCGCTCATTTTGGCGCCGACCAACTTTCTATTACTCTCGTTATGCCTAAAAAATCGTTTTCCGAACTCCTCAACAGCCCTGGCATGCCGGTTCTGGTTGATTTCTATGCCGATTGGTGTGGCCCCTGCAAAACGATGGCCCCTATTCTGGAGCAGGTAGCCAGCCAGCACCAGGGCAAGCTCAAGGTTATTAAAATCGACGTCGACAAGAACCAGGCAGTAGCCCAGCAGTTTCGGGTTCAGAGCATTCCTACCCTGATTTTATTTCATCAGGGGCAGCCGGTCTGGCGACAGGCAGGCGTGGTGCCCGCCGCCCAGATAAGCCAGGCCATACAAGGAGCCATAAAGTAGGGCCGAACGCCCAGTAAGTAGGTCCTACCTGAACGACGTAGGGGCGGGGCTTGTCCCCGCCCGCCGTTGAACGAGTACTATTGAACGATTCCCGTTGAAGCGGCGCGAACGGCGGGCGACGACAAGCCCCGCCCCTACAGCGTGTTAATAGACCTGCTGCGCGGACTTACTGCGCAACTTGGGTTACCTAAGCGCCATATCTGCCTGAATGGCACGGACAACAATCGGCCGGCGGCCGGGTTTGCAGAACGCGGGCGTACCTTTGCACGCTTATTATGCACGGTTGGTTTTGATGATTTTACGTTTCGCTTTAGGGCTTTTTTTGCTGGCTTTTACCCTATTGCCTGCCGCATCTTTCGCCCAGACCCGCTACACCCTCAGCGGGCTGGTGAAGGCAGCCGGCAACAGCGAAATACTGCCTGGCGCCACCGTGGCCGTACCCGCGCTGGGCCTGGGTGCCACCGCCGACGAGAAAGGCGTCTACCAGCTCACGCTGCCCGCTGGCCGCTACCAGCTGGTGGTATCGTTTATCGGCTACCAAAGCCTGAACCGCGACCTGAACCTAACCCGCGACCAGCGCCAAAACTTCCAGCTGACTGCGGCCGGCAACGAGCTGGGCGAAGTGGTAGTAGAGGGCAGCGGCACGCTGGAGCAGAAGCTGCAAACCACCCAAATGAGTGTGGAACGCCTCACGGCCAAAGAAGCCAAGCTGCTGCCCGCGCTGTTTGGCGAGGTGGATATTCTGAAAACGCTGCAGCTCAAGCCCGGTGTGCAGAACGGTGGCGAAGGCACGACCGGCCTATTCGTGCGCGGTGGCGCGGCCGACCAGAACCTGGTGCTGCTCGACGATGCGCTGGTATACAATCCCAACCACCTGTTCGGGCTGTTTTCGGTGTTCAATTCGGATGCCGTGCAGTCGGTGGACTTGTACAAGGGGGGCTTTCCGGCCCAGTACGGCGGCCGGCTTTCGTCGGTGGTCGATGTGAAGATGCGGCCCGGCAACCCCGAGAAAATCGGCGTGAGTGGCGGTATCGGCCTGATTTCGTCGCGCCTAGCGCTGGAGGGGCCAATCAAGAAGGGCAAGGGGGCGTTTCTGGTAGCCGGCCGCCGTACCTACTTCGACGTGTTCACGCGCCAGATCAACCGCCTCAACGCCGACGACCCCGAGTTCGACCCGATTCCGGACTATTACTTCTACGATTTCAACGCCAAGGCCAACTACAGGCTGGGCCCTAAAGATGAGCTGTTTCTGACCGGCTACTACGGCAACGACGTGTTCGGCTTTAACTCCCAGAACGGCTTCAACTTCGACTTCAACTGGGGCAACCGGGTGGCCTCGCTGCGCTGGAACCACGTCTATAATTCGCGGCTGTTTCTAAACACCACCATTTCGTATACCGGCTATAAGTACGAAATCACCAACCGCCTCGACCAGTTCAGCTTTAGCCTGGCTTCCGACATCCAGGACTTTACGCTGCGCTCCGACCTCGACTACCGGCCCAACGACCAGCACGAGTTCCGCTTCGGCGCTACGCTCACCAGCCACCGCTTCGGTACCGGCCGCCTGCAGGCCGGCTCCGAAGACGGGCGCATCGATTTCGGCTCCGACACCCGCTACAGCGGCCAGGAAGGCGCTGTGTACGCTTCCGACGTGTACAAGCCCAACGACAAGTGGCAGTTCGAGTACGGCCTGCGGGCTTCGGGCTTCCAGTCGGAAGGCGCGGGCAACCGCTACGGGGGCCTGGAGCCCCGGGCCGCGGCCCGCTACGCGCTCAAATCCAATGTGTCGCTGAAGGCCAGCTACGCCCTGATGTACCAGTACGTGCATCTGGTAACCAACTCCGGGGCCTCGTTGCCCACCGATATCTGGTACCCTTCGCGCGAATCGGTGCTGCCGCAGCGCAGCCAGCAGGTGGCCGCCGGCGTGAGCTGGCTGCTCGGCGACGGCCGCTACCTGCTCACCAACGAGGTGTACTACAAGTGGACCCAGCGCCAGATCGACTTCAAGGACGGAGCCCAGCTGTTCGTGAATCCCGACCTCGACGGCGAGTTTCTGTTTGGCAAGGGCTGGGCCTACGGCAACGAGCTGTACCTGGAGAAAAAGCAGGGCCGCCTTACGGGCTGGATTGGCTATACGCTGGCCTGGACCAACCGGCAGTTTCCGGCCCAGCGGGGCACGGCGGGCATCAATAACGGCAACGCCTTTGCCCCGGTTTATGACCGCCGCCATAACCTGTCGGTGGTGGGCATCTACAACCTGTCGGAGCGCCTGAAGCTGACCAGCTCGTTCGTGTTCAGCTCGGGCCAGCCGACTACGCTGCCGCAGGCGCGTTTCCTGTTTCAGGATGTGTTTGGCGAGAATGCCGGGCCGGTGCCGGTGTATCCGCAGCGCAACACCACGCGGCTGGCGCCGGTTAACCGCCTCGATATTGGCCTGGTATGGCAAATGAAGCCCACCCGCTGGATTCCGGCCGCCGACCTGACCTTCAGCATTTACAACGCCTACAACCGGCGCAATCCGTTCTTCGTGTTCTTCGAGCAGCTCGAAGACCCCGAAACCGAGGAAATTACCGGCTTCCGGGCCAGGCAGGTGTCGCTGTTTCCCGTGATTCCGTCGGTTACCTACAACTTTAAATTCTGAGCACGGATGATGCCGATTACGGGAATTTCACGGATACTGGATTCGGCGCGGGCCGGGTTGCTGGCTACGGGCCTGACGCTGGCCGGGCTGGCGGGCGGACTGGCCGGCTGCGGGCTGCAAAAAGACATTGACGTGGTGCTGCCGGTACTGCCGGCCCAGTTGGTAGTAGAAGCCTACCTGGAAGACGGGCAGGTGCCGCGCCTCACGGTCACCGAGTCGGTGCCCTACCTAAGCGCCCCTACCCCCACTATTCCTACCGAAGTAACCGTTACACTAACGCTGCCCGACGGCGGCCGCGAAAATCTGCGCTTCGCCCCCGGCTTCGACCGGCAAACCGGTAAGGCCTACACCCACATTGGCACCCGGCCGCTAAGCACCCAGCCCGGCCAGCGGTTTGAGCTCGAAGTAACCGACACCAAAGGCCGCCGCGTAACGGGCTCGGCCACGATGCCTCTCCGCATCCCTATTGATACAGTGGAGTGGCAGTTCAACGACCGGGAGCCCGAATTCCGCGAGGCTCTGATACTGACCCGCTTCCGCGACCCGGCCACTCCGCTCAACTTCTACCGGATCATGATCCATAAGGACAGCATTACCGGCGACCCGGAAAGTGAGTTTGTCGCGCAGGACCGCCTCAACAATGGCGAGGAGTTCACGCTCGGCACCAGCTTCCGCTTCCGGCCCAACGATACTGTGGTTGTGACACTTTTCCACCTAGACCAGGCCTATAATAACTTTCTGGAGTCGGTGGAAGATGCGCGCAATGCCAATGGCAACCCCTTCTCGCAACCGGCCGGCATCCGCAGTACTGTGGAAGGCGGGCTGGGCGTTTTCACGGTACTCAGCTACGACCGGCGCACCGTAATTGTGCGCTGATAAAGTGCAACGGCTCCCGATTCTGCGTAGTGCTATTGTGGCGCGCTACGCAGAACCGGGAGCCGCTCTGCAGGCCCCTGCTTAATTGGTATAAGTTGCCAGCTTCGTTACGGCGTGTTCTTGCAATGGCAGCTAGTGTCCGCTCTCCTCGTCTACGTCGGCCCCCACCAAAGCCAGGCGCGAAGGCTCGCCGGCTATTACAAATGTCTGCCGGTCAGTCAGGTCGGCTTTGCGCAGCATGTGCACCTTGCCGGCCGGCGCATTCGAAACATACACATACTGGCGGCTGGCCACCAGATAGGGCATGGCGGCCTTAACATCGAGCAACCCAACCAGCGAGCGGCTGGCCTGCCGGGTACCGGTGGCGGCGTCGTAACTGCTGAGCGTACCGTCTTCATCCAGCACCAGCACACTTTCGCCTTCCTCATCGAGGGCCACCCGCACGAATTTGGTGGTGCTTCCCATCTGGGTCATGGTGTTGGCTGCGGGGTCGATGCGGAATATGCCGTAGTTGTTGCGTGAGCCCAGAAAGGTGCGGGCTTTTTTGGCGTAATAGATACTGGACAGCCAATTGGTGCCGCTACCGGCCGGGTACGGAATCAGGCGTTGCTCACCCGTCTGCCGGACTACCAGCACTCCATCGACGGTTCCAAACAGGGCCTGCTGGCCATCGGCGGCGTCGCCATGTATTCCTTTGGTGGCCAGCGCCGGAGCGTGCACCACTGCCCCCTGGGCATTCACGATTTTCACCTGCTCGGGCAGCGCCCCACTCACGCTGTTGTTTTTGTGCGTTACGGCATAATTACCGTTGTCGAACAACACCATTGCGCCGTGGTGAGCCGTACCGGTTGCAATAGTGCCGGGCGCAGGCAGCGTATGCAGCTGGCCTTCCTGCACATAGCTGATGGAAGCGTTGCCATCGTTGAAAATGCTGATCTGGTTGTGCGAGGAGTACACATGCGAGGGCGACGGACCCGCCGACCGGGTGGTGCCCCACTTAGGCGTACCCTTGATGTGGACATGGTTGTCGTGGCGCTCGATTCCCGTATCGAAAAACTCTACCATACTGTTGGCCGAATTTACCACCACTGCCCAGCGGCCGGTGGCCGACGGATAGACTGTACTTCCCCCAAAAGAGGCCTGAAACGCAGACTGCTCGTTTTTAGCCGGGTCGAGGAAGGTTACAGCTGAGCTGGTTTTATCGGACACTACAAGGCGGGTATATGTACTTTCCGACTCGGGCCGAACAGATTCGGTACTGCTTTTGTCGCATGATGTTAGTAGGCCGAGTGCTAGGGTGGCTAATACTGGGTAGAAGCGTTGAGCGTTCATGAGGAGGATGAAAAGAATGAAACGAATGCCCAAAACTAATAAATGAATCATTGTTGCATTTATTTATTTGCAACAATGATTCATTTAAAACCACAGGAAACTACTACATGCTTTATTATCACATACATATCAATAAATAAATTTACTACATGCGTTACGCAACCCAGCTTCACTATGAAGCTGTTTAGGAAGTCGTCAGGCGGTCATGCTGAGCTTGTCGAAGCATCTCTCCCGCTTCATTGAACGAACACGAAGCGGTAGAGATGCTTCGACAAGCTCAGCATGACGTCCAATCTTGAATTCTCAGACTTCCTAAACAGCTTCAATAGAGAAACAGTAAGTCTACAATCATCCTGGCCTAACCACACGCTGGCCGCATTACGCACAGAAAAACCCCTCACCTACGAAAGGCAGAGGGGCTAAAACCCAACAGGGCAATCAAACGGCAGCCAGGCTACCCAGCCGGCTGGCACTCGCGGCACACCCCCGCCAGCAGGTAGTCGCGGCTGACGGCCTGAAACTGGGCGGGCAGCGTAACGGCCGGAATGGCTACCTGATTGAGACAGTAGATATGCTGGCAGGTAGTGCATTTGAAATGCACATGATTATCAAAATGGGCCTCGGCGCTGCACTCAATAGAGCAAGCAGCGTAACGGACAACATCCGACGAATCGATAACCCGGTGAATCAGCCCGCTTTCCTCGAACGACTTGAGGGTCCGGTAGAGGGTGATGCGGTCGGTACCGGCAGGCAGCTGCTGCTCAATCTCGCTACCCGAGAGGGCGAAGGCAGCACCAGCTAATACCTCCAATACGCCTCGGCGCACAGGTGTCTGGCGTAAGCCATGCTGGCTCAGGGTTCGGGCGAGGCGGTCGGTGGAGGCAGGCATAGGGGCGCGTAGTGAGGGCTTGGCTGCACACAGAAGCGCGCAGTCCGGCGAACAAACACAAAAGTAACAAAGTTGCAGCCCGGCTCAACAGGACGGCTCGAAACCCGGCAGGTAAGCAAAGTCCGATATTCCCGCTATATTTGACCCAAAAAGTTACAATGTTGCACGTGCAAACTCTTCGCTCCCGACTGGCCCTGCTGCTGCTGCTCTGCTTTATGCAGGTGCTGCTGCCCGAGGCATGGAGCCTGCAACTGCACCTGCACGAGCACACAACCGAGGAGCCTAGTCTGGCCCCCGGAGAGCTACACGGCAGAACGGTTCTCAGCGCCGAGCACACGCACTGCATCGTCGACAGCTTCTGCCATGTGCCGTTCCAACCAAGCGCGCCAGTTGAGTTGCCGCTTGTGTTTGCCGCTTACCAGGCACCGGCTTCCGTGGCCCTCCTGCCCACCTGGCAGGATGCCCGCACCCCGGCCGCCGACTCGCGCGGGCCGCCCCGCCGGATATAGTTCAGTGGCCTGTCGGTGGCACTATACTACCTGCTTCGGATAATTTTCCGAGGAGCAGCGAGTACAGGCAAATAACTGTTTTCCAGCCGGAAGCACATGCGCTTTTGTCCGGAACTCTGCCTTGCCGTCTACCGACAGCCGGTTGTCTATTCTCCGGCTCTCCTTCCCTATTTCATGCGTATTCAATTTCCGGGCTGCCCGGAGCCGACCTGGCTGTGGCTGGGCCTGGTGCTCGTGCTGGGCATGGCCGGCAGCTGGCAACCCGCCCGGGCGCAGGCTCCGGCCGAGGCCTGCGCGCTGTCGTTGAGCGGCCGCGTGGCCGACCACGAGTCGCGGGCCGACCTGCCGGGTGCGACAGTAGTACTGCTCGAAACCCAGCAGGCTACCCAGACCGATAATGCGGGCAACTTCCATTTCCACCTCTGCCCCGGCCTCTACCATGTGCGGGTAACGTTTGTGGGCTACGAACCCGAAACAACCGAGCTACGTGTGGAGCGTGCCGTAGTGCGCGACTTTCGGTTGCACCCCAATGCAGTTATGTTGCGTGGGGCTAATATCCGGGGCGAGCGGGTAACGGCTCCTGTGAGTCAGCCTACGGCTACGCTTAGTGGGCAGGAGTTGCAACAAACCCGCGGCGAGGCACTGGGCGAGGCCCTGCAACGCATTGCGGGTGTTACGGCCATCCAGACGGGCCCGAGCATTTTCAAGCCCATGATTCATGGGCTGCACTCCAACCGGCTCGCCATCCTCAACAACGGAGTGCGGCAGGAAGGCCAGCAGTGGGGCCAGGAACACGGCCCCGAAATCGACCCGTTCAGTGCCGCTCGCCTGACGGTGGTGAAGGGCGCGGCCAGCGTCCGGTATGGCTCCGACGCCATTGGGGGCGTGGTGCTGGTGGAGCCCAAGCCCCTGCGCGACTCGGCCGGCACCGGGGCCGAACTACACCTGGTGGGCATGAGCAACAACGGCATGGGCGCCGCTTCGGGCATGCTGGAAGGCAATCTGCGTCGGCTGCCGGCCTTTAGCTGGCGGGTGCAGGGCACGGCCAGGCGGGCCGGCACCATGCGGGCGCCCGGCTACTATCTACGCAACTCGGGCTTTTCGGAACACAGCTTTTCGGCCGCCGCCGGCTGGCGCACAGACGGCTACGGATTCGATGTGTTTTACAGCCAGTTCCGCACCCAACTCGGGATTTTGCCAGCCGCCGAGGTGGGCAACCCCTCCGACTTATTGCGGGCCATTGCCCGGCCCCGGCCCCTGGAAACCGGAGGGTTCAGCTACGCCATAAACCGGGCTTACCAGCAGGTACGCCACGATTTAGGCCGAATCACGGGCTTTGTGCGCACCGGTTCGGTGGGCCGGCTGTCGGCTACCCTGAGCCAGCAGTTGGACTACCGCGACGAGTACGACCGTAACCGCCCGCGCAACAACAACCTGGCCGCCCGCAACCTGCCCGAGCTCAGCTACACCAACCGCACCAGCATTGCCGAGCTGCTGTGGGAGCACCGGACCTGGCGCAATTTTACGGGTAGCGTGGGGCTGGCCGGCACTTACCAGGCCAACCGCTACGCGCCCGGCAGCCGGCAATTCATCCCGTTTTATACCAGCACAATTGGCGGCGTTTTCTGGATTGAGCGCTGGCAGAAAGACAAGTGGCTGCTGGAGGCCGGAGCCCGCCTCGACCGGCGCGACTTGCAAGTGAGGCGCGGCGACCGGGATGCTAACGGTGCATTTTTCGTAGACCGCAGCCGGTTTCAGTACACCACCCCGGCCGCCTCGCTGGGGGCCACCTTCGACCCTACCGCCCACCTGGCACTTAACCTGGCGGCTGGCCTTACCCAACGCGCCCCGGCCGCCAACGAGCGGTTCAGCGACGGCGTGCACAATGCCCAATACGAGCTGGGTTACGACCTGGTGCCCGGCAACGGGGCGCTGGTGCCCGAAACGGCTCTGAACGTAGGCCTTACGGCTACCTGGCACAATAATCCGCGTCTGAACGGCGAAATCACGCTCTACCAGACGCGCATCATCGACTTCATTTACCAGGTCCCCATTTTGCCGCCCGTAGTTACCATTCGGGGCGCGCTCATCAGCCGGCAGTACCAGCAAACCAATGCTATGCTGCGCGGAGTTGACCTAACGGGCAGCTACCAGCTGGCCCCGCGCTGGCTGCTGACGGCCAAAGGCTCGGTACTGCGCGCCCGCGACACCCGCGCCGATGAATGGCAGATTTTAATGCCGGCCGACCGGGCCGAAGTAGCCGTGCGCTACGATGTGGCCGACCGGCCGGGCGCCCGCCTGAGCCAGCGCTTTGTGCAGCTGGGCGGCAGTGCGGTGGCCCGCCAAACCCGCGTGCCGGCCAACTACGCCGCCCGCGACTACAAAAACCCGCCCGCTGGCTATGCGCTACTGGGCTTGCAGGCCGGCACCATGCTGCACTGGGGCCGCCTGCCGCTGGAAGTAAGCGTGGCCGGCTCGAACCTGCTCAACCACCGCTACCGCGACTACCTCAACCGCTACCGCTACTTCGCCGACGAGATGGGCCGCAACGTGACGCTACGCGTGCGCGTGCCGCTGGCTTTCTGAGGTGTTGGCTGACAGCTTGATAGCGCAGGCTTTTGGCCCTCATTTTCCAAAGACTCCTTTTCACAACTTCACTTTTCACCCCTTCTTTCCCATGAAAAACCTGTTGCACACCCCCGCTCGCCTGCTGATGCTCTCCATGTTGGCCGCCGCGCCCTTGTTCAGCGCCTGCTCGGATAATGATGACCCCACGCCCGACGAAGACAACGAGCAGATTACCACCGTTACTTACACGCTCACACCCACCAGCGGCGGCGCACCAGTAGTGGTCAGCTACCGCGACCTGGACGGCGACGGGGGCACCGCACCTGTTATCGGCAGCCTGAACCTGGCACCCAACACCACCTACACCGGCGTCGTTACGCTGCTCGACGAAACCAAAAATCCAGCCACCGACATCTCGGCCGAGGTGCGGGCCGAAGCCGATGAGCACCTGCTGGTGTTTGAGCCGGCTCCGGCCAACCTGCTGACCGTAACCCGCACCGACCGCGACCAGAACAACCTGGAGCTGGGCCTGCAAACCCGGGTAGTTACGACGGGCACAACGACGGGTACGCTCAAAATCACGCTGCGCCACCAGCCCGGGGCTAAAAACGGCACCTTCACCCCTGGCAGCACCGATGTGGAGGTAGTGTTTCCGACCACAGTGCGCTAAGTATTTGGTGGAGGACTGGCCGGCTGCAACCGGCCGCCTTACTTACTGCTGTTACGCAGGGAGTAGTAGCGCGAACTTTGTAGTTCGCGTCCCTGAACCATTAAAACAGCGTGAACGGCGCGGGGACGCGAACTACAAAGTTCGCGCTACTACCCTAGCAGCACTTCAACGGAACCACTGCGTAACAGCAGTTACTTATTCTCCCGGTTTGGTTGTGGAGATAGGCAGGAAGGCACCCGCTATTGGCGGGTGTTTTCTTTTTACGGATGCCTTAGTGAGATGAGCTACCCGAGGGTAGTATGTGCAACCATTTCCCGGCCAGCCACACTCCTGGCAGCAGTTTCCACCTTCCTACTCGTTCTATGAAGCGCTTTACACTTTCCGCCCTGGCGGCGCTGGCCCTCACGCTAGGCAGCTGCGACGAAAAAGATTGCTGCGTTCAGCCGCCCCGCGAACCGGTAACTGCTACAGCCCTCACCCGAACCAACACCTGGTACCTGAGCGAATATGTTGTGGCCGGTCAGATCACCCGCACCGACGCCATCAAAGACCGGTTTGCGTTACGCTTCGCCGCCGACGGCAGCTACCGCCGCATCCTGCTCAGCGACGACTCGGAAACGGCCGGCACCTGGAAGCTCACTGGTTCCGATAACCGGCAGCTCAACCTCATCGACCACAAGAGCGACCCACAGAATTTCACCGTGGAGAGCGTTAACCCGGAGTCGCTGTTCCTCTATCGCGCCGCCATAAATGGCCGAGACGAGACTTACCTGTTTAAAACCACCCGCTGATTGTTGACTATGAAGCTGTTTAGGAAGTCAAAGGACCGTCATGCTGAGCTTGCCGAAGCATCTCTACCGCTTCGTTCGATGTTTCAGAGAAGCGGTAGAGATGCTTCGGCAAGCTCAGCATGACGGTCTGATTAATTCCAGGTACTTCCTAAACAGCTTCTACCAAAACGCCCCCGCCCGTTATCCTGAAGGTAACGGGCGGGGGCGTTTTGGCGGGACGGCAGCGGCAGGCCGTATTACAGCTTCCTGAGCACTGCCTTAATAAGGGCCGTAAGGCGGGGCTCGGCGGTAGCGGCAGTGCGCAGGATGTCGGCAATGTTTACCTTTTTGAGCTTGCCGGGCGCGCACAGGTCGGTGATGACGGACACGGCCAGCACTGGCAGGCCCATCTGGACGGCGGCAATTACCTCGGGCACCGTGCTCATGCCCACGGCATCGGCCCCGATGGTGCGCAGGTAGCGGTATTCGGCGGGTGTTTCGAGCATGGGGCCGGGCAGGCTGGCGTACACGCCCCGGCGCATATACTGGCTCAGGTCCAGGTCGCGGGCGGCCTCTTCGGCCAGGGCAAGCAGGCGCAAGTCGTAGGGCTCCAGCATATCGGGGAAGCGCGGGCCCAGCTCGTCGAGGTTTTGGCCCACCAGCGGGTTGGTAGGCTGCAGGTTGATGTGGTCTTCGAGCAGCATCAGGTCGGCGTAGTCGTAGTCGGGGTTGAGGCCGCCGCTGGCGTTGCTCACGAACAGGTTACGGATGCCCAGCAGCTTCATCACGCGCACCGGAAACACCACCTGCTGCATGCTGTAGCCTTCGTAGAAGTGAAACCGGCCGTGCATTACCAGCACCTTTTTGCCCGCCAGCGTGCCGGCCAGCAGCTCGCCGGCGTGGCTTTCCACCGTCGAAACCGGGAAGTGCGGAATATCAGCGTAGCTAAAGCGGTGCGCTACGTCAATTTCGTTGGCCAGCGCACCCAGCCCGGTACCGAGGATAATGCCCGCCTCGGGGCGGAAGTCCTGCAGGGTATGGCGCAGGTAGGTAGCGGCTTGTTGAAGGTCTTGCATGCTGATTTTAAATGGAACGTCATTCAGAGCGAAGCGAAGAATCTCGCTTGCTGACATTGCAAAGTAAGGGCAACCCCTTGTTACTATTGCAATGTCAGCAAGCGAGATTCTTCGCTTCGCTCTGAATGACGTCCACTTACCCGTCAAGTACCACCGGCTACCGCACGTTCAGTTCAAACGGCAGGCGGGCCTGGGCACCGCGCATTTCCGAGAGCTGCTTATACTGCACGTACATGGGGTAGAACGGGCCCATTTCTTCCTTCACGGCCCGCATCCGGGCTTCGCTGCCAAAGGAGGTCATCAGCTCCTCGGCGAAGGTTTTCTGGCGGGGCAGCTGCTGAATGCGGTATTCGCCCTCCTTCAGCTTGGCCCGGCGGGCGGCAATGCGCAGCGCATCGTCCATCGAGCCCAGCACATCCACCAGGCCGCGGGCCTTGGCATCGGTACCCGACCATACCCGGCCCGAGGCGAACCGGCGCAGGCGCTCGACGGGCATGTTGCGGCCGGCGGCAGCTTTGGTGGTGAAGTCGGCGTAGATGCGGTTGATTTCCTGCTGAAATTGCTGCTGCTCGTAGGGCGTGAGGGCCCGCGTTACGGTGGGGAAGTCAGAGAATTCGCCGGTTTTCACGCGGTCAGTCGTGATGCCGATTTTGTCGCTCAGGAACGGCCCCAGGTTGGGCAGCACCCCGAATACGCCAATCGAGCCGGTGATGGTGGTGGGGTGGGCCACAATGGTGTCGCAGCCCATGGCAATGAAGTAGCCGCCCGAAGCCGCCACATCCGACATGCTGGCAACAACAGGCTTTACTTTCTTGGTCAGCATCACCTCGCGGTAAATGATATCGGAAGCCAGCGAGGAGCCGCCGGGCGAGTTGATACGCAGCACCACGGCCTTCACCTTATCATCGAGGCGGGCCTTGCGGATGGCCTCGGCAAAGCGGGTGCTGCCGATGCTGGAGTTGCCGCCCTTGCCGGTTACAATGTCGCCCTCGGCGTATACCACGGCAATGCGGTTGCTGCTGCTGTTGGTGTCGTCCTCGTTGTTTTTGGCGTAGTCGCTCAAGTCGAGCAGGCTTAGCTTGGCATCTTTTTTCAGGCCCAGCTTGCCCTTCATGTAGTCGGTGGCCTGGTCGTAGTAGCCCAGGTCGGTTACCAGCTTCAGGCGCTTGGCGTCGTCGGCGTTGTGCACCAGCATCGAGTCTGAAATCACCTTCAAACGGGCCGGCGCGATGTTGCGCGAGGCGGCCACATCGGCCAGCATAGCGTTGTTGAGCGAGTTGAGGAAGGTGGCCGTCTGCAACCGTGACGAATCCGACATGTTGGTGCGGAAGTAGGGCTCAACAGCACTTTTGAACGTGCCCACCCGGAAAATCTGCACCTCTACGCCCAGCTTATCGAACAGGCCCTTGAAGTAGGTCGGCTCCGAGCTCAGGCCGTTGAATTCGAGCGTGCCCTGGGGGTTGAGGTAGAGCTTATCGGCCACCGAGGCCAGGTAGTAGCTTTTCTCCGACTGCGCATCGGCGTAGCTCACGATGAACTTGCCGCTTTTCTTGAACTCCAGCAGCTCGTGGCGGATTTCCTCCAGCGAGGCCATGCCGCCCTGCACCAGCTCCAGGTTCAGGAAAATGCCCTTGATGTCGTCATCCTTGATGGCGCGGCGAATGGCAGTTTTCAGCTCGTGCAGCCCCAACGTACTGGCCTGCCCGCCCGAAAAGCCGGCCAGCGGGTTATCGAAGCCCCGCTCGCCAATCGGCTTGTCGAGTTTGAGCTCCAGCACCGAGTTTTTGGCCACGGTAATGGTTTTGTCTGAGGAGGCCAGCCCGGCAATCAGCGCCAGCAGCAGCAGCGAGCTGACGATGCTCAGGAGAATGATGCCGGTGACGGTAGCCAGCACGTATTTAAAGAACTGTCGCATGGAAATAGGCAAATGAGGTCTATTAGCAAATGTAAGCGCTTTGTTGCCCCGCCCCTACCTCGTTCCAGCCTGCTGTTCACTGATAACCGTTTAACGGCGGGCGGAGACAAGCCCCACCCTACATCCCGTACTTCTGGCCCCATAGTGCCCGCAGCCGCTCGCGGGCCTTGTTTTCGGCGGGGTTGTCGGCGGGCTGGTAGAAGGTGGTGCCGCTGAGGGCTTCGGGCAGGAACTCCTGGTAGGCAAAGTGGCCGGGGTAATCGTGCGAATATTGGTACTGGCTGCCGTAATCGAGCTCTTTCATGAGCTTGGTGGGGGCGTTGCGCAGCGGCAGTGGCACGGGCTGCACGCCCTGCTGGCGCACCAGCGCCCGTGCCGCCCGAATGGCCTTATAGCTGGCGTTGCTTTTGGGCGAAGTGGCCAGATACACTACCGTCTGGCCCAGAATAATATCCGACTCGGGCATACCGATAACCGTGACGGCCTGGAAGCAGCTCTGGGCCAGAATCAGGGCGTTGGGGTTGGCCAGGCCCACATCTTCGGAGGCCAAGATGAGCAGCCGGCGGGCAATGAACTTTACATCTTCGCCGCCTTCGAGCATCACAGCCAGGTAGTAGAGCGCCGCGTTGGGGTCGGAGCCCCGGATGCTTTTGATGAAGGCCGAAATGACGTCGTAGTGCATTTCGCCGCCTTTGTCGTAGCGGGCCAGGCGCTGCTGAGCCAGCTGCTGTACGCTCTCATCGGTAAGCACGATTTCGCCGGTTTTCGGGTCGGGCCGGGTGGCTTCCACCACAATATCGAGCAGGTTGAGCAGCTTGCGGGCGTCGCCGCCCGAGATGGTGAGCAGGGCGTTGTAGTCCTGCACGCGCACTTTTTTCTGCCGGAGCACTTCGTCTTCGGCCAGGGCTTTATCCACGAGGCTGGTGAGCACGTCTTTGCCCAGCGGCTCCAGCACGTACACTTGCGAACGGCTTAACACGGCCGGTATCACCTCGAACGAGGGATTTTCGGTGGTGGCCCCGATGAGCGTAACCACGCCCTGCTCTACGGCGCCCAGCAGCGCATCCTGCTGGCTTTTGCTGAAGCGGTGGATTTCATCAATGAACAGAATGGTGCCCCGCTGCTTGCGGGCCCGCTCAATTACCTCGCGCACGTCTTTCACGCCCGCATTCACGGCGCTCAGCGAGGCAAAGGGCTTGCCCAGCTCGGCGGCCAGCAGGTTGGCCAGGGTAGTTTTGCCCACGCCCGGCGGCCCCCACAAAATCAGCGAAGGCAGCCGCCCGGCGTTCAGGTAGCGCCGCAGCACGCCCTCGGGCCCGATGAGGTGCTGCTGGCCGGCATACTCGGCCAGCGTGCGGGGCCGCATGCGCTCGGCCAGCGGGGCATTGGCAGCAGGCTGGGCGGTTTGCGTGGGTTTAGGGGCGGGGTCAGAATCGAAAAGGGAGCCAGTAGACATTTTTGAGCTGCAAGCGTTAGGCTGCAAGCTACAAGCTTCGGGTGGGAGGTTGGCAGTTTGTAGCGACGCAACCCAATACGTCTCGTCGTTGCATGGTGCTACAGAACGGTCAACATCAGCAATGACGAGACGTACTGGGTTGCGTCGCTACAATAACCGCTCGGCGTCCGGGGCGCAACCATTTATCGGGCTTGCAGCTTGTAGCTTGCAGCCTGAAGCTCGAAAAGCAATGAAAACCTCCGTTAAGGTCCACGCGGCCCTGTTTGTGGTGGCTCTGATTTACGCGGCCAACTACAGTATTTCCAAAGACGTGATGCCGCGCTACATGGGTCCGTTTGGGCTGGTGCTGCTGCGCATTGTGGGGGCGCTGCTGTTCTTTACCATTGCCCACCGCCTGGCCGCGCCCCACGACCGGATAGTAGGCCGCGCCGACAACCTGCGCTCGGTGGCCAGCGGGGTGCTGGGCATCGGGCTGAATCAGCTGCTATTTTTCTCGGGCCTCAATCTGACGTCGCCCATCAACGCCTCGCTCATCCAGACCATCGCGCCGGTCGTGACGGTGCTGGCCTCGGCGTGGCTGCTGAGCGAGAAGCTGACGCTGCGCCGGGTGCTGGGCGTAGGCGTGGCGGGCCTGGGCGCGGCCAGCATCATCCTCAGCCGTGGCTCGGGCGAGGCCGCCGGCACCAACGAGCTGCTGGGCGACCTTTACATCCTGCTCAACGCTACTTCTTTTGGCATTTACTTGGTGATTGTGATGCCGCTGATGCGCAAGTACCACCCGTTTACGGTGCTGGCGCGCATCTTTCTGGTAGGTGCCGTGCTGGCCGTACCCGTGGGCTGGCAGCAGGCCGCCGCCGCCGACTACGCCAGCTTCCCGCCCGGTATCTGGGCGGCGGTGGCCTACATGGTGCTGTGCGTCACGATTCTGGCCTACCTGCTCAACAACTGGGCCCTCAAACACGCCTCGCCCGCGCTGCTGGGCACCTACATCTACCTGCAGCCGGCGCTGGCCGTGCTTATTGCCGTGGGCCTGGGCAAGGACCACATGAGCTGGGAGCGCGCCGGCCAGGGCCTGCTGATATTTCTGGGTGTATTCCTCGTAAGCCGCAAGCCCAAGCCAAGCCAGCTGGCCGCTGTGCCGCCGGTGCAGGAGCCGGCGCGGGATTAAGGTAACTTGCGGGTCGATATGCGCCCTTACTTCCCTTATTTCGCCCTGCTTGGCCTGCTTGCCACCCGCACCAGCCTGGCCCAGAACCAACCCGCGCCGGCCGATACTACCCGCCAGCACTATACATACCAGGAAACCATGCCCGTTTTTCCGGGCGGCCCGAAGGCGCTTTTCAAGCTGCTGACCGAGGACCTGCAGTACCCGCCCAAGGCGCTGCGCGACGGAGTGCAGGGCAGGGTTTACCTTACGTTTGTAGTGGAGCCCACCGGCGACGTGGCCGATATCAAGGTAAAACAAGGCGTGCGGGCCGACCTGGACGAAGAAGCGTTGCGCATGGCTCAGCGGCTGAAAACCGTGCGCTGGCAGCCCGGCACCCAGAACCAGCGGCCGGTTTCGGTGTTCTACACGGTGCCGCTCAGCTTCAGACTCACAGAAAGTCCCGTAGCGCTGGGGCCTGATTCGCTGGATGCCAACCCCGGCCCGGCCATTGTGTTGCCCTCACGACTCTGGACGGCCACCGAAAAAACCGTACCCGCCAACAAGGGCGTATTATACGGCAACTGCATCCAGCGCCTGGGGTTCAGCAGCGGCGGCCTGCCCCAGTACGTGCGCATCCTCAACCTGACTACCGGTAAGTTCTACCGGATTCTGGTGAAGCCCGCCATGCGCAGCCGCAGCGAAAACGAGTTTTGTGTGGCGCTGCCGCCCGGCCGCTATGCGCTGCAATGGTACGAGTATTCGTATGGCCTTGAAGCCTTGCGCAAAGCGGGCCCGGGTCCGCTCATGGCTACCCGATACGTGTTCACGTTGGAGCCGGGCCAGATGCATTATGTGGGCAAATGGGACTTCTCGCAGCCAAACGCACCGCGTTTCCGCAACGAGAAAGCCCAGTTAGACGCGCATTTTTCCGCTGAAACCAAATCCCTCTACGAGGCCGCCCGTATCAGCCTGCCCCAGTAGCCACCTACTTTTCCGCCGTGGAGCCCGCCGCCGAAACCCGCAAAATCATTCACCTCGACATGGACGCCTTTTACGCCTCCGTGGAGCAGCGCGACCAGCCCGAGCTGCGGGGGCAGCCGGTGGCGGTAGGCGGCTCGCGCGAGCGGGGCGTGGTAGCGGCAGCCAGTTACGAGGCCCGGCAGTTTGGGGTGCGCTCGGCCATGTCGTCGGCGCTGGCACGGCGACGCTGCCCCGAGCTGGTATTCGTGAAGCCGCGCTTCGAGGTATACAAGGAAGTGTCGCGGCAGATTCGGGCCATTTTTGCCGAGTATACGCCGCTCATCGAGCCCCTTAGCCTGGATGAGGCCTACCTCGACGTAACCGAGAATCTGAAAGGCGTGGCGCTGGCCAGCCAGGTGGCGCGCGAAATCCGGGCCGAAATCCTGCGCCAGACCCAGCTAACCGCCTCGGCAGGTATCAGCTACAATAAGTTTCTGGCCAAGCTGGCTTCCGACTACCGCAAGCCCAACGGCCAGTTCGTTATCCGGCCCGAGCAGGGGCTGGCGTTTGTAGAGCAGCTGCGGGTGGGCGAGTTTCACGGCATCGGGCCGGCCACGGCGGCGCGGCTCAACCAGCTGGGCATCTTCTCAGGCCTCGATTTGCGGCAGCAGTCGGAGGCGTTTCTGCGCCAGCACTTCGGCAAGGCCGGCGGGCATTACTACCTCATTGCCCGCGCCCAGGACACGCGCCCCGTGCGGCCCGACCGGGTGCGCAAATCCATCGGCAACGAAACCACCTTCGAGCACGACCTGACCAGCTACGACGACCTCTGGGCCCGCCTTGTGCCCTGCCTGGCCACTACCTGGGGCCACGCCGAGCGCCTGGGCCTGCGCGGCCGCACACTCACGCTCAAAGTCAAATACGCCGATTTCCAGCAAATTACCCGCAGCCGCACGCTGTTTGCCCCCCTGCAGCACCGCGAGCAGGCCGAGCGCCTGGCCCACGAGCTGTTGCTGGCGCTGCTGCCCGTGCCGCTGGGCGTGCGCCTGCTGGGCATCACCCTCTCCACCCTCGAAAGTCAGGAAGACCAGATAGGTCAGCAGCTGGGGCTTGCTCTGTGAGTGAGCTTTTAGCTGAGAGCTATTAGCTGTTAGCTTTTTCGTTGAACCAAAGCTAACAGCTAATAGCTCTCAGCTAAAAGCTTCCTACAAAGCCAGTTCTTCGAACGACAAATCCAGCAGGTCGAACTCGGGCCAGCGGGGATGGTCGAAGTGCCACCACTCGGCGGGATAGTTACGGAATCCCTCCAAGTGCATAGCGGCCAGCAGCAGGCTCCGGTTGAACAGCACGTGGCCCGGCAAATCATTGTAGCCGACATGGGCGGCGGGCGTCAGCTCGTCGAAGGCGGTCGGCAGCGGCAGGGGCTGGCCGGTGCCGAGCTGTATCAGCCCCACATCGACCGAGCAGCCGCGGTTGTGACGCGAACCACGCCAGGGCGGCGCGGCAAAGTCCTCGTTGTCAATCAACTCGTAGAAGGCGCGCGTTACGTGGTAGGGCCGGTAGGCGTCGTACACGCACAGGCCTACGCCGTGTGGGGCCAGGCGCTGCTGCACCCGGGCCAGTGCCCCGGCCACCGGCCGGCGCAGCAGGGCCTGAGCGCGGCTGTACAGTGGGCGACCAGCCAGGTTGTCGGCGGTGGCGTAGCGCAGGTCCAGCACGAGGCCGGGCACCCAGGCCGCCAGGGCCACCAATTCCTGGTCCGGGTTGGCGGCCACCTGCGCCCGGTGCTGTTCTACGGAGCAGATTAGCGGCAGATTGTAGGGGTTGCGCATTCTTTGGAGCTTTTAGCTGAGCGTTATGGGTCGTTAGCTTTAGGCTTTTCGATTTAGCAGAAAGCTAGCGGCTTACTTCGCGCGGCTTTTTTCGTGCTCGTACACCACCTCGCCCAAACGGCGCAGAAACGGAAAACCAACGGTATCATAGTCGTATTGGTCATCGTTGAGCACGCCGTCGGAGTTCACGTAGACAACGGCGCTGAGCAGGAATTCGACGCCAGTTTCGGAGTTAATGATGTAGGCGTTGTCGATGAGAAAACCGTAGGCCAACCCTATTTTATTGTAAATGCGCACGCCTTCCGGCAACGGCCCGGCGGGGCCACCGGCCAACAGAAACTTCACGTGGTTATCGGGGTAATCGGCCGGCAGGTAGCGCGGATGCTGGCTTTGGCGGGGCAGCTGGTGCAGGCTGTTGAGCACTAGGCGGCGGTCGGCCGAATCGAGGTGCAGGCGCTGGGCGGGCGGTATAGCTTCGGGAAACAACACCAGTTGCAGGCTGCGCTGTAAATCGGCCAGGGTAGTGGCGTTTTTAGTGCTGAAATCGAGCGGCTTACTAATGCGCTGCCCGCCCTCCAGATACGCCGCGCCGATGTAGCGGCCCCGGCGCGCGCCCCGCGGCCAACGGCCCCCAAAATAAGCGGCCGGCTGCAGGTATAGCGGCCGGGCCAGTGTAGTATCGGTGTACAGGGCCAGCGGGTTGGCATGGCGGGCCGTGGAGTCTTGGTCGCCCACCGAAAGGCGGTGGCGCAGCACGGTGTGGTGCAGGCCGTGGGCGCGCAGCCCCTGGTTCAGCCCCGCTGGCCCCACAAACTCGTAGAGGCGGTTATACGCATCGTTGTCACTCACCAGCAGCATTTTGTGCACGTAATGCGCGAGGCTGGGGCGGCCGTTGGCGCTGGTGCTGTCGTGCTCTACCGGCGTTTGGCCCCAGCCGGCGGCGGCTATGCGAAGCGGGGCGTTGCTGCGCAGCTCGGGCTGGGTCTGGCGCAGGTCGTGGAGCTTTTCGAGGGCCAGCAGGGCAGCGGGCAGCTTAATGGCGCTGGCCGGGTAGAAATACTCGTCGGGCCGCAACCGGTAGCTATAGGACGTAAAATGAGGCTGGCCCTGCGCATCGCGCCTGATTTGGGTGTACAGAATCTGCAGGCGATGCTTGCCAGCCTGCCGGGCCACGGCGGCCAGCGTTGGGTCGGTGCGCAACAGCCGCGGCAGCGGGTTCTGGCCGTACGCCGCGCCGGTTGCGGCAAGGAGCAGGCAGAGAAGCAGGTGGCGCATAAGTGGCTGGTTTATAGTAGCAGGTAGCTGCAACGAGCGTAAGGTAGGGCAAAAAACACCCGACCCGCACCACGGAACTGACGTTCGTAGTGCGGGTCGGGTGTTTTCGCAGTGGCAGCCGTTGGCTTACTTGGCGGGCGTCTGGGGGCCGCCTTCGAGGCCGTTGGTCTGGTCGCTGTTGCCGTAGCCCCCCCGAATGCCCGTGCCGTCGCCCATGTCTTCCTGAGTACTTTCAGGAATGGCGGCTTCGGGATTTGCGCCGTCAGTGGCTGGTGCATTATTCGGCTGTGCGGCTGCACCTGCACCGTCGGCTACCATATCGGCGGCGTTGGGTTGCGGGTCTTTCTTGGGATCTTGCATTGATTCAGAAATCTGAGGGTAAAAAAAGTGCTGTTCCGAACCCAATTAAGCCGGGTTGTCGGCGTCGCCCATTTTGCCGCCGTCGTTGGCCGAACTCGGGGCCGAGCGGGCATTGGAATACTCGGTGTTATAGGCGGTAGTGTTCTTGGTCTGGTCGGCGTTTTCGGCATCTGGGCCGCCGCCATCGTTTTTCTGGTCGGCACCGGGCTGACCGCCGCGGTTGCTGCTGCCTTTAGCGCTTTGGGGGGCGTCGTGCTGGTTGCCACCGCGGTTGCCGCCGTGGTCACCCTCCGGCTCGGGCGCAGAAGTAAGCGGCTTGCCACCCTGCTGCTGAACGCTCACACCACCCACATTTTCGGGGCGCGGAACGTTGTTGCCGGTGTTGGCCACCTGCTGCTGAGTGCGGTTGTGCTCATTCTGCTGGTCGTTGTTGGAATCTTTTTGGTCATTTGCCATCATACAAGGGATAAGGCGTTGAAAATAAGAACAGAGGAGCCGGCCAGATAAAAGGGCGCCGGGCCCAAAGGGTCGTCGGCCTGCAGTACCAGTTGCCCGCTAGCAGGCCCTGCCGACAGGACGGCCTCTGCAAGCTATACGGGCCGAATGGCGGTGGTGTTGGCGGCATGTGCTTGAAAAATCCGGGCTTTTCCCCAACTTAACGGCCAATTTTACCCCTGTTATCCGCTATGCCCGGCTTGAGTTCCTCCCCCGATTCGTTTCAGCAGAAAACCACTGCCGAGCTACAGTATCTCATCGAAAACCCCGATTTCTACGATGCGGGCGTGGTGGCCCGCGCCCGGCAGGAACTCCGGCAGCGCGGGGCGCTGGCACCCACGGCACCCTCGTTTTCCGAACCGGCCACCCTACCCGTTCCGACAGATTACGACGACGACGACACCGCCGCCGCGGGGCACGGCACCAAGTGGCTGCTGGGCGGGCTGCTGCTGGCCCTGGTGCTGGCCGGGGCCTGGTGGCTGCTCCGGCCCCAGCCCGCTGCCCCAGTTACCGCCGCTCCGGCCGCGCCCATCGTGCTCGAAACCACCGTGGTCCGGCCCCTGCCCTCCTTCGAGCAGGAAGCGGCCGGGCAGGTGGCCATTACGCGCCGGCTGCTGCCCGCCGCCGACCGCGCCGATACAACTGCCGCCGGCCGGTACGCCCGCATGGCCCGTCGCTACTGGCTGGCCGAAAACACGGCCGCCTACCTCACGGCCCAGGCCCTCGCCGACTCCACTACGAGCGTATTCGCGGGCCAGGTGGGCATTGGACTGGAGCGCGTGAACTGGTTTTTGAGTGCCATGGTGTACGACCAGAACCTGACGCCCGAAATGGACAACCGCCTGGCCCTGATGCGCGGCGGCATGAACCTGCGCCGCACCTCGCTCGAAGCCCTCAAGGCCCATGCCGAAAGAGAGATGCCCTTGATCAGCGAAACCGTGGAGCGCGACCAGCAGGAGGCAACCAGCATTAGCCGCGAAGTATTGGGCCAGTACCGCAAGGCTGCCCCTATCCGCGGCCGGCTCGAAACGCTGTAGGCTGGGTTTTGTGGGCCGAGCCGGCAACTCTGGCAGGCAGCGCGGGCTGGCAGGGTTTGTGAAGCCGGCTGCAGGGCCGCAGCGCATCCGATTTGCCAGGGTGACGCGGCGCTACGTCTTTCCTGTGCCGCCCGCCCTATGTCCGATTCCGCCAGCCTCCCTCCCGACCCGCTTCCGCCCGACCCCGCTACGACTCCGCTAACCGGCTACACCGAGGCCGAGCTGCTGTACCTGGCCCGCCATGCGGCCGAGTACCCGCCGGCCGTGGGCCAGGCCGCCGGCCACGAGTTGCAGCGGCGCGGCCTGGTACCCAGCCCGGAAACGGCCCCTTCCCGCCTAGCCAAGCCACCCGAAACTGCCGAACCGGGCGGGGTAGCGGCCACGCTGCGGGGTGTTTTGGGATTCCGGGAGGGCTACCGGGCCACCCCGGCGCTGATCTGGCTGAACCTGGTGGCTTACCTGCTGCTGGGGCTGGCCGGCACCAACCTACTGCAGCCCGCCAGCGCCGACCTCATCCGCTGGGGCTCCAACTATTCGCCCCTCACGCTGCCCGGCCAGCCCTGGCGGCTGCTCACGAGTACGTTTCTGCACGGCGGTTTCGGGCATCTGCTGCTCAATCTGCTCACCCTGGTTTTTCTGGGCCTACTCACCGAGCGGCTGGTGGGCAGCAAGCGGCTGCTGGTCGTGTACCTGCTGAGCGGCGTAGCGGCCAGCCTCACCAGCTTGTGGTGGCACAGCCAGGGCGTGAACTCGGTGGGCGCTTCGGGCGCCGTTTTTGGGCTGTATGGACTATTGCTGGCTACGGTACTGCGCCGGCCGGCCTCGCTCAGCCGCTCCGAGCGGGCCGCGCTGGGCCTGTTTGTGCTTTATTTTATGGTGAATAGCCTCGTAGGCGGCCTCGAAGCCCACACCACCGACAACGCGGCCCACGTAGGCGGGCTGCTGGCGGGTGCCGCACTCGGCGCACTGCTGCCAGTGCAACGCCCGCCCGCTACCGTGCCGGGGCCGCTGAGCCCGCTACCCGGCCCCGATGCTCCAACCGACACGCCAGGGGTTTAGCTGTTATCTTGTAGTCATCTGGCCGGAGCCTGGCACCTGGCGCGGGTTGGCACCATTTCTCTTCTGAATTATCCTTCTGTTAGCTACTTTATGAGCAATGATTCCCAGCCCGTTTCCAAATTCGACGCTGCACCGGACCCCGACGATGCGGCCGCCGCTGCCAATCCGGCGGCAGAGTCGCCGCGCCCGCGCTGGAAGCGAGTGGCTGCCGCCGTGGGCCGGGCCGCCCGCGCCCCCTTTGATGGGGCCGGCGCCCTCTACCGCATCGGCCAGGACAACCTGCACTTCACGCTGCCCGTGCTCAACGGAGCCTTCGGCGACCAGCTGGCCGCCCGCCACGACCGGCGCGCCATCCAGTTCAGCTTCCGCCGCTACGCCGCCGATGTAGCCGTAGCCGACCTCGGCCTGCAACCGGCCACCGGCGGCCGGCCGCGCACCACGGTGGTGTTTCTGCACGGGCTGATGGGCGACGAAGTTATCTGGCAGACCGGCCACGGCCCCGACGACCTGCGGTTTGGCCCGCGCCTGCAGCAGGATCTGCCCGAGGTCTGCTGCCTGTATGTGCGCTTTAATTCGGGCCTGCATATCTCCGAGAATGGCCGCCGCTTCCACGAGCTGCTCACCGAATTGGTGGCCACTTACCCCCAAGCCGTGGGCAAGCTGGTGCTGGTGGGCCACAGCATGGGCGGGCTGCTCATCCGCTCGGCCGGGTATTACGCCGAGCAGGAAGCCGGTAAAAGCGAAAATCTACAAGGAAAAAAAGATGCGGCCAGCAGCCCGGCGGCGGCGGTTTACGAGGCGCCTGATACCTTGGAGCCTGCGCCTGAGAAGCCGAAACCGGGCGATAAAAGACCCAACACGAAAACCAAACGACGAGCACCGAACACGGCCTCCTGGCTGGATCGGCTGCGCGACGTGTTTCTGCTGGGCGTACCCAACGACGGCTCGTTTCTGGAGCAGAACAGCCACTTTACCAGCCTGGTACTACGCAAAATAAACCTGTGGCCCACCCGCGCCATCAGCGGCCTGCTCGACCAGCGCAGCAACGGCATCAAGGATTTGCGCCACGCCCTGCTGGTAGATGAGGACTGGCAGAGCCCCCACGCCAACGACCTGTTTCCGCCCCGCACGGTGGTGCCCCTGCTGCCCCATGTGCATTACCATGTACTGGTGGGCTCGTTGCTGAAATCGGTCAGCTCGGCGCTGCACGACTACTTTGGCGACGGGCTGGTGGGAGCCGGCAGCGCCGCCGGCCGCATTTTTCAGGACCCGGCCGCCCCGCCCGGCCGGCTCATCAGCACCCGCGTGTACCCGCAGCTCCACCACGGCACGCTGCTCAGCAACCCCGAGGTGTACCAGTACCTGCGCGACCGAATTGGCTGATACACAATCCGGCACGCAATGGCAACAGGAGGCCGGATGCCCTAATTTTGTATATAACTCCAGCGTCATTAAGTAGCAGGCCGGCAAGAACTTATCCTTCTTTTTTAATGATTCTGATACAGAAATACACCTAACTAAGGAAGGGGCATAACAGAAGCAAATTGGCGGGCATTATATCAGGCAATCAGGCGTTTGAGCGCCACTACCTGTTCGGGCAACGTAACCCGGCAGGACCGATCTGCTCCCTTTCCGCTTCTATGCAACCAACCATTTCTTCGCTTCGGCGGCTGCTTGGCGGCTTCTTTTTCGCCGTTCTGAGCGGCCAGCCGGCTATTGTTACGGCCCAGTCAACTCCTTCCAGCCCGGCAAAGCCGGCCGTTACAGCCGGGCAGAGCGCATCGCTCTGGGAGCCGGTGCCCGCGCCGGCAGCGGCTCGCGGCCCGGTAGCCGGCCCGCCCGCCCGCTGGTTCCGGCTCGATACCACCCAACTGGCCGCCCGGCTGGCGCTGGCTCCGGCCGAAAACCAGCCCGCGGCCCCGGTAGTGCTGGAGCTGCCCCACCCCGATGGCCATATGCGCCGCTATGCTTTCACGCGGGTGCCTGTAATGGCTCCGGCTCTGGCTGCCCGCTACCCACGCCTGCGCACGTTTGCCGGCCGCTCGCTCGATGAGCCCGCCGCTACCGTGCGCTTAGAATGGACGCCAACCGGACTACACGCCCAGCTACTGGCCGCCGATGGAGCCGTCAGCAGCATTCTGGCCGACGAATCGGCAGCGGCTTCTACCCTTTACCAGAGCCGCCAGCAGGTTTCAGTTGCGTTCGACTGCCAAAGCCTGCTGCCGCCCGATGCGCCGCTGCAGCGCCCCGGCGATACGCCCCCGGCCCCACCCGCGCCGTATGGCGGGCAGCTACGCACGCTACGCCTGGCCTTGGCCACCACCCCCGAGTTTGTAAGCCGGCTGGGTGGCGGCACCGTAGCCGGCACCATGAGCGAGCTGGTGAAGCTGGTGAACTCGCTCAACGGCGTGTACGAGCGGGAGCTGGCTCTGCGTTTGGAGCTGGTGGCCGGCAACGATAAGCTCATCTTCGCCAACGCCACTACCAGCCCCTATTCCGATACCTCGCCCAGCGGCCTGCTGAATGCCAATGCGGGCGTGCTTAACACCCAGATTGGGGCTGCCAACTACGACCTGGGCCATGTGCTGGGCTACAACAGCGGCGGCTACTCGGGCGTAGCTTACGTGGGCGTGGTGTGCTCCACTTTTCCAGGAATATCGGGTAAGGGCGGCGGGTCATCGACAGCCAGCAACGCTAGTTTTCTGGCCGAAGTAACCCTGCACGAAATCGGGCACCAGCTGGGTTCCGGCCACACCTTCAACGGCGACAAAGGCACTTGCAGCGGCAACCGCAGCAACACCCTGGCCTATGAGCCCGGCGCGGGCAACACGGTAATGTCGTATGATGGGCGCTGCAGCCCCGACAATGTGGGGGAAGGCATTGTGTACTTCCATGCGGCCAGCCTAAGCGCCATTGTGCCTAGGCTCATCTGCGGCACGCTAACGGCCAACAACGGCAACCGCGCGCCCACCGCACTGGTGCCGGCCGGCTCGTTCGTCCTTCCCAAAGGCACGCCCTTTGCCCTCACCGGCACTGCCACCGACCCCGACAACGATGCCTTGACCTACAGCTGGGAGCAACTGGATTTAGGTGACCCCACTGGCCTGGCCGGCGCGGCCACCGACGCCAGCGCACCGCCGCTGTTTCGCAGCTTTACGCCCGTGGCCAGCCCCACGCGCACATTTCCGCAACTAAGTGCTGCGCTGAATAACACCAGCTCGGTGGGCGAGATTCTGCCGCTGGTAGCCCGGCCGCTCAACTTCCGGCTTACCGTGCGCGACAACCGCGGCGGCGTGGCCGGCGCCAACCTGCGCATGAGCGTGGCCGATGCCGGCCCGTTTCGGGTAACGGCCCCGGCCGCAGCCCTGGCGGCCGCTCCGGGCAGCACGTACGCCGTAACCTGGGATGTGCTCGGCACCGACCAGGCCCCCGTGAGCTGCGCCAACGTGCGAATTCTGTTTTCCAACGACGGCGGCCTGACGTTCCCGACTGTACTGGCCGCCAGCGTACCCAACAATGGCACCGCCTCGGTGCGCCTGCCCGCAACCCCAACTACCAAAGGCCGGCTTAAGGTGGAAGCCGTTGGCAACGTGTTTTTTGCTCTCAGCCCGGCCACTATTACCCTGAGCGGCCCGGCGGTTCCGTTGCCCGTTACGCTGGTTAGCTTCACGGCCGAGGCGCGCGGAGCCGTGGCCCAGCTTCGGTGGCGCACGGCTACCGAGCTCAACAACGCGGGCTTTGCGGTAGAGGTGTCCACCGATGGCACGGCATTCCGGCGCCGGGACTGGATACCCGGTCGCGGCGAGGCGGCTACCTACGAGTTCACCGACAGCCAGTTGCCCACCTACGGCACGCAGCTGGTGTACTACCGCCTGCGGCAGCTCGATTTCGATAGCACGGCCAGCCTGTCGGAGGTGCGGCCGGTGGCGGTACCAGCCGGTAGCGCCACCTGGCAGCTGTGGCCCAACCCCACCCGCGAAGGCCGGGTAACCGTGGCCGGCCTGCCCGCCGGCCAGCCGGTGCAGCTGCTCGACCTGCAGGGCCGCCTGCTCCTGACGACTACCACGCCGCCCACCGGCCCTCTGACGCTGGAACTGCCAGCCGGCCTGCGCGCCGGGCTGTACCTGGTGCGCAGCGGCAGCCAAAGCCGGCGGCTGGTGGTGGAGTAGTGCTGGGGGAATAGTGCTGGGGAGTTGAAACCAGGAACGAAACAAGGAATGGGGCCGGGAGCCTCAACACCTTTTTTTCTACCTTGCCGTACTCCTGGTATCTACTCCAACAGTCTGCTAGCCTATGTCCACTGCTTCTTCCCGCGTATTACTACTTGGCTGGAATGAAGTATTTCCTCCTCAGCCAGTGGCTGGTGCCCCGCTCCGGGCCCTGGTGCAACAGCTGGCTCCGCTGGCCAACCTGGCGGTGCTAATGCCCCACGAGCCGCAGCCGGCCTTTGCTGCAGCCGGAGCCAACCTGCGCATTACCGGACTGGCCGAGCTGGACCTGGCTACTTTTCAAACCACTGCTCGCCCCAGCCCGAACCCGGCCGCGTGGCAGGCTCCGGCAGCGCCCTACATCGGCAGCAGCAGCCCGGCCGCGCCTTACCTGGGCGCTACTCCCGGGGTTTCGGTCGTGCCCGTTGCTACTATTGCCCCAACTGCCCGGCCACCTGCGCCCGGGCAGTTGGCGGCACTGCCAGACAGGCCCGCTGTGCGCCCGCCAACTACTTCGGCAGCGCCAGCGGCCAGCGCTTCGGCCAGCAGGGTTTCCTCGGTTTCCGGCACCGGGCCAGAGCAGTCCGCATCAGCTGAGGCGAGTCCGGAACCGGCTATCCGTGCCACCGGACCGCTACAGAACGAACCGGCGGCTTCGGTTGCCTCGCCTGACCTGCATCCGGCGCCAGACACGCCCCCGCCGCCTACGCGGGTGCATGCCACGCTTACGCAGGAGTTGGCCGCGCTGGGGCGCAACCCGCCCAGCGCCACAGCCGCCGACCTCAACTTTCAGGTGATTCAGTATGCGCGGTTTGCGACCCGATGGACCATTGGCCGGCAGTTTGCCGTTATTTATGCCGTAGATTGGCCCACCTGGCTGGCGGCCATGGAAATCCGGCAGCTAACGGGCTGGCCTCTGGTGCTGCATGTGCACAGCCTGGCCCAGGAGCGGGCAACCGCCGTCGAAACCGGCTGGGCCGTAGCGCTGGAACGCCTGGCCCTGCGCCGCGCCGACCTGGTGCTGGCTGCCACCGCCGAGGTGGCCGACCTGCTGACCGAGCGGTACCAGCTGCCGCCCGGGCGGGTCCAGACTATTGCTGCCAGCAACACAGCCGCTATAAACGAGTTGCTGCTTCACATCGAACAACACCGGCCGGGCCGTTTGGCCGGTCCTCTTATTCCCCCTTCTTTCCAATGAGTTCCTCTACCCCCGCTACGCCCCGCCGCCACGAATTTGATGCTCTGCTCGAAATGGATGGGGCCGATAACGGCGTGTTCGTGGTTGTACCTTTCGACGTAACGGCCGAATACGGCGTTAAAGGCGCGCTGCCCGTTCAGGGCACCATCGACGGTTTCCCCATTCGCCTGAACCTGACGCCCATGGGCGGCGAGCACCACGGCTTCAGCGTGCGCAAGGAAGTGCGTAACGCCATCAGTAAAACCTGGGCCGATACCGTGCACGTGGTGCTGTGGCACGACACCGACCCCAGCGGCCTGGAGCTGCCCGCCGAGCTGGCCCAGGCCCTCGACCGCACCGACCTGCGGGCCAAGTTCGATGCCCTGCCCTTTACGCAGCGCAAACAACTGGCCCAGCACATCAGCCGCGCCAAAAGGCCCGACGCCCGCGACCTGCGCATCAATGAGGCGCTGGAGCAAGCCGAATCGGGCCGCAGAACGAAGAACACCTGATTTTTTGAGCTGTCAGCTAGCAGCAAAAAAGCCCCCGTACTCAACCGAGTACGGGGGCTTATGCGTTAGAAGGTCGCCCAAGTTGTGGAGGTCGATGTAGGGGCG
>NZ_JAGGPS010000019.1:73865-98674 GCF_018613725.1 Hymenobacter sp. ISL-91
AAGCCCCGCCCCTACATCAACCTCCCAGATTTTACAAGCTACCGGCTCAGATACGCTCCAGCACCAGAGCCGTGCGGCTCGTGAGGTAAAGGCTGAGCTTGTGGACGCCATTTTCCTCAAGGGTTTCGTAGCGGTAGTCGTCGTCGATGCGGGCGAAACCGCCAAAATCGGGGGCGTCGGAATCGAGCACGATGCGGTAGCGGCCGGCAGCGGGCACCACAAAGCGGTAGTCGGGGATGCTGTGCTCGGTGTGCAGGTTGAAGGCCAGCAGCAGCGGGCCGCGAAGAAAGACGAGAACCTGGTTTTCGGGGTCGAGGTGGAGCTGGCGGGCCGGGCCGGCGGCCAGCAGGCGGCTGCTCCGGACCAGCTCAATCATGGCCCTGTCGAAGTTGAGCAGGTACTGAAACTTGAGGTCGGGGTTGTCAGCCAGGCTCCACTGGCGGCGGGCGAAATGGTGGCTCCAGTTGTTGCCTTCGCGCGGGAAATCGACCCACTCGGGGTGGCCGAACTCGTTGCCGATAAAGTTGAGGTAGGCCTCGCCCCCCAGGCTAATGGTGAGCAGGCGGATGAGCTTGTGCAGGGCCACGCCCCGGGCGGCCACCGGGTCGGTGTCGGAGCGGCCCATGTGCTGGTAGATGGCATCATCGAGCAGCCACTGGGCCAGGGTTTTGTCGCCTACCAGCGCTTGGTCGTGGCTTTCGGCATAGGCCACGGTTTTCTCGCCGTCGCGGCGGTTGTTCAGCACATACCACAGGTCGTAGAGGTTCCAATCTTCGTCGCGGGTGTGCTTAAGCAGCTTGATCCAGTAATCGGGAATGCCCATACCCAGCCGGTAGCCAAAGCCCACGCCGCCCTCGGCAATGGGCCGGCACAGGCCCGGCATGCCGCTCATATCTTCGGCAATCAGCAGGGCGCTGCGCTTGATTTCGCGCACCAACGTGGTGGCCAGCTGCAGGTACAGCACCGCGTCCTCATCCACCTCGGGCCCGAAATATGACTCGTAGCCGCCGAAGCTGACGCCCTCGCCGTGGTGGTGGTAGAGCATGCTGGTAATCCCGTCGAAGCGGAAGCCGTCGACGTGGAACTCTTCGAGCCAGTAGCGCAGGTTGCTGAGCAGAAACTGCTGCACCTCAGGCTTGCCGTAATCAAACAGGCGCGAATCCCAGCCCGGGTGCTCGCCCCGGCTTCCGGCATGAAAATACTGGTGGCCCGAACCGTCGAAGTTGGCCAGACCCTCGGCCTCGTTTTTTACGGCGTGCGAGTGCACCACATCCAGCAGCACAGCCAGGCCCAGCCGGTGGGCTTCGTTGATAAGGTGTTTGAGCTCCTCGGGCGTGCCGAAGCGCGAAGACACGGCAAAGAAATTGGCCACGTGGTAGCCGAACGAGCCGTAGTAGGGGTGCTCCATTACAGCCATCAGCTGCACGCAATTGTAGCCGCCGGCGGCAATGCGGGGCAGTACCTGGTCGGCAAACTCCAGGTAGGAGCCCACCCGGCCCTCCTCCAGCGCCATGCCTACGTGGGCCTCATAAATCAGCGGCTCGCGCACGGCATTGGCCACCCGAAACTTCTGATCGGTCCAGGCAAACGGCGTTTCGGGGCGCCAGACCTGGCCGGCGAAGTCGTGGGTTTCCGGGTTCTGCACGGCCCGGCGCAGGGTGGCCGGCAGCCGGTCGTGGGCGCCCCGGGCCGATACTACATGCACCTTGTAAAGGGAGTGGTGCGTGAGGCAGTCTTGGTACTCTTTATCGGGCAGAAATACTTCCCAAATGCCGTCATCGCTCTTTTTTAGCGGGGTGGCTTGCCGGTTCCAGCCGTTGAAGTCGCCAATCAGGCTCAGGGCTTGGGCGGCAGGCGCCCACTCGCGGTACCAGTGGCCCCGGCGGCGGCCGTCGTAGTGCAGACCCAGGCGCTGGTGGGCACTGGCAAACTTGCTCAGCGAGCCGTATTGCTGCCTGATTTCAGTCAGCCGGGTTTCCAGCCGTTGCTGGCGGCGACGTAGCACCGGCTCGAAGGGTGCCAGCCAGGGGTCGTGCTGTACGAGAGACAGCGCAACGGGGGCGGTGGCAGATTCGGGCGAAGCAGTTGGCGTAGTCATGGCAGAGGCAGCTGGGGCGCAGGGTTGCGCTCAAAACTACGTGGAATCAGGCAATACAGCCCATTATACCGCGTAAAGGCCGCAATCGGGGCAGATTCCGCGTACTTTACGGCCATGAAGCACCTCTCCTATCTGCTGCTGGCAACCGGGCTGGCGGCCTGCACCACGGCCCCACCGGCTACCTCGCCCGCGGCACTGGCCGGCGCTTCTGTGCTGGCTGCGCCGGTGCCAGCGGCCACAGCCGTTGTTACCAGTAAGGCCATGGTTACGGCGGCTCACCCCGAAGCCACGCGCATTGGGGTGGCGGTGCTGCAGCGCGGCGGCAACGCCTACGACGCGGCCGTGGCCGTACAGTTCGCGCTGGCCGTAGCCCTGCCGGTGGCCGGCAACATCGGGGGCGGGGGCTTCGTGCTTTACCGCGGGGCCGATGGCCAGAACGGCGCCCTCGACTTCCGCGAAACCGCTCCCGCCGCCGTCACCCGCGACATGTACCTCGACGCGGCCGGCAACGTGGTGCCCAACCTGAGCACTCGGGGCCACCGGGCGGCCGGCGTACCGGGCACCGTGGCGGGCATGTGGGCGCTGCACCAGAAGCTGGGCAAGCTACCCTGGCGCGACGTAGTGGAGCCGGCCGTGCAGCTGGCTGCCCGGGGCCTGCCCTTAACGGTTAAAGAAGCCGCTGGCCTCAATGGGCAGCAGGCCGATTTCACGAAGTTCAACCCCAGCAATGCTTACCTTAAAGCCAGCCCCTGGCAGACCGACGACACCATCCGGCACCCCGAGTTGGCCCGCACGCTAGGCCGAATCCGCGACCAGGGGGCGGCCGGTTTCTACGCGGGCGAAACCGCCGATTTGCTCGTGGCCGAAATGCAGCGCGGCGGTGGCCTTATCACCAAAACCGACCTGGCTGCCTACCAACCCAAATGGCGCACACCGCTACGGGGCAGCTACCGCGGCTACGAGGTGCTCACGTTTCCACCGCCCAGCTCGGGCGGGGTGGCCCTGCTGCAAATGCTGCAGATGCTGGAGCCCTACAACCTGCAGGACACCGGCTGGCACGCGCCCCAGGCCGTGCATTGGCTCACCGAGGCCCAGCGCCGCGTGTATGCCGACCGCGCCACTTACCTCGGCGACCCGGATTTTGGCCGCGTGCCGGTAGCCCAGCTGCTCGACCCGGCCTACAACCGCCGCCGCATGGCTTCGGTGCAGCCACGCCGGGCCACGCCCAGCGCCCAGGTAGCGGCCGGCACGGGCCTGCCGGCTTACGAAACCGACCAGACCACGCACTACAATATTGTGGACGCCCAGGGTAATGCGGTGAGCTGCACAACTACGCTCAACGGGGCCTACGGCAGCAAAGTGGTAGTGGCCGGGGCGGGTTTCCTGCTGAATAACGAGATGGACGATTTCAGCAGCAAGCCCGGCGCGCCCAACGCCTACGGGCTGGTAGGCGGCGCGGCCAACGCCATTGCGCCCGGCAAGCGCATGCTTTCCTCCATGACGCCGACCATTCTCACGCGCAACGGCCAGCTGGCCCTGCTCGTTGGCACGCCCGGCGGCAGCACCATCATCACCAGCGTGCTACAAGGCATACTCAACGTAATCGACTACGGCCAGAACGCCCAGCAGGCCGTGGCCGCGCCGCGCCTGCACCACCAGTGGCTGCCCGACCAGCTCGATGTAGAGGCCGGCGCCCTGCTGCCCGCCGCCCAGGACACCCTCCGGGCCCGTGGCTACCAGCTCAACGCCCGCAGCCCCTGGGGCCGCCTGGAAATCATCCGGGTGCTGCCCGACGGCCGCCTCGAAGGCGGGGCCGACCCTCGTGGCGACGACAACGCGGCGGGGTATTAGAGATTAGCAGCACTTATCGATTCTCGCTCCCAGCTCCCGGCCCCCAGCTTTCGGGAGCAACTTATAGTATGTGGTGAGTTGTGCAAAAATGTAAGTCCGTGTGAACAAAAAAATTCAGGTTTCAAGAGCTGGTTGCACAGCTCTTGAAACCTGAATTTTAGACGGGTTTATATTATCTGGTTACCCTACTTGAGGATGTGTAGGTACTGATGTTTTCAGGTTGCCGGCGGCAATTACCAGCGTTTGGCCCAGGTGGCGGAGCTGGTCGCCGGTATTGTCGGTGAGGCTGTGGATGTCGCGGGCAATGCGGGCGGTTTCGGTGCCCAGCAGCTGCAGGCTGGCGGCCATTGCGGGCCGGTCGTCGCGCTCTACGTAGCCGCGCAGGTTGCGCAGCTCTGCCTGCAGGCCGTTCAGGGCCGAGCCACCCAACCCGTCGAGGGAAGCAATCCAGCTGTCGATGTCGCCCAGGCCAGCTTCCATGGGGTTGGCACCCGGGTTGTCGAAGGTATCATAGATGTTGCGAACAGTCTTGTCGATGCGGCTGGCGTGGTTCATAGGGCAAGGGGTAAAGAAAGGGTTTATAAGGACGATGTACGCCGGCCGGCCAGTTGGTGTTACTTGCACTGCTGAGCCGGGTTGCCGTTGGCGGCAACCCACGGGGAAGGCGGCCGGAAAACGCACAAATATGGCCCAATAAAATCTGGAGGCACTGCCGCCGCACTTCGTGGGGCTTTTGGGTGGTAGATTTATGCGCAGCATCCTGCCTCGACTAAGGCCCTTAGACCCGCTTGTTACATGTCCGTTTCCACTGATCTGCCCGCATCCGATGTAGAGGAAGCGGCTGCCTATTTACCGGCGCTGACGGGTGTACGGGCCGTAGCAGCCTATCTGGTGTATCTGCACCACTTCAATCCGTTTCGGGTGGGCTCCGGAGTGGAGGGGGAATTGGAGAAAATAGTGCGGGAATTTCATGTGGGGGTGCCAGTGTTTTTCGTGCTCAGCGGGTTTCTCATCACGTTGCGCTACGCTGGCACCGAACGAATGACCACCAGCTGGTGGGGGCCGTACCTGCGCAATCGGGTGGCCCGCATCTACCCAATGTACTTCCTGCTCACGGCCCTCGCCTTCGCAAGTGTATGGTACCAGACCGGTGCGTTTTCCTGGAAACTCTGGCTGCTGAATGTTACGTTTCTACGCGGCTTCTTTGAGGCGTTTGTGTACTCGGGAGTGGCGCAGGGCTGGACGCTGACGGTAGAAGAGTGCTTTTATCTGAGTGCGCCGCTCATTTTCCTGCTGTTGCAGCAGCGGCTTCGGATGCTGTGGCTGGTGCCGCTGGCGCTGTTGGGGCTGGGTGCACTGCTGGTAGCGCTGTGCGGGCCGCTGAAGCTGTACGGGCTGTTCGGCAACCTGCGTTTCATGCTGCTGTTCACCTTTTTCGGCCGGGCTACCGAGTTTTTCGTGGGCATTCAGTTGGCCCTTTGGTTTCGGCAGGGCCGGTTAAAGGGTAAAGCGGGTAGCAGCCGCACAGGTGCCGGGCTGCTGGCCTTCGGAGCAGTTATCCTACTGCTGAATGCCATCAGGGGTCCGTACACATTCGGGCAGGAACACCCGGCAGGCATTGTCATCAACAACATAGTACTACCAGCCGCTATTGCGCTTTGGTTTGCCGGGCTGCTAACCGAGCAAACTCCGCTACAACGGCTCCTGGCGAGCCGAACAATGCAGGTTCTGGGGCGTAGCTCGTACGTTTTCTACCTCATCCATATGGGGGTGCCGCACGGCATCGTTACGCGGCTTATCACAACTCAGCCGCTACTGGTTTTCCTGCTGCTACTTGTGGCAGCCATTGGGTTGCATTACGTAGTGGAGGAGCCCCTGAACCGTTGGATAAGGACATTCAGGTGGCCGCGGTGGCGGGCAGCTACGTAACGGGCGCTGGCAAGCAGGGCAAAAACTGCGTAAGTTGAGCTATGTATTCCTCCCGCTTTTTCCCCTGGTTCTCCCTTGGGTTGGCCCTGCTGCTAGCCACCTGCCAGACCAACTCCGTCGATACGCCAGCCGCCGACTGCGCGCCTCCGCCGGCCCCGTTTGCGGTGCGCCACCCGGCCTGGGCCGCCAATGCCAGCATCTACGAAGTCAATATCCGCCAGTACACCCCCGAGGGCACGTTGCGGGCCTTCGAGGCCCACTTGCCCCGCCTCGACAGCATGGGCATAGGTATCCTGTGGCTGATGCCCATTACCCCAATCGGGCAGCAGAAACGCAAGGGCCGCCTCGGCAGCTACTACTCGGTGCGCGACTACCGGGCCGTGAACCCCGAAATGGGTACCCTCGAAGATTTGCGCCACCTCGTGGACGCCGCCCATAAGCGCGGTATGCACGTCATCCTCGACTGGGTAGCCAACCACACCAGCTGGGACAGCGAGCTGGCCCGCCAGCACCCCGACTGGTTCACGCGCGACTCGCTCGGGCGTTTCCAGCCCCCGGTGGCCGATTGGCAGGACGTCATCGACCTTGACTACACCAAGCCCGAACTGCGCCGCTACATGACCGAAAGCATGGCGTACTGGGTGCGTGAGACCAATGTGGATGGGTTCCGCTGCGACGTGGCCGGGCTGATGCCCACCGATTTCTGGAACGATACCCGCGCCGCCCTCACGCAGATCAAGCCCGTGTTTATGCTGGCCGAATGGGACGAGCTGCACGACCCACCCTTCCTGAAACCGAGCGAATTCGACCCCAACAGCCACCTGCTCGAAAAAACCTTCGACGCCACCTACGCCCTGCGCCTGCGCTATTTGCTCGACAGCATTGCCCTGCGCCAGCAGCCCACCAGCGCCATCGATACTTACCTGGCGGCCGAGCGGGCCAAGTATCCGGCCGGCGTATACCTGATGAATTTCACCAGCAGCCACGATATCAACAGCTGGAGCGGCACCGAGTACGAGCGACTGGGGCCCGACGCCCTGCCGCAAGCCGTGCTGGCGGCTCTGCTGCCGGGCATCCCGATGGTGTACTCGGGCCAGGAGGCGGCCCTGAAAAAGCGGCTGGACTTCTTCGAGAAAGACCCGATTCCGTGGAATGGCTACCCGCTCCAGGATTTTTACACAAAACTGCTGCAGCTCAAGAAACGGAACCCCGCCCTGGCCAACGGCGACCCCTGCGCCGGGTTCGAGGCGTTGGAAGTCAGCAGCAGCCCAAGGGTGTACGGGTTTGTGCGCCGCCGCCGGCAGCAAGCGGTGCTCACGGTAGTCAACTTCGACCGGCAACCGCGCACCCTGGCGTTGCGTGGTCTTGGGCCGGGCACTTATCGGGAGCTTTTCAGCGGGCAGATACAACGGCTGGGCTCCGGCTCGAAAGTGGTGCTACCGGCCCACGGTTACCAGGTGTATGAGCGCCTGCCCGATCCGGAGTAGCGCGGGCCGGCGCCCGGCCAAACAGCCGGCCGACTGCTGGTAGCGTGGCGCGTTGACGGCTAGGCTGGAGGGGCCTTAAAATCTGATGGCCAGTTGGCTTCGTAGTTCCCAGACCGCCAGGCAATGCAGCCTGCAGGCCACTGCCAACGACTGTTAGGCAGTCTCGACAGCAAATAACGGGGCAATCTGCCCCGTTTCCGGTGGCGCGGCCGCTGGCCTTTACCTCTTCGCTCTATGCCCGACCCGACCCTGCCCTCCCACCCCGACGCCCACCTGTTTCAGGTGCGGCATCCCGAGTGGGCCGCCGCCGCCACGATGTACGAAGTTAATATCCGCCAGTACACGCCCGAGGGCACGTTTCGGGCGTTTATGGAGCACCTGCCCCGGCTGGCCAAAATGGGTATCAGTATAATTTGGCTTATGCCGATTCATCCGATTGGCGAACAGGGGCGCAAGGGCACGCTGGGCAGCCAATACGCCGTGCGCGACTATCTGGGGGTGAACCCCGAATTTGGAACGATGGCCGAGTTGCAGGCGCTGGTGGCCGAGGCCCACCGCCTGGGCTTGCGCGTGCTGCTCGACTGGGTGGCCAACCATACCAGCTGGGACAACCCGCTGGTGCACGAGCACCCCGAATGGTACCAGCACGACGCCCAGGGCCGGCTGGTACCGCCCGTGGCCGACTGGCATGATGTAGTGGCCCTCGACTACGGCCAGCCTGGCCTGCGCCGCTACATGGCCGAGGCGCTGTGCTACTGGGTACGCGAAGTGGGCATTGATGGCTACCGCTGCGACGTAGCCGCGCTGGTGCCCACCGATTTCTGGGACGAGGTACGGCCGGCACTGGAGGCCATTAAGCCCGTGTTCATGCTGGCCGAGTGGGACGAGCTATATCCTTCGGGCGGCCTGAGCTGGGAGGAGTTCAACCCCGACACGCACCTGCTGGAGCAGGCCTTCGACATGACGTTTGGGTTGCGCCTGCATTATCTGTTCGACAGCATTGCAGCCGGCCGGGCCCCGCTGGCCGCCATTGATGCGTACCGCGCCACTGAGCGGGCCAAGTACCCGCCGCAGGTGTACCTGATGAATTTTACCAGCAACCACGATGTGAACAGCTGGGACGGTACCGAGTACGAGCGGCTGGGCGCGCTGGCGCTACCCTTCGCGGTGCTTACGGTGCTGCTGCCAGGTATGCCGCTGGTGTATTCGGGCCAGGAAGCCGGGCTCAGTAAGCGCTTGGACTTCTTCGACAAGGACCCCATCAGTTGGCAGGATTTCCCACTGCAGGACTTCTATACCCGCCTGCTGCAGCTCAAGCGCCGCCACCCGGCCCTGCGCAACGGCGACCCGGCCAGCCAGCTTACCCGCCTGCCCGGCCCGACCGGCCTCTATGGCTTCGTGCGCGAAAAGCAGGGGGCGGCCGTGCTCTGCGTCATCAACGCCGCCACCGAACCGGCAGCCCTGCCCCTGCCCGAAGCCGCCGCCGGCACTTGGCGCGACGTGTTCAGCAGCGAGCAGCTCATGTTCCGGGCCGATGACGAACTGACCGTACCTGGGCACGGCTGGCGGGTACTGGAGAAGGTGGCGGGGTGATGACCATCCGGTTTATACTTGCCTTCAGGTAGCACAAGTTCTGGAGGTCGGTGTAGGGGCGGGGCTTGTCCCCGCCCGCCGTCAGAACGGTTACCGCTGCAACGGTGTGAACGGCGGTCGGGGACAAGCCCCGCCCCTACACCGACCTCCGCAACCTGAATTTAATAAGGCCTTTATTGCCTGCCTTAGAAGCCTAATTCTTTCAGGGCTGCCTCTACAATAAGCTGACGGGCGGGGCCGAAGCGAGCGTCGGCGGGCTGGCCACTCAGGGGTTCGGCGTTGAGAGCGAAGAAGATGTGGCGGCCGTCAGCGCGGGTCAGCCAGCCCACCAGCCAGCCATTATCGGGGTTTCGGGCCGAGCGGAAACGCCAGCCGGTTTTGCCGTAGAGTGTGGCGGTGGGCGTCTTTTTGAGAATAAGTAGCTGCTTCACGGCTTGCTGGTGGCGCTTCTCGATGGGCAGCGTTTCGGCCTGCAGGCGGCGCAGAAAGCTTATCTGCTCGAACTGGCTGATGCGCGAGGTACCGTCGAGCCAGAAGGTGTCGAGCGTGGCGGGCGTAACCACCATACCGGGGTAGCCCAGTTTCGGCAGCCACTGCTGGTAGGCGGCCACCCCTAAGTGGCGGGCCAACTGCTGGTAGCACGGCACGGCCGACACGCGCAAGGCCCGGGCGAAGGGCATGTCCTGGTTCCAGGAGGCAATGCTACGCACCGTTCCGTCCCAGGGGCAGCTGTCGGCTGTGTCGCGCAGGGCGCCGGTTTGCAGGGCAATGAGGGTGTTGGGAATTTTGAACGTAGAAGCCGGCAGAAAGCCCTGGCGGCAGCGGGCAGCATTGTAGGCCACAAACTGTCCGGCCGCTTCATCGTAGAACAGCAACGAGCCCTCCAGGCCCTGCGCCCGGAACAGATGCCCGAAATCATGCTCGACTACGGGCTCAGCGGTGGGCAAACGGGTGCAGGCCGCTGACAGCAGCAACCCCAGAAGCAATAATAGCAGATACGTTTGACGCATGAGCCAGCTTGGTTGGTGTGCACAAAAATACGTTCTGCGCCCAATCAAAGCCGGGGCAGCCCCTAGGTTCTACCTTTCCAACTCCGCAACTACTCACTCCATTTTATGCAACAACGCGAACTGGGCCGCTCGGGCCTGCGCACCGCGCCCCTGGTGCTGGGCGGCAACGTATTCGGCTGGACCGCCGACCAAGCCACTTCTTTTAAGGTGCTCGATGCCTTTGTGGCCGGCGGCGGCAACGCCATCGACACGGCCAATGTGTACTCGGCCTGGGTGCCGGGCCACCAGGGTGGAGAATCGGAAGCTGTTATCGGCAAGTGGCTGCAGCGCCGTGGCCGCCGCGACGATGTGCTCATCTTCTCGAAAGTAGGGATGCAGATGGGCGACGGCCGCCAGGGCCTGGGCAAAGCCTACATCAAAACCGCCGTCGAAGAGTCGCTGGGCCGGCTTAAAACCGATTACATCGATTTGTACCAGTCGCACCAGGACGATGAGGAACGCGCCGTAACCGAGCCACTGGAGGCCTACGCCGAGTTGATACAGGAGGGCAAGGTGCGGGCCATCGGGGCCAGCAACTTCGGGGCGGGGCGGCTGCGGGCGGCGCTGGCGGCCAGCGAAACCCAGGGCCTGCCGCGCTACGAAACCTTCCAGCCCGAATACAACCTCTACCAGCGCGAGGCCCTCGAAAAAGAGCTGCTGCCGCTTTGCCAGGAATACGGCTTGGGCATTATCCCCTACTTCGGACTGGCCTCGGGCTTCCTCACGGGCAAGTACCGCTCAGAAAAAGACTTGGCCAAAAGCGTGCGCGGCAGCAGCATCGGCCCGAAATACCTCAACGAGCGGGGCCTGCAGATTCTGGCCGCACTGGACGCCGTGGTGGCCCGCCACGCCGGGGCCTCGCCCGCCCAGGTGGCCCTGGCCTGGATTATGGCCCGCCCCGGCCTCACGGCTCCCATTGCCTCGGCCACCAGTATTCGGCAGGTTGAGGAGTTGGTGAAGGCCATGCACCTGGAGCTAACCGAGGCCGATATGCGCCAGTTGAACCAGGCGAGTGCGTAGGGCTTAGAGGTGAGAAAGGGAACGTCATTCTGAGCGCAGCGGAACGGAGTCGAAGAATCTCGCGGGCAATGCTAACCCTGTCTTCAGGAATTACTTTGACACGCGAGATTCTTCGACTACGGCTTCGCCTTCGCTCAGAATGACGTTCTTTTTGGCCAGTTTTCCATCTGCCTGATTCCTTGCTACCCGCTAAAACAATGGACCAACCGCCTATAGTACCCTTCGACTGGCACCGTATTCTGTGGGCCGATGACACTACATGGCCCTTTCTGCTGGAAATAGCGGCGCGCTGCGGCATCATGTACCTGCTGATTCTGGGGGCGCTGCGCGTGATGGGGCGGCGCGGGGTGCGGCAGCTGTCCATTTTTGAGCTCAGCATCATCCTGGGCCTGGGCTCGGCGGCCGGCGACGCCATGCTCTACGACGATACGCCCCTGCTACCCACAATAGTTGTGTTCGGAATGGTAACGGGCCTCTACACGCTCTTCAACCGCCTCACCGAGTGGTACCCGCGCTTTTCCGATTGGCTGGAGGGCCAGCCGATACTGCTGATTGAGGAAGGCGTTATCCAACAAGAAAATTTCAAACAGCAGAACCTGACGTTGAAGGAGCTGTTCGGCGAGTTGCGCCAGCAGCAGGTGGAACACCTGGGCCAGGTACGCCGGGCCTACATCGAATCGGATGGCGAAACGAGCATCTACTTTTTTGCAGACGATGATGTGCGGCCCGGCCTGCCCATTTGGCCCGAGCGGCTCCGTGAGGCCCGGCCTACCGCCACCACCGCCGGCCCCCACGCCTGCGCCAACTGTGGCCAGGTGCGCGAATTGGCCGCTGCGGCCTCCGCCCGTTGCGCCGAGTGCCAGCACGCTGCCTGGTTGCCTGCCAGCACGGCCCGTCGGGTGGGTTGAAACAAAAGCGGAATCGTCTGTCGCTGCGTAACGCTGCGTAATGCTCTACGCACCTCTGCAGGCAATTCATCAGCTACTACCTGCATAACTCAAGTTGCGCAGCCTCACACAGCAACTTGCTCTCCTTTGCCCCGCCGCGCCCTACCTTGCCGCCCTTATGACCAATGAATTGCCCGACCAACCAACGCCTCTGCCCTACCTTATCATCGACTTCGACAGCACGTTTACCCAAGTAGAAGGGCTGGACGAGCTGGCCGATATTGCCCTTGAAAACAGCCCCGACCGGGCGGAAATCGTGGGGCAGATTCGGGCCCTGACTGATCGGGGCATGAGCGGCGAGCTGAGCTTTTCGGAGTCGCTGAAGCAGCGGCTGGCGCTGCTGCCGGCCCGGCGCGAGCATATCGGCCTGCTCGTGGAGCGGCTACAAGGCAAAGTATCGGAAAGCATCCGGCGCAACCGAAGCTTCTTCGAGCAGTTCCCGGGCCGGGTGTACATCGTCAGCAGCGGCTTCCGCGAGTTTATTGAGCCAGTGGTGGGCGAGTTTGGCATTGTGCCCGAATTCGTGCTGGCCAACACATTCACCTTTGATGAGGCCGGCCGCATTACCGGCTTCGACCCCGAAAACGTACTGAGCCGCGACGGGGGCAAGATTGAGCAGCTGCGCCGCCTGCACCTGCGCGGGCCGGTGTACGTGCTCGGCGACGGCTACACCGACTTTCAGATGCGCGAAGCCGGCCTGGCCGACCGCTTCTATGCCTTCACCGAAAACGTGGCCCGCCCCGCCGTGGTAGCCCAGGCCGATGAAGTACTGCCTTCCTTTGATGAATTCCTCTACCAGAACAAGCTACCCATGAGTTTGAGCTACCCCAAAAACCGCATTAAAGTGCTGCTGCTCGAAAACCCCGACCCGCGCGCCGCCGAGCTGCTGCGCCAGGAAGGCTACCAGGTGGAGTTGGTGCCGGGTGGCCTCGATGAGGACGAGCTGGTAGCGCGCATCGAGGGCGTGAGCCTGCTCGGCATTCGCAGCAAAACCCAGGTAACGGCCCGGGTGCTGGCGGCCGCCAACCGCCTCATCGGCATCGGCGCGTTCTGCATCGGCACCAACCAGATTGACCTGACCGAGTGCCTGAAAAAGGGCGTAGCCGTGTTCAACGCCCCTTTCAGCAATACCCGCTCGGTGGTAGAGCTGGCGCTGGGCGAAATCCTGCTGCTGGCCCGCCGCGTACCCGAAAAAAACGCCCTGATGCACGCCGGAAAGTGGGATAAGTCGGCTGGTGGGGCGTTTGAGGTGCGGGGCAAGAAGCTGGGCATCGTGGGCTACGGCAACATCGGCAGCCAGCTGTCGGTGGTGGCCGAGGCCGTGGGCCTGCAGGTGCTGTACTTCGATATTGCCGAGAAGCTGCAGCTGGGCAACGCCACCCGCTGCCGCAGCCTGGCCGAGCTGCTGGCCCAGGCCGACATTGTAACGCTGCACGTAGACGGCCGCCCCGAAAACACCCACCTATTCGGGGCCGAAGAATTTGCCCGCATGAAGCCCGGGGCCCTGTTTCTCAACAACGCCCGCGGCCCCGTCGTGGACGTGCCCGCGCTGGCTGCTGCCCTGCGCGCGGGCCACCTGGGCGGGGCCGCCGTCGATGTGTTTCCCTATGAGCCCAAAACCAACGACGAGCCGTTTGCGAGCGAGCTAACGGGCCTGCCCAACGTGCTGCTCACGCCCCACATTGGGGGCAGCACGGCCGAGGCCCAGCGCAATATTGCCGAGTTTGTGCCCGAGCGGCTGATGCAGTACGTGAACACCGGCAACACCCAGCAGAGCGTCAATTTCCCCAACATTCAGCTGCCCGAGCAGGCCGCCCACCGGCTCATGCACATCCACCACAACGTGCCCGGCGTGCTGGCCCACATCAACCAGGTGCTGGCCGCCCACGCGGTCAATATCCTGGGCCAGTACCTGAAAACCAACGAGCACATCGGCTACGTGATTACCGACGTGGACAAGCAGTACGAGCCCGCCCTGATTGAACAGCTACGCGAAGTCGAGCACACCATCAAGTTTCGGGTGCTGTACTAAGGCAACGGATTAGCCCGGATTTTTACGGATTTTGGGGACGATTCAGCAGGGACGGGGCACTACTCGTTTTGTTGGCCTGGCTGGTGGTGATTGCGGCGGATGAACGGGCGTAGTGGCGGCCACGGAATTCTGCGGATATTAGGCGCGGTTTCTATTAGACTTTCCCTATTTGTATCCATGAAAAAGACGCTACTCCCGCTGCTGTTGCTTGCCACTGCCCCCGTATTGGCCCAGGCCCAGACGCCTGCCCCGTTCACCATCAAAGGCCAGCTGGGCAAGCTGCCAGCCAAATCGAAGGTGTTTCTGCGCAACGACAAAGGCTACCTCGATTCGGCGGAGGTGAAAAACGGCACGTTTGTGCTGAAGGGCACCGTGGCCGAGCCGGCCCAAGTGCGGCTGATGCTGCTGAATAACGGCAACCGGCGCCGCCTGCTTACGGGGCAGGCCGACCACACTACCTTCTACCTCGAAAAAGGTACCATCAGCCTTATCAGTCCCGACTCGCTAGGCAACGCTACCCTGGCAGGCACACCCCTGAATACCGATTACCAGCAGCTACAAACCCTGCTACGCCCTGGCCAGGACCAACTCAATGCCCTGTACGCCGTTTACCGGGCCACGCCCAAAGAGCAGCGCAGCCCTGAGTTTCTGGCGCAGAGCGACGCTCAGGAAGAAGCTCTGACCGCCATTATCAACCAGCAGTACGCGGCCTTTATCCGCACGCATCCGGGCTCGGCGGTAAGCCTAGACGCCATACGGGCCGTGGGCGGGCCGGTGCCCAACTACGCCGAGGTGGCTCCGCTGTTTGCCCTATTGGCACCCGCCGTGCAAAAGAGTACCGCCGGCCAGCGCTACGCCGCCGAGCTGGCCATCCTCAAAACTGTGTCGGTGGGTGCCGTGGCTCCCGATTTCACGCTGCCTACGCCCGAGGGCAAGGCCGTGGCCCTTAGCAGCCTGCGCGGCCAGTATGTGCTGGTCGATTTCTGGGCCAGTTGGTGCGGCCCCTGCCGCGAGGAAAACCCTAACGTGGTGAAGGCTTACAACACCTTCAGGAACCGCAATTTCACGGTGCTGGGCGTGTCGCTCGATGAGGCTAAGGCCCGCGAAAAGTGGCTCAAAGCCATTGCCACCGACCAACTGCCCTGGACCCAGGTATCAGGCCTGAACGGCTGGAAGAGCGAGGCGGCCACCAGCTACCACATCCAAGCCATCCCCCAGAACTTTCTGCTCGACCCCAGCGGAAAAATAGTGGCCGTAAACCTGCGCGGCGAGAAACTACAGACTACGCTGGCCCAACTGCTGAAGTAAGGCTAACAGAATAGTTCCGCGAGCCTCCCCGGGAAACCTACTCTCGCCTACAGTTCGTCCCGCACCCGCGTCAGCAGGCGCTCCATTTCGCGGCGGATTTCGCGGGTGGGCCGCACATAGTTGTTGTTGAAGAAGCTGAAGGCCACCAGCCGGCCCGAGCGGGTGCGCAGGTAGCCGGCCAGGTTGTGGTTGTTGGTGAGCGTGCCGGTTTTGCCCCACAGCCAGGGGCCGGTTTTGCCAGTCGGCAGGTAACCCCGCCGCAGCGTGCCCTGCCCGCCGCCGGCCGCCAGCCAGCTCAGCAGCTGCGGCTCGGGTACCTGCTGGTGCAGGCGCACGAGCAGCGCCGTGAGAAAGCGGGGCGTGAACAGGTTGAGCCGCGAAAGGCCCGAGCCGTCTACCCACTGTGGTTGGTCGGGCAGGGTGCGCAGGTAGTTCTGCTGCATCGTCCGGATAACGCGGGCCGGGCTCAGCGAATCGGGCGTGAGCGTGGCGGCGCACAGTAGCAGCAGCTGCTCGGCCAGGAAGTTATCGGACACCCGCAGCATGCGGCGGTACAACGAGTCGGGCGGCAGCGTGCGCAAAGTGCGCACCGAATCGCGGGGGCGCAGGCGTAGCGGGCCGGCGGCCAGTACAGGGCGCCGCAGCGTGTCCTGCAGCAGCTGGAGCAGCAGCGCGGGGCTGGTCCGGAACGGCACCTCATCCACCCAGCCCTTGGCCGAGGGAAACACAAAAAAGCGGTTTTCCTCGGGGGTGCGCTGCACATGGTCGGCGGCGGGGTTGGGGCGGGTGCCGGGTGCCGGGGCCGTGAGGGGCCGGAAGAAGCGGGGCAGCACCCGGGGCGCGGCCGGGGCCGGGCGGCCATAAAAGCGCACGGTGTTGCCGTAGATGGGCAGCGGGCTGCGCTCGGGCTGGAAATAGTAGCCGTAGTCGTCCCAGCTCCAGCCGGGGCCGAAAGCGGGCGGCGTGGGCACCTGGGCGTAGAGGAGCACCTTTTCGGGGCGGCTTTTGAGGAAGTCGTAGACCCGGCGCGCGGGCACGTCGCCGTGCAGCAGCATGGGGTCGCCGGTGCCCCAGAACAGCAGCGTATCGGGGCCGCGCTGCACGTAGCGCAGACCAGGCACCGGGTCGGCGGCCAGCAGCGTGAGGCCGGCATACAGCGTGAGCAGCTTGGTGGTGCTGGCCGGCGTGAAGTAGCGGCTGTCCTGGTAGCCGAACAGTGGCTGGCCGGTGCCGGCGTCGGCCAGGCTCAGGCCCACCTGGTGCTGGCGCAGTACGGGCGAGGTGCGCAGCTGCTCATTGAGCCAACTTAGGTTGGGCACCGGTGGGGCAGCCGGGACGGGTGAGGGTTGGGCGGAAACCTGGGCCACCAGCGCCAGGGGCAACAGGGCGCCGCCAAGCAGCAGCGCCAGGCAGCGAAACAGAACAGAAAGCATAGGCCCGCAAGTTAGTGATGGGGTGATGGGGAAGAACGTGTCATTGCGAGCGGAGCGAAGCAATCTGCAAGGGCAACGTGTCAACTTTGCCTAAGCGCCCGCCCGCCGTTCGCCCGCCCGGGCCTCAGGGGCTTGCTGCTTATCGGGGCTGGGCGCTTTGCACGAGCGGATTGCTTCGCTCCGCTCGCAATGACACGTTCTTCCCCATCACCCATCCCAAACTCCCCGCCCCGTATCTTTGGGCCTATGCTGCGCTCCTTTGTTACCTGGTTTTCGGTTTTTATACTGGCTACGGCCCTGGCGGCCTGCTGCGGCTCGACGGCCTGCGAGTGCGACGACGCCTTTGCCGACGCCGTGGGCCTGCAGTTCAGCGCCGATACCACGGGCGCCAACCCCACCGGTTTTCGGGCCCGGCAGGTGGATACCGTGTACCTGGTGCGCGTGCCGCTCGATACCACCCAGCGGCCCCGCGCCGACACCGTACAGTTGCTGCGCCCGATTGCCCGGTTTTCGCAGCCCGTCATTATCAACAACACCACGCCCTTTGCCCAGGCCGGCAACCGCAAGCTCGACGCCTATTCGTACCAGCTGTACCTGGCCCCGGCCCGCCGCGCCGCGCCCACGTTCCGCCTCGCCATCGACAGCGTGCAGCTGAACACCGATTTCCGGGCCGAGGGCTGCTGCACCTGCTTTGAGAATAGCCGCAAGCTGGTGTTTACCACCCGCAACGGGCAGGTCATCCGCGACGACCTCACCGACCCGGCCGGCAACAACGCGCTGGTGCCGCTGGTCATAAACCGGTAGCGCCCGGCCGTTCGCCCGCGCTGTCACGTCCGGCCGGGGTGCCGTTTCGTATAGCCTCCTACCCGGCCGCTGCCACTGCGGCAGCCGGCCTGCCTTCCTGCTCCCTATGCGCTCCGAATCTGCTCCTGCTGCCCCCTCCGGCTCTGTTTCTACCACGCCTGCGCCTGTAGCGGCGGTGCCTGCTTCGGCGGCCGTTGCGGGCTTTCCCTTCCGCACCTCGCTTAGCCTGGAGCCCCTTATTGCTTATTGGAAAGCCGGCGAGGACTCGGCCAATGCGGGTATTGCCCTGCTCTCGCGCTCAGTAGGGGCGCAGGTGGCCGCCGCCGACTGGGCGCGCGGGTCCATCACCGACCTCGAACAGCTCGAATGCAACTGCGACCTGGTGGAAACGCTCATGCTGGCCGTGTTTCCGCCCGCTTCCTTCGAAACCGATATTGTGGGCGCCGTAGCGCCTTTCCAGCGCCATAGCTTCTACTACACGCCCCGCTTTGCCGACGTGCTGCTCAACACCCAGCACATCATCAAGCAGCCGCTCAACATCAGCATGGAGCAGCTGGAGGCCTACACCACGCGCATGGCCTACCAGCTCATTCTCGACAAGGTGTACGGTGTGAAGCTGCCCCTGCAAACCGGGGTAGTGTTCACGGTACCCGATTACCAGATGGGCCTGTACCGCCACTACAGCGTCGATTTCAACTCCACTTTCCTCGGTGTGAAGGTAGAAGGCGAAAAGCCCGAGCTGAGCGAAGAGCAGGTGGATTTTCTGAGCCGCAACCTCCACCGCACCGAGCTGTGGCTGGAGCTGCTGCCTCCCGAAAGCTTCGTGCTCGAAGGATTTAATATCCTGCACCTCGTGGATGTCACGGAGCAGGAAGTGCTGTCGGAACTGAAGTACGATTTGCTGGAGCGCGACGTGCTACAGGCCTCCGACCGGCTCGAACAGATTCAGGAAAAGCTGCGGGTGCTGTTCGGCAAGCCCGCCCTGCAGCTGGGCATTGCCGCCTACGACGAAAACAAGCGGGCCTTTGTGGACTTCGGCCGCAAAATCAACCACAGCTTCCTTACCAAGCAGCTCCACAACCCCGACGCCGGCTCGGGCTTCCGCCAGATTTACGGCCGCCTCTGGGCTGACCGCCGCCCTCTGGTGCTCGAAGACGTGGAGCAGGCCGATATTCCGGAAGATTTGCGCGAGCAGATTCTGAGCCTGGGCATCCGCTCGGCCATTCTGGCCCTGCTGCCCTACGGCGACGATACGGTGGGGTTGCTGGAGCTGGCCTCGCCCACGGTGGGCGAGCTGAATGAGTTCAGCCTGGAGTACGTAAACCAGTTTCTGCCCCTGTTTGCGGTGGCCGTGAAGCGCAACGCCGAAGACCTGCAAACCCGGGTGCAGGCCATTGTGAAGGAGAAGTTTACGGCCATTCACCCCACCATGGAGTGGCGCTTTACCGATGCGGCCCAGAACCTGCTGCAGAAGCTGGAAGACGGCAACCGCCAGGCCGAAATGGAGGACATCGTGTTTCATGATGTGTACCCGCTGCACGGCGCCTGCGACATTAGGGGTAGCAGTGCGGCCCGCAACGAAGCCATCCAGGCCGACCTGATCGAGCACCTGACGCTGGCCGGCAAGGTGCTTAAAAAAGCCTCCGACTTCCAGCAGCTCCCGATTCTGGACGAGCTGCGGTTTTACGTGGGCAAAAACCTGCGCCGCCTGCGCCAGGGCATGGCCAGCGGCGACGAAGTGAGCATCTTCGACTCGATCCGCACCGAAATGGAGCCGCTGTTTGAGTACCTGGGCCAGAACACGCCCGAGCTGCGGCCCGTTATTGCTCAGTACTGGGCCCAGATTGACCCCGAGCTGGGCATACTGTACAAGCGGCGCAAGGCGTTCGAGCAAAGTACCACGCTGCTCAACGATGCCATTGCCGCCTACCTCGACGAGGAGGATGCCAAGGCCCAGGCCATGTTCCCGCACTACTTCCAGCGCTTCAAAACCGATGGCGTGGAGCACAACATTTACGTGGGCGCGGCGCTGGTCGAAGACAAGCCCTTCGACCTAGTGTTCCTTAAAAACCTGCGCCTGTGGCAGCTGCTGACCATGGTGGAGATAACGCGCCGCACGGCCGCCCTGCGCGACCAGCTGCCGCTGCCGCTCGAAACCACCCAGCTCATCCTCATTCACGGCCAGCCCCTAAGCATCCGCTTCCGGCAGGATGAGCGCCAGTTCGACGTGGACGGGGCCTACAACATCCGCTACGAAATCATCAAGAAGCGCATCGACAAGGCCACCATTATGGGCACCGGCGAGCGGCTCACGCAGCCCGGCTCCCTGGCCCTGGTGTACAGCCAGCAGCGCGAGGCCGACGAGTACTTCGAGTACCTCGACTACCTGCAGGACCGTGGCCTGCTCGAAGAGGAAATTGAAGAGCTGGAGCTGGAAGAGCTGCAAGGCACCAAAGGTCTGCTGGCCTTGCGGGTGAAGGTGAAGATGGAGGAAAAGTAAGAAAAAGAACGTCATTCAGAGTACAGAAAACAGAACGTCATGCTGAGTGCAGCCGAAGCATCTCTACCGCTTCGTTGTAACGATTTAGACGAAGCGGTAAAGATGCTTCGGCTGCGCTCAGCATGAGGTTCCCTCCCTATTCTCCATACTAGCCTCTCGTTTCTCCCTCCTAGTTCTAAATCGAAACACACCCCGTAGCAAAATCAGCCAGAGCAGGGCGCAGGCGAAGCCGGCTACCACATCGGTGGCGTAATGGACGTGCAGGTACACGCGGGTGACACCGATGAGCAGGGCGAAGAGCAGCAGCAGCAGCCCCCACACCGGATGGCGGCGGTGGCGCCACAGAATCCAGGCCAGGCAGCCGTAAAGGGCCAGCCCGATCATGGCGTGGCCGCTGGGGAAGCTCAGCCCGCCCTGAACGATAAGGGCCGAATTGGGGCGCAGGCGGTGAAAGTAGGATTTCAGCAGTTGGTTGAGCAATGAGGCCCCGGCTACTGCGCCAAACACCTCGGCGGCTTCGTGGCGGTGGCCCCAGTAGCGCAGCAGCAGCGGCAGCCCAATGCCCGCCGCCACCAGCCACGGCAGCGAAGCAAAGAACGTGAGTGCCCGCACTACCGGCGTCAGCAGCGGCCATTGCGCGCGCAGCGCATCCAGCCACGCGAAGGCCCAGGTGTCGAACTCCACCGAGTTGGCCGCGAATACCACCCGCGTGAGGTAGAAGAACAGCAGCGCCGAGGCCACGAACATGCCGCCCATCAGCACTACTTCCACCGTCAGTAAACTCAGACTGGCCACCAGCCGGGCTTTTGCTCTTCGTATCACGGGCTGAAGCTGTTTCAGCTGCTTACGCAGATGTAGGGCCTGCCGTTCCGGCCGAATGAGGTACCAGTGGCGCCCAACCAAACGGGGCTGGGCCGCTATTAACTGCAAACTTCAGACGTCTGACCCGGCTGTGAAAACGCCGTATGGTGCCAAACCGGCCCGATTCGCTAAAACAGAAAGAGCCGGCCCATTGCTGGGCCGGCTCTTCGTACTCTGTGCGCTCGGGGAGACTCGAACTCCCACACCTTGCGGAACTGCCGCCTGAAGACAGCGCGTCTACCAATTTCGCCACAAGCGCGACTCTCTATCATCCGGCCTTCCAGGGAGGGCCTTTTGATGCTGCAAAGATAGCGGGTTTTTGGAACGCGCTGCAAGTATCGGCCTAAAAAAAGCCTAAAAAACATCGATTGAAATTTCGATTCAGTGCTATTTAGGCTGTTTTTCAGCCAATTGCGGATCCTGACGAAACTGCTTTTTTACGCGCTTTTCCAGCTGCTGCAACAGCGGAATAGCAATTATCAGCCAGGCCAACCCTGCCGCAATGCCAGCTAGCACATCGGTGGCGTAGTGCACCCGCAGGTATATCCGCGTCAGGCCAATAAGCACGATCAGCGCGGAAAGCACTGCGACCAGCGGGTAGCGCAGGGCGGGCCGCCGACGAAGCCGCGTCCAGGCAAAGTAGATGAGCAGACCGTAGAAGGAAGCCGAAATCATGGCGTGGCCGCTCGGGTAGCTCAGGCCCGAAGCCGAGGTGAGGGGCAGTAGCGGCCGGGGCCGGTTGTAGAACTGCTTGAGCAGCAGGTTGAGGGTGATAGAGCCCAATGCCACTACCGGCACCAGCAGCGAATACCAACGTCGCCGACGCACCAGCAGCCAGCCCACCAGCCCCAGCGCCATGGCCGTAATAAAGTTGCGCGAGGCCAGAAATGTAATGGCCTCCACCCAGTTCTGCCGCTGCGCCCCCAGCAGGGCCCGCGTCCACTGGAAGGCAGCGGCGTCGAAAGTAGCCGCGTCCTGATCGAACACTTCGCGGCTCAGGGCAAGAAAGACGACGACCCCGGCGGTGCCTAGTGCCAGCGTAACGGCAAATTCGGTGAGGAAGAGGGTAAAACCGGCCAGCAGCCGGCGCAAGTGCTTGGTCATAGTTCCTAAACATACGGCGCAGCGCGGAAAAGCGGGCACCGGGCCGTAGCTTGGCCCCGCTGCCGACTGCTTTTCCAGGCCGGCCCCGCCCCTGCTCATGGCCGCTTCCCTACCTGATTCCGGTTTCGATTACGTAGCAGCTTTCTATGATTCGCTGGCTCGGCTGGTGTACGGGCGGGCACTGCAACGGGCCCAGCAGGCAGCGTTGGCGGCGGGGCTTCCGGCTACCGGCCAGCCGCGGGTGCTGGTGGTAGGTGGCGGATCGGGCTGGGTACTTGGTGAGGTGCTGAGCCGCTGCCCTGGTGCGCGCATCCTGTACTTAGAGGCTTCCCCCCGAATGCTGGCGCACAGCAGGGATTGGCTGGCCCGGCACCACCCCCAGGCGGACCAGGTAGCGTTCCGGCTGGGCACCGAGGCGGCACTGGAGCCCGCCGAGCAATTCGATGTGCTAATCACCTTTTTTCTGCTCGACCTGTTCGAGCCCGGCCGGCTGCGGCAACTGGTAGCCCGGCTGAACACGGCGCGGGCTCCCGACGGCACGTGGCTGCTGGCCGATTTCGGGCCTCCGCGCCACTGGTGGCACCGCGTGCTGCTGCGACTGATGTATAGTTTTTTCGGCCTGACGACCGGCATCAGCGCCCGGCAACGCCCCCCGATAGAGGTGGAACTGGCGCGGCTGGGGCTACGGCCTACGTCGGCTGGGCAGTTTTTTAGCGGGATGGTAGAGGCCAGCGTATGGCGGCCGTAGGGTCCGGACTTCGGCCTACGCAGCCTTCTAGCTGCGCAAATTGCTTAGGTTAGCAGTTCCATTCTTACCTGCCCCATTATGCTGATGCGGAAAACTGCGGCCCTGCTGCTGCTGAGCCTGCCGCTGGCCCTTGCGCGCCCCGCCCGGGCCCAAGCGCCGGTACAATACAACCTGGCCTTCCCCAACGCCGTCCACCACGAAGCCCGCATTACGGTTACGTTCCGGGAGGTGCCGGCCGGGCCGCTGCAGGTGCGCATGGCCCGCTCGTCGCCCGGCCGCTACGCCCTCCACGAATTCGCCAAAAACGTGTACGACGTAACTGCCACCGACTCGCGCGGCCGCACCTTAGCCATCACCCGGCCCGACCCCTCGGGCTGGGACGTAACCGGCCACGACGGCACCGTAACCTTCACCTACACCCTGTTCGGCGACCGGACCGACGGCACTTACGCGGGCATTGATGCCCGCCACGCCCACCTGAACATACCAGCCACGCTGGCCTACGCTGAAGGGCTGGAGCAGCGGCCGGCGCAGGTGCAGTTCAGTGGTTTGCCCGCCACCTGGACGGTGGCCACCCAGCTGCAGCCCGATGCGGCCGGCACCACCTTCTCGGCCCCCAATCTGCAATACCTTATGGATTCGCCTACCTCGCTGGGTGAGCAGCAGGTGCGCACCTGGCAGGAAGGCGGCCGCACGATTGAGCTGAAAGTGCTGCACGACGGTACCCCCGCCGAGCTGGACGCCTACACGGCCCAGACGCAGAAAATCGTGCGCGAGTCGGCGGCCGTGTTTGGCGGGATGCCGACTTTCGATTTTGGCCGCTACACCTTCATTGCCAACTACCTGCCCCAAACCAGCTCCGACGGCATGGAGCACCGCAACTCTACCTCCCTCACCAGCCGGCGCCCCCTGCGCGGCCCCGGCATGATTGACAACCTGGGCACGGTGGCACACGAGTTTTTCCATGCCTGGAACGTGGAGCGGCTGCGGCCCCAGGACCTGGAACCGTTCGATTTCAGCCAGGCCAACATAAGCAGCAACCTGTGGTTTGCCGAGGGCTTCACGCAGTACTTCGGCGACCTGGTACTGCGCCGCGCCGGCGTTTTCCCCACCGATGCGGAGTACTGCCAGGAAGCGCTTACGGGCATAGTAAATGCCATGATGCTGTCGCCGGGGGCGGCCCGTTTCTCGCCGGTACAGATGAGCCAGCAGGCCCCGTTCGTGGATGCCGCGGCCGCCATCGACCCTAACAACCGCGCGAACACCTACCTGAGCTACTACTACATTGGGGCGGCCAACGCCCTGGCCCTCGACCTGGAGCTGCGCGCCCGGTTCAAAACTGACCTCGACACCTACATGCGCGCCATGTGGCAGCAGTTTGGCAGTCAGCAGCAGAACTACACGCCCACCCGGCCCTACACCACGCCCGACCTGCAGCGCGTGCTGGGCGAAGTAGCCCGCGACACGGCCTTTGCCGGGCATTTTTTCCGTCAGCACATCTACGGCCATCAGCGGCCCGACTACCCCGCTTTGCTGGCTCCGGCGGGCCTGCTCGTGCGCCCAGCCCGGCCCAACAAGGCCAGCCTGGCCAGCCGCCTGAGCTTTAATGCCGCCGACAGCACCGCTACGCTGGGCACCACCACCATTGGCTCGCCGCTCTACGTGGCTGGCCTCGACCGCGAAGACGTGGTGCTGCGCTTCGACGGCCAGCGCTTGGTGGGGGCCAAAGCGTTTGACGAGCTGCTCGCGGCTCACCGCCCCGGCGACGTAGTGCAGCTGGAGGTGCGCACCCGCACCGGCCTGCAAACGGTACCCGTAACACTCATCGAAGAACCCGCCCTGGAGGTAGTAACCTACGAAACCGCCGGCCGCCCCGTCAGCAAAACCCAAAAGAAGTTCCGGGCCGCCTGGCTCAATAGCAAGGTGCGGTAGCTCCAGTTTCTGACTTTTTCCATGAGAAAGCCCCGCCGGCGCGTGCCGGCGGGGCTTCTTTTGGCTGCGGCCAAAGCACTAATTGGTCGTGGGTCGTGTATTAGATAAGTAGA
>NZ_JAGGPS010000020.1 GCF_018613725.1 Hymenobacter sp. ISL-91
AGACCACCTCATTTACTGCCCATGCGACCGCCCGACAAACGCCTTCGGCACAATGAATGAGGTGGTCTAGCTAAGCTGGACTGAGGTGGTCTATTTGGGCTGGACAGAATGGGTCGGTATCGAGCGCGAAACTCGATAAGCGGAATTGCCTTGCCTCATTCTGTGTCTGGATTACCAAACTCCACCTGACGGCGGTAGCGCTTGACGCTGGACTCGCCTACGCCCGTGGTGGCCACCGTCTGGTGCACGGACATGCCGGCGGCCAAGCAAGCCTGCACCTTACCCAACTTGCCAGCGTCTACGCCCGGGCGACGGCCCAGGTATTTGCCTTGTGCTTTGGCCAGGGCAATACCGGCCATCGCCCGCTCGCGGATGCTCTCGCGGTCGTATTCGGCCAGCGCGGCGAAGATGCCCAGCACCAGCCGGCCGGCCGGGGTCGCCGTATCGTGGCCTTGAACCTAGGCATCGACACGGCCACCCCCACCGGCGTGGCCGGCGAGTCCAAAGAAACCGTGGAAGAGTGGATGCCCGCCGTAGTATAAGGCAAAAACGGGCACGCCCCGCTACTCCTTATCGTCTTCTGGCGGGCGGGCGCTCAGCAGTAGCTCGGTGAATGTGCTGGTCCGCATCATCTCCCGCAGTGCGTTGCTTTCGTGGTCCAGCACCACTACTTCGCTGCCCGTGGGCAGAAACCGGATGGCCACCATATCGCCGCCATCTGTTTCCCCGATGGGCAACAGGTTAGCCGGCAGCTCGTCCCATAGCTCCGTGAGCCGTGGGCTGTTCGGGGGCAGCAAGGGTGGCATGGGCTCATCTGGCCCATCCAGGTGCAGGCCAAACAAGTCACAGATAGTGACCTCAATGGGCATGAGCATCCGCTCAAAATCGCAGACGCCGCCATTGTAGGTCAGCAAAAAGGCGCGGTAGTCATCCGGCAGCCGGTAGCCCAGCGCCTGCTCAAAGGCCTGCACCTGCGCTTCGCTCGGCAGCGTCGTCGGGTACACCTCCAAACATACGGCGGTTGCCACGCCGTTCAGCACGATTTCTTTCATTACGGTTCATTTAATCGCAATTTGACTAATCGCACCCTTACGCCAACTCCGCTAGCTCCGCCATTGAGGTGGTTTATTGCAAACGGACAGTGCGCTGAGGTATGTTGGGTTTCAAGCCCTATTCCAATGGGTGGGGCGAGTGTTAGCTGAGGCCCGAGCGGAGCATTTATGTGAACGTACCCAATCACCTACACAAAACCTATCCCGCTCAGGACATGGCAGTAGCACCATGAGGTAGAAGTCGCTTGACGCCCATGGGATGAAAGGCCTTGCCTCTTCTCGTTCGATACCCCGATTCGTTGAGCCGGGCGGCAATACTTCGCAAACTCATCCCAATAGCCCGCAACAGCCCCGCCAGCTGCGCGGCCTGCCGGTTGGCCAGGCTTTGCTGGGCATTGCGCTGCAGGGATTCCAAGGCCCTCTCCCGTGAGGCCGATGTCAAATTCGCCGGCGTCCCCAACTGGAACCCCCGCGCCTTCTTGGCCGCCAGCGCATCGCGGGTCCGGGTGGAAATGGCGGTGGCCTCTTTCTGGGCTACGGCGGCCAGGATGTGGAGGGTAAACTCATCGGCCGCGGGTAGGTCGACGGCTTTGAAGCGCACGTGGCTCTCCATGAGCGTGGCCAGAAAGGCCACGTTGCGCGCTAGTCGATCTAGCTTAGCCACGAGCAGTACCCCTCCCTCCTGCTTGGCGTGCGCGATGGCCGCCTGCAACTGGGGCCGGCTGTTCTTGCGGCCACTTTCGATTTCGACGTACTCGGCCACGATGTGGGCGTCGGATCCTACGAAGGTCCGCACGGCGGCCTGCTGGGCTTCCAACCCGAGGCCGGACTGGCCTTGGCGGGCGGTGCTCACGCGGAAGTAGGCGACGTAGCGCGTCAAGGAGAAGGCAGGTTCAGGAGGAAATCGGGGCAAGATACGCCTTTGTCACATTTGTTAAACGACCGTTCAACAAACGTGACAATAGCTTTTCCAGCCGCTAGCTGTCTAGCGCGGAGCTGACAAACACTCGCCTCTCGCTTGTACCTTCGGCCCCTACTTATCTGCTGATCCGATTCCTGTACGGCATGTACCTCAATAGTTACCTCACCCACAACAACCAGCAATATTCCATTTATTGGACCAGCCAATGGGCACAGCACGTGCTGGAGAACTATCCGGACCCAGGCCATGCTGTCGACCATACGACCATCTCCCGCATTCTCAAGCGAGCCCGTTATATTGTAGCTAAGTCTGGCCGGGGCCTGCGCAAGCCTTACGTGCATGTCTGCCTCACGATCTACCAAGGCGTAGTATATGAAACCTACGTCCACCTCGTGCCTGAACTTGACGGCTGGCCAGCGCGTTGTGTAGTTATTACCTGTTTTAAAAGCAACCACCCGGAATACCGGGCCTTGTTTACGCCTGAACTCCCTGCATAAAATGGCCACAACCAAACTTCCCGACTCCGCTGCCTATCCTGGTGATAGCCGGCCACGGGTGCCACAGCCCGGGCAGTTCACACAGACTGGTCCGGGGCAGACCCCACCGAGCAAGCAAGTGCGCGCTGGCGCGGCCTTGCCAGGCTCGCCTATGCGTCATGTGGCCGTACCCGCTCCAGCGCGCGTACCAGCTTACGTGGACCCCGCCTTGTTTGCGGCTGGCATCTTTAAGGATCAGGCGGACTATGATGAAACCGTTAGAAGCGTCGTCGCGCGCATCCAAACTGGCAAGGTATTGCCGCGCGAGCCGGAAGATGATAACGAAGCACTGGCTGAATAGACAGCACTGTAGTGCGGATTATGTCAAAAGCCCTGGCTCAAAGGAATTAGGGCTTTTTTGTGGCTGTTACTACTGATTATTTGCTTTACTAAAGTAGCGTTTAACGGGCATTGGGAAATAGACAGCTATCCACACCCATCTGGTAATCGCTGCTTGATGTCCTCTATACCCCCACTCATTGCACTGCAACATTGGGGTGGTCTAGTTAAGCAGGAGAGAGTTGGGTGATATTGTTAAGTTGTTGTTGGTGAAACTTATACGGCTTAAAATAGCCGATGCTTGAGTGCCGTCGGTCGTGATTGTAGTAGTCAAAATAGTTGGCCACGCTGGCCTGCGCATCGGCCAGGTCGGCAAACACGGGCCAGTCGCGGGCTTCGAGCTCTTCCGTTTTGAGGCGCGCCCACAGGCTCTCGGCCTGGGCGTTGTCGTAGCACTCGCCGCGGCGGCTGTGCGAGAGCCGGGCGCCGGCCTCGTGCAGCAGGGCCTTGTAGGCGTTGCCCACGTACTGCCCGCCCCGGTCGGAGTGGACCAGCAGGCCGGGGGCGGGGCGCTGGGCCAGCAGGGCCCGCTGTAAGGCGCTGGTGACCAGCGCTTCGGGCATGTCGGCCCGCACCTGCCAGCCCACCACCTGCTTGCTGCACACGTCCTGAAAAGCGCACAGATAGGCCCAGTTGCCGTTGGCCAGCGGCAAATACGTGATATCACTGACCCAGACCCGGTTGACCTGGGTGGGCTTGGGCTGGTAGAGCAATAAGTTAGGGGCGCAGCGCTGTCCGTGGGTCGAATCGGTGGTGCGCGGCACGAACGACTTGGGCTGCAGGGCCTGGAGTCCGTTTCGGCGCAGCCCCGTGCGCAGGGCCTGACGCCCGACGCGGTAGCCTTTTTCCTGCAGTTCGATCCGCAGCCGGCGCGTGCCGTAGCGGCGTTTATGGTGATTAAAAACGGCCACCATCTCCGTTTCCCAGGCCGGCTCAGCTGGCTGCCGCACGGCGCTCGTCTGTGCCATTCGCCAGGCATAGTAGCGACTGGGCACCACGCCCATCACCTGACAGAGCTGCTGGACGGGACAGCAAGTGCGCTGCTGGTCAATGAATTGAAACGTGCTCACAGGGTTGGGGGCTGCGAAAAGATGGCGATGGCTTTTTTTAAAATCTCTAACTCCTGCGCCAGCCGTTTATTGGCCGCCCGCAGGGCCCGCACTTCGGCCGCCTCCACCGGGTCAGTGGACACGGACGGCTGGGCCGCTTTCTGCCAGGCATACAGGCGTTTGACGTCAATGTTTAGGGCGCGGGCGGCGGCCCGCGTCGAGCGGCTTTCGCTGGCCAGCCGCAGCGCTTCGGCGCGGAAGGCCGCATCATAACGTGGCCGTTTGGTGGGAGAAGCTTTTTCCATGGGTTCGGGAAGTTAGCACCCAATTCTCTCCTGATTTACCCGACCATACCACATTGCTACCTCAACTGTTCGTTTAGCCACAGCATTTTTTACCCTAATGTGGGTCCATCCTTTGTAATCTCTTTAAGAAGCGCCTCGTTCTTTTCACGCACGCAGTCCTGACCTAATTTACGTGCGCGAAGTGCATTATCTGATTCCTGCACCTGTACGCCGTCCATGAGTGCTGCTCCATCAAGTGTGTGGTTTATCATCTTTATAGTAGGTGCGTGGGTATGATAATGAACGTCTATTTTCAACTGCCCGTAGCCATCGTTTATGATTTCCCCAACCTTGCCTACCCCGACTTTTTTCAGTTCCTGCTGAATTCGCTCAGCCTTCTCCTGGCCTTTTTTGGTGGTATCATTAACGACAATACAAGCTTGGTTGTGCTGGCCCTCGCGCTCTTCCCAATCGGCCATGGCTTGCTCCACGGGCTTAGCTCGGTCAAGGGTCAAGGCAAGGTGTGGCGCCTCCCTGATCGTGTCTATACCAGACTGCTGCACCACGTGCAGTATTTTGTTAATTTTATCCAGTTGCGTATCAGTTGGACTGTAGGAAAAGAGTACCATGTAGGGGCTGGAAAGACCGGGAGCTGGGGGAATAATTTCCTGCGTCGTAAAGCCATTCTTATCCAGAAACTCTTTCATTAGCCCGGCCCGCTTCTCAGCTCCAACGCCAGTGCGGGGATTAATTGGCACACTTATGCTGCCTTGTACGCGTTCCACATTGGGTACTTGAGTGACGATATCTCCCTCTGCTGGTGTCCTAGTTTCTCCCTTCTCAGCAATCGGTTGAGATGCTCTCGGGGCTTGGGCAAATCCCTTTTCCAGATTGCCCGCACTGTACTGCTTGCCTACCTCACTGCCCTTCATGCGGTGACCGTTCTTTTCAAAGACAACACCGAACATTGTTGGTGCGTTTTTCTTTTGGTGAGTACTCTGCTCCAAAGCAATTCCTTTAGGGGCCAATTTCATTTTCAACTCCTCGAAGCTACCCGAGTTGGAGGCTACGTCTTTCAAAGCGTTGGCTACTTCGTGCCGGGCACGCTGCCAGTCCGCTGTGCGTATTTGCTGGGGTGTAATGGCCACCTGCTGCCGATGGGTTTTGCCCGCTTCCCGCGCCTGCTCGCGCCCCCGCTGCTCGGCCACCGTCAGCCCCAGCTGCTGCTCCAGTTGCTGACATACCCGACGGCTTTGCTGGCCAACAAATTTGTCTGAAATGGCTTGGCCATTATTGTCAACCCGGTTCACAATTAAGTGTGCATGGGCATGTGCTTTATCGGTGTGCTGCACCAGTACCCACTGGGTATTTTCCAGCTTCATTTCCCGCACGTAGGCCTTGCCTATCTGCCGCAATAGTTCGCTCACTTCCTCCGCTGTACGGCGCTCAGTATCCGCTACTGGCAGGGCCAGTGCCACGTGCATTACGGCATTGCCTAACCCCGGTCGTCCCCGCTGCTGGTAGTGAAAATCCTGGGCCATATGCGCTGCGCTATCCGTGCGCACACCCTCCGCCTCCAGCACCTGGGCTTGCCGGTTTTGCTGCAGCACATAGCGGCAGATCCCAACGAAACTCTTGCCGATTTTTACCTTCCCGATCATGCTTTCTCCTGGTGAAGTCTGGCAAGTAATTGCTGCACTTCTGTGAGCGTAGCCAGGACCTGCGCCTGCACTTCTTGGCCTAAACGCCCCTGCACCACCAGTTGATTCAGGTTGGCCCCTAGTCGCGCCAGCTGGCGGTTCTGCTCGCGCTGCTCCAGCGTAGGCGCGGCCTGCAAAACCCGGACGCCAGCAAGCGCTTGGCGAACGATGGTTGAGCGGCTGCAGCCGGCCGCTTCTGCCTGCTCCGTGAGCGTGGACAGCTGCTCCCTATCAAGTCGGATTTGAATAGTTGCACTGTGAGGGTGGGCTGACTTGGGACGGCCCGGACCACGCTTCTGCCTGGCTGGGTCTGGGGCGAGGTTATCCGTTGACATAGACTTTATTCGTTAGGTGGCTAGGACTCTGCGGCAGCAGCAAGAAGAGGGAGGCCAACGGCCGACCGGGGTTTTTGCATTGCAAAAACACTTCTTGCTTCTAACACTATTACGCTAATATTACGCTTATGCATAACCCATCCATTGGCGAGCAATGACTGAACTTAGGATTAGCAGCTTGTTTATTACGCTTAGACATTATGCTAAGTAGTAACTGATGGGAGATCATATGGACGATTTACGTTGGCCTCTACAACTCATCAATGCTCCAGAAGGCTGCTTGCTTGAGAAGGAAAGCGTGTACGTTTTCTCTTTCCTCTACAGTTGACTCCTGTAAAGAAGTACAGTATTTGACAAAAGCCACTACCTCTGTTGACATGATTTCATTGGCCTGGATTTCTCTGCCCCGAAGTGCTGTCTGGGTAAGCTTGGCAAGCAGTACAACCTGCTGCAGTTGCGCTGAGTCAGACGGTGTGGGGAGCGTTGGAGACGGTAATTTTTGGAGCCGTTTCTTTTGATTGTGCGCATACACCCGGCATCTGTCAGAGCAATAAAACCCGCCTGACCGCTGAGGCCTATACTCCTTTTCACACCTTAAGCAGATCGCCATCGAGCAGATGCTTTTCGTTTTGCGAACGGTGAACTGACCCTCGCTTCATCGTAAGCTACACCTTTTTCTTAGGTCTTCAAGCGTCCCCCACTGTCCTTTTTTTTCACTGGCTGATATCTACTCAACTCGTGCCGAACACACCAAGAATGGTGACTGGTAGGCGCGCATTTTCCCTAGCCTCGCGCTCTATTCTGCACAAAAGTTAGCTGGCTCCTTCACTGCTACCCTCCTAGCAGACCGCATCTAAAAACCGCTCTTTTTATGGGAAGCAGCCGTCTAATTTCCATCGGTTAATACGCTCTCGGACTTTCAGCCTTAGTCGGAATTTTTATGTGGATCAAGCCCGTCAACCAGCGCAAATATCCTTCTATCATTCCCCATCCAAAGCAACTGTCGAAGCCTAATCTTCGCGCTCAAGTACCACGTTCTTTGGGTACTTTATACGGCCCGCATCAACATCGCAAAGGAACGTTTTGAGTGCGGGCAGTCATTGGATTTAAGGGTAATAGCTACTGAAAAACAGCCAGCAACTTACGCGCTGGCCTGCTCTCTTCAACGCACCTTTCCGCGGTAGAACATAGGTCGGCCAAACCCGATCATTGAACAGGTCTGGCCGACTCAGGAACAGAAAATCAGGGTTCGAGTATCGCTTGTTTTTCTCTGACTGCTCACTCAATAGCAGACAACAAACCATGCTCCAGGGAGTTACCATTGATGCCTCGCCTGATGACGCTACTCATCGTTTATCTCCCTCTCCCATCCTTTTTTAGTGGATTTTCTGCCGGTGAACCCAGCAACGATTTCGCTCTCTGAATCAAAAACAGGAGCACGGTGAAGAGCAAAATCAGATGCATCTGCCCTCTTACGAGCAGACCAAGTCAGACCCAACGCATCCCCGGCTCCAAGTCCAACAGTAGCGCTGAATTCTGTCGTGTGCCTATCGTTCTAGGCGTCTTGTAAGTAGTGGATGCTGGTCCTTGATAATAGTGCTGGCGCTGCCTATTTGAGTAGCAGCGCCGGCGTCCTCCTAAGTACCTATTGACAGTACAGTCGTTGTGATTACTGACCCGCCAGGCGTAGAGCTGCCGCAAAAAAACAGACGGGTAGTAGAGAGAAAACAGGTTGAAGCGAGTGGGGATAGGAGTGCTGCCTACACGAGTTATCTACTTACCCTGCTGGCTTAACTTGGCCCACATCACTTCAACTTGCCTTGTATTGAGTCAAGTCAAAAATACGATCCTGTACCTCGGGGCTGCCAGGCATCTGATCTATTGGCACCATTTTATTGAATCCGTTTCCCTTAAAGTGATAGTCGCTCATGGCCTGCAGCACTTGCTCCGCAGTAGTGTTGCCAGATGCCAGTTTTAGGATGATACCACGAGTGTACAGCCCATAAGCAGTGGGATCCTGTTCCATCTCTGCTAACGCTAATACCGCATGGTAGGCTAGTTGAGACAAGCGCCGCGCCAAGGTGAACGCCTGCATGCAATAGATGGGGGGATCAAGCGAAACCTTCCGCTCGCCCACCACTGCCCAGGCCAGGCGCTGCGTCAATCTGGTCAGGTCCTCATAGGCAATCGCTACTATCTCCCCCTCCAGCCACAGGTCGGGCTGTAGCGCATCCATTACGGCGGCCCATTTCAGCCAGTTCAAGTCGGGGAAGTGGTGCTTTAGCTCCTGCTGCACACTGGCCAATGCTAACGTTCGCTGCGCAAGGGTAGCGTCTGCATAGCGGATTTGAGAAGCCTCAACCGCAGCGACGGGGAACTCCAGTTCATCCTTTTCGTCTAGGAAACGTGCGGGCAAGTCCTCTACCTGGTCGGCGTGCACATTGGCAGCAGATGCTTTCTGCTCTTCGCGTTCCGCTAGATGCTCGCTGTTACCAGTCGCATCGACGGCTACCTTAATAGTAGCCGCTGGGCGACGACGGTACACGCGGGGTGCCCCTCCTGCAGGCGTCGTGTCGAACCCGGATGCGGCCTTGAGGCTGACCTGGTGGCTAATATCGGCCACTAGTTGCATGAAGTCAACTCCCATCAGGACAGCCAGCCCATGAATGCTGGCCAGCGAGAGACGCTCCGGATTATCGATAGCGCTCCGAAATGTTTCGGCTGATGTATGTGTGGCCAGTGCTATTTCACGCGCGCGCAGACCCGGCTTTTGCTCCGGCCGTTGAACTTTTGAAATGAGCTCTTTCAGTGTCAGTCCTGACGGCTTAGGTAGCCCCTTAGCTGGTTTGCCTTTACCTCCCCGGCGAGACATTTCTGGTGTGGATTCGGTAGCCATACGTTCAATCTTTAACTGGTTTAAAGCCTCACCCCAAGGATAGCTTGTGGCATAGGGTCGTTTAGAAAAACTTACCCTCATTACTTGCCAATATAGAAAATAATTCGACCTGGATACATATGTTATACCATTTGATTGCGGCTCTGAGTCGAGTTTGCCACAGTGAAAAATCCGGCCAGTGTCAAAGCATTTGGCATCCATCTAAAAGAACTGAGGAATGCACGTGGGTGGAGTCAGCAGGTGTTGGCTGACTACGCTGACGTAGCGAAACTGACCGTGCAGCGTATTGAGCATGCACGTGGTGCTGCCACAATTGATGTACTCGTATCCTTGGCTCGGGCATTAGAGATAACTCTGCCAGAGCTAGTAGAATTCACGCAATGCTTGGACAACGAGAGCTGATTCTGAATCTACCCTTCACTGCTTCGCTACTAAGTTTAAGCTAAAAGTAGGGTTCAGCGTCAAAGGTGTGGCTAAAATCCCGAAGGCCACTTTTCACTCCTATAGTACAAATGCGACTTGCCTTGCTGACGCCGATTGGACTGGCTGCTCTAAGTATGTGCTCAATATGACGCCCCAATGGTCTCTCGACGAACTATCGACAGCAGTCTGTAAAGCTTCAGCGAATCAATAGCCACTGAACTGAGTCGGGGCTTTTCTCCAAGCTTGGTAGTACTCTCATTAGGAAGACTAGCAATTGGCATCTTAAAAACGGCTTTTTATCAGTCAAAGGTGGCGAGGGTACGTTATTCGCCTTTCGATTTGGGTTAGGAGCATGCTTGAATATGGGTTGGCTGATAAAAAGTCGTTATTCAGTATCAGGGGTAGCGCAAGAGTTGGAACAGAAATTCCCGTTAAGCCCATTTGCTTACCAAAAAAAGGCTGATTTGTCTCAATAAGTCAACTATCCAAGCTGCAAGGAGCCTTTGATTGGTGAGATGACCAAAAGCTACAAGCCAGCGTAGCCGGAACGGGTGTTCTCAAAAATAGCCTCGGTAGCGCAAAAACGCCCGTTTCCTGAGACACCCCGACCTGCGTCCGAATCCGCCGCAGCTCTAACGGGAATTTCTGTTCTTACTCTTGCGCTATCCCTATCAAGGGCAGTACTGGGCACATGGGCAAGGGCTGTAAAATCGTAAGGTGAGAGATAGTAGAACTACACAACAATGGGCATAATTAAATAAGTATAAATTAGTATAAAAATAGTGCAATCACTCAACGCGGCTTTGAACTTCTTTGTGCTCCCTTTTTTGCTGCTTCCTCTCGCCCATTTGGTCTATATCCTTTCCCTTTAAAAGCCCACTTTTAGACTCGCGTGCGTATCAACAACTTGTGTATTTTTAAGTATTTGTCTATTTGCAGGGCTTGTAACTTGTTGGTTTATTGTCATATACGAGCTTTATAGACGACTTTTTATCAGTTAAAAACGACTTTTTATCAGTTAAAAACGACTTTTTATCAGTTAAAAACGACTTTTTATCAGTCATTCTTTGGGGTAAGAACTACCTTTTATCAGTTAAAAACGCCCTTCTAAAAGCATGGTAGTTTTTCATTATTTTGCTATATTTGCTCTCTATCCCTTTCGCTATGAATCCATCTGAATCACTGGAAGTCAGACAGCACAATGCCATCACTACGGCTCGCTATGATTACACAGCCTGCCAGTTGGACTTACTTTTCTTCGTACTCTCTAAACTGCGCCGAGAGGATGCACCTAATCAGGAGTACCAGATACACATGAATGAGGTGGTCGCTATGACGGGTCGCGAGTGGCACTACAAGCAACTGCGGGAAGCGACTGAGTCCATGGGTTCCCGCATGTTTGAAGTGGAGAACGACCAATCATATGTGCAGCTGTGGATGTTCCAAAAAGTGGAGTACGTTAAGGGCAAGGGTTACCTACGCATTCGCCTCTCCGAAGATATTCGCCCTTATCTGTTTGAGCTGAAGAACAACTTCACTTCCTTCCAGCTATTCTCGGCCCTAAAGATATCGAGCAAGTACGCCAAGCGCATCTACCAGTTGGCTTCGCAGTGGAAAGACATCGGAGAAACCAAAACCTATGACCTAGACGAGTTCAAGCTGATGCTTGGACTCAAAGATCCAAAAGGAAAAGAACCGGAGCAATTCCAGCGCATTAGCGACCTGAAAGCCAAAGTGCTTGACATTGCTGTGCGTCAAATCAATGAGAATACGGAACTCAAGATTGGATATACTCTGCTCAAACAGGGGCGCTCCTTTACCGCCGTACGCTTCTACGTGACCAAGCAGCAACCCAAGCAGTTGCCGATTCCGTTTGACGAATCACCTGAGCAGGCGAAGATTCTGATGGCCCGCCGGCATCTGGAGTCGCTTGGTATCAAAGATGTAAAACTAGTTGCCCAGATCATTGGGGATCAGAAACTCCTAGATGAACTGTTCAAGTTTATGTACCGCCTCAAAACGGATAAGATAAAGGCTGATAGGAATCCGGCAGGCTTACTGTTGACCGTGCTTGGACTTAAAATGTCGGCAAAAACTACTTAGTCTGGACTCTTCTCTTCTACCCTGGCATGACCCCTTACAATCAAGAAGCATATCGTACGCTCAGAGCCTATCTGACGCACTTAATGACCAACCCGCGGGACAAGGCCCTGGAAGAAGTGCCTTCGCCGCTACGTACAAGCGTAGAAGCCTTCATGGAGGGTAAGACCGTTTACCATGATGCCACTGACCGTCCCATCATCTATGCGCACGATCTGGCCGCTTGGGCACATCAGGTAATCCATATCTCGGGCCTGGAGTACCCAGTGGCACTGGCCACCGTAGACGTCGCTAGCCTACGCCAAGCAATGGCCGCATGAATAAGTGGGATGAGATTGTACGTTTGACGGCCCTGGTCCAACAACTGCCTGAGGCGGACAGGGTATCGCGTCAGCAGTTTAATCATGTGATGGTATCGGCCCACTCAACGATGATTGAGGGTTCCCGAGTAACGGTACAATCGGCCTTCGACTTCTTGGTGGGTGATGAAGCCGTTATCGATCCAACGCTTCCGTGGGACGGCTACGATATGCTGGCCGATCATGCTCAGGCATTGGATCTGGCCCTGCAGTGGGCTGACGAGAAGCGCCCTATCTCCCCAAAGCTGTTGCAGGAGCTGGCCGGGGCCGTGATGCGTACGACCGGGCTACGAACTAATAGCATTCTGGGTAGCACTGATGCCGCCCGCGGCGACTTCCGAGTCGATAAGGTTTCGATTATGGGGGCCAGTTCGTTTCCTAACGCCCAAAAAGTCCTAGCGCTGGTCGAGCAGCTTACCCAGCAGATTCAGCAGCGTATGAGCACAGCTATATCACTGCCTGACCAATTGCACGTCGCCTTTGATGCTCACCAGCAGTTAGTGAGTATCCATCCGTTCAACGACGGAAACGGTCGCACGTCTCGACTGTTAATGAACTTCATTCAGTACTACTTCGGACAACCTCTTACCGTTGTATTTCGGGAGGACAAGAAGGAGTATTTTGCAGCGCTGGAAAGCAGCCGCCAGGCAGAAGACTTAAACATATTCCGCGATTTCATGCAGAACCAGCATATCAAGTCTTTGAAACACCAGCTGTTGAAAGTCTAATTTACAACTAAAAAAACAACTATTTAAAGTTCTTTAATTGGTTGCAATTACTTACTCTAAGAATGACAATAGCACAAGCTATGAAGCGTACAATACTCACAACCGGATTTACAACTAAATTATAAACTACTTCGAGTTGTTCTTCTTTTCCATCTTCTTGATCTGCTCTTTCACAGCAGTTAGGACAAAGTCGTGGATGGAAATGCGGTCTCGTTTTGGCAGGCTGTCCTGGATTGCACGTATTTGAGCCAGTTCGCTTTCGTAAATTTTGAAAGTAAAGGACTTAAGTTTATCCTCTTCGGACGTAGGCTTAGGATCGGCTACTACGGGTAGTTCCTGCACGGATCCGCCTTTGTTGATCATCTCCTGCATAGCCACGTTCGATAAAGAGGCAGGAGGCGTAGGAGGAAGGCCTAACTTAGGTTTTTTGAGTGCCATAGGTTGCGCTTAATGTTGTATTACAACATCTGTTTATACAAGCTTATTTAGTTGTGGAACAAGTTGTAGTTTCAGATTATCATTTGGTTGTCGAAACAGTAGCCTGAACGCTTGCGCACAGCTCGTTAATCTCAACAACTGCTTTCTCATCTGACGGCTTGATTTCCAATACGCCTAGCCCAGCAGCAGCGGCATTTGCAAAGGCGATGCGATTGCCTACCGACGTCTCTAAGAAGTGCAGATACTCAGAGCCCCGTAGTAGCTCAGCGGCTTCTTCCCTGTTGGTGCCCCGCGCATCGGCCTTATTGATGAAGGTAAGGGAGCGCAAGCCTGGATTAAAAGGCGCAACTTCAGCTATCAGGTTATCTACTTTACGCAGGGTCCAGATATCGAGGGAGCGTGGAGCGAAAGGCACCAAGTACACATGCGAGATAGTTAAAGCCGAACGCTGGCTGACCGTATCCCGACCACCGGTATCAATTACAATATCGTCGCACTTAGTGGCTAGGCGCTGCACCTGCGCATTAAGCTCACGACCGGTAACCTTAACAGCCGTGTAGCCCAGGTCTCCATCAAGTGACTGATGGCGGAAGGAGGTAAAGTCCGTGGCAGATTCCTGATCGTCAGCATCAATAAGGATAACATCCCGTCCCTGCTGTAGCAGATAGATCGTCAGATTCGTTGCTATAGTGGTTTTACCACTGCCGCCCTTGATGCCACCTACCGTGTAGATCATGTTGTCGTGCTTGAACTGGTACAGGTTGTTTATTCAGTTGCAAATCTAGTTGTTACAACTGAATAAACAACACTGAATTGGTCTAGCTAAAACGGACAGTACCAAGCATTAACCTCCGCTACTCTTTAACTCTATCTCATTAGCTTAACTATAGGTTCAGAAAAAGGACCCTTTTCGTGAACCGTGTATATTTTAGTTTGAAGGTATGTATGCGGAGCACCTTTCGCGAGTCGGTGCTTCGGTACCCCCCCCCGCGTGTTCGAGCAAGAAGCCTGGGTGGTTGAGTTTTTGCGCTCAGGAGAAGCGGCAACCCTGCCGTTCTTTGTGCGGTACCGGCGTGACCGGAAAGTGTTGATTGCCAAGACTCATCGGTTATAGGAGCGGGTTTCCGTGATGGTCGACGTAGTCGTTGGTGTTGTAGCTTCTATTACCAGCTTTTGGGCGGTAAGCTGTAACACCTTGTTGGTGGTGGTGGCCCCAATCGGCTGGCTGTTGTAGAAGTAGGTAATGAATGGCGGGTCAAACCGATAGGTCGCCACAACGGAGGGGCTGGGAGGTGGAAGGGTCCCGTCGGCGTTGAAAAACACGGAAGCCCCTGGATTCTGAGCGGAATAGAGGGTGCTGTCCTGGCGGACAATGCGCCCGTCTGAGGCAGTTTCTGTTCTCACGTATCGCTGTGTCTGCCAGGCTCCTACCAGCAGTTGCTCAGGTGTGAGCGGCTTGGGGTCGACGGCTGCCTTCTTGCAGCTCGCCACGATAAATAACCCGCACCATAAAACTTGTTTTAACGACATGCGTGTGTTGTTGGCGACGGCCATTTACGTGAATTCGATTACTAAAAAGCTATGAAGAGAGTCGCCAAAACGGCGTAGCGACGCATCGTTGTTTCTCGTCGTTGAGTGATACCAGCAATTTTCGTTCAACGACGAGAAACAACGATGCGTCGCTACATCGGCGAACCTACTTCCTAAGCAGCTTCAAGGTAAATAATAATCAATGGCTCGTTTGGGTGAACAGGTGCTTAGCCAGGACTGCTACGCGGCTTCTAAAATGAAGTCGGCGGGAATACCCAGGCGCTTGTAGAGGCGCTTGGCCAGGTCTAGATTGATGCGCCGGCCCTGCAACACATCGCTCAGGCGCGAGGCCGGAATGTCGAGCAGCGCGGCCAGGTTTTTCTTGTTGAGCTTGCGCCGGTACATCTCCAGTTCCAAGCGCCCCACCAGCGTCTGGGGGGCGGGCAGTTCGTAGCCCTGGCCCTTCTCGTAGGCGCTGATGGCGTCGCGCAGCGCCAGCATGGGCGTCAGGTCGGCGGGTTCGTGGTCCATCCAGGCCGTGAACTGGTCCAGGGCCTGCTGGTAATCGGCGGGGGTGCGAATGTCCATGGGAATCGGCTGGTAAAACGTGAGCGAGTGTACGGCTGGTTAAATGGTGTCGGCGTTGATGCGGTCGTACTGCTGGTGTGTGCCCACAAAGCGGATGAACACGGTGCGGGTGGCGAAGTGCATCCGGGCCACCAGGCGGTAACGGTTGCCCCGGATGTTGAACACGTAGCGCCCGTCGCGGGTGTAGTCGGCCGTGTTGTAGTCCTGCACCACGTCTGCGTGCCGGGCCCAGTCGCTTTCCTGCACGAAGGCGTACCAGGCACTCAGCGCTTCTTTCGCGTCGGGGTGCTGCTCCCAAAACTCCCGCAGCGGCTTCTGGGAAATGACGACCATGCCCCAAAGATACCGCGCGAAATTCTATAATTGATAATTTTCTCCTATAATCTGTAAGTATAAATGCGGCAACTAAGTTCACCCCTATCCACTTTTGCGGTTCCGACCGTATTTTTAGACACTCGCCCGCGCAAATTTCTCCTACCCATACTTTCTGTTTCTACTCTTATACTACCTCAAAGAGCACGGTGCGGCCCCAGATGCGGTCCGGAGCAAAGGGGGCTGCTGCTGTTGAATCGAGTTAGCCATTAGCCAGTAATAGAAGCGGCGTTGTGGACCTATGGCAGGTACACAACGCCGCTTCTCTGTGTTTAGACGTTTTAAGTATCCAAGCAGCGAGGCATAATTGGCGCCCCAACTATTCTGCTGCTACTTTTCGGACAATTAGCCTGCTACTAGTCCAGCCAAGTGCCCTTGCGTAGCTGTGGGCTGCGGCCGCCGCTATTGGGCGGCCGGCGCTTCCAGCTTCACCAAATCCATTTTGCACTTGGGACACTGGCCGGGGCCGCTTTCGCGGATTTCCGGGTGCATGGGACAGGTGTAGGTGACGGCGGCCATATCGGTGGCCGGCATTGCCGCCGTGTCGGTGGTCATGGCCGGGGCACCGCTCATCGACGTTTCGGGCGTCATGTCCGTGGTGGCGGGTTTGTTTTCGGAGCAGCCGGTGGCCGCGCCGAGGCAAGTGAGGGCCAGGGCCCAAGTGGTGATTTTCAACATGAGAAAAGGGGGTAAGTGATTGGAAAAACGGGCGTTGAACCGCAGCACCCAGCGGATTAGCGGCTGGCCAAGATTACATAGCCATGCCGCTCATTTCGGTGTCGGCCCCCTGACGGAGGATAAATTCACTCTGCAGCAGGTAGGCCCCCGACGTGACGACCCGGTCGCCGGGGCTGACGCCCGCCGTAACGGGCACGGCGTTGGCCGTGGCGGCTCGGGTGGTTATGCGCGCCCGCCTAAACTGCCGGGCCCCAGTCTGGAGCCAGACGTAGCTAAGGGCGCCGTCGTGGATGATGGACTGCTGGGGCACGAGGATAGTGGGTTGCGAAGTTGGGGTGGCGGCCTGGTCGGAAACTGGTTTCGGAGCCACGGCCGCCGATTGGGCCGGCGCGGCACTTGAGGGCAGCAGCACGTTGGCCGGGGAGCCGGGCTGCAGGCGGCCGTCGGGGTTGGCTACTTCGATGCGGGCCAGCGTAACGGGGCTGCTGCCGGTGCGCTCGGGGCTGAGGAATACTACCCGGCCGGAGCGGGTGTCGGCCGTGCCGGGCAGCTGCACCCGCACGGCGGTGCCCACCGAAAGGCGGGCCAGCTCGGCCGGATAGGCCTGGGCCTCCACCCACACCCGGCCCAGGTCTGTGAGCGTGAGTAGCGGGCTGCCCTCGGCTACGTACTGGCCCTGCACCACATCCAGGGCCTGCACGGTACCGGTTTGGGGGCTGAAATAGGTGAGCAGGGCCTCGGGCCGGCCGCGCTTTTCCAGCGCCCGCAACTGGCCGGCCGTAACGCCCAACAGCCGCAGCTTCTGGGCCGTGGCCTCGGCGAAGCGGGCATAGGAGCCCGCGCCACCCGCCTCGCGGCTTTGGGCCCGGGCCAGCAGGTATTCTTTCTGCAAGGCCTGCAGCTCTTCGCTGTACACCGAAAACAGCGGCGCCCCCCGGCGCAGCACCTGGCCAGTCTGGCGCACGTAGAGGCGGTCGAGGCGTCCGGCTACCCGGCTGCTGACGCTGGTGGTGCGCCGGACATCAATCGTCACGGTGCCCGTCAGCACGGCTGGGGGTGGGTTTTGCGCGAAACCCGGTGCCGTTGGGGCGCTGCCGGAAGCTTCGGCTCCGGGCGCACCTGCTCCGGCCTCGCTCCCCACTACCAGGGTCTGAATGTTCGCCAGCTCTACTTGTTGAGCAGTCAGGATGAGGTCGGCGGAGGTAGTCGCACCGGTGGCATCGGTGGCCGGCGTGGCGGGCCGGGGCACGAGGTCCATTTTACAGATGGGGCAGCTGCCGGGCTTGTCGGACTGCACCTGCGGGTGCATGGGGCAGGTATAGCCACCGACGTGAGACGCGTGGGTTGCTGTTTCGGTATCCTTGCCTGCCGCGGTAGTTTCGGACGTGGCCGTACCACCCTTTTCAGTGGGAGCAACGGCCACCAAATCCATTTTGCAGATGGGGCAGCTGCCGGGCTCGTCATCGTGGATTTGCGGGTGCATCGGGCAGGTGTAGTAGGCTACGGCCGTGGTGTCGGGCGGGCTTTTCTGGCAGGCGGCCGCGCCCAGCAGCATCAACAGCAGGGCCAGCAGCCACAGCCGGCCGGGTTGTCCCCCGTGCCGGGCCGGGAGGCGGGGCAGCGGGGCCTTAGCGGCGGTTAGCGGCGGGTACATCATGGGTAGTTGCTTGAATGAAACCTTCACTGTCAATCAGATACTGGCCGTTGGCCGCCACGTTTTCATCGCCCCGCAAGCCGCTCAGCACCTGCACCTGGGTGGCGGTGCGCGGGCCTACCTGCACCAGCACCGGCACGAAGGTGGCCCCACGCTGCACGAAGGCAATCTGGCGGGTGCCCAGGTCCACGACGGCCGCCCGGGGCAGCCAGAACGCGCCGGGATTCGCCGGGGCCGTTGCGCCGGATGAGGCGGTAGCGTTGGTAGCAGCAGCGGCCCCGGCTACGATTCGGGCAGTGAGGCGCTGGCCCCGGCGCAATTCGCCCTGAGGGTTGGGTAGGTACACCCGCACGGCGGCCGTGCTTTCGCCGGTCCGGAACTCGGGCTCCACGAAATCGAGGCGGGCAGTTAGCCGCTTGGCCTGGCCTTCCACCGCTATTTGCAGCTGCTGGCCGGGCCGCAACCGGGCCAGCTCGGCCGGCGTGGGCTGAAACAGGCCCCAGACCTGACTGGTGTTTATTACCTGAAACAGGGCCTGGCCGGTCGTTACGTAGGCTCCTTCGGTAAGGCTTAGCTGGCTGGCGGGCGAGGCGGCCGCTGGGCTGGCGCTACTACCTGCACCAGCGGGCGTTTCAACCACGTAGCCATCGTAGGGGCTGAACACGGCCACCCGGTAGGTGGGGTGGCGGGTGCGGGCCAGGCCCTGCAGCTGGGTTTCGGTAAGGCCCAGCAGGGCCAGCTTGTGGCGGGCGCCACCGACCAGCGCGGCGTTGTCGGCGTCATTTTCCAGCACGAAAATATACTCCTGCTGGGCCGTTACCAGTTCGGGGCTGTAGAGGTCGAGCAGCTTCTCGCCCCGGCGCACAGGCTGGTAGTTGGAGCGCACCAGCAGCCGCTCGATGCGCCCGCCGAAACGGGCGGCCACCACCCGGCTCCGGCGCGGGTCGTAGGCCACCACGCCGGGCAGGCTCAACGTATCCGAGACAATTATCCCGGCTCCGGTAGCATCCGCGGCGGCAGCGGCCCCCACGGGCGCCGGCCGTACGGTGGCTATGCTGCTGAGCACGGCCGCGTTGGGCTCGGCCAGTACGTTGTCGAGGCCCACTTCAGGGGCGGCTGCCGCGGCGACGTTGCTCATCACCTTAGGCACCAAATCCATGTTGCAGATGGGGCAGCTGCCGGGCTCCGCGCGGATGATTTGCGGGTGCATCGGGCAGGTGTACTGCTGGGCCGCCGAGGTAGCCAGCGGCTGGGCCGGGGCCGTCGATTCGGGGCCGTGGGCCTTGCCCTGGCAGCCGGCCAGCAGCAGGAGCAGCACAGCGCCCCTCACCCCCCAACCCCCACAAATGCTTTTCAGCAGTCCGGCGAAGCCGTGGGCCTGCTTAGGCAAAGCGGATGCCGGATGAAGCAGGGCGTTCCTCGTTTTCTGATGTCGATGTTGTCTGTCCATGCCCTTATTGCTCAAGTTCCTGGTCGTATTGCACGCGCAGGGTGAGGAGTTCATTCTGGGTGTCGAGGTAAGTGAGGCGCATGCGCAGCCAGCTGTCGAGGGCCTCCACCACGGCCGGCAGCTGGGCCGTGTTCTGCTCGTAGGCCAGCAGCGTTACCTGGTAGCTTTTGTGCAGGGCGGGCAGGATGCTCTTCTCGAAGTTGGCCACCTGCTGCTGCCGGGTTTGCAGGTTGGACTGCAGCGTGCGCAGCCGGCCGGTGGCGTCGTTGAGCAGGCTGGCCCGCTGCTGCTGCACGGCCTGGGCCTCCAGGCCCAGCGCGGCGGTGCTGGCCTTGTACTCGCGGGCCGACCACGGCGCGAAGGGCAGCGTAACCATGCCCATTAGCGTGAACTGGTTGGGCCGGGGGCCGATGCCGTTCATGTGGTCGTAGCGAATAGCAAACTCGGGGCGGCGGCGGTTGACCTCCACGTCGCGGCCCAGGCGCAGCACGTTGAGCTGCTCATTCAGGCCGCGTACGTCGCTACGGGCGGCGGCCAGCGCGGCCGTGTCGGCGGGCAGCAACGCGGCAGCAGTGGTGGGTAGCAGCGTATCGACGGCGAATTCGGCGGCCGGGTCGCGGGCCATCAGGGTGTTGAGGGCGATGCGGTTCTGGCGCAGCTGGCCGGCCAGCTCGGCGTGGTCGTTGCCCAGCAGGGCCACCCGCGACTGCACCTGGTAGATATCGGCCAGGCTACTCTGGTTATACGGGTAGCGGGCCTGGGCAATCTTGAGCAGGAACTCCAGCAACTGCTGGCTCCGGCTGAGCACCCGCTGTTTCTTTTCCAGAATCACCTGGTTGAAGTACAGCCCGCGGGCCTGGCTACGCAACGTGTTGAACAAGGCCCCCTGGTCGGCCTGCTCCACGGCGGCCTGCCCGCTCAGGTAGGCCCGCTTGGCCCGCTGCCGGGCCGGGTTCGGAATCATCTGCTCCACGCCCACCATGCGCATGCCCCGCTCGCCGGCCATTTCGGCAGTCCGGGGCGAGCTGTAGGGCTTCATGAAGTAGCCGGCGCTGATGCGGGGCGCTTCCCAACTGGTGGCCCCCGCCACGGCCGCCGCTTTGGCGCGGGCCCGGTAGTCGTACTGGCGCAAAGCCGGGTTGGCCCGCTGCACGGCGCTCAGCACCGAATCCAGCGGCAGCTGCTGCTGGGCGTGCAGCGGGGCGCTGGTGAGGAGAAGTAGCAGGAGAAGGTAGCGGTTCATAATTTTCGTGCTGATGGTGGCCTCACCCCCCGGCCCCCTCTCTAGGGGGAGAGGGGGAGCCACGGCGACGTGGTTTTTCGGGCTGTGGTTCGGCTAATCAAGTTGTGGTCAGTAGTTATAATCAGTAGTATGGGCGGCTGGTTCCCCCTCTCCCGGAGGGGAGGGGCCGGGGGTGGGGTGAACTAATGCGTCACCTCCAGCACGTCAATCTTGCCGAATTTGCGCAACTCGTACTCCTTGGTCATCAGGAAGATAAGCGGCGTGACGAGCAGAATATGGGTCGAGGACGTGAACACGCCGCCAATCATGGGCAGCACGATGGGCAGCATCACGTCGGAGCCCGTGCCCGTGGCCCAGAGCACCGGCACGAGGCCGAACAAAGCCACCGAGACGGTCATCAGCTTGGGCCGCAGGCGCTTGGCGGCCCCGTGGAACACGGCGTCGCGCAAATCCTGCTTCGTGATGGTTTCGCGGGAGTTGCCCTTGCGGGCCACCAGCTGCTGCATGGCGTCGTTGAGGTAAATTACCATGATGACGCCCGTTTCGACGGCCAGCCCAAACAAAGCAATGAAGCCCACGGCCACCGCCACCGACAAATGCACCCCGTAGAAGTATACCAGGTAGGCCCCGCCAATAAGCGCGAACGGAATCGTGACTAGGCTCAGCAGCGCCTCGCGCACCGAGTGGAAGGCGAAGTACAGGCAGCCGAAAATCACGACCAGCACGATGGGCAGAATGAAGAGCAGCGTCCGTTGCGAGCTGATGAGGTTCTCGTACTGCCCGCTCCACTCCAGGTAGTAGCCGGCCGGCAGCTGGCCGCCCCGCTCCTGCACCCGCTGCATGGCCTCCTCCACGGTGCTGCCCAAATCGCGCCCCCGCACGTTAAACAGCACCGCCCCCCGGAGCTGGGCGTTTTCGGAGTTAATCATGGGCGGCCCGTTCTCGAAGCGCAGCTCGGCCACCGCCGAGAGCGGCACCGGGCCATAGTCGGTGGTCTGGATGGGAATGCGGCCCAGCGCGGCCAGGCTGTTGCGGTAGTCCTCGGCCAGGCGCACGGCAATGGCGAAGCGGCGGCGGCCCTCCACGGTGGTGGCCACCGGGGCGCCCCCGATGGCCGTTTCCACCAGCTCGTTCACTTGGTCCACGCTCAGGCCGTAGCGGGCCAGCTGGTCGCGCTTCAGGTCAATCTGCAGGTACTTGCCGCCGGTAATCGGGTCCACGTACAAATCCTCAACGCCCGCCACGCCGGTTAGGGCCGCCCGCACCCGCTGCGACACCTGGAAAATCGTGTCGAGCTGCTGGCCGTACACCTTCACGCCCACGTCGGTGCGGATGCCGGTGGCGAGCATGTTGATGCGGTTGATAATGGGCTGGGTCCAGCCGTTGACCACGCCCGGAATCTGCAGTTTCTGGTTGAGCTCGGCAATGAGCTTGGCTTTGGTCATACCCGCCCGCCACTCGCTGCGGGGCTTGAGCTGGATGATGGTTTCAATCATGCTCAGCGGGGAGTTGTCGGTGGCCGTGCTGGCCCGGCCGGCCTTACCGAGCACGCTTTTCACCTCCGGCACCTGCATAATAATGCGGTCCTGGACCTGCAGAATGCGCTTTACCTCCGTGTTCGACACGTCGGGCTGGGTGATGGGCATGAACAGAATCGAGCCCTCATCGAGCGGGGGCATGAACTCGGTGCCCAGGCTACGCAACAGCGGAATGCTGATGAGCAGCAGCGCCAGGTTGATGCCGATGGTGGTTTTGCGCCAGGTCAGGCACCAGTTAATCATGGGCGCGTACACCCGCTCCAGTCCCCGGTTGATGGGGTTCTGCTCCTCGGTTTTGAACTTGCCCTTCATGAAAAAGGACAGCAGCACCGGCCCCAGCGTGACGGCCAAAATGGCGTCAATCATCAAAATAAACGTTTTGGTGTAGGCCAGCGGATGAAACAGCTTGCCCTCCTGCCCGGTGAGCAGAAACACCGGCAGAAACGAGGTAACGATGATGATGGTGGAGAAAAATATCCCCCGCGACACCTGCTTACTGGACTTCTCGATAATGGCGAGGCGCTCTTCGTTGGTCATGTGGTGGGGGTTTTGGGGGCTGGCGGGCCGTCGTCAGGTAGGGTACCCGCTTCTTCGGCGGCCTGGTGCAGGGCCAGACTGCGGTAGGCGTTTTCGGTCATCACGATGCCGTTGTCGACGATGACGCCGATGGCCAGCGCGATGCCGGTGAGCGACATGATGTTGGACGAGATGTCGAAGGCGTTGAGCAGGATGAAGCTCGTGGCGATGGTAATCGGAATCTGGAGCAGGATGCTCAGGGCGCTGCGCCAGTGGAACAAAAACAGCAGCACGACCACCGACACGACGGCCATTTCCTCCAGCAGCGTGTGCTGAATGTTGGTCACCGACTCTTCAATCAGCCCGCTGCGGTCGTAGACGATATCGAACGACACGCCGGCGGGCAGGCCCTTGGCTACGTCCTGCATCTTGGTTTTCACCCGCTTGATGACCTCGTCGGCGTTTTCGCCGTAGCGCATCACCACGATGCCGCCCACGGCCTCGCCCTGGCCGTTATGGTCGAAGATGCCCAAACGGCTTTCGCCCGTCATCTGCACTGTGCCTAGGTCGGCCAGGCGGAGCGGCACGCCGCCGGCGCGGGTGCGCACGGGCACGTTTTCGAGCGTGGCCACATCCTGGATGTAGCCGCTGGTTTTGATGATGTAGCCTACCCCCGCCTGCTCGAACTTGCGGCCCCCGGCCTCGTTGTTGTTGCTGCGCACGGCCGCCAGCACCTCGGGCAGGCTCACGTTGTAGTAGGTAAGCTTGGTGGGGTCGACCGTCACCTGGTATTCGGGCTGGAAGCCGCCGAAGCTGGCCACCTCGCTCACGCCGGGCACGGTTTGCAGGCCGAACTTCACGTACCAGTCCTGCAACGCGCGCTGCTCGCCCAGGTCGAGCTTGGGGGCCTTAAGCACGTACCAGAGCACGTGGCCCACGCCGGTACCGTCGGGGCCGAGGGTGGGCGTGAGGCCGGCCGGCAGCAGGCGCTGGGCGTAATTGAGGCGCTCCAGCACCCGCTCGCGGGCCCAATACACGTCGGTATCGTCCTCAAAAATGACGTACACGAAGCTCATGCCGAACATGGAGGCGGCCCGCACGGCCCGCACCTGGGCCAGGCCCTGCAGGTTGGTTACGAGCGGGTAGGTTACCTGGTCCTCGATAATCTGGGGCCCGCGCCCGGCCCACTCGGTAAACACGATTACCTGGTTTTCCGACAGGTCGGGGATGGCGTCAATCTTGCTGGCCCGCACCGAAAACACGCCCCAGATGAACAGGCCGGTGGCTAGCAGCAGTACCAGCCCGCGGTTGCGCAGGGAAAGGGAAATAAGCCGTTCAATCATTTTACCTGAGCTTTTAGCTATTAGCTGTTAGCTTTTTTTCGACCGGATTCAGGACGGGTCGAAATCCTGGCTGGCGGCGTTTTCTGAACGGAGAGCTAACAGCTAATGGCTGTCAGCTAACAGCTTAAAAACACACGCGCTAAAGCCCACGGCTTGGGGCCGGGGGCAGTGGGGAAAGCCAGGAAGCTAAATCAGGAAGGCGTGGCCGCGCACGTAGGCAGGGCAGGCGGGCGGGGGCGGCCCGGAAGTGATGCGCGGGCGCGGGGCCGGCTCGTCGGCCGGGTAAGTAAGGGCCAGGTGGCGCACGAAGCGCACGGCGGGTGGCGTCGGCAGGGCCACGGGGGCCACCAGTTTCAGCTGGGCAGTGGTCAGCTTCACGTCCTTGAGCGGGCTGCTCACTTTCTGGTCGTGGCAGCAGTCCTTCTTCATCCCCTTCACCGGCCTGGCTGATTTAGCGCAGCAGCCGGCGGGCTCCCCAACGCCACTCAGCCGCACATCCGTCACTAGCTCGCCGCACAGGTGCAGGCTGTACACCAGCCCAGGGCTGGAACACAGATACAGCAAAAGCATTAGGAGGCCGGCGAGGCGTTTCAAAAGGGCAGGAAGTGGATGGGTATTATCATAAAGGTACGTAAATACCTCGGTCCCGGGCTTATACAATTCGGCGGCCGGCGTACAGAATTCGCAACAACACCAGAAGCTTTGGCAGCCGCTACAAACGCGCCCACTCGGGTCAAGCTCCAAGTGGGCGCTTTACGCAACACTAGGGGTAGCACAATAGTAGGAACAGAAATTCCCGCTAAGAGTTATGACATCTCTAATAATCTGAGGACTGGTACGGAAAAGCACCCGGCGTAGGTACTGAAAAAAGCGTTCGAAAAACCCTCCCGAAAATAACCCGCCAAAACGCCCTTCTCGGGGCGGAGAAGGCGGGTGGCAAACTCATCCGAGAAACAGTAGTTTTGCGAATGCCCTTTGCACTCCTGCTTGTCCGTTGATGAAGGCCGCCGCCGCCGTCGGGCCACGAACACCAAGTCATCGGGGCTCAGATAAAAGAAGCGGGCCAACTGTTCCGGGCTCGGGTCGGTGTGGAAGCGCCCGTAGCGGGCCGCCTGCTCGTCGCTGAGAAATTCGACCGGCATACTAAAAAGGGGAACAAATTGCCATAAAAAGGCCCGTTTCCAGCCGGAAAAGGGCCTTTCTTCAGTGAAAGCTATTGGACCCCACCCTGCTCGTGAGCGTGCAGGGGCTCGTGGTCGCCGTGCTCGTGCGAGTGTTGCAGGGCGGCTTCCTCGGCGTGCTTCTGGGCGTGCGAGGCGAAGCCGTAGGCGGTGTAGCCGTGGTGAGCGGCCTTCTCGTGGTCCCCTTTTTTCAGGTGCTCCACGGCGGCGCGGTGGTTTTGCACCGCGTGCTCGAAGTAGTGGGCGGCCTTCTGGTGGGCCTCAATGATTTTCTGGTGTTCTTCGTGATGGTCGGCCATCGTCGTAAAGGGAAAAGGTGAAAAATAAATGGTTCGAAAAAAAGCGAAGGGCAGCGTTGAACCAGAGCGCAGCCTTCGTAAGAGCATAAGGAACTGCTAAATAGCTACTAGGCAACCATGCCCAGCAGTAGAAACACGAGAAATCCCACGAAGAACATGGCCGTCAGCCAGGGCGACTCGGGCTCCTCGTGGGCCTCGGTCAGCAGCTCCTCCGTTACCAGGAACAGCAGCGCCGCCAGCCCGAAGGAGAGCACCAGCTCCATAACGTTATCAGAGGCTCCTTTCAGCACGGCAATGCCAACGCCGGCCCCAACCACCAGCAGCGCCGACAACGCTGCCACAATGCCTACGGAACGGGCCTTACCCTGGCCCTGCTGCCGCAGTTCTACGGCCGTGGCCAAGCCTAACGACAGCACTTCGATGGTTAGCGCAACGGCCAGTAACAGCCCTTCTTCGGCTCCAGCCGCAAAGCCAATGCCCAGTAGCAGACCATCGATAAGGATATCGATACCTACCCCAGTAAGTAAGCCCATCGGCAGCGTTGCGGGACTGACCGCTACCGCCTTATCGACTTCATTTTCGGAGGACGGCAGCCCTTCCGAAGGCCGGGTCGGGGTGGGAGCGGCTTCTTCCTGCTTAGCTGCCTTGCGGGTGAAATAGCGCAACGCCAGCATTACCACGACCCCAATGGCGAAGCCCAGGCCTACTTCCAGCGGCCGGTGCCGGGCCACAATATCGGGCAGCAACTCGACGGCGACCACGGAGAAAACTACCCCGGCGGCAAAATGCAGAATGGCGCTACGGATGGCTGCGCCCGGCGTGCGGAGAACAGCAATTACGGCTCCCACGACCATGACGGCGGCGGGCACCAGCGCGTAGAGTAGTACTTGGGACCAGGAAGGCGTAACGGCGGGCGCAGCGGAGAGCAGAAAAGGCATGATGTCGGAATTACATGTTCAGCGCCCCGATGCCAGCGGCATTGAGGCAGGCTTCCTTGAAGGCTTCGGCGTACGTGGGGTGGGCGTGCGACATCAGGCCCACGTCTTCAGCCGCCCCGCGGAAGTGCATGATGCTCACGGCCTCAGCGATAATATCGGCAATACGGGGACCAATCATATGCACCCCTAAAATCTCATCGGTCCCGGCCTGGGTCAGCACCTTTACTAAGCCTTCCGTTTCGCCGCCGGCCACCGCCCGGCCCGAGGCCGAGTACGAGAAGGACCCTACTTTATACGCCAGCCCTTGTTCTTTTAGCTGCTCCTCGGTATAACCCACGCCAGCCACTTCGGGCCAGGTGTACACCACGTTAGGAATGAGTAAATAATTGATTTCGGGAAACTTGCCGGCAATCAGCTCGGCCACGTACACGCCCTCATCAGAAGCCTTATGGGCCAGCATGGCCCCGCGCACCACGTCGCCGATGGCCCAGATGCCGGGCACGGTGGTCTGCAAATCCTCATTAACCTGCACCCGGCCCTTCTCATCCACGGCTACGCCCGCCGCGGCCAGGTTCAGCCCGTCAGTGTAGGGACGGCGGCCCACCGATACCAAGCAGTAGTCGCCCTCCAGCTGCAGCTCGGCCGATGGCCCGCCCTGGGCCACCAGGCTCACCTTATCGCCCACGCGAGTGACGGCGGTTACTTTGTGGCTCAGGTAAAATTCCAGGCCGGTTTTCTTCAGCGACTTGAGCAGCTCTTTGCCCAGGGCGCGGTCCATTGTGGGGATGATGCCGTCGGTGTATTCCACCACCGACACTTTGCTGCCCAGCCGGGCGTACACCGAGCCCAGCTCCAAGCCGATGACGCCCCCGCCGATGATAATCAGGTGCTTGGGCAGTGTGCGCAGGGTCAGCGCCTCGGTGCTGGTAATGATGCGCTCCTTGTCGAGCGTCACGAAAGGCAAAGTGCTGGGCTTGGAGCCGGTGGCGATGATGATGTTCTTGGCCGTGAGCTGCTGGGTGCTGCCGTCAGCGGCCGTGACGGTAAGCGTGTGAGCATCCACGAAGGCTGCTACGCCGTGGATGACATCGGCCTTGTTTTTCTTCATCAGATGTACCACCCCGTCGCACACCTTTTGCACCACCCGGTCCTTACGGTCCATCAGGCGGGGCAAATCGGCGCGCAGGTTGTCGAGGTCGATGCCGTGCTCGGCAAACTGGTGGGCCGCCTTGTGGTAGTACTCAGTGGATTCGAGCACGGCTTTGCTCGGGATGCAGCCCACGTTGAGGCAGGTGCCGCCCAGCGTGTCGTACTTCTCGATGATGGCCGTTTTCAGGCCCAACTGGCCGCAGCGTACGGCCGCGATGTAGCCGCCGGGGCCAGAGCCGATGATAATAACGTCGTAGGTAGTCATGGGGTAGATTTTAGTTGGGAAAAGGCTTGTAGAATTTATAGGTGGGTTTCGTGCTTCGTGAAGTCGCCGCGCTCCACCTGAATGGTGGCGTGCTGCACGGCGTGCTTGGTGGTGACGTAGGCGTGGGCGCGGGTGAGCACGTCGTCGTGGGTGGCTCCGTCGGCAAGCACCACGTGGCCGCTGAGGGCGTTAACACCGGAGGTGAGCACCCAGGCGTGCAGGTCGTGGACGGCTGCCACGCCCGGCACCTGCAGTAGGCCCTGCCGCAGTTCCTCCAGGTTCACATCGGCCGGGGTCCCTTCCAATAAGATGTTCACAGCCTCCTTGAGCAGCGTCCAGGTGCGGGGTAGAATGAACAGCCCAATGCCGGCCGAGAGCAGCGGGTCGGCGTAATACCAGCCCGTAGTGAGCATGATGATGCCGGCGGCAATGACCCCGATGGAGGTGAGCATATCGCTGAGCACCTCAAAATAGGCGCCCTTCATGTTCAGGCTCTCCTCCTTGCCCTCGCGTAGCAGGTACATGCTATATAGATTAATGACCAGACCAATGCCCGCTATCCATAACATGCCCGTGCTTTCTACCTGAACCGGATTGCGGAAGCGGAAGTAGGCTTCATAAAGAATGTAAATCGAAATCAGAATCAGTACTACCGCGTTGGTCAGAGCGGCCAGAATTTCGAAACGGTAGTAGCCGTAGGTCCGCTGGGGCGTAGCCGGCTTCTCGGCGAAGCGGATGGCCAGCAGCGCCAGCCCCACGCCCGCCACGTCGGTGAGCATGTGGCCAGCGTCGGCCAGCAAAGCCAGGCTGCCGGTCCAGAATCCGCCCACGACCTCGGCCACTAGGTAAGTCAGGGTCAGGAAGAAGACGACGGTGAGCTGCCGCTTGTTGCGGCCGGCGGCGCTACCGCTTAGTCCGTGGTTGCCACTCATGTCGCTTGGTTGTTAGGATGGTTAGGCTTGTCGCTCAGTTCGCTAGCTGGCTTTGCCACCAGTGAGTCAGCGGATGAGCGGAAATTCATCCGCTGAATCCGCACGGCGTTCAGGATGGCAAGCAGGGCCACGCCTACGTCGGCAAACACGGCCTCCCACATGGTGGCCAGCCCCCCCGCGCCCAGCGCCAGCACCACGCCTTTCACGATGAACGCCAGCCAGATATTCTGCCACACCACCGTGTGGGTAGCGCGGGCGATACGGCGGGCGGTGGCAATTTTGCTCGGGTGGTCGGTCTGGATAACCACGTCGGCGGTTTCGATGGTCGCGTCGGAGCCCAGCCCGCCCATCGCAATGCCCACGTCGGCCAGGGCCACCACGGGGGCGTCGTTCACGCCGTCGCCCACAAAGGCCAGCTTGCGGCCGGCATCCAGGTACTGCTGCACGTAGCGGGCCTTATCTTCGGGCAGCAGGCCGCCGTGGGCTTCGGTAATGCCCAGCTCAGCGGCTACGCGCTGCACGATGCTGTCCTTGTCGCCCGAGAGCATGACCAGCTTGGTGATACCGTCGGCCCGCAACTCGCGCACGGCCTGGGCGGCGTCGGCTTTAGGGGCATCGGCCACGGTGAGGTAGCCGGCGTATTTTCCATCCACGGCTACCACCACGATGCTGTCCACGACTTCATCCACTTCCGGCGGATACGTCACGTCGAACTTGCGCAGCAGCTTGGTGTTGCCGGCCAGCACGTCGCGCCCATCCACCCGACCGCGCAGGCCGTGGCCGGCAATTTCCGATACACTTTCCACCGGTACGCCGTGCACCGCTTCGGCCGCGTATTTTACCACGGCTTTGGCAATGGGGTGGGTCGATTTGGTTTCCAGCGCCCCTACCAGCCGCAGCAAGTCGGGCGCATCGGTGCCGGCGGCGGGCTGCACCTGGCGCACGGCAAACACGCCCTCGGTGAGCGTGCCGGTTTTGTCCATCACCACGGTATCAATGTCGCGCAGCACATCCAAAAAGTTGGAGCCCTTGAACAGGATGCCGTTTTTGGAGGCCGCCCCAATGCCGCCGAAGTAGCCCAGCGGAATACTGATAACCAGCGCACAGGGGCAGGAAATCACCAGGAATACCAGCGCCCGGTACAGCCACTCGCGGAACACGTAATCATCTACGACAAAGAACGGCACCAGCACCAGCAGCACGGCCAGCGCCACCACGATGGGCGTGTAAATGCGGGCAAACTTGGTAATGAACTGCTGGGTTTTGGCCTTGCGCCCCACCGCGTCCTGCACCATAGCCAGAATCTTACTCAGCTTGGTGTCGGCAAAAGCCGCCGTGACAGTGATTTGCACGAGGCTCCCCTCGTTTAGCATGCCGGCCAGCACGGCCTCACCGGGCTGCTTGGTCTGGGGGGCCGACTCGCCGGTGAGGGCGGCCGTATTGAAGCTGGCCGCCACGCCGTTGAGTGTGCCGTCGAGGGCCACTTTCTCGCCGGGGCGCACCTCCATCACGTCGCCCACCTGCACCTGTTTGGGGTCCAGTACCAACGGCCGGCCGTCGCGCACCACTGTCACCTCGGTGGCCTGAATTTCGAGCAGGGCCCGGATGCTACGCTTGGCCCGGTTCACGGCCGCATCCTGAAACAGCTCACCCACGGTATAAAACAGCATCACGGCCACGCCCTCGGGGTACTCGCCAATAGCAAACGCGCCGAGCGTGGCGATGCTCATGAGCAGAAACTCGTTGAACACGTTGCCGCTGGGAATACTGAGCACGGCCGCTTTCAGCACCTTCCAGCCCACCAGTAGGAACGCTACCCCGTACCAGACGAGTCGCACGGCACCTACGAAAAAGGGAACATCAAAGTAATCCAGCGCAATGCCGGCTAGCAGCAGCGCCAGACTGATGCTGGGCACTAGGTAGGGGTGGGCACCGGCCGGGCCGTGGTCGTGCCCGTCATGGTCGTCGTGGTCGGCCGTATTGGTAGGCGCGTGGTCCTGGCCGCGGGGGGCGGTGGCGGCTTCGGGCGTGAGTTGCTCGCGGGTAAGGGCCCCCACGTTTTCGGGGTTTACCTGTTTGGCAGTGTTCAACTCCTCGTTGAGGTTGTCAGAAGATGAATCGGGCATAGTAAGTTGAGTAGGAGAAAGGGAGACAACTGATGATATGAGCCGCTGAAGTGGCGCCTTATTCTTCCTCTTCGGCGTTTTTGAGCTTGGCCAGCAGCGAGTAAGCCCCTTCCACCACCACGCGGGTCGTGGCGGAGTTCAGGCCCTCGGGCATGGTGACCTGGGTATAGCCGTTTTCGCTCACCCCCGCTTCCACCGGGGTCATGCGGTAGGTGCTGCCGTCCGGGCCGGCGGGCTGGCCGGTGGCCAGAAAGATGTAGGAGCGACCTTCGAACTGCACCAGGGCTTTATCGGGCAGGGCGGGTACAGTGGCCGTGTTGGTTTCGATGACGGCCCGCACGTAGGTGCCGGGCAGGCGGCTGGCATCTTCCCGGCGCAGGTGCGCATACACGCGCACGGTGCGGTCCTGGTCCACCGTCCGGCCAATGAGGTAGATGCTGGCCTGGTGGCTTTGCCCGGCCGAGTCGTTGGCGAGGCTGTAGCGCACGGTCTGGCCCTGGCGCAGGAGCGGCACGTCTTTCTCAAACACGTTCAGCACCACGTCGAGGTGGCCGGGGTCCACGATTTCAAACAGCACGTCGGTGGGGGTTACATTTTGTCCGGCACTTACCCGAACGGCTTTCAGGTAGCCCGCGCGCGGGGCCGTAACCGGGGCCGAGGCCGTAAGCTTACCCCCCACGGGCAGTCCGGCCAGGCGTAGGTACGCCACCTGGCCCGCCGCCTGGGCCTGCAGGGCCCGGTACTCGGCGCGGGCCCGCTGGAAGTTTTTCTGCGGAGCCACTTCTTGCCGGTACAGCTCGGCTTGGCGCTCATACTCGGCCCGGGCAAATTCAAGCTGACTCCGGGTTTCCATATAGTTCTGCTGCAGGGTCAGGAATTCGGGGTTGCGGATGGTGGCCAGCACCTGGCCGGCCCGCACGCGCGAGCCCTGTAGCAGGGTGGTTCGCTCCACGATGCCCCCGAGCAGGGCACTGACGGCCACCTGGTTTTCGGGCGGCGCGTCGAGCGTGCCGTTCACTTTCAGCCCGCCGCTCAGCACCTGGTCCTGCACTTGGCCCAGCCGGATACCGCCCGCGCGCTGCTCGGCGGGGGAAAGCGTCACGTCGGTCGGTGCTTTATCCTCGTCCGCCGCGGGCGTGGCCGCCTGGGTGCCCGCCGGAGTTCCGGGTGGCGTAGTGGCGTCAGAGGTGTTTTCGGGCGTATCGTTGCCGCACCCGGCCAGGGCCAGCAGCAGCAGCATTGCTATCTTATGCATGAGAAGAAGTCAAAGAGAAAGAGAAATTTATTGGGCCGGTCCGCCGAGCAGGTAGTCCAATTCGATAACGGTTTGGTTGTGTTCCAGCAGCACCTCCAGATAGGCCGTGCGCAGGCTCAGGGCCCTATCCAGGTTGAGCAGGTACTCGCTGTAGCCGGTTTCGCCGGCTTTGAAAGCGAGCGTGCTAAGCCGGACGATGATGGTGGCCTGCGGCAAGGCCGTTTGCTGGTAGAAGCTCAGGCGCTGCTGCTGCTCGGCGTGCCGGGCAATCAGCTCGTCCTGCCGGCCGGCCAGCTCGGCCAGCTGGCGGCGGTAGGCCACCGTCGCCACCTGCGCCTGGAGCCGGGCGGCCTGCACCCGGCCCTTTTGCGGACCCCGCAAAAGGGGAATGCCCACCGAGCCCTGCACCCCCTGGAACCGCTGGCCGGCCGCGTAGTAGCGTTCGGCCCCGCCAATGCCGCCAATGGTCTGCGGGCCGATGAGCGACTGGTTGAAATAACCCAGCGTAATGTTGGGCAGGCCCTGGGCCTGCTCGGCGCGGATGGCCGCCTGCCGCTGGGCAATTAGCTGGCGCAGCACCTGCGCCTCCGGGTTTTGCGCCAGGCGAGTGGTGTCACCCAAGGCCGGTAGCACCACCGGTTCAAGGGGGCGCAGCAGGCTGTCGGCCACGGCTACGGCCTGGGCTTGCTGGAGCAGGGCCTGCAACTGGCGCTGGGCCACTTGGTAGCCCGTCCGCGCCTGCCGAATCAGCGCCTGGGTTTCGCCCTGCCGCACCAGGGCCGTGGCCGGTTCGAGCCGGGCCGTTTCGCCGGTTTTAAACCGGAGCTGGGCGTAGCGCAAAAACTCCGTGTAGAGGCTGTCCTGGCCCTGAAGGATGCGCAGGCGGTGGCGGGCATACACGGCCTGCTCGTAGTTGAGGCGCACCTGCCGGCGCAATTCCGCCTGCGCTTGGGCCAGCTGGAGCTGCTGGCCGCCGGTCTGGGCATCGAGCAGCTGGGCCTGGCGGCGGTACACGCCCGGCAGCGCGAAGGTCTGACTAAGGTTAAACTGGTTGTCCTTGCGGTAGGTATTATACTGCCCGTAGGTAACGCCGATGGTCGTGCGCCCCAGGTCGGTAGCCGTGCGCCGTAGGGCCTGCTGGGCTTCCAGCGCCCGCTGGGCTCCTTGCACGGTGCCGTTGGTTTGCAGCGCCTGGGCCACGGCTTGCTGGGCCGTAAACGGCGCGCCGCCCACTGACAGCTGGGCTTGTTGCGCCCGACCGGTAAGCGGGACGGCCAACAGTAGCAGCAACACGACTCCCGCCAGCAGCGGAGCCGCCGGAGCAGTTCCCGACAGCCCTTGGCCGGGCTCATCCGCCGGGGTAGCCGGGGTGGCGGCCCGTCGGCGGCTTTCCACCAGCGCGTACAGCACGGGCAGCACCAGCAGCGTGAGCAGCGTGGCCGTTACCAGCCCGCCAATCACCACCGTCGCCAGCGGACGCTGCACTTCGGCCCCGGCCGAGGTGGCCAGCGCCATCGGCAAAAAGCCCAGCGAGGCCACGGCGGCCGTCATCAGCACCGGGCGCAGACGGGTAGCAGTGCCTTGCATAATGCGCTCGGTGAGGTCGGCCACGCCTTCCTGCTTCAACTGGTTGAAGTAGCCAATCAAGACTACTCCATTGAGCACCGCGACGCCGAACAGGGCAATAAAGCCCACCCCGGCCGAGATGCTGAAAGGCATGTCGCGCAGCCACAGCGAGAGCACCCCGCCAATGGCCGACAACGGAATAGCCGTGAAAATGATGGTGGCCTGGAGCACGGAGCGGAAGGTGAAATACAGCAAAGCAAAAATCAGCAGCAAAGCCACCGGCACGGCAATGCCCAGCCGTTGCGAGGCCTGGCGCAGGTTCTCAAACTGCCCGCCGTAGGCCACGTAGTAGCCGGGGGCCAGCTTCAGCTGCTGGTCAACCTTGGCCTGCAACTCTTCTACCACGCTTTCCACGTCGCGGCCCCGCACGTTAAAGGCCACGGTAATGCGGCGCTTGGCGTCGTCGCGCTGAATCTGGTTGGGCCCTTCGCGCAGGGCCACGTCGGCCACCTGCTCCAGCGGAATCTGCTCGCCCCTTGGGGTGGCCACGAACAGCTGACGGACGCTGTTGATGTCCTGGCGCAGGTCGGGGGGCAGGCGCAGCACCAGGTCGAAGCGGCGCTCCTGCTCGAAGACCTGCCCGGCCACCTGCCCGGCAAAAGCCGTCTGCACCGTGCGGTTCACGTCCTCCACGTTCAGGCCGAACTGGGCCAGCTTGCCGCGGTCGAACTGCACCACAATCTGGGGCAGGCCCGTTACCTGCTCCACGTACACGTCCTCGGCCCCCGGCACCTGCCGCACGAGCGCGGCCGTGCGGGCGGCGTAGTCGCCGAGCTGGGTGAGGTCCTCGCCGTAAATCTTCAGCACCACATCCTGCTTAGCCCCGGAAATCAGCTCGTTGAAGCGCATCTGGATAGGTTGTTGAAAGCCAAAGGTTACGCCCGGAATCACGCTCAGGGCCTGGGCCATCTTTTCGGCCAGCTCCGGTTGGGTTTTGGCCGAAGTCCACTCCTGGCGGTCCTTCAGCGTCACGATGACGTCGGCCGCTTCCACCGGCATGGGGTCGGTGGGAATCTCGGCGGCCCCAATCTTGGCCACCACTTCCTTCACCTCCGGAAACTGCTCCTTCAAAATACCCCCGACCTGAGTGGCCTTTTCAATGGTATAGCTCAGCGACGAGCCCGTGAGCACCCGCATTTCGATGGCGAAGTCGCCCTCTGACAACTGGGGAATAAACTCGCCGCCCAGCGTGCGAAACAATAGAATAGTGCCAACCAGCAGGGCTCCGGCCGTGCTCAGGACCACCGTTTTGCTCCGCAGGGCCCAGCTGATTACGGGCTGGTAGCGGGCCTCCAGCCAGCGCATCATTTTGTCGGAGAAGTTCGGCTTGTGTTGCGTATTGCGACTCAGGGCCAGCGCCGACATCATGGGCACGTAGGTCAGGCTCAGAATAAAAGCGCCCAGGATGGCGAACATGACGGTCTCGGCCATTGGCCGGAACATCTTGCCCTCAATGCCCCCCAGCGCCAGCAGCGGCAGGTACACAATGAGGATGATGATTTCGCCAAAGGCGGCCGAATTCCGGATTTTGCTGGCTGCCTGGTAGGTTTCGGCGTTCATCTGGCCGGCGCTCAGGCGGTTGCCGGGCACCCGGAGCCCGCCGCCGTGCAGCCGGTGCACGATGGCCTCCACGATAATGACGGCCCCGTCCACAATCAGCCCGAAGTCAATGGCGCCCAGGCTCATCAGGTTGCCCGATACGCCAAACAGTCGCATCATGGCAATGGCAAACAGCATGGCCAGCGGAATCACCGAGGCCACCACCAGGCCCGCCCGCCAGTTACCTAGAAACAGGATGAGCACGAAAATTACAATTAACGCCCCCTCAATCAGGTTTTTAGTGACGGTACTCATGGCCCGGCCCACCAAATCGGAGCGGTCCAGGTACACGTCCACGGTTACGCCCTCGGGCAGGCTTTTGCGCACGGTTTCCATGCGCTGTTTCACGGCCTTGATAACCTCGTTGGCATTGGCGCCCGTGAGCATGAGCACGATACCACCCGTCACCTCGCCCTCGCCGTTGCGGGTCATGGCCCCGTAGCGCACGGCCGAACCCAGGCGGATGCTGGCCACGTCGCGCACCAGGATGGGCAGCCCGGCCGCCGTGTTCTTCACCACGATATTGCCGATGTCCTCCGGGCTAGTCACCAGCCCCTCGGTGCGAATAAAGTAGGCCGTGGGGTTGCGGTCGAGGTAGGCCCCGCCCGTGTTCTGGTTGTTGCGCGAAACGGCCTGATACACCTCCTCAATGGTGATGTTCAACGAGCGCAGCCGTTCCGGGGTAAGTGATACTTCGTACTGCTTGAGCAGCCCCCCGAAGGAGCTCACGTCGGCCACGCCGGGCGTACCCAGCAGCTGCCGGCGCACAATCCAGTCCTGAATCGTGCGCAGCTGGCGGGCATCGTACTGGCTCTCGTAGCCGGGCTTGGCCCGCACCAGGTACTGGTAGACTTCGCCCAGCCCGGTCGAAACCGGGGCCATTTCGGGCCGGCCCACGCCGGCCGGAATCTGGCTCTCGGCCTCGCGTAGGCGCTCCGAAATCTGCTGGCGGGCCCAGTAGATATCAATACCATCCTCGAAGATGATAGTAACGACCGAGAGTCCGAAGCGGGAAAACGAGCGCACTTCCAGCTCGCCTGGAATCGTAGCCACGCTCTGCTCGATGGGAAAAGAAACCAGCCGCTCGATGTCGCCGGCCGCCAGCGAAGGGGCCACCGTGTACACGACAATCTGGTTGTTGGTGATATCGGGCACCGCGTCGATGGGCAGACGGTAGAGCGAGTAGCTGCCCCAGGCCATCAGGGCCAGGGTCAAAATCCCGATAATAAGTTTGTTGTGAATGGAAAAATGAATCAGCCGGTCGAACATCCGTTGCTGGGGGGTTAGGTCTAACGCTTTCAGTGAAACCCTGCGGCGCGGCGGCCCCGGCCCAACGGGCGGGAGCGGCGGCGACATGACCCGACCCAGCACGAATACGCGCTAAGCCTGACCAGCCGGACAGCATAAAGCGTCCGGCGGCCCAGTGGGGTCAGCAGGAAAAAAAGAAAGGGTTAAACCCAGGGTGGCTGCCACACGCCGCCCGGCATCCGGGTCGGCGCTTGTTTCACCAGCCGGGCCCGATGCGGGCCTACGTTCCAGGCCGGGGCCGGGGCGGCGGTCCACAACGGGGCGGGGGCAGCCGGGGCTACAACGCCAGCGCAGCAGTGACACTGGCATAATGGGGAGCACCAGTCGGCGCGGCTGGCCCCGTCCAGGTCGGAATGCGCCGCTACGGTTGTCTGCCCCACCTGTTCCACGCACCCCACAGCCTCGTCCATGCACGGCAGGCAGGACAGGCAGGTGATATAAAATGAGAACAGCAACGTGAGCAGGCGCATTGGGATAAAGGTACGCAACTCTAGTGGGTTCTGTTGAGCCTAAGGCGAGCCGGAAGCCCGTCCAGGGCATCAGGGTCCGCATACCTCAAAGCAATTCCATGCTTACCGGGAATTTCTGTTCCTACTATTGTGCTACCCCCACTACAGAAAATAGCAGCGTACCGCCCTGTTGTCCAACGTTCCCTGACTGGCACAGGCGGGCCAGCTATCGGGCCGCCCGCTCGCGCTCCAACCGGCCGATCATCTCCTTCATCTGCTTGATTTCGCGCTCCTGGGCCTCGATAATCTCATCGGCCAGCTTCCGTACCTCCGGGTCCCGGATATCGGCCCGCTTGCTGACCATGATGGCAATGGAGTGATGCGGAATCATGGCCTTCATCCACAGCGTGTCGCCCACGAAGGTCTGGGAGCGCACCATAAACGTGACGATAACGAACGCCACCAGGCTGCCGCCCATAATCAGGGCATTGCGCTGCTTGTTGGGGTACATTTTCCACATGAAGCCCATCATAACCAGGGTCATCGGCACCAGCATCAGCAGGGCCATGTACAGGCGGGTGAGGCTGAAATACACGTGGTCCCACTCGTACACGTTCAGGTACATCACCACATACATGGCTACCAGCGAGGCGCCCAGCATCAGAAAAAAGCGGGAATAGGGGGTTTTGTGCTCCATATAGAGGGCGGGATTAGGAAGAAAAAAAGAAGTGAGTGCTTAACCGCCAGCTGTTGGAGTTACTGCTCGAAAACAGGCGGTTGTGCTGAATGTATGAATGCACCGACGGTTTGCCTCGGAGCAGGTATTGCTCCGCCCGGAGGCGAAGCAGTGAAGGGCCGTGCTAAGCCGGCTTCGCCTGATGTTGCTGCCGACGCAGGGGCACATCGAGCAGCATGGGCAAACCCTGGATTACGGCCAGGATGATATACTGGTAGCCTTCGAGCAGCTCGTGGTTGAAGAACAGGGCCACGGCCCCCACCAAATTGAGCAGGGCGGCCAGGCCGTAGAGCTGTTTGCGGCGGGTGCCCTCTGCAGCCGTGGCAGTGTAGGCGAAGCCCAGGGCCCCGAACAGAAACCAGAGCGTATGGAAGCTGAAAGGCATAATGGATTTGGCCTCGGCCGCGTGCGCCCAGTAGTTCTCGGCCGTGGCCAGCACCGTGGCCCCGGCCCACACCCACACCAAGGCATTGCGCTTGTCGAGCAGTAGCGTCATGCCTACCGGAATCAGCATAGCCAGTATCCAGGTCCAGAGTACGGCACTGTGACCTTCTTCCATCGTGCGGCCGATGTACTCGGTTATCAGGTAGGACACCGTAACAGTGAGGCCCCACCACAGCAGCAAAGTTTGACGGGTAATAGTCATGTGAGCAAACAAACAATGAAAGACGCTAATTATGAGTCATTTATCAAGCAGGCGGCAAAACCGCCGGGCCAGAATTAAAACCGGACGCTCAGGCCGCCGCCGCCGCCGAAGCGGTTGTCGTAGCTGCCCATGAGCGAGAAATTGCGGGAAAGCATGTACTCCAACCCGGTGTTCCAAACCACTTCCTTCGTGAAGCTCCGGTTGTTTTCCAGCTTGTTCACCCAGCCGAAGTCGGCCTGAAACTCATAGTAGCCGAACGCCAGCAGGCGGGGGAAAACCATGATTTCGCGGCCTAGGCTCAGGCGGGGGCGCAACTTATTATCGATGCGGGCGTCGAGGCTGAACAGGTAGGGCGTGAGAAAACGCAGGCCGGCCACGGCCGTGGTGGAAGTCTCGGTCATCATCCGGCCCGGGCCCTGCTCGGTGGGAGCCGGGGCGGCCCGGCGACGGGTGTTTTCCACGTTCACGCCCCCGAACACGCGCAGGTAATCGTAGAGGTAACGCTCGTAGGTGGCCTCCGTTTCCATATTGCGGTTCCAGCCGTACTCCACGCTCAGGTTGAACTGGTTGCGGATATCCGACGACATCAGGTTCAGGCTGCTCATGTGCGAGGCCACATCAAGCCGGCCCCAGGTGTAGTAGCGGTTGGTTTCGCGTAGCAGCTTGCTCACCGGGGAGCCCTTCAGGCGCGGGTCGCGGGGCGTGTCGTAGCTCACGATGCGGGCCATGCCGCCAGTGAGGTGGTAGAGGATGTGGCAGTGCAGAAACCAGTCTCCATACGTATCGCCGAGCACCTCAATTGTGACCTGCTTCATGGGCGGCACATTCACCGTGTGCTTGAGGGGTGAGTACTCGCCGTTTTCGTTGATGACCCGAAAAAAGTGCCCGTGCAGGTGCATGGGGTGGTGCATCATCGTCAGGTTGTTGTAGGTGATGCGCGTAACCTGGTGGTCCCGAATCGGGATTTTATCGGCCGACGACAACGGCACGCCGTTCATGCTCCAGATGTAGCGCTGCATGTTGCCGGTGAGGTTGAGCAGGATTTCACGCACGGGCAGACTGTCGGCGTAGGCCGTTTTCTGCGGGGCGCGCAGGTAGTCGTAGCCGTACTCCGAGAACATGTCCATACCGCCCATAGCCATGCCGCTCATGCCTCCCTTTTTCTGACCGCCGCCCATGTCCATGCCAGCCATCGGCTTGTCGGCACCCTTTTTCATGCCGCTCATCGGCATCTGGTGCCCGGCGTGGGCCGTGTCGGCGGGCATGTTCATGCCCTCCATCTTCTGGGTATCCTTCATTGGCATGCCGGCCATAGCGGGCTTGGGTTGCGCGGGCTGGTCGTTCATCTTCATGCCGTCCATCTTGTCGCCGCTGCCCATGTCCATGCCAGCCATCGGCTTGTCAGCGCCCATCTTGTTGCTGCCCATATCCATACCACCCATCTTTCCGCTTTTCCCCTTCATATCCATCTGCATCCCCCAGTTCTCCTTCATCTGCTGGGGGTCGACGTGGTTAGGCCGGAACTTAAGGGCCGGCGCGCCCATGCGCATCTTCATTTTAGCCATCTGCTGCATGAGCCCGATTTTGTCGGGTTTGGCCAGCACCGGGGAGGCCAGCACCGGGCCCGCACCAATGTAAGCCGAGGTAGTGCCGGAGCCGTCCTGAGCCATGGCCCGGAGCTCCAGCTGACCATTGGCCGGCACGGTAACCAGGAAATCGTAGGTTTCGGCCACCGCGATAAAGGTTTTGTTGTGCTTCACTGGCACCACGTCCTGGCCGTCGGCGGCCACCAGCAGCGGGTCCTCGCCCCCAAATGTCATCCAGAACTGAGTCGAGGCCGAACCGTTGATAATGCGCAGCCGCACCCGCTCGCCGGGCTTGAACTCGGGGTAGTGCTGCACCGGCTGGCCGTTCACCAGGAACGCATCGTAGTACACGTCGGCAATATCGAAGCCTTCCATGCGCTGCTTCCAGAAGTTGAGCTGGGCCCCCAGGGCCCCGCAGGCAATTACGCGGTTGAGCGGCGTGGCCGTGCCCTTGCGGATGTTGTACCACTCGGTGCCCCGCTTCAGGAAGCGCAACACGTTTTTAGGCTTCTGATTGGTCCAGTCCGAGAGCACCAGCACCAGGTCCTTATCGTAGGTCAGGCGCTCCTGCTTGGGCTCAATCACAATGGAGCCGTACACGCCACTCTGCTCCTGCAGCATAGTGTGCGAGTGGTACCAGTAGGTGCCGGCTTGCTTGAGCGGAAACTCGTATTTCAGCGTCTGGCCCGGCTGGATGGGGGGCGTGTTGAGGTAAGGCACGCCGTCGTAGAAATTGGGCACCAACAGCCCGTGCCAGTGCACCGACGTTTCCACGTCCATCTCGTTCTTGACGTAGATAACGGCGTAGCCACCCTCCTTGAACCGAATGGTAGGGCTGGGAATACCGCCGTTCACCGTCATGGCTGGCACCAGCTTACCGGCCTTGTTCACCGCCTCCTGGCGCATGGTCAGGGTGTACACGGTCGTGTCCGTCTGGGCCCGGGCCGGCGGGCCAGCCAGCAGCAGCGTCAGCAGTGGAAGAAGGAGTAGCAGATTAAATTTCATGTCGATGTTGTTAAGATACCCGTTGGGTAATTGGCCTGCCAGAATTGAATTCAAGAGGGCGGCTAGTTGGAAAGCGCTTGGTTTACGACCGTAGCGTGGGGGCCGTTTGGTTGCTGTTTCCACGGACTGTTGCATAATTTCGAGCGCCTTTTAACCCAGCTAGGTCGCCTGAATGCCAGCGTCTGAAAACAAAAAAGCCCGGTCTTGCCGGGCCTTTTTCGTTCTGCGAGTTCACCGCTTATACCGTCTGAATCTTGAATCCGGCATCCTCCACGGCCCGCACTACCTGCTCGGCCGTTAGTTTGTCGGAACTGACCGTGAGTAGCTTGTCGGGGTTGGCCGTATCCACTTGCCAATTGCCGGCTCCGGCTTCCTGGTTCAGCGTGGGCGTTACCGACTTAATGCAGCCGCCACAATTGATATTAGTTTTGAATTTCAGGGTTTGCATGGTAAGTAAAAGCTAGGGTAGCTGAGCACGTCAGGCTACGGGTTTATAACAAACAAGGTACGCGGCCAGTGCCGTGGTAAGGGTGCAGGATTAAGCTTAGAGCTTGCATGATTCTGCGACCAGGAGGCTGGCAAGACAGCTAAATGCAAAAGGGCCGCGCCGCCACCAGCGCGCCCCTTTTCAGGGTAGATGCGGCAGCTACATTTTCATGTTGCCCATCTTGGCGCCCCGCTTCATTTTACCATTTTTGTGCATCTCTTCCATCGTGGTCATCTTGCCGTCCATCATCATGCACTGGCCGTCCTTCATCGTCATGGTGGTGCCGTCTTTCATGGTGCAGGTACCATCGGTTTTGCAGACGCTACCGTCGCTCATGGTCATGTCTTTGGTCATGGGCATCATTTTGCCATCCATCATCGTCATCATTTTGCCGTCTTTCATCGTGCAACCGTCCTTGGCCATCTGGTCTTTGGACATCTGGCCGCTCATCGGCTTGGTGGCGGGGGTGGTCTGGGCCTGGGCTTGCAGGCAAGCGCCACTGAGCAGCAGTAGCAGCGCGGGCAATGGTTTCAGTGCGTTTTTCATGGGGAAGGGGGAAGTAGTGTTGGTGAGAAAATCGTTGATAAACAAAGTGTTATCACTGGCCGAATCGTCCAGTTTCGGCAGTATCAAGGAAGCAGCAGGAAAGGAGGAGGCCAAAACGGCAAAGCCCAACTACCAACCGAGTGGGCTTCGGCTGGAAAGGATTGCCCTTGATTTTTAGGCTGGGGCCACCGTTTCATCGTGCGAGGCGGAGAAGGCGGGGTTTTCTCGCAGGGCCTGAACCATCTCCGAACTCAGGGCCTCGCTTGAAATGCCGTAACCGTCCACCAGCGTGCCTTTCACGCCGTGCCGGACCGAGGAAATGGCGTACACCACCGCCTCGTCGCCGGGGTCCGACATGCCTTCGAAGCGGTAGTGCTTATCGACCAGGAAATCGTTCGGAGAAATCTGCAGGGCATTGCCGTGGCAGACCAGGCAGTTGGCGTGGAGGTTGAAGTCGACGGTATAGCCTTCTCGATTCAGATGGTTCAGCACCTCGGAAACAGTGGTCATGGGTATCATTTGCATTGGGTGGTAAGGGTAAAATCGGGCAGTAGCCGGCTGGCCACCACCGTTAAGCCAGCATTTCGGACGTGGCCTTGGCCATTAGGTACTCGTGGTTGAGGGTGGCAATGTCGGCCAGCGTGATGCCCGCCGGGCATTCGGCCGCGCACGAGCCAATATTGGAGCAGGAGCCGAACCCCTCCCGGTTCATTTGAGCCACCATGTTCTCCACGCGGCTCTGGCGTTCGGGCTGGCCCTGGGGCAACAGCGCCAGCTCACTCACTTTAGCCCCCACAAAAAGTACGGCCGACGAATTCTTGCAAGCCGCCACGCAGGCCCCGCACCCAATGCACGTCGCCGACTCAAACGCCCGCTCAGCAATGGCCTTCGAAATCAGGATTTCGTTGCCGTCGGGCGCGCCGCCCGTATTCACGCTCACGTAGCCGCCGGCCTGCATGATGCGGTCGAACGCCGACCGGTCGCAGCTCAGGTCTTTGTTGAGGGGGAAGGCCCGGGCCCGCCAGGGCTCAATGGTGATGGTGGAGCCGTCGGTGAACGTGCGCATGTACAGCTGGCAGCTGGCCGTGTTAAATTGCGGGCCATGGGCGCGTCCGTTAATAAACAGGGAGCACGAGCCGCAGATGCCTTCCCGGCAGTCGTAGTCAAAAGCCACCGGGTCGTGGCCGGCGTGCAGCAGGTCTTCATTGAGTACATCGAGCATTTCCAGAAACGACATTTCGGCAGAAATACCCTCAACTACATACTCCATCATCGCCCCCTGGGCCTGCCGGTTTTTCTGCCGCCAGATGCGGAGCGTAAAGTGCAGCAGGGTGTTCTCAGTAGCAGCCATATGTCGTCCAGTAAAAGGGTTAACGCCGGCAGTGGAAATGATGGGCCAGAAACGCCGTTGGTTTTCACTATCCTAATTTCCGGCGTTTCCGGGGGCGCTACCATGATAAGCAGCAGGCAGACGCACGATTTTCGTCATTCATGGCCGGCAAAGAATTGTGCAGCGTAGAAACGACAAAGCCCGGTCGCTAAACGACCGGGCTTTGCTGAGAACGAAGGAGGCCCCGCGGTTAAGCAGCCATACCTGCCCGGCAGGCTTCTTCGCAGCGGCGGCAGGCGTCGGCGCACTCCTGGCAGTGCTGCATGTGCGTGTGCTTAGCGCACTCGTCGCCGCAGGCTTTGCAGATGTCGGCGCATAGGCTCAGCAGATGCTTGGCATGGTCCGAGCCGCGGGCCACGTAGCGGGCCGTCAGGGCGCAGATGTCGGCGCAGTCACGGTCGAGCTGAATACAGCGCACCATCATCTTAATGTCATCTTCCTGCAGGCAGGCGGTGGCGCAGTGCTCGCAAGAAGCGACACAAGCATTCAGGGCATCGAGCAGGGATTGGTTCTTGTTATGCATAGGAAACGGCTTAAAAGGGTTAGTGGAATCTTCCATGGTATACTCTGTGCTACGCGGCTGGTTTTGCGCTGGCTACCCTTCAGCTTGCATCATTTGGTGTTGCTGCTTTACTGGTCGCCGCCTCTTCCACGGCGTGGAGCTGCTGGCGATAAACAGAGGGTGCGCAGTGCATAAATCGTCGAAACTGCCCCGAGAAGTGCGCCAGACTGCGGTAGCCCAGCTGCCGGGCAACCTGGCCGATACCAGGGCTAGCCGCCGCCGCCAGCAGCTCCTGGGCGTAGCGCAGCCGCTGCCGGGTAACGTAGCCGGGCAGGCGCTCGTGGTCGGGCAGTTGGGTAAACAGGCGGTGCAGCTGGCGGACACTCAGGCCCACGACCTGCGCCAGGGCCGGAACAAAGTCGCGGTGCTCTATCGGGTTGGGGCCACGTAGCAGCTTGGCCACCGTCTGCCTTACTTGCGCCGCCAGCACATACTGCGGGTCTTCCAGCAAATCGAATCCCGCTCTAGCCAGCGCTTCGCGGATGCGGCCCCAATCCAGCTCCGTGGCCGGCTGGGCCACCGTGACGGCTCCCAGGCGCACATCATGTACCGTCAGGCCTAGCTTTTCCAATTCCCGCCATACCACTCGATTACCGCGCGCGCACACCATATGCTTGACGTACAGTGTGCAGCCGGCTTCGATGGGCGAATGTTTAAAGGGAAACGACACGAACTAAGACGTTAGGCAACTGGCTGAATGGTATTCTGGTCGGCCGGGGGCGTGAAGGGCGGCGCGTCCAGCTCCTGCGGGTGCGCGTCGAGGCTCACTTCCTGGTGGGAGGCGAAGTACTGGGCCAACGCTTTTTCGCCTACCAGCCAGAAAACCACCGGCGTCACGATGATGTCGAGAAAAGTGGAGGAGAGTAGGCCGCCCAGAATCACAGTGGCGACGGGATAGAGGATTTCCTTGCCCGGCGCGTCCTTGGCCAGCGTGAGCGGCACCAGAGCCAGCGCGGCCACCAGGGCCGTCATCAGCACCGGCACGAGCCGTTCCAGCGAGCCGCGGATAATCATGGGCATGCCGAACTTCTCGCCCTCGTGCTCCACGAGGTGGATGTAGTGCGAAATCATCATGATGCCGTTGCGCGAGGCAATGCCGGTGAGCGTGATAAAGCCCACCAGCGAGGCAATGCTGAACGTGCCGCCCGTGAGCAGCACGGCCACCACCGAGCCGATGAGGGCCAGCGGGATGTTGAGCATAATCTGCCCCACCATGTAGCTGGACTTGAAGTGCGAGAACAGCACCAGAAAGATGCCGGCCAGCGAAAACAAGCTCAGCCACAGAATCTTCTGCGAGGCCGATTGCTGGCTCTCGAACTGCCCGCCGTAGGTGAGGTAGTAGCCCGGCGGCAGCTTCACCTGCTGATTCACTTTAGCCTGAATTTCTTTGACGGTGGAGCCCAGGTCGCGCTCGGCCACGTTGAGTGAGATGGTGATGCGGCGCTGGGTGTTTTCGTGGTTGATGGTGTTGGGCCCCGGCTCAAAAATCACCTCCGCCACCTGGCTCACGGGTATCAGCGCGCCGCTGGGGGTTTCGATGCGGGTCTGGCTGATGGCGGCCATGTCGTTGCGCTGGGCTTCGGGCAGCTTCACCACCAAATCAAAGCGCTTCTGGCCGTCGACCATCTGCGAGACCACGGTGCCCTGAAACAGCGTTTCCAGGTCGCGCACCAGCTCGCCGCGGCCCATGCCGTAGGCGCGCAGGGCGTCGTCCTTGGGCCGAATCAGCAGCTGCGGAATCTGCACCTGCTTTTCCACCTGCAGGTCTACCACGCCGGGCACGGTGCTGGCGGCGGCCCGCACCTCGTTGGCGTAGCGGCGCAGCTCCAGCAAGTCGTTGCCGAATACCTTAATGGCCACCTGGGCCCGTACCCCGCTCAACAGGTGGTCGAGGCGGTGGGAAATGGGCTGACCGATGTTCACGTTCACGCCCGTTATCAGGCTGAGCTTTTCGCGCATGTCGGCCAGAATCTCGTCGCGGCTACGCATGGTTTTGCCCTCTTTTTCCAGCTCGGCTTCGGTCTTGAAGGCCACCTCGATTTCCGAGTTGTTCACCGCTTCGGCGTGCTCATCAAGCTCGGCGCGGCCGGTGCGGCGGGCCGTAAAGGCCACTTCCGGAATCTTGAGCATCTGCTGCTCGCCCAGCGTGCCCAGGCGGTTGCTCTCGGTGAGCGAGGTGCCGGCCGGGGCCGAGAAATTCACCGTCAGGGAGCCTTCGTTGAAGGGCGGCAGAAACTCGGTGCCGAAGAAGGGAATAAAGGCGAGGGCCCCAACCAACAGCGCGCCGGTAACTCCCAGCACCGTTTTAGGATGAGCCAGGCCCCAGCCCAGCAGCCGGGTATCCTTTTTCTTGAGCCAGCGCACCAGCCCGCCGTCGGTTTCGGCGTGGTCCATCTGCTTCATCTTGGGCAGCAGGTAGTAGCAGAGCACCGGCGTCACGGTGAGCGAAACGAACAGCGAGGCCACGATGCTGGTGATGTAGGCCACGCCCAGCGGCGCGAAAATCCGGCCCTCCATGCCTTCCAGGGCGAACAGCGGCAAAAACACCAGCACCACGATAATGGTGGCGTACACGATGGAGTTGCGCACCTCCGACGAGGCCGAATACACGACGCGCAGCACCGGTTGCGGGTCGGGCCGCTGCTTGTTTTCGCGCAGGCGCCGGTACACGTTTTCCACGTCCACGATGGCGTCATCCACCAGCTCGCCAATGGCAATGGCCAGCCCGCCCAGCGTCATGGTGTTGATGCTGATGCCGGCCGCCTTGAACACCAGCGCCGTAACCAGCAGCGAGAGCGGAATGGCGACCAGCGAAATAAAGGTGGTCCGCACGTTCAGCAGGAAGGCAAACAGCACGATAACCACCAGAATGGCCCCGTCGCGCAAAGCTTCCTCCACGTTGGTAATCGACGACTCGATAAACTCCGACTGCTTGAACAGGCGCGTGTTCACTTTTACGTCGGGGGGCAAAGAGGGCTGCAGCTCCACCAGGGCCTTTTCCACGGCTTCCGTCAAACCCACGGTGGCGGCGCCGGGCTGCTTCTCGATGCTCAGAATCACGGCTGGCTGGCCGTTCACGCTGCCGTCGCCGCGCTTGAAGCGGGCCCCAAACTCCACGTTGGCGACATCGGCCACCCGGATGGGCGACTGCTCGCGGTAGCCCACCACGATGTTTTCAATGTCTTCGACCGAGCGCAACCGGCCCAGGTTACGAATGAGCACCTCCGAGCCGTTGCGGTCGAAGAAGTTGCCGGTGGTGTTCAGGTTCGACTTGCGCAGGGCCTCTTCCACTTGGTTGGCCGTGAGGCCGGTGGCATTCAGGCGCGGCATATCCAGCAATACCTGATACTGCAAATTGTCGCCGCCGATGGGGATTACCTGGGCAATGCCGGGGATGCTGAGCAGGCGCTGGCGCACGGTGTAGTTGGCCAGCGTGCGCAAATCGGCGGCGTTGGTTTCCTTACCGCCCGACAGGCCCACGAGCATTATCTGGCCCATCACCGACGAAATGGGTCCCAGTACCGGCGTGATGCCCATCGGCAGTTGCCCGGCGGTGGTCTGCAGCTTCTCGCTCACAATCTGGCGGGCCGTAAAAATATCGGTGCCGTAGTCGAACTCCACGAACACCATGCCCAGGCCGATGGCCGAATTGGAGCGCACCGCCGACACGCCGGTGGCCCCATTCAGGGCCGTTTCCACGGGCAGCGTTATCAGGGCCTCCACTTCCTCGGGGGCCATGCCGGGCGCTTCCAGAAACACGGTTACCCGGGGGCGGTCCAGGTCGGGCAGCACATCCACCGGCAGCTGGCGCGCCGTGTAGGTGCCCGCAATGATGAGGCCCAGGGCAAAGGCCAGCATCAGCAGGCGGTTCTGCAGGGCAAAGCGGATTATCTTGTCAAGCATCTTTTTTAGCTGTTAGCTCACAGCAGGGGCCTCAATTCGGCCCTTAGCTGATAGCTCTCGTTCAGAAAAAAGCTGACAGCCAATAGCCATCAGCTAATAGCTTCAAATCACTGGTTGAGGTAAATGGACTTGAGCTGGTAGGTGCCGGCCGTCACGACCCGGTCATTCTCGTTCACCTCGCCCTGCACCAGCACGGTTTGCTGGCCGCTGACGGCCCCCGGCTGCACGTAGCGAATTTTGAAGCGCTCGGGCTCGGTGTGCACGAACACCACGGGCTTGCCGTTGAGGTCGGTGATGGCCGAAGTGGGCACCACCAGCTGGGGCTTGCCGCCGCCAGTCTGGCCCACCACCTGCACGTTCACGGCCTGGCCGGCCCGGTAGGCGCTGCCTTCAGTGGCATCAAGCTCCAGCACCAGCTGGCGGGCCTGGTTGACGGGATTGACCACGTTGCTGAACACCACGAGGCGGGCCGGCACGCCCGCCTGGCCCTGCAGGCCCTCCACCCGGAAAGCGGCCCCCGGCGTCACCTTGGCCAAATCCTGGGCAAATACCTGGGCCTCCACGCGCAGCTTGCCGGGGTTGATGACCCGGAACAGCTCGTCGCCCTGGCTGACCTGCTGGCCCACGGCGAGGCTGAACACGTCCACGGTGCCGCTTACCGGCGCGCTGATGCTGACGCGGCGCTGGCCCGCCTGGCCGTTCTGAATACCAGCGTTCTGGCGGGCCTGGCGCAGGCGCAGCTCGGCCGCCACCACGTCTTTGCGGGCGGCGATGTCGGCAATGCTCTGCAGGCGGGCATAGTCCTGCTGGGCCGCGCGCAGCTCGGCCTGGGCGTTGGCCCGCTCGGTGCTGAGCCCAATTTGCTGGGTGGCATCGAGCGTCTGCTCGATAACGGCCAGCGTCTGGCCGGCGCGCACCTGCTGGCCCACCCGCGCGGCCAGGCTTACGATACGGCCGCCCTGGGGCACCACCACGCGGCCCTCGCCGCCCGCCGCCGCCGACACCGTGCCGTAGAGCGTGGCCCGGCTGTATGTAGTGGAGTAGGCGGCCAGGTTGGTCTGCACCTGAAACAGGAACTGGCTTTCCTTGGGCAGCAGTACCTCGTCGGTGAGGGCCACACCGGTGCTGGCCTTGGCCTCGCCGCCGTGGTCTTCGCCGCCGTGGGCCTGCACCAGGCCCGGGGGCGGCAGCAGCACGCTCAGCACCAGACCGGTGGCAGCCGTAAGGGCCAGAAACTTATGCTTGGTTTTCATAAACGGCAGAATTAGGGGTGGAAACCGGCGCGGCAGGGCGGCGGCGGCGCAGCAGCAGGGCCGTCAGGCCGATGCCGAGTACGAAGGCCCCGATCAGGGCCATAATGGTTTTCCAGGAGGAAAAAAGCGAGACGGCGGCCGCCGGAGCCGTGGTAGCCACGGGCAGTTTCTCCCCCACCTTAATACCTTCGAGCAGCAGCAAATCGGCCTTGTCGCCGGCCACGATGTTGGCCGTGAAACTGTAGGTCTTGTCGGCCGGAAACTGGCCTTCGACCAGGTAGATGCCCGGCTCCTGCTCCGTTACGGCCCACTGCAGGCTGGCGTCTTCCGGCGTGGTGAGCGTGAGCTTGGCCCCCTTGATGGGCACGTTGGTGGCGTAGTCGGAGAGGAACAGGCGCAGGTCGGCGGGCTGGCCGCCTTCCAGCGGCTCGTAGCGCAGCAGCACCTCGAACTGTTCCGAGAGCGCCGCCACGGAAAACGATGTCGCGCCGGCCGCCGTGCCCGCTTTGGCGCCGTCGCCGTGGTCCTCGCCCCCGTGGGCGCGGGCTGTCCCGCTCAGCAGCAACAGGCCCAGCAGCAAAATCAGGAGTTGTTTCATGTTATTCACCCCGCAGGTAGTTAAGTTCGATGAGGGCCTGACGGTAGTCGCGGATGGTGGTCAGGTAAGTATTTTGGATGGTAAAGGCCTGGTTGAGGCTCTGAATTAGGACCAGGTAGCTGATTTCGCCGGCCCTAAACAGGCGCTGCGACTGGCTGATGATGGCGCCCGACTGCGGCACGCCGGTCTGCTCGTAGTAGCTCAGTGCGGCCGAGAACTTGCGCGTATCGGCCAGCGCCTGCTGGTAGAGGCTGCTCAGCTCCAGGCGCTGGGCCTGCAGCTGGTAGCCGGCCGCCTCGCTGCGGGCCGTGGCCGCCTGCAGCTGCGAGCGGTAGGTCCAGAACCAGACAGGCACCGACACGCCAAACTGGAAGCGGTAGCGGAGCGCCGAGTTCTCAAAGGCCTGATTCTGGTACCCCACCGTGAGGGCCGGCGTGCGCCGGGCCCGCACCAGACTGATACCCGACTGGCTCAGGGCCACGTTCTGGGTAGCGGCCGCCAGCGTGGGGCTGCGCACCAGGGCCGCGCTGTCTTCGGCGGGCAGGACGCTGAGCAATGCCCCGCCGGTTTGCACCAGCTCGGGTCCGTCGCCGGCTCGCTGAAGCTGGGCTACGTGACGGCCTCGTTGTTTATCCGCAAGCTGCAGGCCTACCCCCGGCAGCACCAGCTCACCTACGGCTTGCAGGAATACGGGCGGCTGGTCAAAACCATTTTCATCCTGCGCTACCTGCTGCACCAGCCCCTGCGCCGCAAAATCAATACCCAGCTCAACAAAGGCGAGCAACTGCACGCGCTGCGCAGCTGGCTTTGGTTCGGCGGTGACGGAGTGCTGCGCCGCAAGCAGGAAGAAGCCCAGCAGGAGGTCGTGGGCTGCCTCAACCTGCTCACCAACGCCGTGGTCGTCTGGAACACGGTCTATATGCAGGAAGTAATTACCCAGCTGCGGGCCGAAGGCTACCCCGTACAAGACGAGGACCTGGCCCATCTCTCCCCGGCCCGCTTCGAGCATATCAACCGGCTGGGCAAATACACCTTCGCCGAGCAGGAAACCTTGCTGCGCAACGGCTTACGCCCCTTGCGCCAACCCGGACAGGTGGTCGCGCCGACGGCGGCAACAGCTTAGCGTAATTTTTCGCCCCGTTGTAACGAGAACCCCAATACCTGCGAATGCGTGCTCGGCTGCGCGACCTCAATCAAGAACACCGCCAGCATCTGAGTCTGGATTATGGCGCTCTGAGCGGCCTGCTCTTCGACGTGGGTGTTAAGAAGCTGATTGTGGGCGACCAGCAATTTGCCACCGATGAAGACCGTGACAAGTACCAGCAGCAGGCCCAGAAGCGCCACAAAGAAGTCCAGAACGAAGTTCAGGAGGAAAACCAGCACACCGAGATGCAGCACCACTTACTGCGGATTGGCAAAGCCCTGGGCTGCGACGTAACCACGGCTATCAACGACCGCAACCGTCTTTGCGGGGGCCAGAAACTTTCGTTTCTGTGCCTCGACCAGCACCCCGAACTACCCGTGCCGGCCGACGTGGCCAGCACCATTCGCCTGATTGACATTGTGTGGTTCGCGCCCGGCACCAGCCGCGTAGTAGCGGCCTTCGAAGTAGAGAAAAGCACTAGCATCTACAGCGGCATCCTGCGCCTGACGGATTTAGCCTTTTCCATGCCCGAGCACGAAACCGATTTGTATTTGGTAGTACCCGATGCCCGTGAAAAGGAAGTGCAAGCGCAGCTCACGCGTCCCGCTATCCGGGCCGCCGGAGCCACCATTCGTTACGTTCGGTTCTCGGAACTGCGCCAGCACTGCGAGGCCCTGTGCAAGTTTGGCGACTCGCCGGCGGCCATGTTGAAGATTGCCCGTTCTGTTTCTTAACGCTCCTTTTTCTGTACAACTCAACCACTGGGCAGTGGGGAAGAAATGTTTGTCAAATTCAGCGAAATCCGTTCAAAAAACTTGTTCAGCAATCAAAGTACAATGAATCCTACTTTCGTGATGAGAAACCTGTACTGGGAATATCATAACAAGGGATTGTGCTCGTCGTTGGCATCAGCCTGCACGTTAAACCTCTCATTCATGAACTTCCTCACCGCGCCGGGATTGGGAAAGCGGGCATTGTTCTCCAGCCCGAAAGCGCCCAGTGAAACCAGGGGCATTTGCTCCAAGCTCATTCTAAATTCAGCCGATTGAAATGCCTCTAGAGGAAACTCCATCTGCAGTTCCACTTCATCTCGCCTCAGGATGCGCTGAAACTCCGCTTTCAAGGCAGTTTGGTGTTCCGCTGGCGTCGCGAACTTCCGCCCGTCAACTATTCCGTTGACTTTGTAAGAGAGCATGAAGTTCATCATGGCGACAACAATTTGCCAGTCCGGCCAACCTTCTTCCCGCAGGGCGTGCAGCCAGGGACCGTAGCCGGCATCCTGCTTGAGGCTGGCGAGCGTCTGATAAATGTTGCGTACTGCCTTCTGAAAGCGGTTCCCAATGTTCTGGACGGCACTCGAAGGATTGTATTTCTTGCTAAGGCCGGCTTTGGGCTGCATGAACAGATTATTCATGGGGAACCCGGATACATCAGGCGGGGCCGAGAACGTATCACGACCAAACGCCCCGAACGCTTTTTCGGAAAACAGCGACCGGTACATGCGCTGGTAGGAAGTTGCCTGCATGGATTTAGCCCCTAATCTACTTTCCGTGAAGAGGCCCCAAAAAGCCTCGTTGTACTCGGCTGCGGGCAGTAAGCTGATGTCCTGGAGAATGGCTTTGAGTGCAACGCTAACGAAGGCAACCCCCATTTTTACTACTTCATAGTCCGAGCTGTCAACCCGCTGCACAAAGGCCTTCCATCTGGCTTTCTCATTGTCCGGTAACTGTTCGGGCTCGCTAGGGGCATCAGTATGTTTCAGGGTGAGGTCAACCAGGCTGCTGGGCAAATGGAAATCCACCTTTGAAAGCGCTATTTCCACCAGCAACACCTGAAGCATGGCGCAGAAATCCTCGCCCATGGCGTTCATTTCTAACGAGTTAGCAAAATGCACGTGCCATTCTATTCCCAAAGCATGAAACCGCACAGTCCGCTCGGGTCCCATGTCGTTAAGCGGCACATCCGCAAAATTCTTGGTAAGGCCAGCCCGTAGTTTAGACTCCGGCAAGTCCGTCTGCAGTACGGCCAGCAGCTCATCCAGGTATTCTTCTTTTAAGTACCCGGCCTCGGCTAATTTGGCTTGGGCCATCCCCTGTAACTCCGGGGCCAGAAGGGACACGGCATATAACAGGAAGCCATAGTTCAGAATGCTTTTCTGGGGCATCTCGGCTCCGTCCGCGTCGATAGGCTCGGGGTCGAACTCGTGCCGCATCATCATGTACAGCTCAAAGTCCAGCAGGGCGCTGAACCAAGCCCCTTGCATGAAATCAGCGTGGAAAACCATACCAATTCCCTGAGCAATTCGCTTGAGTAGTTTCCGGCTGCCTTTCTGCCAGCTGACCCACGTGGCCCACAGCCCATAGTATTTCGCAGCGAAGTGCATGTCCAGTGCGCCGTAGACCTGGGCAATGTTAAGCAAAGCCAGGGTGTAGCCCTCGAACGTTTCATCCTGCAGCCACAACGCTTTGGCCTCGTGAAAATCTCGGAGCGCTTTGAGTAGGGCAGTGGGCGTTTTCGCCTCCAAGTAAGCGACACCGGAAGCGACCAGACGGCGGGCGCGCTCATGCGCGCCCCGCTTCTTTTCGACCACGTCATCAAGTCGGTCGACAAACTCTTTGAAAGCATCAATGAGAAACTCGTTTTCCTCCTCATCCATCTGTATCAACAGGCGAATGTGCGTGTGGAGACGGTTGCTCAACTGCGTAGCATTGTAGAGTCGGGCCTGACCCAGATTCGCCAACAACTGCTCTAAAGGCGCCATAATTTTGGTCACATTCTCCTCATTTCGGTCTTGGCTCCCGGCAAAGAAGTACAGATTAGCGGAGCACTCCAATAGCCGGCACAAGTCCGAAGGATTGCTTGTTTGGCCCAGAAGCTGGTCTAGTTGCAGCTTAAATTGTTGAAGCCACCCTACGGTTTCTTCCGGGGTTAGCGCGGACTTTTCGTTCAACGCCGAGGCCATCACCAGGAAGAGCAGGCTTTGAATATCTTCGAAGTCCCCGGCGGCGGTAAAGGCAGAGAAGTCGCTGAAATACTCCCGGATGTATTCTTCCAACCCGAACAAATCGCCTAGAGCGGGCACCAGATACTCTGTGGGCCGCATACGCAGCCAGAGTAGTTCGTAGAGTCCCTTCTTCCGAAATTCGGGCTGCGACTCCAGTTGCGTAATGTACCAGGTAAGCAAGCCAATCCAGAACGCGTCGTGGGACTGCAAATTCTTGGCGGCACGGCAGTAGGAAACAGCCTGCAGTACCTCGTAAAATTCGCCGAGGCGGAAATCAGCCGGCTGACCGATCTCATTCCACTTGATAAATACGTCGTGGTACCACAGGTCTTCCAAGGTGCCTGCCTGGAGCAGCAGGTTCGTGAGCTCCTGGTTTAGTAGCTTACGGTCTTCCGGTGCCTGTTCAGAGGCCTTGATGTCCACCCGCATGCATAGGATGCCTAAAAAGCCCCTGCGCCGCTCCCTCGGCATATCCGGCAGCTGCGCCACGAGCTCTTCGAGGCGGGCAATGGTACCCTTGAAGGCCTCGTCCGGGCTCAGACCATCAAAGCGCCATTTAATACGGCGCGTAAAGTCATCCCAATCCTGGTCAGTCAGCTTTTGAAAAACAGCAACTGCCTCCTGTACTACCTGCTCTTCGGCCTCTATCACCAGAATAGCTGGCGCGTTCTCCGCTTTCTTCTTCCGCCTTTCGGCCAGTTGATCGGCTAGTTGCGTGGCGCGCTCCTGAACATAGGACGTGACGAGTGCCTTTACCTTTGTAGCACATTCGGTGAGCAGGGCCTCAGGAAGAGCTCCTTGGCTGGCCACCCAGCGGCGCAGCAAATCCGACTCATTGCCCTCGCGGTGCTCAGCAATGCGGCTGCTGGCTTCAAAAACAAACTCTTTGTCCTTAGCTGCATAATCCGTCTTCACGTGCAGCATGAAGAAGTGCGCTACCGCCTTTTGTATTTCCTCGCTACGAAAGGAAAAAGGAGTGGAGTACAGCTTCAGTTGGCGAAACGTAGCAACTTGCGTTAACTCGTTGTGCTGAAAAATATCCTCTTCATAGTCGCAATAAATTGCTTCGTCAACTTGGTCCAGATAGTTTTCAAGCCACGTTTCAACGGTTTTGAACACTTGGTACTGATAACCACGCATGGAAGCGCTGGCATCGGAGTTTTTTGCAAACAGGAAGAGTTTAGAAATGCTCATTGCGCAGTAAAAGGTTAAGCTGACCGAACGCGCAATCTTGCGCATAGCGGCCAGCAAGTGGCCCACAAGTGCGACGCTGGCACCGGCTCGCACAGGGCGATGTCGATCAGTTTAATGCGCTCCGGTGGTAGGTTTCTTGCTGGATCGCTTCGCCGTCGTGCTGTTGTTCGCGCGTAATGTGCCTTTCCAGAACCAAGCTTTCGTCCAGCGTCCCCAACTGCCGCAACGCCTCCGCGGAAGCCAGCACCAGCCATCCTTCGCCGGCCTCGCTGTCGGGGTGGTAGGACCACGCTTCCGGCTGGCCGTCCACCCAGTACACCGACTCCACGAGCAGCGCCCCGTGCTCATCCTGCCAGGCGAACAGCTTGGCGGGGGCAGGCTGCCAGCCCAGGTGCCGCGCCAGGGCTGGGTTGAGCGCCAGCCAGCGCGACTTGAAATCAAACTGGTGGTAGCGGTGGTTGCGGAGCACGATCACGTGCGGGCCAGTCGAGGGGAGCGCGTGGTACTGCTCGGTTAACCGGTGGAACACAGAACCGAAAATCCCATCGGCTTCGTCCTCGTCTCCATCTGTGTCGTCAGGAGGCACATCCACCGTGAGCTGGAACTGGTAGGTTTCCGTGCTCCGCTCCCGGGTCATGCCGCGTAGCAGTGAGTATTCGCCGATCACCCACTGGTCCGGGCCGTAGGCGAGCAAGCATTGCTCGCGGCGGGGGTGCTGGGAGACGGCAGCCAGCCACTGCTGACGGTCCTGGGGGACGTCCGCGCCTCGCAGCCGCTCGATAAACGCGGGCCGCGGCCGCTCCGGGAACCCGTAGGGCTGGTAGTCGCGCATGGTGAGCAAGGGCGCAATGGGCGCTTCCGGCAGCGCCCCCGCGTCCAGCAACTCCGTGACCTGCTGCATGATGGCCCGGCGGGCGGCCTCCACCCGGGGCCGGGGGTGCGAATACTTCAATCGCTGGTCCTCTAGGTGCTGCTGCAGCGCGCGCTCCGCGGCGTTGGTCCACTGGGTTGGATCCCCGGCGGCCAGCATCAGGGCCGCGGCCCGGTGCGTCAGCGTGGCCTGGTCGAACCCGGTTTGCTCGGCCAGTGCTCGCATCCAGAAGCCAAATGGGCGGATGAGCGCCGCGGCATCGGCCCGGGTGGAGGGCGCACTCAAAACCGCCGGGGCCGGCCGGCTTCGGCCCAGTAACCCGGGCGGCTGCAGCGAGAGTGTGTACAGAGCGGGCAGGCGCCGCACGGGGGGATCGGGCAGCACTACGCCGGCCTCGGCAAGAATCCCCCGGGCCTGTCGGCGCAGCCAGTAATCGGCGGAGACGGCCTGTTCCAGCAGCAATTCCCGAAAGGCGTGGGTTGCCAGGGCCCGGCGGGTCGTCGCGGGCAGCAGCCCCAGAACTTCACTGAACGCCTCGGCGGCCGGGACTGTCCCTTCGCCCAGCGCCCGCACGGCCTCGGTGCCGGCCGCCTCATCAAGCTCCACGAGGTCGGCCAGCACGTGCCGGGCCCGCTGCTGCACCAGCGCCACTGGGTGCTGGGTCAGGTAGCTCAGCAGCCGGGCCAGCACCACGGCGGGGCTACTGTCCCCGGGGGCCAAGTCCGGCAGGTCGGTAAGGGGTTGGCTGGTGGCCATCAGCCGTTGCAGGTAGGCGAATATTTCGGGCCAGACGTGCTCGACCTGATACTCTTGGGTGAGGCAGGGCAGGATGGTATCCAGCTCTTGCGCATACAGCCCAGCCCAGTCGCCGCTGACGGCGTCGTGGGCAAACACCTCAAACGCTTTGCTGGCCGCTTGGGCCGGGTCGAGCGCCCGCAGGGCGGCTACAGCCTGCAGGCGCGAGCCTCCGTCGTGGCGACGAAGCCAGCCTCCCTCGCCGGCTAGCTGCAAAGCGGCGTGGGCCAGCCGCTGTGCCAGGGGCCGGTCACCGGCCGCCAGTGCACACTCGCTCAGGGCACTATAATACTCGGCTTGCCGATTGACCGGCGGGGGTAGTTCCGCCACCGCGGCCCACTGCTCCCGGGTGAGGCGACTCCCCTGTTGCTGCAGGACGGGTGCCCACTTGAAATACGAGTTCTGGCGGTCTTCCTGCCCCAGCAGCTCGACCAGCGCTTCGTAACCCGAAGCCGCTTGCGCCAGCACCTCGGCTTCCGATAACCGGACCAGCCCTTGCCGGACCAGCACATTGCCCGCCGGGCGGCCCTCGGGAACCTTGGCCGGGGGACGCACGAAAGCCGGGCAGTAGTCGCTGGTGCGGTGGCCGCGCCCGGTCACAAAATCATCCAGTACGCCCAACAAGTCCGGGCGCGTCTCTTCGAGGGCGCGGCGCTCGATGGTTTCCAGCAGGGCCGGCAGGTGCTGGCTGAACAGGCGCTCCCCCAGCAAGGACCAGCCCGCGGTTAGCAACTGGCTCAGCAGTTCGGTTTGCGCGCCCGTGGCCAGCAGCAGGAACAGCCGGCAGTACACGGGCACGATGCTGGTAAATTCCTGCTCCGTGCGCGCGCGCTGCAGGTAGGCGGCGATGAATTCCAGCAGGCCCGCTTCAAAGTCCAGCAGGCCTTGGTCGAGTTGCCAGCGCAGCTGCCGCTCCCCCGCCTCCAGGTTCCACTGCAACGTGCTTTCCAGCAGCTTTTCGGAGGCCGACCAGAACGCCCGGCCCTCGGTCGTATCCTTGAGGTGCTGCAGGTGGGCGACAAACCACCCGATGCGCTCGGGCGCCTGCGCCGGCTGCGCCGCGTTGATGGGGGGCAGCCAGTCCAACCACGACGTAAACTGGTAGTCTTTGCGGTAGCCCACGCCCAGGGTTTCGGTCAGGGCTTGGCGCAACCAGTGCGTGGCGGCTTCCCGGTCCCCTACCTGCCGCCAGGCCGCGGCGTGGGCCATGCACGCGTCCACGCGCTCGGAAACGGCCAGCCCCTCCAGCATGGCCGCGGCCAGGCGGTGCAGCTGGGGTCGAACCAGGGCCTCTTCCAGCCCCGCCCCGTGCAGCGCCCGGATTGCCTGGCGCTGCACCTCCACGCTCCAGTAGCGGGGGTTGGCCTTGAATTCCGGCAGCAGGCACCCTGCCAGCTCCCGCAGGGCGGCGATGCCCGCGGGGGCTACCGCGGCGATGAGCAGCTCCACGTACGCGCCCTGCACCCGGGTGGCCCGGTACCAATGGGTGCTGTGGGACTCGGGCTGCTGGTGGTAGAAACGGATGATGGGCCACACCCGCTGCGGCAGCCGGCCCAAGATGGAGGCGTGGGCCAAGGCTTCGCCCCAGAGTTGCGCCAGCAAACACAGCTTTTGCTGCAACTCCACCAGGATTTGTTCCTCCGACTCGGCGGTGGCCGGCACGGCAGCCGTGATGCTCGCCGGCTGCCCGGTCAGGTAGAGCAGTTTGTTGAGCGTAATCAGGGGCGCAAACTGCCCCAGGGTCGTTTCAAAACCCGACCAGTCCTGGCTGGCTACCACCGGTTGCTGTAGGCCCGCAATCCACTGCCGAACCAGGGCGATATCGCCAGTAACGAGGTAGATCAAGTTGGCCACGTGGATTTTGACGGCCGGAGCAGCCGTCGCCGGATTGCAGACGGCAAGCAACTGGTCTAGGTAGGTGCGCATGCCGGGCCCGTCGCCTTGCTGCAGGCAGTACGCAATGGCGGCGCGCAGCAGGCGCCCGCGCAGCTGCCGCGCTGGTTTGCGCGCGGCGTCGAGCGTCGTCAACAGCGCTTGAAACTCGGCGTGCTTGCGCGCTTCCAGTAAACTCTCCGCCAAGTCCTCCAGCAAGCTCAACTGCAACGCCTCGGCCGTTTGGTTGGGCAGGCGCTGCTTGGATTTCTCCAGCGTGATGTTGTCCAGTCGGGCCAGCAGCTGCGGCAAGGGCTCGAAATGATGCGCAACGGCTACCCAAGCGCCTAGTAATTGTTCCACCTCTTCAAACCGTTCCCCTTTTTTTACGAAGAGCCCACCGGGTTGAATGGCTTCCGGCTCCGCCAGGACAAAGAGCAGCGCGGCCTCCGCCGCATCCTGGGGATAAAAGTGCCGGGCGGCGCGCAGGGCGGCCACGGGCTCTACCCGTAGCACGCGTCCGCTGCGCATGTAGTTGCGGGCCGTCTCGGGCTGGCCCAGGGCCAAAAACTCGTCGGTAAAGCCTGCCGGGTCGAGGTGAAAGAGGCGGGTGTTGAGTTCGGTGAGGGCCAGCACGTACCGGCTCAGCACGGCCACGTCGCCGGTTAGGCGCGCCAGTTCAACGCCCAGCTCCGCATCGCGCCGGATTTCTTCCGCGGGCCGGAAGTTCAGCCAGTGCTCTCCGAGCTGATCCAGGGTGGTGGCAGCCAGGAAGCTGGCGTGGTCTCCCGCCCGGAAGTGGTGGTAGTTGGCGTTCCAGGCCGGCTCCACTGCGGAGGCGGCGTACAAGCTCGCTAAGCGGCGGTGATAGCGGGTTTCCGCCTGCTCGTCGCGCGTTCCCGTGAAATGGTCCAGGGCGGTCTGCTCCAGCAGAAACTGCCGGAACGAATTGTGAAAAAAGGCCCACCCACTGGGCGCCAGGCTGAACAGAAATCCCGCCTTCTTCCGGAACTGCAGCCCCACGTGCGGCCCCAGGTTCCATTCTTTGACGAAGGCGGGTTGAATGGGGCCGTTGACGCGCGCCATCAGGCCCAGTAACTCCACCAACTCGCTTTCCTCCTCTATGGGCCGCCACATGGTGCGGTAATAGGTGGTGATGTTGCCGTCAAAGGGCTCGGCCTGCGCGAGCAGCTGCGCCACGCCCTCGCCGTTTTGCAGCCGCTCGCACAGGTACGAGAGGTAAAGCGGGTGCCCTTGGGATTTTTCGTACACGAGCTGCAGCTGCTGCGCCAGCAGCGGGGGCTGCAAGGCGTAGGCCGCGACGTAGCGGGCCACGGCGGTCCGGCTCAGCTGGCCCATGCGCACGGTGCGGCCGCCCTGCTGCCAGGCGGCGTGAATCTCCGGGTGCAGGTCCCGGAGCTCATACGTCTGGCTGCCGAGCACCAGGTAGACGCCGGCCGGCAGGAAAGCAGGGCGCGGCAATTCCCGCAGAAAACTCTGGGTGGCCCCCACATATTCCCGGGGCACATGATCCAGGCCATCAATGATGAGAATGGTTTTGCGGCCCGTACGCTGGAAATCCTCAGCCAACTCGGTGATCTGCTCCGTAAATGCCTCGCGCAGAAACAGCCCGTCGGCGTAGGGCAACACCGGCTGGCGATAAAATCCGGCCGCTTTGAGCTGCACGACCAGGTCGAAATACAGGCGCACGGCATCGCCGCGCTCATCGGTGTTGGCCCGCGGCGAGGGGTCTGAGAAGTCAAACGCGTAGTAGCGCACGATGCGCTCTGGGCGGCCCTTGGTCCATTGGGTGAGCAGCGTGGACTTACCGCTGCCGGGGCCCCCTTCCAGAAACAGATACCCGCCGGTGTGCTCGGCCACCTTGTTGTCCAGGGCCTCGAGCGTGCCGGTCAGGGGCTGGTACTTGCGGACATCGACGACCAACTCGTGGTTGAACGTGGTGCGAAAGCGCCCTTCCCAGTTCAGGGCCTTGACCAAGGCCTGGGCTGAAAATTCCACCGGCCGATCGGGGTTGCTGACTTGCTCCAGCAGATAGGTCAGCAAGGTCACCAGATCGGCATCTTCCCGCTGATGGTGCAGCTGGGTGCTGCTGAACGCGTGGGGCACGTAGCTGGGCTGCAACACGAAGTGCGCGGCAAAGTCTGCCAGCGCGCTGCGGCTCACTTGCAGCAGCTGGCCCATATCCTGCACCGCGGGCTCCCACTTGGCGGCCGGCGGCTGGCGGCTTTCCAACGCCAGCCAGGCTTCGTGGTAAAAGTCGGCGAACGAGCCCAGCCCCACGCCGCCGGCCACGATTTTGTCGTGGCTGGATAGGGGCTGATTGGTGAGCAGATGCGCCCGCACCGGCAGGCCTTGCCCGGCGTGCTTGCCCCGCAGGCCCTGCCAGCTGCTTACCAGACCGGGCAGCAGCGCCTTGAAATCGGCGTAGGAAAAGACGCCCCCGGCAATGCTCCACTTCACCTGATAGGCGTGTACTTCCGTCCGGGTAACGTACTGAATGTCGTCTAGCTTATGCGCTTCCGGGTCGGCCAAGCGGATCGAATTCAGGCGGCCGGCCACCAGCTCGCGGTAGGCCAGGCGGGCAAATTCGCTGAATTGCGGCACGTAGCCTCCCATGGCTGCCCGTTCACCGCGGGCCGATACTGTTTTCGTCATGTTGCCGGGTGGGGAGCAGTCAATATAAAATGTAAAAGATAGGACTTGGGAAGATAGGGCTCTGGCCCGAATTCGCCGCGGAAGCGAAGGTAACCGTAGCGCGCACGGAAGCAGTTGCCGCGGCTCACCGGCAGTTATTGTAGCAGTGAGCCAGCTACTCCTCACCTGTAACTAATGCGGAGAACCGCATTGCCCTTGTGGATCGCTTGCATTCTTCGCTCTATTTTCGAAAATAGATCTTACCTAAATTAGCTTCATCCGCAAATGAATGTTACTAACATAATAATCTGATAATCATTTTTTAAAGTTTCATTAAAAACTCTTCGATATTCAAGAGATGGTTGGTGAGACAAGAAATTACCCTATGATTTTATAGGGTTAATATATTGAATTACAGATTCTTATGATTGTTAAAAATTGCTCCTATTTTCTTGCTTACCTTTACCCCCTTACGCCACCTTTCATTACACCATGGAACACAATGCTTTTGCAAAGAATGAACCCGGTATGCGGCAACTGGATACGCTGGTTGTGGAGCCCGCCAAAATGCCGAACGCTTTGTTGGAGCGATTAATTAGGGAGGTTAAAACCGAGGCGCAATCGAACGTGTTGGCGTACAACCGCACGCACAACCGGCACAACCGTGGTCGATAAAGTAACTGAGCTGACAGGCTTGGATACGGTGCTCATCAAGGTGGCAAGTCGTTGCAATATAAACTGCAGCTACTGCTACGTGTACAACATGGGCGACGACAACTGGGCTCGTCAGTCGAAGTTTATGACGGCTGAAACCGAAGACGCGGTGTGCGCTTCTTTGGGAGAATTGGTTGCCCACCAGCAAACCGCTTTCAGCGTGGTGCTGCACGGTGGGGAGCCCCTGTTGTTGGGCGAGCACCGGCTGAAGAATTTTCTTGGTAAGCTGCGTAACGTTTTGCCGCCCTGCTACCCTATAAGCCTACAAACGAATGGCATCCTCATCACAGATGTCCTGTTGGATACCTGTGCCTTGCATCAGGTAAGCGTCGCGGTTAGTTTGGATGGCCCCGCCCACGTGCATGACAAGTTCCGGGTTACGCACGGTGGAGCGGGCACGTTCGATCAGGTCATCGCCGGCTTAACCACATTACAGCAACACCCTGCGGCTACCTTTCTGAACGCTGGGCTTCTGGCCGTTATTGACCCTGACTCGAATCCAGCGGAGATATACCACTTCTTCAAAAGCCTGAACGCCCCCAGCGTTGACTTTTTGTACAAAGATGGCAACCATACCAACCTTCCCGTAGGCAAAGCAACGGTGAATTCTTTGGAGTACGGCACTTGGATGACGGGCTTGTTGCAAACATACATAGCTGACCCTGCCCCACTGCCCATTCGCGTGTTGGATGATATGTTAAAAGTGCTGCTCGGTGGAGCCGTGTCCAAAGAAGGCATGGGGCTTACTGACTTTGGCATTCTGATCATCGACACCGATGGCACGTACATGAAGAACGATACGCTGAAGAGTTCTTACAACGGAGCAGATAAGTTTCCGCAGGCGGTGAACGTTAAGCAAAAGACTGCCATTGACTTCCTGCAATCAAGCGCTTTCGAAGAATACCGCGCCCTGCAACGGCCTACCAGCGCCAAATGCCTAGGGTGCCCAGAACTGAATGTGTGCGGGGGAGGCATGATCTTACACCGCTGGCGCAGAAAGAACGGGTTTCATAACGAGTCGGTGTACTGCGCGGACCAACTTCACCTAATCGCGAGCATGCGGCATGCCCTGAGCGAATATAATTTGAGCCATGCCTACTGCTGAAGGAATTAACTTTTCGAATAGTACCGTCGAGCAGCAACCGTTTCCCTACTTTTGCGCAACGGCCGTTTTCTCTACTGCGCTGGAAAAGCGCTTGCTCAACTGGCTACAGATTACGGAAAATTGGGCCCTAACCAAGACCGATTTCTACGAGCAGTACGAATTCAGTTTGTTTGATACTCTGCTGCCGGCTGATCTGGCGTGCTTGATTGGGGAGGAAATGGTGCGCTCCATTCAGGTACAGTTGAAAGCGGCATTTGCCACCGGGGTGCTAACCCTCGTGGATGCTACCATCCACAAACTCATCGACGGCCAGCGGATCGGGGTGCACAATGACTTCATTGGGTCCGAGGAAAGCCACCGGCTGATTATACAGATCAACGCCGACTGGCGCGAAGAGAACGGCGGGTACCTGCTGCTCTTTAATTCGGACCAGGCCGAGGACGTTAGCAAAGTTGTCCTGCCGGTGAGCAATTCGGCCTTCGGGTTCGAAATTTCGTCTCGTTCGCACCACGCCGTATCTACCGTCTACGCCTTCCCTCGTTACACGCTGGTGTATACTTTCAAGCAGTAAGAGCCCCTGTGAATCTACGTGCGCGCAGCCTCGCTTACCTTGACTCGCCCTTCGCCGTGTGCGACAAAGGGTTGGCCGCTGAACTGGCCCAGGCGGGCTGGGTTACTTTAGCTCACAAGACCAGCATTACCGCCGCGGAGTACAGCATTGCCAACTGCTTGGAAGGGCGTGGATCCATTCCTGCCCATCGCCAGCGCTTGGCCAGTATTAGAACCGAGCAAGTGTGGCTAGAACACCCGGACTTCCAGCGCCTGCAGGCGTTTTACGAAGCGCACGGCTTGGAGCCACTAGAGCCGAGTGCACTGGAAGAAAACCAAGTGCTCGGCAAAGTTCAGCATGCCCTGGCCCTGCTCAACCGCGCAGAAGATGCCTACGCGGCGGTTGGCCAACTGGTCAGGTCCATCCAGATACTGCAGCAACCGCATCCGGAAATTGACACCAGCTACAGCCACCCAGATATCCCCTTTTCCATTTTTGTGTCGGTTTGTGAGGACGCTTCCCTCCCGTCTTCGTTGCGGGTGGCCGAATCAATTCTGCACGAGGCGATGCACTTGCAGTTGACCTTACTGGAGAACCACTTGCCAATGGTAGACCCGGCAAGTACGGCGCTGTATTTTTCGCCCTGGCGGGACGAAGACCGGCCCGTCCGGGGAATTCTGCACGGCATGTATGTATTCCGGGCCATTCATGATTTCTACGCCGTGCTAGCTACCGGACAGCCTTGCCCTCCCGAAACAAGAGAGTTTATTGCCCATCGAATAGAAAGCATCCGCAGTGAACTGGATTCACTGCGGTATTTTCCCCAGATTCCCGACTTGACGGCAGCAGGCAGAAGTTTAGCTGCCAATTTGATCTAGTATGGCGCGGGGAAACAAGGCTAAGTAGTCCGCCGCGGCGGCGGAGAATTCAGCACGCGGGTTCCGGCATTCCGTGAGAAAAGCGAGCGCTCTCTGAACCACCGCCGCAGAGTTATCGGCCTTGGTGGCCAGGACGACCACGTAAAAGTCAATGTCACTGATCAACTTCTTTCGCTTCTCGTTCAGCCCGTCCCGATCCAAGCCACAGATGCTGATCGTCCGGCGCCCGTAGTCGCTCACGCCCCGCACAAACTCGGAATCAAAGACTATATGATCGCGGGGATCTTTGGGGCCAACCGGATCAAGCAAATACGGGTCTTCCTGTGCTTCATCGTCATGATGCGATCGGGCCCGGGTAGCTTCGCCCACTAAGGGAAACAGGTTGCCCTTAATCGTGTTGCAAGGTCCGCATACGAAATACAGATTGCGCCACGCGTACCCCAGCCAATAATAGCCGGGTTTACGCAGATCTTCGCTTTTGTCCAGGAGTTGGAATCCCGCTTTCGGGCGGTAGTGTTCAACGGCCCCATATTCGTCCTTTTGTTCCTTTTCGCAAAAACAGCATTTCGAGTGCTGGGCTGTTTTTAGCGTCTTTTTGATGGTGGAATAATTATAGATCGACGGCTTGATAGTAAACTCTTTGGTGTTGCGGATGTACGCTTGCGGATCGGCATCGTAGTCTTGCCGGTTGCGATTGTCGGCTGCTTGGCCCGTCCGGCGCAGGGTAACGGGTACGGCAGTCGGCTTAGTAACGAGGATCATAGCGCGATGTTGACCTGGTTGTTTTTGATTCGTTGGGCCAAGTCCGAAATAAGCTTTCTGTTTTCTATTTCCTCTGGCGTCTCCCCGGCTGGCAGTTCCGTTAGTTGCATCGTTACGCGCTGCAGTTCTTCTTCTTCCTGCTTAGTACGCTTTCTCTTGTTAGCCAAAGTGGTCCGCTTGGCTTGCAGGGTATCATATTCTGGCCCTCGGGAAGACTTAAGGCCGAAAAACTCGCTGGTTAGTATCTGGTCGACTCGCCACCCGTCGACAACTTCTGGCTCGTTGACAATCCGCACGTTTCCTCCCTCAAATTTGAGAATGGCATGGTTGGCATCCAACGCAGATTGAACCATCAGGGGACTGTGGGCCGTGGCAATGAACTGGATGTTTGGAAAGTGCTTGGACAAACTGTCCATGATTTTCTGCTGCCACACAGGGTGCAAATGCAAGTCAATCTCGTCAATCAACACAATGCCGGGCGCCAGTAAGGGATTGGCCATCTTGGTGTGATGGTGATTGAATAAGCGCCAAGCTAGGTCGATCGTCCAGGAGGTAACCGTTTTGTAACCAAGGCTAAAGTCACTAAAAGGGATCTTTTTCCCGTGTTTGGTATTAACCAAAACCCCTCCTTCGGTATCGTTACTCAGCACCTTGGGAGGCGTAATCTCAATGTCCTTGATGGTCTCAAAGTCCGGCAACAAGGTCACCAGCATGGACTTTACCTGGTCGATAAAGGAATTGTATTTCTTTATCTCTTTTAGGGAGCTTGCTCCTAAGGCGGCATAATTGAGCTTGTGCAAGATTTCTTCCGCATCGTACAACTCCGTTTTTTCTTGAATGAAGTTGGGGATGGAGTCCTCTAATTTGGGGTTGTTTAGATTCAGCTTTCCCAGTTGCCGAGAAGCACTGTACGCATAAATAGCCACCTCTTCATCGTAAAATACGCTGCCCGTCTCAGCGTGTAATTTGGGATCCACGACCTCCAGCTTGCCTTCGCTGTCCAGTCCAATCGTTATTCTGGTCTCGCAGGTAATCGGCGACTTGGGCGGCTTCTTGTTAACTTGCTGGTTCGCAACAAACACGGCCCGGACGTGAGCCGTCTGCTTTTTGTCAGGACTTCGGTGCACCAAGTGCTCCAATACTTCGTTTTCTTCGTCGTTGATCAGCGGCGCAGAACGTCTCTGAGACACGCCGTCATAAGCCGGTTTCATCCAGGCGATGAATTGTAGCAAAGTGGACTTGCCGATACCATTGTCGCCGAGAATCAGCGTCCATTGCGGCAGGGTTCCATCGGCTTTGGTAAGCTGAAGCTCAACTCCTTCAACGAAGGTTTTGATATTCTTTAGCTCGATTTTTTGGATATAAAGAGGTGTCATGATCATGAACTGAAAGGCGAAGGGAAACTACGGGTCTTCTTTACCAGAGGTAAGCTGCGGCGTATCGCTAGTAGTTACTACGCCAAACGCAACGTTTTCGGCCGGGCATCGCTACTTCCGCCTAAAGGGAATGGGGTGGTCCAGTAAAAACGGACAGTGCGCTAAGATAGGTTGAGTTTTAAGTCGCGTTCAAATTGGTGGGGCGAACGGTAGCCGAGGGTAGAGTGGCGGCGGTCCAAATTGAAGTAGGTGTCGAGGTAGTAGGCGACCTCCAGGCGGGCCTCTTCGAGATTGGCAAAGGCGGTGCCGTGGGGCAGCAGTTCGGTTTTGAGCGTGCTCCAGCCGGCCTCGGCCTGGGCGTTATCGTACGGATTACCCGGCCGGCTGAAGCTGGATAGTGCGCCGGCCTGTTCGATGCGGGCCCGGCAAGCGGCGCTGGTGTACTGGCTGCCGCGGTCGGCGTGGATAATCAGGCCCGGCGCGGGCTGGCGCAGCGTCAGGGCTTGCTCCAGCGCATGCAGAACGAGCTCGGTGGGCATCTGCGCGGCCAAGTGCCAGCCCACGACCCAGCGCGAACAGGTATCGCGCCACGTGGCCAGATAGCACCAGCGCCCGCCCACCAGGGGCAAATAGGTGATGTCGCCCACCCATACCTGGTCGGGGGCAGTGGGGGCGGGTTGACCGAGTAGCCGGTTCTCAGCCACCACGGCGGCCGGGTCGGCCACCGTCGTGCGGGGGCGCTGTGGACGGGTGCTCAGCGCCCGCAGCCCGTTGCGGTGCAGCCAGGAGCGGAGCGCGTAGCGACCCACGGCATGGCCTTCGGCACGTAATTCGGCCCGCAACCGCCGGGTGCCGTAGCGGCGAGCATGGCGCGTAAACGCCGCCTGCGCTACTGGCTGCCAGGCCGCAGCCGGTTGGGCAGGACGCTGTTGCCACTGATAATAACCGGCTGTACTGACGGCCAACAAACGGCACAACAACTGCACGGGCCAGGGCTCAGTGCAGGCTTGAATGAACTGGTAGCGGCTCATGAATGAGGCGGTTGCGCAAAAATGGTCACGACTTTTTTTAAAATATCGCGCTCCATTTCCACGCGCTTGAGCGTGGCCCGCAGCTGCTTGATTTCCTCGCGCTCGGCGCTGCTGGGCACGGCCTGGTCCAGCGCTTGGCGCTGCCAGCGTCCGAGTAAAGCGGGCGAAATACCTTGGGCGCGGGCTACGTCTGTTTGCCGGGCACCGGCGGCCACTTGGCGCACACATTCGGCTTTGAAAGCGGGTGTATATTTCTTGCGCGTGGCGGGCAGGCCGCCAGGATTCAGTTTTTCAGTCATGGGCAGTGGAAGGTAAGACTTCTCACTGTCCGTTTTGGCTAGACCACCTCATAGTATGGCAACCGTGCGTACCTAATTAATCTAGCGGTGTCACTGCTCTTCCGCCGCCGCCCGCGCCGCCTTCACCACCTGCCAGGCCTGCTCCAAGTCGGTGAGCACCGCGCGCATCGGCTCTGGCAGCAGCTGAAACCGGACGCTGAGCAGTTGCTGCATCAGTGATTTAAATTGAGCGTTCAAAGGCGTGTGCGTGAGACAAGCAGTGAGGATGGTCGCGGCGGCCCGGCTTTTTTGGGCGGGCAAAAGCGTGCCCATCAAGTAAATGTCGCGCAACAGCGTTGCGATGTCAGCCATAGTGCCTGGCTCACTTATCATCTGTCGGGGCAGGCTTTTCAGGCCCTGCAGGGCGCGGCCCGTAAACTGCCCGCCCGCCTGGGTGAACTCCCGCAGCAGTGTCGTGCCGCTCAGCGTCAGGCCCACGTAGTGCAAGTCGAGCAGCTTGGGGACGATGACCGTCTCAAACTCATCGGGGTATAAGGCTGCCAAAAACACTTCGGTGCTGACGACGTTGCCCGGCCGGAAAGAAAACTGGAAAAACGCCGCGTCATCGGACACGACCATGGCCCCGGCCGGCGCGGCCAGGAAAGCGGTGTCCAGCAGGCACTGCAGGCGCCCTTCAGCGTCGCTTTCCCGTTGTTTAAGCTCGCGCACAATGTCTAACTTCTCGGTCACGATGCGCGTGAGGCAATGTGCTTTTATCCACTCCAGCAACTCGGTGAGGTAGGCAATGTGCCGCTCGTGGGAGCCGGGAGCATACAAGTGCGGCCGCACGTGCTTGCCGACAATCTCCACCGACATTTCGACTGGCGGCGAGCGCTGCAGCTCCTGCAGCTTTTGCTCTAACAGCTCCACGATGTGCAGGGAAATTCCTAGCTGAACCTTGGGCCTGAGGGCCAATTCCTTGTCCAGTTGGTGCAGCAGCGGGAGCGAAGTCCAGTCCAGGATAAACAGTCGCGCGGCATCTACTTCTGCCTGGGCAAACACCGAGCGCGGCGGCACCACCAGCCCCGGTGCGTCGGGCCACTGCTGCGCCGTAAGCACGTGGTAGGCTTCCAGGCCGTTGTTGTCGAAAACCGCGGCCGTGAGGGCCGTAAAAGTTAACTCGCCGTTCTCGTACTCGGCGAAGAGCTGGCGGTGGTGCAGCTGCCGGGCCGCCCCTTCGGCACCCACGGCCTCGCTGAGCGCGGCGAACAGCTGCTCGATTTGGCCTTCGCCGGCCTCGAACTGCTCGAAGGGCAATTCGGGATTGCCCCCCTTGGCCTCTTCCAGAATCTCGCGCAGCAGCCCCGTGTAAAGGTCGTCTATTGCCAGAATCTCAATCGTAACGTTGCGCCCGGTGGCGGGGTGCTGCATCACATATTTTTTGCCCTGTGCCTTGTCCAGCAACTCTTCGGCCCAGTCGCTGAGGCCCTCGTGCAGCGTTTCCGCCGTCAGGGCCACGCGCCGCTGGGGTACTCCGTTCACGCTGTAGCTGACCGTAGTATCGAGGGCCGCGCGGTCAAACTCGGGGAGTGGCGAGCTGGGGTGATTGCGTCCCAGTAGCAGCTGCGCGTATTTCCCGCGGGCCACCATATCGTTGCGCTTACTGGCCAGCGGGTACAACAACCGCTGAACCCAGTCCGGTCGGCCCAAGGCAGCAGCCAGCCCGGCCACTTGAAAGAGTTGCGGCCGGCGTAATACCGCCGGGCTGAGCACTAGCTGTTCCACTTCCGTGAGCAGCTCGTCGGTGCGCTTGAGCTTATGGAGTGCCAGCAGCTTAGCGCCAATCAGGCCGGAGGTGTCGGTCAGGTGGCCGGTGGCGGCGGCCACCACTTCGAGCACCCGCTCCCAATCCAGCAGCAGCTCGGCCAGTTGAATCTCCCAGATGCAGAACTCGCCGTAAACGCCGTAGCGCAGCCGCCAGGCCCGCAGGTCCTCTCGCAGCTCCGCGCTGTTGCTCCGGCGCTGGTACTGGTTGTTGAGCCGCAGCCACTCGGTCCCCTGGTCCAGGGTCTGGGGGTAGCCGGGCCAGGCTTCTAAAACCGCAGCCGCCCGGTCGTAATCCTTCAACTCGTGGTAGAGGGAGGCGACTGTCTGGCGGTACACGGTGGGCGTGTCGGGCAAGAGCAACTCGTGGGCTTGACCGAGCAAGTCCTGCGCCTCGTCGTGCCGCGCCGGGTCAGCGGCCAGCGCGTATGCCCGTAGTGTCAGGGCGGGCAAGCCTGACGCTAGTTGCTGGCGCTGCTCTCGTTCCTCTACAAATTCCAGGCGCTCGGCCGCCGACTCGCAGTGTTCTAAGTAAATGAGGGCCCGCTGAAAGGTGAAGTCGTCTATTTGCGGCAGCTCGTTCAGGTGCCGCCCGAGGGCTTCCCGCGCTTCGGCTCTAGGCCGCTGCAAGCGGCGCAGGGCGGTGTAGCGAATAAAGCTCAACTCGGGAGTCTGACTTGTGTCAATCAGGTCCAGCATCTCCAGGGCCGCTTCGTACTCGCCGGCCTGGTAGAGGGTGAAAACAAGCTGGTGCCCGTACTGCTGCCGTTGCTCGGCCGGCAAGGCTGGAAAACGGCGGCGTAGCTCCGCATAGTCGGCCAGGTCGCCGGTTAGCAACCATCCCGTCACGCCCCGCACAAAGAAGTGGTGGGTTAGCAGTAGGGACTTTTCCGTGAACTGAAGCAGGTCGGTGTAATGCTTGAGCACCTGATAGGCAGCCCGCAGGTCGGCGTCGTCTAAGCGGGTCGGCGGCTCGTCCAGCACAAACACGGGGGAGAGCCGCCGCAAGATTCGTTCGATGACAAACAGGGCCAGCGTGGTCTGGTAGCGGCGGTTGCCTTCGGTCAGCTGCGCGCTCGGCCGGTAAGGCGTCATATCGGCCTGCAGAAATTTGGCCGCCAAGTCCTTTTCCGGCGCCGCGTCGGGCAGTAGCAGGAGCAAGGCCGTGAGCTTGAACCGCTCGTCCTGCGCAATCAGAACGGGCACTGCCTGCAAATTGCGGTCGAATTCTTCTGGGGCGCTAAGGGCCAAGCGCACGGCCGCCGCCACCGGGTTCAACGGGTCGCGTTGCTCGATTTCCGCGGCTACAGCCAGGGCGGCGGCGGGCTGCTTTTGGTTGGCGTAGGCGCGGGCGGCCTCTTCGGCATACTTGACCTGGGCGGTTTGCAGCCGGTAGGCTTGCAGGAAAGCGCGGTCGGCCTCGTTGACTTCGCCTGACTCCTGGTGGGCGCGGCCCAGTAGGAAGTACAGGCGGGCCTGAAGCGAGGCGTCGGCGGGCGATTGTCGGGCCACCACTTGCTCTACGGTACGCAACTGGCGCTGGGCCGTAACGGGCTTATAGCTGGCCAAGTCGTCGCGCTCAATCGTGTCGAGCAGGGAATGCACCATGCCCACGCTCTGGGCATCAGGCCGTGCCAGCAGTTCGCCGGTTTGCGTCAGCAGCTCGTTGAGCTGCTCCGTGGCTGATTGGGCGAATCGGAAAGCTACCGCCTTGTAGTTCTCCTCAATAAACCGTTTCTCCAACTCGGCATCTGCCTTCATGGCCGTCCGCAAGCGCCCCGAAAACTCCGCCAACTCATCCGCCGTGGGCAGTACCAGGCGTGGCAACGCCGGAAAGCTCTCCGGGGTGAGCGGTGGCTCCTGCTCGAAGAGCGCATAGGTCAGCGCTATTTGCCACAAGTAATTGGTTTGAAAGAAATAGATGTGCCGGTCGGCATCTTTCACGTCATATTCCGCCCGGTACTGCGCCAGTAGCTCCTCTATAATGGTGGCTAAGCGGTTCTTGTAGGTTGGCTTGGTGGTGAGCAGATTCTTAACGTACTCCGTGGCTTGTTTGCCCACCTCTTTCTGGCCCATCGAGATGGGGTTGAGGCCCACGGAGTCTAAGACCGTCCACGCAGTGGTAACGATGCCAGTCAGGGTTAGTGCTTCCATGCTGCGAAAGTACCTTTTGCCTAGCTGCTTCCCGCGGAGCTGTTACTAATTTTCTGCCAAACTGGTGAGTTGGAAATGGGGCTATTAAGCTGACCGGTTCAGAATAACATCTTGAAGAAGTTGTTGGTGAGCACGATGCGGGGTTTGACAGGTGCGAGATAGGCTATCCGTCGATATTGGGCAGTAGTCGATATTGGGCAGTAAATGAGGTGGTCTAGTTAAGCGAACTAGACCACCTCATTTACTGCCCATGCGACCGCCCGACAAACGCCTTCGGCACAATGAATGAGGTGGTCTAGCTAAGCTGAATT
>NZ_JAGGPS010000021.1 GCF_018613725.1 Hymenobacter sp. ISL-91
ACACGGCGTCCTCTGCGGGAAATGCTGTTAGCCCGTATCTTTAACCAACCATGACCTACCTGTTCCGCCATCTGCTGCTGGGTTTGCTGTGGGTGTATCGCCACCTGATTTCGCCCCTGAAACCGCCCAGCTGCCGGTTCGTGCCCACCTGCTCGGCCTACGCCGTGCAGGCCATCGAAAAGCACGGCCCCTGGCGCGGTGGCCGGCTGGCGCTACGCCGCATCGGCCGCTGCCACCCCTGGGGCGGCTTCGGCCATGACCCGGTACCCTAGGGTGGAGCTGCAAGCGACAAGCCTCAAGCTAACGGGCGGTCAGCTTGTAGCTTGAGGCTTGTCGCTTGCAGCTCCGAATAAATAAATCGTGCTGGTGCGCAACGTGTGGCCGGGGCGCAGGATGGTACTGGGGAAGCTGGCGTGGTTGGGCGAGTCGGGGAAGTGCTGGGTTTCGAGGCAGAAACCGGCGTGTTTCCCATATATCCGGCCGTTTTTGCCCGTCAGGCTGCCGTCGAGGAAGTTGCCGGAGTAAAACTGCACGCCGGGCTGGTCGGTGTGCACATCCAGGGTGCGGCCCGAGGCGGGCTCGTACACGCGGGCTACTAGGCGCATGCCGTTGCCATTGAGCACCCAGTTGTGGTCGTAGCCACCGGGCGGCGGGCCGGGCACCTGGGCAATGCGGGCCCCTATGGCGTGGGGCTGCCGGAAATCCATGGCCGTGCCCGCCACCGGCCGCAGCTCCCCGGTCGGAATCAGCTGGTCGTCGACGGCCGTGAACCTATCGGCGTTCAGCAGCAGCTCGTGTGTTAGCACATTCGGGCTTTGGCCGGCACTCAGGTTGAAGTAGCTGTGGTTGGTGAGGTTAACCGGCGTGGCTTTATCGGTGGTGGCGGTGTAGTCGATGCACAGCGCATTGCTTTCGGTAAGGGTGTACACTACGGTTACAGCCAGGTTGCCGGGGTAGCCCTCCTCCCCGGCTGGGCTGGTGTAGTGCAGCGTGAGCGTTTGGCCGGCGGCTGAGGTGCCGGGCGTGGCCTGCCACACCACTTTATCGAAGCCGCGCCGGCCGCCGTGCAGGTGGTGCGGACCGTCGTTGGTAGCCAGCGTGTACTCTTTGCCATCGAGCGTGAAACGTCCCCGGGCAATGCGGTTGCCGTAGCGCCCAATAAGGGCCCCGAAGTAGGGCGACTCGTGGGGCGGGCGGCGCAGGTAGTCGCTCAACTTATCGAAGCCTAGCACCACGTCGCCGAGCCGGCCGGCGCGGTCGGGCACCAGCAGGCGCGTAACAATGCCGCCATAGTTGGTAATGGCCACTTGCATGCCGTGGGCGTTCTGCAGCGTGAAAAGCTGCACATCCGTCCCGTCGGCAGTTTCGCCGAACGGCATGGATATAGGAACGGCGGGCTGGTTGGCAGAAATCGGGGAAGAAGCCATGGACGAAAAATCAGCCGGCTCGGGCCGACGTGTACAAAACAAAAGCGGCCGCACCGGCCGGTAGCGCTACAACGCAGCGGGCCGGCCGGCGTTGCGCTTCCCAGCACCCATATTCCCAACAGGTACCCTTGTAGCGGCAGACTCGTATAGCGTGGTTCGATGTTGCCTGCGGGCACCTTACTACTCTTCATTCTCCCTTACTATGCAGTGTATGCGCGCATTCCTTCTTATCCCCGCTTTGGCCGCAACCCTGGTCAGCGGCTGCTCCGAAGCTCAAACCAAGCAATCCGAAGATGCTTCATTGGGTTCTGACACCACCGGCCAGCCGGACCAGGAAGGCAAAAAGGGAAAGAAGGGCAAAAAGAACAAGGACAAGGCCGCCCCTATTGCCAACCTAACGCAGGTAGGCAAAATAGCGGAAGTGCCCGAAAGCTCGGGCCTGGCCCTGACGGGCGATAATGGCACTTTTTACACCCACGGCGACGAGGGCAACCCGCCCGTGTTGTTTAAGATAGATGCCAAAGGCAACGTGCTGGCCCGCATTGAGGTGCCGGTAAAAAGCGGCGACTGGGAAAGCGTAACCCGCGACAACTCGGGCAATGTGTACATCGGCAACGTGGGCAACAACAACAACAACCGCCAGGATCTGGTCATTCTGCGCCTTAACCCGCTCAACCCCAAAATCGTCCAGGAAATCAAGCTCAAGTACCCCGATCAGACTGAATTCCCGCCCAAGAAAAAGGACCGCAATTTCGACTGCGAAGCCACGCTCTGGCACGACGGGCAGGTGTACCTGTTCACCAAAGACCGTGGCCTCGGCACGACCAGCAAGGTATACACCGTGCCCGACCAGCCCGGCAACTACACGGCCAAGCTGCTCACGAAGCTGGCCATTCCGGGAGAGGTAACCGATGCAGCCCTCAGCCCCAACGGCCGTCGGCTGGTGCTGCTGGCCCGCGAAGAAATGTTTGTGTTTGAAGGCGACAACCTAACGGCTATTCTGCAGGCCAAACCCACGCAGGTTTCGCTTAAGGGCGTTGGCCAGACCGAAGGGGCCGTTTTCAGTACCGACCAGACGCTTTATCTGAGCACCGAGCAGGGCCGCTTCTATACCTACCAGTTCGAGTAGCCCAACGGCCGCCGAAGCCAGCCTGGCAGCCGTTGGGCTGCTTTATTGGCCAGGGCGTATTCTTTTCAGTAAATTTGACCTAGATATCCCCCCATCCGACGCGGTGTTCCCGCCCGCGTCACTACCTTATTTTCCAGCAGATGGCTGACCACTCCACCCCTTCCGGCCTGCGGGCCGGCGTGCTGTACGGCGACGAAGTACAGCAGCTTTTCGAACACGCCAAGGCCAACGGCTACGCCCTGCCCGCCGTGAACGTAACCGGTACCGACACGGTAAATGCTGTGCTCGAAACCGCCCGCGACCTGAATTCGCCCGTTATCATCCAGTTCTCGAACGGCGGTGCGCAGTTTTACGCCGGCAAAGGCCTGCCCAACGACAAGCAGCAGGCCAGCATTGCCGGCGCTATTTCGGGTGCCCAGCACATCCATCTGCTGGCCGAAGCCTACGGCGTGCCCGTAGTGCTGCACACCGACCACGCCGCCAAAAAGCTGCTCCCCTGGATTGATGGACTGCTCGAAGCTGGCGAAAAGCACTTCGCCCAGCACGGCCAGCCGCTGTACTCCTCGCACATGCTCGACTTGTCGGAGGAGCCCATCGAGGAGAACGTGGAAATCTGCAAGCAGTACCTGGAGCGCATGGCCAAAATCGGGATGACGCTCGAAATTGAGTTGGGCGTAACCGGCGGCGAGGAAGACGGCGTCGACAACTCCGACGTTGACTCCAGCAAGCTCTACACCCAGCCATCGGAGGTAGCTTACGCCTACGAGGAGCTCAGCAAAATCAGCCCCCGCTTTACTATTGCGGCGGCTTTCGGCAACGTGCACGGCGTATACAAGCCCGGCAATGTAAAGCTGGAGCCGAAAATCCTGCACAACTCGCAGGAGTTCGTGCGCGAGAAGTTCAGCCTCGATGCCAAGTTGCCCATCAACTTCGTGTTCCACGGCGGCTCGGGCTCGTCGCAGGAGGAAATCCGCGAGGCTATCAGCTACGGGGCCATCAAAATGAACATCGACACCGATATGCAGTGGGCTTTCTGGGACGGCATCCGCCAGTACTACCAGAAAAACGAAGCCTTCCTGCAGGGCCAGATCGGCAACCCCAACGGCGAGGATTCGCCCAACAAGAAATACTACGACCCGCGCGTATGGCTGCGCAAAGGCGAGGAAAGCTTCGTTGCCCGCCTCAAGGCAGCCTTCGAAGACCTGAACGCCGCCAACCGCAACTAGTTAGCTGTTAGCTGAAAAACGAAAAGGGCGCCACACTCGGTTGAGTGCGGCGCCCTTTTCTATGCGGAATATTGATTTGCCAAAACGAAAGCTAATAGCTAGCAGCTCTCAGCTAACAGCTTATTTAGCGGCTTCTTCGGCTTCATACTGGGCCAGGTCGCGCGGGGCATAGCCGTGGGGGTTTTGAGGGTTCTTGCCGGCGCGCCAGAGTACGTACAGACCCATGAACACCAGCGGAATACTCAGCAGCTGACCCATGTTGAACTGCATGCCCTGCTCGAAGGCCACCTGGTCTTCCTTGAAAAACTCGATGAAGAAGCGGAACGAGAACAGTAGCACTACAAACAGCCCGAACAGCTGCCCCCGAGGCGTGCGCTCCTTGGTGCGGTTCCACATACCGTACAGCAGCACAAACAGGAACACGCAGAACAGCGACTCGTAAATCTGGGTGGGGTGGCGCGGCACGGCCACCAGCGAACCGGCCGCCACGGTGGGCCCGGCTAACCGGGCGGTTACCTTGATATCATCATTGGGCTGGCGGAAGCGCTCAACCACGTACGAATCGGCTGGAACTGGCTGGTCGGCGGTTGGCTTCTGCAGGTGCTCGTAGTCGCGCGGAAACACAAAGGCCCAGGGCGCAGTGGTGGGGTGGCCCACGATTTCGGAGTTCATCAGGTTGCCGATGCGGATGAGCGCTCCGCCCACGGCCACTACCAGCACAATCCGGTCGAGGGTCCAGAGCACATCGAACTTATTGTTGCGGCTGAACAGCCACACGGCGAAGATGATGCCGATAGTGGCCCCGTGCGAAGCCAGCCCGCCTTCCCAGATCTTGAAGATGCTCAGAATATTATCCTTGTACTGCGGCCAGTCGTAGAAGAAAACGTGGCCCAGCCGGGCACCCAGCACCGTGCCAATCAGCACGTAAATCGTAATCACGTCAACCCAGCGCGGCGACACCTTCTCGGAGCGGTAAATATGGCTCAGAATGAACGTACCCACCACGAAGCCCGACATAAACAGCAGTCCGTACCAACGCAGCGTCAGCGGCCCGATGTGGGCAATAATGGGGTTTTGATTCCAAAGGATGGCACTCAGCATATAGGGTACGGCTTCAAAAGATGACAAGAGTTCAAAGGTAGTCAGACAATGGGCTTACGATTCCGCCAAGCCCGGCCCGGCCCGAGCGCCAGGCAGCATCGGTGTCCGGGTGCCGGGCGCTACTCGCCGCCGAAGCTGGCTTCTGGGGAAGTGGGCGGCGAGTTGATGGCACTTACCGACTGCAAGGCCGCATCGTCGCCGCTTAGCAGCAGCAGGGCGCCCAGCAGCACGGCGTAGGCGGGCCAGTGCAGCCAGGTGCGCACCGGCAGCCGCTCGGCGGCAGCTTGCTGCTCGATTCGGGCGCGCACCCGGCTGTAAAAGTACGGGCGGGGGCTGGCGGCCGGCGAGGCCGGCAACTGGCGTAGCAGGTCTTCCCATTCTTCATCGGCATTAAAGCGGTCAGCGGAATCAGGCATGGCGCGGGGTGGCTTGAACGTGGGCGCGCAGCGTTTTGCGGGCGCGAAATAACAACGACTCGACGGCGGGCACCGTGGTCTGGAGTACGGCCGCTATTTCCTCGTAGCTCAACTCCTGCTCGTGGCGCAGCGTGAAGGCGACCTGTTGCTGGTCGGGCAGCCGGGCAATCCGGGCCCGCAGGATTTCCACCTGCTGCCGGCCTTCCAGCTGGGCCTGCGGGTGCTCGTGGTGCGCCGGCTCGTGGAGCACCTGGTTGTCCAGCCCGAACAGGCTGGTCAGGTAGGCGAAGCGCTTACGGGTGCGGGCCCGTCGCCGGTGCTTGAGGGCGTGCGAGGTGGCCAGCCGGTAAAGCCAGGTGGTCAGCGTGGCCTCGCCCCGGAACTGGCCAATCGTCTGGTACACCTCCACAAATACTTCCTGCGCCACATCCTCGGCCTCTTCGGGCGAGCCAAGCAGCGCCAGCACCGTGCGGTACACCCGGTTCTGGTAGCGTTCTACCAGCGTACGAAACGCTGCCTCACTGCCCACCTGCAACTGCGCCACCAGCTCGACATCGGCGCTGGCCGGCGCGGGCGGCGCATTGGGCAGTAACTGAGGCAGCGCAGGCAGCGGAAGAGCGTACATCCGGGAAGCAGATAAGGGAAGCGGGACCCGACCTGCTCCGGCAGTTGCCGCCCGCAGCAGGGTTTCACAAGCTTAGGACCGCTTGGAGCCCAGAGCTTGCGCCCGCGTCTTTATTTATTATTCAATTGCCTGCTGAACAAAACGTTAAATTACTGCAATGGTGTAGAGACGCGACCCATCGCGTCTCTACACCATTGCAGTAAGAAAGCCACCAACTCACAGCCTACAGCGCCGCCAGCTCCTGGGTATAGCCGCCGCTCAAAATGGGGAAGCGCAGCCAGGAGCGCGGGTCCACATTGTAGTCGTCGAGGTGGAAGCCGGGGGCGAACCGCTCGCGTTTCCACTGGTTACGGCTCCAGAGGCTGAAAAAGCGCTTGACGTAGGTTTTGAGCTGCTCGGGGTTGGCGGCGGGGTCTTCGTGCACGAGCGTGGCCAGCACCTGGGCGGGGGCCAGGCGGTTGTAGAAGGCCAGCCGCTCGATGCGGTTGAGCAGCGGGTAGGGCATCAGGTCGCGCTCATCGGTCTGGTTGTCGGCCAGCGGGCGCAGCTCGGCGGTGGGCTGCAGGCCGTTCACCCGGTGCAGGCCGGGGTAGTTCAGCTCCGTCTCGGCCCAGCGCAGCCACTGCTTCACAAAATACTTATCGACGCCGGCAATGGGCGAGATGGAGCCGGCCGTGTCGCCGTCCATGGTGCAGTAGCCCACGCTGGCCTCCGAGCGGTTGGAGGTCGTCATCAGCAGGCAGTTGCCGATGTTGGCCAGCATCCAGATGGCGGGGGCGCGCACCCGGGCCTGAATGTTCTGCAGGGCCAAATCGTCGGTTTGCCAGGTGAGGGGGCGGCCCAGGGCGTGCTCAATCTTGCCCACGTAGCCGCTTACTTCGTCGTCAATTTCCCAGTGATAAAACACGGCCCCAACGTCCTCGGCCAGCTCCTGCGCCGAATTGAATGTGTCGTTGGAGGAGTTGACAGTGCCCTGGTAGGCGCAGGTGAGCAGGCGGCCGGTGAGGCAGCGGTTCAGCTCGCGTTGATTTACGGTAACGGCCTCGGTGCTGGCGGCGGGCAGGTTACCGGCCGGCGCGGGGCTGGGCGAGCCGTCGGCGGCCACCAGTTCGGGGCGGGTGGGCTCGGCCTCTTTTTCGCCGGTGATGTCCGCTATGTCGGCGGCCGTGAAGCAGCCCGAGCGGCGCATGAATTCGGCGGTGCCCAACTCGGCGGTGCCCAGACGCACCATCTCGGCCACCGCCACGGCGCACATGCTGGAGTCGGCTCCGCCGCTCAGGCTGAGCACGAAGCCTTTACTGCGGGCCTTCCGCAGGTAATCAAACAGCGCCAGACTCAGCGCCTGGTTTAGCTCCAGGTACTCATCGGGCGTGGGCAGGGCCGGAATCTGTTCGGCCGGCGGCAGGTCGGTGGCAAAGTCCACGTCTACGCACTCCAAATCAACTTCCTTGAAGCTCAGCAGCTGGTTGCGCTGGAGCAGATGACCGTTGCGGGCCACCAGGATTTCGCCGTCGTAAATCATGCGGCCCGACTCGTTGCCCAGCAGGTTGGTGTAGAGGTAGGCACACTCGAACTTGCGCGAGGCCTTGAGCACCAGCTGGTAGCGCAAGTCAGTCTTGCTCATGGCGAAGTGCGAGGCCGAGGGGTTCACAATCAAATCCACCCGGCCCTTGAGGCGGCTGGCGGGCCGCACCTCGTCGGGCCGCCACGCATCCTCACAAATTTCAAACCCGAACCTCACGCCCTGGTGCTCAAACGTAAGGTCGCCCAGCGGCCACTCCTCCCCTTCCCACCGTACCGTGGTGGTTTCGCCGGCCGGCCACGGGTGGAAGAACCGGGGCTCGTAATGCACCCCATCGTTGGCCAGAAACTGCTTGGCCGCGAAGCCCAGAATCTGCCCGTCGCGCAGTACGGCGGCGGTGTTGTAGGTCCGGCCATTCAGGCGCACTGGCAGGCCCACCACCACGCAGATACCCTGGGTCCAAGGCCGGATGGCTTGCAGGCGTTGCAGGGCCGCTTCGGGCAGCCAGTCGCTCAGAAACAAATCCTCGCAGCCGTAGCCTGTTAGGCACAGTTCGGGCAGGCACAGCAGCTCCACCCCGGCTTCTTGGGCCTGGGCTATGGCCGTCTGAATCGTGCGCAGGTTGTGGGTCCAGTCGAAGGGAATCTGGTTGAGGGCAGCGCCGGCTATTCGCATGGTTTCGGGTCGGGATGTTGGTTCTGCAAATCAACTCCTTTTTCCCGGCTTGGGTTGCTTTTGAACGACTCTGCGCCCTCTGCGAAACCACTGCGCCCTCTGCGGGCTTAGTCGTTGTTACGATTTTAGCCCGCAGAGGACGCAGTGGTTTCGCAGAGGGCGCAGAGCCGTTCTTATACTCCCAGCGCCGCCAATGCCCGCTCGGCGGCCAACTGCTCGGCCTGCTTTTTCGAGAGGCCCATGCCGGTGGCCACGGGCTCGTCATCTACCACTACCACGGCCGAGAACTCCATTACTCCCCCCGGGCGGGCTTCGCCGGTGAGCTCGTAGCGCATATTTTTGCCGCTGCGCTGGGCCCACTCAATCAGCTTGCTCTTGAAGTTGGTGGTCGTTTCGGTCATGGCCTTCACATCCACAAACGGCTTGAGCAAACGGGCCAGCACGAATTTGCGGGCTGTTTTGTAGCCGTGATCGAGGTACACGGCGCCCACCAGGGCCTCCAGGGCGTTGCCGTTTACGGAGCGCGAGCGGGCCGCCCGGCCCTGGGCCACGTCGAGCTGCACGAGCTTGTCGAGGCCGATTTTGAGGGCGATGCTGTTGAGGCTTTCGCGGTTGACGATGCGGCTGCGCATCTCCGTCAGGAAGCCCTCCTGCTCGTACGGGAACTTGCGGAACAGGAACTCGGCCACGGCAGTGCCCAGCACCGCGTCGCCCAGAAATTCCAGCCGCTCGTTGCTTTGGTGGCGGGCCTGCTCGCCCTGCTGGCGCACCACCGACGAGTGCGTGAAGGCCAGCCGGTACAGCTGCACGTTGCCCGGCGCCCGGCCCGTAATCGTGGTAATGGCCTGCCGAAAGGCCCGGTCGCGACCAATCAGCCGGCGAAAAAAGCCGAATATCGGCAGAGGCTGACCTGGCTTGGGCATTTTTTTCAAATGTGATAAATGTGGTTAAATGTGAATGAATGTGCGGAATCTATCTGCCGAACTGCCAACGTTAGTAAAACAGACTTCTTTTTCACATTCCGCACATTTAGCCCACATTCTGCACATTACGAATTGACCTTCCGGAAGATAACCGACGTGTTGTGGCCGCCGAAACCGAAGGTGTTGCTCATGGCGATGTTCACTTCGCGCTTCTGGGCCTCGTTGAAGGTGAAATTCAGCTTGGGGTCCAGCTCGGGGTCGTCGGTGAAGTGGTTGATGGTGGGCGGCACCATGTCGTGCTGCATGGCCATGATGCAGGCCACGGCCTCAATGGCCCCGGCGGCTCCCAGCAGGTGGCCGGTCATGCTTTTGGTCGAGCTGATGTTCAGGTCGTAGGCGTGCTCACCAAACACTTTCTGGATGGCTTTCACCTCGGCACCGTCGCCCAGGGGCGTGCTCGTGCCGTGGGTGTTGATGTAGTCCACCTCCTCGGGTTTGATGCCGGCGTCGCGCAAGGCGTTCTGCATTACCAGCACCACGCCGTTGCCCTCGGGGTCGGGGGCCGTGATGTGGTAGGCATCGGCCGACATACCGCCGCCAATGAGCTCGGCGTAGATTTTGGCGCCGCGGGCCTTGGCGTGCTCGTACTCTTCGAGCACCAGCGCGGCCGCGCCCTCGCCCAGCACAAAGCCGTCGCGCTCCTTGTCGTAGGGGCGCGAGGCCTGCTCGGGCGCGTCGTTGCGCTCACTCATGGCCTTGAGGGCGTTGAAGCCGCCCACGCCCGATTCGGTGATGGCTGCCTCCGAGCCGCCCGTCACGATGACGTCGGCCATGTTGAGGCGGATGTAGTTGAAGGCCGAAATAATCGAGTCCGACGACGACGCGCAGGCCGAGGTGGTCACGAAATTGGGGCCCCGGAATTTGTGGCGGATGGAAATGTTGCCCGACGAGCTGTCGGCAATCATTTTCGGAATGAAGAAGGGGTTGAAACGGGGCGTGCCGTCGCCGTTGGCAAAAGCAATGCACTCGGCCTGCAACGACGTAAGGCCGCCGATGCCCGAACCCCAGATAACGCCCACGCGGTCCTTGTCGATGCCTTCCTCGTTGAGCCGGGCGTCTTCGATGGCCTCGTTGGCCGCAACCAGGCCGAACTGGGTGAAGATGTCCATTTTGCGGCCTTCTTTGCGGTCGAAGTAATCGTCGGGATTGTAGTCCTTTACTTCGCAGGCAAAGCGGGTTTTAAACTTGCCGGCATCAAAGCGCGTGATGGGCGCGGCGCCGCTGCGGCCGGCCACCAGGCCTTCCCAGTAGGCGGGGGCAGTTTTGCCGACGGGGGTAAGGGCACCCAGGCCGGTCACGACAACTCTCCGAAGAGACATAGGCTAGTTTGAGTAGCGGGAAAATGGAAAGGGTACAAAAGCAAACCGGCCGGCGGCAGGCCGACCGGGAAGCAGTATCTAGTAGCTGGTATTGAGTAGTGAGATAATGTGCTGACGGTCCATAAAAACCCCGTTGCACGTCATCTCACTACTCAATACCAGCTACTCAATACTTAAAAGTCTACTTAGCGTGCTCTTCGAGGTAGCTGATAGCCTGACCCACGGTGCCGATGTTTTCAGCCTGGTCGTCGGGGATGGACACGTTGAATTCTTTTTCGAATTCCATGATCAGCTCAACCGTGTCAAGCGAATCGGCGCCCAAATCGTTGGTGAACGAAGCCTCGGGGGTTACTTCCGACGCCTCAACACCCAATTTATCGATGATGATGGCCTTTACTTTCTCTGCAATTTCAGACATTTCCGTGGGGGTTTAAAAGAAAACTCGGCACAAATAACACCATCTTCGCTAACATTGTCAAACTTCCGACCCCTTATCTTGCGGGTGTAAGATTATGGCCCTGCCAGTTTTGTGGGCCCGGCAGGCCGCGTACTTTTGCCTTTTCGCCCCCGCCCCGCCGCTTATGAAAACCTTCACCCTCGACGTGGATTACGCCTGCGACTTCGACCTGTTCGGGCTCGTTTCGTCGTCGCGCGAGCACACGCTGGCCTGGGTGCTCAACCGTACCTTGCACCTGCGCCTCATCAAGCAGCCCGACCTGATTTTCGACCTGCTGCAGAAGGGCCGCCTCGTCATCAGCAACTACCTGCACGCCACCGAACACCACACGCTGCGCCTGTTCCGCAACCGTAGCGCCGACGCCTCCGCCCTGAAAAAACCCTACCTCGCCCCCGACATCCGCCAGTACGACTACCTGCTGCAGATTAATGCCGGCGGCGCGGGCCTGCCCCCCACCCCCCAACTTATTGCCCAGCTCACGGCCCTGCCCGAAGTGCAGCTCGTCAGCCAGTTCGACCCCAACGACCTGAAGTTTAAAGAGAACTTTCTTTTCTGAGACGCCGGCCAATCGGCCACCGCCTCTTTCTTTTCGCTTTTTAGTTTCTCCGCTACCTCATGGAAGTCACGCCGCATTTCAATAAAACCAAGATAATTGCCACCGTTGGGCCGGCCTCCAACACCTACGACAAGCTGGCCACGCTCATGCGCGAAGGCGTCGATGTGTTCCGGCTCAACTTCTCGCACGGCACCCACGAAGACCATCAGGCTGTTATCCACACCGTGCGCCGCCTCAACAAGGATTTGCGCATGAACGTGGGCCTGCTCCAGGACTTGCAGGGCCCCAAAATCCGCCTCGGCGAAGTGGAGGGTGGCCAGGTCGAAATCAAGGCCGGCGACAAAATAAAGCTGGTGTGCGGCGAGAAGGAAATCAGCACGGCCACCCGCCTGAGCACGATTTACATGGGCCTGGCCCGCGACGTGAAGCCGGGCGACATGATTCTCATCGACGATGGCAAGCTAGAGCTGCGCGTGCTGGCTACCGACCGCGACCAGGAAGTGGATGTGGAGGTCGTGTACGGCGGCCTCGTGAAGCCCCGCAAAGGCATCAACCTACCCAATTCCGACGTGTCGGCCCCCTCGATGACGGAGAAGGACATCGAGGACCTGCGCTTCGGCCTCGAAAACGACGTCGACTGGATTGCCCTCTCGTTTGCCCGCCGCGCCGAGGATATTCGCTTCATCAAAAACCTGATTGCCGAGAGCGGCAAAGCCATCCGGGTAATAGCCAAAATCGAAACCCCCGAGGGCCTGCGCAACCTCGACGAAATCATTGCCCTCACCGATGCCGTAATGGTGGCCCGCGGTGATTTGGGCGTGGAAGTGTCGATGGAGGAAGTGCCGATGGCCCAGAAGAGCATCGTGGCCAAGTGCAATAAGCTGGGCGTGCCCGTGATTGTGGCCACCCAGATGATGGAGAGCATGATTACGGCCCCGCGCCCCACCCGCGCCGAAACCAGCGACGTGGCCAACGCCGTCATCGACGGCGCCGATGCCGTGATGCTGTCGGCCGAAACCGCTGTGGGCCAGTACCCGGCTGAGGTAATTCGGTCGATGGTGGGCACTATCCGAAGCGTAGAAACTCAGGTGCCGGCCCTTTACAACCACTGGTTTCCCATCGACCCTACCGCGCCCTCGTTCATGGTCGACAGCGTGCTGTCGGCGGCTTGCCATTTGGCCAAAAACACCAAGGCCAAGGCCATTACCGGCATGACGCACCGCGGCTACACGGCCTTCCAGATTGCCAAGTACCGCCCCCAGGCCAACATTTTCATCTTCACCGACAACCGCCCGCTGCTCACGGCCCTGAGCCTCATCTGGGGCGTGCGCGGCTTCTACTACGACCGCCTCGTCAGCACCGACAGCACCATTTCCGACATCAAGTTCGCCCTCACCGCCTCGGGCCACCTGCAAAAGGGCGACGTGTTCATCAACACCGCCTCCATGCCCATCAACAAGAAGGGCAAAACCAACATGGTGAAAGTGAGCGTGGCTTAATTCTGTAGCTATTAGCTTATAGCTGCTGGCTGTTAGCTGCCCGCCTGTCATCCTGAGCAAAGCGAAGGACCTTGTGAAACCTGAACAGCCGCTCCAACGGTTCGTTTAGGCCTCACAAGGTCCTTCGCTTTGCTCAGGATGACAGGCGGGCGGCCCGCGTATTGTGGCTTTTGGCAGTTCAATTATGTTGCAGCCGTAGCACCAGCGGCGGGCTGCCCGGCTGCTCCAAGCGCACCAGATACAACCCGGCAGGTAATCCAGCCAGGGCCAGTTTGGCTCGGGTGGTACTAGCGGGCAGCAGTTGGGTCTGCACTGCCTGGCCGGTAATGTTGAGCAGCGTGAGACGCGCGGCGGCAGTTGTGGGGGCGGGTAGCTCCAGCGTAGCCGTAGCGGCGGCCGGGTTGGGATAGAGCCGCACACCGGCTACAGCCGCCTGGCCGGGAGCCGACAACAGCAGGTCGAAGGGCTCACGGGTGCCGCAGGTGGTGGTTACGCCGGTGCTGCTCGTGCGGCGGTAGTAAGTCAATTCCACTTCGCTCCCACTTTCTATCCGCACCACGCCCACGCCGTAGCCGAGCAATTCGCGTACTCCGGCGTTATCAAGGAAAGGGTAGCTCAGGTACGTTTCCGGGTCACCGTAGTAGGCCCGGTAGAGCCGTTGTGTCCCCAGTGGAGCGGCGACACTGCACGCGCTGGCCCCTTGCCGGCGGGCAACTACCGGCAAGCCCATTCGCATGGCCGCGTTTGGGTCCGGTTGCGCAGTCCATTCGTAGGCTAGCAACTGCGCATCCGGCGAGGGCCCCACGGCCCCAAACCTCAACTGCCACTGCCCGGTACGCAACGAAGCGGCCAGCCGGGCCGTGGAAGGCGGCTGGAACGTGGTACCCGCCGGCATACAACCCGGAGCCCCCGAGGTGCGCGTGCGGGACTGGTAGCGCACGACGTAAATCAGGCTGTCGGGGGTTTGTTGCCGGCTGATTACGCGCTGGAGCAGATTGGTAGCCTCACAAATCAAGCTACCCCCAAAACTGCGCTGCTCATCATAATAGCCTAACTCGTCGCCGGGCTGCAAGTCGAGTAACAACAGCGGGTTGTAGTAGCTGCGGCCGGCCACCGCGGGTGGCCGGGCCAGCGCCAGGCCAGCACCACCCGGCAGCGGGCCGGTTATCAGCCCGTAGCTTTTGCTTACCTCATACGTCTCTGTGCCCACCCGTAGCGTCACCACCGAATCGGGCTGGCCCGCCAGGGTGCGAAGTGTCCGGCTGACGGCAGTAACAGTGGGGCCGGTGCTACCGGTAAACGTGGCGCCTTCTTTCAGAAACACGGGCAAAGGCACATTCCGGGCAGCCTGGCCATCTTCGGCGGCCCATTCCAGCCAGTAGATTTTCGCCGCCACCTCGTAGCGGAGCCGCGCCCCAAACTGGTTGTTGCGTGACTTGCGCCACCGTGCGTCCGCATTACTGTTCTTCACCAACCGCACAATACGATTGAAGAAATACAGCGAATCAGTCCCGCGCACCCCGGCCGAATCGAGGCGGAGCGTAAGTATGGTATCCGTGGCGGCCCCATTGCGGCTAAGCGTGAAAGCGTGCACGTCGGTATTGGGCCGGAAGGGCCGCCAGTTCTGGGCGGCGGCCGTCAATGTGGCCATCAGCAGGAAAGCCGGTGGCAGCAGGTAGCGGAGTAGCATAAGGCGCAGTAGTAAATGGGTGGTAAATGGCTGTCTGATTTACGCTTAGAGCTGCCTAATGACCAACTACTCAAACTTAACCACCAATCAACGCAGTAAAGCCCGACACTTGCGCGTCGGGCTTTACCTTATAGAGAGCAGAAAGCCGGTTGGTGCTTAAGCAGCCAGCGACTTCACGAACTTAGCCAGCTTCGACTTGTTGTTGGCGGCTTTGTTCTTGTGGATGATGTTCTTCTTGGCCAGGCGGTCCAGCATCGACGAAACCTTCTGGAACTGCGTCTGAGCAGCCGAAGCTTCGGTGGTGGCGCGCAGCTTCTTGATGGCCGTGCGGGTAGATTTGGCCTGGTAACGGTTCAGAACGCGCTTAGCTTCGTTGGAACGGATGCGCTTAAGGGCGGATTTATGGTTTGCCATGAGGGTTGATTATGGTCTTCTGCTCGAATTCTGTTCAATTGCGGAGTGCAAAGGTAAACCTTTGCGTGGAATTAGCAAGAAAGAGGTGAGAGATTAGAAAGCAGAGATGGGAAATTGTAGCGGGTTAGCGCGTTGTAGGGGCGGGGGCAAGCGCCGCCCCTACAACGCGCTAACTCATTGCCAGCAATAAATACTCGGCATGCATACCTTTAGTTTACTTAACTTGCTTGCCTGAACTCTATTGCTCCTGCCCTGCTTACCACCCGCTGGCTCTTTTGACTATTTTTAAGCTGCCCTGCCTCCATGCCCCTCGTTGCCGAATCCAAGTACCAGCCACCGTTTTACCTGTTCAATGGCCACCTGCAAACCATTGTACCCAGCCTGTGGCGCACGGTGCCCGAGGTGCAGTACGAGCGTGAGCGGGTAGAGACCGAGGACGGCGACTTTCTGGACCTCGACTGGTCGCGGCAGACCAGCGGGAAACCGACCAACACACTGGCCATCGTCTCGCACGGGTTGGAGGGCGACGCGGGCCGGCCTTACGTGCGGGGCATGGTGCGGGCCCTCAACCAGGCTGGCCTCGATGCGCTGGCCTGGAACTACCGCAGCTGCGGCGGCGAAATGAACCGGCTGTTACGCTCCTACCACCTCGGCGACACCGACGACCTCGACTTTGTGGTGCGCTACGCCCTGGGCACGGCTCGCTACAAGCGCGTATTTCTAACGGGCTTCTCGGCCGGCGGCAACGTCACGCTTAAGTACTTGGGCGAAAACCCCGCCCGCATACCAGTTGAAGTGGAACGCGCGGCTGTATTCTCGGTGCCCACCGACCTGCGGGCCAGTTCCCACCACATTGGCCGCTTCGAAAACCGCATTTACCTGAAGCGCTTTATGAAGACGCTGCGCGAGAAAATGCGCCAGAAAGCCGCCCTACTCCCCGGCCAGGTCGACCTTACGGACCTGGAGCTGCTGCAGAATTTCCCGGAGTTCGACGATCGGTTTACGGCCCCCATGCATGGCTTTGCCTCGGCCGAGGAGTACTACGCCCACGCCAGCTCGGGCCGTTACCTCAGCGGCATCCAGGTGCCCACGCTGCTGGTCAACGCCCAGAACGACCCGTTCCTGCCCCCCTCCTGCTTCCCCCGCGACGTAGCCGCCGCCAGCCCCCACGTCTTCCTCGAAACGCCCACCGACGGCGGCCATGTCGGCTTCGGCGAAGGCGCGCCAGATGGCGCGTACTACTCAGAACGGCGGGCGGTGGAGTTCCTGACGCGCGAGGTGCCGGGGTAGCTGGGTGATTTTTTGGAATATTGTGGCTCGCGCCCTGCTTGGTTTTTATGAAACAGCGTTTCGAGTTCAGATGAGGTACGATAACGGGCCCTTATCGGAGCCTTTCATGCGTTTCGCGTTATGTCTACTATATATAATAGAGTGCTACCGTGAGCGGATACAATCAAACAATGCCATAAGAGCCTTTAATCATCAACTCCCTGGGCATGTACTAATCACTGCCACGTCTCCGCTCTCAAGTAGATATTAGTACTTGGCAGGTTGCGTTGCAGCCCCAGTCGCAGCAATGAGGAGGATGTTGGAGCAGGAGTTCGTCGGGGTCGCAGGCGGCAAACGCTATCATCATCCCCATCTGCCCGCTGCGATGACTGAAACCAGCCAAATCAGAGCCACATTACTTCTTACCGAACAGGAGGAAAGCGGACGTACAGGTGCAAGCCTAATTAGCCAGGCGCTGGTGGCATTCGCTTGGAAGATTTACTCGCCCCCAACCTAGGCCTGCTTAAAGCGCTTATTTTCTATTGATTATGGGCTTAGAAATTAAAAACCCACTTTTCGGCGCTTTCCTGCTATACCCATTAGCTGCTGTAGCCAGCGTTCGGTCTTACTCCTGCGTTAGTTACCCGATCGGCAAAAGGCTCCGGTTTATCCGGCTCACCAGCGCCGGCCCTTCGTAAATGAATCCGGTGTAAAGCTGAATAAGCGAAGCTCCCGCGTCCATCTTTTCCCGTGCATCAGCCGCCGAGTGAATGCCACCGGCCCCGATGATTGGCAGCCCGCCGCCTGATTTACGGTGCAGGTAGCGGATAACGTCGGTGGCCCGCGCCCGTAGCGGTTTGCCGCTCAGACCGCCCGCGCCCAGACTGGCCACGTAACCAGGCTCGGTGCTTAGGTTGTCGCGGCTGATGGTGGTATTGGTGGCGACGAGGCCACTCAGTTTGGTTTCGTGGGCTATTTCCAAGATGTCGTCGAGCTGCGAATCGGTGAGGTCGGGGGCAATTTTGAGCAGCAGCGGGCGCGGCGCAGTGCGGGCCAGGTTGCGGGCCTGCACCAGCTGCAACAGCTCAATGAGCGGCTTTTTCTCCTGCAACTGGCGCAGGTTGGGCGTGTTGGGCGAGCTCACGTTCACCACAAAGTAGTCGACCAACTCGGCCAGGGCCTCAAAGCCGGCCACGTAATCCTCGGCGGCTCGCTCGTTGGGCGTGTCCTTGTTCTTGCCGATGTTGCCGCCGATAATCAACTGGCGGTTGCGCCGCTGGGCCAACCGGGCGGCTACCACGGCCGCCCCTTCGTTGTTGAAGCCCATGCGGTTTACCAGCGCCTCGTCCTGCGGTAAGCGAAACAGGCGCGGCGTGGGGTTGCCGGACTGTGGCCGGGGCGTCACGGTTCCAATCTCCACGAAACCGAAACCCAGCGTGGCCAACTCATCGGTCAGGACCGCATTCTTATCAAACCCCGCCGCCAAGCCCACGGGATTGGGGAATTTCAGGCCGAAAACCTCCCGCTCCAGGCGGGAGTCTTCGAAATTATACAGCGTCCGCAGCAGGGCTTTGGAACCCGGCACCCGCGCGGCGCGGCGCAGATTGTCGAACACGAGGTGGTGGGCCCGCTCAGCGTCGAGGTTGAAAAGCAGGGGTTTAACGAGGGCTTTATACACGGGCATCAGGGCCGAACTATTGGTTGAGTTCAGCAAATAGGTTTACAGCGTAAGCAATAAGGCGGGGCAATGGTCGGAGTACTGTTGCGCGAGCTGGGTAATTCGCGTGGCCGCCCGGAATCGTGATACGGTACCGGGCAGTCACGTAAAATACCCAGCCCGCGCTACATCGCCTTGTACTCGTTCCAGCTCTTGATCTTCAGATCCTTCATTTCCAGCGTGCAGAAGGCCTTGATGAAGGCCTTAGCCAGCCGCGCATTCGTCAGCAGGCCCACGCCCGAATCCACCGCGGCGCGGCGGATGGTGTAGTCGTTGTCCAGCTCGCCCTTGCTCAGGTTCTTGGGGATGTTGATGACCAGGTCGATTTTCTTCTCCTTCAGATAGGTCAGCACGTTGGGCTCCTGCAGCTCGTCGGGCCAGTAGAGCAGGGAGCTGGGCACGTGGTTTTCGGTGAAGAAGCGGTGCGTGCCCAGCGTGGCGTAGATCTGGTAGCCGCGCCTGACCAGCAACTGGGTGACGGAGAGCAGCGCCACTTTCGACGTGATGGGGCCGCCGCTGATGAGCACCGACTTCTGCGGAATCTGGTAGCCCACGCTCAGCATAGCTTTCAGCAGGGCTTCCTCGGCCGTGTCGCCCAGGCAGCCCACTTCGCCCGTGCTGACCATATCCACGCGCAGCACCGGGTCGGCCCCGGGCAGGCGGGTGAAGGAGAACTGCGGGGCCTTCACGCCCACGAAGGGCAAATCGTACACCCGCTCGCTCTCGTCGCGGGCCACTTTCTTGCCCAGCAGCACCTGGGTGGCTTTTTGGATGAGGTTGTTGCCCGAGATTTTCGACACGAAGGGGTAGCTGCGGGCGGCGCGCAGGTTGCACTCGATTACGCTGATGGCCCCGTTTTTCTCCAGAAACTGGATGTTGAACGGGCCGCTGATGGCGTAGCGGCGGGCCACCTGCTCGGCAATGCGTTTGAGCTTGCGGATGGTGCCCACGTACACGCGCTGGGGCGGGTAGTACATGGTCGCGTCGCCCGAGTGCACGCCGGCAAACTCGACGTGCTCACTGATGGCGTAGCTCACAATCTCGCCCCGGTCGGCCACCGCGTCGAGCTCGATTTCCTTGGCTTCCTGCATGAATTCGGACACGACCACCGGGTACTCGGCGCTTACTTCCTTGGCCGCTTTCAGGAATTCTTCCAGCTCGAAGGCGTTGGACACCACGTTCATGGCCGCGCCCGACAGCACGTAGCTCGGGCGGATAAGCACGGGGTAGCCCACTTCGTGCACGAACTGCTCCATGGCCTCGAGCGACGTGAGCTCCTTCCAGCGCGGCTGGGCAATGCCCAGCTCGTCCATGATGCTAGAGAACTTGTGGCGGTTCTCGGCCTCATCAATGTGGGCGGCCGTGGTGCCCAGAATAGGCGCCTGGGCTTCTTCGAGGCGCATGGCCAGGTTGTTGGGAATCTGGCCGCCGGTGCTTAGGATAACGCCGCCGGGCTGCTCAAAGTCCAGCACGTCCATGACCCGCTCGAAGCTCAGCTCCTCGAAGTAGAGCCGGTCACTCACGTCGTAGTCGGTCGAGACGGTTTCGGGGTTGTAGTTGATGAGGATGGTTTTGTAGCCCTCCTCGGCCGCCGTCTGCACAGCCTGCACCCCGCACCAGTCGAACTCGACCGATGAGCCGATGCGGTACACGCCCGAGCCCAGCACCAGGATGGACTGCTCGGTTTCGCGCGCCAAATCGTGTTCGGTGCCGTGGTAGGTGAGGTAGAGGTAGTTGGTTTGGGCCGGAAACTCGGCCGCCAGCGTGTCAATCTGCTTGACGACGGGCAGCACGCCCAGGGCCTTGCGGCGGGCGCGCACCCGCAGCTCGTCCGCCTTCACATCGCCCTCGCCCAGCAGCAGCACGGCAATTTGCTGGTCCGAAAAGCCAGCTTTCTTCACCTCGCGCAGCAGCTTGGTTTCCAGCCCATCAAGCCCGCCGGTGGCGCGGCCGGCGGCCAGCTGCCGGCCCAGCTGGAAAATGGTGAGCAGGCGCTGCAAAAACCAGTGGTCAATGCGCGTGAGCTGGTGCACCTGCTCCAGCGAGTAGCCGGCCTCAAAGGCGCTGTTGATGGCAAAGATGCGCTCCTCGTTGGGCTCGCTCAGCAGCTGGTCCAGGGCGGCGTTATCCAGCCCTTCCTCGGGGCGGTTGGCCACGAAGCCGCGCTTGCCGGTGTCGAGCATGCGCAGGCCCTTCTGGATGGCTTCCTCGAACGTTTTGCCGATGGCCATCACCTCGCCCACGCTCTTCATGGCCGAGCCAATCTGCCGGTTGACGCCCGAAAACTTGCCCAAATCCCAGCGCGGCAGCTTTACCACCACGTAGTCCAGGGCCGGCTCAAAAAAGGCCGACGTCGTTTGCGTGACGCTGTTTTTGAGCTCTGAGAGCGAGTAGCCCAGACTCAGCTTGGCCGCCACAAACGCCAGCGGGTAGCCCGTGGCCTTCGAGGCCAGGGCCGAGGAGCGCGACAGGCGGGCGTTGACCTCAATCACGCGGTAGTCTTCCGAGGCGGGGTCCAGCGCGTACTGAATGTTGCACTCGCCCACGATGCCCAGGTGGCGGATGGTCTGGATGCCGATAGAGCGCAGCTTGTGGTACTCGCGGTTGCTCAGCGTCTGCGAGGGGGCCACCACGATGCTCTCGCCGGTGTGGATGCCGATGGGGTCGAAGTTTTCCATGTTGCAGACCGTGATGCAGTTGTCATACTGGTCGCGCACCACTTCGTACTCCACTTCCTTCCAGCCCTTGAGCGACTCCTCCACCAGCACCTGGTCGGACGTGGTGAAGGCCTGCTGCACCACGGCCCGCAGCTCGTCCAGGTTGTGGGCGAAGCCGCTGCCCAGCCCGCCCAGCGCAAAGGCGGCCCGCACGATGATGGGAAAGCCGATTTGCTCGCCCGCCGCCAGCGCCTCCTCCAGGCTGGTGCAGGCCACGCTGCGGGCCGAGAGCACGCCAATCTGGTCGAGCTTGACCTTGAAAATCTCCCGGTCCTCGGTGTCGATGATGGCCTGCACGGGCGTGCCCAGCACCTGCACGTTGTAGCGCTCGAACACGCCGGCGCGGTACAGGGCCACGGCGCAGTTCAGGGCCGTCTGGCCTCCAAAGGCCACCAGAATGCCATCGGGCCGCTCTTTCTGGATGACCTGCTCGACGAAGTAGGGCGTCACGGGCAGAAAGTACACGTCGTCGGCCATGCCCTCCGACGTCTGCACGGTGGCAATGTTGGGGTTGATGAGAACGGTGCGGATGCCTTCCTGCTTCAGCGCCTTGAGCGCCTGCGAGCCGGAGTAGTCGAACTCGCCGGCCTCGCCAATTTTGAGCGCGCCGGAACCAAGGAGGAGGACTTTGTTGGGTTTGTTCATTCGTGTGAAAATGGTGGCAGACTGCGAAGAGAAGTAAGCCAATGCAGATTGAAAACCGATGAGTATATTGCCAGCCGGCGGAACAGATGTCAGTCGTTTTTTTAATGCTTAAACCTAGCCTACAATGTTTGAAGAAGACCAGAAAGAACTTACACCTTCACAGAAATTTATTATGTGGGGAATGGATTTAATAGATTCTAACCCGACTGTTGAAACATTTAATAAAGAACCATTTTACGATTATGAACAGGAAACTTATTATAAAATAGGCTTCATTCAGCAACAACCGGAATATGGAAATCAAATCCGTGTAATCGTAAAGGACAACCTCATTGATGGATTTGCAACATTCAATGCATTGAATGGGCGTTTCGTAGAGATGCAAGTCAAGGTTTCGAAATACACTTTTGAAGAATGTTCAAAAGTTATGGAATTCATGATTTCTTCGGTGAAGGAGGAAATTGTGCCTGGAACGGATACAGGTTTCGATTTTCCTAAAGCAGGATTTTTTGATTCAGAAAGGAAACTTACTCTTAAAAGAACAGGAGCGCATATAATATTTGTGCATCCAATCCTAGGTGGACATGCTTTGGTATTCCGTCCAGGTCGCCACTCACCAATGTTTTAACTTCAAATTACTTGACTTTCATGACCAGCAATAATACCTACCAATCAGTTTTCGAATACTTGTTCGACTCAGTAACACTTAAGCAAGAGAGCGAAAGTATCTTCTTTAAAACATTCCTGGGTCATTTTCCTCAACTATCAAAGGAGCAGCAGGAACTGAAAAAATCTTCTCGTGGCGAGAGCAACGGAAAGGTGTTTACTATCATGCGTTTCAAGGACTTTTCAATTCGCTTTGATTTTAATTCACACAGCTTGATTGAAGCACAAATGAAAATGCCTAAAGAAAATTTCTTCGCTCTTAAGGAATATGCGAAAAACAAGTATTACGGTCAGCCGCAATTGAGGTGGGAGAATGAAATGTTTGGCATGATGGAAACGTTAAAAGCATTACATCTTGGCTTTGAGGCGAGTTTTACCAAAGTATTTGGCTTTGGCTGCGAAGTGACGATAAAGCGAAGCGAATAGTTATTATCTACCAGCCTTATACTCCGCCACCGCCGTCAAAAAGTCATCAAACAGAAACTCCGTATCCTGGGGGCCGCCGGCGGCTTCGGGGTGAAACTGGGTGGAGAAGAACGGCTTCGTTTTGTGCTTGATGCCTTCGCAGGTGCCGTCGTTCAGGTTCTCGAACAGCATCTGCCACTCGGCGGGCAGCGTGTCGGGGTCCACGGCGAAGCCGTGGTTCTGGCTGGTGATGTAGCAGCGCTGGGTGCCGGTGCGCCTGACGGGCTGGTTGTGGCTGCGGTGGCCGTATTTGAGCTTGAACGTGTCGCCGCCCGCCGCCAGGCCCATGAGCTGGGAGCCCAGGCAGATGCCGAAAATGGGCTTGTCCTGGGTTAGCGCTTTTTGCAGGTGCCGGATGGTGGCTTCGCACATTTTGGGGTCGCCGGGGCCGTTGCTCAGGAACAGGCCGTCGTAGTCCAGCGTCGTGAAATCGTAGTCCCAGGGCACCCGAATCAGCTCCACGTCGCGCTCCAGGAAGCAACGGAGGATGTTGGTTTTGGTGCCGCAGTCCACGAGCACGATTTTGTGCTGGCCGCTGCCGTAGTGCCGCACGCCTTCGGGGCTCACCCGGGCCACCAGGTTGTCAAGGTTGGGGTCGTGCAGGGGCAGGTCCTGCCCGTCGGCCACGATTTTGCCCAGCATGGCCCCTTTCTCGCGCAGCTTTTTGGTGAGCATGCGCGTATCGACGCCGCAGATGCCGGGGATGTTGTACTCCTTCAGCCAGTCGCCCAGGCTTTTGGCCGCGTTCCAGTGGCTGTGCTCCTGGGAGTAGTAGTTGACCACCAGCCCGGCCACGTGGATTTTATCCGACTCGAAAATGCGGGAAATCGACTCGTAGAGCTCCTCGCCGGGCACGCCGTAGTTGCCCACCATGGGGGTGGTGAGCACCAGGATCTGGCCGGCGAAGGACGGGTCGGTCAGGTTTTCGGGGTAGCCGGTCATGGCCGTGCTGAACACCACCTCGCCCGCGGCGGAGCTGAACGCGCCGAAGGATTCGCCCTGGATTTCGGTGCCGTCTTCGAGAACAAGTTTTACTGTTTGGGACATGGCGTGGCGATTTACCCTCGCCCCTTCACTTTTCAACCAGGAAAGGCGGGGCGTTTTGAGGGGGAGATTTTGGGTTTTAGGGGTTGATTTTGACTGTAGTTGGCACGCGCTTGGTTAAGCGCAGTCAACTGCCTCTAAAGGCCATCCAGACCCGGCAGGCCGAGTAATTCAGCAGCGCGGCGCGCTGTGGTCCGGACGACTTCAACATCCGGCCCGGTGATGGTCAAGTGGCCCATTTTGCGGCCGATGCGCGCTTCGGCCTTGCCGTACAGGTGCAGGTGGGTTCCCGGTAGGCTCAGCACGGCTTGCCAGTCCGGCTCCCGCCGTTGCCCGTTGCCATCAAACCACACCTCACCCAACAGGTTGAGCATGATGGCCGGGGAATGCTGGCGCGGCGATGGTAAGGGCAGACCCGCCATAGCATGCACCTGCAGGTCAAACTGCGACACGTCGCAGGCGTCCAGGGTGTAGTGGCCGCTGTTGTGCGGACGCGGGGCCATCTCGTTGACAACCAGGCTGCCCTGCCCGCTGCCATCGTCCACCACAAAAAACTCGACGCACAGCACGCCCACATAACCGAGATGCTGGGCCAGGGAAACGGCCGCGTTGCGGGCCCTGGTGGCCAGGGCGGGCGGCATGTTGCCTTCGTAGGCATGGGTCACGGCCAGAATCCCATCGACGTGCACGTTGCGCTGCGGGGCGTAGCTGACGGCCTGCCCGTCCCAGCCGCGTGCCACCAGCACCGAACACTCGGCCGCGAGCGGCAGCATCTTTTCCAGCACGCAGGCCACGCTGCCCAGCTCGGCCCAGGCGGCAGCCAGCTCATCACCAGTCTTCACCCGGACCTGGCCCTTGCCATCGTAGCCCATGCGCGCAGTTTTCAGGATGCCGGGCAGCAAATCAGCCCGGTCGGCCCGCACGGCCTGGAGCTGGGCCGGCGTTTCAATTACCGCGTAGGGCGCGCAGGCCACCCCCGACAGGTCGGCGCCGGCCGTGAAGTGGGCTTTTTCTTCGATGCGGTCCTGGGCAATGCCCACCACGACCGCGCCCGGGGCCACGGGGCGCGTTAGGGCCAGCGTTTGCAGGGCCTGGGCGGGCACGTTTTCAAACTCGGTGGTGATGGCCTGGCACAGGTGGGCCAGTTCCGCCAGGCCGGTCGGGTCGTCGTAGGCAGTCTGGATATGGTGGTGGCTCACCAGCCCGGCCGGGCTCTGCGCGTCAGGGTCCAGCACGGCGGTGAAGTAGCCCAGGCGCTGGGCGGCATGCACCAACATGCGGCCCAGCTGGCCGCCGCCCAGCACCCCCAGGGTTGCCCGCTGACCATCGGCATCCGTACTGCCCGGAAAAACCGGGGTCATGGCGAGGTTATGCGTTTTGGCGCTCATACGGGCAGCGTCATGGCGCGGGCGGCTTCGGTTTGGGCGGCGCGGAACGCGTGCAGCCTGGTCGCCAGGTCCGGGTCGTGCAGGGCCAGCATGCTCACGGCGAACAGCGCGGCATTAGCTGCCCCGGCATCGCCAATGGCAAACGTCGCCACAGGCACCCCTTTGGGCATCTGCACGATGCTGTGCAGTGAATCCACGCCCTGCAGATGCCGGCTGGCCACCGGCACCCCCAGCACGGGCACCGTGGTTTTGGCGGCCAGCATGCCCGGCAGGTGGGCGGCGCCCCCGGCCCCGGCAATGATGGCCTGCAAGCCGCGCGGACCGGCTTGTTCGGCGTAGGTAAACAGGTCGTCGGGCATGCGGTGGGCCGATACCACGCGCGCCTCGTGGGCCACGCCGAAGTGCGTGAGCAGCTGCACGGCGTGCTCCATGGTTTTCCAGTCGCTGCTGGAGCCCATCACCACGCCAATCAGGGGCGTAGGGGAATCGGGTGTGGAAGGGTTGGAGTCGGAAGGGGTAGTCATAAGGAGCGTTGTAGAGGAAGCCGGGTATTGCCGGGAGGGGGGAGCAAAAAGCGCAATTATTCGCGTTCCAGCAGGATTTCGTTCCCCAAAATCACCAGGTCCACCCGGCCTTTCAACGTCTGGTCAATAAAGGGCGTGTTCTGGGATTTGGATTTCATGAAGTCCCGCGTGAAGGTCGTTTCCGCTTCGGTATCGAACAAAATGCAGTTGGCCGGTTGGCCGACTTCAATGGCGGCTACCGGCAGGCCCATCAGGCGACGGGGCTCGGCCGAGTAGCGCTTCACCACCAGGTCCCACCCGATTTTTTGGGGCTCGACGAAGTGGTGGTAGAGCGACACCAGGGCCGTATCCAGGCCGGTGATGCCATTGGGGGCGGTGATGAAATCCTGGGCTTTTTCGAACGGCGTGTGCGGCGCGTGGTCGGTGGAAATGATGTCGAATACGCCCTCCTTCAGCCCTTCGAGCAGCGCATCGCAATCGGCCTGGGTGCGCAGCGGCGGGTTCATCTTGTAGTTCGTGTCGTAGTCGCCGATGTGCTCGTCGGTGAACATCAGGTGGTGCGGGGTCACTTCCGCCGTCACCTTCACATCACCGCGCGACTTCCACCAGCGGATGGTTTCCATGCCCAGTTTGCTGGAAACGTGCTGGATGTGCACGTGTGCGCCCGCTGCATGGGCCAGGCGGATGTCGCGGTCGATGATGATTTCCTCCGCGCAGGCCGGCGAGCCCTTAATGCCGAGCCGGTAGCTCATCACCCCTTCGTTGAGGGCGCGCGGCCCGGCCAGCTCCGGCACCTCGCAGTGGCTGGCAAAAAACATCCCGAACTCGGTGGCGTACTGCATGGCCCGGAAAAGGACGGCCGGGTCGGCCGTGGTATCGCCGTCGTCGGTGAGCATTTTCACCCCCAGCTCGCGCATGCCTTCAATTTCGGCCAGCTCCTTGCCCTCGCGGTTCTTGGTAACGCAGCCGGAAGTGTACACCGGAATGCGCGACCGGTCGCGGGCATTGTCGAGCACCGTGGCCACCGCCGTGGCCGAGTCGAGGGCCGGGCGGGTATTAGGCATCATTACCACGCCGGTAACGCCGCCATTGATGGCCGCTTCGCTGCCCGTCGTGATGGTTTCCTTGTTCTCAAACCCGGGGGCGCGGAAATGGACGTGCGCATCAAACATGCCCGGCATCAGCACCCGGCCGCGCGCGTCGATGACCCGGGCACCCGCGGGAACGGCCAGGCCGCTGCCGATTTCCTGAATTTTTCCTTCGACAAGGAGGACGTCACTTTCGACCAGTAGGGGGGAGTTTTCGGAAGCGATACGGGCGTTTTGAAGCAGCAGCATGAAGGGATGATTTCGGTAACCCAGCGAGGGGTATGGAAGAGATAAAGTTAGGAAGCGGCGCCAGCCGTTGCGGGCGGCGCTTAGGGCATCAGCACTGTGGAGTTGATTTTCGGCCGCGCGACGTACGATTCCTGCCGCGGGAAATCTCCGCCCGGCGTGAGCCAGTCGAGCACGGCCATGCGCACCGAGATGCCGTTTTCGACCTGGTTGGTAATCAGGCTGCGCTCGTAGTCCATCACGGCGTCGCACAGCTCCACCCCCCGGTTCACGGGTCCGGGGTGCATAATGTAGAGGCCCAGGTCATTGATTTCCGCCAGCCGGGCCGTAGTGATGCCGTACACCCGGTGGTATTCGCGCAGGCTGGGGAAAAACTGCACGTCCTGGCGCTCCATCTGCACGCGCAGCAGGTACACCACATCGGGCGCCCAGGCCATGGCCGCCTCGTAGTCGGTGAAGCGGCGGATGGTGGCCGGGCCATACTTGGGCACCAGCGAGCCCGGCCCCAGGTACGCCACCTCGATGCCCAGCTTTTGCAGCAATGTGCTGGTGGAGCGCGCCACGCGGGAGTGGAGTATATCACCGATAATGAGCACTTTCTTGCCCCGGGGGTCGGGGAATTTCTCCCGGATGGTGAAGGCATCCAGCAGGGCCTGGGTGGGGTGCTCGTGGGCCCCGTCGCCGGCATTGATAACCGAGGCCGTGGTTTGGCGGGCAATCATGCCGGGCAGGCCGGGGTGGCTATGGCGAATGACGATGTAGTCGGTGCGCATGGCCTGGAGCGTCTCAATCGTCTCGCGTACCGACTCGCCTTTGGAAATGGAGGAGTGGGCAACATCGAAATTCGTGACCTCCGCCGAGAGGCGTTTGGCGGCCACCTCGAAGGAAGAATGCGTCCGGGTGCTGGCTTCATAAAAGAGCATGAGCACCGACTTGCCTTCCAGCGCGGGAATTCGCTTCACCGAATGGGTAAAGAGCTTTTTAAAGGACTTGGATTGGTCGAGCAGGAACTCGATTTCCTCCGGGTGCAGAGATGCAATGTCGATCAGGTCTTTACGTGCCATATCAGGTAGGGGAAATTAAGTGCGTAATCAGTAGCTACGAGCCAGCGGAGCTCAACCTATCGGGCTTAATAAGACCTTCCGTTTGTTGATTTCCAATCCCTTGAATAGGCGGCCAAAGCACCGAAAGCCGGTGTGAGCCAGGGCGATGGGGGCCGGCGCCATGGCGGCGGCGCGGCAAATCCCGAACTCATCGGACATAAAAAAACCGTTTCGGAATCCGAAACGGCAGCGGGGCAATACCCAGAAAAAACAACAGAAATACCAGTGGCAGAATCGGGAAAACCGACGGGGCTGCAGACCTTCCGGTCCACTCGCGGTTCCCAGTCGCGCTGGGTTCCACGCTTCATCAACGGGTTTTTTGGTTGAAGCATGCTGCAAAGCTACGGTATTGTTACGCCTGATAATTCATTAACGAAGTTAATTTTTCCAGCCTTCTTTTTTCATCTCTGTACTTTTCGAGCTAACGGGCTAATCAACACATATTTTGTTGTTCTTTTCACTGCCAAAAAAAACCATGGCTCGCGCAATCATTTGCTTGGCAAGCACATACGCCCTAACTTTGGCTCTTTATTCCGCAGCTTACGCTGGCAGATTATTATTCTGTGGTGACAGACAGCTCATGAACCATTTGGTATTTCATGGGCTGATTCATCTGCGGCGCATAAAGGTGAGATGGGCTAGTTAAGCCGGACAGAATAGGGTCGGTTTTCTAAAAGATGCCAGTGTGTGTCTAAGGCTTAGGGCCCTAATCTTCCAGAATGCTGTACAACTCGCGGCCGACGTAGTAATGATTGCCGCCAATGGTCTGCGTTTCCAATACCTGCAGTTCCACCAGCATATTCAGGTAGTCCCGGGCCGTGTGCCCGGCATAGGTCCGGTCTTCGGTCAGGTGCTTGGCGCGTGTAAAGCCGGCTGGGTGAAGATTTTCTGCACCAACTGGTCGGGGCGGCGCAGGATTTCCTGGCCCGCGACTACTTCCCCGATGGCATCGCGGGCGGCCAGGATGCGGTTGATTTTGTCAAAGGTCAGGTTCGCCGTGACTTCCACAGCTTTGAGCATGTCCAACAGCCAGGATTGCCAGTCGCCGCGCTGCCTGACGCCAGCCTACCTTTTGCCGATGAGTGCGCCGGGCAGTGCTGGCTCAACGCGGGCGTGATTGGGATGCCCGCTAACGATGGCACCCCGCGAGTTTGGTAGCTGCTGCTCGATGATACCGATGGCGTGTTCAGCTACACCTTCCCCCCCTTCACCTACGACAATCATCAGGCACATCAGCTAATACAGGCCAACGGGCTCCCCGATTCCTATGCCCACACGCTTTTAACGGGAATCTGGGACGACTGCGAAATTCTGCCAGCGGCAGAGAAGCCCCTACAGGGCCAATCTATTACGCCGCCTTATGAAGCTGACAGGCAGAACAGGATTCTTCTTCACCCCTTCCCGCGGCTTCGAGCCACAGCACGTCGGCGATTTTGATAAATAGGACTTACGCACTTG
>NZ_JAGGPS010000022.1 GCF_018613725.1 Hymenobacter sp. ISL-91
GGCCCGCCCCGCGGCGCGGTGCTGGTCGTAGGCATGGAGCAGGCGTTCGAGTTCAGTCATGTCTTTTGAGCTGTTGGCTGTTAGCTTTTCGTTAGGATAACTCAAGTTACAAGCACGGTGTAGGGGCGGGGCTTAGCTGCGCTGTCCTGCGGTTGCCCCCGCCCGCCGTTGAACGGTTGTCGTTGAACGAGTACCGTGGCAGTGGCGCGAACGGCGGGCGGGGACAAGCCCCGCCCCTACGTCGGGCTGATACCCGCCAGCACTTCTTCCAATGCCGTAAATAGCGCCTGGTTGCCGTGCTGCTCGTATGTTTGTAGGGCCGCTTCAAAGCCCGATAAATCGTAGAGGAAGGCCCGAAGATTATCGGGGCTGATGGTGGCAAAGTGGCGGCCGTAGCCGAGCTTCTCCACCTGTGCGGCGTTGAGAAACTGTTCGAACTGCGCCGGAATAGGCACTGCGCAGATGGGCTTGCGCAGGTATACGGCCTCACTGATGAGCGAGAAGCCGCCGTTGGTTACCACTGCCCGGGCACTGGCCAGGTCGGCCAGGAAACCGGCCTCACTAAAGGCCCGCAACTGCACATTGCCGTGGGTTTCTTCGCGGTTGAAGCCATACACCCGGAACTCCTGGTTGGGCAGCTGCTGCAACTGGGCTACCAGGTTTTGCTGGGTAGTGGCTGATTGATACACCAGCACATGGCGGCCCCGCGTCGGGGCCAGAGCCAGCACCTCGAACCGCAGGATAGGCGGCACCAGCGTGGTGCGCTCCTTGCGCAACGGCAGCCGGAAAAACGTGCTGATAAGGTAGTGCTGGCTGCGCGGCAGCTTGGCCTGCACCAAGCGGCGGGCCAGCGCCAGGTTGCCCCGCTCGGCGGCCGGCACCGCTACATCCAGCACGGCCCGATTGATTATCTGCATATTATCGATGCTAATAACCGGCAGGCCTTTCCACTGCGCGTAGTAGTAGCTGAACGATTCGAAGTCGGAAATCACTACCTCAGGCTCGAAGTCGCGCAGTAGCTCGCGGTACTTGCCGAAGTTAACGCGCAGACTTTCCGGGGCCGAGCGCAACGTGAGGGCCGCCGTCCGCGACTTCGATACCGTGATGTTCTTGTACGCCAGATGGAAACCTTTTATCTCGTGCACCCCGCCTCCCGGAAAGGCCGCCGCCAGCAGTTGGTAGGCCCGCGAACTGCTCACTACCCGCACCTCGTGGCCCTGGTCGAGCAGGTATCCGATAACCACTTTGCTACGGGTAGCGTGCCCCAGCCCTTCGCCGGGCACTCCGTACAGAATTTTCATCGGCTGAAGAGCTGCTTGGATGACGTTATGAGGGCCCGTAAGTATCGTCTACTACCGCCGCGAGGAGCCGGGAATGCGGAACTGCAGGCCCAGGCTCGGAATAAAGGTGAGGCCGCTAAGCTTAGCAGTTTGGTTGTTGAGCAGCCGGTATTCGCCATAGTTCTGGTAATATACCGACAGCGCCGGAATGACGTAGGCGTAGCGGTAGCCGAGCTTGGCGTTAAAGAATATTCCGTACGAGCCAAAATTCTGGCGAACCGTGGGTAACTCCGGTACTTTACCCGTTATAAACTGGCTGCCCGGCCCATTGAACAGGTTGCCCGGGGTGAGGCCGTACCGCAGGAAGGTGTGGGCATACACCACACCATAGGAAATGGCGCCGATTTCTTCTTCTGCTCCCAACGACTGACTGAACACCAGCGGCACTAGCAGGTCGTGGCGCGAGGCCCGGAAGCCCAGCAACGTATTCACATCATCCAGAAACGGGATGCTGGGCAGCTTGGTGCGCTGGGTGGCATACTGCAGCCCGATGCTGGCGTAGGTGGTGCCGGGCCGGCTGGCCCCGGGGTTTTCCACGCTGCCCACCGGCCCCAGAAACTGGTACATGGCATCGAATACGTGCGAGCCGAACGCGTACTTGTAGCCCACATCGAGCCGGTCGATAACGCCGTAGCGCAGGTATAGGTCGGAGGAGGGCCGTACGGGGTCGAGGGCGTAGGCAATGGCGGCTATCTGCAGCTTCTCAATCGTTCCGTTGTAGCGCACCGTGTCGTTGGCGGACTTCTGGGCCAGGTCGCGGGCGGCCGATTTGAGCGTGGAGCCCGCCTTGCTGATAGTTTCGGTGGGCACGTTGAAAGCCAGGTTGCCGCCTACCCGAAATTCGCCCCGGGGCGTTACTTTGCCGGTGCTTACAATGGCGCGGGGCGCGGTGCAGCCCACGGCCAGCAGGCCGGCGCAACCCGCCAGCAGCCCGGCAACCCAGCGCCGGGAGAAAATTGTGTTCATAGAGCGGCGCATAAAAAGTACGTTCATTCGGTGGGCCAAAACCGGGCCGAAGGTACTTTTTATTGCGCAGAGCCGAAACCTCGCTCCTACTACTAACGGGCAGGCCGGCTACGCCGCCACCTGCGCCCGCGACGCCTGCCGGGCCGTAGTCCATGCTCCGGCTCCCATTTGCCACAGCACCCGGCGGTGCGACTGCAACGCCCCCACAAACGTCGGGTTTTCCAAGTAAGGCAGGTCGAACTCGTGGGCCGTTTCGCGCACAATGCTGGCCAGCGCCGGGTAATGAATGTGGCAGATCTTCGGAAACAGGTGGTGCTCGATCTGGCGGTTGAGGCCGCCACACAGGAAGCTGGCCAGGCGGCTGTCGGGCGAGAAGTTGGCCGTAGTGCGCAGCTGATGTACGGCCCAGGCCTCACGCATGTCGTTCTGCTCGTCGGGCAGCGGGAAAGCCGTGCCTTCTACCACATGGGCCAACTGAAACACGAGGCCCAGCACCAGCCCCTCCACAAAGTGCATCAGCACAAAGCCCAATGCCCACTGCCACCACGTAATATCGAGCACCAGCAGTGGCACCACAATAAACAGCACGTAGTAAATAGCCTTATAAAAAAACAGGTTGAAATACTCACGGCGCGGATGGTTGGCCACCTGCTGCCCGATTTTAGGCTGGAAAAACTTTTTGTAATCCTTGCGCAGCACCCACGAAAGCGAAGCCAGCCCATAGAGCAGAAACGCATACCAGTGCTGATACCGCTGAATCCGGCGCACTGGCTCACTGGCATCGAGCCGCACCAGGCCGGGCGCTACCTCAATGTCTTCGTCGTGGCCGGCAATGTTGGTGTAGGTATGGTGCACCACGTTGTGGGTGATGTTCCACACGTAGGGGCTGGCCCCGATCAGGTTGAAAATCAGCCCCAGGCCCTTGTTTACGCGCTTGCTGGCCGAAAACGAACCGTGCAGCGCATCGTGGCACACATTGAAGCCGATAAAGGCGCAGATAGCCCCAAGCAGCGCCGCCAGCCCGGCCATAACGGGCACGCTGAACTGGTTGGAGATAATCAGCCCGTAGGTGAGCACAAAGGAGCCCAGGAAAAAGGCGGTTTTGGCCCACATAGCACCGTTGGCGTGGCGCGAGAGGTTGTTGTCGCGGAAATGGGCATCGGCCCGCTCGCGAACTGTGGCAAAAAACGTGGAACGCTGGACGTTGGTAAACCGAAGGGGTTTGGTGCTCATGCGGCTTTGGTGCTGTAGAACAGCAGCAGAGCTACTCTGCTACGGAGGTGAAATCAGGTAGCCGCCCATTGGCAGACTGCCACGAAGGTAGTGCTATTGCTCCAACCCAAGGGCCGGCAGCAACTGCCTTCTTCTATTGTTCAGACCCCGAAATTACTGCCAGGGCCTACGCTGAGGCCTAAACTACTGAAGCAGGTGTTTGGTTCGGCGGCCAATGCCAGCAGCTTAGTCCTCGTCGGGGCCAACCGGGTTCTGGCCACTTAAATAACCGGCCGTAAACACATGGTACTGATCGAAAATAGAGCGCACCGAGCGGCGCAGCACTATTTCGCCCCGCGGCCCGGCCGGCACGCTCACGCCCGAGGCATAGCCGTTCCAGATGGCTTTGTTCGTGCGGTTGTCGATGAGCGTAACGAGCAGCGTACCTTCTGATAGCAGCAGCCGCACGGGCTGGTAACCTTTGCGTGCGTCTTTAGGCGTGTCCTCGTCCTCGGCGTTGCCGCTGTTCACCCACTTAGTGAAATCGTCCTGCTGGTAGCCGCGAAAGCGCATATCCCCTTCAAACAGATGAAAGCTTACCAGCAGGTCGGGCTTGCGGCGGGATGCGCGGTAGCCCTGCACTTTGAGGCGGGTACGAATGGCGTCGCGCAGGGCCTCGCCCAGCCGGCTGGTGTCGGAGTTGAGGCCTTCGCCGCTCACGAACTCGTAGGTGCGGTAGCGCCGGAACTGCCCGGCATAGCTGTAGTCAGATTCGACCCGGGCCTCCTGCGACATCAGGCACCCCGACAGCAGCATGCTGGCGCTGCCTAGTAAAGTAATCGTCCAGTTCATAAGCGCATGAAAATTGATGGGGCGTGTTTACTAAACTACGAAACCCGGCGCGCTTATCGATTGACTGTCAGACGAAAAAACCCTAATTTTTTACTTTATCAGGCCTCACCTGCACCAGAATGGCCGCAGGCCGCCCAAGAGTCGAATACTTATTTTTCGGACTGGGCCTGGTGGCGTAGCTGCAGCGCTTTTATCTGCTGGAGCAGGTCGCCGCTGCCGGGGCCTCGCACCTCTAGGCCGGGTACCAGCTCCTGCACCGGCAGAAACGTAATGGGCGCGGCCGGCGCACCGGCTTCCTGCAGCCACTGTTCCAGTTGTTGGGCCGAACTCAGGTACACAATGGGCCCCAAGCCCAGCCAGCCGTGGGCGGCGGCGCACATCGGGCAATGCTCGCCGCTGGTGTACACCGTGGCCCCCGCCCGCTCTTCAGCCGACAAATTTTCGCCGGCCCAGCGCACCAGCTCCAGTTCGGGGTGGGCCAGGTTATTCAACTCGTTTACGCGGTTGCGGGCCGTGGCTAGTACCTCGCCGTTGCCACCCACCAGCACCGAGCCAAACGGCTCGTCGCCAGCCTGCAAGGCTTCTTCGGCCAGTTGCAAGCAGTGGCGCAGGTGGATGAGGTCGGTTTCAGTGAGAGGTTGGGGCATGTGGGGCATAGGATTGAATCAAAAGTCAGGGTTTGCCTGGTGTGGCAGAACATGCTTACGCCCAGGCAGCCGGCTACCGTTGCGCGGCTATGGTATTGGCGTCTGTTGTCGGCAATAAAATGCACGACACCGTTGTAATTGCCCCAGCACGCTCCAGACGAAATATGCCAGAAAGAACTACGCTTTAGCAGTTTCACGCGACTTGTTATCGGCCTTAACTGCTACCGGCGCTTTAGCGTGGCATCGGTAAATATTTCGTTTTTTACTTCTGAGGAAAGCTGCAGGAACCGTTCGTATTGTTTAAGCACGTCGGCAATTATTTCATTTTTTGTGAAGTACTCAATCGTATAGCCTAATCTATTGTCGCCGAAGTAAGTTATTGGAATATACGTCTTACTGTCCTGAGCACTCGGAATGTTATCCTCATTCACCAGAAAATCAGATATTATTTTTGGCTGATTCGCAACTCCATATACAAAATCTTCTATCAGCTCGTGCCGAATAGTGAGGGCCACCCGGGTCGGACTGCCCGTGCTGGATATAGCAGCTACTACTCCTTTCTGGTTTAGCTCTCCGGCCAGATCTTCCAGCGCCGGAGAAACAGTTTGAAGAATAAAATCATCGACCAAAGTCTGACTTTTAAAGGCCAGTATTCTGGTAAGCCGCTCTTTCCATAGCTCGCCCGACCAATTGTGCGCGGCGGGTGCAAATCCTTTCGTATGATAATAGTCGTCCACAATCAGCCCCCGCGCCAGACTATAACAGAACAGAATCATAATTACTGAAAATGGCAAGGCCGTAATGAGCGTCATTGTCTGCAACGACCCTAGTCCGCCCGCATTTAGCAGCACCAGCGCTAACAATGCCAACAGCACGCCCCAGAAAGCTAACTGCCATTTCGGGGACTTTTTTGCATTGTTAGTAGCAATTGTATTCATCACGAAAATACCCGAATCGGCCGACGTGACGAAGAATATAAAAATTATAAATATGGCAAGAATGCTACTTGCTCCCGAAAACGGTAAATAGGACAAAAACTTAAACAGTAATTCGTCGGTCCGGTCGGCCATCTGGCTCAACACCCCGCCCGCCGCGTGCTGGTCAAGCCAGATGGCACTGTTGCCGAACACGGTCATCCATATAAAGTTGAAGGCAGTTGGAATGATCAGGACAGCGCCTATAAACTCGCGGATGGTCCGGCCGCGCGATATATTGGCAATGAACAGCCCCACAAAGGGAGACCATGAAATCCACCAGGCCCAGTACAGAATCGTCCATTTAAAAAACCAGGGCTGGCTGGCCGGCTCATAAGCATGCGTATCAAATGTAAGGCGTAGAAACTGCGTTAAGTAGTAGCCGATTCCTTCGGATAATGAGCCAAGCAAAAAAACCGTAGGGCCTAAAATCAGAATAAACAGCATCAGTGCAATAGCACTCACAATATTGAGCTGACTCAAAAACTTAACTCCTTTATTTACTCCGGAAGTTGCTGATAAAATGGCAATAATCATTATCACTAAAATAATAGCTGCCTGGTAGCCAAAGCCCTTCCCCTGCAGTACACCTACTTCTACCAACCCCGCATTGAGTTGAACTACGCCGAAGCCCAGCGTGGTAGTAATACCAAAAAAAGTACTACACAAGGCAAAAGAATCGATAATATCGCCGGCTACTCCATTTACCCTGTTTTTCAGAATCGGATAAAAACAGCTACGCAACGATAAAGGCAGCTTGTAGCGGTAAGTAAAATAAGCCAGAGCCAATCCCACAACCGCATAAATAGCCCAGGCATGAATTCCCCAATGGAAGAAGGTAAATATTTGCGCGTTTTTGGCGCGCTGAACTTCGCTTAGCTCACTGAAAGCTGGCTCGGAAAAGTGGGATATTGGCTCTGCGACGCTAAAGTACATCAGACCAATGCCCATGCCCGCCGCAAACAGCATGGATACCCAAGAAAAAAAAGAGTGCTCCGGAACCGAATCGTCATCCCCGAGTACGATAGAGCCATATTTGCTGAAAAAGAGAATTAATAGAAAAAATACGAATATCGTTACCGAACATACGTACAACCAGTTAAGATTAGTGAATATCCAGTTTTGTGTATTCGACAATAAAATAGCAGCCGTATTCGGAAAGAAGCTGGCAATCAAAGTAACGGACATAATAAATACCAGGCTCGGAATTACAATACCTTTTTTGAAGGTGCTTGCCAGGAATAGTTGCTTTACTTTATACATGTATGGCTTGTCTTACGGTTTTGTGACCAAGGCCTGTGCGCAGGGCCGATTCGTATTATTTACGCAGAAAGAGGCCCCGCTGCTACCGTTCAGAGGCAGGGTGGCGGCGGCCGGCGACTTCAGACTTACTGGGCGCTTACCGGATTGGCCCGGCCGGCAGACTGCTGGCGGGTTAGCGGGTAAAATACACAACTACTACCGGTACCCGGCCGCCTGCAGCTTAAACAACTCAGCGTAGCGCCCGCCTTTGGCCAGCAATTCCTCGTGGCTGCCGATTTCCACGAACTGGCCATTCTCGATGACTAAGATGCGGTCGGCCATGCGCACGGTGCTGAAGCGGTGGCTAATGAGGACGGCCGTTTTGCCCCGTGTCAGGTCGTTGAAGCGCTGGAAGACCTCGTACTCGGCTCGGGCGTCGAGGGCGGCGGTGGGCTCATCGAGTATCAGCAACTGGGCGTCGCGCATGTAGGCGCGGCCGAGGGCAATTTTCTGCCACTCGCCGCCGCTCAGGTCTACGCCCCCGTTGAAGCGGCGGCCAATCATCTGGTCGTAGCCGGCGGGCAGTTTGGCAATTACCGAATCGGCCAAGCTTTGGGCGGCAGCCTTCTCGATGCGGGGACGGTTATGCTGCTGCTCGATACGACCCACGGCTAGGTTCTGGCCGGCCGGCAGCTGGAAGCGCACGAAATCCTGAAAAATAACGCCGATTTCCTGGCGTAACTCGCGCGGGTCGTAGTCGCGCAGGTCGTGGCCGTCGAGCAGGATGCGCCCTTCGGTGGGGTCGTAGAGGCGCGAGAGCAGTTTCACCATGGTGGTTTTGCCGGCCCCGTTTTCGCCCACCAGCGCCAGCTTCTCGCCGGCCCGCAGTCGGAAGTTGAGGTTGCGCAAGGCCCACTTTTCGGCGTTGCGGTACTTAAAGCCCACGTTTTCAAACGTGAAGCCCTCGCGGATGGGGTTGGGGAAGGGCCGCACCGGCTGGCTTTCGTCGCGGCGGATGCGGGGCTGGAGCTGGAAGAAATCGAAGAAATCCTGCAGGTACAGCGCCCCTTCGGCCACCGCGCTGAAGCGGCTCAGAATTCCTTCGAGCAGGCCCCGCATGCGGGCAAACGAACCGGCCAGAAACGTGAGCTGGCCAATGCTGACCACGCCCGCCACGGCCTGCATAATAATGTAGACGTAGGCCGCGTAATAGCCCGCCGCGCCCACCGCCGCGAAGAACGTGCCCCAGCCGGCCCGCTTCACCACCAGGGCCTTATTTTTCTGGTAGAAGTCGTCGGACAACGTGCGGAATCTATCCGTGAGAAAGGTCGAGAGGCCGAAGATTTTCACTTCCTTGGCCGTGTCGTCGGAGGCGCCGGTTTGGCGCAGGTAGTCCAGCTCGCGGCGCTCGGGTGTCCAGCCATGCACCAGCGAGTAGCTGCGCTCGTTGAAGTGCGACTCGCCCAGAAACGCCGGCACCACGGCCACCAGCAGCAGCACCAGCAGCCAGGGATTGAACGCCACCAGCCCCACGGCCAGAAAACCCATCGTAATGGCATCCTGGGCCTGGCTGAGCACCTGCGACATGAGCACGGTGCGCGACAGCGTCTGCCGGCGGGCCCGCTCCAGCTTGTCGTAAAAGGTGCTGTCCTCGAACTGGTCGAGGTCGAGCTCGGCGGCGTGCTCCATCAGCCGGATGGAGGTCTGGTTGGCAAACAGGTCGCCGAGCAGCGAGTCGAGCAGCGCCACACCCCGGCCCAGCGCGTCGGACAGAATGGCCAGCCCGAACTCCAGGGCCACCAGCGTGAGGACCGGCGTCAGCTCCCGGGCCTGAGCCGGCTGGCGGCTCAGGCCGATAATGGCGTCGAGGATGAGCTGAGCCACGTAGAGCATGGCGACAGGCAGGGCCGCCCGCAGCAGGCGCAGCGCCACGTTGCCCAGCGTCAGGGCCGGACTGGTCTGCCAAATCAGGCGCAAAAAGGCCGGCAGGTTTTTAAGAGCCGAAAACCGCTCGCGCACCGAAAGGGCAGGTTTGCCATCGGGGCGGGGCTTTTTGGCAAAAAAGGAATCAGAAGGAGCCATAGGCCCCTTGTACGGCACACTTCGGGCCGGGGTGCCGGGGCGGCCGTTTTGGCAGACACATGGGTGGGGCTTCGTTCTGAGGTTCGTACATTTCCCACTCTGTCTGTTATCCATCGTAATTAAGGGCCGAAGATGCTGTTTCTGCCCTTCGGCCTTCCTGTCCGCTATGCTCCACCGCCTCACGTTTGCCCCCTTCCCCGATGCCGCGGCCGAAACGTGGTTTGCCGCTTTGGGCGACGCACTGGATGCTGACGGTGCAACCGGGCTGCTGCTGGCCAACCTCACAGTTTCTGAAACGCTGACGCTGCCGGCCGTGGCCGTGCTGCCGGGCCGGGTGGTAGTGCTGCAACCGGACGCCAAAGCATCAGGCACTTCCACTCAGATGCAGCAAACGGCGCTGGCTGCCTGGCTGGGCACCTGGCCCGAGCTGCCAGCCGTGCCGGCCGCAGCCGTTGCAGGCTTCAGTGTTGGTCCCAATTCAGCCAACAAGCCGGCTGGCTGGCCTGGCACGCCCCTTAAACACCTGCCGCAGCAACTGCGGGAGCTGCCCACCACACTGCTACTGTCCGACACCCTGCTGCAGCGCTGGGCAGAAAGCCTCAGTGAAGAGGAGGAGGAAACATCTCCAACACCATTCTGGGAGCAGAAAGCCCGGCAGCTCTGGAGCTGGCTAGGGGCTGCCGACGTGCCCGCCGACCCGCCCTACGGCCCGGCTCCGGCACCCCTGGCGCCACCGGCCGATACAGCAGCCGAGCAACAGCGGCTGGAGCAGCTCCGGCAGCAGCTCTTTGCCGAGCTACAGCAGCAACGCCTACAAATGGAAGCCCGCGAAGCCGCCCGCGAGCAAAGCATTGCCCAGCTCCGGCAGCAGTTGGCCGCCACGCCATCGGCCGCCGCCGAAGTGGCCGCGCTGCAGGCCCGGCTGGCCACCGAAACTCAGGAAAAGCAGGCACTGGCCGCCGCCATTACGGCCTCGCGCCAGGAGGCTGAAACCCGCAACCGCGAGCTGGAGGCCCGCATGCAGCAGCTGGGCCAGCAGGTAGCGCAGCTTCAAACGCGCCCTGCGGCAACCACGCCACCTCCTACTGCTTCGGTAGCCGTGCCGGTGGCAGCTACCGCTTCAACCGCTGCCCCTGCGCGGCCCCGGGCGGCAGTTGCTGCTGCTGCTGTGCCGCGCCTGCCCGAGGGCCGTTGGCAGTTGCAGTGGCCGCGGGTGGCGCTGGTGCTGGGGTTGCTGGCGGGCATCGGGGCGGGGGGCTGGGCCGTGCAGCACTACGCCCGCCCACCAGCCGCACCCGAGTCGACCACCCGCTCCCGCCCGACGCCCGAGCCCCGCGACGATGGCGCCGATGAAAACCTGGAAGCCGCTGCCCCTACCCTGTTCGATATTCAGCCCGACACTATTCAGGTGGAGTCGGAGCCGCTGGGAGCGGCCGAGGCCGAAGAGCTGGCCCCCGAGCTTCCTGAGCTCCAGCCCGAAGAAACCATGGATTCGGTAACGGCCCCTGCTGAAGGCATATAGGCGCGCTTTTTCAGGCTTCCAGCAACGTTCCAACCAACTGCTTCGGGCAGGTGTCATCAGTTCAATTGGTTTCTTCCCAGGTGCTTCGCAAGCTCAGGATGACACACTTTTGACTTTCTAAACAGCTCCAAAGTCAGCAAGAATATCCTGCTGAGCGTAGCCGAGGCATCTTTAGCGCGTCTAGCTTACGGCGGTAGCACACAAGCAGGAAGCGCGCAGAGCAGCGTACCGCGAAGAGAACCACGCTATCAGGAAGGCTGATACGCAGGAAAAACCTGCCCGGTAGGAGTAGCCGAATGTGGCAGGAAGACGAAGAACGTAGTGCCGGCCCCAAGCTGGCTGTGCACCTCCATGCGCCCCCCGGCGTTTTCTACCATGCGCTTAACCATGTAGAGCCCAATGCCCGTGCCCTCAACGTGGCTGTGGAAGCGCTGGAACATGGTAAACAGGCGCGGTAAATGAGCCTCATCCAGGCCCAGGCCATTGTCGTGCACTTCGAGCACCGTGTGGCCCGGGCGCACGTGGGCCCGCACGTCGATGTGGGGCGTGCGGGCGGGATGCCGGTACTTGACGGCGTTGCTGAGCAGATTGTAGACGATGCTGCGCAGATTTTTTTCGGTGAATTGCACGGGCGGCAGCGCCGATACGTCGGTAAAAAGCTTGGCACCGACTGCCTGTAGCTGGGGCTGCAGGTCCTGCCGGACGTCTTCGACCACAGCGGCCAGGTTAACCAGGGTGGTGGCGGGCGTATTCTCCTTCTGCAGCTTGCTCACATCGGTCAGGTGCTCAATGGTTCGCTGAAAGCGCTCCACCGCGTCGAGCATGCGGGTAAGAATAGGGCTGACATCCGGGTGCTGGGCCACAGCAGCGGGCAGCTCTTCCTGCAGCAGGTAAAGCAGGCCTTCGATGTTGGAGATGGGCGCTTTGAGGTCGTGGCTGGCCGTGTAAATGAAGTTGTCGAGGTCCACGTTGGTGCGCACCAGTTGCTGGTTGCTGCCGTTGAGCTCTTCGTTGGTCGCCTGCAGTTGCTGGTTGGTGGTCTGCAGCTGCTCGTTCAGGTCCTGCACTTGCCGGCGGGCCCGCACCTGCTCGCTCACGTCGATGGCCACGCACACAACGGCGGTTACCTGGCCATCGTCGGCCCATAGGGGCTGGTACACGAAATTGTAGTACCCGGGCTGGCCCGGCCGGTGGTGGGCTAATTGAAATTCTCGCTCTTCGGCCACAAACGGGATACCGGTGCGACGCACGTCGTGCAGTACGGCAGGTAGCCCTTGGGTGCGCAGTTCAGGCAGCGCCTCAAAAAAGGGTCTTCCTATCAGTTCCGCCAGCGGGCGGCCCACCATCGCGGCCATCAACGGATTAACAATATCAAATACGTAGTCCTCGCCCCGAAACACGCCTACGGCCACCGGCGCCTGGGCAAACACAGCTTGCAGTTGCTGGCGCTCGGCTTCGCGCTGCTGGCGGGCTTCCACTTGCTCCGTTACGTCAAAAGCAAACACGGAAACGCCGGTGATGACGCCCCCTTCGCGGTAAGCCTGGTAAGTGAAGTTGAAGTAGGCCGGGCGCGCCGGCTGTCCCGCCGGTGGTGGCGGCGTAAACAGCAGCTCCTTGCCAAAGAAGGTTTCGCCGCTCCGGTACACTTCGTCCAGCAGCGCCGCAAAGCCTTGTTCCACCATCTCCGGGGCCACCTCGGCCACCTCATGCCCCATTAGCGACCGACCAGGAAAAAACCGCTGATACGCCGGATTCACGTATTCGTACCGGTGGCCGGGCCCACGCATCAGCGCCACCAAAGCCTCCGTCTGGGCATATATCTGGAACAAATCCTGCTGCTCCCGGGCCTTCCACCGGGCAGCGGCCAGCACTTCGGCTTGGAGCGCTTCGGCGCGCTGCCGGGCCCGTACCCGCTCGGTCACGTTCACGGCAAAGCTCATCACGCCTTCTATCTACCCGGCCGCGTCGTAGGTGGGCTGCACGGTCATGTCGAAAAACTCCTCGTGCATCTCCCCGTTGCCGTGCAGGTCGAGGCGGCGGGACTCCTCCGGGGCGTACGCGGCCTCGCCGGTGCGGTACACGCGCTCAAACAACGCGTGCTGGGCATCGGGCAACTCGGGCAGGGCCTGGCGCCGCGGCAGGCCCAGGAACGGGCGGTGGGGCATTACGCGCTGGGAGGCAGGGTGCACCAGAGTCCATACCAGGTTGGGGCCGGAAAACAGGTTGATGTGGGCCGGGGCCTGGCCGAAGAGGCGCAGCAGGCGGTTGCGCTGCTCCTCTACCTCGGCCCGGACGGCTTCCAGCTCTGCGGTGCGCTGCTGCACGCGGGCTTCCAGCTCATCGTTGAGCTGCTGCACCTGCTGGCGGGCTCGCACTTGTTCAGTTACATCGTAGCTGAAATCCAGCACCCCGTCGATTTCGCCCCGGACGTTGTGCAGCGGGTGCAGGGAAAGCTCAAAGAAGAGCTGCTCCGGCCGGCCGTTGCCGGCAAAGTCAAACCAGCCTTCCATCTCGTGGCCGTAGTACGGCTCCCCGGTTTGGTATACCTGGTCGAAGAGGGCAACAACCCCCAAGCCCTCGGCTTCGGGCATGCCTTCGCGAAACGGCCGCCCCAAAAAGGAACGGTGCGGAAACATGCGCTGATAATTGGGACTGACAAACTGGTAGACGTGGTCGGGGCCGTGGTAAACGGCTACCTGGGCGGGCAGCTGCATGAGCACGTTGTAGAGGCGCTGGCGTTGCGTTTCGGCCTCGGCCTGGGCGACCTGCTCGCGGGCCTGGCTTTCGCGCAGCCCCTGCTCGGCCCGCCAGCTGGCGGTAATGTCTTGCACCGACTGAATAATGAACCGCACCTGCCCGGCGTCGTCGAACACCGGCGTGTGGCGCGGCTTCCAGTAGCGCTCCAGAAACCGGCCGGGGCGCGACTGGTCCGGCACGTCGTAGTGCTGCGGGGCCATGTCGTGCGGCTGCCTGGTGGCCATCACCTGGGCCAGGGAGGCCCGCACGTTGGCCACGGCGTTGGCGTCGGGGGTATCAGGGTTGTCCGGAAAGGCATCGAAGATGAACTGCCCCACAATGATGTCCCGCTGGGTCTGCGCTGCGGCCAGATAGTCGTCGCTGACGGCTACAACAACCCATTCCGGCGAGAGCAACAGCGTGGCGCCAGGCTGGGCGTTGAAAACGGGCAGCAAGTCGAAGGGTAATAGAGCCTGGGGCATGTAAGAGCTATAGGATAGAAGTAGGCATACGAAGGTCGTGGCTGGACAGGGAAAGTCCGGACGAAAAGAGCGTCCGACACGCGCCCATGCCAGTATACCCCTCCACAATATGCTGCCATTCGGACAACTTGCACAAAGCAGGCACACAATACTCCTCGCTTGCGCCCTTCATGCCAGACGAGCAGCAGCAGCTGTACTTCATCTGCCGCCCCCCATTATTTCCTCTGTGCGGCAGCAGAAAGGTTACTCAGCAGAATGCAGGTCGTTTTCCAACCATACCTCCAAAGGCGCTGACCTTATTGAGCCGCAAGATGCCCCGGACCTGTTCTCCCGTTCATTAGGCGAAGTGCACCAGCCGCGCCAGTCAGCCGCACCTGGCGTGCTCACAGGCTCGCCACACCGCCTGCTGCTCGCTGCCATTCGCCAGCCGCTGACGGGCCATATCAACGCGCTACGGCAATGGCCTTTTGGCTGCGCCGAAACGGTTTTTTATGCGCAGTCATGGCGCTTTTTTCTCTGCTTATTGCGTTACGCAGCGTGTAATAGTAGGCCCTTCATACCACATCCACCTGATTCGCTTGGTATCTTTACTACTTGATAGTACGCACTGGCTGGAGTTGCGCTTCGGAACAAGCCTTCCCGAATAGCCAGCCGAAAAAGTGCCTGACATCAGCTCCCCAGCAACTTTAGCACCCCCGTTTGCCCATGCCCGTTTTCTCGCACCTGCACTCGCACACCCAGTATTCGCTGCTCGATGGGCAGGCCTCCATTTCGGGCCTGATGAAAAAGGCCCAGGCCGACGGCATGCCGGCCGTGGCCCTCACCGACCACGGCAACATGTTCGGGGCATTCAACTTCGTGGCCGAGGCCAACAAGTACAACGTGAAGCCCATTGTGGGCTGCGAGTTCTACATGGTGGCCGACCGCCACAAAAAGGCGTTCAGTCGCGAAAAGGGCGAGCGGGACAAGCGTTACCACCAGCTGCTGCTGGCTAAAGACCAGGACGGCTACCACAACCTGAGCAAGCTCTGCTCGATGAGCTTTATCGAGGGCGTGTACAGCAAGTTCCCGCGCATCGATAAGGAGCTGCTGCTCAAGTACCACAAGGGCCTGATTGCCACCAGCTGCTGCATCGGCGCCGAGATTCCGCAGGCCATTCTGTTCGAGAGTGAGGCCAAGGCGGAGGAATTGCTGAAGTGGTGGATTGACGTATTCGAGGACGATTACTACATCGAGATTCAGCGCCACGGGCTGATGAACTTCGACGGCACCGGCAAAAGCCAGGAAGACGTGAACCAGGTGCTGCTGGGGCTGGCCAAAAAGTACAACGTCAAGGTTATCTGCACCAACGACTCGCACTACGTCGACCAGACCGACTTCGCGCCGCACGATATTCTGCTGTGCGTGAACACCGGCGAGGAGCACAGCATCCCGGTGGGCGACTTCCAGACCCAGTATTTCCGGTTGATTTCCCAGGACAACAAAGTCCTCTACGACCACCTCGACAACCTGCGGCCCCTGGCGGGCCAGGATGCCGCCGTGCGCCGCCAGCTCCAGCGCATCGATGAGGAGGCCCAGGCCCCGCGGCCCAAGTCGCGCTTCGGCTTCGCCAACGACCAGTTCTACTTCAAGAGCCAGGCCGAGATGAACGCGTTGTTCGCCGACGTGCCGGAAAGCGTGGACAACACGAACGAAATCGTGGACAAAATCACGCCGCCCAAGCTGCAGCGCGATATTCTGCTGCCCAACTTCCCCATTCCGGCCGAGCATGCCAACGCCGACGCTTTCCTTCGCCACCTCACCTACAAGGGCGCGTTCGAGGGCGACAAGCGCCGCTACTCCGAGCGCACGCCCGAAATTGAAGAGCGGCTCGACTACGAGCTGCGCGTGATTGAGACGATGGGCTTTGCCGGCTACTTCCTCATCACCCAGGATTTTATCAACCACGGCCGCAACAATGGCGTGGCCATCGGGCCGGGCCGGGGCTCGGCCGCCGGTTCGGCCGTGGCCTACTGCGTGGGCATCACCAACATCGACCCCATTAAGTACTCGCTGCTGTTCGAGCGTTTCCTGAATCCCGAGCGCGTGTCGATGCCCGATATCGACATCGACTTCGACGACGTGAACCGCCAGCGCGTGATTGACTACGTGGTGGACAAGTACGGCAAAACTCAGGTGGCCCAGATTATCACCTTCGGCACGATGGCCGCCAAAAGCAGCATCAAGGACGTGTCGCGGGTGATGGATTTGCCGCTGCCGGTGGCCAACGACCTCGTGAAAATGGTGCCCGACCAGGTGGGCACCACGCTCACCAAAGCCTTCGCCGAAAACCAGGAGCTCGACATGATTCGGCGCGACGACGCGCCTGATAACCTGCGGGGCCACATTCTGCGCCTCGCCACCCAGCTCGAAGGCTCGGTGCGCAACACCGGCATCCACGCCGCCGGCGTCATCATCGCCCCCGACGACATCACCAAGTACATTCCGGTTTCGACTTCCAAGGATTCGGACCTGCTCATCACCCAGTTCGACGGCAAGGTGATTGAGAGTGCCGGGATGCTGAAAATGGACTTCCTGGGCCTGAAGACGCTCACGATTATCGTGGACGCCATCAACCTGATTGAGAAAAACCACGGCATCAAAATCGACATCGACGAGATTCCGATTGACGACCTGAAAACCTACGAGCTCTACCAGCGCGGCGACACCATCGGCACGTTCCAGTTCGAGAGCGAGGGCATGCGCATGTACCTCAAGGACCTCAAGCCCACCAACATCGAGGACCTGATTGCCATGAACGCGCTGTACCGGCCGGGTCCGATGCAGTTCATCCCCAACTTCATCAACCGCAAGCATGGCCGCGAGGACGTGGACTACCCGCACGAGCTGCTGGAACCCATCCTGAACTACTCGCAGGGCATTATGGTGTACCAGGAGCAGATTATGCAGGCGGCCCAGATTCTGGCCGGCTACTCGCTGGGCGGCGCCGACTTGCTGCGCCGGGCGATGGGCAAAAAGGACATGAAGAAGATGGCCCAGGAGCGGGAGAAATTCTGCGAGGGCGCCAAAAACCTGCACGGCATTGCGGCCAAAAAGGCCAACGAGGTGTTCGACGTGATGGAGAAGTTCGCGGCCTACGGCTTCAACCGCTCCCACTCGGCCGCCTACTCGCTGGTGGCTTACCAGACCGGCTACCTCAAGGCCCACTACCCGGCCGAGTACATGGCCGCCGTGCTCACCAACAACATGGGCGATATTAAGAAGGTGACCTTCTTTATCGAGGAAGCCCGCAAGCAGAACGTGGCCGTGCTTGGGCCCGACGTCAACGAATCCATCCTCAAGTTCAACGTGAACAAGCAGGGCCAGATTCGCTTCGGTATGGCGGCCGTGAAGGGCGCAGGCGAGGCGGCGGTGGAGGAAATCGTGCAGGAGCGTGACCAGAACGGCCCTTATGGCGACATTTTCGACTTCTCGCGCCGCGTGAACCTGCGGGCCGTGAACAAGAAAACCTTCGAGAGTCTGGCCCAGGCCGGCGCCTTCGACTCGTTCGACCGTTACCACCGCCGCCAGTTTATGGAAGCGCCCGGCAACGACCAGAGCCTGATTGAGAAGGCCATGAAAGTGGGCCAGCAGCACCAGGCGGCCAAGGAGTCGGCGCAGCAAAGCCTGTTTGGTGGCGGCGGGGGCGAAATGGCCATTCCGATGCCCAAAATCCAGGATATGGAGCCCTGGAGCCCCACCGAGAAGCTACGCCGCGAAAAGGAAGTGGTCGGCTTCTACCTCTCGGGCCACCCGCTCGACGACTTCAAGCTGGAAATCGACTCGTACTGCACCTGTGGGCTGGATAAGATTGAAAGCTACAAGAACCGCGACATTACGGTGGCCGGGCTGATTTCCAACGTGCTGTTCAAAACCACCAAAACCGGCCAGCCCTTCGTCAGCTTCAACATCGAAGACTACGAATCCAGCCTCAACCTCGCGTTATTCCGCGACGACTACTCGAAGTTCTCGGCCCTGATAAACCCGCGCAACTACGACAAGGAGCAGGTGCCACCCATGTTCATCCGGGGCAAGTACGCCCAGCGCTTCCGCGACTCCGACCAGTTCGAGTTTAAAATTATGACGATGGAGCCGCTGTTCAACGTGGCCGAGAAGCTCTCCAACGGCGTGCGTGTGCAGCTGGATTTGCGCACCATCACCGAGCCGTTCATGGACCGTTTCATGGAAGCTGTGGAAGGCGCCGCCGGCTCGAAAAAGCTCGAAATCAAGTTCGCCGAGCCTCATGAACACCTAGCAGTGGACACCTACTCGCGCCGCTACCGCATCGAGCCCAAGGAGTTTATCCGCAAGATGCGCGAGATGGAAATCGAGGCCTGCCAGCTGATATAAACCCCTGATTTTATTGATTTTACGTTGATTAGGCTGATTTTTACTGCCGCTATAGCTCCGTGGAGTCGTAGCGGCGGCTCGCTTATCCTGCTACACGTTTCGAGATGTCGTCATTTTTCTGCCGCGGCCATCTGGCTTTGGCTTTTCTGGGGAGTATGCTGCTGGCTCCGACGGCCAAGGCACAGTATTATCTGGACCTGAGAAACCAGAAAATAATGCCCCTCCCGCACAGTGCACGTGGAGTAGGTGCTGGACGGGTGGCCAGCCAAGCCGGTCATTGGCCTGGTTTACCGGGGCCTGGGCAATAAGCCGATGGCAGTTATGTTCCGGCAGGAGCTGGAGACGGAGCTGACTGACTTTGTGCGCCAGCAGTTGCCAGCCCGGCCCACCGACCATGCCGTAGTGCTATGCCTGCGCCAGCTCCGGGTGGGCGAGCAGCTCAACGGCCTCACCGAAAATGCCAGCGCCGATATGGCGGCCGACGTGTACGAGCACCAGCCCGATGGTTACCATTTTGTGCGGAGCGTGGCAGCGCACACCGCCGCGCGGGCACTCGAAACCACTGCCCTGCACGCCAAACACATGGCGCTGCTGCTGCAAAAATGCCTGGAGCAACTTACTCCTCCGATTGGGCCGAACGCCCCACCGGCCCGGCCCTGGCGCTCGGCCAGCTACCCACCGACGTACCCATAGCCTCTGCCACCGCGGCGGCCGGAACCGCACCCGCGGTTTTGCGCGAGTTGCCCCGACCAGGCGTTTACCTCACTTTCGAGCAATTTCTGGCCAATACGCCCGCCCCCGATCTGCAGGCTTCCACCGATACGGTGACCTTCAGCTTTGGGCCTCCGCAAGCCCGGCTGCGCTGGCTCGGCGTGCCCCGGCTCCGCGTCAAAATCGTGAATGAGAAAAACCAGCACCAGCCCGCCAAACAGGTCTGGGGGTTTTCGGATGGCCGGCAGCTGTTCGTGCAGCACCAAAAGAACTTCTTTCCGCTCCACCGCCACCACAACTTCTTCACCTTCGTAGGCGAAGCGCCGCCCGATGTGGCTTACAGGCAGGCCCGGGCGCAGTCCTCCATGCAAGGGCAGTTAAAGGCCGGCCTGTTGGGTGCCGCCCTGGCACATACGCCGGGCGTCGACCACTCGGCTGAGCCGATGGGCTATGCCGTGGATATGCGCACCGGGGAGGCCGGCCAGTTTCCGAACCCGCTGCTGCCGGCCCCGGCGTGCACCGATACGGCCTATATATACATGTACCGCTACGCTGATATCTCGACGGCCCCGGTGGCTTTTTCCCTTGATAATCAGCCAATGGGGGCGCTCAGGCCTCAGCAATACCTGGAAATCCCCTGGCCCCAGCCAGACCAGATGCTGCGGCTGTGCCTGGAGCTGCCTGAGTTTCCGTGTCAGCTTGTTATTCCCAACCCCGGCGGGCTCAATTACCTGCGCATTACTGCCAACGCGGGCGCCGGCAAGCGGCCCAGCTGGGAGTGGGTGTCCGTGGAGCAGGGAGAGGCTGACTTGGATGCTATTGACCGTGAGCGAAATGCTGACGCACGCTGAATAGTGATGCAGGCTTGCCCCTCATACGACAGAAAGCCCCGCCCGAAAAATTCGGGCAGGGCTTTTTAGTCTGTCAGGCAAGCCAAGGGATGGAGGAAAAACCCAACTGTTCCTTGGATGTCCTACGGCTACTTCCGGTCGTTCGGGTTCTGGTTGCGCATGTCTTTGTTGCCAAGCTGCTCAACGTCTACTTCCGTTTTGCGCACCGTGTCGCGGATGGTTTCCTCGCGCTCGGTTACGTTTTTGCCCAGCGTTACTTCTTCTACCACACGGGCTTCTTTGCCCACTACGGCCCGCTCGGCGCGCTCGGTTACTTCCACTTCACCTTCTTTAAAGGCATTGAAGTCGGCTTCCGTGGCCGGACGGTTGACGGGCGTACGCTCCACATTTACGTGTTCCTCACGCAAACGCACACTGGCTTCTACCGGGCGCTCTACAATGCGGCTGCGCAGACGGGCACCACCGGTTTGCTCCACGCGCTTGCCTACCTGCAGGTTCTCCTCGATTACTTTGGCCGATACCTCGTTGTTGTCGGTATTAGTAGTATTGGCGTTAGTATTGCCACGCATAGCGTTGGCTGAAGCCGCACCTTGGTAGCCGGTCTGCTGGGCCTTCTCATCCACGTTGATGGCCCCGGCGTTATCCAGAATTTCGGCGGCTTTGTGGGCGTGGTCGGCGGTTTTACAGTGTACCGTTACCAGCGAGTGGCTGTTGCGGGCTACGTGCGAATAACGGCTGGCGTCATCATCGTCGCCAAAAAGGTTGCTGAAGAAGTTGCCAATGCTGTCGCCGGTACGGCTGGCAGCATCGCCTGCGGCTTCGGTAGAAGTACCGGTGCTGTTATAGTAATTGCTGCCCTCTTTCGAGTCGCGCGAAATGGTATCTACATCGTCGAGCGAAAAACCGGCCGTTTTAAGGGTTTGTGCGGCTTGACGGGCGTGGTCTGCATTATCGAAAATTCCTACTACAGTTTGCATGGTATTGGGTTATAGTTAGATTGAAAGAAAGGAAAGAAAATCAGGGTGTGTTGGGGGAGCTATCTGGTGTAAGCGCATCGCGTTCTATCTGGATTTGCTCTTGACGAAGCTGCACAGTGCTGGTGAATTCTTCTTCTACCACCCGCTTGCTGATGCGCAACTCTTCTACCAGTAAAACGCGTGTCACCACCACCTCACGCAGAACAGGTACAATCAGTACGTCGCCCTCCTGGCGGCTGCCGGGCAGCGGGGCATCATCGGCCACGAACTGATTGACGGGTACATGCTCGACCTGCACTTCATCGTGCTGGAGCGTTGCCTGCACGGGCTGCTCGACCTGCTGCACCGTTTTGCGGATGCGCAGCCGGCCACTCTCTACTACTTCGCGACTTATCAATGCCTGCTCTTCTATTACGGGCAGCACCATCGGCTGTCGGACGTCGGTATCAAGCCGAGCGTTAGTAGCCGAAAAACTGGTTTTATCGGCGGCGGGAGGCAGGTTGGTGTCGGAGGGCATATAGGGAGCAGGAAGCAAATCTTACTCTTCTATGTACGCTTCAAGGGCCCTTCCGTTATCAAATACCTCAACAGCAAGGAATAGATGGCGTCCCGGAATAGCACTATTTGCTGCCGGCCTTATAATATTCAACAACTTCTATAAAATTCATCAAAATGCTTATAAGCAATATTTTAAGCAAAATTTCGAGAATACCATCAGTCATTATTTTTATATATTATCTGGTTTAAATAAAATTATGACTCTACAGCCTTTTCTTCGGCTAGGGGTGCTTTGCCGGGTGCAGGCAAACGAAAGTGCGACCAGCCCAAAGAACGGGACAGAACCGGCCGTCCAAACCGGGCCGCCAAGCGAAACGAACTTTCCGGGCCGGGCCTTGTTGAATCACAATCTGCTACCTTGCGGGTCGAAAGCCCGTATAGCCGCGTAACATCTTTCACCCCAAACCCGACATTCATCATGGGACATAAAGCCATTGAGATTACCGACGCCAACTTCGACCAGATCATCAACTCCGATAAGCCTGTGCTTGTGGATTTCTGGGCCGAATGGTGCGGCCCCTGCCGTATGGTAGGCCCGGTGGTAGAAGAGCTGGCTGGCGAGTACGAAGGCAAAGCCATTATCGGCAAAGTCGACGTAGATGCCAACCCCCAGACTTCGGCCAAATTCGGCATCCGTAGCATTCCTACACTGCTCGTTTTCAAGAACGGGCAGGTGGTAGACAAGCAGGTAGGCGCCGTACCCAAGCACGTATTGGCCCAGAAGCTCGACGCCCAGGTAACGGCTTAGTTTAGCCCAGTTCAGTAAGCAAGGAAGCCTCCGTGCTGCCGGCCTCAATGGTCAGGTAGCACGGAGGCTTCTTTATAGGATATGGTATACCAGTCGCTTAGTCGGTGGCTTCGGGGGCAGCGGCGCGGGCCTCGGAGGGTGGCGTTTGGGGCGGCTTCAGGCCCGAAGCCAGCGAAAACCCTGGTCCGAAGTAGATGGGAATGGTAAAAGTCATGGCCGTGGGCAGGTTGTATTCGCGGCCGGGTTCAAAGCGCGGCAGGGCGGCTACCACCCGCAACGCCTCACGGTCGGCTTCGGCAGCCAAACCCTGCGTTATCCGCACTTGGCCTACGTGCCCATCCTCGCCCACGGTGTAGCTAACCAGCACATTGCCCACAATGCCCTTGCGGCGTACCTCGCGCGGGTACGTGGTGTTTTGGGCCACAAAGCTGAGCAGGGCCGCCTCGCCCCCCAGAAAGCGCGGTAGCTTGCGCACCTGCACCGGCTGCATGTAGGGCGAGCCGTCTTTGTTGAAAAAAGCCAGCGCCAGCGGCCTACCCTGGCGGTCGGGCATTTCAATAGCGCTCAGCTCGCCCGTATCGTAGTAGTAGCGCCACTCGCCTACCGGCCGGCCGGTGTTGTAGTGGCCTTCCGAGCGTTTCTGGCCGTTGCGGTGCACCGAAAGCCAGCGGCCCACCCGCTGCCCCTGCACATAATCGCCCCGCTGGCTAACGCGGCCATCCTCGTACCAGCCCACATACAGGCCATTGGCTTCATCGTCGCGGTACTGCACCTGGGCGGCGCGGCTGCCTCCCGGATGGTACCAGGTGAGGAGGCCGTTGCGCACCGGCGGGTCGATGGACGAAAGAGTGCCTTTCAGCAGCAGTTCGCCCAACAGGGAGAATTCGCGCATGACGTGGGTACCCAGCAACTCATTACGGCGCTCCACCACCCGGTAATGGGTGGCGCTGTCGGGTACAGTCGGCCGGCCTTGGCTGTCGAGGTAAACGGCCGGCAGGCTTTGCCCGTGGCTTAGCCGCACCGCACCTGCGGCCACAAGGAGAAAAACGTAGCGTATTCTCATAAGCAGCCAGGGTAAAGCACTAGTTACTGGCTACTAAATATAGATTAGCTACCATAAAATGGCAACTAATAGCGCATTTTTCTCCTTATAACCCTATTTCAGCTTATCCTAGTCTACTTGCAGGTCTGGCCACTGCTACCCTTAGCAGTGGCAGACCGGTTATTAATCGTTGTCCTCCTTTATCTCGGGCAACTGAATGGGCCGGTTGAAAGCCTCTTCGAGCGAGATGAGCGTTTCGGTGCGCTCAATACCATCAATAAGCTGAATCTGGCCGTGTAGCACCTCGCGCAGATGGTTGGTGTCGCGGCAAATCAGGCGGGCGAAGATGCCGTAGGCACCGGTGGTAAAGTCGATGCTGACGACTTCCGGAATTTCACGCAGGGCCTTCACTACTCCCTCATACACCGAGCTTTTCTGCAGATAGATGCCCAGAAAAGCGCGCACTCCGAAGCCCAGCTTCTCGTAATCTATCTTGAGGGTTGCGCCCTGCACGATACCCAACTCCTCCAGGCGGGCCATACGCACATGCACCGTTCCACCCGATACATGCACCTTGCGGGCAATTTCCGTGTAGGGAGTCTTGGCGTCGTCAATAAGCAAGGCCAGAATCTTGCGGTCGGTGTCGTCAAGTTCGTAATTACGTGCCATTGTTTTAAACTTTGATTATGTATATTTCAACCAAACGTACTTTTATTTAAAAATAGTATAAATTTTTATTCATTATATCTTACTATATTTCATCTTATCAATGCGTTTTATACATTTGTCACAATCTACTGCAAAAGGCACAGGACTGTAGCGGTATGGTAGAATGCTGAGATTGATGGACGAATACTCCCTCTCGGAGCAGGAATCTGATAAATAATGATTCCAGTTGCCAACTACATTACCTATTGCGTGGAGGTGTAACTCCTTTTTTATAAAGCACTAACGATTTGGTGGGGTTAAGTGGGAAGGGAATACCGGAACGTATCTGGGTGGGTACGTTCTGAATTGAGAGGCGGCATCTGGGTGGGTGCCGCCTTCTTTTTTTCATTTTTGCTATTTTCCTGCCTCCTGAGCCTCTTTTTAGGGAATGTGGTACCCTAATACCGAAACTTGCCGCAAAGGTCGGCTATTTTAGCCGCAAATCCATTCAGGTTTATGAATAAAAGCTCCCGACATAGTGTCGGGAGCTTTTCTTATCTGGTGCCACTGTTAGCGGTTGGCCAGCCGCTGGCGGTATCGGGCCAGGCCCTCATCTAAAAACCGAACGAAAGCCGCCGCATCGGGCTCGTAGCCGAGGGGCGGGGCCAGTACGCCGGTCTGGTTGGCCGGCCCGTTGGGGTCGAGCAGCACGTAGTAGGGTTGGGCGTTTACATTGAAACCCGTCACCTGCAGATCGGCGTTTTTCTTGCCGATAGTGCTTTTTAGCTTGCCATCGTAGGTTGAAGTGTATGCCTCCTGGGCGGGCAGGTCGGTTTTATCATCGACGTACAGCGCCACTACCACAAAATCCTCGCGCAGGCGTTTCAGCACCTGCGGGTCGCTCCAGACGGTGGCTTCCATTTTGCGGCAGTTTACGCAGGCGTGGCCGGTGAAATCGATGAACAGCGGCTTGTTTTGGGCCTGGGCGCAACGGCGGGCCTGCTCCAGATCGAAGTAGCCGGGCAGGCCGTGGGGCAGCTCCAGAAAGTCGCCGTAACGGGGCGGCTCGCAGCCAGCCACGGGCACGGCCTCCACGGCGCTGCTTTGCGCTGTACCCACGGTGGCTACCATAAAGTCGGTGCGGCTTTGCGGGGGCAGGTAGCCGGCCAGCAGCGGCAGCGGCGCGCCAAACAGGCCGGGCACCAGGTAAGTCATGAAGCTGAAAGCCAGCACGGCCATCAGCAGCCGGCCCACGCTCAGGTGCGCCAGGTCGGAATCGTGGGAGAGCTTGAAGCGACCCAGCAGGTAAAGGCCCAGCAGACCCGAAAGGGCAATCCAAAGCACTAAGTACACGTCGCGCGGCAGCAGGTCCCAGTGGTAGGCTAGGTCGGCCATGCTCAGGAACTTGAGAGCCAGCATCAGCTCCACGAAGCCCAGCGTTACTTTCACCGTATTCAGCCAGCCACCCGAGCGGGGCAGGCCTTTCAGCCAGGTTGGGAAGATGGCAAATAGCGTGAAGGGCAGCGCGAAGGCCAATGAGAAGCCCAGCATACCCACCACCGGGGCCACCCGCTCGCCGCGGGCCGCCAGGCCCAGAATGGTGGCCACAATGGGCCCGGTGCAGGAAAACGACACCAGCACCAGCGTGAGAGCCATGAAGAACACGCCCGCCCAGCCGCCTTTGTCGGCCTGGGCATCAATCTTGTTCACCATGCTGTGGGGCAGCGTGATTTCAAACAACCCCAGAAACGAGAGGCCGAACACCACGAATACGGCGAAGAAAATCAGGTTGGGCAGCCAGTGCGTAGCAATCAGGTTGGGGCCGTCTTCGCCCAGCAGCGCCGACACGACGACGCCAATCAGCACGTAGATGACGATGATGCTGAGCCCGTAGATGGCGGCCTTGAAAATGCCCCGCTGCCGGCTGTCGGAGCCGCTGGTAAAGAACGAAACCGTCATCGGAATAAGCGGAAACACGCAGGGCGTGAGCAGCGCCCCCAGGCCGAACACGAAGGCCGCGAAGGCAAAGCCCCATAACCCACCCGCCGACTCGACGGCCGTGGTGGTTACCGTGGCCACGCTGGCCGCCGGCGCACCCACCTCACCCGATACAACCGCAACGCTGCCATCGGCAGCGGCCAGGGTATCGAGCGAAGGGGCGGTGGCGGGCACAGGGGCAGTACTGCCGGGAGCAGCGGGATTAGCGGCGGTAGTAGCAGTAGTGGCAGCGTTGCCGGGAGCCACAGCGCCGGGGCCAGATGGGGCCACCCCGGTAGCGGCTGCGTTGGGGGCCGGCGTGGCAGCCGCAGCCGGGGCGACGGCACTGCCCGTTACTTCCAGCGGGCCGAAACTCAGGCTGGCCTCGCCCGGAATGCAGCGTCCGTCGACATCGGTGCAGGTTTGGAACTCGGCCTCGGCGCGCACCGTGAGCGGGCCGGGCTGCAGCACCCGGATGCGCTGGCGAATCTGGCCCGTTTTATCGAAGTACGTGACGTCGCCCTTGAATACGTTGTCGTAGTGCTTGGTTTCGCCTACCGACTTGGGCGGGCCCACCAGCTCGTAGGCCGGGCTTTTAGCAAACGTGAGGGTGAAAACCGTGGGGCCCAGGTCGGGGTCGAAGTTGGTAGCGTACAGGTGCCAGGTGGCTTCCATACGGGCATTGATGATGAGCTCTACCTGCTCGCCTACTTTGGCAGTGGGCTGGCTGAGGGTAGTGGTGAGCTTGGTAGGCTGTAGTACCTGCGCCTGCATGCCCAGGGGCAGCAGCAGCGCCAGCAGTAGCAGGGAAAACCGGAGAATCGTGAGCATAATAGAAGCAGGGAGTAAGCGGAACGACAGCAAAGGTCGGCAGAAACCGCAACAGCTACCCGGCAACTAGGTTTACCTTGGTCAGCGGCCGGCCACAGCGCTGCCAGCATCCGGAATTCCGGTTCTTAGCCCAACCCCTTAGAGCGAATGTCGTACTTTCGCAGTATAAAGGATGGCCGGGCCGGTTGAGCCTGCTATCCGCAACTATGGGCTTAAACATTTTATTGACTATCCTGCTGGTTGCCGCCAACGGATTTTTTGTGGCTGCCGAATTTGCCTTCGTCAAGGTTCGCATCTCGCAGATTGAGTTAAAAGCGCAGAGCGGTAACCGCATCGCGCAGCTGCTGCTGGGCATGCTGCACGAAATGAACCACTACCTCTCGGCCTGCCAGCTCGGCATTACCCTGGCTTCACTGGCCCTGGGCTGGATCGGGGAAAGCGTGGTAGCCGAGATTATCATGGCCATTATCGCGCAGTTCGGCATCGTGCTTTCTGATACGGTAGTCCACCAAATATCCATCGTTACCTCGTTTTCGCTGATTACGATACTGCACATCGTGCTCGGCGAGCAGGCCCCCAAGGTGCTGGCAATTCAGAAGCCCGAAAGCACCAGCCTGGCCATTGCCATCCCGCTACGGGCTTTTGCGTTTATTGCTTTCCCTTTCATCTGGATTCTCGACCGGATGTCGAACGTTGTGTTGCGCCTGTTTGGGGTAGCTTCGTCGCACGGTTCGGAGGTGCACACCAGCGAAGAGCTACGGATGCTGCTTGACCAAAGCAAGCAGAGCGGCGAGATTCAGGAATCGGAGCACGAGCTGCTCGAGAATGTGTTCGAGTTCAACGACCGGATGGTGAAGCAGATTATGGTGCCCCGCACCAAGCTGGTGGCCCTGGAAATCAATACGCCCGAAGATGCGGTGCTGGAAATGGTGTACACCGAAGGCTACTCGCGTATTCCGGTGTACGAACTCAACATCGACAACATCGTGGGGGTACTTTATGTGAAGGACCTGCTCCAGATTATCCGGCGGCACGAGCCGCTGGAGCTGGCCAAAATTATCCGGCCGGCTTACTTCGTGCCCGAAACCAAAAAAATCAACCGGCTGCTGCGCCAGTTCCAGCGCAAGCACATGCACATGGCCATTGTCAGCGACGAGTTCGGCGGCGTATCCGGCATCGTCACGATTGAAGACATCATGGAGGAGCTGGTAGGCGAAATCCAGGACGAGTACGACAACGAGGTGCCGGTGGTCGAGAAGGTATCGGAAACCGAATACCGCGTAAATACCGCCACGCCCATCCCCGACGCCAACGAGCACCTGCCCTACCCCCTCCCCGAGGGCGACGACTACGAAACCGTGGGCGGCCTGCTCAACGTGCTCTACGGCAACATTCCGGAGGTAGGCGATGTGGCCACGCTTGACAACTACGAGTTCCGGGTGCTCAAACGCTCGCGCCGCGCCGTCGAGCTGGTGCAGCTACGGGTACTCAATGGCCAGGAAGAAGAAGCGGAAGCCAGCGAAATGCCACACCTGTAGCGGCCGGCCCCGCAGGCCTTAAACCATAATAGCCAAAAGCGCCTCCCTGGTTCGGGGAGGCGCTTTTGGTTGGGGCTCATGGAGGAAATTTGGCTCTAGTCAGCCTGCTTTTCGGGATGAGCGCCTTCCTGCTGAAACCAGCTGGCGTACAGTACATAGTTGTCGGCCGTTTGAAGCAGGCCGGCGCGCTGCTGCTCCGTAACGGGCTTTATGCGGCGGGCCGGCACCCCGGCATACAGGTAGCCCGGCTCGCAGTGCATGTTTTCCAGCACTACGGCCCCGGCCGCAATAATGCAGCCGGCCCCCACCACGGCGTGGTCCATTACAATGGCGCCCATACCAATCAGCACGTCATCCTCTACGGTGCAGCCGTGCACAATGGCGCGGTGGCCGATGCTTACGCGCGAGCCAACCGTCGTGGCTGCCTTCAGGTAGGTACAGTGCAGCACCGCCCCGTCCTGAATGTTGGTCTGGTCGCCGATGCGGATGGCGTTTACGTCGCCGCGCACCACGGCCCCAAACCACACGGTGCAGGCGCGGCCCATTGTTACGTCGCCCACAATGGTGGCATTATCGGCCACGAAGCAGTCGGGACCAAGCTGCGGGTTTTTTCCCTGAACGGGCAGAAGGAGCGGCATGTGGTAAGTAGTGGGATAGTGAGTGATGAGGTGGACAAGAACGTATCAGCATGCTTCAACTCCCCTCTGCTACGTACGCTCAGCATGACACGCTGTTTTTCAGTTTCTCAGCGTGTCAGCATCCGTTTCCAGGTGCCTTTGTCCCAGTTGTATTTGAGAGTGCTGGGCAGCGCCTGCCAGAAGTACTTGCTGGTTTCAACGGCGAAGCTGGGTTGCATGTAGCAGTTGATGGTGCAGCCCTCGCAGGCGGGCAGGCGGCCTTCGAGGGCGGCCAGCTGCTGTACTTCAGCCGAGTTGTAAAGGTCGAACAGGCGGCCTTCGATGGGAAATTTCTTTTCGCCGAGATGGTAGCAGGGCAGCACCAACTCGTTGGAGGGCGACACGACCAGCGTGGTGCTGGCGGCCCGGCACACCGGGTCGGCCACGTGGTTGCCCCCATCGCGCCGCAGCTGAATAAACGCTTCGTTAAGGTATACGCCCTTGCGCTTGCCAAAGGCCGAAAGGTAGTCGAGTTCCTCAGCGGTAAGCTGCTCGCCGGTTTCCACGTCGCCGTACTCAAAGGCCGGATTGAGGATGAGCACTAGCTTATTGGGCTGCGTAATCTGTTCGTACACCCGCTCCAGGTCGGCCAGGTTTTGGCGGAATACGGTGAATAGCACATCGGGCCGCTCGCCCAGCTCGCGGGCCACCCGGATGCTTTCGAGCACGAAATCGAAGCAGGCCACGCCCCGGCCCCGGTCGTGCACCTCCTTCTCGCTGGAATCGAGCGAGAAATGCAGCATGTCTACCTTGCCGCGTAGCCGCTCGGCGTATTTGGGGTAGAGCAGGCAGTTGGTCGTCAGCGTCGTGATGAAGCCCATGTCGTGGGCCAGCCCCACGAACTCATGAATCTGGCGGTGCAGCAGCGGCTCGCCGCCCGTAAAGTCCACCACCGACACGCCCAGCCGCTTCAAGTCGCGCAGGTTCTGGGTTACGTCGTCGAGCGTGATATAAGGGGAAGGCTTCTCCCAGATGTCACAGAACGAGCATTTGGCGTTGCACCGGTAGGTAACATAGTAATTGCACAGAACCGGATGACGAACGAGGCGCATATTTTGGGAGCTGCAAGCTTGTTGTGAGCTACAAGCTTCAAGCCGCAAGCTACAAGCTTTTGTTCTGGAGCTCAGACCTACAAGTAACGGACTTTATGAACTTACTTGAAGCTTGAAGCTTGTGGCTTGAAGCTTTTCAGTGCTGCAGCTCGCCCCAGGCCAGGTCCCAGCGGGCGGGCGTGGCGGCCAGCACCTCGGGCGTCGCCGGGCCGTAGTGTTCGAGGTAGTAGTTGCAGAAGCCCTTGAGCGGGCAGCGGGCGCAGTCGGGCTTGGCATAGAAGCACACCTTTTGGCCGTGCCAGTAGTTGTGCTTGTGGAAGTTGAGTAGCACCAGCGCATCGGCTGGCAGCTGGGCCAGCAGCAGCTGGTGAGCCTTATCGGCCGAGGCCTTGGGCGGAATCAGGCCCACGCGCTGGGCAATGCGGTGCACGTGCGTATCGACGGGCAACACGGGCTTGTGGAAGTTGAAGAGCAGCACCAGCGAAGCCGTTTTCAGGCCGATACCAGGCATGTCGTGCAGCCACTGCATGGCCCTGTCGGTGGGCCACTCAGCCAAGAAATCCAGCGCGAACTCGCCTCGTTCGGCCTTTATGCGGCGCAGAATTTCCTGGATACGCGGCGCCTGGGTGTCGGGCCATCGGGTAGTACGGATGGCATGGGCCAGCTCCCGGGTCGGGGCCGCCTCCACCCCGGCCCAGTCGCCGAAGGTTTCCAGCATCCGGTCGTAAGCCAGCTCCTCGTCGGCGTGGGTGGTGCGGTGCGACAGAACCGTTGAAATCAGCTCGCGCATGGGCGAGCGGCGGGGCTTATCGAGCGTCAGGGGCGGGAAGAAGCGCTGGAGTTCCGCATAGTTCTGCAGGGTTTTCTCGGCGGCGGAAGCGGTGTAGGCAATGGGCATAGGCGGTTGTACCGCCGGGCCCGGCGGCAGGTTGCACCCACCGGGCCACAAAAAAGCAGGAGCCTCCCCGAAAGGAAGCCCCTGCTTTTCAAAAGCCCAAAAACCTGGACTAGATAGTGCCCTTCTCAGCGGCCTTCTTCAACTTTTCGTTGGCGAAAATGGCCACCTCTACCCGGCGGTTGGCCACCCGGCCGGCTTCGGTCGAGTTGTCGGCTACCGGCTGTTTCGAGCCGTAGCCGGTTACCGTGAAGCGCGAAGCATCTACGCCCTGCTGCTGGGTGTAGTTGGCCACGGCCTGAGCCCGGCGCTGCGAAAGCGGGTTGTTCACGGCGTCGGAGCCGCTGGTGTCGGTGTGGCCTTCCACAATTACGTTGGTGTCGCCGTACTTCACGAGCGTTTTGGCCAGTTCCTGGATGTTGTTCTGGGCCGCAGCTGTCAGGCCAGCCGAGTTTTTGGCGAACAGCAGGCCTGAGTCGAAAGTAATTTTGATACCCTCGCCTACCCGCTCGACGGTGGCACCGGCCATTTCGCGCTGCAGTTCGGCCGCCTGCTTGTCCATGCGGCGGCCAATGAGGGCACCCCCGGCTCCGCCCACGGCAGCCCCGATAATGGCGCCCTTGGCCGTGCCCGACTTACCACCAATCACGCGGCCCAGAATTGCGCCGCCGGCAGCACCACCCAGGCCGCCAATTACCCCGCCTTTGGCGGTTTTACTCCAGGGTTTTTTCTCTTTAGTGGTTTGAGCCTCGGCGAAATTGCCGCCCAGCAGCAACACGGCCAGCAGCAGCACAAACAGGGAGCGAAGATTGGTCATCGGAAAATAGAAATGAGAGGAAGTTGAAAAAAACGGATCAGCCAGCTGGCTACTTGCCGGCAAAGCTACCCGCCGAAGTTCGCTTTACAACCACCCTGCCAGAAACAACCCGGGCCCACTCGCTGGTAGCGAATGGGCCCGGGCATCAACCTGCTACGTTTTCAAAAACAGTAACAGCTAGGCTGAACACAAGGGGGTGCCTACAGGTTCGGGGTGTTGGCCTCGCGGGCCCGGCGGCGCTCATCTTTGCGCTTCTGCTTCTCGTTGCCGATAACGGCCCCGGCACCGGCACCCACAGCGCCACCAATTATAGCGCCTTTGGTGCCGCCAATTACGGCACCGGCGGCCGCACCGCTGCCACCCCCAATTATAGCGCCTTTGCCCGTGTCGTTGGCATTACGGTAAGTCGAGCAGCTCATCATCAGGGCGGCAATCAGCAGCATAAAGGTCCAGCGTATCATTTTCATGGTTGGTCGGTTTTAGTAAAACGAAAAATCGGCAGCGCTGGCAGACTCCGGGCGGATATACCCAGGCACAGCAGCGAGCCAATGAACCCTTTAACGGCGCTGGTTAAACCCAGGTTGGTAGTTTCCGGTAAGCACAGCAGCACGTGTTGCACTTTCCGCCGCTCTTTTTTTCGTGGCCGGACACCTTTCCTAAACCATGAGCCGGGTATTACAGAACTCACGCAATGAAAACTACCCACCTCCAAAGCCCTGCGCTGTTAGCGGCAGGAATAGCAGATTTCTAAGCCGCAATTTTTCATCTCGGGCGGGCACCGCGGGGGTAGTTTCCAGCTACAGCTTCTAAATAGTAGGCACAGGCACAAAAAAAGCCCCCTCACCGAGGGGGCTTTTCTTAGCAGATTCGGGCAGCACGTGCCCAACCTATAGTTACAGGGTACCGTTTTCGGCAGCCTTCTTCATCTTCTCGTTGGCGAAGATGGCAATTTCAACGCGGCGGTTAGCCTGCTTACCGGCTTCGGTCGTGTTGTCGGCAATAGGCTGGCTCGAACCGTAGCCCTGCGTCGTAACGCGGCTGGCATCTACGCCCTGGCTAACAGTGTAGTTGGCTACAGCCTGAGCCCGGCGCTGCGAAAGTGGGTTGTTGATGGCATCCGAACCCGAAGCATCGGTGTGGCCTTCCACAATCACGTTGGTGTCGGGGTACTTCTTCAGCGTTTCGGCCATCTTCTGGATTTCGGTCATCGAAGCGGCGCGCAGGTCGCTCTTGTTGGTATCGAACAGAATGCCCGAATCGAAGGTAATCTTGATGCCTTCGCCTACGCGCTCTACTTTAGCGTTAGCCATGTCGCGCTGCAACTCTTCCGCCTGCTTGTCCATTTTGCGGCCGATCAGGGCACCGCCCGTACCGCCTACAGCAGCACCGATAATGGCACCGGCAGCCGTACCGCTCTTGCCACCAATTACGCGGCCCAATACGCCACCCACAATGGCGCCGCCACCAGCGCCGAGCAGGCCACCTTTAGCCGTTTTGCTCATGCCGGTTTTGCGGGGGCCTGTGCCGTTGGTATCAGCCTCCGGGATGTTGGGGTTGCGGGGTTGCGAAGTGGCGCAGGAGCTGATGAACAGCACGAAAGCCATCAGAAGAGTAAAAAGGGAGGTGCGGGAAGTCATAAAATTCAATAGATTGGTGAAAGAAAGAGCCAGTTTACCTGGTCAGAGGTACTTACTAGGTTTGAGAAAAAAAGTTCGGCAAATATAGGCGCTTATCTATACATGAGCTCCGGTAGCGAACTGCCTAAACAGCCGGAAGCCCGCCCGAAGCGCCTGCAGCGCATCTGGCGGGCTTCTTTCCAAAAAGCTTGCCGAAAATTAAGCCTAGGGGCCGCAATACCAATCGGGCCGCTTAAGCGGGCTCAGCCTCAGCGCCTTTGCCAGCCTGCAGCATAGAAAGCAGCGTGTGCAGCCGCGTCTTCAGCTCCTTGCGGTCAATGATAAAGTCGAGGAAGCCGTGCTCAAGCACAAACTCGGCACTCTGGAAGCCTTTGGGCAAATCTTTACCAATGGTTTCTTTGATAACGCGCGGTCCGGCAAAGCCGATAAGCGCACCGGGTTCGGCAATATTGAAGTCGCCGAGCATGGCGAACGAAGCCGTAACGCCGCCCGTGGTGGGGTCGGTGAGCAACGAGATATACGGCAGGCCAGCTTCGGAAAGCATTGCCAGCCGGGCCGAAGTTTTGGCCATCTGCATCAGCGAGAAGCCGGCTTCCATCATGCGGGCACCGCCCGAGCGCGAAATCATCAGGAAGGGCAGGCGGTGCTCGCGGGCATAGTCGATGGCGCGGGCAATCTTCTCGCCTACTACCGAGCCCATCGAGCCACCGATAAACTTGAAATCCATGGCGGCCACTACCAGGCCCAGACCGTTGAGTTGGCCGTGGGCGGTGCGCACGGCGTCGCGCAGGCCGGTGCTTTTCTCGGTGGCCTTCAGGCGCTGCGGGTAGGCTTTGGTGTCAACGAAGTGCAGCGGGTCAGCCGAGTGCATCGTAGCGTCGAGCTCCTCAAATTGGCCACCATCGAAGAGGAAGCTGAAGTACTCGGCGGCCTCCAGCCGGTCGTGGTAGCCGCAGTTGCCGCAGGTGGAGAGCAGGCGTTTGTGCTCTACCATGGTGGCCACCGTTTTGCACTCGGGGCACTTGTACCAGAGGCCGTCGGGCGTTTCCTTTTTCTGGTCGGTGGGCGTTACGATGCCTTTTTCTTTGCGATTAAACCAGGACGACATAACTAACGGAAAGGCGTGGATTCAGAAGGAAGTACAGGCCCGTGCCGGCCGGACGGGCGCAGGTTGGGGGGTGCAAGTTACGGCGGAATCCAGAAGCGCGAAACGCCGGGGCAAAGTACGCTTAGCCGCCGGTCTGGGGCCAAAGCGGCGGGCGGGCTGTATCTTGCCGGAAGCCGGCCGCAAGCCGGCCGCGTTTTCCTTCGGCTTTCTAGTTGCTTTCGTAGTGAAGAACTCTATCCCCTCCGCCCTGGCAATGGGCGCCCTACTCGCCTCTTTGGCCCTGCCTGGCTGCGTAGCTTCCAAGAAGTACGACGATTTGCGGGCCCGTCAGTCGGCTACCGAGCAGGCCAAAACCGAGGCCGAGCGCCAGAATCGCCAGAATGTGGCCGAGCTGAAAAAGGCCTCCGACGAGCTTACCCGCCTGCGGCTACAAAACCGCCGCCTCACCGACGACTCGACCGAAACCGGCCGCAACCTGGCCCGTACCCGCCAGCTCTACGATCAGCTCACCGACAGCTACGACCGGCTGCTGAAGAACTCGGACCGGACGCTGGCCAACAAAACCACCGACTACAACAAGGTGGCCCAGGACCTGGCCCGCCGCGAGGCCGAGCTGGGCGAGCTGGACCAGAGCCTCAAGAAAAGCCGCGCCGACATCGACCGCCTCAACCAGGACCTGACGGCCCGCGAAGCCAAGCTGGGCGAGCTGCAAAAGGCGCTGGCCGAGAAAGACCGGGCCGTGGACGCCCTCAAGGCCAGCGTGAGCAACGCCCTGCGCGGTTTTAAGGGCACCGAGCTGCAGGTGGAAATGCGCAACGGCAAGGTGTACGTGTCGCTTTCCGAGCAGCTGCTGTTCAAAACCGGCTCGACCAAAGTAGATCCTAAAGGGCAGGATGCGTTGCGCCAACTGGCCACCGTGCTCCAGCAGCAGCCCGACGTGAACGTGGTGGTGGAAGGCCATACCGACAACGTGCCTTTCAGCCGGGCTGTGGGCGCCATGACCGATAACTGGGACCTGAGCGTGCTGCGGGCCACCGAAATTGCCCGCCTGCTCACCACCGGCGGCGTAGCACCCGAGCGCGTAACGGCCTCGGGCCGCTCGCAGTACGTGCCCGTGGCCCCCAACACCTCTCCCGAAAGCAAGGCTCTCAACCGCCGCACCGAAATCATCCTCACGCCCAAGCTCAACGAACTGTTCAAAATCCTCGACTCCAACTCGGCAGGAAAGTAGTGGCAGAGTGTAGCCGCTGCCCCGCATGCCACAAAACGGCGTAGCTGGTCACCTAAGCAGCCCACCAGCAGATTAGCCGATGGCCTGCTTGAGGTCGGCCAGCAGGTCGTCGATGTCCTCAATGCCCACGCTCAGGCGGATGAGCGAATCGGACAGGCCCGCCTTGCGGCGCTGCTCGGCCGGGATGCTGGCGTGCGTCATGCTGGCGGGGTGGCCTGAAAGGCTCTCGACGCCGCCCAGACTTTCGGCCAACGTGAAGAGCTCGAATTTTTCGAGCACCGCAACGGCATCGGCCTGCTTATCGCCTTTGAGCACAAACGACACCATACCACCGAAGTCACGCATCTGCCGGGCAGCTACGGCGCGGTTGGGGTGGGTTGAGAGGCCGGGCCAATACACCTTCTCTACTTTCGGGTGCTGCTGCAGGTACTCGGCTACCTGGCGGCCGTTTTCGCAGTGGCGCTGCATGCGTACGTGCAGGGTTTTCAGGCCGCGCAGCACCAGGAAACAGTCCTGGGGGCCGGGCGTGCCGCCGCAGGAGTTCTGGTAGAACGCCAGCTTTTCGTTCAGCTCGGTGTCGTTCACAACCAGCGCGCCCATCACCGTATCGGAGTGGCCGCCCATGTACTTGGTGAGCGAGTACACCACGATATCGGCCCCCAGATCGAGCGGGTTCTGCAGGTACGGCGTCGAGAAAGTATTATCAACGGCCAGCAGGGCGCCGGCCTTTTTGGCCACGGCCGCAGCGGCTTCGATATCGATGACGTTGAGCAGCGGGTTGCTGGGCGTTTCCACCCAAATCAGCTTTGTGCGCTCGGTTACGGCCGCCTCCACAGCGGCCATGTCGTGCATGGGCACAAAGTGGAAGTTGATGCCGTAGGGCGCATACACCTTCGTGAAGAGCCGGTAGGAGCCGCCGTACAGGTCGTCGGTGCAGATAACTTCGTCGCCGGGCTGCAGCAGCTTCACCACGCAGTCGATGGCAGCCATACCCGAGGCAAACGCCAGGCCGTGCTGGCCGTTGTCGAGGGCGGCCAGCGCATCCTGCAGCTGGGTGCGGGTGGGGTTGTGGGTGCGCGAGTATTCGAAGCCCTTGTGCTGGCCGGGCGAAGTCTGAACGTAGGTAGAAGTCTGGTAGATGGGCGTCATGATGGCCCCGGTGGCGGGGTCGGGATGCACGCCGGCGTGAATAGCTTTGGTTCCGAATTTCATGCAGCAGAGAGCGGTAACAGGTGAAAAATCAGTTGCCCGGCAAAGGTACGCACTCCTTGGCCGGAGTGTGTTTTGGCCCGGGCTGCGGGGCAGGTTCCGGCCGTTGGCGCCTTTCTTACGTTCTTAGCGGCAGACCGGCTCCGTAGCGCCGGCCGCTGTTTGCTGCTCCTTATGTCGTTCCTGAAAACCCTCTTTCGCCAGAACAAATCCACGCTTACCGCCCTGGTGCTGCTCACGGTACTGCCCCTAATCGGCGACAGCGTGCTAACCTGGACTTTGCACGAAAACCAGCACTGGCTTCAAAACCCTAGTCTGGGCCTCATGCTGCTCTACTTTATAGTGGTAGCCGCCACCATGACGCTCTCACTCACCCACACTACCGTGGTGGTGCTCATTACCGCTTTTTTCTTCGGCTGGAAGGGCTTTCCGGGCATGTTGCTGACGTATATGCTGGCCGCCTACGGGGGGTACCTCATCGCCCAAAGCCTCGATAAGGGCAAACTCATCCGGCTGCTGGAGCAGTTTCCGAAGGCCCACGCGGTAATGGGCGAAATGCGGGCCGACAGCTGGCGGCTCGTGCTGCTTACCCGCCTCTCGCCGGTGCTGCCCTTTGCCATGATTACGTTTATTCTGACCGTAATGGGCGTGCCGAAGCGGCAATTCCTGACGGCCTCGGTTATTGGGATGCTGCCACGTACGCTGTTTTTTTACTGGCTCGGTACCAAGGCCCAAGACGTACTGCTACTCATCCAGAGCCCCGACACCGGCACGGCCGGCAAGGTGCTGGTAGCCGTACTGCTGGCTGTATCGGCTTTCGGGCTGTACTTTGTGTTTACCCGGGCGCTGAAGCGCAGTTTGAAGCAAGGCGAAGCGTCAGAATAAAAAAAATCCGACTGTCATTCAGCTGTTTGCAGGCTGGCAGCACACTTTTTTTGCCTCCCGGTTTGCGCCGCCCGGTTTTTAGCTGCTATCTTTGCACAACCAAAACGGATAAACGCATCCGCACAACGGTAAAAGGGTTGCGTAGCTCAACTGGATAGAGCATCTGACTACGAATCAGAAGGTTTAAGGTTCGACTCCTTACGTGACCACCAAAAAGCCCCTCAGCATTGCGCTGCGGGGCTTTTTACTTTTCCGGGGGACGGTTTAGGGGACAGTCCGGAGTTATTTCCTTTCTGACCTCGCATCAGGAGCAACTTGCCCGTACCGAAGTGTGCCGGACGTGTATTTTTGTTTCACCCGCCGGGAAGTAGTTGCTAGCTCCTACCTACGGGCAAAGCCCCGCGCCTCTCGACCGAAGAACGCGGGGCTTTGCCCGTAGGTAGGAACATATTTAGAACGCTGACATTTTAAACCACCGTTTGGCTAAACAGAACCGACTTTGGCCACGGTGCCCACTTGCCTCTCTACACGAAGTCGTTCCAAGGCTGCGCTTCCTCCCCGTCGATAAACACTTGCGGAAGGTCCAACCACCCCTCGACAAAAACTTGTACGTCGCCATCGGCCCACACCTGCAAGTGGTAGTATCCATGGGCCAGCACGGGTTGCCGTAGTTCCAGTTCCTGGCCCTTGCGCAGGTAATACACCTCAGCCCACGGTTCGAGTTGGACCGCCAGTTTATCGCGGTCCGGATTGGTTAACTTAAATAGGTGCATGCCGCGAAAGTAACCAAGACGGATGTGGTACCCCACGAAATCCAAAGGTGCGCTCCTTTGACCGGACTGCGTGTGTTTACCTTCGGACCCTTTTGCTAAACTATAGGAATCGTATCTGGCACTAGCGCGACTTTGCCGAGTGTTTTGCCTTTATAGGGATGCTATTGACTCTGAATCCGTTCTCAAAGCAACAGGCTATTGCGCGGCGCATAGAGTCTACTATGTAGTCGGTTTGATTCGTGAAATCAGTAAAATGTACCGGCAGGGGTTTAATGTATTTATCTTCATTGGGATGTACACCAAGTCGTATATGCTGCTTCGGGTCAACGCCCCAGGGAACAATATCGCGGGTGGGGATAGGAATATGAATAATTAGAAGCTTTTGCTTCTCCTGTATGTAAGAAGGCATGCTGGCAGCGACACCAATTGCGGGTCTGTTGCCATAGATGGCATGGAAAAGGACTTCCCAATCGGCCAGCGAGTCTATCGCAAATTCTTGAAGTAGGATGTCTGCTTCTGCTTTAAGCAAAGCCATGATAGCGTTATCATCGAAGTCATGATTAGGGAAATTGATCACATAAGATGAAGCTACTACTCTTGAAGTCATACGGAATTTGGAACGTTGCTCCCTACAAGGTAGCCCTTCGTGTAAGGTAGTAGATACACGGTATGGTGGTAATTTTTGCTTATTCATGCCATCCGCTTCCCGAAACCCTCGATTTCTTGAACCACCTTTAATGTGCCTTTATCAGGTGTCAGCAAGCTACTGTAGTATCTGGTGAGTTTAAGAAACTCGTCTACGATTCAAAGTTTACGAAATGCCCCTAAGCGATGAGTTTCGTAAACGGCCCAACACCCCGTTTTTTGCCTTCTCATCAAAGCTTTCCGGGCACGGGGTATCTTTGTTCTGGTTCGAAAGCTATAGTTATTAACTCTGTCAAACAGCAAAAGCCCCACGTTCCTCAATCGAGAGCGGGGGCTTTTTTATTGCTATAAGCTTACCAAAACACATCCTATACTGTCAGACAGTGCTCGTTTATGCGGGTATTGTCTGGCAGCGGCTGATTCTCATAATTTACCCAATGGTATAGGCCGATTGGGTGGCATCCTTGGGCACCCGCTCATCGAGCATGGTTTTGCCTACCAAGTACACGGCTACCGACAACCCCACTTTATTGATAACATCGGCAATGGAGAAGCTGATGTGTATCCAGTTCATATTGATGGCCATTGTTGACAGCACGTAGCCCACCGGGTATACTCCCCAGGTGGTTACGGTGCTCAGAGCCCCCAGCTTAAAAGCCCGGCGTTCTACCACCGTAATCTGGCCTTTGAACCGGTTCCAGAGCCGCCAGAGCACGAAGGGCACCACCAAGTAAGCAGCCGTGGAAATGGCGCCCCAAAACAGCTTGGGGCCAGCCACAATGTGGCCGTTTGCGTCGAGCTGCTGCTCACCGATATACCCGGTCAATATCATTAGAAAGTCGGCCAGCAACAGCGCAGCCAGCGAGCCTTTGGCCTTCGCCGGATCTACGCGCAACAGCAGCACCATAGTCAGTAGCATGATGGGCGTGGTAATCGACCAGCTGATGTAGCGGTATTGACCGATGGCGTTGTAGCTGGTCCGGATGAGTTCCTGCTGCTCGGCTGCGGTACCCAGGCGGGCCAGGTCGGTTAGCATATGCTGGTAGTAATTCTGGATGAAGTAGTATGAAAGGGCTGCAATACCCGCTACTACTGCCCCCATTGTGCGGGTGAGGCGGTGCTCGGGTACTGTGAGGCCATTGGAAATAACAGAGAAAAGGAAGTTGCCTAAAAAGGCGTACATCGAGGCGAGCAGAAAGAAATATGTCAGCATCGACACCATGTCTATGCGGGCGGCGGTGGGGACGAACAGGTCGGAGAGTTGCATAGAAGAAGGCGTTGGCAGGGAGGATAAGAGAGTTATGAAAAAAACGGGTAGCCGTCGACTACCATCGTTACAGAAAGCAAATGCGGGGCAGGCAGGTTTGCGCGTATTTAGACGCCCGAAAAGGGGCTGAAAGCGGGGCAGAGTGCACGGCTAGAACAACGTGTACCCGGCTGATGCCGTTGCGGTTGCAGTGCTCATCCGGCGTCTGCTGGCCGCCGGCTGGGCGAAACAAGCTTTAGGTTTTCTTTTGAAAACCAATTACTTACTATAAATAAGCACTTATTTTATAGAATGATATTATTTTGACATTCTAATAATTATCGTCTCAATCCCGATAACTTCCTGTATATCATCGGTGGTAACAGCCATTTGCCACTATAGGGCCATAAGCCCCTGCTGAAAAAGCCTATCCTTCGGTTATTGGTTGGGCCAGGCGGTTTGGCTACGTATCTTTGCGCCCGCATAACCTTTGTGGTCTTGACTGATTGCATTTTTCGGCCAACGATTTAGCCGGTTTCGTTGTTGTGCGCATGGCCCGTTGCGGGCCTTAATGGTTCGTCTTTCGCTCATTCCATGACCAATACTAGCACCAATTCGATTTCGACCGATATCTGCATTATCGGGGCCGGCCCGGTGGGGCTGTTTGCCGTATTTGAGGCCGGGCTGCTGAAGCTCCGCTGCCACGTAGTGGATGCCCTGCCACAGGTAGGCGGGCAGCTGTCAGAAATCTACCCCAAGAAGCCGATCTACGACATTCCCGGGTTTCCCGAAATTCTGGCCGGCGACCTGGTAACCAATCTGATGCGCCAGATTGAGCCCTTCCATCCCACCTTCACGCTCGGCGAGCGGGTGGAACAATTCCGCAAGCTCGACGACGGCTCATTTGAGCTCGTAACCACCGATGGCACCCAAATCAACTGTAAGGCTGTGGCCATTGCCGGCGGCCTCGGCTCGTTTGAGCCCCGCAAGCCCGCCATTGAAGACCTGACCACTTTCGAAAACGGCAAGGGCGTGCATTATATGGTGCGCGACCCCGAAACGTTCCGCGACCAGCGCCTGGTAATTGCCGGCGGCGGCGACTCGGCCCTCGACTGGACCATATTCTTGGCCAACGTGGCCAAAGAGGTGACGCTGGTACACCGCGGCACCACGTTCCGCGGGGCCGCCGACTCGGCCGAGAAGGTGCAGAAGCTGCATGAGGCCGGCAAGGTGAAGCTGGTGCTCAGCAGCAACGTAACCCACGTACACGGCAACGGCCGCCTCAACGGCGTAACCATTACGGCCAACGGCGGCGAGGCCCAGCAGGTCGAGGTTGATTCGTTTATTCCGCTGTTCGGCCTTACGCCCAAGCTCGGCCCGATTGGCGAGTGGGGCCTGGGCATCGACGACAACGCGGTGGAAGTGAACACCGTGGACTACTCGACTTCCGTGCCCGGCATTTATGCTATCGGCGACATCAATACTTACCCCGGCAAGCTGAAACTGATTTTGTGCGGCTTCCACGAGGCGGCCCTTATGTGCCAGGGCGCCTTTAAGTACATTTACCCCGACAAAAAATACACCCTCAAGTACACGACCGTGAACGGGGTACCTACTCTTTAGAAAATAGCCGCAAGCTACAAGCCCCAAGCTGCAAGTAGGTTCGACCAAATTCGGACTTCTGCGGCTTGAAGCTTGAAGCTTGAAGCTTGAAGCTTACAACATGACTGACGAAGTACGGGTGTACGTGGAGGAAGCTCCCGGCCACCGCCGCGAAATAGTGGGCCCCACCGATATGGGGCTGAGTTTGATGGAGCTGATGAAGGCCGATGGCTACGACATTCAGGCCACCTGCGGCGGAATGGCGCTGTGCGGTACCTGCCACGTAGAGGTGCTGGCCGGCCCCGAACTGCCCGAGCCTTCCGATGATGAGTTGGCCATGCTCGAAAGCTTGCCCATCATGACGCAGGGTAGCCGCCTCTCGTGCCAGATTCGCCTTAACCCGCGGATGGACGGGCTGGTGGTGCGCCTGATGCCCCAAGAGTCGTAATATTCGTTGCCGTTATCAAACAGAAAGCCGGCCCTTTGTGGGGCCGGCTTTCTGTTTGATAGCGCAATGCAACATCCTGGTGGGCGTTATGAGGAAACATCAGCATCGGCGCTTTCTATTGAATTACTATGGCAGCATGTGTTACCCGGATGACAGGTACGACGTTGGCTGTTTTGCTACTCTCGGTTACTGTTCAGGCCCAGCTACGGCCTCAGGTATCCTTGAGTGCCGGGCCAGCCTATTCGCTAACGGCCATGCAGCGCACAGCGGGCACGCCCAGGGCATTTCGGGTCGACGCCGTTTTCAGACTAGCAGGCGAGTTGCGGCTGGCGTGGCCCATAGCCTCCGATTGGGCATTGGAAACCACGATTGGAATTACCGAACTACAGCCCGGTATCAGCTACCAGTTGCGAAGCGCAAGTAGTAGCGCGGGGTTTGGAATGGGGCCGCTGCTGCAAACAGGCCTGTCGGTGCGTCGCCTTGATTTGCTCATGTTGGGCTCCCGACTCAGCCTCGATGCCAGCTTAGGAGCCGCAGGAGCCCGGTTGGTTCGTTCCAGCCCTGTTGATAATGTGCATGATTTTTTCGATCAGCGCCAGTCTGCCCCAAACCAACTGGTGGTTATCTATCGAAGCCACTCACTGCACCGTAATACCATTTTGCTGAACGGCGACCTGCGCCTACGCTATGAACTGGCAGCCAACCACCATCTGCTGCTCAGCCTGGGGTATGCCCAGGGTCTGCGGCCGTTACTGGAGTTGCGCACGCAGCAGCTACTGTACCCCGACGCTAATGGAACGCTCCGGCAAGGCGGCTTTGCAGTACGCGAACGGGGCTCAAACATAGCGCTACAGCTGGGTTATGGCTGGCTGCTGGGCCGCACCGGTGAACGGGCCACGCCCCATACGCCCCGCTACGGCAGCGCACCCCAGCAATCCGAAGCACTGACTGAAGCGCAAGAAGCACCTGCTCTTTCGGAACCCCCAACTGATGATACACAGCCCGATTAGGCTGTCGGCCCGCATGAGGAGCTAACGCGCAACGCCCCGCCCGATTGTTGTCGGGCGGGGCGTTGGTGGGTTGGGTGGAAACCTACCGGGATTTAGCGGCGGCTACGGCCGGTTTTGCGCTTGACAACTGCTTTTCGCTCCTCTGCTGGTGTGGGTGCTATTACCGGTGGAGCGTTCTTTTCAGCTTCTACCTGGGCGGCCAGGCGGGCCGCTTTGGCAGCGGCTTCCACCGCGGCTTCGGCGGCGCGGGCCTTCTCTTCTACCGCTTCGATGGCGGCGGCCCGCTTGCGGCGGGTAGGCATGAGAAAGTCGCGCTCGGCGCGCTCCTGAGCCGACAGTTCTTCTTCGCCGGGCAGGCTGGTGGGCGTTATGGTGGCGGCCGCTTTGGTGTCGTCCTGGGCCCAGGCGGGGGCGCTGCCGAGTAGCAGCGCAGAGAGTAATACAAGTAGTTTACGCATCGACTTTTCCTTTCTTTCCTTCAGTAAACGAGGGGCAAAGGTACGGCGTCAGGTCGCCAAACTCAACCCCAATCTTTGAATTGAGGTCAGAATCAGGCTCATGGGACTGTGAGCAGCGAAAAAACCAATGGGAGGCCACACCCAGCCGGCCCATGGAAAAACGAGCTTCCAGAAGCCTCACCAGATAGCAGCAACGCTCCCGACAAGGCTTACGGCCTGCGCTATTTCTGCCCGGCAATGCTCACCCGCGTACCGGCCGAGTGGGTAGTGAATTCGGGCGCATAGAGGCACTGCAGCTGCGAGAGGCCGCCGCTGAAATTGCCCGCCTGCGCCGCCCGCAACCGGTACTCGAAGGTGTGGGTGCCCTTGGGAAAGTAGCTGATGAAAAAGTTGGTGGCCGCGTCGCGGGGATTCTCGTAATAGCCCAGGCCGCTTTGGTAGCGGTAGCCGCTGGTCTGGCCGATGAGCTCCAGGCCGGCGGCGCGCTGGTCCTTGAGATGCACGTACTCCAGGTCGCGGTCAGCGCGCAGCACCAGGCGCACCACCAGCACGTCGCCCACCCGCAGGGGGCTGGCGGGCATGAGGGGCTCCAGCACCGGGCCGGCGGCGGTGCGCTGCTCGCGGTAGAGGCGGCGCTCCAGCTGCAGGCCGGTGGCGGCGGGCGTTATCTTATCCAGCTGCTCGAAATACTGCCAATACAGCGCCCCCCAGGCCACCCCGGCATCGGGCTTGCGCACCGTTACGCGGCCCTGGGCGGGCGTTATTTCGGCGGCGGGCCAGGTTATTTTGTAGTAGCCAGTGCCGGCCTGCTGGCTCGTGGGTTGGGCGGGCTGGCCGCCTACTGTTACTACGAGCGGCTCGGTGGCGGGCTTCAGCCAGTCGGAGCCGCGCAGCAGCAGGGCGTAGCAGGCGTCGGCGGTGGCGCGGGTGCTGGCCCAGTTCTGCACCTGCTTCTGCTTGAGCAACCAGAGCTTCATTTCGTCCACCGATTTCTGGTCGTTTTGGATGTCGTCGTAGGCCTCGATGAGGGTGGCCTGGGTTTCGGTGGGGGCTTCGCGCCAGTAGTAGCCGGGGCGCACGTCTTTCCAGTACATACCCAGCTCGTCGCTGTGCAGGGCATTTTCGCTGAGCGCGGTCATGATTTGGCCCACGGCGGCGGGCTGCGTTTTGGCGCGGTGCAGGGCCAGGGCAGTTTGGGCCTGCAAGTAGCGGGTGCGGCCGGGCCAGTAGGTGGCGGCCTGCTGCTGGTAGTAGCTTCGGGCCGGCTGAGCCACTTTCGGTACGGCCGGCGCCGGCCAGAAGCTGCGCGCATACAGGGCCTGAATCTGGAGGTCGTTCAGGTTATCTGCTTTCAAATCGACCTTGGGCTGCTTGCGCAGGCGGGCGTAATCCTGCTGCAGCTCACCATCGAGGTAGGCCAGCGCGTTTTGCAGCAGCGGGCGGGCCTGCTCATCCTGCGTGGCATCAAAGGCCCCCAGGCGCTGCAGCTTGCCGAAGCCGGCCACGATGAGCTGGGTGATGTAGCGGTCGGCGGGCATCTTCTCGAACCACGGGAAGGAGCCATCGGGGAGCTGCTGCTGGCGCAGCTTGGCCAGGGCACGGGCGGTTTCGGCTCTCAGACGGGGCTCGTCGAAGAGTTCAGCGAGACGGCGCATGCGCTCGGTTTCGCTCTGGGCATCGCGCAGCCAGGGTGTTTCCTGCAGCAGCAGGTTTTTGAGTTCCTGGTTCTGCTCCAGCTTGCTGTTTAGCGCAGTCTGGTCGCCGGCCTGAGCGGCGCGCTGCCACTCGGCCAGGGTAGTTTTCAGGGCCGGGTTGCTGGTGATAATTTTGGCCGCCAGCAGGTTGGCATATAGGCGGCTAAACACCTGCTCGGAGCACTCGTAGGGGTACTCCATCAGGTAGGGCAGCGCCTGCACGGCGTACCAGGCCGGGTTGGGCGTCATTTCCAGCGTGAGCGAGTAGTTGCGCCGGGTGGCCGAGGTAGTACTCGTCAGTTTCTTCAGCTCGAACTCGCGGGTGGCCGGCCCCACAATGGGCAGCGGCAGGCTCTCGGTGATGAGCAGCCGGTTGGGCAGCACCGGCAGCGTGTTCTGCTCGCCGTCTTCGACAGTTGCTAGTTGCTGGTTGTCAGTTGTTGGTTTGTTCTGGCGGCGGCGTTGGCGCTTCTCTTTGCCTGACAACTGACTACCAACCAGTGGCAACTGAGCGGAAGCCACCACCTTATAGGTTACGGCCTCGATGGGCATTTGGCCCTCAGCGGTTTCAGGCAGCGTAATGCTCCAGCTTAACGCCTGGCTTTGGTTGGCTGGCAGGTTGAAGGCGAGCTGGGCCGGGCTTTGCAGCAAGCGGGCCTCCAGGGGCTGCTGGGTGCGGGCATCGAGCAGGAATAGCTGGGCGGTGCCGGCCAGGGCGTCGGCGGTGAGGTTGCTGAGCTTGGCCTGGAAGGTAAGCTGGTCGCCCTCGCGGAAGAAGCGTGGGGCGTTGGCCGTGATTTGCAGCTTCTTCTGGGTCACGAGCTCCCGCTGGAGCAGGCCGGTGCGCAGCTGCTGGTCGTGGGCCAGGGCCAGCAGCTGCCAGCGCGTCACGGCCTCGGGCATCTGGAATTCCAGCACGGTTTCGCCCTGGGCGTTGGTGCGCAGCGCGGGCAGCCAGAACGCCGTTTCCCGGAAATCGGTGCGGGCCTGCACGTTGCTTAGGTCGGGCCGGGGGGCTGACTGGTCTTGCGCAGCACCGGATTCCTCTACCTGCACGCCGGCCACTTTCCCAGCAAGCGCGCTGGCCATTGGTGCCGCCATATCGGCCGCCTCAGCATACCCCGCCACGACAACTTCACTAAGCTGCTTGCTATCAGCATCCATTGCTACATTCATGCGCAAGCTTTTCCTAGTCGAAGCCACCTCTTCTCTGGTGTCTTCTCCCCAAACGCCCCACATAGTCAGGTGCGGGTATTCTACCTCTTCAGGCGACTCCCCACTAGGCTGATTATCGAACAGCCCCCGCCCTTCTTCCAGCCCAAAACGGCCTTGCCAAGCCAGCGTGGCAGGAGAATAGGGCTGCGGGAATTCCAGCGGCGTGAAACTATGGGGCCGGAACACATCGAGCGACTTGTCGTAGAGCGTGGCCAGTAGCTCGGCATCGGCTGGTTTGCCATCGGTTTGCTTGATGGTAACGCGCCAGGTTTCGCGCTGGCCGGGCTGCAGCTTGTCGCGGAAGGTGGCAATGCTGAGCACCAGTGGCGCAGGCGGCGTGGCCACCTGCACGGCAGCTGTGTGAAGGTAAAGGCGGTTGTCGCGCACCTGGGTGAGGTGGACGTAGAACTGGGTTTCGCCGAGGGCGACGGGCACAGGCACTTCCACCACGCGCTGCTCGCCGGCGCCCAGCGTCAGCCACTCGGCGCGCAGGGCTTCGCCCTTGGCCTCGGCCTGCACCAGCACGCGGGCCCCTGCAAAGGAGCTGCCCACCAGGAAGCGGGCTACGCCGCCCGGTCGGATGCTGTCCTGCAAAGCCACGAACCAATCAGGGCTGGGCACGGGCAGGCGGTTGGCGGCGGGGTCGAAGAGGGTGAAGAAGTGCTCGGCGCGCGGGGCGGGCTGGCCAGCTTTGGCGGGCGCGGCCGTAGCTTCGAGCCGGTAGCGGCCGGGTTCCTGGCGAGCCAGCCGGGCGGCCAGTTCGGGCAGTAGCGGCGTTTTATCGGTATCGAAAGCCTGGGTAAGCACCAGCGTGCGGGCCCAGGTGCTGTCGTTGTCCTCGGCTCCGTAGGCATCGAGCGGGAAGCGGCGGCGGAACTCCTCCGCGCTCAGGGCCTCGCGCTCGGGTCGTGCCCACGGACGAGGTCGGAACGCCCGGGCGGGCGGCGTGAGGCGGTAGAGGCGCAGCTGCCCCTGGGCGGGCAGGGCCTCGCCGGTGGCGTTGGTGCTGAGCAGGCGCAATTCGGGCAAGTCGGCCCGGTTTACCAGTTCCGGCACATCCAGGCGCAGCGTCAGGGCCTCGGTGCCAAGGCTGAGGCGCTGCTCCCCGGTGCGGGTTTCGCCGGCCGCGTCGGTTACATCGGCCGTTACCTCGAACACATAGCCGGGCTCCCAGGAGCCACGCTTGCCACCCGCGGCAGTTTCGCCCGCCTGAGCCACGAACGTGACAGTGAAGCCGCCCGCCGAATCGGTGCGGGCCGTGCCGGTGGCAATTTCCTGCTCCGGTGCGCCGCCCCCGTAGAAGCCGCGGCCGTAGTAGGGCCAGAACGTGCGGCGCACCACCCGGTAGTTCACGGCCGCTCCATCTACGGGTTGGCCGGCGTAAGCGGTAGCGGTGCCACGCACCGTTACGGGCTGCCCCAGCACGGGCGTGCCCGCCACCGGCGCAAACGTCACCTGGAATGTGGGGCGCTTGTAGTCCTCAACGGCGAAGTATACCTCTCCCCCTTCATCCGATTCATCGGCCACCAATGTCATCTGGCCGTTCAGCAGGCCGGTTGGCAGCACGAAGGAGCCGTGGAAAGAACCGAACTTGTTGGTTTGAAATTCGGCCCGCTGCACGACCTGGCCATTCACATCATGCAACTCCACGATTTCCTTGAAATTAGCCAGCACCTTTGTCCGGCCCTTCTGCTGCTGCGCAACAATTCCTTTGAAGTAAACCGTTTGCCCGGGCCGGTAAATGGCGCGGTCGGTGTACAGGAAGGTCCGGCTTTCGGGTTCATCGTTCTCATCCGGCTGGCTGCGGCGCGGACCGTAGTAGCCCATGTTGTCCGTCATCAGCAACGAGTCTGGGCCCTGCGTGAACAGGGCCGCCCGCAACTGCGTGTTTTCGCCCGTTTTAACGCCAACCGGAATCCGAACTTGCCCCGTAGTACTGGTGGTCTGGGCCTCGCCGCGCCGCTGCTGGTATTGGCGTTTGGGTTGGTTGTAGAACTGAAAAAACGGCAGCACCCGCACGTCGGCCAGGGGCGCGCCGGTCTGCCGGTGCAGCACCAGCAGCTCGGGGCCGTCGGCATCGGGGGTGCTACGGCGCAGGTAGCTCAACTGGCTCACCTGCACCTGGCTGGTGGCCGTAATGGCACCGGGCTGCTCTTTGGTGGGGTTGGCGGGCGCGGTGCTGAGTACGATGAGGTAGTGGCCCAGCGGCAGGGACGGACCGGCCTGCTGCACGGTGTGGCTCCGGAAATCGGCCGGACCGGGCACCTCCAGCGTCCAGGCGGCGGCCGGTTTAGCAGCCAGGGTGCGGGCGTAGCGCTGCTGCAGGGTTTTGTTCTGATATAGCTCCGGCCGCTCCAGCTGCCGGAGCACCTGGGCGCTGCTGAGGCGGTAGGCGGTGGCGTAGAGGCGCGGGGCATTGCGGACCGTCAACTGCAGCAGCCAGGGCTGGTTTGGCAGCAGCACTTCCTCGGCCGTGAAGCTTAGCTCCACCCGCTCCAGCTGCTGGCGCAGGGCAGCGGCCTGCCGGGCACCCCGGGTTTTAGGAAACTCTTGCTCTACGGCCAGGGCCAGGGCGTGGGCTTTGGCGGGGTCCTGCTCCTTCCAGGCCGCCGCCTCGGCCGCCCGGAATTCGGCGGCTATGGGCAAGGCCTGATAGGTGGCAGCAGCCCGGGCCAGGGCGGCGCGGTATAGGGTCTGCTGATTTTCCAGCGCAGCGTGCTGGTTGATGAACTCCAGACGCTGTAAATCGGCGTCGGCCAGGGCTGTGGGGTTGGCTTTATCGGTCAGGCGGAAAGCCAGCTGCTGTTGCAGCACCCGCAGCGCATGAAACTGGCCATTGAGCGAGTCGGCGGCCGGGGCTTCCAACGGCAGGCGGACAAACTCGGCGGCGGGGCCAAACAACGCTGGGTTGGTGAGGCGGAACTGCTGAGCAGGCCGGGTGATATACAGTTCAGCGTTGCTCAACCCGTCCACGGCCCGGAAGGCCAGCAGGTCGAAGAGCGTGGGCCGGCGCTGGCGGCCCTCGGCATCGGCCCCGCGACTGAGGTAGCCCAGGTCCGTGAGTTTCAACTGCTGCTGACGGCGGGGCTCCTCTTCGGTCGAGGCGCGGTAGTGATTTACCACGGCGGCCCCGAGGCGGGCGGCGTCCCAGGTGCGCAGGTCGGCGCGGCTCTGGTCGGCCGTGTCGGGGCGGGCAGCGTTGGTGCGGCTGTACAGCTGGTAGCGGTGCTGCTGATAGTAGCGGGTGTAGAGTTGGGCCAGCAGGCTGTGCAGCACCGGCCGGGCCGGAAACTGTGCCGTTTCTAAATCTTTCTCCAGCAGCTCAATTCCTTTTACATCCGCTTCTTCCTCCTTGTTTTCGAGCAGGCGCAGCTTATAGAGCAGCGTGCGCACGTACTCGGGCGCGGCCTGGGGCCGGCGGCGGGCCTGCTGGTAAAGCGGCGCCAGCAGCCTGGCGGCCGAAGCCGTCTGGCCCTTGGCCAGCAGCTGGTCTATTTTACGCCAGGTGGCCGCGTTCGGGCCGCTATCGGGGCGGTCAGCGGGGCTGATTTGGGAGGAACCGGGAGTTAGCAGCATCAGCAGGGCCAACAGGCAGAGCAGGAAAGGGCGCATAGGGCTAAAACGAAGGAAATGCGTGTTCAGATACCTCCATGATGCCCGCCGCCGTCCGATTCCACACGGCTCCGAGAGAAATGCGTAAAAAAACGCCCACCGCACAGCCGGCCGCAACTTCCCTGAATACTTGGCCGATTTTCCTTCTCCCCCTCCCCTTCTACTCGCTTCCCTTCAGTCCATCAAGCACGCGCTCGGCCTGCAGCAGGTGGCGCTTGGTATGCTCTACCAGCAGTTCGAAAACGTCGGGCAAGGGCGGCAGCAGCAGCGGTATCACCGGGTTGGGAATCCGAATGGCGTTCATGTTGACGCGGCGGGCCTGACTAAGCAGGTTGCTGAGCTCGTCGAGCTGGCGCGTGAACACCTCCACCACCGTACCCGGCAGCCGCGAGCCGCTGGGCGCATACTGTTGCGGCGACTTTAGCGGTTTTTCGGCGGCTGGCACACGCATAGCGGCCGTTAGTTTCTGGCCGAAGTAGCCATGCTTTACGGTGGCGGCCGGGCGGGTGCCGCGCTGCTGGGCTGCCTGAATTTTGCGGCTGATAACCGGCAGATACAGGCCGCCAATGAGGTTGAGGTGCTCCAGGCATTGGCCTACACTCCAGCGGCCCGGCCCCGGGCCCCGGTTGAGCTGCTCGCTGCCCAGCGTCCGGAAACGGCGGTTGGCTACCTCGCGTACCCGCTCCACATCGGCGGTGAGGGCATCCAGAAATTCGGTCGTAGCAACAGGATAGGCAGACATGGCAGCAGGCAGCGGTGGGCGGGTTTGTGCCGTAATGATACGCGAAGCCGGCCGCTTCGGCAACGGCGGCCAGCCAATTTAGGCGTCAATTGCCGGTAAATTGCCGGCCGGGCGCTACTTTCGGACTATGCTTCTGCCCTTTCCGCGCCTCGTTCTGCTCTTTTTGCCGCTGTTGGGGGCGCTGCTGCTGCCGGCGGGGCAGGCGCGGGCCCAGGCTGCACCCAACCCCGGCGAGAATATCCCCTTCCTGATTACGTTCGGAGCCCAGGCCGACCCCAGCTGGGGCGACGACGACTTCAGTCAGACCTTCTTTTTTCTGGTGCCGAAAGAGCGCCGTCAGCCGGTATACATCCGCGTATTCGACCCCGACTGCGGCGGCCGCCACGACGAGCTGAAGGGTGGCTGGAACACGACCACCAACTTCAGCCTGTATGGCGGCACCAACGCCCACTCGGCCCCCGATGCCCGCGCTACCACCCCCAAAGGCCAGTACCGCGCCGGCACGCTGCTGGCCCAGAAAACCTTTGGCGCCGAGCCCACCTACGACAACCGCTGGTACACCTTCGGCCCCCTCAACCCGCTCGAAGGCGAGCTTACCCCTGAGTTTGACGGCTACGTGTTCAAGCTGATTGCCCAGGGTCTGCGCGGCGACGATGGCAACCTATACCGCTACTTCCTGAGCTCCTCACCCACCGAAAACGTGCCTGTCGAGGGTGGCAACGCTTTCACCTACGAGTACGCGTTCCGGCTTACGTCGGTAGTTGGGGCCAAAACGCACCTCTACCCCTTCGTCAACGACCGGGTGGTCAGCATCAGGCAAAGCAACTTCGACCTGGATGGAGGCCTCAAGATGAAGATTTTCAGCGTGGCCAAAAACGGCCATCCGGCTACCATCAGCGGCAATAATGCCTGGGCCACCAGCACGCACTCCGTGGTGGCCAAGGAACACGGCCTTTCGCTCGACTTCCAGCTCACGACTCTTTCCAAGGCTCCCAACGACCTGGTCTTCTACGTCACTGACCAGTACGACGTAGCCCTGCCCTTCTTCGCTATTCCGCTTGGTGGCCCGCCCCGCTACCGCTACGAGGTGGAAGTAAAGATGCGCGAGTAGCAGGAGGTAGCAGCTGCTAAGACAATTGATTTGATTTTGTGCGGAATATCGGCTAAACTGAGCGGCTTATAGCGTGCTAAACCCTATCCGTTATGCATTCCGCTGCCCCTACGCCCCTGCCGCCTACCCGCCGGAACCGTAGGAGCACGACCGGCCCCCTAGCGGGGCTGCGCCGGGCAGTGCGGCGCTACTTTGGCTTCTCGCGGCGCGAAACCTCGGGGCTTGTGGTGCTACTGAGCCTGCTGGGGCTGCTACTGGCCTTACCCGCGTTGCTGCGCCCGGCCCTACCAGCCTACGACCCCGCTCCCGACCAGCGCCGCCTCGATGCCTGGGCCGCCGAGCTGGCCGCCCGCCGCACCGCCCGGCCCGATTTTGAAAACCGCTACTCCAGCCGCTACCCGCGCCGCGCCTATGTGGCCCGCGAGCGGGTGCCCCAGGTGCCACTGGCTCCCTTCGACCCCAACACCTTCTCGGCCCGCGACTGGCAGGCGCGGGGGCTGCCTGCCTGGCTGGCCGAGCGGCTCGTGAAATATCGCACGGTGATAGGCAGCTTTCGGGCCAAGGAGCAGCTACGCAAAGCCTACGGCCTCTCCGACACCACCTATGCCCGCCTCGCGCCCTACATCCAACTGCCCGAGCAGCTGCCGCCCCGCGAGCAGCGCGCTTTCGCCAAAAACGGACAGCTTTCTGAGCGCTCACCCTTCGAAACCAAGCCGGGCTACGTGCCCAAACCCCGCAACCTGGCGGCTTTCGATTTGAACGCGGCCGATACCACCCAACTGATGCAGATTCGGGGCATTGGGCGCGGGTATGCGCGGCGAGTGGTAGAGTACGGCCAGCGGCTGGGCGGCTTCCGGCAGGAAGACCAGCTAGCCGAGATTTTTGCTTTCCGCGACGCGCCCGACCTCATCGATAGCCTGCGCAAATACACCTTTGTGGCTCCCGGCTTCAGCCCGGCCCGCTTAGCTGTGAACACGGCTTCGTTTGAAGTTCTGCAGGCCCACCCCTACCTGGGTAAGCGGCTGGCCCGCGTGCTGGTAGCCTACCGCCAGCAGCATGGCCCTTTCCAGCAGCCCACCGACCTGCGCAAAATCCGCATCCTCGACGAAGCCACCTACGACAAGCTGCTGCCCTATATCGAGTTGAAATAGGCGTACCCAGCCCCCCTTATAACCCGGTTACTTTTTAGGCGGACCGGGGCTAGCCCCATAATCGGGCGAGTCGGAGGCATTGGTACGCTCATCCGACGCTTCACCATAGTTGCCGGCGCCCTGCTGCTTGTCGAAGTCTCCCTTAGCAGGCGAGCCAGTAGCAGCAGCCGGTGCCGAGTCGTCGTACTCGTCGTTGTACGAGCCACCTTGCGAGCCGAAGCCTTGCGCCTCGTCACCCTCTGCATCAGTCGAGCCGGCAGCCTCGTAGCCGCTACGGTCGGCGTGGGTAGGCGGAGTAGCTCCGGCTTCGCCACTGCCGTATCCGGCGTTGCTGCTTGCCCGACCAGTCTGCTGGCCGGCTGGCCCTCCCTCCGGGTGTCCCGGGGTGTAGTCTTCGCGCTGGTTGCGGTGTGCTCCACCGGGCTCAACCTCTGCATTGGGTTGTCCGCCAAGCGAAGAGGTACCATAGTTTTGGGCATACGCTGAGCCGGTGCCGGTAGGCGCATCGTTGTCGTTGCCAAACAGTGGCCCAACGGCCGACTCAGGCTCATCGTGGCCGGCACCCACGGCAACGGTGCCAAAGCTGCCATTTTCGGCCGACGGCACACCGTCCTTGTTTTGCGTCCGCTCGCCATCGTAACCAGAGGTTGCCGGGGCCTGCACCGGCGGCCCAGCGTAGGTATCGGTACTGCGGCTGGCCTCGTTGCCGTAGCCCCCCTGGGTGGCGCCCTGCTCCGACTGGCGGCCGAATTCGCCCCGGCTGGCCCCGGCTACTTCATTTTGTTCGTGGTTGAACTCGTCGTTGGCCACGGGTTGCCCGGCGGCGGTGTTGTCTGGAGTGCGCAGCTCGGCTGGCAGCGCGCTGGCAGGATTTTCGGGCGTATTAGTGGGCTTCTGGGTGTTATCGGACATGGCTGCGAAGGGCTTAAGTGGCGGTGCTGGTACATACGCAGCCCCGGCAGCCACGTTTTGCACCCGGGCTTTTTTGTTGATTTAAAAAACAGCGTAGATTTACCGCGCTTAGGTATAGCCTTTACTTCAGGCTCACTTGCTGTTCTTTCCACCATTTTCTCAACCACTTAACACCTTTATGAAAACAGGCACCGTTAAATTTTTCAATGAAGCCAAAGGCTTCGGCTTCATCATACAGGACGAAGACAACCAGGAAATCTTCGTGCACCAAACCGGCTTGGTGCATGAAATTCGCGAAAATGACCGCGTCAGCTTTGATATTGTTGATGGACGCAAAGGGCAGAACGCGGTAAAAGTAGAGCGGATTTAAGCGCCTATCTTTTTCAATAGTCAGCTAAAAAACTGCCATCTGTTGCCAAAAGCAGGGCTCCGTTCCGGCGAAACAGTTTGTTTCGCCGGAACGGAGCCCTGCTTTTGGTTGACATTACCAGTTGTTCGTCGGTGGTGGTGGCTTTTGCTACTGGCCTGCTTCGCGACGGGCTACGCGCACGCCCACAGCCATAATACCAGGCAGCTGGTCCTGGCGCATATACTGCTCCAGTTGCACCCGGTAGGTACCGGGCTTGCTGAACTCCTGGTTGGGAAGGGCCAGAATGCGGTGGTCGAAGATGTCGCCGCTGCCGTTGCCCAGCGGTTCGCCGGTTTTAGGGTCCATCAGGTTCATATCGTGCAGCTTGCGCGAGATAATCTGCCCGTCGGGCCCCGTGAGTGTTACGCGGGCGTAGAGGTTGTAATAGCTGTAATCGGCGGTATTCCGGACATTGAGAAACACGTCGTAGCGGGGCACCGGATCGGTTATTTCAAACTCAAACGTGGGCTTGTTCTGCACGGCCCACACGTAAGGGTCGCCCGCGGGCGATTCCAAGTCGATGTTCTTTTCGTAGACCTCGGCCGGGTCGCAGGCAGCCAGCAGCAGCCCCCCCGTTAAAACGATAAATCCGCGCGTTAAAGCGTGCATAGAGTTAGAAAGGCTAAGCATCAGGAGTCGGCGGAGGGTGAGGGTGGAGTGCTGCCGCCATCGGTGCGGCCTTCGCGGCCAGCCGAGCGGCCCGTGCGGCGGCTGCCCGAACGGCCCCGGCGCTCGGCCGAGCGGCCGTCGCTGCCCTCGGGCTTACCGCCCTCGGCGTTGCCCTGCGAACCGTCGTTGCGGGGTGGACGCCCCGCTTCACGGGCAGGCCGGGGGGCATCGGTGGCCCCGCCTTCGGGAGCAGCTTTGCCCGCACCGCGCCGGTTTTCGCCCCGGCCTTCGCCACCACTGCGGCCCTCGCCGCCCCGGCCACGACCCGAGCGGCGGTTGAGGGGCTTGGCGGCGGCTCCGCGGGGCCGCGCACGCTCCTCAGCAGCATCGGTGCCTTCGGCTGGGCCACTTGGTTTGGCGGAAGCGGAACTGTTATCGGTATCGGACGCGGCAACCCGCGCCGGGCGTTCAGGCCGGCCCGAGCGGGGCGTACGAGCAGTGGCGGGCGCTTCGTCGGCGGGCTTCTTTTTGCCGCGCTTGGGCCGCTTAGTGCCCGACGAGGAGGTTATCTTATCATCGAGGCGCTCCAGCGAGCCTTCCACAATGGCGGTTACCTCGGGAGCCCGCTCTTCCTCGCGCACCGGCACGAGCAGCGTATCGGGCTTTTCGCCGCGCTTGTTCATCTCCAGCACCTCGCGCACGCGCTCCACCGGCAGCACCACCCAGTTGTTGTCGCCGCGCACGGCAAACCACATTTTACGGCGGAAGATGTCGGTTTTCTGCAGCGTGTATTCGCCCTTTTCGGTCAGCAATGGGCGCTGCACCTGCGGAATGTCCTTGAGGGCGTCGAGGTAGGTATCGAGCTCGTAGTTGAGGCAGCACTTAAGGCGGCCGCACTGGCCAGAAAGCTTGGCCGGGTTCAGGCTCAGGTTCTGGTAGCGGGCGGCGGTAGTGCTTACGCTCTTGAAATCGGAAAGCCAGGTGGAGCAGCACAGCTCACGGCCGCAGCTGCCGATGCCACCAAGCCGGCCGGCCTCGTGGCGCAGCGAAATCTGGCGCATTTCTACCCGCACCCGAAACTCGTCGGCCAGCCGCCGGATCAGGTCGCGGAAGTCTACGCGGTCATCGGCCGAGTAGAAGAACGTGGCGCGGGTACGGTCGGCCTGGTACTCCACGTCGGAGAGCTTCATGCGCAGGCGCAGCTCCTCCACCACGGCGCGGGCCCGGAACATGGTGCCCGTTTCGAGGTCGCGTACGGCCTGCCAGCGCTCGGCATCGTCGTCGGTGGCCACCCTCAGAATAGGGCGGATATCCTTTGAGTCGAGGGGGACCTTTTTCTTTTTCATCTGCAGGCGTACCAGCTCGCCCTTCAGCGACACATGGCCTAGGTGCCAGCCACTGCCGGCCGCCTCCACCACTACGGCGTCGCCGGTGATGAGCGGCAGGCGGCTCTGGTTGCGGAAAAAGTCTTTGCGGCCGCCCTTGAAGCGGACTTCCACAAGGTCGAACTCTTTAAAGTCGCTGGGCATATCCAGATCCTGGAGCCAGTCGAATACATTGAGGCGGGTACAGCCGCTGCTACAGCTACCCTTGGAGCCGCAGCCCGAAGTAGTAGCGTTGGTAGAGCAACCGCCGCCGCCGGAAGAACAGGAGGAACAAGCCACGGCTTGGAGAATCTATATAGGTAAGTCCGCGGCCAACAAGCCAACGGCACGAAATGGGTTATCGACAAAGATAGCCAAATAGCCGGGGCAGCTAAGCCCCACCAGTTAGCACCCCCACAGCCACCGCAACACCTGAGGTGGCAGCGGCGACCAGATTGAGCGAGCAGCATATGAAAACATTTTCCTCCTCACATAATCCAAATAAACCGCTTTAATTCTACTGCCTGAGCAGATTACGCAATTTTATGCAATCGGTATAAGGAAAGTATAATGTATATTATTTTGTCAAATAACCGGCAACTATTTTGAAATATCTTCAATAAAACACTATGTTTACCTCACTGTTCCACCATTCCACCTCTCACAACCAAACACCATGAAGAAAAATACGCTACTGGCTTTGCTGGCTGCTACCGGACTGGGCCTCGGCCTCTCCTCGTGTCAGGAAAAAGACAACGTTACCATCAAGAACGAGGTGTCGGAAGCTACTATCGGCCAGATTAAAGCCTTGGGCTTTACGGCAACGGGTGCCGTGAAAACGGACGAAGGCGTAGTTGTAGAAGGCGATATTCTGCTAACCAACGAAATGCTGGCCAGCCAGCCTGAGCAGAACCTGCTGCGTGTGGGCCAGGATGAGCAGTACCGCACTACCAACCTGGTAGGCCGCCTGCCCCGGGTACTGACGGTAAGCGTATCGAGCCAGTTCCCGAACGGTTACGTGCAGGCTGCCGACGAGGCCATCCGCCGCTACAACGCGCTGGGCCTGCGCATCACCATGCGCCGCATCACCTCGGGTCAGGCCGACCTGCCGATTACGTACTCGGCCAACCTGGGCCCCGGCGTACTGGGCCGCTCGGGTGGTTTCCCATCCAACGGTAATCCTGCTCCCGGCTTTCAATTGGCTCCGAGCGTAATTGGGGCTCGCTCTATCAATAACGTAGCCACCATCATGGCCCACGAGATGGGTCACTGCCTCGGCTTCCGCCACACCGACTACTTCAACCGCGCATACAGCTGCGGCGGAGCAGCTTCCAACGAAGGATCCAGCGGCGTTGGAGCCATCCTGATTCCCGGTACGCCTTCCGGTGCCGATCCGAACTCGTGGATGCTGGCCTGCATTGGCTCGACTGGCGACCGTCCTTTCACCGCCAACGACCGTACGGCTCTTAACTACGTGTACTAAGCTGTTAGCCTCATAAGCAGCCCAAATAAAAACCGCCCCAACTCAAACGAGTTGGGGCGGTTTTTATTTGGGCTGCTTATGAGGCTTTTCAGGGAGGCATGACAGTCAGCTTTGCTTCCGGTTACTTTCTAACCTGCTTCTATAATCCAAGTTGCACAGTAAGTCCGTTGGCTCGCTGTAGGGGCGGGGCTTGTCCCCGCCCTCCGTTGAACGAGGCATTGAGGAGCCGTTGAACTAGCGTTTACCGTATCGTTCAGGCGGCGGGCGGGAACAAGCCCCGCCCCTGCCTTGCCCTCCGCAACCTGAGTTAGCTATAGCACCAAAATGCGCCGGGTGATTTGGGCGCCGGATTGCAGCCGGATGCGCAGCAAGTAGGTGCCGGGCCGCAGCGCATCGGTGGCGATGCGCTTGATGACGCCTACTTCAGCTACCTCATCACGCAACAATCGGCCTGTCAGGTCGAACAAGCGTACTTGGGCGGTTTCGTTGGGGGGCAGCACAATGCGCAATGGCTCACCAGCCACTAACGGCACCGGGTAAACCAGCACGGCGGCTGCCTCGGCCACCCGGAATACCCGTTCGGGCTGGCTGTATATCTCGCTGCCGTTATCGAGCCGAAGCCGTGCCCGATACCGCGCATACCCCGTAACAGGGGTAGGGTCCGTCAGCACCAGGTCAGTGCTCGGCCCGGCATTCAGCAGGTGGACGTCCTCAAAGCTGCCATCAGAACGTTGGCGTTGCAGCGCTATCGTCTGCAACCGAAACGTAGAGCCCAGCGTCAGGTCGAACTGCACCGTATCGGTTACCAGCTGGCGGGGCAGAAAGGAGCGTACGTAGCAACCATTGCCAGCCTGCTCCAGATCCTGCGTCGGGCCCCGTACGCCAACGCGCCCGGCTATAACCGGCGCGACAGCAAAGTAGCGGGCAGTGGCCTCGGCGGCCGTTAGCACCAGCACCGTATCGGCAACCCGGCGGAACGGCGTGAGCAGCGTAGATCCAAGGCTATATACCTGATACTGCGTAGCACCGGGTACGCGCCGCCACGTCAGGAGCGCTTCCTGAGGGCAGCTATACGCCACGGAAAGCACCAACGGACGGGCCACAAAAAATGTATCGGACACGGCCGTAACGGCCCCGGATACCAGCCGTAACTGGGCGGGCTGGGTGATGTCGGGGGCCGTCCAGCGGTACAGCTTATCGGCCAGATTCACGCTGGGGCTCAGGACGGTCCAGGCGGGCTGGCCCACGGGCTTGTATTCGAGGCGGGCTGTGGTGGCCGGGCCAGCCCACTGCCAGCGCAGCAGCTGGCCGGCTCCGGCAGCTTCCAGGCCCCGGGCTTTGGTGGGCGCTACCCAGCTTAACCCCGTTTCGAACTCGTAGGCTACGCTGAACGCCTGCGGGCCCTGGGGCACGGCAAAACCACGCACCCGCAGCTCATAGGTTCCGGCTACTGGCGTATCGAGGGTAATTTGCTCGGCATTGTCGCGGTGATTAGGGCGGCGGCGGGCAGGACGGGCCAGCGAGTCGCGGTGCGGGTAGGCACTCAGCGTCCAGGGCAGCCACTGCTGATTGGTAGCGGGCCGGCGTAGGGTCAGGTCGAGGTCGTTGATGAGGGCCGAGGCCGTGCCCGCAGCCGCTTCGGGGTCGGTCCAGGCCAGGGTTATTTTGAGGCGATGCACACCGGGGGGCACGGTAACCGAAAACATCCGCTCCTGGCCGGTGGTGGCGGTGCCTTCTACAAACCGACCGTCGAGCATAGTTTGCACGGCTCCCAACGCATCGGCTTGGCCGTAACCGGCCACAAAGTCAACCTGCGGCCGGCCTACATCGTCAGCCGAATTGAGCAATGCGGCCCGCACCAGCGCGGCGGTGGGCAGGGTGTTGCGCCGCTGCTGGTGGGCTTGCTGCACCAGCAGGCTAATACCCGACACCAGCGCCGCCGCGTCGGAACTGCCCCCGTCGCCGAATGCCACCAGCTCGGGCTTTAAACGGCCATCGGCAGCGGGGCCACGGGAACTGAACGGGCTGACTGCGCCCAAAGCATCGGTAACGCCTACGCTAAGGCTGTTTTTGGCATTCTTGAACTCGCCGGTAAGGTTAGCCACGCTGTCGAGGCCGGCATAGGGGCCAGCCGGAGCCGGCCTTGGGCCCGAGTTGCCGCTCGAAAACACGTGGAGCAGCGTGGGATACTGCCGCGCCTGCTGGTCGTAGGCACGGGCCTCCAGGCCATAAAAATTCTCCACTTCCACCCCATAGGAGTGGTTCTGCACCGATACACTCCGCGCGGCAAGCTGCACCCCATCGTCGGGCAGCAGGTTGTCGTAGCTCGACTGGGCAATGCGCGCCTGCCAGGTCACCCCGCGGCCATCGGGCGAGGTGTTGCCGGCCCCGGCAATGATGGTGGCCATGGTAGTAGCGTGCGAGTTAAGCAGCGGGGCCAATGGATCGGGCTCCAGCAGCCGGCCCCGGAAGTCGAGGTCGGCTATATCCAGCGGGCTTTCTTTCACCGAAACGGTGAGCCCCTGCCCCGTGAGCGTAGGATAACGCGCATGGACGGCTGTTACTTTGTTTGCCCCCAAATCGAGCCCGCCCAACTCCCGTTCGGGCCGCGCCCTGCGGTCGGCTGCCTGCACGAAAAGCACTAAGGGGCTTTCGGCCAGGGCTGCCGCCCCGATGCCACGCACCCGCAGCATGTTGGGCTGGCGCGGCTCCGCCTCAGCCACTGCTCCCGGATGGCTGCGCCCGAGCCATTGCCGGAACGCCGTTTCGTTGGCCACGCTGACCCGCAGCGCACGTAACCCGGAGTTGCCTGGCCGGCGCAGTTCGGGGGCCAGCCGGGCGGGCGGCAGCACGGGCCGGGCCGGATTCTGGGCTTCCGCCTGGAAAGAGAAAGCCGCGCTCAGCAGCGTAGAAAGCAGCGCAAACGGCAAAAAGCGTGCGGCGCGGCGGCGCGGAGCAATGGGCATACAGACGAAGTGGTTGTGGCGGAGCAGAGCGAGCGGGCAGTTCTCAAATATAGCCAGAAATACCGTTGGCCGGCCACCCTGTAGTACCCGCCCGCGTTAAGCAGCCGGCCCAACTTCAAGTCTCACAAACAACTATCAGCCAACCTGATACAGCAACACCATCCAACCTACATTGGCCCATTGGCTTTACCTGCCCGGTATTTTGTACACCTGCACGCCGGCCGCTGTCAGCAGGTAGGCATATTGCTCGCTTACGAGCACCTGCTGCACGCCGGCCAGCGGCAGCGGCAGGGCGCGTTCGGTGAGGTTGTACAAGTGAAAAAACCGTAGCTCGCCGGCCGGCCCTAAGTAGTAAAGTTCGTCGGAGCGGAAGCCCACATAGTTCAGGCCCGGCAGCGGCAGCTTCTTGCGAAAGTTGCCCAGGTTATCGAATACGTACACGCCCCCTACCCTATCTACCAGATAGAGGTTGTTCTGGTACTCACGCAGAAACCGGAAATCGGGCCGCGAGCGGCCAATCAGAATATCAAGCGGCGTGGAAATGGTAAAGCGTTTCTGGGTGGCATCAAACTGCCGCAGCGTCAGGTCCGACTCGTTGAAGAGCCAGTACCGGTCGTCGGGGGCCAATGTTACCACGCGGGCCTGGCCATCGAGCAGCTGGGGCAGCGGCAGCTCGCTGATGGGCGACAGAAACCGGTCGAGCAGCAGCACCTGCTGGCGGTCGTCGTAGAAAACCAGCACTTTAGCCGTGTTCCAGGCTTCTACCTGCATCACGTGGCCGGGCAACGGCGGGGCATACACGTTCAGAGCCTCCCCTTCGGGCCCATATTGGCGCAGGTTGTTCTGGCGGTCAGTTACATACAGGTTGCCGCGCCTATCCAGCGAGGCCGCGCCCGGCTGGGGCAGGGCCAAGCTGCGCACCAGCTGCCAGCCCCGGGCGGCACCGGCTGTATCGGGGAGCAGGCGCGCTACCGGCGCGGCCTGCCCAGCCGGCGCCACCGAGCCCGCCGGGGGCGCAGTGGTTTGGGCGCTGGTGAGAAGTGGTGTTAGAAGTGAGAGATGAGAAATGAGAAGTGAGACCAGAAGAAAGCGAATAGAAAAAACTGTCATCCTGAGCAGCGCGCGGGATCTTGTCCCGCGAGCCCAACTAGCAGCGAGTGTTGGGCTCGCGGGACAAGATCCCGCGCGCTGATCAGGATGACAAGGGCTTTGCACGTCCACCCGCTCGTTTCTCAGCTTAACCTTCTCACTTCTCATATTCCCGTAACGCCAGTTGCTGCCCATCATACACGCCATAGGTGCAATAATTGACCCATTCGCCGAGGTTGAGGTAACGGCTGCCGGGGGCTACTTCTACGTCGAGGGGCAGGTGGCGGTGGCCGAAAACATAGTACTCGTGCGGGAACTGCTGCTGCATCTCGCGGCAATACGTCAGCAGCCACTCGTCGTCGCCGAGGAAGTGGTCGTCGGAAGGGCCGTTTTGCAGGCGGCTGTGGCGGCTCCAGCGGTTGGCCAGCCCGATGCCGAAGTTAGGGTGCAGCCGCGCAAACAGCCACTGGGCCACCGGCGAGGCAAATACTTTCTTTAGCACCTTATAGGTGTGGTCGCCGGGGCCGAGCCCGTCGCCGTGGCCGATATGGAACTGGTGCCCACCTATGCGCTGGCTGACCGGGTGGCGCAAAATGGGAATGTTAAGCTCCTGGGTGAAGTAATCGAACATCCACATATCGTGGTTGCCGGTGAAGAAGGTAACCGGCAAACCCGTATCCGTCAGTTCGGCCAGCTTGCCCTGCAGGCGCGTAAAGCCCCGCGGGATGGCGTGGCGGTACTCAAACCAGAAATCGAAGATGTCGCCCAGCAGGTAAATGGCGGCCGCGTCGCGGGCCACTTCATCGAGCCAGCGCACAATACGCTTTTCCCGCTCGCGCGAGCGGGCGGCATCGGGGGCGCCAAGATGGAAATCGGAGGCAAAATACACCCGGCGGCCGGGCGGCAGGGCCAGATCAGGCAGTTGGAGCGGGCGCGTCATCTAGTAGAAAAAGGGCCAGGCGGCGCGGACCATGCGCCCCGAGTACCAGCGTTTTTTCGATATCGGCGGTGCGGCTGGGCCCCGAGGTCAGAGACATCATGGAGGGCAGCTGGCCGGGGCCGTATTTGGTTTGCATCAGCTGTAGCGCGTCGACGATGTCGGCCACTACCTGCGAGGTGCGGGCCAGTACCAGGTGCTGGTCGGGATAGATGCTCAGCCGGCGCCCGCTACCCGTAGCCCCCGACACCAGAATACTGCCGGTACGGGCCACCAGGGCCTCACAACTCGTCAGGCCCGCATCGGCCTGCTCCCGAAAATCATTTTCATCACCCTGAAAAACCAGGCCGCCAGCGTGTAGCAGCTTTTTCAACTCCGGCTCCCATACGTATAGGTTTTCCAACTGCTGCTCCTTTTTATAGAGAAAAAGCTGATCGTAGAAGTGCTCCTCCGATTCGCAATAGTAAAACGCCCCGCCTACCCGCACAAAGCTTTGGGCAAAGGCCACGGCCAAATCATCGGCGGCGGCAGGCCTGGGGTGTAGCGGAGCCGCAAAATCGGGCCGGGGCACGGGGGCGGGCCCGGGCGTCTGCAGGGCCTCACGGATACGGCGTAGAACAAGGTCACGGGAGCTTTCGGCCATGCAGCAAAGGTAAGCGGGTTTCACTTGTAGAAAACACGGCCAAAGCTCGCTATGGGAATCGGGGCCGCTCACTGCCCCACTACGGGAATCAGAGCTAACTCCGTTAGTAGGAGAAAAAAGCGACTTATAAAATTCGGGCATGTGCCAACCGTCCAGTTGTACTCTGCAGCCCCACTAGAGGCCATAAGTGCTGGTGAATTCATTTTAACTAGCTGAACTGTAGCCAGCCTGCCGGGATAGTGGCATCTTTTTGGTATTTCCGCCATCGAACCTACTCTTTAAACCCGCCATGCACAATACGCCTGCCGTCAGCTACTCCGCCCCGACCGCGCCGGCCACCCAGTATCTCCCGGCCACCGAAGCAGATTTCCAGGACTGGCTACAAGAGCTGCTGCCCGGCGTGCGGGCGGCACTGGCTCATCAGGGCTTCGAGAAAATCCGTACACTGAAACCCTTTCAGCAGTTTCTGCAAGAAAGGGCCGCATAACCAATTAGCTGGTCCTGCATTATCAAGAACAGACCTGTTTAGATAATACACAAAAGAGCCCGCTGCCAACATCTGGCAGCGGGCTCTTTTGTGTTCTTCGGCTGTAGACTACATAGGGGTCACGGCTGAGCCTGTAGATCCGGTAGAGGAACCACCGGCAACATCCCCATTTTGATCCAGACCGGGCAGGTTTAACTCGGGCAGATCATTATCCAAGGCTACGGGGTGCTCCTGCTTCCGCTCGCTCAGCGTTTCCGAGCGGTCGGTGCCGGCCATGTGGGCCTGGTAGCTGGTTTGGGTGTCGTAAGGACGGGGCCCCACGAGGCGCAACAGGTCGTCCTGCAAAAGCACTTCCTTCTCCAGCAGCTCCTTGGCAATTACTTCCAGCTCGTGGCGGCGCTCCGTGAGCAGTTCCTTGGTCCGGACGTACGCCTGGCTGATGATGGCGCGTACCTCTTCGTCAATCATCTGCGAAGTAGCCTCCGAATAGGGCTTGCTGAAACCATACTGGTCCTGCCCCTTTGAGTCGTAGAACGATACGTTGCCCAGCTTTTCGTTCATGCCGTACATGGTTACGATACTGTAGGCCGTTTTCGTGATGCGCTCCAAGTCGCTTAGCGCGCCGGTCGAAATCTTACCAAACACCAACTCCTCGGCAGCGCGGCCGCCCAGCGTCATGCACATTTCGTCCATGAGCTGCTCGGTGTTATACAGGAACTGTTCGCGGGGCAGGTACTGCGCATAGCCCAGCGCAGCCACGCCGCGCGGCACGATGCTAACCTTCACCAACGGATCGGCGTGCTCCAGGAACCAGCCAGCCACCGCGTGGCCGGCTTCGTGGTAAGCCACAATCCGCTTCTCGCCGGGGCTGATGATTTTGTTTTTCTTTTCCAGGCCACCAATTACACGATCAACGGCATCGGTGAAGTCCTGCATGGTCACCATCTTCTTGTCGCGGCGGGCGGCAATCAGGGCGGCTTCGTTGCAGACGTTGGCAATTTCGGCACCGGCAAAGCCGGGCGTCATGGCCGCCAGCTTGCGGTCATCCACATCGGGGCCCAGCGTGAGGGGCTTGAGGTGGACGCTGAAGATCTGGGTGCGGCCGTTGATGTCGGGCTTGTCGATGCTGATCTGACGGTCGAAGCGGCCGGGACGAAGCAGGGCCGAGTCGAGCGTATCGGGGCGGTTGGTAGCGGCCAGAATAATAACGCCGGAATCGGTGCCGAAGCCATCCATTTCTACCAGCAGCGAGTTGAGCGTATTCTCGCGCTCATCGTTGCCGCCGGGCGTGTTGCCACGGCTACGGCTGCGGCCGATGGCGTCAATCTCATCAATGAAGATGATACATGGCGCTTTTAGCTTGGCCTGCTTGAACAGGTCGCGCACCCGGGCCGCGCCCACACCCACGAACATTTCTACAAAGTCGGAGCCCGAGAGCGAGAAGAATGGCACGTCGGCTTCACCAGCTACGGCTTTGGCCAGCAGGGTTTTGCCGGTGCCAGGAGGGCCTACCAGCAAGGCACCTTTCGGAATTTTGCCGCCGAGCACAGTGAATTTCGAAGGGTTCTTGAGGAACTCCACGATTTCCTCTACTTCTTCTTTGGCTTCCTCAAGGCCAGCCACGTCCTTAAACGTGATTTTTACCTTGTCGCCCCCCTCAAACAGGGCGGCGCGGCTCTTGCCGATGTTGAAAATCTGGCCGCCGGGTCCGCCCGCGCCACTCATGCGGCGCATCAGGAACCAGAAACCCACGAAGAGCAGAATCATAAAGCCCCATGTGCCAAGGAAGTCGCCGAAGCCACGCTCCTCGGTTATTTTCAGGCCAATCTGCCGGTCAGCAGGCAGGGTAGCCTGCAGCTTGTCGAAGTCTTCCTTGAATACCTTGCCTTCGACTACGCGGAACGCAAACTGCGGCCCGGTAGCAGAAACGCCAGCCCCGGGCAATGCCAATGGGCTGCGCTGAGTGGTGAGGCGGCTCTTGTATTCAGGTTTCTGCAGGGCCTCTTTTTTCAAGGTTACCTGCACCTCGCGGTCATTCACCAGGGCCACGTCGGCTACGTCGCCGGCCGTAAGCATCTGCTCAAAATCGCGCTGCTTGATTTCTACCAACCGGCTACCGCCGGAGAAATAGACCATCCCGAGGATAAGCGCCACCAACCCGGAGAGGACCCACAACTGCATACCGGGCTTGGGAGCCGGACTGGGCAGGGGGGATTTTTTCTTTTTGGGCGTCGTATCAGACATGAATTGCTAAGTAATTATGGAGTACAGAATGAGGCAAGCAACGGACAAACGGTGGCAAGTTGGACTCCGGTATTTGCGCGGCCTTAAACCAGTCAGCACAAAGTTCCTTTCCTTGCCTGGCACCATTATCTCGTTGCCAGCCTAATGACACTGCAACCCACCTTTTAGTTTGCCGCGGCAGACGCTTCTTCTTCCACGTACGTGATGTTGGCATCGCCCCACAACTCTTCGAGTGCGTAGAACTGGCGACGGTCGCGCAGAAAAATGTGTACGACCACATCAACATAGTCGAGCAGCACCCACTCGCGGTTGGTGCGGCCTTCGGTCTGCCAGGGGTTCTGGCCGATGAGTTTTTCCACTTCTTCTTCCACCGAGCGGGCAATTGCCTCGATCTGGGTGTCGGAAGAAGCTGAACAAATAATAAAATAATCGGCTACGGCATTCTTGAGTTCTCTGAGGTCGAGCACCACGATATCGGACGCTTTCTTCTCCTGCATGCCGCTCACGACAATTTCTGCCAACTTGTCCGAATCCTGTCGAACTGAGGTACTTTTCATAGGGTCTTGGTAGGTTTGACTAGCACAAAGTACGAAAAACAGATGGCGGCACTTTCCCCCCAAACGCTCTTCACGGGCCAACAGCTTGTCTGGCTGCCCGAATGCGGCTCCACGAACTCGGAAGCACAAACACTGCTAGGCGAAAACCGGGCCACGGATGGCTGCTGCGTGGTTACCGACAAACAGACCGCCGGCCGGGGCCAGCGGGGCAACCAATGGGAGGCCGCGCCCGGTGAAAACCTAACGCTATCGGTGGTCTGGAAGCCAGTGTTTCTGCCCGCCGCCGACCAGTTTCTGCTCAGCCAGGCTGTGGCCCTGGCCCTGCACGACTGGCTAAGCGCGCTGCTTGGCCCCACACCCGCCCTTCGGGTAAAGTGGCCCAACGACCTGTATTACGGCGCGCAAAAGCTGGGCGGTGTTCTCATCGAGAACACGCTCAACGGCTCAAAAATTCAGCACAGCATTGTGGGTATCGGTCTCAATATCAACCAGCAGCAATTTGCGGTACCAACGGCTACGTCGCTCAGCTGCCTCACGGGCCGCGTGTACCAGCTGGAGCCGCTGGCCGAGCGCCTGCTCGAATGCTTGGAGCGCCGCTACCTGCAGCTGCGAGCCGGCCGGGTGCGCGAACTACGCACCGAGTACCTGGCCGTACTTTACCGGTTCGGAGAACTACATGCCTACGAAGCCGATGGCCAGCGCCTGAGCGGCCGCATTGTGGGCCTTGATGAGGCGGGCCGGCTGGCACTGGAAACCGGCGGGCAGGTACGCCATTTTGACCTGAAGCAGATCCGGTACCTGTAGCACGCGCTGCCACCCGCCGGCCCATTGTCATCCGTCGGGCAGCACAGCCGATTATTTATACGTGGCCATACGACTACAAACCAACTATTTACGTATCTTGAACCCCAAAGCGTTAAACCGCAGGCAACTTACAGCCTCCAAGAGGTATCTCCCAGTTGCTTGCCACTCCCGGCAGGGTGGGCACGGTAGTTGCAAATTACCGCTCCGGCTACCCGAAACACCTTTTTTCTGGTTCCGGCCTGCCGCTTCCTCCCTATAGCTTCACTGAATGTCATGAAATTTACGCCCCGCTTTTTCACCTTCCTGTTTCTGCTGCTGTGGCAGTTGCCGCTGCTGGCCGCTGCCAGCTACGTACCGCGCACAGCGGCTGCCAAGCAGGCCCCGGCCGCTGGCTTGCCTACGCTGGCCGGCCGCATGCTGACACCTACGTTTTCGCTGGCCCCCAACCCGGCCCACGGTCAGGTTACGCTCTCGATGAGCAAGTTTGCCATAGGCACCGAGTACCGGCTGCGCTTAAGCAACATCATCGGCCGCGAGGTACGTACTGTGGCGCTGCGCCCCGAAGCCGCCGACCGTGGCATGGCCCTGAACCTCGCCGACCTACCTTCCGGTATGTATTTCTACAGCCTGCTGCAAAACGATAAGGTGGTTTCGACCAAGCGGCTGGTGCTGCAGAACTGATTTTTCGAGTCACCCATCTACAACGAACCACCAGACCCTCGCCCCTACCGGCGGGGGTTTTGTGTTTTCGGCTGGTTTGGTTTGCCCGTTGCAGATGAGTGAATCTGGGGGTTGGTTGAAGCGGAGGCGGGCATTGGTTGATTTAGGCATGCGGCTCGGTACTTATTGGCTACTTTTGAACTTTCGCTGACTGCTTTCCCGATTTCCCCGCCCTGTTACAAGCGGCGGTCCTCTCTTTCTACCTATATGCGGAGTTACAAAAGCCTGAATAACCTCGTGGGCTGGCTGGTATTTGCCCTGGCCACCGTCGTTTTCCTGATGACCCTGGAGCCCACGGCTTCGTTCTGGGACTGTGGCGAGTTCATTGCCTGCTCGTATAAGCTGCTGGTGCCGCATCCGCCCGGCGCGCCCACGTTCCTGCTGCTGGGCCGGCTGTTCTCCATGCTCAGCTTCGGCGACGTAACCAAGGTATCGGTGCTGGTGAATGCGCTGTCCGCGCTCAGCTCCTCGTTCACGGTGCTATTCTTGTTCTGGATCATCACGATGCTGGCCAAGAAGCTCGTTATGCACCGCCCCGGCATGCACGACGACCGGCAGCTGGAGCCCAGCTTCGGGCAGACGCTGCTGATTATGGGTGCGGGCGCCGTGGGCGCGTTGGCCTACGCTTTCTCCGACTCGTTCTGGTTCAATGCCGAGGAAGCCGAGGTGTACGCTATGTCGTCGTTGTGCACGGCTGCCGTGGTGTGGCTGATGCTGAAGTGGGAAAACCGCGCCGACGAGTCGGATTCGGACCGTTGGCTGGTGCTCATTGCCTATGTTATCGGTCTGAGCATCGGGGTTCACTTGCTCAACCTGCTGGCCATTCCGGCACTGGGCTTCATTTACTACTACCGCCGCACCCAGAACCCTACCCTGTGGGGCGGGGTGGCCACGCTGGCTATCAGCAGCGTAATTGTGGGCCTGATTCTGGCCGGCATTATTCCGGGCCTGCCCACGCTGGCGGGCGCGTTCGAGGTGTTTTTCGTGAACACCGTGGGCCTGCCCTTTAACTGGGGCATCATCATCTTCCTGCTGCTGTTTGTGGGCCTCATCTGGTTCGGGTTCCGGCAGTCGTTTCAGCGTCGTAGCCGACTGCTGAACACCGTGATGCTGAGCTTCATGTTCATTCTGATTGGTTATTCGAGCTACCTGATTGTTCCCATCCGCAGCTCCTACCACCCTACCATCAACGAAAACAACCCCGAGGATGTGCTTTCGTTTGTAAGCTACCTCAAGCGCGAGCAGTACGGCGACCGGCCCCTATTGTACGGCCCCCAGCTGAACGCCCAGCCCATTGCCCAAAACGAGGGCGCGCCGCGCTACGTGCGCCAGGGCGATAAGTATGTAGTAGCCGAATACCGCCCGGTGCTGGAGTACCGCTCCGAGGACAAGATGCTGATTCCGCGCATTTACAGCCCCGACCCGCTGCATGTATACAACTACCAGAAATGGGTGGATGTGCAGAAAGACGTGAAGCCGACGATGGGCCAGAACCTGGCGTTCCTGTTCCGCTACCAAATGGGCCACATGTTCTGGCGCTACTTTATGTGGAACTACGTGGGCCGCGAGGGCGACCTGCAGCAGTCGGGCATTTTGTGGGGTAGCGCCGATGGCAATGGTTTGCCGGAGCGCGTAGCCGACAGCCCGGCCCGCAACGCCTTCTTCGCGCTGCCGCTGATACTGGGCTTGCTGGGTTTATTCTTCCACATCCGCCGCGACGGGCGCAACGCCTTCATCGTGGGCCTGCTGTTCCTGTTCACGGGCCTGGCCATTGTGTTCTACCTCAACCAGCCCCCCATCGAGCCGCGCGAGCGGGACTACACCTTCGCGGGGGCCACGTTTGCCTTTGCCATCTGGATTGGCTTGGGCGTGCTGGCGCTAGCCGAGCTGCTGCAATCCGTCATCAAGGCCGATACTGCCCGCGCCGGCGTGGTAACCCTGGCGGGCCTGGTGGTACCCGGCATTATGGTGAGCCAGGGCTGGGACGACCACGACCGGTCGGACCGCTACCTGTCGGTTGACTCGGCCAAGAACCTGCTCAACTCCTGCGCCCCCAACGCCATCCTGTTCACCAACGGCGACAACGACACCTTCCCGCTCTGGTACGCCCAGGAAGTGGAGGGCGTGCGCACCGATGTACGCGTGGCCGTGCTTAGCTACCTGAACACCGACTGGTACATCGACCAGATGAAGCGCCGCGCCTACCAATCGGCCCCGCTGCCGGTTTCGATGGACAACAAGGACTACAAGCAGGGCACCAACGACTACCTGCCCTACGCCGAAAACCCGGCGGTGCCGGCCGTGGATGTGCGCCAGTTTATGCAGCTGGTGAAAGCCAACAGCCCCCTGCTACAGGTAAGCTATGGCGACGGCAAAAACCTTCTTTCCTTCCCCTCGCGCAACTTCTATCTGCCCGTTGATACCGCCGCTGTGGCCAAGTCGGGCATCATTCCGGCCAGCCGGCGCAAGCAGCTGGTGCCGCAGATGGACTGGAGCGTGGGCAAGAGCGCCATCGAAAAGAAGAGCCTGTTCATTCTCGATATTCTGGCCACCAACAACTGGGAGCGGCCGGTGTACTTTTCGAGCACCGTCGACTCGCGCGACTTTATGGGCCTGCAGCCCTACTTCCAGCTCGAAGGCATGGCCTACCGCATTCTGCCCGCCCGCAACCCCGACTACGACGCCAAAACCGGCGCCGCCGACGAAGGCTACGTGCAGACGGACCTGATGTACGAGAAGCTGATGAAGACCTTCGCCTACCGCGGCCTCGACAACGACGGTATTTTCTACGACGAAAACAACCTGCGCTTCCCGGCCAACTACCGCGACAAATTCTCGCGCCTGGCCGATGCGCTGCTGATGGAGGGCGACAAAGTGCGGGCCAAGCAGGTGCTCAACAAGGCGTTCGAGGTGATGCCCGACAAGGCCATTCCCTACGACTACTACGTGCCCCAGTTCATCCCGGCGCTTATTGTGGTGGGCGAAACCCAGCGGGCCAACGAAATCATGGACACCATGACCGACCGGGCCGAACGCGGCCTAGCCTACTACAGCACCCACAACCAGGCGCTGTTCGACCAGGAGTTCCAGACCTACCTGATGACGCTCAACAGCATCGGCCGCGCCGCCGAGGAAATCGGCGACCAGAAACGGGCTGAGCGGGCCATCCGGTTGCTGCAGCAGTACTACAATCCGCGCCAATAGTGCACGGTTTTTGAGCGCCGAAGCCGGCTCCGGGAACGGGGCCGGCTTTTTCGCGTAGAATTGGCCTACCTGAGCCTTCCGCAACGTCGCCTATCTGTCCACATTCTTCCATTCTAGTATGACAAACCTGGCCTCCCTGCTACTGCTACTCCTGACTTTGCTTGCGGCGGGGCCGTTGCAGTCCGCCCCGCGCCGCGACTTTGCCAACCAGTACCAGCCCGGGCGTACTGTTGAGGTGGATACCCGCCGTGAGGGCGACAGCCTGCGGGTGTACCTCCGGTTTCCGAACCGCAGCGCACAGCGACGCCAGGTGCCACTGCGCGTGATGGGCTGGCTCGATTTTGATGCCCGCCGGCCTCTTTGGCAGGACACCGTGCGCGGGGCCACCCGCCGCCTGCGCACCGACGGCGACGTGGACCGCCTGAGCTTCGCACTGCCGATAAGCCGCCTGGTATCGGGGCATGCGCTGAGTGTGGCCTTCGGAGAGGCGAAGGACGCCATGAGCGGCGACGCGGCCTGGCTGCGCCTCACGCCCTCAACCCTCAACCGCAGCTTTATTTTTATCGACTCGCTAAGCCGGCCGCTGATGCGCCGCTACGTGCGCGCCCAGGAGGTATTTGGGGTTGATGCCTACGCCCCCAGCCAGACACTGAATGCCTACCGCTACCCGCTTAGCTCGCTGGCCGCTGCCCCACCCATGGCCACCAGCAGCACCCTGGGCGAGCAGCCCCGCACCCTGAGCCTCCAGGATTCGGCCCGCTTCAACGCCGACCAGCTGCTGCGGCTGCCGGCCGGCCTGTACCTGCTGCGCCTGGGCAACCGGGGCCCCAGCCAGGGCTTGCTGGTGGAGGAAAACCGTTTCCCGCAGCTTACCACGGCCGACGAGCTGATTGCTCCACTCATTTATGTTTCGACTTCGGAGGAGCGGCAGAAGCTCTTTGATGCGCCCGACCCAAAGAAGGCCGTGGATTACTTCTGGCTGGGTGTTGCCGACGACGACCAAAATAAAGCCCGCCAATTGATTCGCATGTTCTATAGCCGGGTAATAGCGGCCAGTCAGCTGTTTTCAGCTCATAAAGCTGGTTGGCTCACCGACCGGGGCATGCTGTTCCAGGTGCTGGGTGCCCCCGAAACTGTGTACCGCAGCGGCAACGAAGAACGGTGGGTGTACCGCGGCTACCAATCCTTAAGTAGCACCTTCGTCTTCCGCGCCAAACCCAGTATCTTTGCGCCCGACAATTACGAACTGGTGCGCCGTCCCGAGCATGAATTTCTCTGGTATGCCGCCGTGGAGCTATGGAGAAAAGGACTAATCGCCCGGGCCGGCCAGTAACCGAACGCCGCCAGTATTTCGACTCGCAGAACCGCCCGGTGCCCAACCGCCGCAACCCGCGCGAAGACCAGGGCCGCGACGGCAGCCGCTCCGACGAGGCCCCGCGCTTCGAGCGCAGCCGCGCCGATGACGGCCGAAACGACGAGCAGTTTGGCGAGCCCCGCCGCCGCGACGACGAGCAGCGCCCCGAAGGCCGGCGCGACGAAAACCGCCGCGAGGAAGGCCGCTGGAGCGAAGGGGGCAACCGCGAGGAGGGCCGCCGTCCGGCTTCGTCATCGTCTTCTGACAAGCCCCGCTACCCCCACCTCCCGCCCCAGGACCGCAGCATCGACATGATTTTCGGGTTGCGCCCAATTCTGGAGGCGCTGAGCGCGGGCCGTACGCTGGATAAGATATTCCTGCTGCGGGCCACCAAGAACTCCATGACCCAGGACATCAACGCCCTGGCCCGCGAGGCCAATGTGCCCGTGTCGATGGTGCCGGTAGAAAAGCTGGATAATATCACCCGCAAAAACCACCAGGGCGCGGTGGCCTTCGTGTCGCCGATTGATTACATGCCGCTGGACAACATTCTGGCCGGCTTGTACGAGGAAGGCAAAACGCCCCTGCTGCTGGTGCTCGACCGGATTACCGACGTGCGTAACTTCGGCTCCATTGCCCGGAACGCTGAGTGTTTGGGTGTGCACGCCATTGTGGTGCCCAGCCACGGCGCGGCCCAGATCAACGGCGACGCGCTCAAAACCTCAGCCGGCGCCCTTAACCTGATTCCAGTCTGCCGAGAACACAACCTCAAGCAAACCCTCACGTTTCTGCGCGAATCGGGCGTGCAGGTTGTCGCCTGTACCGAGAAGTCGGATGCCAGCCTGGAGGCCGAAACCGTAGATTTGACGGGCCCGCTGGCCATTCTGATGGGCTCGGAGGAAGATGGCATCAGCCCCGAGTACCTGCGCCTGGCCGACTACAAGCTCCGCATCCCAATGGCCGGCCAGATTAGCTCGCTCAACGTGTCGGTGGCCAGCGGCATTATGCTGTATGAAGTGCTGCGGCAGCGGCTGAAAGGGAATTAAAAATTAAAAGTGAAAAATTAAAAATAGCCGTTGAACGACTCCCGGATGGGACGTTCAACGGCCATTTTTAATTTTTCACTTTTAATTTTTAATTCCCTTTCAGCTCAGCAACCCGGCCTGCTTGGCCGCCGCTAGCAGCTGCGGCGCGTTTTTGAGCGTGGCGGCTACAAAGCGCTTGCCCGATTCCTTTACTTCGTCGCGGCTCACCTCGCGCACTTCCTCGCCCACGAACTCGCTGAGTTGCCGAAAGGCCTCGCGCAACGCCTGATGCCGGGGCTGCCCGGTTCGCAACTGCTGCTGCACCAGCGCCAGTTGCTCCCTTATTTTCTCGCGGCGTGAGCTAAACACCGATTCGTGGCCGACATGGGGACGAATGCGCTCGACCAGCTCCAGCAGCGGGCGCAGGCGGTGGGTACCGGCCAGGGCGGCATCGGCTAGGTGGTCGCGCTTGCGTAGCGGCGCGGAACTGGGCATAAGGACGACGAACAGGGACGAAATAAGGCCTAAAATAAGCGAAAACCCCAAACCGCTTGCCTAGCCAGCCTGGCCCTCATGTGGGACGCTTAGCGGCTCGTAGCTATATTACGGGCTGTTAAGGCCCGCTACACTGGTTGGCTGAGGCTGTTTCCTTCTTTTTCTTATCCCCCACCCCATGACTAAAATCAAGGTAGCCAATCCAGTTGTTGAGCTGGACGGCGACGAGATGACCCGCATCATCTGGAAATTTATCAAAGACAAGCTCATCACCCCGTACCTCGACCTCGATATCAAGTACTACGACCTGGGCATTGAGTACCGCGACGAAACCAACGACCAGGTAACCATCGACGCGGCCAACGCCATCAAGCAGTACGGCGTGGGCATCAAGTGCGCCACCATCACGCCCGACGAGCAGCGGGTGGAGGAGTTCGGCCTCAAGCAGATGTGGAAGTCGCCCAACGGCACCATCCGCAACATTCTGGACGGCACCGTATTCCGCGAGCCGATTGTGATGAGCAACGTGCCCCGCCTCGTGCCCAACTGGACGGCCCCCATTTGCATCGGCCGCCACGCCTTCGGCGACCAGTACCGGGCTACCGATTTCGTGACCAAGGGCAAAGGCAAGCTCACGGTTACCTTCCAGCCCGAAGACGGTGGCGAAACGCAGTCGTTTGAGGTGTACAACTTCAAGGGCGACGGCGTGGCGCTGGCCATGTACAACACCGACGAGTCCATCCGGGGCTTTGCGCACGCCTGCTTCAACCAGGCGCTCAGCAAGGGCTGGCCGCTGTACCTGAGCACCAAAAACACCATCCTTAAGAAGTACGACGGCCGCTTCAAGGACATTTTCCAGGAGATTTACGAGCAGGACTACACCGCCAAGTTCCAGGAAGCCGGCATCACCTACGAGCACCGCCTGATCGACGACATGGTGGCCTCGGCCCTGAAATGGCACGGCAACTTTGTGTGGGCCTGCAAAAACTACGACGGCGACGTGCAGAGCGACACCGTGGCCCAGGGCTTCGGCTCGCTGGGGTTGATGACCTCGACGCTGGTAACGCCCGATGGCAAAACCATGGAGGCGGAAGCCGCCCACGGCACCGTGACGCGCCACTACCGCGACCACCAGAAGGGCAAGCCCACCAGTACCAACCCCATTGCCAGCATCTTCGCCTGGACCCGGGGCCTGGAGTTCCGCGGCAAGCTCGACGGCAACCAGGAGCTCGTTGACTTCTGTCACGCGCTGGAGGCCGTGTGCGTTGAAACCGTGGAGAGCGGCAAGATGACCAAGGACCTCGCCGTCAACATCCACGGAAACAAGGTCGAGCACGGCCGCGACTACCTCTACACCGAGGAGTTCCTGGCCGCGCTGGACGAGAACCTAAAAGCGAAGCTGGCTAAGTAGTGCTTAGTTGTTAGTGCTTAGTTGCTAGTTGTCAGTGCATAGAAAAGCCCGTTATCTGCTGATTGGATAACGGGCTTTTCTATGCACTGACAACTAGCAACTAAGCACTAACAACTAAAGTCAATTATACCCGTTACCTTTCTTTGATTTCGCGTCGGCCACGAAATCCTTGACGCGCTGCTCCTCGGTACGCTTGCAGATGAGCAGCACGTTGTCGTACTCGGCCACAATGTACCCTTCGAGGCCCTGCACTACCACCAGGCGCTCGGGCGGGGTTTTAATAACGCACTCGCGGGTGTCGTAGAGCAGGGCGTTGCCGTCGACCACGTTCTCGTCGGCGTCGTGCTGGCCCATGCGGTGCAGCGAGTCCCAGGTGCCCAGGTCGCTCCAGCCGAAGTCGGCCGGCAGTACATACACGTTGTCGGCCTTTTCCATCACGCCGTAGTCGATGCTGATGTTGCGGCAGAGGCTGTAGGCACGGGTGATGAACTCTTCCTCGGCGGGCGTGCCAAGCTGCTCGCGGCCCTCATCGAACACCTCGGCAATGTCGCTCAGGTACTGATGGAACGCCTGCACAATGGCATCGGCCCGCCACACAAACAGGCCCGAATTCCAGAGAAACTCGCCGCTGCTCACAAACATCTGCGCCAGCTCGGCATTGGGCTTTTCGGTGAAGGTTTTCACCTTGCGCAGCTCCTTCGGAAACGAACCATTGGCGTGGCCGGGCATAGTCTGGACCTGTTCGGGCTGCACCGCGTCATCGATGAACTGGATGTAGCCGTAGCCGGTATCGGGCCGCGAGGGCTGGATGCCAAGCGTAATGAGCACATTGTGGGTACGGGCGCCGTCGAGAGCGGTGCGGATGGTTGCGCGGAACTTCTCCTCATGCATCACGGCGTGGTCGGCGGGCGTTACCACAATCACGGCCTCGGGGTCGAGGCGGGCAATGCGGTAACTGGCGTAGGCGATGCAGGGAGCCGTGTTGCGGCCGATGGGCTCACCCAGAATCTGGTCGGCGGCCAGCTCGGGCAGATGTTGCTGCACCAGCTCGATATAGTCGCGGTTGGTAACCACAAACACATTTTCGGGCGGGCAGATGCCGGCAAAGCGGTCCACTGTCAACTGCAGCATGGAGCGCCCCAGGCCCAGCACGTCGTGGAACTGCTTGGGGTGGTGAGTGCGGCTGAACGGCCAGAAGCGGCTGCCAATGCCGCCGGCCATCACCACTATATAGGTATGTTGGTCCATGGAGTCGAGCTTGTTTTCCAGAAAGGTAGGGCTAGGGAAAAGAACGTCATTCTGAGCGCAGCGGAGCGTAGTCGAAGAATCTCTACCGTAAAGCTGGTTCTGTCTGTTGCAACGAAGCAGTAGAGATTCTTCGACTACGCTCCGCTGCGCTCAGAATGACGTGCCCCATCCCTACACCAACCCCTCGCGCAGCAAATCGTGCAAATGAATGAAGCCGCTGAAGCGGCCCTGCTCGGTTACCAGCAGTTGGGTGATGTTGCGGGCCTGCATGCGGGCCAGGGCCTCCACGGCAAAATCGTCCACTTCCACCGTAACGGGGCCGGGCGTGAGGATGTCGCGGGCCGTTACGGCGTCGAGGCGGCCGGCGTGGGCCGTGAGCATGCGGCGCAGGTCGCCGTCGGTGATGATGCCTACCAATGCGCCGGCCTCACTCAGCACGGCGGTGGCGCCGAGGCGCTTGCCCGATATTTCGAGGATAATGTCGCGCAGCGGCGCCGACTCGGCCACCTGGGGCTGCTGGTTCTGCCGGCTCAAGTCGCCCACTTTCAAATACAGCTGCTTGCCCAGTGTGCCGCCGGGGTGCAGGTTGGCGAAGTCGTGGCGCGAGAAGTCGCGGCTTTCCAGCAGGCACACGGCCAGCGCGTCGCCCAGGGCCAGCGCGGCGGTGGTGCTGGTGGTGGGCGCCAGGTTGTGGGGGCAAGCCTCGCGGGTTACCGGCGCGTGCAGAATAAAGTCGGCCTGCTGGCCCAGGTAGGAGTCGGCGTTGCTGACCAGCGCGGCCAGCGGCACGCCCTTGCGCTTGAGCAGCGGCACGAGCACCTTTATTTCGGGCGTATCGCCCGACTTACTGATGGCAATGACGAAATCATCGGCCTGAATCATGCCCAGGTCGCCGTGGATGGCGTCGGCGGCGTGCATGAACAGGGCGGGCGTACCGGTAGAGTTGAAGGTAGCCACCATCTTGCCCGCAATGTGGGCGCTCTTACCGATGCCCGTGACCACCACCCGCCCCCGGCGAGCCAGAATGGCGCCTACGCATTGTGCAAAATCGGGGCGTTCATCGAGGGCCGCAGCCACGCCCTGGATGGCTTCCGCTTCGAGCAGAAGCACTTTTTTTGCGAGGCTATGAAGTTCGGTTGGCAGTTTCAATCTAAATTTGATAGTGCGGTTCGAAATCGGGGCCGGAGCGAGAGGGGACATTTGGCCGCAGCCGGCCCCGCCGTTTCGCCTGCCCGGCCTCAAATCCCGGTAAAATCCTTAGATTGAGGAAGCGGCCCGAAGTAGCCGCTCTATCAGTCTATTAACTAAACAAGCGTACGTGCGGATGTCGATGTCAGTGGAAACCCCCGAAGTCCAGCAAGCAGCTGATTTGAAGGGCAAGTTAAAGGAAGTTTTCGGCTACGGACAGTTCCGGGGCGTGCAGGAGGATATCATTCAGAACGTAATTGCCGGCCACAACACGTTCGTAATTATGCCCACCGGGGCCGGCAAAAGCCTTTGTTACCAGCTGCCGGCGCTGGTGCTGCCGGGCACGGCCATCGTCATCTCGCCGCTCATCGCCCTGATGAAAAACCAGGTCGACCAGCTCAACGCGTTTGGCGTGAATGCCCAATTTCTGAACTCCACGCTCAGCAAATCGGAGATGAACCGGGTGAAGCGCGACGTGATTAGCGGCGAGGTGCGGCTGCTGTACGTGGCGCCCGAAAGCCTGACCAAGGACGAAACCATCGAATTCCTCAACAAGGCCACCATCAGCTTCGTGGCCATTGATGAGGCCCACTGCATTTCGGAGTGGGGCCACGACTTCCGGCCCGAGTACCGCAAAATTCGCGGCATCATCGACAACCTGGGCTCCGGCGTGCCCATCATCGCCCTCACGGCCACGGCCACGCCCAAAGTGCAGCAGGACATCCAGAAGAACCTGCAGATGGATGATGCCTCGGTGTTTAAGACCAGCTTCAACCGCACCAACCTTTATTATGAGGTACGGCCCAAGCACAACACTAAAAAGCAGCTGATTCAGTACGTGAAGCAGCGCCAGGGCCAGGCGGGCATCGTGTACTGCCTGAGCCGCAAAAAGGTGGAGGAAATTGCCGAGCTGCTGCGCGTGAACGATGTGCGCGCCCGCCCCTACCACGCCGGCCTCGACCCGCAGGTGCGCATGGCCAACCAGGACGCGTTTCTGCACGAGGAGTGCGACGTAATTGTGGCCACCATCGCCTTCGGCATGGGCATCGACAAGCCCGACGTGCGCTTTGTAATCCACTACGACACGCCCAAAAGCATCGAGGGCTACTACCAGGAAACGGGCCGCGGCGGCCGCGACGGCATGGACGGCGACTGCCTGATGTTCTACAGCTACGACGACATTGTAAAGCTGGAGAAGTTCAACAAGGACAAGCCCGTAACCGAGCGCGACAACGGCAAGCAGCTGCTGCAGGAAATGGCCAATTACGCCGATTCTGCCGTTTGCCGCCGCAAGCAGCTGCTGCACTACTTCGGTGAGGTGTACGCCACCGACTGCGGCTTCTGCGACAACTGCCGCCACCCGCGTGAGCGGTTCGAGGCGCGCGATGAGGTGCTGCTGGCCTTAAAGGCCGTGGTGCAAACCGACGAGCGGTTTGGGCTCGACCACATCGGCACGGTACTCATGGGCATGTCGAACCCGCACGTCATCAGCTACGCCCACAACCAGCTCCCGATTTATGGGCAGGGCAAGGGCCACGATGCCCAGTTCTGGCACTCGTTGCTGCGCCAGAGCATGCTTAGTGGGCTGCTGGCCAAGGATGTGGAAAATTTTGGCGTAATTCGGATTACCCAGAAGGGCCTGGATTTCATCGAAAAGCCGCACTCCATGAAACTCACCAAAGACCACAACTACGACGAAGAAGTAAAGGAGGAACAGCAGCAGGAAGACGTGCAACACGCCGCCGGCCACGACGAAACGCTGTTCGAGATGCTGAAAGCGCTGCGCAAGAAAGTAGCCAACCAGAAGAACCTGCCGCCCTACGTGCTGTTCCAGGACCCCTCGCTCAAGGAAATGGCCACCACCTTCCCCACCCGGCAGGAGGAGTTGGCCCACATTTCGGGTGTGGGCCAGGGCAAGGCCCAAAAGTTCGGCGAACCTTTCCTGACGCTCATCAAGCAATACGTGGAGGATAACGACATCACGACGGCTGCCGACGTAGTGGTAAAGTCGGCCGTCAACAAGTCGAAAATTAAGATTTATATCATCCAGCAAATCGACAAGAAAATGGACCTGGAGGAAATTGCCTCCTCCAAGGGCCTCGATATGCGCGAGCTGATGGAGGAAATCGAGCACATCTGCTACTCGGGCACCAAGCTCAACCTTGGCTACTACATCAACGGTGTGCTCGACCAGAGCCGCCAGGAGGACATCTACGACTACTTCATGTCGGCCAGCACCGACAACATTGCCGTAGCCCTGAAAGAACTCGGCACCGACGACTACACGGAGGAAGACCTGCGCCTGATGCGGATTAAGTTTCTGAGCGAAGTAGCGAATTAATGTAGTCTGACCGCCTAAGGGCTGAATAGCCCGCAGTCAAACGAGCGTAAAGGGGCTTACTCACTGGAGTAAGCCCCTTTGCGTTGCGCCGAGAGCTGTTGGAATGAATGAGGGAATAGTAAACGTAAACACAACAAAGCCCGCAGCTACAGGCTGCGGGCTTTGTTGTATTGGGGGCTTCGTTGCTGGTGCTTTATGCCTGGAGAGGTTGGCTACATGCCTAAGCACCAGCATTCAAGCCCTGAAAAAACCTAGCAGTACTCTTCGAAAGCACCCTGCAGGTTGTTCACGATGCGCATCAGGTCGTTGCCCTCGATGTGGTAACGCTCAATCATGTGTACCAGCTCGCCGTCTTTGAACAGGGCGATGCAGGGGCTGCTGGGCGGGTAGGGCAGCATGTGCTGGCGGGCCTGGGCCACGGCCTCCGACTCCATGCCGGCAAACACGGTAACAAGCTTAGCGGGCTTCTTATCGGAGCTGGAAACGGCCATTTTGAGGGCCGGACGGGCTTTGGAAGCAGCGCAGCCGCACACCGAGTTCACGGCTACCAGTACAGTACCGCTGTCGGCCGACAGGACCTGATCAACTTCTTCGGGGGTCATGAGCTGCTCGAAGCCGGCCTCGGTGAGGTCCTGGCGGATGGGCGCAACCATGTATTCGGGGTAGGTGGCCATAGGTGAAAGCTAGGCGTTGGAAATAAACTTTTTCGGCGGACACGTTGTCCGGCGGCGACGTAAAATTACGCAACTGCCGCCGCATGGCCGCCGCCAGCAGTTGAAACCCCAACCGGCACCCAGAAGTTTACTCTTCAATAACCCATCAGGATCTTCCCCACTGCCCTATGACCTACCAAAACTTCCTCGACTCCCAAACCCAGCCTGAACAGCCAGCCGGCCTCTCGCCCCTGCTGGAAGCCTTATGGTACGCCGGCCGCGACGAGTGGCATAAGGCCCACGCCATTGCCCAGCAGCACGAAGACACCCCGCTTTTCGACTGGCTCCACGCATTTTTGCACCGCTAGCAGGGCGACGCCGGCAATGCTGCCTACTGGTACCGCCGCGCCGGCCGGCCGGAATTCGACGGTTCGTTGCGCCACGAGTGGCAGAAAATGGTGAAGTCTCAGCTGCCTGACTGATTTTCTGAGCGACAACGCACGACGTAGGGGCGGGGCTTGTCCCCGCCCGCCGTTCACATCATTGAACAAAATCGTTGTAGCGGCGCGAACGGTGGGCGGAGACAAGCCCCGCCCCTACGGCACAAAACCGCCCTAGACCTTGTCTAAAGCACTATTGAATCTTGACAAAAATCAATATTAAAGTAATTAAATAACTCAATTAGCCATCTTCAGCAGAAAAAATTACATTTATCCCGCGTCTTTGAAATGGACGGGATACGATGCGGAAAATTTCTTTACTGTCGGGCCTGCTGCTGAGTGCAGGGGCGGCCCAGGCCCAGGTAGATAGTGTGCGAGCCTCTACCTTACCGCCCGATCAGCAGGCCGAGCGGCTTTACAACAGCGGGCTGGCCAAGTTCAAGCAGCAGAGCTACCGCGCCGCCGTGCTCGACTTCGACAAGGCCCTGGCCGTGAAGCCCGATTTCGCCCGCGCCTACGCCAACCGCGCCGCCGCCCGCTACGAGCTGAAAGACTACCAGCCCGCCGTGCAGGACTACGACCAGGCTATTAAGCTGGAGCCCAATACGTTCGGGGCCTACTTTGGGCGGGCGCGGGCCGAGGAGGCCCTGCAGCAGCCCGCCGAAGCCGAGCGCGACTACGGCCGGGCTACCGAACTGCAGGCTGACTATGCCCCGGCCTGGTACTACCGTGGGGCCCTGCGTTTCGAGAAGGCTGATTATGCTGCCGCCAAGGCCGATTTTGATGCCGCCATCAAGGCCGACCCCGCCTATGCCTACGCCTGGCACGACCGGGCCAGCACCCAGCGCCAACTCGGCAACCTGCCCGCCGCTATCCAGGACTACGGCCAGGCCCTTACGCTGCAGCCCGACTTGCTACCGGCCCTGCTGAATCGGGCCGGTACCCGCCGCCGCGCCGCCGACCTGAAAGGGGCGCTGCAGGACTACGACGCCTACCTAGGCAAAAAGCAGGACAACGCCCTGGCCTACACCAACCGCGGCGCCACCCGCTACGAGCTAAAGGATTACAAAGGAGCCGTGGAGGATTTCGGTCGGGCCGTGGCTCTCGATGCCGGCTACGCCTTTGCCTGGAACAACCGCGCCGCCGCCTACCTCAAGCTCGAAGACTATAAAAGCGCCGACGCCGACGCCAGCAAGGCCATCAGCCTGAACAAGGAGTACGCCGAAGCCTACCTCAACCGAGGCCACGCCCGCGAAATGCTCCGCCAGCCCGACGCCGCCTGCCAGGACTGGCGCCGCGCTGCCGAGCTGGGCCTGGAAGTCGGCAACACGCACGCTGCCAACTCGGGCTGCCCGTAGCGCGACCAGAAGGCCGCCTAAATACGTTTGGTTTTTAGCCTAAACCCCAGGCAATCACAACGGCAGCTAACAGCTATCAGCTGAAAGCTAACAGCTCAACAACCCGTATGTATAAGTATTTGATTGCCTGCTTGTTGCTCACGGCTTGCACCACGACTTCGGCACAGAGTGTAGAGTTCAGCAAGGACCGGTTCGGCAACGACAAAGACGGCCTGAAAGCTGCTCAGAAAGACCTGAAGGCCGGCGACGCGTTCTACGAATCGGACCCGCCGCGCTACGAGCAGGCGCTGGTTTTCTACCTGAAAGCCCAGCAGTTCAACCCCAACAACGACCAACTTAACCTCAAAATCGGCGACTGTTACCTGCACTCGGGCTTTAAGCCGCGGGCGCTGGAGTACCTGCAGCGCGCCTACCAGCTCAACCCCGATGTGAGCCCGCGCATCCACTACCTGCTGGGCCGGGGCCTGCATTTGAATGCCAAGTGGAACGAGGCCATTGCCGAATACAAGCGCGCTGTTCCGGCTACCGGGGCCAAAAACACAGCCGGGCTGGTGCTCGATATTCAGAAGAAGATAAAAGAGTGCGAAAACGGCCGTCGGCTGGCTGCCAAACCCAGCCGCGTGTTTATTGACAATGCCGGCCCGGGTGTGAACTCGCCCTACCCCGACTACGGACCCGTTATCACGGCCGACGAGTCAGTTATCCTGTTCACCTCGCGCCGCGAAGGCTCGACGGGTGGCAAAACCGACCCCGAGCTGGGTGGCTATTTCGAAGATATTTACCAGAGCAGCCGCGAAGGGAAAGATGGCTGGAGCGCGGCCCGCAACCTGGGCGAGAACATCAATACCGACGGCCACGACGCCACCGTGGGCCTGGCCCCCGATGGCCAGCGCCTGCTGGTGTACCTGGAAGACAACGGCGGCGACCTGCACCAGGCCGAGCTGCGCGGCACCGAGTGGAGCCGCCCCCAGAAGCTGGGCTCGCGCATTAACTCCAGGTTGCACGAATCGTCGGCGTCCTACACGCCCGATGGCCGCCACCTGTTTTTTGTGAGTGATAAGGAAGGCGGCCTGGGCTCGCGCGACATTTACCGCATCGAAATGGAGGGACGCGGGCCGGCCCAGAACCTGGGGTCGGTGATTAACACCTCGTACGGCGAGGAGGGCGTGTTTCTGCATCCCGATGGCAAAACGATGTACTTCAGCTCGGAGGGCCACGACGCCATGGGCGGCTACGACATCTTTAAATCGGTGCTCGAAAACGGCAAGTGGAGCAAGCCCGAGAACCTGGGCTGGCCCATTAACACGCCCGACGACGACGTGTTCTTTGTGATTTCGGCTTCGGGCCGGCACGGCTACTACTCGTCCTTCCGCGAAGACGGGCAGGGCGGAAAAGACATCTACCGGATTACGTTTCTGGGCCCCGAGAAGCCGCCTGTGCTCAGCCAGGAAGACCAGTTGCTGGCCAGCCGGGTGCAGCCGGTGAAGGAAACGCTGCTGGCCCCGCCGGTGGCCATTGTAGCGGCGCAGGTAACCATTCTCAAGGGCGTGGTAACCGAAGAAGCCAGCCGCCAGCCCCTCGAAGCCACCATCGACGTAATTGACAACTCGCTTAACCAGGTGATTGCCTCGTTCCAGTCGAACGCCAAATCGGGGCGCTACTTGGTGTCGTTGCCCTCGGGCGTGAACTACGGCATTGTGGTGCGTAAGGATGGCTACCTGTTTCACTCCGAAAACTTCGATTTGCCGGCCGGCGCGGCCTATTCGGAAGTTGTGAAGGACGTGGCGCTCAAGAAGCTCGACGTGGGCGTGAAGGTGGTGCTCAACAACATCTTCTTCGACTTCGACAAGGCCACGCTGCGCAAGGAAAGCACCAGCGAGTTGGAGCGCCTGCACAAGCTGCTGGCCGAAACGCCCGCCCTGCGCCTCGAAATTTCGGGCCACACCGACAACGTGGGCAACGCCGCCTACAACAAAGACCTCTCGCAGCGCCGCGCCAAAGCCGTAGTCGACTACCTCGTGGGCAAGGGCATCGACAAGGGCCGCCTGACTTTTGCCGGCTACGGCGACACTCAGCCCGTAGCCCCCAACACCACCAAAGCCAACCGCCAGCTCAACCGCCGCACCGAGTTCAAGGTAACGGGCAAGTAAGTTTCGGGTGGCGAAGCCGCGGGGTGAGCACCAGGATTAGCCCGGTGTTCACCCCGCGGCTTTGTGATGAACCGGACGCCTACGCAGATGGCTTCACCGAGAAAAGCCGCTGGCTGAACGCAGAAGCCGGCAGCGGCTCGCAACTGCGCGTATCTTGCCTGCCCGATGCGCCGCCTGCTCCTGTTTTTCTTCCTGTTTGCCCAATTTGCCACTGCCCAGCCGCTACCGGCCCGGCAGGCGCTAAAGCAATTCGGGCCGGCCGAGGGGCTGCCGCAACCGTTCATCTACGCCCTAGCCCAGGACCGGGCCGGCTACCTCTGGCTGGGCACCGCCGAAGGGCTGGTGCGCTTTGATGGCACCACGTTCCGCACCTTCACTGCCCGCGAAGGGCTGGCCGAAGACTTTGTAACCCAACTGGCGTTGCATCCGCGCACTGGCCGGCTATTGGTGCAGCATTTTCAGGGTGGGCTGTCGATTGAAGACGGCACCGGGTTCCGGCCGGCCACAGCCGCCGAAACGGGTTTGCGCGCCGCCAAAGGCCTGTTGCCGCCTGATACGGCCCGCCTCGCCGAGCTGCGCCGGCACCACCGGCTTGCCCTGCTGGCCGATCTACGGGTGACCGATATGCTGCGCGACTCCGAAGGCACTTACTGGCTGGCCACGGCCGGCCATGGCCTGTGGCGGCTCACCGATGCCCACGTTTCGTTGCAGCCGCTGCCCGGCCTGATTTCGCTGGTACGCCGCGGGTCGGAACTGCTGGCCGCCACCCGCGCCGGCCAGGTGTTGCAACTCGACGGCACCGGAACGAACCCACGGCCGGTACCACCCGCCGCTACCATCCCGGTCGCCCCCGATGGAGCTGCTTGGGCCGTAGCCGGTACCGAAGCGGCCAAGGCGTGGCGGCAGAAACTCCCGCTACTGCTTAATTCTGAAGCAACCCTGCCCGCGCTGGCACAGCTGCCGGCCGGGCTGGTGGTAATGGCGCTGGCCCAGGATGCGGCCGGCGGGCTATGGGTGGGCACCGTGGGCGAAGGGGCTTTTTATCTGCATAACGGCCAACTCCGCCACTACACCACCGCCAACGGCCTGCTCCACAACGATGTGTACGCCATTCTGCCCGACCGGCAGGGCCGCGTGTGGTTTGCCACGCACGGCACTGGGCTGGCCGTGCTCGAAGCCGGGAAATTCCGGGTGTACCGCGTGCTGGCCGGGGGCATCGAGGCGTCGGCCCTGAGCCAGGATGCGGCCGGACGGGTGTGGGTGGGCACTGAGGGCGACGGGCTGTTCCGCTTTGAAGGCGGCCGATTCCGGCAGTTTACTACCCGCAACAGCGGGCTGGCCAGCAACTACTGCTACGGCCTGCTGCCTACGCCCGTCGGTTTGGTGGTGCAGCATGCCGAGGTGCTCAGCCTGGGGCAAAGTGCAGGCTTTGGCGCGCTTACCGCACCCGGCAACCCGCTGGTGCGGCAGCTGCTGCCGGGCGCCGTCGGGCTACTGGCCGGCCCGGTGCCGGCCGTGCTGCTGGCCAGCCGGGCGGGGTTGCTGCGCGTGGGCCTGCCCGCGCTGCCCGCCGCGGCCCGGCCCCGGGTGGCGCTGGTGGCGGTGGAAGTGAACGGAGCCGCGCGCCAGCCTAATTTTGTGGACGAGTTGCCAACGGGTCCGCACCACCTCACCTGGTTTTTCCGAACCGCCAGCCTGGCCCCGGCCGGCACCTGGCAGTACCAGTACCAATTGCGCGGCTACCAACCGGCCTGGAGCCGAGCCAGTGGCTTTACTGAGGCTGATTTCCCCCGGCTTGGGTCTGGCAACTACACGCTGGCGGTACGTGCCCGGCGCGGCGCCGAAGGCCCCTGGGGTCCGGTTACTACGTCGTCCTTCTCCATTGCTACACCTTTCTGGCAAACCGGCTGGTTCGCGCTGCTGAGCGTAGTGGCGGTATTCGGCGGCATCTGGGGCTTTCTGTGGGTGCGCACCGCCACGCTGCGCCGCCAGAAGCAGCAGCTCGAAGCCACCGTACAGGAGCGCACCACCGAGTTGCGCCGCCAGAAGCACGCTACCGAACTGGTAAACGCCGATTTGCTGGTAGCCCGCGACGCGGCCGAGGCCTCGCGGCGGGCCAAGGCGCAGTTTCTGGCCAACATGAGCCACGAGATTCGCACGCCCCTCAATGCCGTTATCGGCCTTACGCACCTGCTGCGCGGCACCCGCGTCGATGCCGGGCAGCAGGAGTATTTGGAGGCCATCCAGTCGTCGTCGCAGAATCTGCTGGTTATTCTCAACGACATCCTCGACTCGTCGAAGATGGAAGCCGGCAAGCTCACGCTGGAACAGGTGCCGTTCCGGTTGCCTGCGCTGCTGGCGCGCGTGCAGGCCATGTTCCGCTTCGCCCTCGATGCTAAAGGCCTGTACCTGCACACCGAAATCGGACCCCACGTACCCGAGGCCATTACCGGCGACCCGGTACGGCTGCAGCAGGTGCTGGTGAACCTGGTAGGCAATGCCCTGAAGTTTACGGCCCAGGGCGGCATTACGCTGCTGCTGGAAACCAGCCCGGCAGCCCCCGACGCGGCCCCCGGGCCGATACTGCGGCTTGGAGTGCGCGACACGGGCATCGGTATTGCGCCCGAGCAGCAGGAGGCCATTTTCGAGGATTTCTCGCAGGCCAACGCCAGCACCACCCGCCAGTACGGTGGCACCGGGCTGGGCCTGAGTATCGCCCGCAACCTTGTGCAGCTGCATGGCGGGCGGCTGTGGGTGGAAAGCGCCGAGGGCCAAGGCAGCACGTTCTGGGTCGAAATTCCGGCCCGGCCTGCCGATCCGGCCACTATACCACCCGAGGCCACGGCCGTGCTGCCACCCTTCGAACCCGCCCTGCGGGTGCTGGTAGCCGAAGACAATGCCCTCAACCAGCTCGTGGCCCGCCGCACCCTCGAAGCCTGGAACGTGCAGGTAACCGTGGCCGACAACGGCCGGCTGGCCGTGGAGGCCGCCCGCCAACAGCCTTTCGATGCCGTGTTGCTCGATGTGCAGATGCCCGAAATGGACGGCTACGAGGCGGCCCGGCAGCTGCGGCTCCTGTTCCCCGACCCCAGCCGCCTGCCACTCATCGGCCTCACGGCCTCGGCCCTGCCCGAAGACCGGGTGCTGGCCCTGGCCGCCGGCATGAACGACACGCTGGCCAAGCCCTTCGATCCGGCCGTGCTCTATGCCCGCCTTGCTCACTACACCGGCCGCACGCCCCCCGCTGCCGCCATTGGACCAGCCTCCGCTCTGCTGGCTGCTACCATCGAGCCGGCTCTAGCTTCCGAAGCCACCGCTACCGAGCAGCCCGACTGGACGCTGCTGGAGGAGCTGGCCGGGGGCAGCCCTGCGTTTATTGGCCAACTGGTACGCACCTTTCTGGCCCAGGCCCCGCCGCTGGCCCAGCAGTTGCCGGAGTTGCCAGCACCGGCGCTGGCTGAGGCCGCGCATAAGCTCCGGGGCCAGGTAGCGTACTTTGGGTTGCCGCAGCTTTGCCAGCTGCTGGAAGAAGTGGAAGAGTCTGCCCGGCAGCAGCCCGCCTACCCGGCCTTGGCGGCCCGGCTGGCGGCCATTGAGCAACGCCTGCAGGCCCTGTATCCGTTGCTGGAACAGCGGCTGGCAGGAGCGTAGCCCGATTTTGCGTTGATGGAATTCTGCAAAGAAAGACTGTAGCTTTGCATATATGGCCGAAACTCCCGCTTCCCTTCGCTGCCTGGTAGTCGACGACGACCCGCTGGCCGTGCAGATTGTTGAAAACTGCGTTGCCAACACGCCCTTTTTAGCGCACGCCGGCAGCTGCAGCAGCGCCCTGGCGGCGGCCGAAATGCTGCGCGAGCACCCCATCGACCTGCTGTTTCTCGATGTGGAGATGCCGCTCATGTCGGGGCTTGAACTGCTGCGCACGCTGCGTAATCCGCCCCTGGTAGTGCTCATCACCAGCAACAAAGGCTACGCCGTGGAAGCCTTCGAGTATGCCGTGCTCGATTACCTGGTGAAGCCCATCAGCTACGCCCGCTTTCTGCAGGCGGCCCAGCAGGCGCGCGAGGCGTTGGCGGCCCGCGCCCAGCCGGTTGCAGCCGATGCCGACTTCACCTTTGTAAAGGTGGACAGCAAGCTGATAAAGGTGCAGTTTGACGATGTGCTGTTTGTAGAGGCTCTGGGCGACTACGTGCATATCATCACCAAAAACAGCAAGCTTATCGTGTACAGCACGCTGCGGGGCATTGCCGAGAAGTTTCCGGCGGCCCTGTTTGTGCGGGTACACCGCTCGTTTATCGTCAATATCCGCCAGATCCAGACCATTGAGGACAACTCCATTCTGCTGAGCGACAAGCACATTCCTATTGGCCAGACTTACCAGAAAGAGGTCTTACAGCGTCTGAACCGCTTTTAGCAGCCTTCATTACTCCTCCACTCATACCGTGCCTGCTCCCGTGCTGCTCCGCGTATTCTGCCCCGGAAGGCTGCTGCTTTTGCTGCCACTACTGCTGTTACTGGCCTTGTCGGCTGCAGCCCAGCAGGCCGGCGACACTACCAGCGTAGCCTGCCCGCCGCCGCGCGTGCCCCAGCTGTGCGTGGAGCTCGACGCCCGCCAGGCCGTCGACCCCGCCGCCGGGCCGCTCACCTTCCGCTGGGATATGGGCGACGGCACCACGCTAACCGGCCCCGCCGTGGCGCACTGCTACGCCGAGCGCCGCCGCTACACCGTGCGCCTGGATGTGGTAGACGGAGCCAGCGGCGAAGTACGGGAAGCCGAAAAATTGCTCGACGTTGATTTCACGAAGCAAACCGTGGTCAACTTCCGGGCCGCCGACACGGTGCGGGTGGGGCAGCCGGTAGCCTTCGATGCCGCCGACTCGCAGTTGCCCGCCTGCCGAAACATGGTAGTCATCTGGGACTTTCGCGACGGCGCCACCGGTACCGGCCCGCAGGTAGAGCACCGCTTCCGCCGGCCCGGCCGCTACGCCGTGCGCATGGCCCTGCGCGCCAACGGTCCCGGCTCCTGCCCCGACAGCCACTGCGTAAGCCGCCAGGTGGTGGTGGTGCCCTAAACCAAAGCAGCAATATCCGGTGGCCGTGGCCCTATAATGGGGCTTCGTCGGCCTGCCTGGCGACCAAGTCAATGCCTTCGGCCAGCGTGTGGGGCCGGTAGCCCAGCTCGCGCACCGCTTTATCCACTACAAAGCCGGTGCGCAGCGGGCGGCGGGCCGGCTGCGAAAACGTGGCGGCATCTACCCGACTGATAAGGCCGGCATCGAGCTGAAAATACGCGGCGACCTGTAGCGCCAGCTGGTAGGGCGTGCATAGCTCGGCGCCGCTGATGTGGTAGATACCGGTAGCGTTGTGCAGGGCCGCCAGCCAGCAGCCCTGGGCCAGATCTTCGGCCAGCGTAGGCGTGCGCAGCTGGTCGTCGACCACGTTTATCGGTTTGCCGGCCCGCAGCGCATCGCGCACCCACAGCACCAGGTTGGTGCGGCCGTAATCGTGGGCCGTGCCGTACACTAGCACCGTGCGCACAATGGTCCAGGGGGCAGGGCTCTGGCGCACGAGCTGCTCGGCGGCCAGCTTGCTTTCCCCGTAGAAATTCACCGGCCCCGGCACGGCATCCTCCGCCAGCGGCCCCGTTTCACCGCTGAAGATAAAATCGGTGCTCAAGTGTATCAAATGCACCCCGTGCTGCTCGCTGGCGGCCACCAGATGCGCCACCGCCGTTACGTTCAGGTTCCAGCAGTCGGCGGGGTGCAGCGCGCACTCGTCCACGTTGGTCAGGGCGGCTGTGTGGATGAGGTGGGTGGGCTTTTCGGCTTCGATTACCTGTGCTACCTGAGCGGCATCAGTTACATCGAGCGGCACAAACGGCACCTGCGGGTACAAGCCGGCCAGCTTATTGGGGCCGCGCGAAGTGGCCACCAGCGCCATACCCGGCTGCCGGCTCAGCAACGCCACCAGCTTTTGCCCCAATAAGCCGTTGGAACCCGTAACAAGGATTTTCATTTTGGGGGAAGAAGGCGGAAGGTGAGAAGCCAGACATGAGCAGGAGGTCTCAGTACTGATACCCGTACTGCTCGGTAATCTTCTTCTTCTTCAGCTTCTCCACCTTCACCGTCATCTTGATGTCGGTGAGGGGGCGGTTGGCTGGGCCGGCAGGCTGTTGCGCAATTTTATCTACCACCTCCTGCCCGCTGATAACCTGGCCAAAGACGGTGTATTGGCCATTGAGGTGTGGCGTGCCTTGAGGATTCTGCACGATGTAGAACTGCGACGCGCTGCTCCGGCGCTCAGGGTTCACAAAATCGGCGGTGCGGGCAGCGGCTACTGCCCCGCGCACATGGGTCAGCTCGGGCCTGATTTCAGCTGGTAGCGTCTGCTCGCTGGCCGGCCCCTGGCCGTCGTTGCCGGGGTCAGCATCTTTCGAGTTGGGGTCGCCACCCTGCACCATGAAGTTGAGGATGACGCGGTGGAACGTGGTGCCGTTGTAGAAACCACTACGGGCCAGTTGCAGGAAATTGGCCCGGTGCACTGGCGTCAGCTCAGAAAGCACCAGCCGGATGTCGCCCAGCGAAGTGCTGATGGTAACGAGTTCGTCTTTCTTGCTTTTACGGGGCTTCTTGGCAGCATGGGCGGCCGGAATAAACAGCACCAGTACCAGGGGCAACAGCGTATTGCGCAAAATCTGTCTCACGGCGATAAAGCAGTTAAAATGAGTAGTCATCAAGCAAGCGCGCTTAGCCTTGCGCAGATTTCCGATGGGTACTGATGCCCCCTGATCGTTATTCAGTCGGCTTTCCGGCTACGAATTTCTTCCAGGATTTCGCGCCCCCCACGGCTCAGGATATTTTCGGCTATTTCGATGCCGAGCTGGGCAGCGGCGGCGGCCGGAGCCGTGCGGGTTTCTTCGAGCAGCTGCGCGCCGTCGAGGCTGATGAGGCCGGCGTGCAGCTGCACGGTTTGGCCATCGGGGCTTAGGGTGGCCAGCGCGAAGCTGGGAATGCTGCAGCCGCCTTCCATGGTGCGCAGGTAGGCGCGCTCGGCCCGCAGGCAGGTGTGGGTTGCGGGGTGGTCGAGCAGGCGGTGCAACTCAGCTTTAAAGGCCGGCTCCAGGTTGCGGGCGCACTCTACCGCCACGCTGCCCTGGCCGGTGGCCGGTACGTACTGGGTTTCAGGCAGCACATGCCGAATCAGGCCATCGTACTCCATGCGGTGCACGCCGGCGAAGGCCAGCACCAAGCCGTGGTAGTGGCCTTCTTCGAGCTTGCGCAGGCGGGTTTGCAGGTTGCCGCGCACGTCGGCGGTGGTGGCGTGGGGCATGAAACGGCGCAGCATGGCCCGGCGGCGGGTGCTGCTGGTACCCAACACCAGGTCGGGCCGGTTCAGGTCGAGGTCGGCGTCGAAGCTGAGCACCACGTCGTTCACCTTTTCGCGCTCCATGAAGGCCAGCAGCTCCAGGTCGTCGGGAATGCTGCTCTGCACATCTTTGGCACTATGTACCGCCACGTCGATGTGGCCGGTGCGCAGGCCGTCCTCCAGCTCCTCGGTAAACACGCCCTTCGAGCCGATTTTATCCAGCGAGCGGTCCAGCACAATGTCGCCCTTGGTGGTAATGATGACGATTTCCGGCTCCAGGCCGGCGGCTTTCAGCCGGTCGGCTACGTGGTTGGCCTGCCACAAAGCGAGCTTGCTGCCCCGGGTGCCGATGCGGATATGCTTTTTCACTAGGAATTAACGTCAGAAAACAAGAAACTCGGACCCGAAACCGCTTCGGTAGGCCCATGCTTCCGGCAAAGATAACCCCTCCCCGCGGGCAGTCCTGCCTATACCAGTTTTAACACCTGCTATAGCAAATTAGCAGAATGTATTTTCGCGGTTTCCAGCTCCCAGAGGCCGATAATTCGCTACGTGCTGGGTTCCGCGCTACGGTCGCAGCAGTTCGGCCAGGCGCAGCGAGGCATCTACGAACACCATGCGCGGGTTGGCGTTGCGCTCGATGTGGTAATGCGCCTCGTTGATTTCCTGGGTCAGGGCGTCGGCGTTGCGCGGCGTCACGAAGGGGCTGAAGCTTTTGATGAAGCCCTGCTCCTGGGCCGGCAGGTGCGGCACCAGCTGCGGATCGAGGCCGAAGAGCAGCACCTTGCGCAGCAGCGCCAGCGCGTACTGGAAGAACTCCTTCTGGTTTTCGCGGCCCAGCTTCTGAAATTCGTCGCTCCGGGCGAGCATATCGGCCACTTTGTTGCCGTAGCAGGTGCGCATCCAGCCCACAAACAGCTCGTAGTAGTCGTGCTCGGCACTGGCGCCGGCCAAACTGGCGGCCAGCGCCGCGCCCACATTGCCGTCGGTGAACTGAGCCAGCTGCCGGGCTTTGGCTTCGGGCACGTTCTGGGTAGTGCGCAGCCAATCCGTCAGTTCCTGCTCGGTTGGGGCACGCACTACCACTGGCTGCACCCGGCTGATGATAGTGGGCAGCAGCTGCTCTGGGGCGAAGCTCACGAGCAGAAATACGGTGGCCGGCGGCGGCTCTTCCAGCAGCTTGAGCACGGCATTGGCCGCCGCCGGGTGCATCAGCTCGGGCAGCCAGATAACGACCACTTTAAAGCGCGCCTCGAACGCCTTGAGGCTCACCAGCCGCAGCAGCTGCACGCTTTCGTCCTTGGAAATGCTGCCCTGCTTGTTTTCGGCCCCGATGTGCTGCATCCAGTCGTTGAGGCCCTGGTACGGGTTGCCAAGCACGAACTCGCGCCACTCCGCCCCGAACTTGCTGCTCGTGGCGTCTTTGGCCACCGCCTTGGTGGTGGTTACGGGCACGATGAAGTTGAGGTCGGGGTGGATAAGCTTATCGATTTTCTGGCAGCTCGGGCAGCTGCCGCACGAGTCGTCTGCTTCGGCTGGTCGGTTTTCGCAGTTCAGAAACGCCGCGTAAGCCAGCGCCAGCGCCAGCGCCGCCGAACCCTCGGGCCCCCGAAACAGCTGGGCGTGGGCCACATGGTTGCGCCGCACGCCGCCCACCAGCAGCTGCTTTACCTGATTCAGCCCCGGAATAGCAGAAAAGCGCATTACGCTAGTTTAGTGAAAAATAAAGAGCAGAAGCTGTCATTCAGAGCGGAGCGAAGAATCTCGCTTGCTAAAGTAAACCCTGATGTAGGGAGTTGCTATTGCACGCGAGATTCTTCGCTCCGCTCTGAATGACAAATTTGGCATTCCTTACTCTGCCCGGTCCCACACCCGGTCTTTGGCGGTGGCTTCATACACATGGCGCATGATTTCCTGCTCGGCTTCGTCGTAGGCGAGCTTGCGGCGGGCCATTACGCGCTCGGCCACCTCGCCGGCTTTGGCCAGCCGGAAAGTTTCGAAACCAGCCGGACCACCCCAGGCAAAGCTCGGAACAAATGCGCGCGGAAAGCCGGCTCCGAAGATATTGGCCGCCACGCCTACCACGGTGCCCGTGTTGAACATGGTGTTGATACCGCACTTGCTATGGTCGCCCATGGTCAGGCCGCAGAAGGTTTGGCCCGTGTTCACGAACCGGCTGGCCGCATGGCTCCAGATTTTAACGGGCGCGTAGTTGTTTTTCAGGTTGCTGGTGTTGGTATCGGCCCCGATGTTGCACCACTGGCCGATGAGCGAATTACCCAGGTAGCCCTCGTGGCCCTTGTTGGAGTAGCCCATGATGATGCTGTTGGCCACCTCGCCCCCCACCCGGCACTGTGGCCCGATGGTATTATCGCCGCGTAGCTTGGCACCGGTGTTGATGTGGGTTCCCTCGCAGACGGCCAACGGCCCTTTCAGAATGGCTCCCTCATGCACTTCTACGTTACGGCCCAGGTAAATTGGGCCGTCTTCGGCGTTGAGAATGGCGGCCCGGATTTTCACGCCCGGTTCGATGAAGATGTTTTCCGGCGCATAGACAATCGTGTGCGCATCCCCCACCGGGGCCGACTCGCGGCCGGCGGTCAGCAGCGCAAAATCGAGGCGGATTTCGGCTCCATTGCTCAGGAACAGGTGCCACAGCTCGCCGATTACGGTTACCGGCTCGGCTACTTCGTGGGTGTTCCGGAAGCCTTCCTGAATCAGTTCGGCCACCTGGGTAGCGTCGGCCAGGTGAGCGGCCACCAGCAGCTCGCCATCATACAGGGCACTGCCGGGTGCCAGGGCCTGCACCTGCCGGGTCAGCAGCTCATCGGGGCACACGGCCCCGTTGATAACCAGAGCCGGACCGCGGGTGTCGCCGGCCGGAAACTTGGCCTGCAGGTAGCTTTCGGTCAGGTAGCCAACCTGCTCCACGCCGAGGCGGTGCTGCCACTTTTCGGCCAGCGTAAGAATGCCGCAGCGCAGTGCCGCCACAGGCCGGGTGAAGGTAAGCGGCAGCAGCCGGGGCCGGATGGCCGGATCATCGAAGAGCAGAACGCGCATGATAGAATAAGCTTCAGGTCGCAAGCTACAAGCTGCAAGCTGATAGAGCAAAATGAAGGAGATGGAGAAAAGAATAAACAAAAACTCCCGCTGGCAGGATTGCCAGCGGGAGTTTTGAAAACATAAGCTTGCAGCTTGTGGCTTTCGGCTTGCAGCTCTACTGAGCCTTCTTGCTGTAACGGTTGCGGAACTTCTCCACGCGGCCGGCGGTGTCGATAAACACGTTTTTGCCGGTGTAGAACGGGTGCGACGCCGAGCTAACTTCCACCTTGATAACGGGGTAAGTCTTGCCGTCTTCCATGGTGATGGTCTCGTTGGAGCTCATCGTGGAGCGGGTCACGAACTTGAAGTCGCTGGAAGTGTCCTGGAATACCACTTCGCGATACTCGGGATGAATTTCTTTTTTCATGGTCGTAGGGCCGTTTGTACCTGAGTGCCTGCCGATTTTGCGGAAGGGACTGCAAAAGTACATGTTAGGTCCGGATTTTAAAAACGTCCGCCTTTTTTTTCCTCGTGCCAGCCCAACAACCCTTTGGCGCCAAGTCGTTTCCGGCTGTGGCCGCCGCCGATATTAGTGGCTTCAAAGACAGCCCGCGCTGCTTTCGAAGCCGCTGATATCGTGCTGTGCTTTTAACCGAAACCAACTATGTTTGCACTGCCTTCCGCTCTATCTACTACGTTTATCCTTCTTGCTATGAAACGCTTACCTGCCTTACTGGGGCTTCTGTTGCTGCTTTCCGGGCTGGCCTCGGGTTCGGGGCTGCTGCTTTTTCGTACCCAGGCCCTGCCCGGCGGAGTGCAGCTGGAGTGGGCCGCCGCCAACGCCCCCAACGTCATCCGCTACGGCATCGACCGGCAGGACGGACCGGCGGATGATTTCGACTGCCTGACCAGCCTGACGGCTGGCTCCCGGTCGCGCTACTCCTACTTCGACCGCCATGCCCGCCCCGTAGCGGCCGACGGCAGCGCGGTTACTTACCGCCTCACCGTACACACAGCCGCCGGTGCTCAGGCTTATCTCAGCTCGCCTCCCCCACCTGCTGCCAGTACCCCCTTGGACAGCTGCTGGCTCCTTATCAAGCAGATGTTTCGCTGAGTGCAGCAGCGTCGGCCTCAGGCCGGCTTTTTTATGGCTGATATTTGCTTCGCTTTCCGTTCACTTTCTTCCTGCCTGCCATGCGCCTCTGTTTCGCCTCCAACAACGCTCATAAACTCGACGAAATCAGGCCGCTGCTGCCGGCTACGGTGCAGCTGCTGAGCCTGGCTGCTATTGGCTGTACTGAGGAGTTGCCCGAAACCCAGGATACGCTCGAAGGCAACGCCCGCCAGAAGGCCCAGTACGTGTGGGACCACTTCGGTGTGGCCTGTTTCGCCGACGACACCGGCCTCGAAGTAACGGCCCTGGGCGGGGCGCCCGGCGTGTATTCGGCCCGCTATGCCGGCCCGCAGCGCCTGGCCGAAGACAACGTGGCCAAGCTACTACACGAGCTGCGCAACCACCCCGACCGTACGGCCCGGTTCCGGACTGTGGTGGCGTTGGTGCTACCCGACGGTACGGTACACGAGTTTGCCGGGGCCGTGGAAGGCCACATCAACCCGGAGCTGCACGGTACTGGCGGTTTCGGCTACGACCCGGTATTTATTCCGGCCGAGGGCGACGGGCGCACGTTTGCCGAAATGCCGCTAACCGAAAAGAACGGCCTTAGCCACCGCAGCCGGGCCGTAGCCAAGCTGGTGGCGTTTCTGAATCAGAAGTGAGAAGTGAGAAACGGTACGGCCCCGTTGAGAAAAAAAACTGTCATTCTGAGCGAAGCCGGAGGCGAGGTCGAAGAATCTCGCGTGCCATGCTACCCCTATCGTCAGGAATTACTTTGGCACGCGAGATTCTTCAACTACGCCTCCGGCTTGGCTCAGAATGACGTCTCTTTTCTCACTATCTCATCTTTCATCTCTCACTTCTCACTACTTTTGCAGGGTTGGCCCTGCCGGTACGGGCCTCGTTTTTCCCTTATGCAACAACCTTTCATCGTCGGTATCACGGGCGGCAGCGCCTCGGGCAAAACCACGTTTCTGCGCCGGCTGCTGGCCTCTTTTCCCGAAGAAGATATTTGCCTGATTTCGCAGGACAACTATTACCACCCGCGCGAAAACCAGCTGGTCGATGCCCAGGGCGTCACCAACTTCGACCTGCCTACTTCCATCGATTCGGCGGCCTACGCGGCCGATGTGCTGCGCATCAGCCAGGGCAAAGAGGTGCGCCGGCCCGAGTACACGTTTAATAACCCCAATGTGGTGGCGGCTGAACTGGTGTTCCGGCCCGCGCCTATTGTAGTGGTAGAGGGCATTTTTGTGTTCTACTTTGAAGCCGTGGCCCGCCTGCTCGACCTGAAGGTATTCATTGATGCCCAGGAGCACGTGAAACTGCAGCGCCGCATCATCCGCGACCGGGACGAGCGGGGCTACGACCTGGAGGACGTGCTGTATCGCTACACGCACCATGTGGCCCCCACCTACGAGAAGTACATTAAGCCCTTCCAGCAGGACGCCGACCTGATTATCCCAAACAACCACCGCTTTGATAAGGGCCTGGAGGTGCTGGTAGCCTACCTGCGCGGCAAAGTGGTAGCCAGCCGGGCCGAGTAGCCGGAACAGCTTTTTTGCGAGCAGCCCCCGAAAATTTCGGGGGCTTTTTCGTGGATTTGCGGCAGCAGCGGGCCGGGGCGTTGCAGCCGCGAGGTCAAAAACCTATATTTGTAGTTCTTACATCTGTTCTGTGCTGCTGCTCACCGCCTTTTTACCGCGTCTGCGCCTCGCCTTTCTCACCCTAACGGTGCTGATGGTGCTGGGCCTTAACCACCAGTCGGTGGCGACGCTGCGGGTGCTACCAGCAGCCGAAGCGCCGGCCCGCGCCGCCGTTGCCGGCCGCACCGCCGTGGTAGAAGAGCGCGTGAACCTGGAGGCAACGCCCGTTTTGGTGGCCGAGCTGCCCGCTGTTGCCGATGCCTGGCTGCCCGCGCCGCTGTTGCTGCCCACGAGGTCACAATGGCCGGCTTTCGTTCAGACGGTTTCTTCTCCATATCCTGGTCGGCCGGTTGGCCTGCTGCGGGCCCGGCTGCTGCGCGTGGCCCTCTCACCCCAGGCTCCCTAGCTTCGGCAGGGAAGAAATACGGGCGCTGCCCCGGTTCGCCAAAGCGCACTGACAGGCCTCAACTGAGGTAAAACTTCATCCGCGCGCTTTTGGGCATCCTCTTCCCCTGTTTTCCTGCCATCCGGCCACTGCCCGCTATAGTAGTGGGCTGAGCACGGGGTTTATTTTTTGCTTTCCAGAACCGTAGCCGCATGCCAATAGCTGCCGGCTAACAGCTCAACAAAATCAATGCGTAATAAAGGACTCATCATCACGCTGACACTTATTCTGTCGGCGTTGTGCATTTACTTCCTCTCGCTGACGCTCATCTCGCGGGGTGTACAGCGGGATGCCGAGCGCTACGCCACGAGTGGCGGCAAGATTGTAGAAAAACAGCGCCAGCACTACCTCGACTCGGTATGGCGCGCGCCCGTGTTCGGGCCCCTGACTTATAAAGAAGTGCGGCAGTCGGAGCTGGGCCTGGGCCTTGACCTGAACGGCGGCATGCACCTGACGCTCGAAGTGTCGCCGGTGGAAATCGTGCGGGCCATGAGCGGCAAGAGCAAGGACGCCAACTTCAACAAGGCCATGGCCCAGGCCCAGGCGCAGCAGCGCAGCAACCCGGGCACGCCCTTCACCACGCTGTTTGCCCAGGCATTCCGCGAGGTGGCTCCCAACGACAAGCTGGCCCGCATCTTCGCCAACACCATCAACAAGGGTGCTATCGACATCAACTCGACCGACGAACAGGTTATCGGCGAAATCAACAAGCAGCTGGAGGATGCCATCGACCGTTCGTTCGACATCCTGCGCACCCGAATCGACAAATTCGGCACCAGCCAGCCCAGCATTCAGCGCGTAAAAGGCACCGGTCGCATTCAGATTGAGCTGCCCGGCGTGGATAACCCCGACCGCGTGCGCAAGCTGGTGCAGGGCCAGGCCAAGCTGGAATTCTGGGAAGTATGGCGCCAGGATGAGTTTGCGCCCTACCTCAACCAGCTCAACCAGGTGCTGAGCGCCAAGGAAGCCCTGGCTACGCCGGCCGCTGCGGCCGCCACCACGGCAGCAGCTACTGCCGCCCCCGGCGACACCTCGGCCCTGGCCCGCCAGCTGGCCCAGAAAAACACCGCCGCTGCCCCGACCGACTCCGCTTCACCCCAGAAAAACGTGCTCGGCAGCTTGTTCACCATGCCCGGCACGCTGGGCGCCAACATCCGCGACACGGCCCGTGTAAACGCCGTGCTGCGTAGCGCCGACACCCGCGCTGTACTGCCCTCCAACCTGAGCCTGATGTGGGCCGTGAAGCCCGACATGATTGACGGCCAGGAATACCTGCAGCTCTATGCCATCCGCAAGAGCCGCGACATGGAGGCCCCTATCGGGGGTGAAGTAGTAAGCGACGCCCGCGGCGACTTCAGCCAGCAGGGTGCCGGCGCCGAGGTATCGATGCAGATGAACTCGAACGGGGCCCGCAAGTGGCAGCGCCTGACGGCCGCCAACATCGGCCGCCAGGTAGCCATTGTGCTCGACGATTACGTGTACTCGGCCCCCGTGGTACAGGCCGAAATTGCCGGCGGCAACTCCAGCATCTCGGGCAACTTCACCATCGAGGAAGCCCAGGATCTGGCCAGCGTACTGAAGGCCGGTAAGCTGCCCGCTCCTACCCGCATTGTGGAAGAAGCCGTGGTAGGCCCCTCGCTGGGCCAGGAAGCCACCAACCAGGGCCTGTACTCCACGCTCGGCGGTCTGCTGATTATTATGGCCTTTATGGCGGCCTACTACGGCCGCGCCGGCATTGTGGCCGACGTGGTGCTGCTGTTCAACCTGTTCCTGATCATGGGCATTCTGGCCCAGTTCAGCTTCGCGCTTACCCTGCCCGGCATTGCCGGTTTGCTGCTCGTTATTGCGGCCTCGGTAGATGCCAACGTGCTTATTTTCGAGCGAATCCGGGAAGAGATGGACCACGGCCTGCTGCCCAAGGACGCCATCAACAAAGGCTACTCGCGCGCTTTCTCGGCTATTTTCGATGCCAACGTAACCACGCTCATCATTGCGACCATCCTATTCATTTTTGGTACGGGTCCGGTGCAGAACTTCGCCATTACGCTGCTGATTGGTGTGTTTACCTCGTTCCTGGCGGCCGTGTACATTTCGCGCCTGATTATCGAGTGGATGATAAAGGGCAAGGAAACTACCTCGCTCACGTTCAGCACCTTCCTCTCGCGCAACCTGTTCCAGAACATCAACTTTGATATTGTAGGCAAGCGCAAGCTGGCGTACGCCTTCTCCACGGTGTTCATCCTCATCGGTTTCGGGATGATGTATCTGCAGGGTGGCCCCAACCTGGGCGTCGATTTCCGCGGCGGCCGGGCCTATGTAGTGAGCTTCGATAAGCCCGTAGTGGCTTCCGATGCCCGCGACCTGCTGACCAACCAGTACTTTGGCGGCACCGGCACCGAGGCCAAAACCTTCGGTACCAACAACCGCCTGCGCATCACGACCGGCTATTTGGCCGATGACGAGAGCGTAGGCGCCGACGACAAGGTGAAAACTGCCCTGCTGGCCGGCTTGAATGCCAAGTACGGAGCCCTCAACCCCACTATCGAAAGCACCGCTAAAGTTGGCGCTACCATTGCCGACGACATCAAACGGACCTCGGTGCTGAGCCTGGGCCTGACGCTGCTGGCCATTTTCGTGTACGTACTCTTCCGCTTCGAGAAGTGGCAGTACTCGATGGCCGCCGTAGTGGCCCTGTTCCACGATGCGCTCATCGTTATTGCCTCCTTCCCGATTGCGCGGGCCTTTGGCCTCAACTACGAGATGGACCAGGTGTTCGTGGCTGCTATCCTGACAACCATCGGCTTCTCGATGAACGACACCATCGTGATTTACGACCGAATCAGGGAGTATCTGCAGGAAAACAAGCACCTCACGTTTGCACAGGTTGTCAACCCGGCCCTGAACAGCACGTTCTCGCGCACCATGATTACGTTCACCACCGTGTTCCTGGTAATGCTCGTGCTCTACATCTTCGGCGGCGAAACGCTGCGCTCGTTCTCGTTCGCCATGTTGCTCGGCGTTGTGTTCGGTACCTACTCCTCACTGTTCATTGCGGCTGGTCTGATCATCGACACCTATGGCAGCAAGGAAACCACCACGCTGGCCACCACCGACGAAGCGGGTGTTCCCAAGCTCAACAGCTCGCACTCCATCTAAGCACAGCTGTTGCAGATGCATTGTGTGTGTGCTTCTAAAGCAAAAGAGCCCGGCCAATTGGTCGGGCTCTTTTGCTTGTAGGTATAGACGCCGTTTAAGTAGTGTTGCATAAGTAAACGGGTGGTACGTATGGGCGTATCTTTGGGCCATGATTTTAGCCCCTCTGCCGCTGACAGCCCTCGAAATAACCACCCTGGAAGCGGCTTGTGCCCAGGGGCCGCACCCGCGTATGCGCCGCCGGGCGCAAGCGGTACTCGGTCATCATCGCGGAGCCAGTATCAGCACGCTGGCCACCCTATTTGGCGTGCAGTATAATACCCTCAGCCAGTGGCTGCGCAACTGGCGGCGCCACGGCTTGGCGGGCTTAGCTGAAGCCGGCCGCTCCGGTCGACCCACCAAATTGCCGTCGGCTGTTAAAAAAAAGTAGTTGCCTGGCTGGGTATGGCCACCCAACAACTGCGCCACTGGCTGCCCGATATCCGCCGGGCCTGGGGTATCAAGTTACACATAAGCACCTTACGGCGGCTGGCTCGTCGAGCAGGCTACCGCTGGAAACG
>NZ_JAGGPS010000023.1 GCF_018613725.1 Hymenobacter sp. ISL-91
CCCGGCAACAAGGGGGATAATTCGGTCCACATCTTATCCGTCAGTAGCGTGCGGTCTGCATTCATAGACGATGAACAGCCACTTAATTGAGAACAGTTCCTAGTCTAATTCTCAAGCAAGCAAGCAAGCAAGACATTATCGAATCTCAAAACGCATTTCGCAACCAAAAGGGCATAAACGCAAAAACACCCGCCGGTTATGGGCGGGTGTTTTTGACTGTGGCGCTCCCTCCTGGGTGCTAATAATATGCTAATAGGCTCCAAAAAGGCCTATAATAGCCATTTCGCCCTGGTTTTCGCCCTGCTTAATTTGAGGGTCCCCGGCGTGGTTTGAGGCTCCCTGCAGGGAGCGAAGCCTACTCCACCCGGCCCCGAATAATATCCACCACCTTCCACAACCCGCGAATATCCTCGCCCGCCACGGTCAGCATGCCGGCCTGGGGGTTGTCGGAGTGTAGCACCAGCTGCTGCTTGGTCAGCAGGTCGTTATCCTTGATTCGCTTTATCGTGAGCTGGTTGCCGAACGTGGCCACGTACACCCCGCTCACTGTGTACTTGATATCCGCCAGCGGAACCGGCGTCACGGCCACCAGCATGCCGGCGCGTAGCTGCGGCTCCATCGAGTCGCCGTTAATCTCGAACACCAGCGTACCCGGCTTGCGCAGCTCCGGGCTGGGGTTGTAAATCCGCATCGTTTCGTACTGCCCGTAGTCGCCCTCGGTGGCAACCAGCTCCACGAAGCCGGCCCGCACCGGTACTGTGACGAACGGGCAGTCGATGTACTCCTCATCCGCAAACTTACCGAACACCACTACCTCGCCGCCCTTGGTACCGGTGCTCTCCATGGGCCCGCCGCCGAACCACAGCCAGTTACGGCTAATCTCCAGGTCCGATACGATAGCCTCCAGCACTTCCGTGCTGGGCTGGTGCCGGCCACCCTCCAGCTGCGCGACAGTGGGCCGCGAAATATTCAGCAGATCGGCCATCTGCTGCTGGGTCAGGCCGCGGGCCTGCCGTACCACTTTCAGCCGCTCCGCCATGCTCAGTTCCGGCAACGGGGTCACGGAGCTAATTATTTTGCGTTCCACCGTAGTCATTTTGTAACATTTAGTAAGTTTTGCCTACATTGTGGCGATGTATCTCAATCAAAGGTAACATAACAAAACTAAAATGCAACCATTTGAAACCGTGACTACGCCGGCCGACCTGCGAACGTTGCTGCCGCACGGCGCAATATCCAGTATCGCCCGCTCCCTCAAAATGTCCCACGCGGCCGTGTCCAAGGCTTTGCAGAAGGCCCGGCCCGCCCACCCCGCCGTAGCCGAGGCCGTGCGCCTCATCAAGGAAGCGGGCTCCCAAAATGTCCAGCACGACCTCAACCAACTCAAAAAATAGCCCCGCCACCATGCTCTTCTTCCCTGCCAACCAGCCCTATCCCCGCCGGCCGCTGCCGCCCGCGCCCTACCTGACTGAGGAGCCCCGCGAGGCTACCGCCGCCCTGGAAACCGCCGTGCGGGCCTGTCCTGAAACCCGGTTCACCGGCGACCATGCCCGGCCCACGCCCGCCCAGCGCAACGAGTTGGCAGAAGCCCTCGAAAGCGGCTACCTGACCCACCGCGAGGCCGTATGGCTGGAAATATGGCAGTGCGAGTTCGACGCCGACACCATGGCCGCCGTGCTGCCGCCGGTCCAGCGCATCATCAGCCACCGCCGGCTGTCCGGTGGTGCTCCCCGCCCCCAGCTGGGCGGCTGGTTCTGGCCCGAGACCCCGGCGCCCACCCCGGCAGCCACCCCGGCTCCCGCTCCTGCTCCTGTCAAACGTCGGGGCCGGCCCCGCAAGCAGCGCCCCAGCCATGACTGAGCTAACCACGACCACCGCCGACGGCCTGCACATCACCGTGCGGATGCCCGACAATCACGAATGGGTGCGCGAGTCGCTGGAGAGGGCCTGCGCCGCCGAGGCCCGCCGCCAGCTCGAAGCCACGCCCGCTCCCGACCCGGCCTACTCGGTGCCCCGCACGGCCGAGCTGCTCGGCCTGCACCCCGAAACCCTGCGCGACTACATGCGCCTGCCCGCCTACCACCCGCGCCGCCTGCACTACGTCACCGGCGAATCCAGCCGTGGCGACCGGGTGCTGCTGTCCCAAATCAATGACTGGCAGCAGCGCAACCGCACCGATGCCGAGCCGGTAACCGCCCCCGCGCCCCGCGTCAGGGGCCGCCGGTCCGGCCGGCCATCCTGATTCGCTGCCTGGCAACGGTAGACTTACCCGCCGCCGCTAAGGGCGGCTCAATCCCCCATTCCCCCATGTCCCAGCTACTGCCAACTGTCGGGCCGGATAGTCCGGAGGCCGCTACGTCCATCATCACCATCCAGAAGGCCAAAGTCAAAGACCAGCACCTGACCTGCGAGTTTACCGAGCAGCGTACCCCGGAGGCCCCGCCCCGCACCTTCGCCCTGACCTGTGCTGAGCAGGTCCACGCCGACCTGACCCATGCCCTCAGCCGCCTGGTACCGCACCTGTGCCTGCTCACCGAGCAGCTGACCGAAACGCCCGACTTCTGGCCCGACGATTCCGAGGAGCTGCCCGCCCTGTTCGAGGCCTTCACCGTCACCGGCTTCTCCCTGGGCCGCGGGCAGGGCGGCGTCACGCTCATCGGCCAGCGCGAGCTAAACGGCGGCCGGGTGCTCAACCTGACCACGCCCTACCAGTCCTTCGACGACGAACAGGCCACCTATTCCTACACCGGCCTGCTTGAAACCACGCTGCAGGTTGCCTTGGTGGAAGTGGAAGCCGCCCTGCGCGGCAAATGCACCGACCACCGCCAACTGGCTTTAGCTTTTAGCTGACTGCTGTTAGCTTTTTCACCCTGCTCGCCGAGCCGGTTTCCCTCCTGAACATAAGCTAATAGCTAAAAGCTGTCAGCTAACAGCTCCCTAAACATGAAGCTCCCGGCCATCCAGTTCTACCCCGGCGACTGGCACAAGGACCAGGGCGTCCAGGCCCTCGACCTGGCCCAGCGCGGGGCCTGGTTTGAGCTGCTGTTGATGATGCACGACTCGGACGAGCGCGGCGTGCTGCTTGTCAACGGACAGCCCATGCCCGACGCCGTCATTGCCCGCCGCCTCGGTTTGGATAACCAAACCGCCAACCAAATTTTAACCATCCTGCTCGACTACGGCGTGGCCAGCCGCCGCGAGTCCGACGGCGCCCTGTTCTGCCGCCGCATGGTCAAAGATGAGCGGCTGCGCCGGATACGCACGGAAGCGGGTAAAAAGGGCGGCAACCCCCATTTGCTTAACCAAGGGCCCAGGCAAAAGGCAACCACCCAGGATAAGCAAATTCCAACCCCTTCATTTTCATCTTCACTTACAACTTCAGTAAAAGAGAGAGAGGCGGCTGACGCCGCCCCTCCCGCCCCCAGGGCTGATAAGAAAGTTGAAAAGCCGGCCGGTAAGGGCCCTAAAGGGGGGGCGCCGCCCACCCCCGCCGAAATCCAGGACTACGCCGCCGGGCAGTTCCCCGCCAGCGCCGACGCCCAAACCGAAGCCGCAGCCTTCCACGACCACTACGCCAGCAACGGCTGGCGCGTCAGCGGCAAAACCCTGATGGTCGACTGGCGCGCCTCCTTCCGCAACTGGATGCGCCGCCGCCCCGAGTTCCAGGCCGCCGCCGCCGCCCGCACCGGTACCGGGCCACCCGCCCCAACCCGCGCCCGCACTGCCCCCAAATCCACCGACCCCGCCCGCTGGAGCTAGTTTTTTCAAGCTGTTAGCTATCAGCCATTAGCTGTTAGCTCTTTTCTCTCATCCCCTGCCATGCCCACCAACGCTATCAGCCAGCAGCTATCAGCTAACAGCTATAGAACGCCGCCCCAGGCCCTCGACCTGGAAGCCGCCGTGCTGGGCGCGGCCCTGCTCGAAGCCGATGCCCAGCGCACCCTGCTGGCGCTATTGCCCACCGAGGAAGTATTTTACTCCGCAGCCCACCAGCAGGTGTACCTGGCCATCCGCGACCTAGTGCAGCAGGGTGACCACGCCGACTTGCTCACCGTCGTGGCCCGGCTGCGCTGCCGGGGCACGCTGGCCCGCACCGGCGGCCCGCACTTCATTGCCCAGCTCACCCAGAAAATCAACTCCGCCGCCCACCTCGATACCCACTGCCGCATCCTGCAGCAGCAGTACGCCCGCCGCGTCGTCATCCGCGCCGGCACCGAGCTGGCCGCCCACGGCTACGACGACGGCCGCGACCCGCTGGAGCTGCTGGCCACTGCCCAGACCCACCTCACCAGCCTGCACCGCTCCCTCGAAACCAAGCCCGGCCAGACCGCCGCCGCCGCATTTGACGCCACTTTCGAGCGCCTCGCGCAGTCCGTCGGCCAGCACGGCCTGACCGGTATTCCCACCGGCCTCACCCAGCTCGACGGCCTCACCGGCGGCTGGCAGCCCGCCGACCTCATCATCCTGGCCGCCCGGCCCGCGATGGGCAAAACTGCCGCCCTGCTGCATTTTGCCCGCACTGCCGCCCTCGACCACGGCCACCACACCGCCGTCTTCAGCCTCGAAATGCCCACCCTGCAGCTCATGCAGCGCATGATTGCCAGCGAGGTGCCCGGCTACTCCAACTCCGACCTGCGCCGCGGCAACCTCCCCGGCGGCCTGGAGCAGGTAGCCCACATCCGCGAGCAGGCCCAGCGCCTGCGCACCCACGGCCACCTGCTGCACCTCGACGACACGCCCGGCCTGAGCATCCAGCAGCTGCGCGCCAAGTGCGCCCGCCTCCACGCCCAACAGCCCCTAAGTCTAGTCCTGGTCGACTACATCCAGCTCATGCGCGGCGACACGAAGGGCAACCGCGAGCAGGAAGTGGGCAGCATCAGCCGCAGCCTGAAAGAGCTGGCCAAGGAGCTAAACGCCCCCGTCATCGCCCTGTCCCAACTCTCCCGCGACGTGGAGAAAAGGGGAGGGGAGAAGCGCCCGTTGCTCTCGGACCTGCGCGAGTCGGGCAGCTTGGAGCAGGACGCCGACTGTATCATCTTCCTCTGGCGCGGCGAGTACTACAAAATCGACGAGTACGAGGACGGCACCCAAACCGCTGACACCATCCTTTTTGACATCGCTAAGCACCGCAATGGCGCCACGGATGAGGTGGTAGCAGGCTGCTCTATGCGGCGGGGTGTATTTGGCGACTTGCCTAATAGCTAAACTCGCTTGAAAAGGGACGAATCGGAGGGATAACCACACAAAAATGCCCTTCCAGCCATATAGCCGGAAGGGCGTTAGAGTTTTAGGTAAGGACAAAGCAACGCAAGTTGCTGGGGCTTTCATTTACCTTTTCTTTTAGGCCGCCGCACGCGGTGGTGGGTCCAACGCCTCACCTTTCCACCCATCTTCGGTCGGAGCCGGATCACGGTAATATCGAGCCTTACTCATCAGGTAGCGAGCTGCCATGTGAGCGCTTTGGTTAGGTACTCCTTTTTCCACCGGCTGGCTATATAAGATGTCCGCGTGCATCGGCAGGCCTATATCGGCAGTGGTAACCTCTGCCGATACAGCTACCAGTTGTTTATGCTCATTCAGCGGTGTAGCTTCTACCGCTACGGCACCCGCAACCATCGGTAGTTGTGCTGCCTCGTCCACAGATTCTGCCAGCAGAGCTGCCATGCCCACATATAGCCCGTCTTTGCCCATTCGCAAGTCCTTGCAATGCTGTTTGCAAAAGGGAGCATCAGCATAATTCAGCCTCAACACCGATACATCTCGCTTCGATGGGGGCGGCAAAAATGCCTCCGGTTTGAGCTTTCCTTTGCTTTCAGAGTAGAAGTATGGATGAACAATGCCGCGTACTAGTGTCTCGGCACCGGCAATACTACGCGGTATAACTTGGGGCATTGTGCGGAACAGCGTCAGGATACAGAATTGCCAAAGCCTCCTCAACACGCTGGCGTAGCAATTCATTCGGGTAGGTCTCGTTCGGATTGCTCCGCAGTTCCCCACCTATCTGCGCTGTGAAGGCCCAAGAAGTATCACCTACTTCCACGCTCACGTAGTCTTGTTCGCGTGCCCATTCCAATGTGATAGTACCATACGGGCTAGGAGTTAAATCGTCTCGGTGCAATTGCATAGCCCATTCGCCCGGCAAAGCATTCAGCAAGTCTATCACGTTTCCAATTGCCTCCAACGAAGGAGTCACTGCACCATACCCATCCCAATCGTCACCCAGAGCGGCAAAGTCATGCACATGCTTGCACAGCAACCCCACGTGGTGGCCATAAATTGAAGTAGGGTAATAGTCTGGCGACTGCTGTGTCGTCTGCCCCGGATAATCAACAGGTGCCAGCAACTCCCATTTCACCGGAATGGTGGCGAACAGGGTGAACGAGGCCGCCACGATAGGTCGAGTCAAAGTGCCAATGTTCATCGCTAGGTCAGACGAATTAAAGTTTGAATTTCTGGTTGTAAAATGCCACGTAGCACGGTCTTGTTATGCTCGTGTGCAAGCTGTAATACGTGACGTAGCAAATTTGGCTGCTCAATGAGCGCCGCTAAGTCTGCTACTTCGGTAAACTGGTGCACTTGGTTATGGCTAATGGTCGCCGTTGGACGGTTGTTAGTCAGAGAGGTAATATGCAGCCGGTCAAAGAAACTCAAGTTTTCCAAAGTGTTCGGCACCGTTAGCAACAATTCACTAACAGAGCTATCGAAAAAGCGCTCCGGCAAATAGGCTGGATTTTCTTTGTAAATCTTATCCAATGGCATGGGCTCCGTCGGATGCGTCCACTCCATTTCATCCAAGTAATGTAAGCTGGCGCCCACAACAACCATATTGGCTAGTATAGGAGCTAAAGCCCCCACAATCCGTTCAAACAAGGCCAAAAAATCAGCCCACCGTTCGTACCGCAGATTGTGAAAGCTGAGTGACACCCGTTCCACGTCATTCCTTACCTGCAAAATCCGGGTAGCAACGCCGTTTGCAGAGTAGACAGCTTCAACACCTGGGGGGCCGTTTTTTTCAGAATGTGCTGACACTCTACCGGGCCCAGGTATTGTTCCTTCTATGTGCAATTTTACCCCCTGCATCTCGCGCACCTGATTAAATTCAGTTGCAAACTCATTCTCTAAAAGTTCCCGCATTCGTGTTGCATGCACGAATTGCGAAGCAAAGAACAGGCTGATGGCCGCTTCTTTAATTGCGTGATTTTCGCTAGGAAGCCGCAAAAACTGCTTTAAGAGCATGCAATAAGGGTTAAACCGTTCACGGTCGCAAAGCTAGTCACAAATATCAACTCCCTCAACTGCGAACTTACGAATGGCTCGCCGGGAGCCCAATATATGAGAAATGTATTTTATAAGCTCCCACCAGTTTCGTTCTGCTATTGCTATTGGGGTATTTTCATTCACAAACTTTCCCGCATGCTCAAAGTTTTCTCCCATCATTTATAGGTACAGGCAGGCTATCAGCCCCGCTGCACCGCCAGGTTCTCCACCCGCGGCCACCACGCCCTCACTTTCGGTAGCCGCAACTGTTGCCCGTTGAAGCGCTGCACGCCGTAATCGTGCCCACCCAACTCCCCGAACCCCTCGGCCATCCGCACCCGGTAGTCGGTATCAATCCAGAACAGGTGCCGGTCGAAAGCCCGGTGCAGGTTGGGGCACAGCGCCAGCCCGTTCCCGATGGTGTCATCCCGGCTCACCGACCAGGGCACGATGTGGCAGGCGTCCAGCAGCGGGGCCGTGCCGGTGGTGCTCACCAGCTGCAGGCCCGATACGGCGCAGGTCGACTGGTAGGCCCGCAGTACCTCGCGCACGAACACGCCGCTCCGCTCGGCCAAGGACGTTTCATCCGCTACGTCCACCACCCGGTTATAGACGGCCGCCGGCTCCTCCAGCATCTGCCGGCCCAGCTCATCGAGCCGCTCCAGGCCCGCCCGCGGTCGGAAGTAGTGGCGCGTCAGTGGGAAGTAGCGAGTCAGCAGCGCCTGCCGGACTTCCTCGCGGGCCACCGGCTGCAACAGCAGCTCCCACAGCGCCGGGTCGAGCGAGGCGTACGCAATGACGTCGCGCAAATGCCCGAAACTGCGCACCGACTTGGAGGAGGTCAGTACCAGCTCCTGACCCGGCCGGGCGTGCAGGTGCCAGAACTTCTCACTCCGCAAATGGAAAAACGGCAGCTGGAACGGAGTGGCCCCGTATTCCGGTCCTGGGCTCAGTAGCTGGCAGTATGCTTTGAAGCCCGTAATCAACTCCGGCGTGATGGCAATGCAGTTGTCGCGAATCGTGCCCTCCTCCAAGCCCTCCAGAACCGCCAGCAGCAGGGCCGGCTTGTAGGGGGCCTCCAGCTTCGTTTCCGGGTGTACATACAGCCGTAGCTTCGTAAGCCGGGCCAGATAGCGGGACAGGGTAGTCAAGTCAGCAGAAGACAGGTGAGGGTACAGTACCGTGCCAGTGGTGTGCCCCGGCAATACGCTGCAATACTACCACCGGATAGCAAGTATCCCGACTTCAGGCTGTCAAGTCAGTGAAAAGCCCTGCCATTCGTGATACAGCCCACTTCCTGTTTCCAAAAATATTAGCAGCTAACCCCTTTGGCTTTAAAATCCTAACATTATTAGTATCATTGCCGTTGTAACAACCCGTTCATTCTCACTGATAGCGCTATGACAACCGTTGAAATCCTCCAGGTTATTCAGGAGCCCCTGTGGCTTACCCAGTGCGAAACCCCCGTTCCGGCCGGCTACCCCAGCCTGGCCGACAACTCCCCCAACACTAAAATCGACCTCAACCACCTGCTCATACCCCACCCCGACTGCACGTATCTGGTCCGGGTGCAGGGCACCAGCATGGACGGCGCCCCCTCGCACATTCCCGATGGCGCGCTGATGGCCGTCGACTGCTCGCTCACTCCCGAGCCGGGTGACATCGTAGTAGCAGCCATCGACGAGGAGTTCACCGTCAAGCGACTCGAAAAACGGGCCGGCAGCTACTGGCTCGTCCCCGACAACCCCGCCCACAGCCCCATCGACACCAGCCTGCTCGGCGACCGGTTCCAAGTGTGGGGCGTCGTCACCCACGTCATCAGCCGGATGCAGCGCGGCCGGTTCCGCTAGCCGGCCACCACACCCGTAGCCAGGGCCAGGGTGGTGCTTCGTTTCCAGAAGATGTTATTTTTAACAACTTTCAGAAACGAACTGCCTCGCCGTCCATCCCCGCTTCGCCGCTCAGGGCCTCGTATCCATCCACCGGCTGCGCCAGCTCTTCCCGGGTTTCACAAGTGTCAGTGGGTCGGGTAGCAGGCCCGCACCACCTGCAGCAGGAAGTAAGCAGTTGGTCCGGTCAGTCAAGCTCAACGCTCAGAACCGCTCATTCAGATGTAGTACCCCATTGATATAATACTTGGTGAGGTGGCCAGCCAGCGGCAGCGAATGGGCAAACTCTGCCCGCTCGTGCGCATCCTGTGCGGAGGTGGCCAACACGCGCAATGACTCCTCCAGGTAGGGGAGGGGCCGGAACTCTGCCGGCAGGTGTGGCCCGTCTTCCCCGGTAACGCGCACCTGATACACCTGGTGGCCCTCCGGCAGCTGGGGCAGCTGGTGTTCGGCCGTGGCGCCGCACCGGCGGCACCGCACTTCCAGCCTGATGCCTGAGGCATCCTGCCCCGTTACCCGCCCCGCCCAGTGCGGAGTCTCAACCTGCTCCTTGGCGCAGCGCAGCGTCAGGAATGCTTTTGGCCCCTGAGCAGTGCCGGTAGAAAGGATGCGGGTACGGGCCATAAGCGCTTGGTAACGGGCAGGTGAGGTCTGGATATCCGGGTATGCCGCAAAGTTCGCACCCCTGGTCCGCTCATCATAACCGGGGCGGCAGCTATTTGAATGGATTGTGCTTCGTCGTCCTGCTGATTCTACCTAACTAAATACGTCATCTATGCTACCAGTCAATACCCTCGTCCAAATCGAAGAAAACTTACGGACGCTCGAGCATTACCTTCCGCACTACTGGTTGGAACAGCATTTCCCGTAAGGGCGCATCGAGCGAAGCGTAGGCAATAACCTCGCATAGGTACTTGAAAACTGACCGATCGGGAGGAGGTCACAAAAGCGCGGCATCGCCTCCCCCCCCCCGCCGATCTGCTAGCCCACTGCCAGACCCTCGACATGCAGGCCATAGCCGACGACGTGCGCCCCTTCCTCTCCAACCCCCGCGAAGACTGCTTGGTCACTATGTTCCCCCAATACATCGAGCAGGTGTTAACGCTATAGTTATTTAGCCTATTCGTGCAAATTGTCTTCAGTTCAAACACTATCTTGTGCCACAAATCATATTTCATCATAAGCTATTCATCTTGTGAAAAACCTGCCTGGTTATCTGATTCTGCTAGTTTTTACATGCATCTGTACTTCGTGTTCGCAATCCGATGCTTCAACTGCCAACGGGCCGAGGATAGTAATAACTTCCACGGGGCTGACTGTGAATTCTCAACAGTTGACCAAGCCAGTTACTATGAGTCAGATTCAGGCTTTATTGGGACGGCCCTCCCGTACTAAAATTAACTCTGCTCAGGAAGCTGCAGATAAGCAGCGCAGATTTGGCGCGGTTCCAAATGATATATACACTTATGATGCTAACGGCATCTTGGTGTACCAGAAGCCGGGCAGCACCTATATCGAATCTATCTCAGTCAATTTTGAGAACGAGGGGTTTGACTTCTCTCCCAGCCGGAACTTCAATGGGACGTTGTCAATTGCCGGCAGACAAATAAGTAACTCCACTACCTCGCAGGAATTGCAAGCCTTGGCCGGTATGCGCCTAAGCCCCTCTACTATCAAAAAGTATTCGGCCAAATATGGCATTCACGATCTGTTCTTTGATTTTGGTACGCCATCCGGCAGCAAGGCTCTGACAGGTGTTTCCATTGAGTTAGGCCAACCGCAAAAAGTCAATGCAAAGGGTTGGACTGAGAGTGATATCAGGATGATGCGCGCTACCGTGCTGCAGGCACCCCAGATGAAACAGCTGGCTACCCAATACAATTTCAGTATTGCTGCTTTCGCAGACTGCTATACCGAAAAGCTCTCAACCCAGATTACGAAAGAGCAATTGCAGGCCCTTAATAGTCAGGCACAGTCGAAAGTGCAGTCAATTATGGAAGGGTGCGTTCTTGAAGTAGCGAAGCGCTGAACCTTACATGAAAAGTATTTAACCTTTAGAATAACAGATTAGTGGATCGGTATCAGTTGAGCCTATTGGACGCGGTGCTGCGCATCGTCGTGGTGATTATAGTAGTTATGCGTGCCAAATCACGCGGCCGTTCAGCATGGGGGTGGGGAATATTCGGCTTTGTTCTCCCATGGCCAGCTTTGATTGCCGTTTGGTTTGTACCACGCAAAAAAGCTAAAGCAGAACAAGCTCCACTGCCGCAATCGCCAATCATATTGCCAAGCGGCCCCCCAAGGCGCCCACCGGTTGTTTCTGCCCCTGTAGTGCCACCTGTTGCTACAGCGCCAGTTACGCCTTCAGTGTCTGGCGAACCAGCAATTACAACAACAGAAATAAGGCAGCTCGACCGTGGTAATCACAAGCTCACGGTTAAAAAAGTCGCGGGCAACTCATCTGGTCAAACGGTGCTTCTTGCGACCGTCATCATGCCTACCGAGGAGTACTTCGAATTAGTGCTTCGCCTTGGATACGGCCGCGTTGAAGAGGAGCGTAATGCCATTCGTACGCTGGTAAAAAAAGTCTTTGCTCTGCGTGAGCATGGAGCTCGGACTTTTAATTCTGGGGCTGAATATGCGGAATACCTGAAAGCATACTGCCCTGAGCTAAGTGCAGATGTTGGCAACGAATGGTTCAATGTAGTAGCGTTCCGCTTTTCAGCTTTCGCTCCCGACCAGGAAAATGCTATCCTCCGTTTCATCGACCAGCAAAGTCTGGCTTACAGTACAAAGCAACCCAGCTCAGCCCCGACGGCCGTTGTACCAGCTGTAGCACCGCCAAGTCCTGCAGAAATAATCGAGGAGATAAGGACTAAAAAAACTGATTGGGTCGCATTTCAACAGTTGCTCAAAACGCATAACATCACCAAGCTTTACCACTTCACCGACCGCGCAAACCTCAGTTCCATAATTGCAGCCGGTGGTCTGTACTCTTGGTATTCTTGCGTACAGAAGAACATTGCCATTGCCCGGCCTGGCGGAAGTGGGTCTTCGCGGGATCTGGACTCGAGGAAAAACTTGGAAGACTATGTGCGTCTGTCTTTCGTCCGTGACCATCCTATGTGCTACGTGGCCAAAAAAGACGGACGGATTTCGTCGCCTGTTATTCTGGAGATTGATCCGGAGGTAATGTATTGGGAAGCGACGAAGTTCACAGTTAGGAATGCTGCTGAAAACGGTGTTAGAGCAGTTAGTAAAATTGAAGAAGTATCATCCGTGAGATTTGACCTCTTTCGCCGGAAATACTACGACCTGCCGCAGGAGGAGAAAGGCTACTACCAGGCAGAGATTTTAGTTCATAAATCTCTGCCTTTGAAGTACATTACCAACCTCACTCAAGTAAGGGCTCTGGCATGATTCACGTTGAAAGTAAGCGCAAGTCTCTGGTAACCATTCAGAAGCTATACCCAGGTGCATTTATAGTGGATGTCACTTCTAAGGGTGATGAGCCTTGGGTGATGGTTAGCCCATTCTATCCTCATGGAGGAATCCCTGTCCCTTTCTCAGAAGGCGTATTTGCCGTTTCTGTTGAGGGCGTTTGGCAGGGGTTGAAAGTGTTTGAGGACGAAGATGTAGACTTCTCAAAATTTGAGAATGATACGATGAAGAACCTCAAACGCACCGTTCGAAAGTTTGGTAAGCCACTAGGTCATCGACGAGGGGTCAATGGTATAGAACTACTCGACTATGGTACTGCCCGTCGCAGCATCTATCTGAAAACTTACGGGTGGATGTTGGAAAACAAGGCCGCTCACGTTATTGCTAACTTGGTTGCCCAGGCAGAGCAAACGGAAGTTGTGTTGTTGGACTACGATACGAACGGAGATATAGACAACCTTAAGACGCCGCTCTCACACGCCGCTTTAGTCAAGCGGTTTATAGAAAAGAAACACCCACACATCCAGACAATCACTTTTGCAGTCAGTGAGGCTCCTGCTTTGTATGAAGTGGTGTCGAAACCAGTAAGAGCTAAATCCACCCCCAAGGTTAAGGCAATTGATAAGCCCACCAAAAAGCCTAGTACAACAAAAAGTAAAAATGCGGGCAAATCAAAGGCTGCTAAATCCTCAGTTAGGAAGCCCAAGAATGGGGCAAATCAGCTAGAATTGCCTATATAACAAGCTGTAAAAAAGGAGCGAGCGGGCCACACGGCCCGCTCGCTTCATTTCCGGTTACACCTCAAAGTGCGGCCGGTCTCGGAACCTGGCCCAGTCGCCGCCCCAATGCACCCGCGCATCGGCCACTTTCATGAGCCGGGCAAACTAGCTCAGCAGCAGCCCCGGCCACGACACCGACCCATCCGCCAGCACCAAGGCTATATTCAGCGCCGAAGTAGGGGAGAGGTTGTGGTTCGATTGTCCCCCTCGCTTGTACGTCACGATGAGCCCCGGCCGGGTGCGCCCCTACGCGCACAGTTTCTGCTGCCGCTCAGGGCTGCGGTAGCACTCCGTCATGATGAGCAGCTCCACCAAACGTAAAACTGCGTAGCCCAGCCATCGGCCCTGAGGCTACCTTTGCTCCATGTTCGCATTCCGTTACGCCCTCATCGCCGCCTTGGCCTTCGCCACCGCCTGTTCCACCAACGACGACCCTGCTCCGGCCGCCCCAACGCTAACCGTACACTTAGTCCTTGGCAATCCCAGCGGGGCCACTCCCGACGTCAATCAGCCCACCAACTACCTGCTCAGCAAGTCCCAGTACGCCCTCAGCTACCACCGCGACCGGGGCATTCCCACCTGGGTTAGCTGGCACCTCGACGCCACCTGGCGCGGCCCCGCTGCCCGCCAGGACGACTTCCGGGCTGATAACACCCTGCCCGCCGGCTGGTACCAGGTCCAGTCCAGCAGCTACACGGGCTCCGGTTTCGACCGCGGCCACCAGTGTCCCAGCGCCGACCGCACCAGCACCTTGCCCGACAACTCGGCCACCTTCCTGATGAGCAACATGGTCCCCCAGGCCCCGCGCAACAACCAGCAGACCTGGGCCAACCTCGAAAACTACACCCGCACCTTCCTCAGCGCCGGCAATGAGGTCTACATCATCTGCGGCTCCTACGGAAAAGGTGGTACCGGCTCCAACGGTTTCCAGACCACCCTCGACCAGGGCCGCGTAACCGTCCCCGCCCGCCTTTGGAAAGTGGTTGTTGTTTTGCCCACCGGCGACAAGGACGCCACCCGCGTCAGCACCAGCACCCGCGTCATCGCCATCGACACGCCCAACGACAACGCACTCAGCACCGACTGGGGCCAGTACCGCACCAGCGTTGACGCCATCGAAGCCGCCACCGGCCTGGACCTGCTCTCGGCCGTTCCCGATGCGGTGCAGCAGGTACTGGAGGCCCGGGTGGATGACGGCGCCACTAACTGATTCGTCAGTCTCTATTCACAGCTTCAAACGACAACGGCCACCCAATCGGGTGGCCGTTGTCGTTTCGCGTCGTCGGCTTTATGCGCCCGGCTCCGGCGGCCTGCGCTTCCTTTCGCGCCGCACCCCCTTGAAGGGCTTACCATCTTCCTTCACATCTATAAAGCGCCCCGTTTCCGCATCACGCTTCACGTACTGCTTCGTAACCGGGTTGAAAGTCTGCGACCGTTTACGCACGGCCCCTTTGCGGGCGTTGTCGCCGGTAGGAGGGTTAGTTGCCATTTGACGAAAAGTGTAAGTGGAACATTAAAGTGAAGCCGCGTCTCCGCGCTCCACCACCCGCTGCCTGTCAGCAGCCGCGGACTCATCCTGCCCCCGCCGCAGGTCCCCGTTCGGGTCCACTGCCGCCGACGATACCGCCGCGGCCACGCTGCCAGCCAGCAGCAGGTAGCCGCCCAGCGTCACCAGCGCCGCCGGCAACGCCACCGGCGCCGTGGCAATAATGCCGCCCACCGCCGCCAGGGCGGCCCCAATCGTGCGCACCTTCCGAAAGAACCGGGGCGTCGGCAACGTCACCCGGTCAAGTACACTCAGTTTCTGGTTCATCGTAGTAGCTGTTAGTGAGTAGTTGTCAGTTGTTAGTACCGGTCGGGGAAGCAGCCACTGGCAACTGCCAACTACCCCCCGACAACTCATTCCTTGTCCAGCCGGGCCAGAATCCGGTCCGCCCACTGGTTGCGCGAGTCCTGCTCCTTGCTGGCCTCGGTCAGTACCTTGGTGCGCTCCTCCACTAGGGCCATGGTCTTGTCGATATGGGCCAGCCGCTCGGTGAGCTTGAGCACCAGGTCGCTCATCTCCCGCCGCAGTTCGGCCCGCTGCTGCAGGCCCTCGTTGCGTACCTGCTCGGCCTGCAGCTTCATTTCCTCGCGCAGCTTGCCCTCCCGCGCCACCGCCGAAATGTGGTAGTCGTCCACCTTAACGGCCAGCGCCGCCGCCTGCTGCTCCTGCTTCTGGTAAGCCACCTTCAACTCCTCCACCGCCCGCCAGTTCTTCACGAAGTACAGCAGCACCGCCACCGCCCCGCCCACCACCGACGTCACCACGCCCCAGTTGTCAAGTAGATTACCCACGTCCATCACCTCCCTTCCACCCCGTCAGTACCTCAAAGTGCGGCCGGTCCTTAAACGAGGGCCAGTCGCCGCCCCACACCACCCGGGCATCGGCGTACTTCATCAGCCGGGCAAACTTGCTCAGCAGCAGCCCCGACCACGACACCGACCCGTCGGCCAGCTGAAACGCCACGTCCAGCGCCGGGGTAGGAGGGCCCAGGTTATGCTTCGACTCCCCGCCCCGCTTGTAGGTCACCACCGGACCCGGCTTGCCACGCCCCTGGGTATAGAGCTCGTTCTGCCGCTCCGGACTCCGGTAGCACTCCGTAATGATGGGCCGTCCCGCCAGCCGCAGCACCGGGTCGCCCAGCCACCGGGCCAGGGCTTGCGAATAGGCCGCGGCCAGGCTCGGCACCGCCTGCTCCAGCCGGACCGCCTGCCGACGCTCCTGCGCCGCACTCAGCACTGGTACCGTCCGCTGCCGCCCGGCCACTACACCCGAAGCAGCCGGGGCTAAAAGGTGGTCTGGTGTTCCGATGTTGCTGGTGCTGGTCATGGCAGTAGTGGTTTGTTACAATGGTTAGCTTCGATGCTAATTTACGTTACAATTTGCAACATATTCCAATGGCCCAACATTGCAGTCTGATTGAATTATTTTGGGCAACCCCTTCGGGCCGGGCTATCCGCCACTCCGCTTCGCTCCGGCCCTGCGGGCAGCCTCCCTCTGGTCGGCTTGGCTCCTATCCCTGTTGCGGCCCCCGCTGCCCCGATTCGGTTTCTACCGAGTGAAGCTCCCCAATTCCAGCCCTGACGCCAGCCCACCGCACCGCCGGCGCGCAGCCCGGCCTGCCCCCCGCAAACCCCACCCGCGCCAGGCAGCGCGCCGGCCCCACCCCAGCCAGCCGCTCCGGGCCCGGCCGCCGCGTTCATTCCCTGCTCTCCCGCCGCAACGCTACGCTATGGCCATTCGTCGCTTCGTACCTGCGCTCCTCATGCCCTCCGCTTGCTCTGCTCTGGTCATTCCGGTCATTGCCGCGTCGGCCCGCCCCTCTCCCCACCGCACCGATTCTAAAGCATCTCCGGCACCCCCGGAAACACCCCAACGCCCACCCACCGCACCGCTGCCGGGCCGCCCGGGCCCCCAAAAAGGCCCCGCGCCACCCGTCCGCACCCCCCTGATTAGGCCGCAGGCCACAGGCAGAAAAAGCCTGCCCCCTGCCGGTAAAGTCTGCGTTCAGGCCACGCAGGCCAAATAATAAGGCCCGCTTCGCGGATAGTCTCATTGGGGAGTACCCCAAACCCCCGCCATCATGCCCCGGCTGACGCCCGGTCATCAACCTCGGGCTCCGCCACCTCCCGCTGGTCGGCCGCTACTCCCTCATAAGGCCGGCTCCGCCGGGTGTCCATTGGGGGCTGGCCGCCCCCAAACCCCGGCTGAAAAGGCATCAAGGTCTTGTTCAGTCGGCCACACCCGGTCATGCCCTGCAACGAATTGCACTTTAGGTAGTTACCCCGGCCATTTGAATGCCCGAATTTTGCACAATCATATGTTACACTTTGTTAGATTTATAATCATTTAGTTTGTATATTAGGGTAGTAAGTCGGGAAAGGCCCGGCTGCCCGCCCTATCCGGAGGCCTACGGCGCGGGGCACCCACGGCTAACAACTACAGCCATGTTCACTGCTTTGCAACTCTCGCAGCTTGCCGCTGCCGCGTGGGCCGGCCCCGCCGCCTCGCACTTCGCCACCATCAGCCACTACCTCGCTCCGGATGGCTTCGCCCGCACCCAGTATTCCGTTTCCTACCACGTAGCCGGGCTTTGCCACCTGGGGCAGGCGCTGTGCCCCTTCGAGGCCGTAGCCGCCGCCGTGCGCACCTTCGTCGCAGTCCAGCCCCACCCCAGCCTCACGGCCGCGCTGGTGGTCGTTCACGCCGCCCGGGCCCTTCGCAAGGCGGCCGCTGCCTTCTCTGGCGCCCCGCTGCCCCGGTCCGGCTTTGCCGCCCGCGCCCGCCGCCACCGGCCCGTCGTTTCCGGTTCGCGCCGTGCATAGCCTGCCCACTTCCGTAGCGCCCGCCCCGGTCGGGGCGGGCTGCTACTACCGGGCCGTGGCCCTGTATGCCGTGGCCCCCGGCTGGGCCGTAGTGCGCGAGCAGCGCGAGCCGGGCGGCAGCTGCTACCAGCAAACCGCCGTGGCCCGCTACCATACCGGCGAGGCTGCCCACCAGCAGGCACAGTTCCTCAATAAGCTGGCGGCCCTGCAGGCCCGCGCCGAGGCCCTGTACGCCCGGCCGCTATTCGCCGAACCCTTCATGCAGCCGCTGCTGGCCGCCTGTGCCGCGCTGGCCGCCGCCTCAACTCTCAATCAGTAGCCACCGGCCCGCGCCCCCTCGGCGGCGCGGGCCATAACTCCCCACTACTATGCCTGCCACCGCTACCACTTATCAGCCCCAGCTGCTCGACCCGCACAGCGCCAGCCCGCAGCCCACCAGCCCCGCCAACGGCCGCAGCTTCCGGCTGGCCGAGCTATACCAATTGCTCGACTGCCGGACCGTCGAAGTCGTGCGCCTCTCGGACGAGCTCATCCTCATCATCGACGAGGAAGGCAAGTTCCGCAACCCCGCCTACCTCAACCTGCTGGCTACCTACCTCTGGTACAAGTATCAGCCCGCCGCCCGCGGCCAGGATTCCATCGTCGGCCGCGCCCTGCTCTGTCACGATAAGCAATTTAAATAGCCCACTTACGGCGTCGGGGCCGGCCGCCAACGGGCCCCGCTTTTTCTCACCCTCTTACCCTCTGCATTATGGCAACCGCCACCAAAACCTCCAAAGCCCCTGCCGTTACGTCCACCGCCGTAGCCGCCCTTACCACCACGCCGGCCCCGAGCCGTGCCTACCTGACGGCCACGCTCGACGAGGCCACCGGCGAGCTGACCGAAAACAGCCGCTTCCGGTACCTGCCCGGCCACCCCCGCCAGATTCGTTTCGATGCCAAGGCCGGCCAGTTCAACATCAACGGCCAGACCCAGCTGGGCCCCGCGCTCAGCTTCATTCCCTTGGCTTGGCGCATCTTCTCCGACGACATCCTCAACATGGGCCGCAAGCTCTGGGCCGAGCTGTTCTACGCCGATGATAAGGGCGCCGTATGCGCCGTACTCTTCCATGGCTACAGCGTCGAGAACCTGTATCGTCTCATCGAGCCGCTGTTCTACGACGAGCTCACGCTGGCCGATGTAGTGGTCCATGTGCGGGCCGTGAAGAAGGAAACGACCAAGGAGGGCAAAAAGGCCACCTACTATCTGGCCGAGTTCAGCTACGAGCCCGCCGAGCTATCCGAGGTAGTAGCCCGCCGCGACTTCGCCCAGGACTTCCCTATCTGGCGGGCTGAAACCTACACCGGCGCGGCCGACATGCGGATTCAGCACGGCTACACCGTGCCCGGCGGGGATACGTCGGCGGCAGTCAATAGCACCCCCGGCAGCCCGGAGCCCGCTGTCCTGCCTCAGGCCGCCTAGTGCCCGGCCCCCGCGGTACCAGCCGTGGGGGCCATCCGGCTACCCGTTCACTTTCTCACTTCCATTATGGATACCACCACCGCCCCGCCCCGGCTGCTCATCGAGCAGCCACCCCACGACGAAGCCGAGGCTGCCTTACTGGCCAGGCTCACCGAAACGCTGGCCACTGCCCAACCCCGGCCCGACCTGCGCGACCTGGCCCCCGATGTACGCCGGCTCTTCCCCGGGCCCGCCTATCTGGTCGGCTGTGGCGGCGCCCACGTCTGGCTGCATCGGGTCAGTGACTCACAGCGCCTGGCCATCATCCGCTAACCCTATTTGACATACTGCCATGTTCCATAATCTGCAAGCCCACCCCGGCCTCACCCAGGAGCAGCACCGCGCCCTGCCGGCCATCAGTAATACCGACCTCTCCAATCTGAAAGCGCAGGTGCTGGGCCAGCTCCGCGCCCCTAACCCTCAGGCCCTGGCCTACGGCACGGCCTTCCACGCCGCCACTCTGGAGCCAGCCACCTACGCCCGCACCGCCGACCGTTGCCCATGGGGGCAGCTCGAAGCTCTGGCCCGCCAGGTACGCCGCCAACGCTACTGTCGCGACCTGCTATATCGTGGCATCCCTGAGCTCACCCATACCGCCACGCACACCGAAACCGGCCTGTTAGTGAAAGTGCGCCCTGACCTACTCGTCCGCAGCCCCGCCGGCCGCCGCCTTACCCTGATTGACTTCAAAACTACCAGCTGCCGCGACGAGGCGCAGTTTCTGGCCACCATTGAGCAGTACGACTACGACCGCCAGGCCGCCTTCTACCTCGATGCGCTGCAGGCCGACCGCTTCCTTATTATCGGTGTGCAGAAGAAGGTCCCGCATGCGGTCTGGCTTTTCGACGCCACCGCCGCGCCCGGCTTCATTGAGCAGGGACGTAAGAAATATTCAGCATTGATGCGTCAGCGTACTCGACAGGCTACTATTGTAAGCAGCAAGTTATAATGCCCGCATTACGGATTCAGGAGTGATATTATATTCACTTAGCAAACAGCTACGGGCCTCATCGGTAGTGCTGTTGTAGCAACAACTCGCCGTTTTTGCATCGTGGCCATGGGTGTCTCAACGCCTAACCCGCAGTAGTCATGTAGTAACCGCACAACGGTTCTGGCTACTCCATTTGCCAGTGGAACAGGCACACCGTTACCAATCATCTTGAATTTAGCACTTAGGGGAGCTCCTTCGGGCAATACGTAGCTATCTGCTACACCTTGAATTCTAAGCACCTCCCGGACCGACAACCTTTTGTTTTCCCAAGGGTGCAAATGCACCTCATTGTTACCGTAGCAGGCTGTTGGGCTGTATCTGTAACGATGCAGCTTCTTAAAAGAACGGTTGGAGACCAGACCTTCTGGCGTTGCCATTGGCTTTTTGGAAAACAGATTGAACCGGTCTTTCGCATTAGCTACAATCGCTTCCTCTGCCTCGGGCACCAGGCACTTATTCACGCACAAGTCCAGTTGTTTCTGGCAGGTGGGCGCTTCTGGAGTAGTCCCTAGCGGTTCTGAAGTAGGCCACTGATAAGCAGTACGCGCATTAGCATGCGTGTACTCCTTATGCCATTCAGCCCACCCGGTTTTAGGCACATGTGGCAGGAAAAGACCAAGTCCAGCCACTGGAGCCTTTATTAGGTCACGCCGGATACCAATCATAAACAACCGCTCCCGGCTCTGAGGTACCCCGTAATCTAATGAGTTCAACCGGGCAAAGTCGGTCAAATAACGCTGACTTAGAAACTCCCGCATTTTATCGAACTCAGCCTTGTGCTTTTTCTGCAGCAGTCCCGCCACGTTCTCAAAAATGAAAAACGTCGGCTGCATGTGGTCAATTCGTAGGCAATAGTCGTGGCTTAGGCTGCCACGGTCCCCTTCAATCCCCACTCGCTTGCCGGCAATGCTAAAATCTTGGCATGGAGGCCCACCTATTATTCCGAAGTATTTGGGCGTGCCTTTGGGGAATACTTGCTTAATAAGGCCATCATCGTCGATGTCCCGCATGCTCCCGACGTGCGATATCTGAGTTAGCTTAGCGGCTGGATTCTTATGCTTACGCCAGGAAGTTATTCCGGCTGAATAAAGTGAGGCAAAAGCAGGGTCAACCTCATTTGTCCAAACCACGGGAAAGCCGGCCTCCTCGAAACCCATATCCAGCAGGCCGCCTCCTGTGAAGAAAGACAGCAAGGGAACTTGCTGAGCAACTGTTGTTAGTTCGGGAATAGCAACCATGGATGGGTAGAAGTAGCGTAGCGCAGCTTTGCTACAATGTCCTTATTAAGGTAAAAGTACGGGTGCCGACATTGATTGTAAAGCCTCGCGCCTGGTATTTTACGCGCCATTTTGTCCAATCAACCATTCGGCGTAAGGCTCACAAAGAGGACGCATGGCACATAGCGGACATACATCAGCCGCTGGCTTGGCAAGTTCATTAGCTTTACCGTCTATCACTGCAAGATTTACCTGCTTGTGCAAACCGAGGGCTGATTCGAGCACCTCTGTGCACTGCTCTCGCGTGAAGGACACCTCATGTTCGCCCCCAGCCAAATCAGCAATTACCAACCGCGTAGGCCACTCTCCAGCCTGCTCATGTAGCAAAGCTGCATAGAGCCGTAGTTGCAGCACGTACCCCTGCTTCACTTGGGGCGCACTGGTTTCGCTGACAGCCGCCTCCATGATGCCGCCGGTCTTGTAATCAAGTACCTCTAAATCCCCTGTAGACTGGCGCCGGATTAGGTCAGCCGTTCCACTGACTACCCCAGTGCTGTCAGTCAATTTTTTCTCAGCGCCCACCGGAGAACCCGCGGATTCACCATCTCTTAAAGTTGGCTTTTTGCCGACTATAAGCCACTGCAGCAGCAATTTTCTGACAGCATAGTTGCGTGCTCTGTATGCTAGAGGTACAAGGTGCTCCTGATGTTTTTTTACCAGTTGAGCTTCCTGCGCCACTAATTGCTGTTGCCATGCTGCCTCAAAGCCAGCCTCGTCCATGATTCCGGTGAGGTTTGCTTGTTCCAATACCCCATGAATGATTGTGCCTATGGGACCGGCGCCGCCAGCCCCCCGGCCAGGCAATGCCTGGATGGCTTTCCCTTCAGCGGACTTTTCAAGCAGCACCTGATACGGGCAACGTAGCAGCCGCCCATACTGGCTCGGCGAAAGCGTTACCAATGGCTCGACAACGACAGCCATTACGTGAGCTGGTTATAGATGCTCCCAGCCTTGTTCTTGCCACGCAGCCATTCATAACACTTGCCCATCCGGCGGGCTAAGTTGAAGGAGTCGAGAAACTGTACCTGTCCGCCATTTGCTAGCGCTTGCCGCTGAGCTAATGCCAATATTTCAGTTAACCAGCTCTTCTCCTCCGACCGCTCCAGGTCCCAGAAAGGATGTACGACTAGCGCCAAGTTCTTCTTATTTGGCCCCCATGCAAGTACTGGCAAGGCGACACCCTTTGCCGTTAGTTCCTGTACCTCAGCCAAAGCACCCGGCGTAGCAAAGAAACTAGTACCCATTTCGCTTAACAGCTCCTTTGCAGTACTTAGCCAGCCTTCTAGTTCAGGGGTATCAAACTTTCCATCGGTCCCCACCTGATAACCTGGTTCATGCATTACCCGCAGTAGTGCCACCGCCAGCCGCCAGTCTAGCAGCGCATGGTAGCTCATGTTACGGTAGCCCATCAAGCAATTATAGCAGGCACTTTTGCACGCCTCACGGTGCGCGGTGCTATGGATATTGCCCAAGTATGTATCGACCTGTGCAGCCCCTAAAATATCAGCCATCAAATCCTCCCCTTCCGGGTCAAGGCTATTAAATAACCGCCGCACAAATCCAGAACCATTAGGCAGAGCATCGCTTAGAACCAACTGCCCTACCATTCGGCCTTCACGCTTCACATCGGCCAGTGATACTTGCGTAATACCGCCAATTTCAATTTCTTCCGGCTCAATATCCAGCTTATCAGCAATAGAGCGCTGCAGGAGGAAAGCAGCGGCATAATAGGCAGCCTTAACCCCATCCTTTAGCGAACCATTGGCTCGTTCCATATCCAGGTTCAGTCCCAGCGATACACTTGATGGATGCAGTCGCAGAATCTCAGTCTTTTTGTTTGCGGCGAGTGCTACACGGTCAGTTCCTGCCTCGTCCGCAATCCACTGTTTTGTAGTCCATGTCGGCTTCGCCCCTGGAAGCTCGCGCTCAACGTAACTATCCTTTAAACTACCGCCGAACAACGCTTCACGGGGTCCTTTGTTTAGGCGCCAAGCAATATCGGCATCCGATAGCACTGCCTTACCACTACCTAAATCAAGGGGGGTATCGTCCTTGCTGTCTTCGCCATGCTCTGTCAAAAGCGGAGGACGTTGGGCATGTGAGTCAGAATCAGCCCGCTCATCTTTACCCGCGCTATAATTGGTACGGAAGGCACGCGGAGAAACAATCTCAAAAATATGAGGACTAACCTCTTCGCCTCCCGCAGCTTCGAGTATCTCACCGCACTTTCCACACTTAGGGTCAGGTGGCAGCTCGGGTTGTGCAGGGTTATCACGGTGAATAGTCTCAGTTGAACGGCAAACTGGACAAGTTCGCATCCACCGACGCAGCGTGAAGGGATGTTCATCCCGGTTCGCAACAACCATCGCGTTGCTTTTTCGCTTCGTTTTAAGTTCGGAAGTAAAACCGTTGGCTGTATAATAGAATTTATCCTTCAGTTTCTGTGCCCCTGGCGCAAACTCATAAATGGCCATATCTAGTTGCCTATCAATAATAGGAAACTGCCATTTACCCCCCTGGCGGCGTGCCCCCAAATGCAGGTTGCGCACCGTGGTGGGCATTCCAAACATAGGCAACACTCCTCCCTGAGCAAGCTTATCGCCAGTATCACTACCTGGTGTCGTGCCCTTCATTACACGCACTACCTCTGCCAGTAGCCCTTTTTCGGTGTCGGCCACCCAATCAACTAGCTCGGGTATAAGCTCACTGTTTTTAGGACCGGTCATTACCTCAAGGATGTCCTCTGCCCATGTCCTTCCATCTTCCTCTAACCAGCTCTTAACCCCTTTATAGTATTTAGGTAGCCAATCCTCTTCGGTGCCGAACTCACCGTGGACCTCCCCTTTAACAGCACCTGCTTCACTGAAAGCTTGGCGCAAAGCAGCTTTAGCCAACACTCGCTTTAGAATTCTAGCCTGATTTACAGCCAAAAATGGCGTTGGTGCATCATCGCCTGTAATCTTGTGCGGATTGGCAAAGTAAAATTCGTCGTGGCTGCGGCCGCGGCAAAACGTAAATGCTACTGAATAGGCTTGCCCTCGGCGACCCGCCCGGCCCACACGCTGCTGGTAATTAAAGCGTTGCGGAGGCATGTTTGCTAGCATCACAGCTTGCAATGCCCCAATATCTACTCCAACCTCCAGGGTTGTAGTCACACTTAACAAGTCTATCTGCCGCACCAGGTCAGGGCCCTCCTCCTCCAAAATCACGTTGCGGAAATGCCGCTGCCGCTCAAATTGATTGTCCGTCTGTCCTGTTAGCTCCTCGCAGTGCAATCTAATTGCTGCCCGAGGGTGCAGTGCCGCATGATAGGCCAGGTAGTTTTTCTCCCACAAGTCCTTGCACTCTTTCTGCGGTTTTTGCTCCAGTGGCGTCCTGCAGCCTGTGCAGACGCCTGCCGCACGGTGCAAGTGCCGACGGTGACACTTTTTGCATTCCCACACGGGGTCAGTGCCAGCAGCAGCCCGCAGCCACAGATTGTTCACCTCCACATTTCCGAATTCATCTATTGGAAACTGGCCATTTACTGCTGTCCTCAGTTGCTTGCGCACCCAGTCACCTATTGCTTTCCACTCTGTCTCGTCCCCACAATGCACAATAGCTACCTGTTTCAAGTATTTCTTCACCGCACCCGGGAAATTATCCGGCTGCTGCAACGCATTTTCACTCTTGTACTCGCTGGTAGTATAGCGGTATTTGTCACCTAGAATGCGTACGACAGCGCTAAGAAGCTCATCAACAACTTTGTGCAGAGGACTAGGCAATCCGTGCAACGCAGCCGGTACAGGACGCACCACTGCAGTTCCCAAGCCAGACGCTTCAAGCGAATAAAACAGTCGGCGGAATAGCAGCTCAGCCAACCGGTCGCTTAGCCCTTTGCTTATGTCATCCGCAAAGCCCAAATTAGTCCCATTCCAAATGGGCTGTTCGGGGTCGTCGTAGCTTACTCCACGATACCAGGGCTTCTGACGGTCTTGTCCATCCAGGTATTGAACCTTCAAGTCATTACCTCCAGGATTGACACCCGCTTTTAGAAACAGGTGCAGCAAAGCGCCTCCTCCTTCGTCATCAAGGCCTTCAGTTAAAGAACGGATGGCTACTGTCCGCTGACTAAACGCATCCAGCTCCATTTGTGCCTTTTCAGCCGCCTTGCGGTCAACCTTGTTGGTACTATTTATATCAGCAGCTCGTTTTATCAGGCTTTCTACTACATCATATAAACTAGCATTACTCCCCTTCAGCGCCTTCTTTTGCTCATCAGTTAAAGCCCCAGCTCTCATCTGCTGCACAAGCGTAGCGCCACCCAGCACCTCTTGCTGTAGGTAACCAGTTAGCAGCTCCCTTAGAAGGTCGCCGTAATGGTTACGCTCAATGCCATTAGCTACTTGAGCCGCATCATCCCGGCTATCTGAGAACACTACGAGCTTACGGCTGTCCGCACCTGGAGGCAACTGCAGTAATAGTTCCTTAGCGAAAGTTTGGCTGGTTTGCCCAAAACCTGTTCTGAATCCGCGAACCGAGCTTATCCGACGCTTTCCTAGTTCATGGTTAGCCCCACAGCCCGGACACACCGCCGGCATGGCGCGCAGATGCTGGCCAGCATCCGGCACCTTGGATTCTGCGCAGAAGACCCAGCCAGGTATCCAGTCCGGGCCACTGCCTTCGGTTGCCGCAGGTGTGGCATCACCCAAAACCTCCACTCGGCCAGTGCGACTTTCAATGCGGGCCTTTACCCACTTCGAATCATTATCAGTTTTATCCTTTTTGACACCTGGTTGCGTCCATTTACCCTTCTGCCAGGTTTCATTACTCCGTTCGTGGTTTACAAAGTCCTGAGCCCCAGTTGGCCAAAACACCGCGTAATCTGCATAGGTCCTACGCTCAACTAGGGTTTCGGCTGATTTTTCTGGTATCCCTTCAATGTCCGGGCTGACAGAGAGCATTTGGAACGTGTTTCCTTTACCGCCATTACCAGGCACATTCCAGTGAAGTCGCGCTCCACCATAGAATACGGTTCCGCAACTATCACAGTAAAGTCCTTCCAGTACATGCTGGCCTTTGTCAGTCCGCAATTTTGTGTGCGGTAACAGCTCACCAAATGGCTTCCGCACCATTTTGCCATTCGGGGCAGGTTCTAGGTCTTTGTCCCCAGGTAGTCCTACCCATAGTCCTTCAATGTTGCGGAAAAAGAAGTGAAAACGGAAACGTGGCAGCCCCCTTTTTTTCAACTTGGCTGCTTTCTCTGCGGCTTTTACTTCTGGCGTTTTGTATGCCGCATCTTCTAACACTCCCCGGGCAATAAATAACCCGCGCACAGCTGCCCGTAGCTCCTTCGCGTCCTGCCCTGTGCCAAATATGCTAACACCTAAGTGCTGAAAGCCAGGTGCCAGTTTATCATTAGCAGGCAATACCGGCACTGCTCTAATCTTGGCCCGTTTTGTTACCTCGTCTTTAACTCTGCAGGCTGCATAAAGACGCTCCCGCAACTTAAGTTCGTCCGAGAATAACACTGTGGCGAGCGCAGCTAATCCCGCGCCTGCAGCAATTGGTGTATAAGGCCGTTTGCAGTGCTTGTTTAGCTCGACTGCAGCATCTGCAGCAGCTACATCTAGCGCACTAATAGAGCCCCCCCACGCTGTAGCCAGTTGTATAAATGGTGTGAGTGGCAAAGGGCCACTGTTAGCGTCCACAGGGTCAACTTCGATTTCTTGCCCCTTGATGATACGAAATGCTTCAGTGCCGTCTTTCTGTTGAGGGACCCCGAAAAAATCCTCCAGAAACTGTCGGCTCGCCTCTCCCTCTTTTCCCTCCGTTTCTAGGGAAGCACTGCTAGCCAGAATGCGCAATTGCGGATGGGTAGGGCTCAAACCCAACCGGTCTAGTACCAACCGGAGAAGATAAGATACTTCGGTCCCAGCCGTGCCACGGTATAAGTGGAGTTCGTCAACAACTAAATGAAAAAGGTGGCTTTCATCATCTTGTAGCCACGCTTTAGTCTTTTCAAAAATTGGGCTATCCAAGTTTCGCATCAGCATTACGCTGAGCATTGAATAGTTAGTAATAAGAATATCCGGGGGCGAATCTTGCATATCGAAGCGGCTTCGCATTTCAGCCCCATCCAATTGAGGAAAGAAAGCTGTCAACTCTTTGCTCCTATCTGCATTCTCAGGCCTGCTGATGAACTTAGCAATGGCCTCAGCATCTCTGCTTACTTGCTGCAATTGCTCACGTAACTCCTGTACTTTGGCTGTTTTGATTTTTAGCTCACCATCTTTCTTACCAGGTTGTAATAGCGCGCCAGCTACTGGCGTAGCCCCCGTATACCGGCCGAAGTGAATGCGGTTTCCACCAAGATTTGTTTTAAACCACGTTCTCGCATCTTCAGAATCAAGTGCCCGACGCAAACGTGTCATCTGGTCCTCTACCAGTGCGTTCATCGGGTATAAAATCATAGCCCGCACTGCAGCTTTCCGGTCCTCATGGCCCCGCTGCTGCGCTGCCTTTTTCAACCCGCTGCCGGAAGTTCTCTTCTTATCAACTACCTCACTGTCCTTGGTTAATTCATGCGGCCCCGACCACCAATTCTTTGCACTGTCGGACATTGTATCAGGTGCTTTCCACTTAGCAAACTCTTTAGTGAGCTGCGCTAATAAGGGCAACAGAAACGACTCTGTTTTCCCCGAACCTGTACCTGAAGTAATAACACAATTTTTGTCAAGCAGTGCTTCACGCAGCATCACTACTTGGTGCTCATACAACTCAATTTCAGGGTTGTCTATTAGCCCCGCCTGTATCATGCCTTTGAACAGCTTTTGCTGTTCGGCGTTCATGCCAGGCAAGTTGGCAGCTTCCAGAGCCGCCACATTCTTATTACTGCTTTTGTATTCTGGTAATGGCTCAGCCCATGGCTGCCTGTAGAGCACCCTGTCTTTGTTGAGCAGGTCATTACGCTGGTCCTCTATATCTCCTGCGGCGTCGAATTTGGTGCGGAATGCTGTTTCAACGTAGCGAATGAAGTTATCGCGAATGGTATCAAATGAACCTATCGGGTCAGTCATGGTAGAAGGGGTTACAGGGAGGCTACGTTAATAATTTTTTGACCCAGCAGGCCTGGTAATTTGTTGTAAAGCATCGTGTAGGACTCTGGCGTTTGGTAGATGTTATACCTCCGCAAAACTCCGCCGTCATCAATTTTTCGCCGCTCTGGTGCACATCCACTGAGCAAAGCAGCTGCCCGTGCAACCAACTCTGGAAAGGGGGTCGAAGCAGGAACCGCCAGCAAGTGCTGGCTCTGACTATGCAGCAAGATGTTTTTCCCAGCTTTTGCTAGCACCAGATACCTGCCCCAGCTTTTGTCAACTGAATAAGCCTGCCCATCCTGCCATAGGTAGCATTGTTTTTTGTAAACAGTAAACTCGAATTCAACGAGTCCGAAATCCTTGTTTCCAGGTCCAGGCAGCCAGCTTAGAGTCATGGGGTCAAACCAAGTCTGCTTCCATCCATCTGGTAGCTCCTCGGTATAAGGCTGCAAAGAGCCCCGGTAATCCTCAAGCCCGACAGAAAAGGATAACAGCCCAGCTTGCAACAAATCGGTGCAAAACTTGATATCGCAGTGTAACGCTAGCTGGCGAAGATTTACTAACCCAAATCCATCCGAGTGATTACCTCCTGAAGTTAATTCAACCCGGTCTGGCAGAAGCAAGCGGCTATTGGTTGTGTGCTGTTCGCACACGTCAACGCTAACCTTAAATCTCGGCGCTGCCCGCTTTATTTTGTTTAGGAATTCCCGCGTGCGCCCACCAGTTAACAGCATCCGCCGGCCCTTACCCTGTGCAATAGGTAACAGCATCATTATTGGTGGCTGAACACGCAGCATCCCACGTGCAGCATCGTAGTCACCAAATCCCAACTGTCCGTACAGGCGCATTGACGCACGCCGGTCAGCCACATCAGGTGCAACGTGGTTGTCGAGATTGGCTGCAGTACGTCGACGGTTATCGTGTAACGCTTGAAAAGCGTCACCGAAGGCCCGGTTGTCCAACTTACCGGCAGTGGTGAGGTAGTGTAGAAGAGTGTCGTTACTTAAGGTAGAAGTGTTCAATGAATGGCAGTGCTATAAGGATGGAGTAAAATGATAGACGTAGCCGGTTTGTCTCTGATGCAATTGGTGCAACAGCACTGAATTGCCTCCCAGACAGCTACCATCGTAATAAATTTCTGCATTCTGTGGGTCAACTATCTGCCCAAAGCGCCCACGCGAAGGAGCAGTACAATGGGTTGGAAGCACACCCGACTTAAGGCCGTATGATAAGTTGTTAGTGTTGGCTTCCCCCTCTATAACTATGCTAAACCGGGACCCTACACGGACTCCAGCTGGCAAATGCCACAAGCCCTTGTCTTTTGCATCCGGTAATAAAGTCAATGACTCACCCCCATCGCCATAAATCAACGCAAGTCGCCAATTAGATTTCCCATTTATGACTCGGAAAGACGGTGGCAACTCGTCCAAATAAGTTCTGTGACCAAAATCTAGCCCACCTTCTACCGAAATAAGTGACTCAGTTGCCGCTTCAACCCCAGGCAGCCCTGCCGCATCAGCTGGCAAGTCTGCTAACCAAAACAGACAATATCCAGCGGGCAGGTTGTTAAAATGTGACCAGTCTGCAAAATTCGAAGGGCCAAAGTTTTTTCCCCAGTGCTCAATCATAGCTGCCCTGTTCTCTCGACATAAGAGTAGCATTTCTGTTCCGTGCTCCAAGGCCTTGATGGGCGCCCAATATTGGTAGAACCCATACCTCCCTCCGGGTATGAACACCTGGATTTCCCCCAGTTGTGCTACAGCTTGCCAGTCATTAACAGTGTCTTGATAAATCTGAGCCTGGCTGCTGGCCAATATCCCGGGTATTTCTTGCGACCATTCATTAGTTTCCGGCTGAACAGCCAATTGTTTTACTCCGGGGCCCGTCAAAACCAGTTCCTCTGGTAGCGCTGTTTTAATGTGTAACCTGAAGTACCAAGTCAAGTCTTCAGTTTCACAGATGTGTAGGGGTAGAAAGGGAAGTAAGCTAGCGTAAGTCTTCCCGCGGTGCTCCACCTGCTCTGTTCTGTTCCACGAATAGCGCACACGTTCACGCCGGTTAGTGCTACCTGTCCAGAGGCTGAATACATTTTGAACCATATCCACAACCGCCTGGCCCAACTCACTGTCCTTCTGTAGCTCCTGGCGGGTGGCATGGGGCAATTCCAAGCCGCTAGTATTGTCCGCTATTAGTAAGGCCCGCAGTCTTTCATTCGTCACTGTCGAGCCGGGCAGTAGATTGTAACGCCCAAAAAACAGTGGTAATCTGCTTAAGGTGGCAGGCTGAAGCAAGCACTGCGCCAATGGCCAGCCTACATACGGCCAGTTAGGCCAGTTATTTGCCCGATTATGAACCTCCCCCAACTGACTTTTACACTCGTCAAGAGTCCAAGCTCCCACGCTCTGCCACATTGCTCGCCACCCTGCCCCATTCCCCACGCCTAGGGCGCTGAAATCAGGCGTATTAAGCGGCGCTTTGGTAGGAATCAAGTCGTTATCATGCAACCATTTATTTAAGGACTTGTAGTATCCTCTAGTGTTGGCCAGCTCAACATCACCTCCAAATGGCATTGTAAACAACAGCAAATAGGACAAGTGCACCGGATAACGCACCTGATATACTTCTCCACTTTGACGTAGTACACGCGAGCCAAGGGTTTCCCCTGCTTCACACAGCCGCTGCCAATTAGAATAACAGTTGTATGCGCGCTGCAATAGGCCTACCCCGCGGCTACCGGACCCCGGCGGGCCGTTCCGCATGCAGGTCAAGAAGCTTCGCCAGATAATTTCATCGGTCAACGTCTCCCCTTCTTCTTCATCGTAGTCGAACGCATCCGGCACTTTAGCCGCCATATTTCGGCCGGCCTCAGTCACTTGCTCGGCGTTTAGGAACAGGAACACCTCCTGCTGAGCCCTCTTGGCTTTAAAAAGCCGGTCACCCAGCAGGTTATTCCAGTCGTTATAAGTCATATAAATAGCTTACTGCATAGCTGATAGAGCTTCGCAAGGCTAAGTAAAGCCAATTTTCTCCTTACTCCAATAGCACAGAGTCTGCGGGGTAGTCATATAAAATGTCTTTTGTCAACATAATAAGCCGTTGTTCACGCTCAGTCGCTTTTCGTAACCCGCACTCTCATAACACTATCACGCGCCACCCTAGTTGTTCCAACTATCGTTGATGCTGCCAATCCCGTACTTTATTTCACCCTGTCTTTTTCTGCCACCAGTCTATGTGAGATGAGGGTACCTTGAAACACGGTAGACCCTCGTGACCATACCAGAAACACCTATGTACCAGCACCACCGTTTGATAGCGGGGCAGCACAATATCAGGCTTGCCAGGCAAATCGTCACGATGTACCCTAAACTGCATCCCTTGGCTGTGCAACCAATTGCGCACTGTTATTTCAGGCCTAGTATCCTTGCTTCGAATGCGCGACATGTTGTAACTGCGGCGCTGCGGTGTAATCTTGTCGGCCATGTTGCACTAACATGCCTCTGCTAAACCCCATTCCACCATTTATATCCATTCATGCCTTCGATTCCGCTCTACACATCGCAAGTTTTGGTCCCTGGTCAAGTTTATACAAGACACGACTTACGGCAGCTATTCAATATATCGGATGCGACAATTAACACTGGTGTGTTCCGTCCAAAAGGCTCAAAATCCATTTGGCTTTTCATCACCGAAGAGAAAACGGCAGCAGCCACACCATACTATGATAGGCTGGAAGGGGATATGCTTCAGTGGCAGGGCCAACTTAGCGGCAGGACTGATAAACCTATAATTGAGCATGAGCGTGATGGCCATGAGTTGTTGGTATTCTTCCGCCGCAGTAAAAAAGAATTTACAGCATCAGGCTTTCGATACCAAGGCCCATTCCACTATCAGAGTCATAGTGGTGGGCTGCCAGCTTCGTTCATATTGAGTCGCCTGGGCTAATATGCAGTATCAACTTATTTCTCAGGTGCTTCTCACCACCGCTGGTGCAGTATCTGTTCAGAACAACATCCTGCAGGCCGTGCATTTACGCCAAGGCTCTGCCGATGGCGCCTGTGGTGCATACAGCGTCATGATGACACTGCTGATTCTCGGACAGCTGGAGTACGATGCAATAACGGCCCTGAACCCGGTTGACCGCCGGAAACGTGCCGGCCGTTTCCAAACCGGTCTGGAGAAATTCCCCGGTTTGCTTCAGCAGGGGATGGATATTGGAGAGATGAGTAAACTACTCCACAGCTTCAACCGGGTTCTGGCTACCATCGAAGAACAGCAGCCTGAGCAATGCTGGCAATTTATTCTAGGAGCTGTTCTCAATTAAGGTAAAGCGTCATAACTCGCAGACAGATAAAGGAGTCAAACGTGCGGTCTAGCTTATCGTAGCGTGTGGCTAAGCGTCTAAATTGCTTTATCTTGCTGAACGTCTGCTCAATGTGGTGTCGCTGTCGATAGGCCAAGGGGTCGAAATGAGGCGTGTTTG